>DASYAL010000078.1:0-137905 GCA_036501365.1 Allostellaceae bacterium | reverse complement strand
CGCTTACGGCCTTTGGCCCGGCGGCTGGACAGCACACGGCGACCGCCGACCGTCGCCATCCGCGCCCGAAAGCCATGGCGGCGCTTGCGAACGATCTTGCTCGGCTGATAGGTGCGCTTCACGCGGGCGGCCCTTCTTTACTGGGATGAGCGCGGTGTATAGAAGTATGCGCTCGGCAAGTCAACGCCGCGGCAAAAAAGCCGGGAAATACATATGAGCATCAAGCGGTTGTGGATTCGGTTTGCGACCGGCTTGTCGGCCCGGCTGCTGGTCCTGACTGTGTTCTTCGTCATGCTGTCGGAGGTCTTGATCTTCGTCCCCTCGGTGGCGCGGGACCGGCTCGCCTATCTCGAGGACCGGATCGACGCCGCCCGGCTCGCGGTCTTCGCCCTCGAAGCCACCCCCGACAACAACGTCAGCCAGGCGCTCGCCGATCAGCTCCTCGCCAATGTCGGCGCGCACGGCATCGCCGTCCACGAGGAAGACGCGACGCTGATGATCGATCCGCAAATGCCGCCCACGCCCAGCGCGACCTTCGATCTGCGCGGCGTCGGCATGTTCGCGCTCATCCGCGACGCGGTCATGGCGCTGCCACGCACCGACGATCGCATCCTTCGCGTGATGGACGTGTCGCCGAAGGAGCCCGGCGTCACGGTCGAGGTGCTGCTCGACGAAAAGCCGTTGCGCGCCGAGATGTGGGCTTTCGGCGGCCAGCTTTTCGGCGTGTCGCTGGTGATCTCGCTGATCACCGCGGCGCTGGTTTATGTCAGCCTCCAATGGCTGCTGGTCGGGCCGATGCGGCGCCTGACGCAAGGCATGATCAAATTCCGCGAAGATCCCGCCGATGCGACGCGCGTGATCAAGCCCGCGAACCGCCGCGACGAGCTCGGCCAAGCCGAGCGCGAGCTGGCAGTGATGCAGGAAACCGTGCGCCAGGCGTTGACCCAGAAAGAGCGGATGGCCGCGCTCGGCGCCGCCGTCACCCGGATCAATCACGATCTGAAGAACATTCTCGCGACCATGCGGCTCTTGGCCGACGGTATCGCCGCCAGCGCCGCGCCCGAGCTGCGCCGCGTCGCGCCGGGCCTGGCCGCCGCGATCGATCGCGCGGTCGCGCTCACCACCGGCACGCTCGATTACACCCGCGAAGGCGCGCCGCCGCTGCATCGCAGCCGCTTCGCGCTCGCCGGCCTTGCCGAAGAGATCGCCGAGCTGGAATTCCGCGACGGACCCGAGCGGCTCGATATCGACAACCGCATCGCGCCCTCGATCATCGTCGCCGCCGATCGCGATCAACTCTATCGCGTGTTCCACAATCTCGCGCAGAACGCGGCACAAGCCGGCGCGCATCGCCTGAGCCTGCGCGCGGCGGAAAGTGCGACGACGCTGCTGATCGAGATCGCGGATGACGGACCTGGTCTGCCGCCCAAGGCGCGCGAGAATCTGTTCCGGCCGTTCGCGGGTTCCGCTCGTCCGGGCGGCACGGGCTTGGGCCTCGCCATCGCGCGCGAGGTGATGCGAGCGCATGGCGGGGACATCGCGCTCGATGAAAGCACCGGCGCGGGAACGATCTTTCGGCTGAGCCTGCCGCGCGCCGGCTAATCCAAGGCCAAGAGCTGCGCCTTTAGATAGGCGCTTTCCGGCAAGAAGGGGTGCACGGGATGATCGGGCGCGGCGCCGGTCGTCGCGATGATGCGGCCGTCGCGCTGCGCGTCGGCCAAGCCGCGCCGCACCGCTTCGGCAAACGCCTCGGTCTCGACCTGATGCGAACATGAGGCGATGAACAACGTGCCGCCTTTGGCAACGAGCCCCGCCGCGAGCTTCGTCAGTTTGCGATAGCCGCGCAGGGCGGGGCCGAGATCCTTCTTCGAGCGCGCGAAGGCTGGCGGATCGGCGATCACCAGATCGAAGCGCTCGCTCTGGCTGTGCAGCCGCTCGAGTTCGTCGAAAGCATCGCCCTTGGCGAAACGGCAGCGCTCGCCGACGCCGTTCAGCGCAGCCGATTGCGCGGCGAGCTGCAGCGCCGCTTCTGAGCGATCGACGGCGAGCACCTGATCGGCGCCGGCAAGCGCCGCGAGGATGCCGAAGCCACCGCCGAAGCAATAGAGATCGAGCACGCGGGCGCCCTTGGCGAAGCGGCTTGCGAGCAGACGGTTCTCGCGCTGATCGTAGAACCAGCCGGTCTTCTGCCCGCCGAGCGGATCGATCGCGAAGCGCGCGCCGTTCTCGACGATCTCAACCGGAGCGCTGAGCTCGCCGATGGCGACGCGATCTTCGCCGGCGAGGCCTTCGAGGCCGCGCGCGGCGGTGTCGTTGCGCAACACGATCGTGCGCGGCGCCAGGACCTGCCGGCAGGCGGCGAGGAATTCCACTTCCAGCAGCGCCATGCCGGCAGTGTTGATCTGGCAGCTCAGCACATCGCCGAAACGATCGAGCACGATGCCCGGTAAGCCATCCGCCTCGGCGTGGATCAGCCGGTAATAGGGTTTGGGATAAAGCCGGTGGCGCAAGGCCAGCGCGCGCTCGAGCCGTGTGGCGAAGAATGCCGCATTGATGCGTGTCGCGGCGTCGCGATGAAGGATCCGCCCCGCCATCAAGGTATGGGGGTTGAAGGTCGCGACGCCGAGGCTCTTACCGTTCGCCGTCGTCAGCGCGACGAGGCTGCCGGGCGGCAGCGCCTTTGCCGCGGCGTCCATCGCGATCTCGTTGGAATAGACCCAGGGATGGCCCAAGCCCGCGCGTTTGTCGTGGCCGGGCAGCAGCCGAATGGTGGGACGGCCTGGCTGATTCATAACGGGACGCTCATCGTCCGCTGCTTGGCGGCAATCGCCGCCGAGGTCAATCGCCCAGCTCAATCACCGAGAGCGGTGCCTGCGCGCCGATCGTCGGCAGCGCCTTCGAAACCTTGTGACGTGACGCGAATGCCGGAGAGGCCGCTCGCCCGGCCGCTGCGATGGACGTCGTGGCCTTCCGCTTTCAGCGCCGCCGCCAAGGTATCGGCGCTCGGCGTCGCCTCGACGTCGGTGCCGCCGTTGCGATTGCTGATATTCGGCAGGTCCATCGCCTGCTGCATCGGTTCGTTCCAATCGAGCGTCGCCACCAAGGTCTTGGCGACGTCGGTGATGATCGCCGCGCCCCCGGCCGAGCCGACGCTCATGACGAGCTTGCCTTTGCCGTCGAACACCAGGGTCGGCGCCATCGAGCTGCGCGGCCGCTTACCGCCTTCGACGCGGTTGGCGACCGGCTTGCCGTCGGCCTCGGGCACGTAGGAGAAATCGGTCAGCTCGTTGTTGAGGAGGAAGCCGCGCACCATGAGATGCGAGCCGAAAGCGAATTCGATCGTCGTCGTCATCGCCAGCGCGTTGCCGTCGCGATCGACGATCGCCATGTTGCTGGTCGAGGGGAATTCCGGCGTCTGATCGCGGCCCCAATTATCGGCGTGGAGGCCCGGCGGCTCGCCCGGCGCGACCGTGCCGGCGGCGAAATGCGTTGGATCGATCAGCTTGGCGCGCGCGGTGAGGTAGGCGCCGTTCAGCATGCCATCGATCGGCGCGTGGACGAAGGCGGGATCGCCGACATAGCGGTCGCGATCGGCATAAGCGAGCCGGCTCGCCTGAGCAAAGAGGTTCCAGGCCTCGGACGTGTTCACTTGGTCCTTGAGATCGAAAGGCTGCAACAGGCCGAGGATTTCCATCACCGCGACGCCGCCCGAGCTCGGTGGGCCCATGCCGCAGAGCCGGTATTGCCGGTAGAGGCCGCAGACCGGCGGCCGCTCGATCGCGTGATAGCCGGCGATATCAGCCGTGGTCATATCGCTGGGATTGACCCAGGCATGATCGGCGGTGGCGACAACGTCGTCGGCGATTGCGCCGCGATAGAACGCATCGGCGCCGCCGGCTGCGATTGCTTTCAAGGTCGCGGCGAGTGCCGGATTTTTGAGGATGCTGCCGGCGGGCTTGGATGCGCCGTCCGGTTGATAGAAATAAGCGCGCGCCGCGCCGTCTTGCGGGAAGAGCTTGTCGCGCGCGAGCTCGCCGTAAAGCTTCTCGGAAATCGGAAAGCCGCTCTCGGCGAGTTGGATCGCCGGCTGAAAGAGGCTCGCCCAGGGCAGCCTGCCATAGCGGCGATGCGCGAGCTGCAGCATGCGCAACACGCCGGGCACGCCGACCGAGCGGCCGCCGACCAGCGCCTGGAAATAATTCATCGGCTTGCCGTCGGGGCCGATGAAGCGATCGCCTTTTGCCGCCGCCGGCGCGGTCTCGCGGCCATCGAAGGTGGTGACGTGGCGATCCTTGGCCGCGTAGTAGACGAGGAACGCGCCGCCGCCGATGCCTGATGATTCGGGCTCGACGAGATTGAGCACGAGCTGCGTCGCGATCGCGGCATCGATGGCGTTGCCGCCTTTGCGCAGGATATCGCGTCCGGCGGCGGCGGCGATCGGATTGGCGGCGGCGACCATGTTGCGCTTGTCGTGTGTGGGCGACGTTGCCGGTTGTTGCGCCGGTTGCTGGGCGTTGGCGGCGCTCGTCGCCAACAGTCCTGCGACCAGCAATGCGGCGAAGAGGCGCGTCATTTCGCCGGTCGGGCGCTGACGATCGGCGGCGCGAATTGCAGATCGATATCCCATGGGAACAAGATCCAGGTGTCCTGGCTGACTTCGGTGATGAAGGTATCGACCAGCGGGCGGCCGGCCGGCTTGGCATAGACGGTCGCGAAATGCGCTTTCGGCAGCATGTCGCGCACCACCCGCGCGGTGCGGCCGGTATCGACCAGATCGTCGACGATCAGCCAGCCGGCGCCATCGCCCGCGACCGGCTTCAGCACGGTGACCGCACCTTGATGTTGGTCGTCATAGCTGGCGATGCAGACCGTATCGACGAGCCGGATATCGAGTTCGCGCGCGACAATGGCTGCAGGGACGAGGCCGCCGCGCGTGATCGCGACGATGCCCTGCCACGGACCGAGATCGAGCAGACGCCAGGCAAGCGCGCGGGCGTGGCGATGAAGCTCGTCCCAACTGACCGGGAAGGTCTTGGCGTAAGGCGGGACGGCTGGCGCGTCGGGCGCGGCCATTGCCTACCGGACGAAGATCCGGACCTCGTTGCTTTGGATGTCCGGGCTCATCGACGCCGCCAGCGAGACGCGATCGGCGGGCAATCCCATATTGGTCAGCGAGCGCAATACGTTCTCGGCATTCTGCCGCGATGCATTGGTGTTGACCGCGACATCCGCCGCCGAGCCGGCATTGGGCGCCACCGCCTGGATGGTGAAAGTCGCGCTCGGCTTGCGCTCGAGGGCGCGGCTCACCGCGGTATAAAGCGGCTGCTCGTAATCGACATTCGGCTGGTCGAAGCGGATGACCACCAGCGGCTGTCCCTCGGTCGAAGCTGGCGCGGCGCCGCTGCGGCTCGGCGCGGGTGCGGCGGCACGCGGTGCCGGCCGGGGCGCTGCCGCCGCTGGTGCGGCGGTTGAGGCGAATTGCCGGTTCGCCAGGCTCGGCCCGTAAAGCTGACCGTTCTGGATGGCGAGCGCTAAGGTGACGAGATTGTTGCGCTCGCCGGCGACAGAGCCGCTCTGGCGGGTGATCTCGTCGCTCAACGCATTCAGCAATTGGTCGACCTGGGTGAGCGAGGCTAAGGTCTGGCTCTCAATCTGATGAAGCTGATCGCGGTCGGATTCGATGCCGCCCTGAAGGTTGTAGGCAGAGCGCACCTCGTTGAGCAGATAGTTGCCGTAGGAGGCGTCGCCGGCGACCTGGTTCGAGAGCGTGTTCAACTGCGCGACGCCGCTATCCATCCGGTCGAGCGTCGCCTGCGCCTGGCCCCATTGCGCGACGAGTTGCGGATTGCCGGGCGTGGTGCCGGCCTGCAGCCGCGAATTGATCGCGGCGATGGTGGTGAAATAGCTCTGCGAGGTGCCGGCTACGCTCTGGCGGATCCCGGCCAACTGCTGCTGCTCGCGGCCGATATTGCCCTGAAACTGCCCTAGCTCCGCGCGCAGCGATTGCACTTTCAGACCGACGAAGGTGGTGCTGCCGGTCGTGGAGGACGCGAAAGTGGCCGGGCCGTTCACCGATCCCGGCAGGGACGTCGCCGTAACGGTCGGCTGCGGATTGCTCTCGGCGGCCGACGGCGCGATCGGGATGCTGGCATTCGCCGGCGTACCCTGATTCGTCGGCTCGGTGGTGCCTGTGGCCCAATCGAGCATGTTGTTGGTGTAGGAGCAGCCAGAGAGCGCAAGCGCCGCGAGGAGCGCCAGGCATGATGAGCGCGGACAACGCATGCGAAACAGCCACCTTCGTGTCATTTTGTTATTGCTGCCCGCAAGCGACATCGGTTTTGCAGGCTACCCCCGACTGCGACATCGCTCGGCGCGATGTTAGACCCCAAACAAAACGATAGTACGCCGGCAGCGATCTTAAGCAATGCCGCGCGCAGCGACAAGCCGCTTTCGCGACGCTGTGTCACTGTCTTGCCATCGTGGGGGCTTGCGGCTAGGGTCGCCACGCTTCGACGGCGGCAAAGCGCCCGTAGCTCAACTGGATAGAGCACCAGACTACGAATCTGGGGGTTGGGAGTTCGACTCTCTCCGGGCGCGCCACCTCGCCGCGAAGCCTATCCGGATTTTGAGCAAAATTTGAGCGGCCGGGCTAGGGCGCCGCTTGCGCCCATTCCGCGCAAACCGCCGGGTCGTCTTCCACTTCGGCGCGCGTCGAGCCGAGTCGCGCGAGTTCCTCTTTGCCGATCAGCCGCACCAACGCCCATATCGCCATGGCGCGGACCAGCGGCGAGGCGTCGTCCAATCGCTCGACGACCAGCGGCGCGAGGCTTTGCTCCGCGCTGTTGCCGATCGCGATCAGGACGTTGCGGACGAACCGGTCGCGGCCCGTGCGCTTCAGCGGCGTGCCGGAAAATCGCGCACCGAACGCCGCATCGTCGAGCCGGACGAGCTCGGCGAGGGCCGCCGGCGCCGCCCGCGCGGCAAAGCGCGTCTCGTGCGCTTGTTGCGCGAATTTGTTCCACGGACACACTGCCAGGCAATCGTCGCAGCCATAGATGCGGTTGCCGATCGCGGGCCGCAACGCTGCGGGAATGTGCCCCTTATGCTCGATCGTCAGATAAGAGATGCAGCGCCGCGCATCGAGTTGATAGGGCGCGGGGAAGGCCTGGGTTGGGCAGGCGTCGAGGCAGGCATGGCAGGCGCCGCAATGATCGGGCTCGGCGGCGTCGGGTTCGATCTCGAGCGAGAGATAAATCTCGCCGAGAAAGAGCCACGAGCCGAAATCGCGCGAGACCAGATTGGTGTGCTTGCCTTGCCAGCCGAGTCCCGCGCTCATGGCGAGCGGCTTTTCCATCACCGGCGCCGTGTCGACGAAGACTTTGAGCGGCCCGACTTTATCGGGGCTGGACGTATCGGCGGCGATCTTGCGCGCCAGCGCCTTGAGGCGCGACTTCATGATCTCGTGATAGTCGCGGCCACGGGCATAGACCGAGATATTCGCGGTGTCGCGCAGGGCGAGGCCGGCGAGCGCGTCGCTTTCCGGCGCGTAATTGAGGGCGAGGACGACGACGGTCTTGACGTCGGGCCAGAGATTTTTGGGCGCAACGCGTTCGTCGGCGCGGCTAGCCAGCCAGCCCATGTCGCCGTGATAGCCGCGCGCCAGGAATTCGGTCAGATTTTGCCGCGCCTCGTCGGCGAGATCGGCTCGCGCGAAGCCGACCGCGTCGAAGCCGATCTCGAGCGCCGCCTTGCGGATCGCCGCTTTGGCGTCCGCGCTTGCTTTCATGTCTAGCCGCGCCCGCGATAGGGCGCGACGCCGGGATCGGGCAGCCACAGCCCGTCGGGCGGCGTGCCGGTCTGATAGAAGATATCGATCGGCATGCCGCCGCGCGGATACCAATAGCCGCCGATGCGCAGCCAGGTCGGCGCGATCGCGGCGATGACACGCTTGGCAATGTCGAGCGTGCAAGCCTCGTGGAAGACGCCGTGATTGCGGAATGCGCCGAGGAACAGCTTCAGCGACTTGCTTTCGACGAGATAGCCGCCTGGCACGTAATCGATGACGAAATGCGCGAAATCCGGCTGGCCGGTGACGGGGCACAACGAGGTGAATTCCGGTGCGGTGAAGCGCACGAGATAGGTCTCGCCGGGATGCGGGTTCGGAACGCGCTCCAGCACCGCCTCTTCGGGCGACGCGGGAAGCAGGGCATGCGTGCCCAGGATTTTCAGGTCGCGATAGGCCGGGTCGGTCATCTGTCGAACTCTAGAGCGGCGGGATGTCGCCGCCCGCTTGCATCGCGGCAAAGCCGGCGGCGAAATCGGCAAGCGCTTTGCTTTCGATCGCGCCGCGCAAATCTCGCATCAGGTCGCCATAGTAGCGAAGATTGTGCTCGGTCAAAAGCATGCTGCCGAGGATCTCGTTGGCACGAACGAGGTGGTGCAGATAGGCGCGAGAGTACTGTGTACAGGCTGCGCACGTGCAGCCCTCGTCCAACGCGCGCGAATCCTCGCCATGGCGCGCATTGCGCAGATTGATCTGACCGCGGCGGGTGAAGGCTTGCGCCGTGCGTCCCGACCGGGTCGGCAGCACGCAGTCGAACATGTCGATGCCGCGCATCACCGCGCCGACGAGATCGGCCGGCTTGCCGACGCCCATCAGATAGTGCGGCCGATCCACGGGCAGCGCCGGCACGGTCTCGTCCAGCACGCTGAACATCTTCTCCTGACCCTCGCCGACGGCGAGGCCGCCGACTGCATAACCGTCGAAGCCGATCTCTTTGAGCGCCGCCGCCGATTGCTCGCGCAAAGCGGGATAGATGCTGCCCTGGACGATGCCGAAAAGCCCGGCGCCGTCGCGATCGGCGAACGCCGTTTTCGAGCGCGCCGCCCAGCGCATCGATAATTCCATCGAGCGCTGTGCTTCGTCTTCGGTCGCTGGAAACGGCGTGCATTCGTCGAAGGCCATGGAGATGTCGGCGCCGAGAAGGCGCTGGATCGCGATCGAGCGCTCGGGGCCGAGCTCCATCCGCGCGCCGTCGAGATGCGAGCGGAAGGTCACGCCCTCCTCGTTGATCTCGCGCAGCGCGCTCAGCGACATGACCTGATAGCCGCCGCTATCGGTGAGGATCGCATGCGGCCAATTCATGAAGCGGTGCAGTCCGCCCAAAGCGGCGATGCGCTCGGCGCCGGGTCGCAGCATCAGATGATAGGTGTTGCCGAGGATGATGTCGGCGCCGGTCGCCGCGACCTCTTCCGGCCGCATCGCCTTGACCGTCGCCGCGGTGCCGACCGGCATGAAAGCCGGTGTCTCGATAGTGCCATGCGCGGTCGCGATGCGGCCGCGCCGCGCCGCGCCGTCGCTGGCGATGACGGTGAAGCCGATCATTGCGGTGCCTGTGGGAACAGCAGGCACGCATCGCCATAAGAAAAGAAGCGATAGCGTTCGGCGACGGCGTGGGCGTAAGCCGCCTTCATGCGCTCCAGCCCGGTGAAAGCCGCGACCAGCATGAAGAGGGTCGAGCGCGGCAAGTGGAAATTGGTCAGCAGCACGTCGATGGCGCGAAAGCGATAGCCCGGCGTGATGAAGAGTGCGGTCTCATTGGCGAAGGGCGCGATGCGGCCGCTCTCATCCGCCGCGCTTTCAAGCAGGCGCAGGCTGGTCGTGCCGATGGCGACGATGCGGCCGCCGCGCTCGCGCGCCGCGGTGAGCCGCGCCGCGGTCGCGGCATCGATCGTGCCCCATTCCGCATACATGTGGTGATCTGCCGTATCTTCGACCTTCACCGGCAGGAAGGTACCGGCGCCGACATGCAAGGTCACGGTTTCGTGCCCGATCCCGGCCTCTTTCAAGGAGGCGAGCAGTGCCGGGGTGAAATGCAGCCCCGCGGTCGGCGCGGCGACCGCGCCGTCGCGCGCCGCGAATATGGTCTGGTAATCGTGCCGGTCGCGCGCCTCGCCGTCGCGTCCGCGATGAATATAAGGCGGCAACGGCATGCGGCCGTGGCGCTCGAGCTGCGCCTTCAGCGCGGGGCCTTCGCAGGCAAAACGCAACGCGACGTCGCCTTCGAGTGTCTTCTCGACCACCTCGGCGGCGAAGTCCTCGCCAAAGCGCATGGTATCGCCGGGCTTCAGGCGGCGCGCGCCGCGGACGAAAGCACGCCAGACGCCGCCGCCGAGATCGCGATGCAAGGTTACGTCGATCGTCGCCGCGCCGCGCGTTCCCGTCAGTTGCGCCGGGATGACGCGCGTATCGTTCGCGACCAGCACGTCGCCTGCGTGCAGCAACTGCGGCAGGTCCGCGATCCGCCGATCGGCGAGCCGATCGCCGATCACCAATAACCGCGAAGCATCGCGCGGCTCGATCGGATGTTCGGCGATCAGCGCGCGCGGCAGCTCGAAATCGAATTCGTCGACACGCATACCCGCAGGCCTAGCGGCAATGCCGCGCCGGGGGAAGTGCGATGGTCAGTGAGGTGCCGGCTAGTGGTGAGCCGGTTAGTAATGCGCCCGGGCGATATCGAGCAGCACATTCGCCTCGACTTCTTTTTCGTCGAGACGATATTTGACGAGGTCGCCGATGCTCACGATGCCGAGAATCTTGCCAGCGGCCACGACCGGCAGATGACGAATCCGATGCGTGGTCATCAGCGTCATCGCGGTGTCGATCCGGTCGTCGGGCGCGCAGGTGGTGACATCGGGCGTCATCAGCTCATGCACCTCGTAGTCGAGTGCGACAGCGCCGTCGCGGGCCAGCCCGTGAACGACGTCGCGTTCGGAAAACATGCCGGCGAGCTTGCCCCAGCGGTCGACCACGACCAAGGCACCGATGCGCTCCGCGTCGAGTTGCTGGATCGCAGTGGTGATTTTCTCGGTGGTGCGGATGGTGGCGACGCGATGGCCTTTGTCACCGAGCAAGGAAGCGACCGTCATTTGATGAACTCCCGTTCACTAAGATTTGCTGCTCTTCTCACATAGGCACGAATCGAGCGGACTTGAAGCAGCGGCCCGGGCGTGGAAGAAAGACGCATGGAGCAGGCTTCTCGCTGGGGCGCGGCGGCGCGCGCGGCCTGGCGGCTCGATCCCAGCGTCGCCTATCTCAATCACGGCGGTTTCGGCGTGACGCCGCAAGCCGTGCTCGAAGAGCAGGATCGCTGGCGCGCGCGTATCGAGCGCAATCCCTCGCAATTCCTCACTTTCGACATCGACGACGCCGTACGCGCGGCGGTCGTTCCGGTCGCCGCGGCCGTCGGTGCGGCGGCGGAAGACGTCGTCTTCGTCGAGAACGCGACCTCGGGCCTCAATGCGGTGCTGCGCTCGCTCGATTTCGAGCCGGGCGACGAAATCCTCATCACCAGCCTCAGCTATCCGGCGATCCGCAAGGCGACGCATTACGCGGCCTCGCGCAGCGGCGCGCGGGTGATCGAGGCCGAGATCAAACTGCCGGTGGCGGATGACGCGGCGATTCTGCGCACCGTCGCCGGCCGGCTCAGTATCCGCACCAAGCTCGCGATCTTCGATCATATCGCTTCGCATAGCGCGCTGCTGCTACCCGCCGCCGCGCTGACCAAGCTCGCGCATGAAGCGGGCGCCAAGGTAATGATCGACGGGGCGCACGCGCCCGGCCAGATCGCTCTCGACGTGCCGGCGATCGGCGCCGATTGGTATGTCGGCAATGTCCATAAGTGGTATTTCGCGCCGCGCAGCTGCGGCTTCCTCTGGGCACGTGCGGCGATGCAGCGGCTGACGCATCCGCTGGCGATCTCGCACGGCTATGGCGATGGCTTTCGCGCCGAGTTCGAATGGACCGGCACGCGCGACGTGACGCCAGCGCTGGCGACGCCGGCGGCAATCGACTTCCATCGCGCGCTCGGCGGCGCGGAATTGATGGCGCGCAACACGGCTTTGGCGCGCGAGGCTGCGACCTTGTTGATGCAGCGCTGGCGTACAGAGCTCACCGGGCCGCTCGCTTCCTGCGCCGCGATGGCGACGGTGCGGCTGCCGCTGGCCGGCGACACCGGCGCCGCGCGCGCCAATGCGCTGATGCGCGAATTGTCCGAGCGTCACGGTATCGCCGCCGCGGTGTTCGCGCTCGAAGGCGCGCTCTGGGTCCGGGTCGCGGCGCAGGCCTATAACGAGCGCGCCGATTATGAGCGCCTCGCGGCGCTGTTCGCACCGCTGCCATGATGCGTCGCTCGCGCACTGGTCTCTATGGCTTGGCGCTCGGCCTCGCGCTGATCTGGGCGCTGTTCGTGCCGCTTTTCGGCGATCATGGTTTCGGCCTCGATCTGCGGCCGCCGGTCGCGTTGTTCGGCGTCTTGGTCCTCTTCGGCTTTCTCGGGCAGATGCGATGGACGCTGCCGGCATGGCTGCGCTGGACCTTGGCGGTGCTGATCGCTCTGCTCGCGCTGCTGCAATTCGCCGCCGCCGGTGTCGAACAGATCCTCGATCGCGGCCTCGATCTCTATTTCGACCTCGCCCGCGTTCCCGATCTCGTCGCGCTTTATCTCAACGCCGCCGGGGCACGCGGCGTCATCGTTCTTGTTGCCGCCGCGCTCGGCATAGTGCTGCTGCTCTGGCTGACCAGCCGCGCGCTTGTCGCGATCGAGCGCGCGATGGCGCGGCCCGCGCCCGCGGTCGGGGCGCTTGTCGTCGGCGTGCTCGGCCTCGCGCTGACGGCGATGCCGTTCGCGCCGCCGATCAACGCCGCGGCCGCGGTCGTCGCCGAGCAGCAAGCGGCCAATGGCTGGCGCGCTTTCGCCGTCTTTCACGGGCTCGATAACCGCTATGCCGCCGCGCTGCGCGCGCCACAGCTGCCGATGGGACCGCTGCCGGGACTGAAAGACAAGGATGTCTATCTCGTCTTCATCGAATCCTACGGCACGGTGACGCTCGACGATCCCGGCTATCGCCGCATTCTCGCGCCGGTGCTCGCCGATTTCGCGGCGACCGTGCAAGGCGCCGGCTATACGCTCATGTCGAGCCGACTGGTCTCGCCGGTCTTCGGTGGCGGCTCATGGCTGGCGCACGGCACTTTGGCCAGCGGGGTCAAGCTCGACGCGCTCGCGAACGAACTGCTGCTGAACAGCCCGCGCAAAAGCCTGCCGCGCTATCTCGCCGCCGCCGGCTATCGCACCGTCGAAGTCATGCCGGGCATCAAGAAGCCCGATCCGGAAGCGTCGTTTTGGGGCTTCGATGCGCATTATTTCTCGGCTGATCTTGGCTATGGCGGGCCGGAATTCGGCTGGTTCGATATTCCCGACCAGTTCACGTTGCGCCAGTTCTCGACGCATGAGCTTGGTCCCGATCACAAGCCGCTCTTTGCGCAGATCGTCCTGGTGTCGAGCCACACGCCGTTCGCGCCGGTGCCGCCTTATCTCGGCGATTGGCAGGATGCCGGCGACTTCAAGACCGTGCCGGATGCCGACTGGCCGCGCATCTATGCGCCGCCCGATTGGAACAACCTCGATCGGCCGTATCTCGACAGCATCGCCTACGATCTCAAAACGCTTGGCGCGTGGCTCAAAGGGCTTGACCGCGATTCGCTCGTGATCATGCTCGGCGATCATCAGCCGCCCGAGATCACGCGCGTCGCCGGCCAGCCCTGGACGGTGCCGGTCTATGTGCTGTCGCGCGATGCCGATCTGGTGCAGCCCTTTGCCGCGCTCGGCTATGTCGCCGGCGATACGCCGCCGGCACGCGACAATCCCGAGGGGATGGAGAATTTCCTCGGCGAATTCTTATCGGCTTACCAAAAGCCTATCGCTTCGCCACGACCCGTTTCAGCGCCGCCGCAAAACCTTGACGCTCAGGCGGCGTCCCAACCGTAACCCGGATCAAGCGGTCGAGCGGCGCGACGCCCGGCATGCGGAGGAACACACCTTCGTCTTCGAGTAGCCGCGCCAGCGTTGCCCGTGCGCGGTCGCCGCTGCCCATATCGATGGCGACGAAATTGGTCGACGAGGGCAGCGCCCGGAGGCCAAGGCTTTCGGCCAGCGCCGTATAATCGCGGCGCCCCTCGCTCACCTGGCGCACGACATCGGCAATGAAGGCCTGATCGCCGAGCGAGGCGAGCGCAGCCTCCTGCGACAGGCGCGAGACGCCGAAATGGTGCCGGATCTTGTCGAAGGCGGCGATGATCGCTTTCGAGGCGATCGCGTAGCCGACACGCGCCCCTGCCATGCCATGCGCCTTCGAGAAGGTCCGCACGCGGATAACGCGCTCATCCTCGGGGTCGAGCGCGGGCAGGCTGCCCGGCGGCGCGAAATCGCTATAGGCCTCGTCGAGCACTAACACCGCGCCCGGCGCGAGCCGCACGAGGATCGCGAGTTGCTCTTCGGCGGCGACCCAGCTTCCGGTCGGGTTGTCGGGATTGGAGAGATAGACCATCCGCGCCTGGGACTTGGCGGCGGCTTCGCCGAGCGCCGCAGGGTCATTGCGGAAATCGCGGTAGGGCGGGGTGACGAACTTGCCGCCGAAGCCGTTCACGTGAAAGGCGAAGGTCGGATAGGCGCCGCGCGACATCACCACCGGCGCGCCGGGATCGATGACGCAGCGGACGGCGAGGCTCAAGATGTCGTCGGCGCCGACGCCGAGGCCGATATTCTCGCGCGCGACGCCGTGTTGCCTGGCGAGCGCCGCGCGCAGCTCGAAGCCTTCGGGATCGCAATACCAGCTGATGCGCCGCGCGCCGGCATTGATCGCAGCAACGGCTTTCGGTGATGGGCCGAAAGCGCTCTCATTGGCACCGATGCGGATCTTGATCGGATGGCCGAGACGGCGCTCGAAGGCCTCGGGTGGAACGAACGGCACGACTGCCGGCAGCGCCCCGACGAGCTGAGAATAGCGGAGCAAAGCGGCCCCGGTGACCGGGTCAGACCCGGTCTTGCGTCGCGTGCTCCGGCTTCACGGTCGAGGTCGCGGCCGTGGGCGGCGTCACCTGCGGCGGCGGCGATACCACCACTTCGTCCTCGCCCTCGTCTTTCATACCGGCCTTGAATGCCTTAATGCCCTTGGCGAAGTCGCCCATCACGCGCGGCAGCTTGCCGGCCCCGAAGAGGAGCAGGACGATGAGGAGAACGATCATCCAATGCATCAAGCTGAACGAGCCCATGGCGAATCCTTGAAATTCAGCGATTAGTTGTTCGTATGGCGCAGGCCAGGAGCCGGTTTGTCAAGCGAAAAGCCGGTTAGTGGGGAATCCAGGGGCGGCGCTTGGCCTCTCAAGTCCTTGATGTAGCCCGTCCCAGCCCAGGTTGCTAGACCCCGCCGCATCGCGGCCGTGACGGTCGCGGCGAAAGATTCTAGGGTTGGGCGATGCGAAATTATGCGTTGGCCATCACCGTGGGACTGGGTCTCGCGGCCGCGGCCGCTCTGGCTGTGCTCGATTCCCCGCTTGGCAAATTCACCGCCGGCGAGGGGGCGGCGGCCCCCGACACCACCGTGGTTGCCCTGCCGCCCGCTTCGGCGCCGGCCCTTAAAACCGCGCCGCCGCCGCTCGGAACGGCGCCGCCGGCAGCGGCACCGCCCGCCCCAGCTCCGCCGACAGCCGCGGCCTCGCCCCAGCCGGCACCGGCACCGCCTCCCGCCGCCGCTGAGGCGTCTCCGGCCTTGCCGACCATCGCCGTGCCGCCGCGCAGCGTCCACAGCGTTCCGAATGATGAGCCGCCGGTGCCGACCGTCACCTTGCTCGACCGCAAGGGACGGACGATTAAGGAGATCAAGCCGTCGACATCGGTTGCGGCTGCGCCGGCGTCCGCCGCGCTTGCGCCGCCGCCTCCGGCAGCGGCACCGGGTGCGATGCCGACGCCGGTGACCTTCAATGGCGCGGCGCAGGCCGCCGGTGCGACCGTGCTCACGGTCGGCGGGCGCAGCGTGCGGCTGTTCGGCGTACGCGTCGCCGATCCGCGCGATCACTGCGGCCTCGGCACTGGCGACAATCGCTCTTGTGCCGATGTCGCGCGCGACGCGCTGACGCAGCGGCTGCGGCACTATCCCAACGCTGCCTGCCATGTGCCGCCGGGACAGCGCGGCAGCCCGGCCGCGATTTGCACCGATTCGAGCGGCACCGATCTCGGCGGCTTCCTCGTCGCCGAGGGCTACGTCCTTGCCGATACCAGCCAAAGCTACGACTATTACGGCGCCGAAGGCATTGCGCGTTCGTTCCGGCGCGGCTTGTGGCGGAATCGATAGGCGAAGAACATGAGCGCGCGTTTCGAAGGCACCGAGACCTATATCGCGACCGAGGATCTGCGCGTCGCCGTCAATGCCGCGGTCGCGCTCGAGCGACCGCTGCTCGTCAAGGGCGAGCCCGGCACCGGCAAGACGATTCTCGCGCATGAAATCGCCAAGGCGCTCGGCAAGGACATCGTCACCTGGCACATCAAATCGACCACCAAGGCGCAGCAAGGACTCTATGAATACGACGCGGTGACGCGGCTGCGCGATGGCCAGCTCGGCGATCCCAAGGTCGCGGAGATCGGCAATTACATTATCCGCGGCAAGATGTGGCAGGCCTTCGCCGCCGATGTCGCGCCGGTGCTGTTGATCGACGAGATCGACAAGGCCGATATCGAATTTCCGAACGATCTGCTTCTCGAGCTCGATCGCATGGAATTCTACGTCTACGAGACGCGCGAGACGGTGAAAGCAAAGCAGCGTCCGGTCGTCGTCATCACCTCGAACAACGAGAAGGAGCTGCCAGACGCGTTTCTGCGCCGCTGCTTCTTCCACTACATCCGCTTTCCCGATCGCGACACGATGAGCCGCATCGTCGAGGTGCATTATCCGGGGCTGCAAAAGGCGCTGCTGCGCGACGCGCTGACGGTCTTCTACGACGTGCGCGACGTGCCGGGCTTGAAGAAGAAGCCCTCGACCTCCGAGCTCTTGGATTGGATCAAGCTACTGCTGGTCGAGGACATCCCGGCCGAGACGTTGCGGCAGCGCGATCCCGCAAAGCTCATCCCGCCGCTCTATGGTGCGCTCTTGAAGAACGAGCAGGACGTGCAGCTCTTCGAGCGCTTGGCCTTCCTGAACCGGCGCGAGCGCGGGACCTGATGCTCGAGGGCTTCCTTCTCGAGTTGCGCGATGCGAAGCTGCCGGTCTCGCTCAAGGAATTCCTGACGCTGATGGAAGCGATGCAGCGCGGCATCGCCTCGTGGAATGTCGACGATTTCTATTATCTCGCGCGCGCGACGCTGGTGAAGGACGAGCGCCATCTCGACAAGTTCGACCGCGTCTTCGGGCATTATTTCAAGGGCCTCGAAAGCTTCGCCGAAACGCCGGCCGCGATTCCCGCCGAATGGCTGAAGCGGCTCGGCGAAAAGCTTTTGTCCGAGGAGGAGAAGCGCCAGATCGAGGCGATGGGCGGCTGGGACAAGCTGATGGAGACGCTGCAGCAGCGCTTGCGCGAGCAGAACGAGCGTCACCAGGGCGGCAGCAAATGGATCGGCACCGAAGGGACCTCGCCCTACGGCGCCCAGGGCTACAACCCCGAAGGCGTGCGCATCGGCCAGGAGAACCGCCATCAGCGTGCGGTCAAAGTCTGGGACAAGCGCGACTTCAAGAATCTCGACGACCGCGTCGAGCTCGGCACGCGCAACATCAAGCTCGCGCTGCGGCGCTTGCGGCAATTCGCGCGCGAAGGCGCCGATTTAGAGCTCGATCTCGATGACACGATCCGCTCGACCGCGCGCAATGCCGGCTGGCTCGATCTGAAGCTGCTGCGGGAGCGGCACAACGCCGTGAAGGTTCTGTTGCTTCTCGATATCGGCGGCTCGATGGACGGTCATATTCGCACCTGCGCCGAGCTGTTCTCGGCGGCATCGTCCGAATTCAAGCATCTCGCTTTCTATTATTTCCACAACTGCCCCTATGAGGCGCTGTGGCCCGACGCGCAGCGCCGGCGCAGCGACCAGATGCCGACGGTCGATGTGTTGCGCACCTACGACCAAAGCTACAAGCTGATCTTCGTCGGCGACGCCAGCATGAGCCCCTATGAGCTGCAGGAGCCGGGCGCGAGCGTCGAGCATTTCAACGACGATGCCGGCGAGGTATGGCTGCGGCGACTCGTCGGCGCCTATCCGAAAGCGGTTTGGCTCAATCCGGTGCCGGAGCGCTATTGGGACGGCACGCA
Source organism: Allostellaceae bacterium (assembly GCA_036501365.1). Classification (GTDB taxonomy): domain Bacteria; phylum Pseudomonadota; class Alphaproteobacteria; order ATCC43930; family CGMCC-115725; genus CAIKMD01. Next base: position 119,775 of record DASYAL010000078.1, on the reverse strand, counting down.
CTCGATCGGCATGATCCGCCAACTCATGGACGACCGGATGTTCCCGCTGACGCTCGACGGTCTCGACCGCGCGATGCGGCGGCTCACGCGATAACCCGATCGCGCTCGTAGGATTTGTTAGGTCGGCTACAAGCGCGATCGGCAGAAATCAGGCCGCGTTGTGCTGCTTCTTCGGCGGCACATAGGCCATGGCGGCGTGCTCGGCGCAGTAGGGCTTGCCCTGCATCGGCCGCTTGCCGCAGAAGTGGAAGCCGGTGTCGCCCGGATGGCCCAGCGGCCAGGTGCAGCTCGGCGCTGCGATGCCGATCACTCGGCGAGTCGGCGGCCGCTTCAGCGGCGAGGGCCGCGGCTTGAGGCTCAAACGATGCGCCTTGCCGACGACGGCATTCTTGCTGATCCCGAGTCGGCGCCCGATTTCGGCCGTGGAATGACCCTCGGTCCAAAGCGCAGCGAGTTGCCCCATGAGTTCCGACGTCCAGATCGATTCCATGGCCTGCCTCCCTACCGTATCCTGTGGATAATTGGTCTCGCGACCCCAAGATATAGTAGCATGCCCCCAGGCATGACGCGAATCCTTTTGCCGCGGCCGGCCTCGAAAATGCCGCCGTTGATGCGATTCGCTGTGGATAAGACTCAGTTAGCCAAGGAGCTGGATCGCGGCGGCTTCGCGGCCGCGGCGGGCTTGGGCAACCTGCATGCGAACGCTCTGGCCGGGCTGGAGATCGTCGATGCCGGCGCGGCGCAGGGCCGTCACATGCACGAACACGTCCTTGCCGCCATCGCTGGGCAGGATGAAGCCGAAACCGCGAGCCGGGTCGTACCATTTGACCACGCCATCGACCTCTTCGGTTGGGCCGCCGCCGCCACCGCCATCGTCGAAATCGCGGCGCGGCCGGCCTTCGCGGGCGGGACGCGGCGCGGCATTGGATGCATCGAGCTCCAATACCTGCGTCGCGGCGCGGCCTTTCGGCCCCTGCACCCATTCGAAAGTGATGTCGGCGCCGTCCGGCGCTTCGCCGAAACCCGATCGCTCGAGCACGGCGAGCGGCAAGAACACATCGCCCGCGCCGTCGTTCGGCACGATAAAACCGAAGCCTTTGCTTCGGTTGAACCATTTGACCTTGCCGGAAAGCCGTTCGCCGCCGCCGGGCGGCATCTGAAACGCATTCATAGGACCACCCACGAGCAAAGCGCTTGCGCCGCTCCCTTGGAGGTCCTGATCGCAAACCCCCCGGTTGCGACGGCATAACTCTATTTCTACTTGGGCACCGTGGCAAATAGTAAATAGTTGACGCCCAAATCTTTGCTCAGGCGCCACCGGTCGTGCCAGGGATCATAGGCGAGGCCGCTGATGTCGCCGACGGCAAGGCCCGCGGCGCGGATATCGCGCGCGAGCTCCGACGGGCGGCGGAACTTGCGGTAGTCATGCGTGCCGCGCGGCAGCCAGCGCAGCAAGTATTCGGCGCCGATAATCGCGGTGGCGTAGGCTTTCGGTGTGCGATTGATGGTCGAAAGCGCCAACGCGCCGCCGGGCCCGACCAGGCTCGCCGCCGTGGCGAGGAAGAGTGCGGGATCGGCCGCATGCTCGACGACCTCGAGCGCCAGCACGACGTCGAAATGCTGCCGGGCTGCGGCGAGATCCTCGGCCGTCTCGTCGCGATAGTCGATGGCGATGCCATGCGCCGCGGCATGAGCGCGCGCCACCCCGCGAGCGGTCGCATCGGCATCGATACCGGTGACGGCAAAGCCCAGCCGCGCCATCGGCTCGCACATCAAGCCGCCGCCGCAGCCGATATCGAGCAGGCTCAGCCCGGCGAAAGGCGCACGCGTCTTCACGTCGCGCGCGAAATGAGCGGACAGCCGGTCCCGGATGTACGCGACGCGCGTCGGGTTGAGGCGATGCAGCGGCCGGAACGAACCGGTCTCGTCCCACCATTCCGGCGCCAGCGCGGCAAAGCGCTGCACCTCGGCGGCGTCGATCGTCGAGCTTCGACTCCCAGCCATGGTTCTCCGGCGGCGATGCCTGCTGTGATTGCCTTCCGGGACCGGAGTATGTATAGGCCCGCGGGCGTCGGCAACGCGATTATTGCGGGCGTTTCGAGCGAGAATTGGCCCGGTTTTCCGGGTCTTGAGTGGGCTGCGAGGCATGGCGCGCATCGTGCAGAAATTCGGCGGCACGTCGGTCGCCGACATCGAGCGGATCAAATCCGTTGCGCAGCGCGTCAAGCGCGAGATCGCTGCCGGCAATGAGGTCGCGGTGGTGGTCTCGGCGATGGCCGGCGTGACCAATCAGCTCGTCGCCTGGACCAACGGCTTCGGCGCCATCCCCGATCAGCAGGAATACGACGTCGTCGTCGCCTCGGGCGAGCAGGTGACGGCCGGCCTGACCGCGCTCGCCCTGCGCGAGCTCGGGCTCAAATCGCGCTCCTTCCTCGGCTGGCAGGTGCCGATCGAGACCGACGCCAGCCACGGCAAGGCGCGCATCGCGTCGATCCCGACCGCGGCGCTCGATGCCGCGTTCGCCGCCGGCGAGATACCGGTCGTCGCCGGCTTCCAGGGCCTCGCCTCGGGCAGCCGTGTCGCGACGCTCGGCCGCGGCGGCTCCGACACGTCGGCGGTGGCGCTCGCCGCAGCGCTCGGCGCCGACCGCTGCGACATCTTCACCGATGTCGACGGCGTCTATACGACCGACCCGCGCATCGTTGCGAAGGCGCGGAAGCTCGATAAAATCACCTATGAAGAGATGCTCGAGATGGCTTCGCTCGGCGCCAAGGTGCTGCAGACGCGCTCGGTCGAGCTGGCGATGAATCACCGAGTCCGGGTACAGGTGCTGTCGAGCTTCGTCGACGCGCCCGGAACGATGGTCGTGAATGAGGACGAGATCGTGGAACAGCAAGTGGTGAGCGGGATCGCCTATAGCCGTGACGAGGCCAAGGTGACTCTCGTCAAGGTTCCGGACCGGCCGGGTGTCGCCGCGGCGATCTTCGGCCCGCTCGCCGACAGCGCCGTCAATGTCGATATGATCGTGCAGAACATCGCCGAGGACGGCACCACCGACATGACCTTCACGGTCACCAAGGCCGATCTGGCACGCACCGTCAAAACGCTCGAGGAGCGCCGCAAGCAGCTCGGTTTCAAGGCGCTGAAGCCCGATCCGAACGTCGTCAAGATCTCCGTGATCGGCGTCGGCATGCGCAGTCATACCGGCGTCGCGCAGCTGATGTTCCGGACGCTCGCCGAGAAGGGCATCAATATCCAGGTAATTTCGACCTCGGAGATCAAGGTCAGTGTTCTCGTCGCCGAAGAATATACGGAGCTCGCGTTGCGCGCCCTCCACACCGCTTACGGCCTCGATGTATGAGCGCAGGCGCCGAGTCACCGAGCGCCGTTAACCCCGTCTCCGGCTCGCTAGCTTGCGCGGACGGCGAAGCGCGCCGCCTGCTCGATCACTTGTGGCGCCGCGGCGCCAAATTCCTCGGCTGCGACCTCGCGATCATGGGCGGGGCGATGACCTGGGTCAGCGAGCGCAGCCTGGTCGCGGCGATCTCGAATGGCGGCGGCTTCGGCGTCATCGCCTGTGGCGCGATGCGGCCGGCGGGGCTCGACGCCGAAATCGCAGCGACGCGCGAGCGCACCGCCAAGCCGTTCGGCGTCAATCTCATCACCATCCATCCCGATCTCGCCGAACTCGTCGCGGTGTGCGCGCGGCGCGGCGTCGGTCATGTCGTGCTCGCGGGCGGCTTGCCCAGCGCCGGCACGGTCAACCGCATCAAGGATGCCGGGGCCAAGCTCTTGTGCTTCGCGCCGGCGCTCGTGATCGCGAAGAAGCTCGTGCGCATGGGCGCCGACGCGATCGTGATCGAGGGCATGGAGGCGGGCGGCCATATCGGCCCGGTCTCGACCAGCGTGTTGGCGCAGGAGATCCTGCCGGCGCTGCGCGAGGTGCCGGTCTTTGTCGCCGGCGGGATCGGCCGCGGCGAGGCGATCGTCTCCTATCTCGAGATGGGCGCGTCGGGCGTGCAGCTCGGCACGCGCTTTGTCTGCGCACATGAATCGGTCGCGCATCCGCGCTTCAAGCAGGCGTTCTTGCGCGCCGGCGCGCGTGACGCGGTGCCCTCGATGCAGCTCGATCCGCGCTTCTCGGTCATACCGGTGCGCGCGCTCGCCAATGAGGGCACGCAGGCTTTTGTCGACTACCAGCGCAATGTCATCGATCGCTTCGGGCGTGGCGAGCTGACGCGCGAGGACGCGCAGCTCGAAATCGAGCATTTCTGGGCCGGCGCGCTCCGCCGCGCGGTCATCGAAGGCGATGTCGAGCGCGGCTCGTTGATGGCGGGACAGAGTGTCGGCTTTGTCACACGCGAGCAATCGACGCGTGAGATACTCGACGAGCTGGTGGCCGAGGCCGTCGCCGCGCTCGGAGCGCGGACGCGGATCGCCCTGGCCGAGCCCCCGCCCTTGAGCGAAGCAGCAAAATGACCGAGACGGTCCCCTCCTCGCGCCTGGTCCTTCGCCGTCTGCGCGACGTCATGGCGGGGCAGGGGACCGCGCAGGAGCGTTTGAGCACCATTGTCCGCATCATCGCTGCGGACATGGTCGCCGAAGTATGTTCGTGCTACATCATGCGCGCCGGCGAGGTGCTCGAGCTCTTCGCCACCGAAGGCCTCAGGCCCGAAGCTGTGCATCGCACGCGGCTGCGCGTCGGCGAGGGTCTCGTCGGCGTGATCGCCGCCTCGGCACGGCCGCTCGCGCTCGCCGATGCGCAGCGCCATCCCGACTTCGCCTACCGCCCCGAGACCGGCGAGGAAATCTATCACTCGCTCATGGGGGTGCCGATCCTGCGTTCGGGCCGCGTGCTCGGCGTGCTCGTCGTGCAGAACCGCACCGAGCGCAACTACGACGAGGACGAGATCGAAGCACTCCAGACGATCGCGATGGTGCTCGCCGAGCTGGTTGCCTCCGGCGAGCTGGTCAATCCGCTGGAGCGGCAGCAGCCGGCCGGCCTCGGCCAGTTGCCGCTGCGGATCGAAGGCGTGAAGCTGAATGGCGGCCTCGCCCTCGGCCAGGCGGTGCTGCATGAGCCGCGGCTCGTCATCCGCCGGGTCGTCGCCGAGGACACCGCGGCCGAGCTCGACCGGCTGCGGCGCGCGGTCGATGCGATGCATGGCGCGATCGACGCGCTGCTCGAGGCGAGTGACGTCGCGAGCGACGGCGAGCATCGCGACATCCTCGAAACCTACCGCATGTTCGCTGCCGATCTCGGCTGGCTGCAGCGCGTCAGCGAGGCGATCGAAGGCGGCCTGACCGCCGAAGCCGCGGTGCAGAAGGTTCAGGGCGACATGCGCGTGCGCATGAACCAGGCGACCGATCCCTATCTGCGCGAGCGCCTGGCGGATCTCGAGGACCTGACGAACCGCTTGCAGCGCCACCTTGCCGGGCGCCCCTCGGCGGCGGCGGAGCTGCCGGACGAGTTCATCCTGATCGCGCGCAGTATGGGACCGGCCGAGTTCCTCGATTACGACCGGCGGCGGCTCAAGGGCTTGGTGCTCGAGGAAGGCTCGCCCAACGCCCATGTCGCGGTGGTGGCGCGCGCGCTCGATATTCCCGTGGTCGGGCGGGTCAAGGACGTGCTCGCCCGCGTCGAGCCAGGTGACGTCGTGGTCGTCAACGGCGATGAAGGCGCCGTCGTGCTGCGCCCCAACGAGGACGTGGCCCAGGCGGTCGATACCCGCATCAAAGTCCGGCTCGGTCAGCGCCGGCAATACGAGGCGCTGCGCGACCTGCCGGCCGAGAGCAAGGACGGCACGCGCGTCGAGCTCCTGCTCAACGGCGGTCTCTTCATCGATCTGCCTTATCTCGAAGAGACCGCCGCCGGCGGCGTCGGCCTCTTCCGCACCGAGCTGCAATTCATGTTGCGGGACACGTTCCCGACCGTGCCGCAGCAGGTCGCGCTCTATCGCCGCGTTCTCGATCAGGCCGGGAACCGGCCGGTAACCTTCCGCACCCTCGACATCGGCGGCGACAAGGTGCTGCCCTATATGGACGATGCGAGCGCGGATGAGAACCCGGCGATGGGCTGGCGTGCGATCCGCATCGCGCTCGACCGTCCGGCGATGCTGCGCCAGCAGCTGCGCGCCTTGATCCGGGCCGCCGCCGGTCGCTCGCTGCGGGTGATGTTCCCGATGATCGCGGATATCGCCGAGTTCGACAACGCGCGCGAGATCTTCAATCTCGAGCTCGATCGCCAACGCAAGGGCGGCGAGACGCTGCCTGTCGACGTCGCGGTCGGGCTGATGTTCGAGGTGCCGGCGCTGATCTGGCAGATGCCGGCGCTGGCCGGCCGCGCCGATTTCGTTTCCGTCGGCACCAACGATCTCGTCCAATTCCTGTTCGCTGCGGATCGCGGCAATCCGCGACTCGCCGGGCGCTATGATCCGCTCTCGCCGGCGGTGCTGCGCGTGCTTGGCGATATCGCCGCCGGTTGCGCGGCGCATCGCTTGCCGGTCGCGGTATGCGGCGAGATGGCCGGCGATCCGCTCGAGGCGATGGCGCTGGTGGGACTCGGCTTCCGCACGCTGTCGATGGCGCCTTCGGCGATCGGACCGGTGAAGGCGATGATCCGCAGCCTCGACGTCCCGGCGCTCGTCGAGTTCATCGCCTCCTTGTCGGACGTCGCCACGCACAGCCTCCGCGGCAAGTTCCACGCCTTTGCACGCGATCGCGGAATCGCGTTGTAAACCAACAACGTTGCGGTGAGCGTCTCCACTTGCTAAGACAAAGAGAGCAAGTGTACGCGCCCGAAGAGGCGCTCTGAGATGGCGTAATACCGATGCCGCTCTTCAGCCGCTCCCTCAAGCCCGGAACCGACGAAGCTCAGCCTGCCATGAACGGCGATGCCGAAACCGAGGCGAGTCCGCGCCACACGATTGGCGAACTGCTGCGCGACACGCGCAAGAGCTATGGCGGGGAGATCGAGCGCATCGCCGCGACGCTGCGCATTCGCGCAGCCTATCTCGCGGCGATCGAGGAAAGCCAATACGACAAGCTCCCAGGCCCGGTTTACGCCCAGGGTTTCGTGCGTGCCTATGCCGTCCATCTCGGACTCGACGGCAACGAGGCGGTGCGGCGCTTCAAGCATGAGATCGAAGGCTTCCAGGTCTCGGGCGATCTGAGCTTTCCCGTCCCGCTCGCCGCGCGCAGCATCCCCGGCGGCACGATGTTGCTCGCCGCGCTCATCCTGGCGATCTGTGGCTATGGCCTTTGGTACTACGTGTCGACCGGCGATCGCGCCCATCCCGAGCGCGTGAGCGCGGTGCCGCCGGATTTCGGCGCGGCGAGCCAGCCATCGCCGACCACGCCGCCTGCCGCGGCGCCCGCGGCGCCCTCATCTGCAATCGCGCCCGCAACCGCTTCGCCGAGCGGCGCTCCGGCATCCGACAACGCGGCGTCCTCGCCGCCGCCCGTCGCGGCTGCGCCGGCATCGGCGCCGGCACCGGCTACGGTCGCCCCGTCTCTCACAGTCGCCCCGTCTACCACAGTCGCATCGTCATCGCCTGGCGCCGCGCCATCGCCGCCCGCTCCGTCTGCGCCGACCACCGAACCGACCGCGTCCGCGCCAGCGCCGCAAATCGCGGCGGCGCCTTCGGCGGCGGGGGCCGCGGCGGCGCCATCCACCGCCAGTCCGACGGCGCCGGGCACCACGCCCCCGCGGGTCTTTGGAGCGCCGGCGGACGTGCCGGCGCGGATCGTCATCCATGCGATCCAAGACAGCTGGATTCAGGTCCGCAATGGCGATCAGGTGGTGACCGAACGGCTCCTGCATGCGGGTGACACGGTGCGTGTTCCCGATCGGCGCGGCCTGTCGCTGCGCACCGGCAACGGCGCCGGTCTCGAGCTCGAAGTCGACGGCACGCTTGGCAAGCCGCTCAGCGGTCGGGTGCGGACAATCGCGCTCGACGCCGATCATCTGACCGGTGGCGTGGTACCGCCAGGTCAGGTGATTTCCAGCCCCACGGTTCCCAGCGCAGCGGCGCCGGAGCAAGCGGCGCCGAACCAATAAGCCGCGGGGCGCCAGGGTTTCGCGCACCGCTGAAAAGCGCTATAACCCATTGATGCAACATAAGCTTGATTTTTCGAGGTGCCTGCCATGAGCGTGCGGCCTTATCGCGACATTCAGCGGCGCAAGTGCCGGCAAATTCACGTCGGTCCGGTGGCGGTGGGCGGCGACGCGCCGATCACCGTGCAGTCGATGACCAACACGCTGACCCATGACGTCAAGGCGACGGTCGCGCAGATCCAGGCGCTCGAGCGCGCCGGCGCCGACATCGTGCGCGTCTCTTGCCCGGACGAGGAATCCTCGGCGGCGCTGAAAGACATCGTTCCGCAAGTGAAGGTGCCGATCGTCGCCGACATCCATTTCCACTACAAGCGCGCAATCGAGGCAGCGAAGAACGGCGCCGCCTGTCTCAGGATCAATCCCGGCAATATCGGCTCGGCCGAGCGCGTCAGGGAGGTGGTCAAGGCGGCGAAGGACCACAACTGCTCGATGCGCATCGGCGTCAATGCCGGCTCGCTCGAGCGCGACCTCTTGGAGCGCTACGGCGAGCCCTGTCCCGAGGCGATGGTCGAGAGCGCGCTGACCCATGCCAAGATTCTCGAGGATAACGATTTCTTCGAGTTCAAGATTTCGTGCAAGGCGTCCGACGTGTTCCTCGCCGTCGCCGCCTATCAGCAACTCAGCGAAGCTTGCGACTATCCGCTGCATCTCGGCATCACCGAGGCCGGCGGCTTGATGAGCGGCACGATCAAATCGGCGATCGGCATGGGCTCGCTGCTGTGGGCCGGCATCGGCGACACGATCCGCGTCTCGCTCTCGGCCGATCCGGTCGAGGAGATCAAGGTCGGCTACGACATCCTGAAGTCGCTCGGCCTGCGCCGCCATGGTGTCACCGTGATTTCGTGCCCGTCCTGCGCGCGCCAGCAATACGAGGTCATCAAGACCGTCGAGGCGCTGGAGAAGCGCCTGGCGCATATCACCACGCCGATCACGCTCTCGGTGATCGGCTGCGTCGTCAACGGTCCGGGCGAGGCGCGCGAGACCGATATCGGCTTCACCGGCGGCGGCAACGGCACCCATCAGGTCTATATCGCCGGCGTGCCGGCGCATCGCCTCAAGGACGAAAGCATCGTCGACCATCTGGTCGCGCTGGTCGAGAAAAAGGCGGCGGAGATCGAAGCGGCCACCAAGGAAGCTGCGGCGGAGCCCGTCGCCTAACTCGATGGCCGGTCTCCAGCCGGTTCGCGGCACCCAGGATCTCCTACCGGACGCCCTGCGCCGGCATCGCGCCGTCATCGAGACCGCGCGCCGTATCGCCGAGCGCTACGGCTATCAGGAAATCGCGACGCCGATCTTCGAATTCACCGAGGTGTTCGCGCGGCCGATCGGCGAGTCGACCGATATCGTCTCGAAGGAGATGTACACTTTTGAGGATCGCGGCGGTGAAGAGATCACGCTGCGCCCGGAATACACTGCCGGAATCGTGCGCGCGGTGCTCTCGAACGGTCTTACCCAAAGCCTGCCGCTGAAGTTCTTCGCGGCGGGACCGATGTTCCGCTATGAGCGGCCGCAGAAGGGCCGCTTCCGCCAGTTCCATCAGATCGATATCGAGCTGATCGGCGCGGCGCAGCCGACCGCCGATATCGAGCTGATCGCCCTGGGGGCCGAGATCATCGAGGCGCTCGGCGTGCTGAAGAATACAGTGCTCGAGCTGAACACCCTCGGCGACAGCGCCAGCCGCGCCGCCTATCGCACGGCGCTGGTCGCGTATTACGGCGGCAATCGCAGCGGCCTTTCCGAGGACAGCCAGCGCCGGCTCGAGACCAATCCGCTGCGCATCCTCGATTCGAAGGACGAAAGCGACAAGCGCGTCAATGCCGGCGCGCCGTCGTTCGCCGATTACCTGACGCCCGAGGCGAGCGATTTCTTCGCCGAGGTCTGCGCCGGTTTGCAAGCGCTCGGCATCACCTTCGCGCTCAACCCGCGCCTCGTGCGCGGTCTCGACTATTACTGCCACACTGCGTTCGAATTCGTCACCACGTCCCTCGGCGCGCAAGGCACCGTCCTCGGCGGTGGCCGCTATGACGGGCTGATGGGGGTGATGGGCGGGCCGGAGACGCCGGGCGTCGGCTGGGCGGCCGGCATCGAGCGGCTGGCGCTGCTGATTGATGAGCCGCCGCCTCCGCCGCGGCCGATCGCGCTGGTGCCGCTCGGCAAGTCGGCCGAGACGTTGGCGCTGCAGCTCGCGCAGTCGCTGCGCCGCGACGGCTTCCATGTCGAGCTCGGCTATTCCGGCAATCTGCGCCGGCGGCTGCAGCGTGCTGACAAGATCAAGGCGCGCGCCGCCGTGATCCTCGGCGACGACGAGATCGCGCGTCAGGCCGCCGCCCTTCGCGACCTCGACAGCGGCGAGCAGGTCGAGGTGCCGCTGGCCGAGCTGAGCGGGCGTCTCGCCGGCTTCCGCTGAAGCGCGAGACGATTATGCCGCAGCCGACGCCGCTCGAAGGAAAGCTCGAGAAAGTGGTGCGTCGCCACGCCGAGCTGCGCGACGCGCTTGCCGATCCGTCGCGCGGCGGCGAGTTCGCCAAGCTCTCGAAGGAATACAGCGAGCTGACGCCGCTGGTCGAAAGCATCGAGACCTGGCAGCGCGCGCGCGCCGAGCATGCGGACCTCGAATTGCTCGCGACCGAAGGCGAGAGCGAGATGAAGGCGCTCGCCGAAGCCGAGCTCAGGACCTTCGACAAGCGCATCCTCGAGCTCGAGCAGCAAATCAAACTGCTGTTGCTGCCGAAAGACGAAGCCGACGAGCGCAACGCGATCCTCGAGCTGCGCGCCGGCACCGGCGGCGAGGAGGCGGCGCTGTTCGCTGCCGCGCTCTTCCGCATGTATCAGCGCTACGCGGCGCTCCATGGCTGGCGCTTCGAGATCATGGATCTTTCGGAGACCGGCATCGGCGGCTTCAAGGAAGCGATCGCCTCGATCACTGGCCGCGCTGTATTTCATCGTCTCAAATTCGAGTCGGGCGTGCATCGCGTGCAGCGCGTGCCCGAGACCGAAGGGTCGGGCCGCATCCATACGTCGGCGGCGACGGTGGCGGTGCTGCCCGAGGCCGAAGAGGTCGACATCAAGATCGACGACAAGGATCTGCGCATCGACGTCTTCCGCTCGAGCGGCCCGGGCGGGCAATCGGTCAACACCACCGATAGCGCCGTGCGCATCACCCATCTGCCGACCGGCGTTGTCGTGCAGCAGCAGGACGAGAAATCGCAGCACAAGAACAAGGCCAAAGCGATGAAGGTGCTGCGCGCGCGGCTCTATGAACGCGAGCGGCAGGAGAAGGAGGCGGCGCGCGCCGCCTCGCGCAAGAGCCAGGTCGGCAGCGGCGACCGCTCCGAGCGCATCCGCACGTACAATTTCCCGCAAGGCCGCGTCACCGATCACCGCATCAACCTGACGCTCTACAAGATCGACAAGGTGATGACCGGCGAGGCGCTCGACGAGATCATCGATGCGCTCTTGGCCGAGGATCAGGCCGCGCGGCTCGCGGAAGTCGAATGAGCGCCGCGACGTCTTCGACCGCGGCGGCGGCGACGGTCGGCGCGTTGCTCGCCGCGGCGGCAAAGCAGCTCGCCGCGGCTGGCATCGCCGAGCCGCGCCGTGAAGCGCGTCTTGTGGTGGCGCTGGCGTTGTCCACCGAGCCTACAGCGGTGCTCGGCTGGCCGGAGCGTGCGGTCGAATCCGGGGCTCTGGCCGCGGCCGAGCAACTCGTCGCGCGGCGGGCGCGCGGCGAGCCGTTCTCGCGGTTGCGTGGCCGGCGCGAATTCTGGAGCCTCGATTTCGCTCTTTCGGGCGATACGCTCGATCCGCGTCCCGACAGCGAAGCCCTCGTTGCGGCGGCCCTCGCCGACCTTCCCGGCCGCGCCGATAGGTTGCGGGTCGTGGACTACGGCACCGGGACAGGGTGCCTGCTTTTGGCGCTCCTCTCCGAGCTCCCATCGTCACGGGGGGTCGGTATCGACATCGCGCCGGGAGCCTTGGCGATGGCGCGGTGCAACGCCGCAGCGCTCGGTCTCGCCGCCCGGACCAAATTCCAGCTGGGCGGCTGGGATTGCCAAATCGACCAGCCCGCTGATGTAATCCTTGCCAATCCTCCCTATATTCCAAGCAGCGAGATCGGACGGTTGCCGCTGGAGGTGCGGGAATTCGATCCGGTTATCGCCCTCGATGGCGGCTTCGATGGACTTGCCGCCTACCGCGCTCTTGGCCCTGCGATCCGCCGTTCTTTGGCTTCTTTGGGCCGCGCTTATATCGAGGTGGGTGCCGGTCAGGCATCGCAAGCAGCGCGAATATTTAGCGAGGCGGGATTAACGATCGCGGCAGTAAGGCGGGACCTAGCGGATATCGAGCGTTGCGTCGTTGCAACGCTCTGAAAAATCAATCACAGAAAACCCGTGTCGGTTAAAAAAACCATTGGATTCATTGAGCCCTTCCCGTCTAGGGTGACCCTCGGAAAATGATTGGAGCCACGAGGCTCAGCGCCATTGAGGCGCCGGCAACTCCCCCAAGCCGCAAAGGCGTCCTGTACGAATTCGGACGCTAAGGGGCCTCTAAAGAACAACGAAACGGTAGATCGACAGCACATGCATCAAGACTTCAAAGGTGTCATGAGACCAGGTCAGAACAAGCGTGGCCGGGGCCGTAACCACAATCCCAACAACATGGGCGGCCACAACAACAACAATAACAACAACAATAACCGCGGTCCGCGTCCGCCGCATCGGATGCAGACTTTCGACAGCAACGGCCCCAGCGTCAAAATCCGCGGCAATGCCTATCAGGTTTTCGAACGCTATATCGCGCTGGCGCGCGAGGCGTCGTCGGCCGGCGATCGAATCGCCGCAGAAAACCTCTATCAGCACGCCGAGCACTATTATCGGATCATGCAGGCCAATGGCGACGGCCAGCACATGGCGCCGCGGCCTATGACGCCGGCGGATACCGAAATGAACGGCATGGACGGCGAGGGCGAATTCGGCGATGGCCAGCAGTCCCAGCCGCAACAGGCGCAGCCCCAGTCTTCGGGCCAGCCGCAGCCGATGATCCCGGAATCGGCCGGCGATGAGGCCGACGGTCCGGCCGCCCTTTAAGGCCCCGGATTCCAAGCCGATCGGCCGCTTTTCGGCGGTCCCGGAACATCGTTAACGCCGCCGGCCTGCTCTTGGCCGGACGCTGCCGCGACCCCATATCTTCAGGCGGAAGACGACGGATGGTTGCCTCGTTGAGGGACCGCCTGCGCCGTTCCGGGAGGGGTTACGATGGATTTCGAGAAATATACCGAGCGCGCCAAGGGATTCGTGCAGGCAGCGCAGACGCTCGCGCAGCGCCGCGGGCAGCAGCAGATCACGCCCGACCATCTGCTCAAGGTTCTGATCGAGGACAAGGAAGGGCTTTGCGCCAATCTGATCCGCGCCGCGGGCGGCGAACCGAAAGCGGTCGCAAGCGCGGTCGATGCCGCGCTCGACAAGCTACCGCGCGTCGAAGGCGGCAACGGCCAGGTCTATCTCTCCACTGAACTGAACCGGCTGTTCGCCGAGGCCGAGAAGCTCGCCGACAAGGCCGGCGACAGTTTCGTCACCGTTGAGCGGCTGCTCTTGGCGATGACCCTTGACCGCAACACGCCCGCCGCCAAGGCGCTGGCCACGGCCGGCATATCGGCGCAATCGCTCAATGCCGCGATCGAGCAGATCCGCAAGGGCCGCAAGGCCGACAGCACCTCGGCCGAGGAAGGTTACGACGCGCTGAAGAAATACGCCCGCGACCTCACCGCCGCGGCGCGCGACGGCAAGCTCGACCCGGTGATCGGACGCGACGAGGAGATTCGTCGCACGATCCAAGTGCTGTCGCGACGCACCAAGAACAATCCCGTGCTGATCGGCGAGCCCGGCGTCGGCAAGACCGCGATCGTCGAGGGGCTAGCGTTGCGCATCGTCCATGGCGACGTGCCCGACAGCCTCAAGGAGAAGCGCCTCTTAGCGCTCGATCTCGGCGCGATGGTGGCGGGCGCGAAGTTCCGCGGCGAGTTCGAAGAGCGCCTCAAGGCCGTGCTCGCCGAGATCACCGCCTCAGAAGGCGAGATCATCGTCTTCATCGACGAGCTGCACACCCTCGTCGGCGCCGGTAAGGCCGACGGCGCTATGGATGCCTCGAACATGCTGAAGCCGGCGCTGGCGCGCGGCGAGCTGCATTGCGTCGGCGCGACTACGCTCGACGAATACAGGAAGCATATCGAGAAGGACGCTGCGCTGGCGCGGCGTTTCCAGCCGGTCTTCGTCTCCGAGCCGACGGTCGAGGACACGATCTCGATCCTCCGCGGCATCAAGGAAAAATACGAGGTCCATCACGGCGTGCGCATCACCGATGCTGCGATCGTCGCCGCGGCGACTTTGTCGAATCGCTACATCACCGACCGTTTCCTGCCCGACAAGGCCATCGACCTCATGGATGAGGCCGCGTCGCGCCTGCGCATGGAAGCCGAATCGAAGCCCGAGGAGATCGACGAGCTCGATCGCCGCATCGTCCAGCTCAAGATCGAGCGTGAGGCGCTGAAGAAGGAAACCGACGCGGCGTCGAAGGACCGGCTCGAGAAGCTGGTCGAGGAGCTGACCGGACTCGAGAAGCAATCCGCCGAGCTGACCGCGCAGTGGCACGCCGAGAAGGACAAGATGGCGTCGGCGCAGAAGCTCAAAGAGCAACTCGATCAGGCACGCATCGAACTCGAGCAGGCGCAGCGCAAGGGCGACTTCACGCGCGCCGGCGAGCTTACCTATGCCGTGATCCCCGATCTCGATCGCAAGCTCAAAGCGGCCGAGGAAGCCGAGAGCCATCGCATGATCGAGGAGGCGGTGACCGCCGAGCACATCGCCGGCGTGGTCTCGCGCTGGACCGGCATTCCGGTCGACAAGATGCTCGAAGGCGAGCGCGACAAGCTCCTCCACATGGAAGACAACGTGAAGCATCGCGTCGTCGGCCAGGACGAGGCGGTGGTGGCGGTCGCCAATGCGATCCGGCGCGCGCGCGCCGGCTTGCAGGATCCGAACCGGCCGATCGGCTCGTTCCTTTTCCTGGGGCCGACCGGCGTCGGCAAGACCGAGCTTGCCCGCGCGCTCGCCGAGTTCCTGTTCGACAATGAGCAGGCGATGCTGCGCATCGACATGTCGGAATACATGGAGAAGCACTCGGTCGCGCGGCTGATTGGCGCGCCGCCGGGCTATGTCGGCTATGAAGAGGGCGGGAGCCTTACCGAGGCGGTGCGACGCCGGCCCTATCAGGTGATCCTCTTCGATGAGGTCGAGAAGGCGCATCCCGACGTCTTCAACGTGCTGCTGCAGGTGCTCGACGACGGCCGCCTGACCGACGGTCAGGGCCGTACCGTCGATTTCCGCAACACGCTGATCGTGCTGACCTCCAATCTCGGCAGCGAGGTGTTGGCGGCATTGCCCGAGGACGCCGATATGCGCAAGGCGCGCGATCAGGTGATGGCGATCGTGCGCGGCGCGTTCCGGCCGGAATTTCTCAACCGGCTCGACGAGATCCTGGTGTTCCATCGCCTATCGCGCGCCGACATGAAAGGCATCGTCGCGATCCAGCTGCAGCGTTTGCAGAAGCTGCTCGCGGACCGCAAGCTGACCCTCGTGGTCGACGACAAGGCGAAAGAGTGGCTCGCCGAGGTTGGCTACGATCCGGTCTATGGCGCGCGGCCTTTGAAGCGCGTGATCCAGCGCGAGCTGCAGAACCCGCTCGCCGAGATGATTCTGAGCGGACAGATCGTCGATGGCGAAACCGTCAAGGTGACAACCAGCGGCGAAGACACTCTCAAGATCACCGGCGATGGTCAGGCGAAAGCAGTAGCGGCGTAACTGTTGCCTTCGCCTGCCCTTCGATCGGCGGCGAGGTGTTTGCGTCGCAGTGTCGTCGCACTGATCCCAATCTCACCGTAAAGCTGCCGTAAAGCGCGCGCGATCGCGCGCTTTTGCGGAACGGATCATTTGCACCCGGGTTCACTCGTGGGCGGCATATCGGCCGTTGCTCTTGCGGGTCGGCGTTCATGAGCACCGTAACTTCACTTCAGCCGCGGCGGAGTTTGTCGCAACGCGGCTGGCACGTTGCGGTCGGGCTGGCGGCGATCGTCGGCTTTGTTGTCATCCTTGCCTGGGTGATCCGGAACGAGCGTGCCGGCGACATCATCGGCGATTTCGCGACGCTCGGCTCGGCGCTCGGCCTCGTGATTGCGCTGCATGTGGTCGTGATCGCTTGCGACGGCATCGCTTGGCGCGTTCTATTGCGAGACCAGGCGGGCGCATCGCTGCTCGATTTCATCTGGGCGCGATGGGTGCGCGAGGCGACCAATCTGCTGTTGCCGGTCGCGCAGGTCGGCGGCGAAGTTGTGGGCGCGCGCATGCTCGCCTTGCGCGGCATCCCCGCCGAGCGCGCTGGCGGCAGCGTCGTGCTCGACAAGCTGACCGAGGCGCTGAGCCAGATACCGTTCACCGTGATCGGCTTGGCGTTGATGCTCGCCATTGGCGGCAGAACGCGGCTCACCGAGACCGTCTCACTGGCGCTGTTTGTTGTGATTGCGGGTCTCGCGGCGTTGTTCCTCGCACGCCAGACGCGATGGTTCCGCGATATCGAGCGCCGTATCGCCGCGTGGATCGTCAGCGGCCGCCAGCCGCTGTTCCGCCAGATCGAGCGCTTCGCGCAAGCGATCCGCGCGATCTATCGTCCCGAGCGCGTCGCTGCCGCCGTGGGGTGGCATCTCGCCGGCTGGATCGTCGGCGCGGGCGAGGTCTGGCTGGCGCTTACCTTCATGGGCCATCCGATCAGCCTGTCGGGGGGGCTCGTGCTCGAAAGCCTCAGCCAGGCGATCACCGGCCTCGGCTTCTTCGTCCCGGCTGCGCTCGGCGTCCAAGAGGGCGCCTATATCGCGATCGGCGGCGCGCTCGGCGTGCCGGCTGAGACCGCGCTCGCGCTCTCGCTGGTGAAGCGCGTGCGCCAGATCGTCTTGGGACTGCCGGCGCTGTGCAGCTGGCAAGCGGTCGAGCTGCGGCAACTGCTCGCCGCGGCCGTCGCACAGCCCGCGGCGCCGGTCACGGCGCCGTCGAGCCACTCCAATTCCTATGTGCGCCGCTTCGCCCGCGCGCTGCTGCGTCCGTTCGCGGCAACGCGCCTCACGCCGAACAGCATCACCTGGCTGCGCATTGCCACCGGTCTTGGCGCCTGTGTCGCCTGCTGCGTCGGACGATCGGACTGGAACCGTGCGGCGGCGCTGTTGTGGCTGGTCTCGGCCGTGCTCGATCGCGGTGACGGCGAGTTCGCGCGGCTCACGCGTCGGTGCACCGAACGCGGCCGGCGGCTCGACTATTGGGGCGATGTCGTCATCAACGCAGTGATCTTCTTCGCCATCGGCGTCAGTCTGCACGGCGGCATGCTCGGCGAGTGGTCGCTGGCGATCGGCGCGGTCGCCACTGTGGCGATCGCCGCCGCCGGCATCCTCGCCGAAGCGCTCGAGCTGCGGATTGGCCAGAAAACCGTGCCGTCGCGCCATGGGTTCGATTTCGACGACATCCTCTTCGTACTGGTGCCGATACTGTGGCTTGGCTATTTGACGCCGTTGCTGGTCGGCGCGTTTTTCGGCGGCATCGCGGCGGCCTGCTACCTTTGGCACCGCCTCTCGCAGCTTTCGCCCGAGGCAAAGCTTGAGCGAGGCAATGGCATCGCGCGCGATCTGTCGCAGTTGCCGCAGTTCTCGAATATGCCATAAATTAGCCTTATCGCCGCTCGCGGGATTTAGCTGACCCGGGCGTTCTGGGTCTGCCCAGGCTGGCGGCGTCGAAGGCTGTGATCGATGAAATGGTACGGTTTGCTCGCGGCTTTTGCTGCCGCGATGCTTGTCTCGTCTCTTCCTTCTTTCGCCGATACGTCTCCGCTCGAGTTGCCCGCACCCGATCACGTCATCGTGGTGATGATGGAGAATCATTCCTACGATCAGATCATGGATGGCGGACAGACCGCGTTCCTCCGTCGTCTCGCCGATCAAGGCGCGAACTTCACCAACGCTTTCGCGATCACCCATCCCAGCGAGCCCAATTATTTCGCGTTGTTCAGCGGCTCGACCCAGGGCATCCGCGACGACGGTTATCACAGCTACAACGCGCCGACGCTCGCCGGTGCTTTGCTCGCCGCGCACAAGACTTTCATCGGCTATGTCGAGCCGGGCTCGCCGCGCAAACACAATCCCTGGGAATCTTTTGCCGATTCGCAAGGCGTCGAGCGGACGCTGGCGCGCTTCCCCGCGAATTTCGCCGATCTGCCGACGGTCGCTTTCGTCGTGCCCGATCTCGACGACGACATGCATGACGGCACGATCGAGCAGGGCAACGACTGGGCCGAGAAGCATCTCGCGGCTTATACGCAATGGGCGCGGACCCACAATTCGCTGCTGATCGTCACCTTCGACGAGGACGATGACGGCGCGCAGAATCGCATCCCAACCATCATCGTCGGCGCGCATGTGACGCCGGGGCGCTACCCGCAGCGGATCAATCACTATACCGTGCTGCGCACGATCCTCGCGATGTACGGCCTGCCGCCTCTGGCCAACAGCGTCGGCCAGACGCCGATCACCGGCATCTGGAACTTCGACCGCGAAGGGTCCGCAACCGGCGCGACCGACGTCAGCCTGCGCTGACATTGCCAGCCGAACGCGCCGCCGCCATCATGCGCTCGCGGGATGGGAGACAGGCGGATGAGCGCGTTGCAGGGCAAAGTCGCGTGGCTAACCGGCGCCGGTAGCGGCATCGGCCGTGCCGGCGCGCAGGAACTGGCGGCGGCGGGCGCGAGCGTGATCGTCACCGGCCGCACCGAGGCCGGGCTCAGCGAAACCGTCGCGCTCATCACCGCCGCCGGCGGCAAGGCCGAGGCGGCGCTGCTCGACGTTGCCGACAAGCACGCCGTTGCCAAGCTCGGCGCCGAGATCCTCGCGCGGCACGACCGTGTCGACATCCTCGTCAACAGCGCCGGACTCAACCTCGCGACGCGTCTCTGGAAGCAGATGACGCCCGACAGTTTCGATCACATCACCGGCATCAACCTCAGCGGCGCGCTCTACTGCATCCATGCCGTGCTGCCGGCGATGCGCGCGCAAAAGAGCGGGCTCGTCATCAACATCTCGTCCTGGGCCGGCCGCTACGAGGAATATCTCACCGGCCCGGCCTACAACGCCTCGAAGACCGCGCTCGCGGCGCTCACGGTCTCGCTCAACGACGAGGAATGCGTCAACGGCATCCGCGCCTGCTGCGTCTACCCGGGCGAGGTCGCGACGCCGATCCTGCGCCACCGGCCGGTCGCGCCGAGCCGGGAAGAGATCGACCGCATGCTGCAAGCGGAGGATCTCGGCAAGACCATCCGCTTCGTCGCCGAGATGCCGGCGCGGGTATGCATCAACGAGATCTTGATCACGCCGACCTGGAACCGTTTTTTCATCGGCGGTCCCGACATGGCGCGGAAATAGGGATCAGTCGCGGGCGAGCGTCGCGCTGCGCAAGCTGGCGAGGCGTTGGGCGACTACCAACTCGTCGGCACGGAATTCGGCCAGCGCGCGGCCCCGCAGCCGCTGCGCCGTTTCCATGCGCAGCTCAAGCGGATTGACCGGCCGGTCGTCGATCCGCACCTCGTAGTGGAGATGGGGGCCGGTCGCGAGGCCGGTCATGCCGACATAGCCGATCACCTGACCTTGCTGAACGACCGTTCCCGGCCGGATGCCCTTGGCGATGCGGCTCATATGTCCATAAGCGGTCGAGTAGCTGCCGTCATGGCGCAGCACCACGAGATTGCCCTAGCCGTTGCTCCAGCCGGCGGATGCGACGACGGCGTCGCCCGAGGCCAGGATCGGCGTGCCCGCCGGCACCGCGAAATCAACGCCCTGATGCATGCGGGTGAAGCCGAGGATCGGATGCTTGCGCAGGCCGAAGGCCGAGCTGATGCGCGCGCCGTCGACCGGTGTCCGCAGCAGCGCCTTTTTTACGCTGGCACCGTCGGAACTATAGAAGCCGGCCAGACCGCCGGGCGGCGTGAAGCGATAGAGCGGCAGGAGCTTGCCGCTCAGGGTCAGCGCGGCATAGGCGATCTCGCCATTGCCGACGATCTTGCCCGAGCGCGCATCGATCAATTGATCGAACAGCACTTCGAAGCGATCGCCGGGCTGCACCTCGCGCTGGAAATCGACGTCGTAGCTGAAGGCGCGGATCATCTCGGCGAGCGCCGCTTGCGGCAGGCCGGCCTTGGCGGCGGCGGCGAAGAAGCTCGAGCCGATCGTGCCGGCGACGCGTAGCGGCACGGCAAGGATGTCGCGCGGCAAGAGCGCGGCGGTGAAGACGCCGTTGGCGCCGCGCGACATGACGAGGTCGCGCTGCAAATCGGGCGACAGGCGAAGCTCTTTGTTTCCGTCCTGGTCGCGAGTCACGGCGATCTCTTGCCCGATCTTCAAGCCGCGCGGATCCCATTTGCCGGCAAGCGCCGCGGTCGCGTTCTGCGCGGCGGCCGGCGCGAGGCCGGCGCGCTGCAAGACGCTCATCAGGGAATCGCCGGGCCGAGCCGTGACGGTTGAGATGTCATCCCGCAACGGGGACGGCGCGTCGGGCGGCGGGAGAAGCGATTCCGGCACCGGCGGCAGGACTGGCGCGGGCAGCCGCGCGCGCGCCGGTCCCAGGACCAGCGCCCACAAAACGAGCAGCCCCAACACCGTCAGCGCGACGGCTGATTGGCGCGATTGCGTGACCAACGGACTCCCCCTCGAAGCGGCAATCGGAGACTGGGGCTCCTGAGCCGCCGCGCCCCGTGCGGCGCGATGGAAACAAATTGCTGGCCGAGCCGTGCCCGGTCAATTGTTTCCAAACCCGCCGTCGTAAAACGGACCGGGGATGTGTCGCGCGATCAGCGCCGTGGCCCGTTCAGTGGCCGGCGACGAGCTTCGCCAAGGCCTCGTTGGCCTTGTCGATGCCGGGATGGCTGCGCCACCAATCCATGGTCACATCGATGGTCTTGACGCCGTGGGCGTTCAGCGCGGCGACCGCTTGATGCATATGCGAATCGGGCAGCGTGTCGACATCCTGGCCAAAGTAATCCCACATCACCTTCTCCTGTCCCTCGTGCGAGATCATGTAGAGGGTGAAGAGGATGCCGGCATTGGGATGCGGCGCGTTCTTGAGGATCGTCAGATAGGCGTAGCGGCGCTGCGCCATGTCGTCGACAATCTGATTGTCGATGATGCCTTTGTCGCGGAATTTGAGCGTGTTCTGCCAGGTGCCGGCGCAATCGATGACGAGGGCCTGGAATTCGCCCGCGGCGATCCGGTCCTGGCCGCCGCAGGGTAAGAGGCCCGAGATCTGCTGGGCCAGCTTCTCGACGAAAGCGCGGGTCTTCGTCACGCCCCAGACATCGTCGGCGAGCAGCACGTCGAAGCCGCCGAGGAACGGCGTCGTCACGTATTTGCCCTTGTATTCCGGCTTCAAGAGATCGTCGGTGGTGTGGATGTCCTTCACCCAGGCGGCGTTCTTGACGTTGTAGAGGATGCCGGGCAGCGCGACCGAGACGCGCAGCGCCTGCTTGTCGCCCTCGACCATCGCCGGGAGGACGCGCTCGGGTTGCAACGCGACCCAATCGACCGGCTGGAACAGGCCCTTGTCCATGAGCGGCACGATCTGCGGCGGCGTCGCGTAATAGACATCGGTGCTCGACGGCGTGCCCGCCTGATATTCCTGAAGCAGTTGCGCGCCGAGCGGGCCGAACGCGGCGGCCGGGCTCCATTCGACGGGCAGATCGACGCCGAACTCCGCCTTGATGCCGGCCTCGGCGATGCGCGCGCCGTCGGGGCCGCCCATCACCGTTGGCGCGTTGCGCAGCACCAGCTTGCCTTCTTTTTTGGCGGCTTCGATCACCTTGGCGAGGGCGGGATTGATCGCGACCGATTGAGCCTCGGCTTGGGCGGCCGCAAGCAATGCGATGGCCGCCACGGCGGCCAGAAATTTGCCATTCACTTTGTCATTCCCTGGTTAGAGCAATCCCGCGAACGCGTTCTCGATGAAGGTATAGGCCCAGGCATAGGCCTGGCGCGCAGCGTTCTCGTTGTATTGCGCCTCGGGCGGCACGTTGACGCCGACATCGGTGAAGGAGTGATAGAGCCCGCCGAAGGCCAGCATCTGCCACTTCGCGCCGCAATATTGCATCTCGGCCTCGAAAGCGTCGCGCCGCGACTTCGGCGCAATCGGGTCTTCCGAGCCGTGGATCGCCAGCATCGCCGCCTTGATCTGCTTGGGCGCTGCCGGCATCGAGCCGATGAGGTCGCCATGGATCGATACCGCCGCGTGAAGCTCGGCGCCCATCCGCGCCAGCTCGAAGACGCAGCCGCCGCCGAAGCAGAAGCCGATCGCCGCGCGCTTGGCCGTATCGGCGACCCCGCAACGCTCGCCTTCCTTGACCGCCTGCTCGAGCGCCGCTGCCATGCGGCGCCGCCATTCCGGCGCGTTGGCGCGCTGCACATTGGCCGCGGCCGCGGCGGCCGGCCGGTCCAGCGGCCGCTGGCCTTCGCCATAGACATCGACCAAGAAAGCAACGTAGCGGTCGCCGGCGAGCGCCCGCGCCCGGTTGGTCCAGTCGGGGGACACGCCGAACCAATTGGGTGCGACCAAAAGGATCGGCCGCTTGCCCGATTGGCGCTCGTCGTAGATCAGCTCGCTGACGAAGCTCTCGCCGCCGACGCGGTAGCGGATTGGTTCGACCGTCATGCCATCCCCCTATTTCCCGTCGCGTTCCGCGGCGAGCGCGGACTCGAATTGATCCAGGGTCGCCCGCCCGTCCGGCGTCGCGGCCAGCCAATCGTCGATCACCGGCGCGGTCTTCTGCTTCATTTCCGCTGCCTCGGCCGCGCTCGGCACGACCAGCTGCTGTCCTGGCGTCGCTTTGATGAGCTGGCGCGCGCGATCGGCGACGCGATCCCACATGCGGCCGAATTCGCGGCTCGCGGCTTCGCCGGAATTGGCGTCGATGATCTCGCGCGCCGCCGGCGGCAGCGCATCGTATTTGCTTTTCGCCATGAAGATGACGGCGATCGACGAACCGATCGGCGCATCGATGTGATAGGCCGTGACCTCGATCAGCTTGAAAGGCTGGAAGGAGGGCCAACCGGTGACGGTTCCGTCGACCGTGTGCCGCAACAGCGCTTCGTAGACCTGGAACGGCGGCAGCGAGATCGGCGCCGCGCCAAGGCGCGAGACAACATCGGCCGCTGTCTTCGACGTCACCATGATCTTCATGCCGCCGAGCGCGGTCGGCGAAGGCAGCGCCTTTGCCATATGGATCGAGGCCTGGCTGATGGTCGAGATCGCCAGCACGCGCACCTGATCGTATTCCTTGGCGAGCGGGCCGTGCTGGTAAATCCGCCACAGCGCGGGGGAGGAATATTCACTGATGTCGCCGGCGACATAGGGCAAGGTCACGACCTGGGTGCGCGGAAACTTGCCGGCGACGAGATTGGGCAACATGAAGCCGATCTGGATCGCATCGCCGACCACGCGGTCATAGGCCTTGGCAGGATCGGAGATCGCGCTGCCTTCGCGGAAATCGACGTGCAGCACGCCTTTGCCCGCCGCGTTCAGACGCTCGGCGAAAGGCCGGAAGAATTCCTCGCTCACCTCCGAGCCGGCGGGGCTGCCGGTCGCGAAGATGAGATTGATCGCGTCGGCCCGGGCCGTCGTCGCGGCGAGGCAAAGCGCGAGCGCGGCGGCGAGCCGCCACGCCAAGGTCATGCCGCTCGCCAAGCTAGGCGCGCCCCCAGAGTTCTTTGGTCGCGATCCGCGCGCCTTCGGAGAGCGCGCCGAGTTTCGCCCAGACGATCGACGGATGGATCTCCTTGGAGCTCGCGAAGGTGGCGAAGCCGCAATCCGAGCCGGCGATCACATTCTCGCGGCCGACGACCTTGGCGAAGCGCACGATCCAATCGGCGATCAACTGCGGATGCTCGACCAGCACCGTCGTATGCGAGATGACGCCGGGGATGATGATCTTGCCGTCCGCGAGCTTCGCCGTTTCCCAAACGCGCCATTCATGCTCGTGCCGCGGATTGGCGGTCTCGAAGGAATAAGCGCCGGCTTTGATCTTCAGCATCACGTCGACGATATCCTTCAATTCGATATCGTGCGTGCGCGGCCCCATATTGATGCTGTAGCAGGTGTGATAGCGGATGCGGTCCTCGGGAATACCCTTGAGCGCGTGGTTCAGCGCCTCGACGCGGCGCTCGGCCCAATTGCGGCATTCCTCGAGCGTCACCTCGCTCATCGCGTAATAGGTGGCGAAGCGCGGATCGTCGATCTGCAAGAGGAAGCCGGCATCGACGATTGCCTTGTATTCGACATGCATCGCATCGGCGATGGCGTAGAGATACTCTTCCTCGGACTTGTAATACTCGTTCTTCTGCCATTCCTCGACATTGGCGGGCGAAATCGCGGGGACGAAGGCCTCGGCGGCATCGGCGCCTGTGAGCGCCGCCTTGAAATTCTCGAGATCGTTCTTCAGCGCCGTCCCGCCCTTGTAGGTGATCGGCGAGCGGCACACCATCTTGACGGACGCGGCCGGACCGCCGCCGCCGCGCGCCATCGCCTCGTAATATTCTGGAAAGGCCTTCACCTCGCGCGAGCCGGCCCACGGGCTGCCGCGCGGGCCGCCGGGCTCGAAGCCGCCGAGGCGTTCGTTGATATAGGTAAGGAAGCTCGGCTTGCCCTGCTCGCCGTCATCGACCACGTCGATGCCGAGCTCGATCTGCTTCTTGACGATGTCGCTGACCGCCTGGCGATTGCGCTGTGCATAAGCACCCGCGTCGAGCGTCGAGCCCTTCTCGTGCGCCATCATCATCGCCAGCCAATCTTCGGGCCGCGGCAGACTGCCGGCATGGGTCGTGAGGATCTTGTCGACGCTATGCTTCATCGCGCTCTCCCCGTTTCTCTCAGTGTTCCTTGAACAGCGCGCGCTCGCGCGCGAGGAAGGCTGCAACTTCAGGGCCCTCGTAAGGCACGTCCGCCGCCATGGTTTCATAGGCGGCGACAAAATGCCCGCCATAGGGCGCACCGCAATAATGCGCCGATTTGACTTTGTCCCAGAGGATGTAACCTTCGGCGTCGACGCAATCGGCGTCGACCGAGGCGGCGACGACTTTCCCGACGATCATCAGCCGCTTTGACCATTCCTTGGTCCATTCGACCTTGCATTCGAAATGCCGGGGACACTCGGCGATGCGGGGCGGCTTGACGATGGTCGCGGGCAGAGCGGTCAAGCCCGCCTTGTCGAGCTCGGAGACGCCGGGCGCGAAAGGCAGGCCGACGATGCGCACTTTTTCCAGGCTCGCGCGATCCCAGCGTGGCAAGTTCACGACGAAATCGCTGCCCGCGAGAATATTGTTGGCGTTGCCGGCGCGGATATTGGCGGTGAAGGCGATATAGACCGGCTCGTGATGAACGCGGGTGCAGGTGCCATAGGAGGCGGCGTTGACGCGGCCTTCGCGGTCGACGGTCGTGATCATGGCGAGGCACGAGCTCGGCGCGAACAGGCGATCCCAATATTTCGGCGGCTGGTCGAGCTTCTTCGGCTGCGTCATTGGCGCCCCTCCCTTTTTCGCGACGTTAAGGCGGCGCGCCGGGAGGGTCAACGCGCGCCCGCCGGGAATCGTGAGCGCGTCTTACTTTGAATCCGGCGCGACGACCTTTTGCGCTTCGGCAATGATATCGGGCGGTGTCGCGTAAAGCTGCGCGACGATCTTCTCCGCCTCATCGCCGGTGCGCGGCGACACCGGAAGCTGCTGCGTCTTCGCGGCGGCGATGAATGCCGGATCCTTAACGGTGGCGGCGAAGGCGGCACGCAGGATGGCGACGCGGTCGGCCGGCACGGCGTGCGAGACGATATAGGGGCGTCCCACCGCGCCATCGGCGATCAGGAAGCGGATGATCTCGCGCGACCGGTCGTCGGGCGCGATATCGAGGATGTAGGGCACGTCGGGCGACATGCCGTCGGGCACGCTCTGCGCGCTGCGCATCAGCGGGTGGAATTTCGGGCTTTTGATCCAATCCGCCGGGATGCTGCTCCAGGTGCCGCAATCGCCGTCGACCTCGCCGCGCTCGAGCGCGAGCCGCACCTCGGCGCTGCCGGGGTAACCGGTCGCCTCGGTGATGTTGGCGTGGAAGATGCGGATCAGGATCTTGGTATTGAGGTCTTCCGACGCACCCTGGCCGGCGTCGCCGAAGATATAATGCTTGCCGGTCTTCAGCGCCGCGATGGTCTTGGGCGCATCCTCGTGCCAGACATAGCACGTGGTGACGTCCTCGCTGATGCTGCCGATCCAGGAATATTTGCGGAAATCGATCTTGGTGACCTCCGGCCGCAGCAGGGAATCGCCGATCAGGCCGAAATTGAATGCGTCAATAACGGTGCCATCGGTCGGCAGGTTGACGTCGAGCCGTTCGACCGAGAGGGCGCTGGCGGCGCCCGGCGCGTTGACGACGATGACGTTGGGATTGCCCGGAATGTGGTTGCCGATGAAGCGCGCGAGCAGCCGTGCATTGGCGTCGAAGCCGCCGCCGGGCGTGAATCCGACGGTGATGGTCACCGTCTTGCCCTTATAGAAATCGTCGGCCGAGGCCGGCGACGACAGCATCATCGCCGCGGCCATCGCCGCCCACAGCATCCCCACCACAAGTCGCATCACCGTCTCCCCGGTTCAACCCATTGGTTTTGTCGCGCGGCTATTTGGCGCCGACGCTCGCCTTTTCCGCCAGCAACGGGCGGATGCGTTTCAGCGCCTCGGCCTCGCGCTCGCGCGGCGGTAGGCGGTCGCTGTCGATGACGACGGCGGCGGCGTTGCGGCCGAACTCGCCGAGCGTGCGCATGTCGCCGACGCCCATATCGGAGCCGCCGGGCACCTTCAGCACCAGCGAATGACAATAAGTGCGGACGGCCGCGTTGCTGTAGAGCCGCGGCAGCACCGGCTGCTTGCCGTCCTCGACCTCCTTGATGCCGCGCGCGAGAAGGCGGCGGAAGAGCACAACGCCGCGATCGGTGACGCCGAGATGCTCGGCCTGGCGGTTGACGACCGGGCCTTGGCTCGAGATCGCGTCGTAATCGCCGGGCTCGCGCTGGCGCTCGACATAGGGCCGGTCGGCGGTCTGGCCGATGAGGTTGAGCTTGCCGACGCCGATGGTCTCTTCCTTGATGCGGCCGTCGGCATTGGTCACGTCGTTGAAGCCGGTGAAACCGATATAGAGCGAGTTGTGATCGTCGAGCGGCACCGCCCAGCGCGTCAGGAAAGCGGCGATGGCGAAATCCTCTTTCTCGCCGATCATATGCGGCCCGCCGATGAATTGCGCGACATTCGGCATGATCATATCGCTGGCGCGGATGAAGACATTATCCTTGATCCGCCGCGTCGCCGAGCAGATGAAGCCCAACGGCGACTCGACGAATTCGAGCGCCGGCATGATCGCGAAATACGGCGCGAATTGCGCGCCGCTGACGATGACATGGAGGAAGGCGTTGTGGATCGGGTCGGCGGCGTTCTCGCTGATCTGCACCCAGTTGCAGGGCAGCTCCAGCTTCAGCGGCACCAGCCGGTTGCCTTGGGGATAGTCGAACGTGTCGTAGAGCGGGAATTCCGGCGTCCGCTCCGGCGGGCCCATATAGGCGAAGATCAGCCCGTGATATTCGCGTACCTGGTAGGCACCCTGGCAGAAATTGGCGCGGATGCGGCTGCTCTCTGGCTCGGCCGGCGTCTCCAAGACGGTGCCGTCGATGTCGAACAGCCAGCCGTGATAGCAGCAGCGGATGCCGCGCGGTGCCGGGATGCCGAATTCGAGCGAGGTGCCGCGATGGATGCAGTGCCGATGCAGCAGGCCGAGCCGGCCGCCCTGGTCGCGGAACAGCACCAAGTCCTCGCCGAGCAACCGCACTGTTTTCGGCGTGTCTTTGAGCTCGCTGCTCATCACGAAGGGATGCCAGAAGCGGCGCAGATATTCGCCGCCCGACGTGCCGGGTCCGACCTGGGTCAGAAAGGAATTATCGGGCTTCGCGGGTTGCCGGTAATAGCCGCTGAATGGCTGGTTGTGCGCGGTGCCGCCGCCGGATTGATCGGGACTCATCGGCATCTCTCCCTTGTGTCGTGTGGCGAATCCGAAATTCGCTTTGATCTCGGGGCGGGATTCCGAGCGAATTTCGGATTCATAGCCACACGACCGACCTATTGAATCGAGCGCGGTTTTGGATTTGAAGTTCCTAAACGCATATGCCATCGAATTCTTAGGAACTTCAAATCCACCGCACTCGCATCCTACTCCCGCGGCCGCCATAATCCTATAATCGCACCATGGCGACAGAATTCACCACCATGCGCGCGGAGGCCGCGCGCGCCAAGACCCAGAGCGATCTCGTCCGCGCGGGCGGCTGGGGCTTCGTCAACGGCGTGTTGCCGATCGATCCGGCGAACGATCGTGCGCCGCTGCCCGAGCAGGTCGAGGCGCAGACCCGCAAGGTTCTCGCCAATCTCGAGGCGATCCTGAAAGCGGCCGGCCTCGACCGCGGCCAGGTTGTGGTGGTGCGGATCGCGCTGGTCGATCTGCCGCGACTTGTAGAGCGTGTGGAGGCGGCCTATGCCGGCTTTTTTGCCGCCGGCCGATTGCCGGCGCGCAGCGTCGTCGGTGTTGCCAGCCTGCCGCGCGGCGCCCTCGTCGCGATGGATTTCACGCTCCATCTAGCTTAAGACAAATCGCAAGCGGGGCGGTCCCATAACAAGCCGCGCAATCGGGGAGGGAAACGATGAGCGTGCCGGCCGATGCCATTCCTGCGGCGCAGAACGAGCGCCTGATCGCCGCGCGCATCGAGCGGCTGCCTTTCACTTCCTGGCAACTCATCGTCGGCATCATCATCGCCAGCGCATGGTTCTTCGATGCGGTCGACGCGCTTGCCATCGCTTACGTGCTGCCGGTGCTCAACACGCTCTGGAAGCTCGCGCCGTCGCAGACCGGCATGCTGATCGCCGCCGGCTATGCCGGCCAGACCATCGGTTCGATCAGCGCCGGCTGGCTCGCCGAACGCTGGGGCCGCATCCCGGTGCTGCTGATGACCTTGCTGGTCTTCAGCATCATGAGCCTCGCTTGCGCCTTCGCGTGGGATTACCAATCGCTGCTGTCGTTCCGCTTCGTCCAAGGCATCGGCCTCGGCGGCGAGGTGCCGATCATGATCACTTACATCAACGAGTTCGCGAAAGCGCGCGGCCGTGGCATGTTCGCGCTCGGGATCCAGGTGCTGTTCGCGCTCGGCCTTACCGCCAGCGCGTTCATGGGCGCGTGGATCGTGCCGCGCTTTGGCTGGCAGTGGATGTTCATCATCGGCGCGGCTCCGGCGCTGCTCGCTCTGCCGCTGCGCTGGATGGTGCCGGAATCGGCGCGCTGGCTCGCGAGCAAGGGCCGCTTCGCCGAGGCCGACCGCGTGCTGACCAATATCGAGGCGATCGCGAGGCGCAGCGGTAAGGCCCTGCCACCGCTGCCGACCGATCTGCCGCCGGCGCGGCCCGCGCCCTGCCGCTTCGGCGACCTCTTCAAGGGCATCTATCTGAAGCGCACAGTAGTCGCCTGGTGCCTCTGGATTTCCTGCTTCGGCCTCAGCTACGGCGTCGGCACCTGGCTGCCCTCGATCTATCGCGCGGTGTTCCACCTGCCACTGCAGCAATCGCTCACCTATGGCTTCATCCAGACCGCGGCGACCCTGGTCGGCACGATCATCACCGTGTTCACGGTCGATCTCGTCGGACGGCGGCCGCTCTTCGTGATCGGGCTGCTCGGCACGGCGCTGCCGCTGCTCTCCTTCCTCGTCGTCGATGCGAGCAGCGCCGAGAGTGTGCTGCTGCGCATCTGCATCACCTATTTCTTCCTCGCGACCTTGCTCTTAGCGCTCGGCCTCTACACCGCCGAGATCTACGCCAACAACATGCGCGCGCTCGGCAGCGGCGTCGCCTCCGCCTGGCAGCGCTCCGCCGCGACGGTCGGGCCCCTGATCGTCGGCGGGCTGTTGCCGGGCTTCGGCCTCAACGCGGTCTTCGTATTCTTCGGCTGCATCGCGAGCTTCGCCTTCGTCATCTGCACGCTGTTCGTGATCGAGACGCGCGGCCGCGTGCTCGAGCAGCTCTCGCCGCAGCTCTGATCTAGCGTAAATCGAGCTGCGCGCCGGCGTTGCGCGGCAGCCGCGCAAACACGACGGCGCCGGCGAGGCTCAGGAATGCGATGGTGTAATAAGCTGGCGCGATGTCGTTGGGCGCGATCTCGGCATGGCCGTGCCATTGCCGCGCGAGCTGCATGATCAGCGCGACGAGACCGACGCCGAAGCTCAGCCAGACCTGCTGCGCCATCGCGGAAAAGCCGGTCGCGCGCGCGGTGAGGGCGGGCGGCAGGTCGGCATAACCGAGGGACTGGATCGCGGTGTATTCGACCGAGCGCGACAGACCCGAGATCAGCAAGGTCAACAGGATGACCGCGTAAGGCGTGGTGACGCGGAAGGTGCCGCAGACGAAGATATAGGCCGCGGTCAGCGCCGTGTTGTAAATCAGCAGCCGGCGGATGCCGAAGAAGCGCACCACCGGGCGCACCATCGACTTGATAGCGACCGAGCCGACCGCGGAGGCGAGGGTGGTGAGGCCCGATTGGAAGGGCGTAAAGCCGAACCCCAATTGCAGCAACAACGCCAGCAGAAAGACCTGCGAGGTCGCGCCGACATAGACCAGCGCGCCGCCCCAGATCGACGCGGCGAAGGTCCGTATGCGCAACAGGCTGAGATCGATGATCGGCCCGGCCTTGCGCCGCGCATGAAAGATATAGGTCACGCCGCAGCTCATGCCGAGCGCGATCAGCACGGCGATCGCCGAGGCCGGAAAAAGGCCGCGCCCCATCGCCTCGAAGCCGAGGATCATTGCCGCGACCGCAAAGCCGACGAGAACGAAGCCGCGCAGATCGAAGGCCGGCACGTCGGTTTCGCGCAAATTGGGGATGAAGGCATAGACGAGGCAGACGCCGAGCACGCCGATCGGCAGGTTGATGAAAAAGATCCATTGCCACGAGAAATAAGTGACGATGAAGCCGCCGACCGAGGGCCCGAGGATCGGGCCGAGCAGCGCGGGGATCGTCACCCAGTTCATCGCTTGGATGAGCTCGGATTTCGGCACGCTTTTGGCGACGATGATGCGGCCGACCGGCGTCATCATCGCGCCGCCGAAACCTTGCAGCGTGCGGGCGACGACCAGCTCGGCGAGCGTATGCGACAGGCCGCACAGCAGCGAGCTCAGCGAGAAGATCACGATCGCGACGAGGAAGACGCGCTTGCCGCCGAACTTGTCGGAAAGCCAGCCGCTGACGGGGACGAAGACCGCGAGCGCCAGCAGATAGCAGGTGATCGCGAGGTTGAGCCGCAGCGGGTCCTCGCCAAGCGAGCGCGCCATCGCCGGCAAGGCGGTGGTGATGACCGAGCCGTCGAACTGGTGCATGAATTGCGCGCAGCCGACGATCAGCGGCACGATAAACGGCCGGCGCGCCGCGAGGCGAGGTTGGGAGACCGACGCCACTATTTGCTGCGCGCGCCGCGATACCAGTCGAGGATTTCCTCGCCGGTCCAGAACGCCACGCCTTTATGACCGCGCGCGTAATCGAGAAACGCCTCGAGATATTTGATGCGGTGCGGCACGCCCGAGATATAGGGGTGGATGGCGAAGCACAGGATCTTCGCGCGGCTCGCCCCCTCCTGATAGAGCCGGTCGAACTGGTCGCGCGCGCGCTCGAGGAACGCCGTCGAGCGGTGATGCTGCACCATCATCATCGGGATGTCGTTGAGCTCGACGGTATAGGGCAGCGTCACCAGCGGCCCGTGCCGCGTCGCGATCTCGGCGGGCTCGTCGTCATGGACATAGTCGCCGACATATTGCACGCCGGCTTCGGTCAGAAGGTCGGGCGTTTCTTCGGTCTCGGTGAGGCCGGGGCCGAGCCAGCCTTTCGGACGCTGGCCGGTGAAGTCGCCGAGCATGTCGAGCGACCGTTTGATCATGGCCCGCTGATCGGTCACTTGGTGGATCGGCATCTGCACCAGCGCGTGGCCCATGAATTCCCAGCGCCGCTCGCGCGCCGCCGCTGCGACCCGCGGATAGATTTCGACGACCTCGGCGTTGATCGACAGCGTCGGCCGGATGGCATGGCGGTCGAACGCCTCGAAGAACCGCCATACGCCAACCCGCATGCCGTATTCGTGCCAGCTCCAATTCGGGATGTCCGGCTGCACCGCGACCCCGCTCGGCGCCGGCAGTACCTGGCGCGCCATCGGCCGCTCGATCTCCCAGACCTCGAGATTGACGACGGGCCAGAGCACGAGCCGCAGCCCATCGGGCAATCGCAGCGCCGGCCGGTCGACGATCGCCGAATATGAAGCGCGCTCGCGCGGGGTCATGCCGCCTCCTCCCAACCGCTTTACGGCCGAGAGATTATCGCGCGGCGCGCTCAGTCTCCAGTTGCGGCTGCGGCAGGCTCAATAAAGGTCGGCGATCAGGTCCCTGGCGTAATCGGCGTTGAAGCGTGCGACGTCGAGGCGCGGATCGTTGCGGGCGGCGAAGTCGCCGATCGTCGGCACCCCTTCCGGCAACGGCATCGCCGCGCCGGCATGCCAAAGATCGGAGCGGATGAGGGCCTTGGGCGAGTGATGGAATGCTTGCTCGACCGCGACGACGATCACCGTCCGCGGCTCCTTGCCGTCGACGTCGAAACGCGCCCGCAGCGCCGGCTCGGCGCTGATCCGCGCGCGGCCGTTGACGCGGTAGGTATCGTTGGCGCCGGGCACGAAGAACAGCAGCGCGATCCGCGAATCCTCGACCAGGTTCCTGAGGCCGTCGATGCGGTTGTTGCCGGGCCGGTCGGGGATCATCAGCCTCTTGCCGTCGTCCGCGACCTGGACGAAGCCCGGCTCGTCGCCTTTGGGCGAGCAATCGAGGCCGTCGGCGCTGCCGGTCGCCATCACGAGGAAGGGCGAGGCGGCAATGAAGGCGCGGCCCAGCGCATCGATACGATCGAGCTCCTTCTTGACCGCGCGCTCATGCGGCGGGGCGTAGAGACGGTCCAGCTCGCCGATCGTGGTTACCGAAGGATGTTCGATCCGGTCCATGGCACGATCGTAGGACCGGTTGGATAAGAAAGTATTGCCGTGCTGTGCCGCTTACCGCGGCAGCAGCGGCTTCGCCCGGGTCACCCAGGCGTCGAGCCGCGGATCTTCGGCGAAATTCTTGTCGATGAGATAGAGCCCAACCGCGGGGCAGATCGCGCCAAGCTCGACCAGCACCGGCTTGAACAGCAGATCGGGCGCCAGCGCATGCGCCGGCCCCGCGCCGAGCATCACCGGAAAAGCGGTGACGCCGGCGAGGCCGTCGCTCGGGATCTGGTCGAGGAAGAGCTTGATGAGGCCGGTATAGGTCGCCTTGAAGGTCGGGCTGGCAAAGACTGCGACGTCGCAGCGCCGCACTGCCTCGATCGCCTCGTTGACCTTCGGATTGCCGAATTCGAGCAGCGCCGCGCCGAACGCGACGAGGTCGAGGACGAGGTCGGGCTCGGCGCCGGTGAGCTTCTTCGCCACCAGCAGGCCGGCTTCGAGCGTGCGCGATTTCGGCTTCGGATTGCCGACGACGACGGCGGTTTTCATGATGTCCTGTTTCTCCTCGAGAATGATCAGCCCCAGGGGCCTTTGCTCGGCGGCGCGCTCGTGTCCCAGGGTCCTTGCGGATGACGCTCGACCTCGGGCACCTCGGGTACCGAAGCCGGCGTCTCGGTCGCGCTGACCGCAACACCGCCGAGATTGCGTAGCCGCGCGATGCGCTCGGGGATCGGCGGATGGGTCGAGAACAGCCCGCTCAGCCAGGCGCCTTTCGGCGCGGCGATGCAGAGCGCCGAGACCGGCGAATTGCTGCGCGCGATATTGGTATCGCTCGCCTCGAGTCGCTGCAGGGCGTGAATGAGACCGACGGGATTGCGTGTCAGCTTCGCCGAGCTGACATCGGCGAGATATTCGCGCTGGCGCGAGATCGCCATCTGCACCAGCTTCGAGGCGAGCGGCGCGACGATCAGCAGCACGACCAGCAGTACCACGACGACCAGGGTCAGCGCGATCCGCGCGCCCGAGGCGCCGCCTTCCTCGCGCGCGCGCGCGGGTCGGTAGCCGTAGCCGCCATAGCCATAACCGCCCCAACCGCCGCCCCAGCCCATCGACCAGTAGACGACATTGCCGAGAAAATGCGCGAGCAGCACGATGACGCCCGCCATCGCTGCAACCACGGTCGTGTAGCGCACATCGTATTCGGCGACATGCCCCATCTCATGGCCGATCACGGCTTGCAGCTCCGCGCGCGTGCAGGCCTGAAGGATGCCGGTCGTCGCTGTGATCATCGCGCTTTTCGGCGAGGAGCCGCTGGCGAAAGCATTGAGCGCAGGCGTGTCGATGACCATGGCGCGCGGCGGCGACAGGCCGGCGGCGATCGCCATCTCGGCCACCACGTCGATCAGCTGCCGCTCATGCGGGTCGTTGGGGTTGGCGTCGCGCGCGCCGGCGAAGGAGGCGAGGATCTCGGCGCCCGAGCTCAGCGTGATCAGCCCCCAGATCAGTCCCGCGCCAGCGACGATCGCCGCGCCGATGAGCGCGTCCGGCCGCGGCGGCCCGAAGAGATCGAGCAGGACCGAGCCGGCGCTGAGCTGGCTGACCTCGTCGGCGGGCAGATTCCAGATCAGCTGGATGATCGCGAGCGCCCAGCCGAGGACGTAGCCGACCACCGCCGAAATCAGCAGCAGAACGATGAAGAGGATGACGGTATTGCGCTTGTTGCGCGCAATCGCGCGGCGGAAATCGGTGTTGTAAAGCGTGGCCGAGGCGTCAGCCATGGCGGCGACCCGTCAAGTCAAGCGCACATCCGGCACGGCGTCGGTCGCGGCGCGTTCGGCCTCGGGCACCTGATACATGGTCTCGGACGAGAAGCCGAAGGTCGAGGCGAGCAGCACCCCCGGGAAGGAGGCAACGCGGATGTTCTGCGCCTGGACCGCGTCGTTGTAATGCTGGCGCGCGAAGCTGATACGGTTCTCGGTCGAGGACAGCTCTTCCATCAGGCTGGAAACGTTCTGCTGCGAGCGCAGTTGCGGATAGGATTCGACCAGCGCGAAAAGCTGGCGCAGCGTGCCGGTGAGGGCATTCTCGGCCTTCATCGATTCGTCCGGCGTGCGCGCACTGACCGCCTGGTTGCGCGCCTCGATCACCGCGGTGAGCTGCGCTTTCTCGACCTGCATCGAATCCTTCACCGCGTTGACGAGGTTCGGGATGAGGTCATGGCGGCGCTTGAGCTGAATGTCGATCTGCGACCAGGCATTGCGCACTTCCTGCCGCCCGGCGACGAGGCCGTTATAGATGCCGATGACGACGATCGCCACCAGGACGATGATCCCCAAGACGACCCAAAGCCCGACAGACATCGTGCGGCCTTTCCCTGCTCGAACTGCGGGAGCGCATTTTATGATCGGCCGCCGACGGCCGCAAACGCCGCAAATCTTGCTCCTTGTCACGCGCCAGGCAGCGATAGAAGATAGCGGTGTTTCTCTTTTGCAGCGTCGCGAGGTCAAGCATCATCATGCCCGACGACAAACGCAAACCGAGCCCGGCCGCGGAGCCGACGGCCGCCTTCGACGGCGTCTTCGACTTCAATCGGAACGCCTTCGGGAGCTGGGCGCGCAATATGTCCAAGCTGTCGCAGGAGATGGCGCAGTTCATGCAGGCGCGCCTCAAGCAGGAAGCGGCGATGTGGGAAAAGCTCGCTTCCTGCCACGATGCCGCCGAGGTCATCCAATGCCAGGGCGAATTCGCGTCGAAGACGGGCACGGATTACGTCGATGCGGCGCAGAAGCTATCGCGGCTGATGCTCGACTTCGCGAGCAGCTACAGCTTCGATGGCGGAAAACGCCCGCCTGAAACCGATTAGCGAGCGCCGGTTTTCCTTTCGTTCCTAACGGCCTTGCACGTGCGCGAGGAAATGCAGGATGTCGGCCGTGAATTGCCGCGGGTCTTGCAGGAAGGCGAAATGGCTGACCTGCGGCTCGATCAGGAGCCCGGCGCCGGGGATATGGTCGGCCATGAACAAGGTGTTCTCGCGCTTGATCGCCTCGTCGTGATCGGCGTCGACGATCCAGACCGGCACCTTGATGCCGGCGAGATTCTCGGCCGTCCAGTTCGGCTGCGTGTCCCACATCTTGTTGATCTGATCGAGAAACGCGTGGTACTCGGTCGGCGTCGGTGACAGCTTCTCATATTCCTTCTCGGCGCGCGCGATATAGGCTGTGAAGACCGGGCTATGCGCGATATCGGCGACCCCGCTCGGATCGGAATTTGCGGCGAAGGCGAACAGCTTGGTCAGCCGCTCGGGATGATGCATCGCGATGTCGAGGCCGATGATCGCGCCGTCGCTCCAGCCGATCAGCGCGACCTTGCGGAGCTTGAGGAAATCGAGCAGAGCGATCACGTCCGCAGCCATGAGGTCGTAGCCAAAGGGCCGCGCATCGCGGGTGCTGCGGCCATGGCCGCGGCTATCCATCACGATGACGCGGTAGTGCTTCGCCAATTCGGGCACTTGGTTGCCCCAATAATCGGCATTGGCGAGGCCGCCATGAACCAGCAGCACCGGCGCGCCTTGGCCGAAGCTCGCATACCAGATCCGGATGCCGTTGACCGGCGCATAGCCGTTTTGCGCCGGCTTGGGCAGACTCGGTGTCGGCGGCAAGGTGAGCCATTGCGGATCGGCCTGCGCGCTCGCGGCCAGCAGGAAAAGCGCGACAGCGGCAATGGGAAAAACGCGTCGCGTCGCGGTGACGATCGAGATCATGGCTCGGTCCTCCTGCCGGGCATCCAAGATGCGCCGGGCAGGGGCGCTTTCGCAAGGCGGACGGAGCGACTCGCTTATTGCTTCGCGGTCATGACCGCCGGCACGGCCTGTGCGGGCGCTGTCGTCGGCGCCAGCACATCCGCCGTGCGCTTCCAGCGCAGGCAGGAGGCGCTGGCGGCGTCGGTGCATTGGTCGATGTCGTAGACCTCGAGCCGTACCGGCGCCAAGCCGGCATCGATCATCCCCAGCCGCTCGGCCGCATCATGCGTGACGTCGATCACGCGACCCGGGATATAAGGCCCGCGATCGTTGATCCGCACGGTGATCGAGCGTCCGTTCGACAGGTTGGTGACGCGCACCAGCGTCTGCATCGGCAAGGAGGGATGCGCCGCAGTCATCTCGGATTGGGTCAGTCTTTCGCCATCCGCGGTTCGGAACTGCCGTCGCGTCGGCGCATACCAGGAAGCGACACCGATCTCCGTGAAACGCGCAATCGGTTTCGCCGATTGAGCGTCGGGAGGCGCCGGTGCGTTCGGTGCTGAGGGCATGGCGACGCATCCCGCCAGAGCCGCCGTGGCGATCACGAGGACGATCTTCGACAAGGATCCGCAGGAATGCTTCACGCGTTCGAGCATGAAGCGTGATGCTTAAATAATCCCTAGGTCCTATCCACGATGTCTTAACGATAATTGAATTTGACGATGACTGCCCCCGAGTAATCTCCAGTGGGTGCCGTAGTAAAAGCACCGAGACAGGGATGAATTAGTTGTCCGATGCCGTCAGTTCGGGAGGGCGGCCAATAGCGTCGTCGCCATTTCCGCGACGATCGACGACATCGGTTTGTCGGGCTCTTTTTGGCAGGCCGCCGTGAGCTGATCGAGCAAACCCTGGCTGGTCGTGTTGTGCAGGATGTCCTTGCCCGCCTGCTGCGCGATGCCCGACAGGAAGCCGAGCGCCCAGCCGCCGAGGCTCAGCATCGCGGTGGTGTCGCCTGCGTTCATCGCATGGACCAGCGCGGCGCAGGTATCTTCGGCTGGCATCAGGATTTTGATCGATCCCTGCGCGTGAGACGAGGCGATCAACCCGGCTGCCAGAGCGGCGCCGAGAAGAAGCTG
The DNA here is from genome assembly GCA_036501365.1 of Allostellaceae bacterium. Lineage (GTDB taxonomy): Bacteria > Pseudomonadota > Alphaproteobacteria > ATCC43930 > CGMCC-115725 > CAIKMD01. The sequence continues at coordinate 81,587 of DASYAL010000078.1, read as the reverse complement.
ATCGAATTTCGGCGGTTTCCTGAGTGTCATCCTGTCCCTGCGGCTCTGTTCCCCGCCTGTCGCGAAAATTTCCCGCAACAAGCCGGCGTCCAGCGCGTTCATAGCGTCTGCACGAGCGCCGGCAACCATGGCCGTCAGCCCTGTCCCGAATCCCCCTCCCGGGATGACGATGTCGGCCGTGGTTGCCCCTCGCGCAGGACGAGGTTCGAGCGTTGGTCCAGGGCGATCCATGACCGCGGCATCATCGACCGGCCGGTTTTCTAATCCGACGCCGGCCCTTCTCCGCCGGTGGAATCGCCGCCGCGCGCTCTGGTTCAGCGACAAAACCCGCGAATGGACGGCGAAAGTCGGCCTTGCCGTCACGTGTCTCGCGCTCGGCCTGGCGACAGCGGCCCGTTTCGGCATGGTCCTCGCTGCCGCGCCTGCGGGTCTCGACGTGCCGCGTGCGGCCCTCCTTTTCGCGTTGATCTGTCGCGCGGTTTTCTATCTCCTCGTCTGCTGGTTCGCGTTCGTCCGCTGTCCGGCGGTGAAGCGCGCCAGCGGCTGGCGGCCGCGCGCCATCGCCCTTCTCGGCACGTTTTCGGTGCTGGGCTTCGGCCTGCTGCCGCCGGCGCCGCTATTGGCTGCCTGGCATCTCGTCGCCGCAACGCTGTTTCTGCTCAGCGCCGCTTTGGCGGTCGCGGTGCTGATGCGGCTCGGCCGCTCCCTCAGCATCATGCCGGAGGCGAGGCGGCTGGTGACCAGCGGACCCTATCGCTTCGTCCGGCACCCGCTTTATCTCGTCGAGGAGCTGGCCGCCGTCGCCGGTTTCATCGAGGCTTTCTCGCTGGCAGCAGCGCTGCTCTTTGTGGCGCAGGTCGCGCTCCAGCTCTATCGCATCGAGAACGAAGAGGCAGTGCTCACGACCGCGTTTCCCGACTATTCGCGCTACAAGGCTTCGACCGCGCGGTTGCTTCCCGGCCTGTGGTAAAGCGCCGCGGCGTCTGGGTCGCGACTGCTAACGCGAAAGCTATATCGGCTTAGAACGATTTGTAGACGATATCGGGCGCGGGTGAATTGAGGAGGACAATCACCGCGACCGTGACCGCCGCGAGCGCGGTGCCCCAGGCAGTCCGCACGTAGCGGGACAGCAGTAGCGGGCCACCCTGCCAGCTCATGCGCAAGACGCCGCGGCGCAGCGGTTCGCCTATCGCAAGGAGTACCGTTGCTACGATAAAGATCGCGAGCCAGGTCAGCAGCATGCCTTCGGGGCCCAGGGCATGCGAGAAAGTCGCGATCTGTTGCCAGTTCGACCAAAACCACAGCAGCGTAAAAGCAAACCAAGTGAAAGTTAGGCCACGGCAAATCGCCGTGTAGACGGGATTGCGAGCGAGTTCGCGATAGCCTTTGTGTCCGAGTCGTTTTTGCATCAACAGTTGATACAGCTTATTGGCGGCAACACCGCCGCCTTGGAGAAACCCGAAGAAGAGAAACTCCGACGTCTGGCCATGCCAGAGTCCGACGAGGAAGAAAGTGACGAAGAACGCGAAGACACCGATATAGGGGGCCAAGGCGGGCGCGGCGATCCGTTCCATGCCGACCATCATGAGGGGATTGTAGACATAGGTTTTGAGCCAGCTGGAAAGCGTTATGTGCCAGCGACTCCAAAAGTTGATGAAATTCTCTGACGAGAACGGACGATCGAAATTCTCCGGGAGCTCGATACGAAAGAAGCGTGCGACGCCGATCACGACGTCCACGTAGCCCGAGAAATTTGCATAAAGGTAAAGTGGGTAGAGCGCGGCCACGAGGATACCGGTCGCGACACGGTCCGCCAACGGTGGCACTAAGAGCAATGCGTCGATCGCCTCGCGCTGAACCTCGGCCAGCAACATTGAGACGATCGCTACCTTGAAATAGCCGATGATAATGCGCTCCAGCGCACGACCAGCGACAACGAGATCGAGCGGCAGGCGCTCCAGTTCCATCCGGCGGTAATCATCGTAACGCTGGATTGGTCCCGACGTGAGAGCCGTGAAATTGAGCGTATAGTTGAGATAAGAGACAAGCCCGACACGGCCCTCGATCTCACCCTGATGTCGGTCAATGATGAGGTGCACGACACGGAAGAACACGTAGGAAAGGCCAACGAGTACGTAGAGAAAAGGAAGGAAGGCGGCGTTTGGTACGAAGCTATAGCGCTTCAGCCAGACGAAAACGGCGATCGTGAGAACGAGGAGAAAAACGAAAAATCGAGGCCGCGCGCCATTGCCCGTCACAATCTGCGTGAGAAAGCCGAGCGCGAGAAAGGCGAGGAAAGGTACATAAGAAAGCGGATTCGGCGAGAAACTCGCGAAGAAAGCCACATTCGTCGCGAGCAGGACCACCTGCCGCCACCAAGCGGCTTTGCCCAGATTGAAAATCAAAGCGGCAACCGCTGCAAACGCCAAGAAGGAAACCGATGGCACGGTCACTGCGGCACCTCGAGACTCGCAGAGACGGTGCCGCGACAGGCCGCAAAGGGTCCTTCTCTCTTACCGGCCAGCGTCTGCGCGATATAGGATCCAACGATAGGCTGCCCCTTGCCTGATAAATGCCCATCGACCTGATAGTAAAGTCGCTCAGGTGCTGGATGGGTACGCAAAGCAAGCGAGCTATCGACGAATATAGCGTTATGACGTGCAGCGATCTGTGCAATCGCGGCAGGTAATGCCGCCGGATTAACGCCTGCCGGGGCGGTACGACCGGGCGCCATTAATGCGACCTGCGCCTCCTGCGGTACGTAGGCGAGCGTCAGAGGGACACCGGCGCGCTGCGCTCTTGCGCTGAGGCCAGCGACGATCGTGTCGAGTGCCTGCAACCTCTCTTGCCATTTTGGCGTGAAAGGCGAACGCAGGAAATCGGCCTTGTCGCCATAGCGTAAATAGAGCGACAAATAGACGTTGAGGTTACGGAACAGGAAATGTTGCGCGACGGTGAGAGCGCGGCTGTCCTTCAGTTCGTCAAAGACGTGCTTTGCGAAGCCTGCAGGCGGCTCGGCGGCAGGTATGGCGGTGGGTGCATCGGTTGCCGCGGCGGCGGTAAGGTCCTCGAGGTCGAATGGCGCGAGAATGAGAACGACGGCGTTGGGATGCAATCGCAAGGCTTCGTCCATGCGAAGCAGAAGTTGATGGCCAAACGGCGCGAGCGCGCCGAGGTTCTGAACCTGCACCGGCGCGCCGCAAAGCCGAGTCAAATCGGTCTCGATCTGCGCGCCCATCGTATTTGGGTATTCGACAAGATAGCCCTCGCTCGTTGAGGTACCGAGCAGCGCGACGCGTCTGGTGCCGGGCGGTATGGGTCCGCAGGGTGCGTCGGAACGGTAGCCGCAGGCGTTATAGCTCGCGACATACCACGGGCCTTCCGGCGTCTTCATCGTCGTCGAGCAGTTCGGCCGATAACGGACGCCGACCGCGGAATCGAAGAGGCGGCAAGCATTGAACAACTGCTCGGGCCAGAAAATACGCGCCACCGCTTCAGAGCCGAGGAACAGCACCACCACTGTCGCGAAGGCAATAAGTGGCAGCAGCCAGAGATCGCGGCGCGCAAGCCCACCCATCAGACCGCCTCAACGGGTCTCTGCACGCGACCTTGCCGCCGCACCGCCATCGGTGCGATCTCGACCGGGGTAGCCGCCGGCATCGCCCACAGCGTCGCGCCGTCAGGCTCTTCCGCCAATTTGGCAAAGCCAAGGCCAACGTAATGGTCGCGCACCATCGCGTTCTTTTCGCTCGGGCGATAGACGCCGACCAGCATCTCGATCCCGGCCTCGCGCGCCTCCATGAGGATCTCGCGCAGGACCATCTGCTCGACCTTGCGGCCGAGCACACGGCAACTCATCAGCCAGGTATCGATCGCCCATGTCTTCGTGCTCGGGGCACCGGAGGGGTCTGGCCGGCAGACGATCACGCAGATCATGCCGTTGTCGCCGAACTTGTCGACGAGACGAACCTGTAAGGTGAAAACGTTCGGGTCTTCCTCCGCCGCTGCAACATCGGCCTCGCTATAGCGCCGCGTCGTCAGATTGAATTGGTTCGATTTGTTGATCAGCTGGCTGATACGCGCGCGACCGGTGCGGTCGAAGGGGGCGAAGGTGATCTCCATCTCGAGCGAGGCAAGATAGGAATCGAGATCGCCGGCGGCCTTCTGTAGAGCGACGCGTCGCGCGTTCATCTGATACATTTCGGCGCGCGTGCGGTCTTCGTTGGAGAAGGCAACGGACTCGAAGTAGCCGGCCGCCGCGAGGGTGCGCGCATAAAGCGCCGGATCTTCCGGCAGTTCCGGCACCGCCACCTGCGGCAGCATCCGCCGTACCAAGTCGCGTTCGACCGGGTTGTCGTCGAGGAACACCATTGCATCAAGGCCGAGCGACAATTCTTCGGCGATCGCCTGGATGTTGGTTGCCTTGTCGTTCCAATTTGCCTGGAAGACGGCGAAGTGATCCTCCTTCAGCAGCATCTCGGGGTGGCTCTGGAAAGGCGAGCGCGCGATTTCGTCGGTGTTTTTCGAAGACACGGCCAGCACGATCCCGCGGCTGCGCAGAGCGAGGGCGAGTTCCTGCACAGCGAGATATGCCTCGCCGGTTGCGTCGCCTTGCGCGACTTTGATGCCTTCAAGTCCATCGTCGCCGATAACGCCGCCCCAAAGCGTGTTGTCGAGATCGAGAACGAGGCATTTGCGGCTCCGCCCGCGCAGTGCGCCGATGACCCGCGCTACGTGATCGGCATAGATCGGGACGCAGGAATTATCGCAGCCAAGCTTGGCTAAGTTCCACAAAGGCGGCGAGTGCCAAAGACCGAGCCCGATGGTCTCGGCGAGGCCCGCGACATCGAGCAGCAAATCTTCGGTTCCGGCGAGACTCTCGGCGATGCCGCGGTTAAGGCCCTCGATAACCCGCCGCTTGGTCCCTGGCACGCGCCGATCGAAGCTCCCGAAAAGCCCCTCGGGCGGCGGGGGCAGGGTCTGGACGATGGAAATGGCACCTGCATGGCAGCGGATGCTTTGACGCAGCGCGTTGAGGTATGCCAGTGCTGCCTCGATATCAGCTTGCTCGGCATCCGCGTCGCCGATCACGAAACGCAGCGGCAGACCGCGGTGATCGAGAGCGATCAGCACCGCGTCGGGCTTGGCGGCGTTGATATGGCTTTCGGGATTGAATGCTTCCTGCGCGATCTGGCCGTAATCGGCGCGGATGCAATCGAGCGCGAAACCGTGCCGCGCGGCGCTGGCGACGAGTTGCGGTATTAAGAAGTCCAACGTGCCATTACCGATGATCCCCAAACGGAAGGGCTGCAAAGGTTTGAGACTGCGACCTTCTTTCGCAGCCTTGATGATCGCACGACCTAGGCGGCCCAACTGGTTGTCATCGAGCGCGCAGTTGGCAAGGGCGCGGAAGCCCGGACCGGGAGCGGAATCCGATGAGAGCGCCTTGCAGTCGTCGACGAAGCTCGCCATTGGCTTCTGCAACCAAGCGAGACCGGTAAAGAGTTCGCCACTCATGCGAGCGTCGGGGATTTGCTGTAGATCAGCGCCGCGAGGTCGCCGACATTTTTCAAATTGGCCGTCTGCGCCGCGGTAAATTTAATTCGGAAAGCCTTTTGCACCGCCAGAAGCAGGCGAATGTGGTTGAGGCTGTCCCATTCCGGCACGTCCTTTGCCGTAAGTTCCGGAGTGACGACGATGGCACCGTCTTCGAACACATCGCGGAAAATCGAGGTAAGCAGCTGATAGATGTTGTCCATAGCCGCTACCCTCCATTGCGGTCCAAGCGCGTCATCGGACACCGCTGTCTTCTTCGATCGAGTGCCCGAGGCTTTGCCGGTCTCGGCCCTAAATGCATGACCCCGCTGCTATGTTCCGGTGTTTCGTCGTTCCGCACGATTCTTTCCGCGAACAGCTAACCTTGCCCGCATCGGCCGGCCGTCCGGCCACGTAAAAGCAGAGCCTAAGGCAGCAAAGAACGCTTAAGCCGGTCCCCAAATCTGGATGTTCTTGAGGCTGAGGCGGAACTTGTTCGCGGCTCCGCGATTGCCGGCGCCGCCGAAGTCGGCGGTACGAATCGACCTCACCGGATCGGGATGCCTCGTTCCTAGCGCAAGGTTGACGAGCAGCTCCACCGCGACGGGGCGGCCGCGGTCGTCGCAATACTGATCCGCGGCGAAGACGCCGATGGGCACATCGTCGACCCAGATCGAGATGCTGTAATCAGCAGCGATCTTCGCACCGAAGCGATGATAGGCCTGGGAAAAATCGGCGCCCGGCCGGTAGGTGAAATGGCCCATGTCCCATGACTCCTTGCCGTCATAGACGGTGGAAGGCGTCTGGGGCGTGCCCGGCGGATACCCGCCGCGGCGCAAGAAGCAATAGGACGGCGTCGTCGAACCGTGCAGCGTGCTCGTCAACAGCGTGGTGTTGGCGTCGTAGAATTCCAAGACGTCGATTTCCGGTCCCCAGGTGGAGGCACCTTGGGGCGAGCCCGGCGCATGTCCGACCGTCCACCAAGCCGGCCAGGCGCCGCTCACCGATGGGATCTTGCAGGTCAGCTCGTAATAGCCGACGGCGTTCGGCGCTGGCACGTCATAGCGCACCATCAGTGAGCTGATACTGCCATTACCTTGCGCCGAGGCGATCGGGCCGCCATTCCAGATCGCGACGATGTCGCAATGATCGGCGAACGGCATGAAGTTCGCGTTGCCATTCGTGCGGTCGGTGGTGTTGTAGGTCTCGCACTCGTCGTTGAGATAGCGCGGCGTCTCGTCCATGAACCAGCCGGCGCCGAGCCACTCGGCGAACGAGGCGACGTTGTTGCCGGGGGCGGTGCCGAAATTCCAACTCGACTTCCGTCCCCAGCCGGTGCCGCCGGTCGCGGCCGGTGCTTCGCCGGCGCCGGCCGCCGGGAGCGTCAGCGCGGGCAGAAGCAGCGACGCTGCGCCGGCCGCCAGCACGTCACGGCGTCGCGGCAGGATCATCGGAACCGGTTCGCGGCAGAGGCGTCATCGAGGCCATTCCCCATGCGTCTTGCGGCGCAGGGTCGGCCGTAAATTTGGCGATTCTATGTCGGCGCGCCGCGCCGGCTCACGAGCGGAAGATCTTGGCGGCGATGTCGATATCGATCTTTAGCAAGCCGTTTTCCTTCATCAGCGCGGCGACATGCTCGATACCCGCGACGTCGATATCCATAGGCTGCGGCCCGACCACCATCTTGGCGAGCAGCGTCGGGTCGGTCTTCGTAAAGCTCGCGACCAGCTTGAGATATTCCGGATCGCCGAGATGGTCGTTGACCCATTGCGCGCCTTTGGCAAAGCCGCGCATGTAAGCGCGAATGAGATCGGCCTTCTTCTCGGCGACGTCGCTCGAAATCACCCAGAGCGAGCTGGGGTAGCCGGGCATCACCTCCGACTGGGCCCAAGCGAGCAGCTCGAAACGCGGGTCGCCGAGGCCGACGGTCAGGAACGGATCAACCGCGACCACTGCATCGACCTGATTATTGGCGAGCGCATCGAGCATCGATGGGAGCGGCATCTCGCGATAGCTGACCTTGCTCGCGTCGCCGCCGGTCTGCTTGATCCAGGCCTGCGCGATCAGCCATTGAATATCGAATTTGGAGGCGACGCCGATCGTCTTGCCTTCGAGATCCTTGCCCGATTTCATGCCGCCGCCCTTGCGCTGCACAAGCGCCGCAGGATCCGGCGGCTTCACCGGGATCTTCGTGCCTTGCTCGATGATGCGCAGGTCGATGCCGCGTTCAAGCGCGGTCAGCACCGCGACGGTGTTGGAATAAAGGATATCGAAGCTTCCGCTCGTCAAGCCGGGGATGCCGATGGTGCCGCTTTGCACCGGCTGCGTCGTCACCGCGATGCCTTGCTCGGCGAACCAGCCGTTTCGGTCGGCGACGACATGCGGCGCGACGACAAAGATCGGCACCATGCTGACATGCAGCAGCGGCAGATCGGCGGCGCGCGCTCCGCGCAGCGGCAAAGTCGCGGTCAGCGCGCTTCCCAGCATCGCCAGCGCATCACGTCGCGAGATCGCCACCGTCATTCGAAGCACTCCCTAAAGCCGCAGCAGCCGCTCGGCATTGCCATGCGCGATCATCGCGCGCTCGTCCTCGCTGAGGTTGAGCTGGTTCCAGAACGCCATGCCGACGTTATTTGCCTCGTAAGGCCAATCGATGGCCCAGAGGATGCGCTCGGCACCCAGCGCGAGCCGCGTGCACTGGAAAGCCGGCTCGTACCAGTTGCCGCTGGTCGCGACATAGAGATGGTCGCGGATGTAGTCGAGCGGCGTCTTCTGGAGGCCGCGGCGTTTCGCCACGAGATGGGTGTGATCGTTGAGACGATGCATGGCGAAGGGCAGGCCTTCGCCGAGATGACCCATGATTAATTGCAACTTTGGATAAGCGTCGAACACGCCCGCGAAGAGGATGCGGAGGAAATGGATGCTGGTATCGACGGCAAAGCCCCAGCCGGGCCGCGCGAGCAAGTCTTCGAATCCCTCGAAATAGGCTTTCATCGCGCCGGGATGCGGCAGCGCCGGATGCAGAAAGATCGGCACGCCGAGCTTTTCCGCGCGCGCGAAGATCGGCCAGAATTTCTTCTCATCGAGAAAGCCGCCCATGACATGGCCGTGGAGCATCGCACCGACGAAGCGATGATCCCGGACGCAGCGCTCCAGCTCGTCGGCGGCGGCCTCGGGCACCGCGACCGGCAGCGCCGCGAATCCGGCGAAGCGTTTGGGATGCGCCGTTACCGCGGCGGCAAGCCGGTTGTTTATGTGCTTGGCCATCGCGATGGCTTCGTCCGCCTCGAAGCCCTGCGCGATCGGCGCGTTGAGCGACAAGACCTGGAGATCGATTCCGGCCGCATCCATCTGCTTCAGCCGCGCTTCGCCGAGATCGTCGATCTCCGTGGCGATGTCGTGGCCGAGCTTCTCGCTGCGCGAGGTGATGTAATAGCTGCGCGCCTCGTTGGCGCCGGTCTTCTGGCGGTAGGCCGGATGCGAGAAATGCTCTTCGATCGCGATGATCCGCATGGATCAAGCGTTCCAATAGGCGAAGCCAAGGCCGGTCACGGCATGGCGCGATGGAACGTAATCGACCACGATCGCCTTGGTCGCGGGGAAAGCGCCGGCGATAGCGATCCAATTGCGGATCTCGCCGGTGCCGCCGCGCAGATTCGGGGAATCGGGAGTGACGGTGGTGAAGAGCGTCTTCAGCTCCGCGCCCTTGGCTTGTGCGATGCAGTCAAGCACCCAACGGTCGAGCCGCTCGTCGACCCAGCCGGCGCGCGGCCCGCGCGGATCGTGTGACAAGCCGCCGGAGCCATAGACGGCCACACGTTCCGGCCGGTCGGCGAAAATATCGCGCAAAGCCTGGCCGAGCGCATAGCAGCGCGCGGCCGTCGGCAGCGGCGGGTGATAGGCATTGGTGAAGATCGGAATCGCCGGGATGCCGTTCTCGACGAGACCCATGACACGGCCGATGCGCGTAAAGGCATGGCCGATGCCGAGTTCCGGCCGCGCCAGCGGCGTCAGCTTCTCGACGAAGCCGAAATCGAAGCCGCGCGCGACCAGGCCGTCGAGCGCGATCTTCGCGATCGCGGGGTTGCAGGGCAGGGTGATCCGGTTGTCCTGTGGCTTCTCGCCGATCCAGGTGATGCTGTAGGTGCCTTCGGCGGCGTCGCCGACGAACATCGCGAAGCTCGGGATCAGCGCTTTCGAGAACAGCTCGTTCTGGTCGTCGCCGATGATGAACAGCGCATCCGGCCGCACCGCTTCGAGTTGCTGCCGCAGCGTGACGAAACCGGCTTTGACGCGGCGCGCATGCTCTTCGAGCACGGCAGGCGTCTCCTGCGCGAATTCCGGCGGCTGCGGCACGGAACCGGCGAGGCCGCGATGGACCATCGGCCAATGCTCGGCCGCGACGAACATGGAGGGCGCGTGCGATGAGGCGAGGCCAAGGACGACGGGCATCGTCAGGCCGATTGCAAGGCGCGGTAGTGATTGCCTTTTGTGATCGGCGCCAACCCGCCCGCGATGCGCGTCCAGCTGTCGGCGCCATCATCGCTCGCATAGACAACGCCGTCGGTGTCGCCGGCAAAAAGCGTGAAGCCGCTCGGATAAGCGGCCATGCTCATCGCCTCGATGTTCGCCCGACGATCGGCGGGAAGGCCTTTGCTGCTGTCGCTCCAGGTCACGCCGCGATCGAGCGATTTGGCGATGGTTGCTTTTGCGCTTTTGGAGGCGCGCCAGGTGCCGGGATTCTCGCCCGCGCCGGCCATGAACATCGTATTGCCGTCGCGCGGCGAGATGATCAGGTGGTCGGGATAGCCGATGGCAAAGCCGTTATCGACGATCAGCGTCCAGGTCTTGCCGGCATCGCGGCTGCGATAAAGGCCCATGCCGGTCGTCATATAGAGCTCGGCCGAGTTCTCCGGATGCACGACCACGAGATGGATGTCGCGATAGGTCCAATCGCTCGGCTTCGAGTAATCGTCGAGCACGCGCCAGGTCGCGCCGCCGTCGGTTGTCTTCAAAAGGTCGCCCTGCTCGACCCCGGCATAGATGACGTTCGGATCGCGCGAATCGATGGTCATGGTCTTCACATGCGCGGCATGCGGTGGGCTCGGGAACGACCACTTGTCGCGGCCTTCAGTCTCCTTGACGCCGGGCTGCTCCACCCAGCTCTCACCGTAATCGTCGCTGCGGAATATCGAAGCGGGCTCGGTTCCGGCATAGAGCGCGACCGTGTCGCGGTGGTGCGCGTAGCCGACGCAGAACACCTGATCGATGGTGATGCCGTTCGACCGCTTCTCCCAGCTCTTGCCGCCGTCGCTACTGAAATAAAGCCCGCCGGAATGCATGCCGGCAAAGATGCCGCCGCGCCGCGGCTCGATCATGATCGAGCTGCAGTGATGCCCGTCGAGCATGCGGCCGTGATCGGTCCATGCCGCGCCCGCCTTCGGGCGCTCGAGCACATTGATGCCGCGCAAGGTAGCGACGAGCAACCGCGTCGGCGCAGCGTCGCTGCGATTGAGGTTCTGACCGTTCGGCGACAGGCAGGCGATCATGGGCACCCTCGCTTATTTATTCAGCGGCGCACCGCCGAAATTGCTTGCGGCAACGACGGCATTACGCTGCGCGTCCCAGCGGACCATCACCACGTTGTTGCCGCCGACGCCGCGCTGCGGATTGGCGACATAATCATAACGCCCGTTGCCGCCAACCCAACCCTGAAGATGCAGCAGGTAATCGCGCAGCTGTTGCGCCGAAGCGTCGGGACCGAGCTTCTGTAAGGCCGAGACCAGCACCAGCGCCGGATCCCAGGCGCTGATGGTGATCATGTCGGGGTGCGCGCCCACGGCCTCGAGCGCCTTCGCCATCTCCGCGACGGCTTTCTTGGTCGCGTCGTCGGTCGGCGCGCCGCTCGCGTAATAAGGAACGGCGGGGTAGATCAAATCGGTTGGCAGCACCGGCCCATAGGCCTTGAAGAAAGCGTCGGTGAGATTGCCGGGCGAGGTCATGGTCGGGACGTCGAGACCGATATCCTTCTCGCCGCGCATCAGATTGCCCGCTGCGCCGCCCGTCGCCCAGGCGATCATGGCGTTGGGATTGGCGCCTTTGATCACGGCCATCTGCGCCGCAACGCTGGCGTCGCCGGGGGCGAAATGCTGCGCGCTCACGATCTGCATCGATTTGTTCTCGGGCAAGGCCAACGCGCCCTGCAACGCCTTCTCCGCCGTCTGGCCGCCGGAATCGGTTGCGAAGATGGTGGCAAGGCGCGTGAGGCCGCGCTCGCGGAAATACCGCACCGTCACGGCCATCAGCTCGTCATACGACATTTCCGTGAAGAACTCGTAGCTGCCCGGCACGGCGACGCCGCCATTGGCCAGGCAGTAGAGCAGCGGCCCGTTCTGCTGCAGCAGCGGCGCGATGGCGCCGCAGGCATTGGGGCTCGACGAACCAAGAATGATCGGCACGCCCTTGGCGATCAGGCTCTGCGCGAGCTGCACCGCGGTCTGCGGGCTCGACGTATCGTCCGCGACCACGAAAGAGAGCGGCCGGCCGTGGATGCCGCCATTGTCGTTGACCATCTTCTCGATCGCCTTGAGCGATTTCAACTGAGTCTGGCCGACGAAGGCGATGTTGCCGGTGAGCGAGAGGATGGTGTTGATCTCGTAGGGCTCGGCGGCTCGCGCCGCCGGCGCTGCAAGCGTTGCAGCAACGATGAGGGAAAGAAGCAGCCGGCGCGCGCGGGTCAACGCAAATCCTCCTGGGAGACGGGTGTTTTTCCTTGTCCTCGGACGCTAGTCGCTACCCTGGAGGCTGTCAATGGAAATGGCCGGTTCTCATGGACAAAATGCGACAAACGCTATACAGTGCGTAACATATGCGCCTCGCCGATTTGATCGATAACGACGCCGGCACGCTGAGCCGCGAGAGCTTCTCCAGCGAGGAAATTTTTCGTCGCGAGCTCGATCGTGTCTTCGCGCCGTCGTGGAATTTCGTCGGGCATACGAGCCAGCTGGCGCGCGACGGCGACTTCTTTCTGTCGCGCTGCGGGACCGAGCCGGTGATCGTGTCGCGCGACGAGCGCGGCGCGATCAACGTGCTGCTGAACAGCTGCCGGCATCGCGGCATGCCGCCCTGCCGCTACGACACCGGGAACGCGACCGGCTTCATCTGCTCCTATCACGGCTGGTCCTACGGCCTCGACGGTGCGCTCAACGGCGTGCCGAAATTCAAGGAGCGCTATCAGGGAAAGCTCGAGCGCGAGAAATGGGGACTCGTCCGCGCCCGGGTCTGCGTCTTTCACGGCTCGATCTGGGCGACCTTCGACGAGCGCCTGCCCGCCTTCGAGGACTATCTCGGCACCGACATGCAATTCTATCTGCGCGCGCTGCTGCAAGGACCGGACGGCGAGGACGACGGCTACGAAGTCATCGGCGGCATTGTCAAATGGCAGGTGCCGTGCAATTGGAAGTTCGGCGCCGAGAATTTCGCCGGCGATCACTATCACGGCTACAGCCATATCTCGGTCGAGCGCCTGTCGGTCGGACTCAGCGGCAAGACCTCGCGGCATAATTTCGCCGCGGTGAAGACGCCGCGCCAGGCGATGAGCGTCGCCGATCCGCGGCGCGGCCATACCATCCGCGCCAGCGTCTACAAGGAGCTCGCCGTCTACGACGCGCAGGAAGGGGCTTCGGACGAGGTCAACGAGTATTACCGCCGCTGCCACGAGGCGCGGCAGAAACGTCTCGGCGACAAGTCGCGGCTGATGATCCATGGCGGCGTGATTTTTCCCAACACGCATTTCAACAGTGCGGGCCGCACGACGATCGGTCTCTGGCTGCCGCTCAGTGCCGGCCGGACCGAGATCTGGCGCTGGCTGTTCGTGCCGCGGAACGCGCCTCACGCCGTCAAGGACACGCTACGCGAATATTATCTGCGCTATGCCGGCCCGGCAGGCATGGTCGAGCAGGACGACATGGAGAATTGGACCGCCGCGCAGCGCGGCGCGGAAAGCCTCGTCGGCCATCGTTATCCGTTCAACTATCAGCTGGCGATGGGCCTGTCGCGGCGCGCGCGCGCCGGCGAATGGCTGGGCGACGAGGTGACGATCACCGAGGACGTCGCCGAGCATAACCAGCGCGCCTTCTATGCGCATTGGGCCAATCTGGTCGCCGGCGAGTCATGACCGCCGCCGATCGCACGAGCGCGCTGGACGCGCTCCTGCTGCAAGCCGAGGTCGAGCGCTTCTTCAGCGCCGAGGCCGAGTTGCTCGACGAGCGCCGCTTCGAGGAATGGCTCGACCTGTTGCATGACGACATCCGCTACTGGATGCCGATCGCGCGCAACGTTCGCTTCAATCAGCCGGCGCTTGAATATACGCGCGAGCACAGCGAGGCAAACTGGTTCGACGAGGGCAAGGACATCCTGCGCAAGCGGGTGCAGCAGATCGCGGGGGGCGACCACTGGGCCGAAGAGCCGCGCTCGCGCACCACGCATCTCGTCGCGAATGTGCGCATCGAAGGGGCGAACGGCGCCGACGTCACCGCGAAGAGCCGCTTCATCGTCTGTGCCTTCCGGCTCGAGCACGACGTCGATCTCTTCGTCGGCAAGCGCATCGACGTGCTGCGCCGCGGCGATGACGGGCTGAAGGTGCTGCGCCGGACGATTTATCTCGATCAAAGCGTCCTGCTGTCGCGAAACCTCACGACCTTCTTTTGAAGATGCCGATGACTAAACGTGCGGCAAAGCCGGCTGCGGACGAGCTGCCCGCCAGTCTCGATTTCCTGATTCGCGACACGCGCCTACGCCTCTACCAATATATCGAGACGCGGATCGCCAGGCTGGGCATTCCGCTGCGGGTCTGGTTCCCGTTGCGCGCACTCTATCGGAACGAGGGGATCACGCAGCGCGAACTCGGCCGGATGCTCGGCTACGGCGACGCGCATGCCGGCGTGATCGTTGGTGTGATGCAGCGGCACCGGCTGGTTTATCGCCAGCCCAGCCGGCGCGACCGGCGCCGGATCAATCTCTACCTGACGCCAACCGGCAAGAAGATCGCGCAGCAATCGCTGCAGCATATGCGCGCGGTGAATGCGCGCATCGTCGCGGGCTTCAGCGCGGCGGAAGCGCGCTCGTTGCACGCGCTGTTGCTGCGCGCGCACGAGAATCTCGAAGCGTCGTGACCGATAGGGAGGACGACCGATGGCGACGATGACGCGGTCGCGTTTCGTGATGGTGAACGGCATCAGGACGCATTACACCGAGAGCGGCGGCGACGGGCCCGTGATCCTCGCCATGCATGGCGGCGGCCACGGTTCGTCCGGCGAGGCTGGGCTCGGTCGGCTCTTCGATCTCCTCGGCGACCGTTATCGCGTGATCGGCCTCGATTCGATCGGCGGTTTCGGCGAGACGGATACCGTACCGTTGCGCTATGGGCTGCAAAGCCGCGTCGACCATGCGGCCAATTTCGCCGACGCACTGTGCCTCGACCGCTTCACCATCATGGGCAACTCGCAGGGCGCGTGGTGCGCGGCGCGCTATGCCATGACCCATCCTGATCGCATCGATCATGTGATCCTGCTCAGCAGCATCACCATCGGCGCGGCGATGGGGCTGCGCGCGCCGCGCGGCGAGGGCCATAAGCTGCTCAGCTCTTACGATGGCACGCGGCCGGCGATGGTGCGGCTGATGCAGGGCCTGGCGGCGCGGCCCGAGGTCATCACCGATGCGCTTGTCGATCTCCGCCAAACCGCCGCGACCCGGCCAGGGGCGATGGCAGCCTTCGCCGCCTCGGAGAAAACGATTGCCGCGGTCCGCACCGACCCGCTGCTCTCGGCCGAGTTCGACATGCGGGTCAGCTTGCCGGCGCTCGCCAAGGCGATCCCAACGATCTTCATCTGGGGCGAAAGCGATATTTTCGCCGCGCCTTCCCATGGCCGTGAGCTCGAAGCGTTGCTGCCCGACATCAAATTCCATTGGGTGAAGGATGCCGGGCACCAGGTCCAGACCGACCAGCCGGAAATCGTCGCCCAGATCGTGCGCAGCCTGCTCGGGAAGGCATAGCCCTCGCGTCACGCGGGGCGGCAGGATCCTCGCGCCGCCGCCAGGCCCGGCTATCGGGAACATTTTCGCCCGTCCGGCGTCTAAGCGTCGTCAATTCTCCGCGAGGCGGACGGCACAGGGCGCCGCCGGCGGTAAGATGCCGAAGCGCTGCAACCAAAACCAAAAGGGAGGTCGCGATGAGCGAGACACCATCGAACCCGGTCGGTCCCGATCTGGCGGCAGGCATCGCGGCCGGCGATCTCGCCGAGGGACGCATGATCGCGGGCCGTGTCGGCGAGGAGAGCGTGCTGCTTGCCCGTAGCGGCGGCGAGGTCTTCGCGATCGGCGCGACCTGTTCGCATTACGGCGGACCGCTTGCCGACGGGCTCTTGGACAAAGATGTCGTGCGGTGTCCATGGCATCACGCCTGCTTCAGCTTGCGGACGGGAGAAGCGTTGCACGCGCCGGCGTTCAACCCGGTCGCCTGCTGGTCGGTCGAGCAGCGCGACGGCAAGCTGTTCGTGCGGAACAAGAGGGACGCGCAGGACACGCCGAAAAAGCGTGGCGCGGGTCCCGCGGACAAATCGCCCGGACGAATCGTGATCGTCGGCGGCGGCGCGGCCGGCTTTGCCGCGGCCGAGAGATTACGGCGCGAGCACTACCAGGGCAGCATCGTCATGCTGAGCAGCGACGACGCGCCGCCGGTCGACCGACCGAATTTGTCCAAGGACTATCTCGCCGGCACCGCGCCCGAAGACTGGCTCCCGCTGCGTCCGAGCGAATTCTATACCGAGAATGGCATCGAGCTGCGGCTAAAGGCGAATGTCGTCACCGTCGACGGACGGTCGCGCGAAGTCTCGCTCGCCGATGGGACGAAGCTGCCCTATGAGCGCTTGCTGCTCGCGACCGGCGCCGAACCGGTCCGGCTGCCGCTGCCGGGGGCGGACCTGCCGCATGTCCACACGCTGCGCTCGCTCGCCGATTCCCGGGCCATTATCGCGCGCGCCAAGACGGCGCGGCGCGCCGTCGTCATCGGCGCGAGCTTCATCGGGCTCGAAGCGGCGGCGGCATTACGCGCCTGCGGCCTCGAGGTCCATGTCGTGGCACCGGAAAAGGTACCGATGGCGCGCGTCCTTGGCGCTGAGATGGGCAATTTCGTGCGCGCGCTGCATGAGGAGCACGGCGTCGTCTTCCATCTCGAGAACACGGCGAGCGCCATCGATGGCAAACGGGTCACGCTGAAAGAGGGCGGCACGCTCGATGCCGATCTCGTGGTGGTCGGCGTCGGCGTGCGGCCGCGGCTTGATCTCGCCGAAAAGGCGGGGCTGACGATCGATCGCGGTGTGGCCGTCGGTCATTATCTCCAGACCAGCGCGCCGGATATTTTCGCCGCCGGCGATATCGCGCGCTGGCCCGATCGCCACAGCGGCGAGGCGATCCGTGTCGAGCATTGGGTCGTCGCCGAACGGCAGGGCCAAATCGCCGCTCTCAGCATGCTCGGGCATCGCGAGCGATTCGATGCCGTGCCGTTCTTCTGGAGCCAGCATTACGACGTGCCGATCAACTATGTCGGACATGCGGAGAGCTGGGACGAGATCGCGCTCGACGGCGACATCGCGGCCAAGGACTGTCTGCTGCGCTACAAACGCGGCGGTCGCGTGCTCGCGGTCGCCTCGATCTATCGCGACGTGGAAAGCCTCAAGGCCGAGGTGACGATGGAAGAGAGCGCGGCGGCTTAGATTTGCTTGAAGCGTCTGCCGCGGTTTTCGGAAGCATCGTGATAGACTAAAGTCTGCAAAGCTCGCCCTCGAACGTTGGGAGAACGCGATGCGCAGAATCCGGGCAAAGAACGCATGCGACGACAAGCGGATGGCCTGTCGGCTGGGATTGATGGCTCTTCTTTTCCTTGCGGGCTGCGCCTCTCCGCCGCCGGCGGAGCCCATCAGTCCCGTCAGCGTCGTCGGTACGCCCTTCCTCGTCGCACTGAAAGTCCCGGTATGCGTCGCGACCGTGGCCATCGCCGGACCTGCTGCCGCCTTGCAGCAGCTTGCGGCGCCGAACGAGGACGGCTTGCAACCCGACATCCGGCTGGCACTCGATGACGGCATCAATGCGAATTGCGGCCCGCCGCCTTACGTGGTCGCTCCGCATTGACGCTTGGGAACGGCTGGCTCTGGCCGGTTCTCGTCGCGCCGTTCATCGGTAGCTTTTTAGGCTGCGTCGTCGTCAGGCTGCCCAGCGGCCGTCCGGTCGTGTGGGATCGCTCGGCCTGCGATCTCTGCGGACATCCACTCGCCGCGCGCGATCTCGTTCCGATCGCGAGCTGGCTCGCGTTGCGCGGGCGTTGCCGCTATTGCGGCGGCAAAATCGCGCTGCGCGTGCTGCTGATCGAGCTCGGCGCCGTCGCGACGGCATTCTGGGCGGCGAGCGTTGCCCAGGGCCCGATGCTCTGGGCGAGCTGTCTCCTGGGGTGGATGCTGTATGCGCTCGCGCTCATCGATCTCGACGCCGCCATTCTGCCGGATGTCCTGACCTTGCCGCTGCTCGTTCTGGGACTGGCCGCGACGGCCTATTTCGCGCCGTCGCAGCTCGCGGACGCCGTTATCGGGGCAGTCGCCGGCTTTCTCTTCTTCGCGGCGCTTCGCTGGCTCTATCGCACGCTGCGCCGGCGCGAGGGCCTTGGTCTCGGCGATGCGAAGCTGCTCGCTGCATCGGGCGCGTGGGTCTCGTGGACGGGCCTGCCGAGCGTCGTCCTGGTCGCCGCCTTGGCCAGTCTCACCCTCGTCCTGCTCATGGCGCTCCGCGGACAGCCTACCGCGGGCGACCGGCGCCTCGCTTTTGGGCCGGCGCTTTGCTTCGGCACCTGGATCGTGTGGCTTTACGGGGCGCTGCCGTGAATCGCGTGCCCCCGGCTGCGTCCAGCCGCGACATGGCCGAAAATTCGCCACATTCGGTTGCTTGCTTGTGCGCTATCGCACACCACAGCCGACGCCAGCAGCACATGCCTAATCAATGGCGCTTCGATCGAGAGCGGCCCCCCGACGCGACGACGCCCGTTGCCGGGTTCACGCTAATCGAGTTGCTGGTCGTCCTCGCCATTCTCGGCCTGCTTGCGGCGATCGCCGTGCCGCAAGTGCTAAAATATCTCGGCCGGGCGAAAGAAGACGTGGTCAACGTGCAGGTTCAATCGCTCGAGACCAGCCTCGATTTGTTTAAGCTCGATATCGGCCGCTATCCGACCGATCAGGAGGGGCTGAATGCTCTGGTCCAGAAGCCAGCCGGCCTCGACCAGTGGAACGGACCCTATGTCACCAAGGCGGCCAGCCTGATCGATCCTTGGGGTCGCCCTTATGTCTATCGGCAGCCGGGCCAAACAGGAGACTATGATCTCTATTCGCTCGGGCCCAACGGCAATCGAGGGCCGCCCGCGAATGTCGCGGCCGTGCCGGCAAACGCTCGTCCCTAGCTTCCTCATCGCGGGTCGGAATGTGGCAAAATGCCATTTTTCGGACAAAATCGCAGACTAGCGTTCAGCGCTTCAGAACGGTTGAGCGCCGGAACAACATGCTCTCGATCCTGCGGTTACGAACCTTTTTGTCGGCTCAAACCAGTCCCGGTTGTAATGCGGCGCGTAGCGCGCGCCCGCGGTCGCGTTGGCGTCGGTGGGCGGTCGCGCTCGCTTTCCTCGGGTCGTCCTGCACAACGCAAGGTACGGCTCCCGCCGAGTCGCCTGAGGCAGCCGCGGCAAGCCCGGCGCCGCAACCGCCGACCCCGCTCGTATCCGGGGTCGCCCAAGCGCCCGAGGTCGCAAACCCGACGACGATCCGGCCGGCCGAGCGCTCGCAGATTGTCTCGGGAACGGGGGTTTTCGTAAAGGCGCCGCCGCTGGCGAGCGCCGTTCAAGCTGAAACTGGCGATATCACCCTCAATTTCGTCAATGCCGACGTTCACGAGGTCTTGCCGCGCGTCCTCGGCGACATCCTCCACCTCAACTACACCATCGATCCAAAGGTCCAGGCGACGATCACGATTCAAACCAGCCGGCCGCTCCGCCAGCAGGACGTGCTACCGGTCGTCGAGGAGACGCTGCGCGCCAGCGGGCTGGCATTGGTCGAGTCGAGCGGCATCTACCGTGTGATGGCGAGCGAGGACGTCGTCCATACTGGAACCGAGCCGGTGACAGTCGGCGGCCAAGCCGCGCCGGTACCGGCTTACAACGTGCAGATTCTGCCGCTGCAATATGTATCCGCCGCCGATCTACAGCGCACCCTGCAGCCGTTCCTGCCCAAAGACGCGACGATGTCGATCGACGCCACCCGCAACGTCATCATCCTGTCGGGCCCGGAGATCGATTTGTCCACCGTCACCGACATGGTCAAAGCCTTCGATGTCGACTGGATCAAGGGCATGTCCTTCGGCATCGTCCCGCTGCAAACCGGCGATCCGAAAGAGGTCACCGACGAGCTAACCACAATCTTCGGCCCCAAAGGCAGCGTGCCGCTGCCCGGCATGCTCAGCTTCGCCCCGCTCGAGCGGATGAACGCCGTGCTGGTAGTGTCGCCGCAGCGCGCTTATGTCGAGCAGGCGCGGATGTGGATCGAGCGGCTCGATCGCGGCGAGACCGACAACCGGCCGCAGATTTTCGAATACCACGTCCAGAACAGCCGCGCCGCCGACGTCGCCCAGGTGCTGACCAAGCTGTTTGCGAACGGCCAGGTCAGCACGGTGCGGCCGCAAACCGCGCCGGGGACGACAGCGACGGCGCTCGGCACGTCTGGCTACGGCGGGTTGCCCAATTCCGGCGGCGGCAACGCGCCGCCGGGCCTTGGCACCGGCCTGTCGTCGTCGCAGCCGAGCGGCATGCTCGGCGCGCCCCAAGGGTCATCGGGCGCGGCGCCGAGCGGACTGACCCTTGCCGCGCCGGGTGTGGGTGGGCCGCAGCAAGAAGAGAATGAGGGCTCGGCGGAGAGCGACGAGAACGCCGAAATCTCTCCGGTGCCCGGCCAGTTGCAATTGCCGCCGATCCGCGTCGTCGCCGACGAGAAGAACAATACCCTCGTGATCTACGCGCGGCCGCGCGATTACCAGATGGTCGAAGAGGCGCTGAAAAGAATCGATATCGTGCCGCTCGAAGTGCTGATCGAGGCGACCATCGCCGAAGTCACCCTAGGCAACGACCTACAATACGGGCTGCAGTATTTCTTCCACCAGCACGAGAACCAGTTCATCTTCGGCGGCACTTCGACGCCGATCCTCTCGTCGCCGATCGCCGGGACCTTCCCCGGCTTCAACTACATCGTCGGCAGCACCAATGCCAATGTCGTGCTGAATCTCCTCTCGACGATCACCAACGTCCATGTGATCTCCTCGCCTGAGCTCCTGGTACTCGACCATCAATCGGCGTCGCTGCTTGTCGGTGCGGCGATCCCCATCCCGACGGCGCAGATCCAGAGCACGGTCACGACCGGCGCGCCGATCGTCAACACCGTCCAATACGTCGATACCGGCGTGATCCTCAAGGTGACGCCGCTGGTCAACGCCAATGGCCAGATCACCCTCGATGTCGGGCAGGAGGTGAGCGAGGTGGCGTCGCCCAGCACGACATCCTCGTCGACGACCTCGCTCGGGCCGACGATCACCGAGCGCCGTCTGCAGAGCAGCGTCACGGTTCAGGACGGCGAAACGGTCGCGCTCGGCGGCCTCATCCAGGACACCAATAGCAACACCAAGAACGGCATACCGCTGTTGTCCGATATCCCCGTGATCGGCGCCGCTTTCGGCACCACCGACCACAACGTCCAGCGCACCGAGCTGCTGGTCTTGCTGGCGCCGAAGATCATTCACAATGTCGCCGATGCGCGCGCGGCGACCCAGGAGCTGCGCAGCCGGCTCCATACGCTGAACATCGATACCCGCGCGCCCTAGCCGAGAGCGAGGTCGCTTGACCCGATCCGGGAAAATTCGCGGGCACGGCAAGAGAGCGCCGGCGCGGCGCCGCGATCGCGGCTTTGCCCTGGTGCTCGTGATCTGGGTGCTGGCGTTGTTGGCGCTGCTCGGCGCCGAAGTCGCAGCTGATTCGCGCAGCGAAGCGGTCGTCTCGCGCAATCGGCTCGATCTCGCTCAGGCGCGCGCGAGCGCCGATGCCGGCATCGCGCTCGCCGTGATGGGCCTGCTCGATCCGAACCAGGCAACACGCTGGCAGGCGGACACCGTGCCCCACAACGTCGACTATGCGGGCCGCCCGCTCGTCATCACGATCGTGGACGAAGGCGGCAAAATCGACCTCAACAACGCGCCGATCGAGCTGATTGGCGGCTTACTGGGCGAGTTCGGCATCAATGGTGACCGTCAGGCGGCTATCGGCCAGGCGATTCTTGACCGGCGCGCACACTTCGCCGCCGCCGCCGGAGCGGTGACGGCGCCAGCTGGCCGCATCTTTCCCGGCACCCAAGCGCATGTCATCAATCTTGCCAAGCTCGCCTTCGCCGATGTATCGGAATTGCGCCAGCTTCCCGCCATGACGCGCGCGCTTTACGAACGCCTCGAGCCGGAGCTGACCGTCTATTCGCAAAGTCCGACGATTAATCCGATGACGGCGTCGCGCCAGACGCTGCTGGCGATCCCCGGCGCCGGCGCGGAGGACATCGACGGGCTGATGGCGGCGCGCCGTGGCGGCCAGACCCAGCTCGATCTGGAAGAGCTCTCGAAGCTCGCGGCTTATACAAGGGTCGATACGTTGCACGTGGTGACGATCACCGTGCAGGCAAAGGCGTCGGGCGGGGCGTCGTTCAAGCGGCGAGCGGTCGTCGCGGTATCGCCGGACGTGCCGCTGGAGCCCGCGCGCATCCTGCGCTGGCAGCAGCCCGTCGACGAGGCCGGCGGCGATCAGCTCTCGCTTCGCTAGCCTATTCGCGCGGCAGGCGCGGCCGCGGCGACACGCCGGGCGGCGGCGCTTTAGGGATGAGCTTCAGCTCATGCTCGTCGAGACCGTCGCGGAAGACGACGTGATCCGGAAAGATCGAGGCGACGGTCCAGCCCTCGAGCGCTTGTCCCTCCTCGACATGGGCGACGGTCGGCGGCTTGCCGTGGAGTACGAGCGCCTCGCGCGATTGCGGCGTGATGATCACGCCGGTGAGCACGAAGGAAGACCACGCGCCGGCGCTATCGTCGGCATGTTGGGGCGGCTTACGGTCGGGCGAGAAGAGCGGCCGCTCCGTGACCACGGCAAAGCTCTGCACCGGGGGTAGGGCAAACGCAGCGGCGGCCGGAATCGCCGGCCGCGCTTTGTCCGGCGGCGCGTTGCGCGCCGGAGCCTGCGGTGCGAGCCCGGGCTCGCCGAGCTCGGTCGCCGCGAGCGCTCCAAGCGCAAGGCAGAGCGCGGCCAAAAGGATCGAGACGGAGCGTCGTGCCGACAGGCGCAAGAGCATCCGCGTCACCCACTGGCGTTGGTATAGCCGTAAACGTCGAACTGCACGTCGATGACCTCGCCGCTGCCGGGATCGTTCCGGTCGCGAAGCGCCATCAATCGGACCTGCATGGTGACGTTGTCGAGAAAGAGCAGCGGCGACTGCGCTTCGAGATCGTGGAAGATCGCCAGCAGGTCGGCGGTCGTGGCCGACACCTGGTCGCGGACCGCGATGCGCTTTAGCTTCCCGTCGCGCTCGGCGGGTAGCACTTGGCTGCTTTTTAGCTCGGCCTTGGCGGCGTCTACCGAGGCTTTGATGCGGTTCTGGATTTGTGCCGCGATCAAGGTGTCGCTCGATCCTTGAAGGAAGCCGTCGGCGTTTTCTTGACGCTGCTTCAGGGCCGCAAGCTCCCCTTGCTGGGTCGGTAGCTCGCGCGCCGCGTGCTGGTAGCGCGCAAGGACGCCTTGAAGTTGCGCGACGGTCGTGCGGTCGGTCGCGTAGGCGTCGATCAGCGGCTGGATCACCGCGTAGTAGCAACCGAGGAGGAGGGCGCCGAGGATGGCGAGCGCTAGCGCGCGGTGGAATGGCGGCGACAGCGGCGGCATCATGGGCTGCTCCGTTTCGCGATATGTGCGCCGATATCGAAACGCTCGCGATTGGTTTTCGGGTCCTGCGTGATCGAGGATTGGAACGACGCATCGCGGAAGCTCGGCGACTTGTCGATCAAGGCCAAAAGCGCCGTCGCCGAGCCGGTGACGCCGACGAGCCGTATTTCGTCGCCCTTTACATCGAGCTCGGTCAGATAGGTGTCATCGGAAAGAAGACGCGTCAGCGTTGCCAAAAGCTCGGTCACGGTTGGGTTCGCGCGTTTGCGACCGACGAGGAATTGCTGATCGCGGCTTTCGGCAACGATCTGCTTCTGCAAGCCGGCGCTCGCCTCGGCTTGGCGGCGGGCGGACGCGATCTGCGCGTTGAGCGTCGCGATCGTCGCATCGGCCCGCCACAGCGGGATCGCGAGGCAGGCGATCGCCAGCAGCGCGGCGGCGATGCCGAGGCCCAGGACGACGCGGTGGCTACCCTGGCCGCGGTCGATGCGGTTCCCGCTCGCGACAGCGATCGTCGTGAGCAGCGCGTCGGCGTTCTCGTCGCCCACCTGGATTTCGGCCGGCTGCAAGCCCAAATGGGCGAGGGCCTCCATGGCCTTGGCCAGCTCGGCATGCGGGACGACCGTCAATTCGATGCCGAGGGTTTGCGCCGTCTTGTCGCGCGCCGTGACCCGATAGGCGTAATAGACGTCATTGCGCTTGAACGGCACCAGACGCTCGAATTCGAAGCCGACAACCTGAGCGAGATTTCGCTCGGCGGCAAGCGGCAGCGATGCCGCCGTGCGCAGCGCGTGACGCGCGTCGAGACGGATCGCGACCGGCGCGCTGTCGCCTTTGCCGACTTGGGGCACGGATGCAAAGATCCCGCGATCGCCGGGGGTGTCGAAATCGATGCGGCCGAGCGGGCGGCGTCCGCTACTCGTTTCCTGGATCAGGTTGTCGCCCGCGGCATCGACGATTAGCAGCAAGCGCCGGCGTCCCGCGGCGAAGCGCTGGCGCAGCGCCGGCGGCACGCAAGCTGACAGTTCGCCGATCCACCACTTCCACGCGCCAACGAGAGATGCTTCGAGATCGGCCACCGTCTTCTCGCGCAAGAATGCGGGATTCGTCAGCGTCATGGTTGTGCCGTTTCGGCGAGCCGCGGCGCTACGATGAGATCGGGCGCCCGCGTGCCGTTCGCCAAGGTGATGCGCAGCCGGATGAGCTGCGGCAGCGAATCGCGCTCCGACCAGCGATCGAGCCAGGCGGGCTTCTGCTTCGGTCCGGGAACGCCGAAATAGCCGAAGGCGAGGCTCCGAACCTGATCGATCAGCACCGACGGGCCGAGCATCGTCGGTTGCGGCGCAATGGGACCGCGCGCCACGCCTTCCCATGACACGACGAGTCGCGATCCCCCTTGTCCGGGTTCGAGCGCGAGACGGAGCAGGTGAAATCCGCCGAGCGCGAGATAGGCCGGGGGTAGCACGACGAAGCTGACGTCTTGCGCATGGCCGTCGAATTTGACCGCGGCCTGCGAGGGATCGATGGCGGTTGGCAGCGGCTCGGCCGCGGTTAGCTCCCGTTGCATGAAATCGTAGGCGACAGCGATCTCCGCCGGCCGGTCGATATTCGTGCTCACCGTGCGGGCGGCGCGCGAGCCGATGCCGAAGGCCTGATAAAGCCCCGTCGTCAGCAAGGCGATCAGCGTGATCGCCACCAGAAGCTCGACGAGCGTGAAGCCGCCGGCGTCGCGGCCAAGGATCGCGCGCGGGATCATGGCGATCCTGCCGCGGCCGGCGCCGCGCCTAAGCGCAGGGTCCGCAGCGCAACGGAGCGCAGCTTCGCTGCTTCGGACCAGCCGACTGTCACCGCGATCTCGTATGCCGCCACGGGCAGCGCGGCGGTGCCGTCGGCAACCCCGGTCGGATAACGTTTCACAGTGGCGCTCACGCGGTAACGGCCGTCCTGGCGATCGAGGCCGGTCGCTTCGTCGAGCGGTGTCGCGGCGCCGACCGTCTCGAGCGTCGACTCGGCGATCAGCGTCGCCTCCGTCAGGTCGCCGCTGCGGGTTGTCGTCGTCAGCCCGGTCGAGAAGCCGCGCAACAACGGCAAGAGTAGCAGCGCCGCGATGGTCGTCGCGACCAGCACCTCGATCAGGGTGAAGCCGCTTTGATCACCGCGCTGCGGCATGCAGGCCCTCCGTGATGGAGACGCGGCCGGTCAGCCAGTCCACCAGCACCTCGCTGCTTTCTTTCCCCGCGGCGAGCTCGACGCCGCCGCCGGTCGAGCTGCCATCCGCGAAGAACTGGATCCGTCCCTCGCTCGCGTTGTCCCGATCCACGGCGACGGTCACCAGCGCCAGGCGGATGCCGCGCGGCAACCGGCCCGATACCTCCGTCGGTCCAGCTCGGAACGCCCCGCTCGCCGTGTCGACCGAGAAGGCTTCGGGATGTCCGCGCGTCATGGCGAGGCTGCGCGTGCTGCGCAGCGCCGCCGCGATCTCATGCGAGGCCGCGCGCAACGCGGCTTTTTCCTGGGTGCCGGTCAGCCGCGGCAACACCAGCGCCACGATCAACGCCGCGACCGTCAGCACGACCAGCATTTCGATCAGGGTGAAGCCTTGCGCGCCGTCGCGACGGCGGTGTGGGCGATCGAGCGGCGGCGGGAGCGACCTCATCGGAGCCTCACAGCGCCAGATCGTAGACACTGAGGATCGCCGTCACGATCGAGCCCATCACGATCGCGACGACGACGCCAAGCGCGATCGTGACGCCGGGAACGAGCAGCGCCAGCAATCGCTCGATGCTCCGCTGCGTTTCCTGATCGTAGATCTCGCCGATCTTCAGCAGCATCTCGTCGAGCCGAGCGGTCTCTTCGCCGACCCGGGTGAGCTGTACGGCAAGGGCAGGCACGACGCCGGTCGCCGCCAGCGGCGCCGCGATTCCTTTGCCTTCCTTCGCGCTCTCCATGACGGTGCCGAGCGCCGTACGCAGCGCCGTGTTGCTGATCGTCTCCTGGGTGATCGCGAGCGCGGCGAGAGGCGAGACGCCGTTGCGCAGGAGCGTGCCGAGCGTGCGGCTGAAGCGGGAGAGCTCGATCTTGACGACGAGGTCGCCCATGATCGGCAGGCGAAGGATCGCGCGATGCCAACGCCGTCGGCCAGTGGGTGTCCGCAGCGCAAAGCGGATCGCCAATATCGCCGCGAGCGCCGCCGCCGCAAGCGCCCACCAGTCGTCGCGAAAAAGGTCGCTGGTCGCGAGGACGAGCCGCGTCGTCGTCGGCAACGACGCGCCGGCATCGT
The DNA here is from genome assembly GCA_036501365.1 of Allostellaceae bacterium. Taxonomy (GTDB): domain Bacteria; phylum Pseudomonadota; class Alphaproteobacteria; order ATCC43930; family CGMCC-115725; genus CAIKMD01. Next base: position 54,729 of record DASYAL010000078.1, on the reverse strand, counting down.
CGAATAACGGCTCGAAGCGCGGAATGACGAAGCCGAACAGAATAGCGATCGAGCCGCAGCCCGTCGCCAGCACCACCAGCGGATAAGCGAGCGCCGATTTGATATGTTCCCGCGCCGCTTGCGAGCGCTCGATCAGCTCCGCCAATTGCCGGAGCGTCGTATCGAGCGACCCGCCGGCTTCTCCCGCGCGCACCATGCCGATGTAGAAGTTCGGGAAAAAGCCGTTTTGCGCGGCAAGCGCATCGGCCAAAGTGCTGCCGCTGCGGACGCGGTCGAGCACGGCGCCAAGGCACTCGCGCTCCGCCTTGCCGGGAACGATGCTCTGCGAGATTTCGAGCGCGCGATCCAGCGACAAGCCCGCTTGCAGCATCATCGCCAGCTGCTGAGTGAGGAAGGCGAGACCGCGACCGTGCCGGCGCGGCGCCGAAAGGCGCGATGCCAATGGCAGGCGCAGGGGCGCACGTTGGCGCGCCATATCCGCGCGGATCGGGATGTAGCCGAGGCCGTGAAGCCGCGCGACGACCGCTTCCTGCGTGGCCGCGTCCATCTCGCCGGTGACGAGCTCGCCCGATGCCGCCGCAGCTTGATAGCGATAAAGGGCCATCAGACGTCTCGCGTGACGCGCAGCACTTCGTCGATCGAGGTGATCCCCGCGATCGCCTTGGCGATGCCGTCGTCATACATCGAACGCATGCCTTCCTCGGTGCCGCACCGGTGAATTTCCTGCGCGGTCGCATGGGCGAGAACGAGACGCCGGATATCGTCGGAGAGCGGCAGAAACTCAAACACGCCGATGCGCCCGCGATAGCCGCCCTGACAACGCTCGCATCCGCGCGGCCGATAGAGCGTCGGCAAGGTGCCCGCCGAGCGCGGCAGGTGAAGCTGGCCCGCGAACTCCGGCAGCGGCCGGTAGGCCTCGCGGCAATCGGGGCACAGCTTGCGGACGAGACGCTGGGCAAGAACCCCGTTGACCGTCGAGGTGACGAGATAGTCTTCGACGCCCATGTCGAGGAGGCGGGTGATGGTGCCGGCGGCGTTGTTCGTGTGCAGGGTCGAGAGCACCAGATGCCCCGTGAGCGCGGCCTGCACGGCGATCTGCGCGGTTTCGAGATCGCGCATTTCGCCCACCATGATGATGTCAGGATCCTGGCGCAGCACCGAGCGCAGCACCTGCGCAAAGGTCAATCCGATCTGCGGCTTCACCTGGATCTGGTTGACGCCGTCGAGCTGGTATTCGATCGGGTCCTCGACGGTGAAGAGCTTGCGCTCGCTCGAATTGAGCCGCATCAGGCCGGTATAGAGCGTCGTCGTCTTGCCGCTGCCGGTCGGCCCCGTAACGAGCAGAATCCCCTGAGGATGCTCAAGCACGCGCAGGAACGGCGCCAACATCGTGTCGCTGAAGCCAAGCGCCGCCAGGTCGTGCACCAGGCTCGCGCGATCGAGGATGCGCATGACGACGCCTTCGCCATGCAGGGTCGGCATCGTCGAGATGCGCAAATCGAATTCGCGTCCTTGCACCGCGATGCGGATGCGCCCGTCTTGCGGCAGGCGGCGCTCGGCGATGTTGAGCTTCGCCATGATCTTGACGCGCGAAATGATCGCGGCGCGCAGATTGGTCGGGGGCGAGGCCACTTCGCGCAGGATACCGTCGATCCGGTAGCGCACGATCATCCGGTTTTGCAGCGCTTCAATATGGATGTCGGAGGCGCGGCTCTCGACCGCGCGGCTGATCAGCTGATTGACCAGGCGGATGACTGGGACTTCGCTGGCGAGATCGCGCAGCCGGCCGACATCCTCGAGGAAATTCTCGTCATCGACGCCGGCATCGGCGAGCGGCTCGGCGACGTGGCCGAGCGGCTTCTCGCTATCGTAGAGCCGCGCAAAGGCGGTCTCGAGGTCGGATGGCAAAGCGATGCGGGGCACGACCCGCCGGCCGCTCGCCATCTCGATCGCGCGCGTGGCGTAGGTGTTGAGCGGATCGACCATCGCGAGAACGAGCGCGTCCTCGCCCTCGATCAAAGGCAGTACGCTCGCATGCCGTAGAAATTGCGTTGTCAGCTTGCCATCGAGCACCGGCGCCTCGGGATAGTCCGAGGGCTGCGCGATCGCGAGGTCGAGCTCTTCGGCGAGCGCTTGCGCGACGTCGCGTTCGCTCGCGAGGCCAAGTTTGACGAGAAGCGCTTCCAGTCGTTCGCCGCTGCCATTTTGAAGACGCGTGACGCGGTCGACCGCGGCTTGTTCGAGCTTGCCGCTCGTAATCAGCCGGGATGCGACGGCACGTTCGACAGCTGGACGTTCGAAGCCTTCCGCCATGCCGGCTTCCTTGTCGCCCTGGGAGAGAGCGAGCCAGCCAACCTCTGACGGGAAACAGCGGCAAAAGTAAGGCAGATCGGCGCGCGCCTGATCGCGGCAAAAGCTCTCAGTCGGAACCAGCAGCAGCGGTTGACACGAAATCGTCAAACCGCCGCATAAGCCACATTTTCGCCATGCCTGCCGCTGGGCTGCCAGAAAGCTATGGCGTCTTGTGACACAAAATACACCTACAAGAGCAGTCGGCGTTCTGCCGCTCTTTTTGGTAGTGCAGCTCCTTTTCGGTGGACCTTGGTGCGCAATGTCGTTCCAACCGTCACATTCTCAAGGAGGACACGCATATGCTTATTAGAAGGTTACCTCACCCACGATCCTGGAGATTCTCGCAATTCGCACTCGGCCTGGCCGTTGCTTCCCTCGCCTTCACGGGCGTCGCGCGAGCGGACAACGACGGCATCACCAAGACCAACCAAACCACCGTGCCGCCGTCAACCATTGCTTGCGCCTTCACCGAAGGCACGCCGGCGTCGAACTCGACCTTCTTCTCGTTCGACATAAGCTGGGTCGATCCCGCCGATCGCGCCTATTTCCTGGCCGATCGGTCGCACGGCACGGCCTCGGCGAACAACCAAGGCGGCGCTCTCTCGGGCGCGACCTCGGGCGATATCCTGTACATCGACATCAACAACCCGACGACCGCGACGGCGCTTACTCCGCCGCCGACCGATCCGTTCGCCGGCGTGCGGTGCGACGCCAACGCCAATTTCGGCGGTACCAATTCGGCCGGCCGCAACGAGATCACCGGGCCGAACGGTGTATTCACCGTCAATCACACCGAAGCCTGGGCGGGCGACGCGCCGTCCTATTTCAATCCCGGCCAAACCAACAGCGCTTCCGACTATGCGAGCGATCCGTGCGACAGCTCGGTTCGCGTCTTCGATCTGCTCTCGCGGCAACAGACCGACCACATCGACCTCGGCGGCTGTTTCCGCACCGATGAAGGCGCGTTCGATCCGGTCGATCAGGTCGCGATCTTCGCCAACCCGTCGGAGCAGAGTTCGGTGCAGGCGATCGATCACAATGCCACGGCGGTCGATCATTCGCCCTTCGTCACGTTGATCTCGACCCGGCCGGTCGCCGCCGGCCAGCACCATAAGATCCTCAAGCAGATCAACTTCGATGGCACGCATGGCACGGTGGTCGCGGATGAAGGTGTCGAGCAATCGGTCTATTCGGAAAAGACCGGTCTCATCTATGTCGCAATTCCGGGGACCTCGACCAATCCGAGCGGCTACGTCACCGTGATCGATCCGCGTCACGATGGCGACAATGACCGCGACGATATCCATGTCGTCACCAACTTCAAGATGACGAACAACTGCGCACCGAACGGCGCAGCGCTCGGTCCCGACAACGAGTTGTTCCTCGCTTGCAGCGCCGGGCCGGAACAGGTCATCGACATCCGCAACGGCCACCTGATCAAGCTCCTCACCGGGACGACCGGTGGCTGCGATGAGGGCGCCTTCAACGCGGCCGATGATTCGTTCTACGGCGCCTGCACCGACAGCAACAGCCCGCCGACCGACAACCTCGACATCAGCGACGCCGATCCGCCGAAGTTCGATGCGGCGGTCAATACCGGCGCGACGGGCGCGCATTCGATCGCGTCCGACTCGGTGACAATCACCGAGTGGATGCCGATGTTCGGCGGCGCCTGCGGCAGCGGCGTTGCCTGCGTGGCCATTTACGGCTCGAGCGGCGGCGACGACGCCAGTGCCGGACACCAGGAATTCGCCGAGGGTGGTCACGGTCACTGACCGCGGCGCGTTCCAAGTCGGATAGCATGAAGACGGGATGGGCGCCGGCAACGGCGCCCATTTACGTAACCGCCGGCCGGCCGGCTGCGCAACCCCGGGCCGCGCTTCGACATTCACTGATAGAGCGAGAAGGCGCGTAAATTGAACCATCGCGGCAGATCGGCGTCCTGGTTGCTCGGCCTCGTGCTGGCTCTTCTCGGCACGGGAGGGCCGCTTGCGCCCGGCCGGGCCGTAGAGCTGAAGCCGGAGCCGGTGCCAGTGGCGACGCCCTTGCGCTTCGTTGCGGACGAGGTGGCGGTGCTCGGCGAGCATGCCGCGCAGGGCGTCATCGGCAAACCGGTCTCGAGCAGCACGGGCGAGAATATGGGGCAGATCGTGAACGTGATCGTCGATCGCGATGGCCGTCCGCGCGCCGCGGTGATCGATTTCGGTGGTTTCCTCGGCGTCGGCTCGCGCAAGATCGCCGTCGATTGGGATGCGCTCAGCTTCGCCCCCGCGGGCAACCCCGACAAGGTCACGCTCGGCCTGACGCGCGACGAGTTGAAGAGTGCGCCCGAATTCGAGACCGGCAAACCGGTCGTTGTAATCGGCGCCTCGGGCAAAACCCAACCGGTACCCGCGAATGAGCTGCAATGACGGAAGCGTCGGGAATGGCGCCCGCCCGCTCCAGCTTGCACGGGCTCGACGGGCTGAACTTCTTCATCGCTAACGTTCAGACCGGATTTGGCCCCTTCATCTCGGTCTACCTTACCGGCAGCGCCTGGCCGCAGACGGATATCGGCCTGGTGCTGACGGTCAGCAGTCTCGTCTCGCTGGTCGGCCTACTGCCCGGCGGCATGCTTATCGATGCCCTCGCCGCGAAGCGCGCCGCCGCGGCGGTCGCGATCGTCGCGATCGCCGGTAGCGCCCTGGCCCTCGCGCTCAGCCCGCGCTTCCCGCTGGTCCTGCTCGCCGAGGTGCTGCACGGCGTGGCAAGCTGCCTCCTCGGTCCGGCGATCGCCGCCATCACCATCGGCCTTGTGGCACCTCATCTCATCAGCCGGCGCTTTGCGCGTAATGCCAGCTTTGCCTCGGTCGGAAACGGCATTGCCGCGCTGCTGATGGGCGTGTGCGGTCGGCTGCTGTCCGCGCGCGCCGTGTTCGTGCTAACCGCGGCCCTCGCCGTGCCGGCGCTGGCCGCGCTCTGGCGTATCCGCGCCGTCGATATTGATCCGCGACACACGAGCGCCGATTCCCAGTCCGAGCGCCGAAATGTGCCGCCCGCGCGCCTAGTCGACATTCTCGAAAATCGCGACCTGCTGATCTTCGGCGGCTGTCTCGCGCTGTTTCATCTCGGTAACGCAGCGATGCTGCCGCTGGCGGGCAGCATCATCACCATGCGCTCGAACGAATGGGCGACGTCGCTGATCGCCGCCTGTATCGTCGTGCCGCAGATCGTGGTCGCGGTATTCTCGCCCTGGGTCGGGCGCAAAGCCGAGCAATGGGGACGCAAGCCGGTACTACTGCTCGGCTTTGCCGCATTGCCGGTGCGCGGTGTGCTGTTTGCCCTAATCGCGAGTCCATGGCTGCTGGTCGTGGTGCAGGTGCTGGACGGCATTTCGGCCGCCGTGATCGGGGTCTTGCTGCCGATCGTGATCGCGGATCTGACCCGGCGCAGCGGTCATTTCAACGCGGCGCTCGGCGCAGCTGGAACGGCGGCGGGCCTCGGCGCCTCGATTAGCCCGAGCCTCGCGGGCTTCACGATCGACCAATTCGGCGGACCTGCGGCGTTCCTGCTGCTCGCGGGCCTCGGCGCCGCGGGTGCGGCGTTGGTCTGGGCCCGCATGCCCGAGACGCGGCCGGCGCCGGCGCGGCAGTCCAGCCTGCAGCGGCAACAACCGAGGTCCTGATGGAAACGGTGCAAGCGACCGCTTCGACGCTCGCATCCGAGGAGCCGTCCGAATTCTATATTCCGGCGACGACCTCGGTGCTGGAGACGCGCCCGCGCACCTTGAAGCATGGCGATACTTTCGCGGTCTTTGACCACCAGGGCGATATCGCCGGCGCGCAGCGCGGCTCGGAAGGGCTGTTCCACAACGACACCCGCTATTTGTCTCGGCTGGAGCTGACTCTCGACGGTCACCGGCCGCTGCTGCTCAGCTCGAATTTGAGCAACGACAATGCGACGTTGACGGTCGATCTCGCCAATCCCGATATCGAGCGCGACGGCCGTATCATCCTATCGCGCGAGAAGATTCACATCCTCCGCACCAAATTCCTCTGGCGGTCGGGCTGCTACGAGCGGCTGGCGATCCGGAATTTCGATCGCATGCCGCAATCGGTGCGCGTGACGCTGCGCTTTGCGGCGGATTTCGTCGATCTCTTCGAGATACGTGGCAGCCGCCGCGAGCACCGCGGCATAAAGCAGGCGAAACGCGTGGGCGACGATGCCATTGAGATCCGCTACCGCGGTCTCGACGCCTGCGAGCGTGTGACGCAGATCGAATTCGCGCCCACGCCGACCACGCTTTCCGAGGATGCGGCCTGCTTCGATCTCTCGCTCGGCCCGGGCGCGCGCGCGCAAATCTTCCTCACCGTGCGGTGCGACGTGAAGCGGGACGCGAAACGCGGCGAATTCTTTGTTGCGATGCGCGATGCTCGCCGCGCACAGCGCGCCGCGACGCGGCATTTCGCCTTGGTCGACAGCTCGAGCGAGATCCTCAACCTCATCGTCTGCCGCTCGATCAGCGACCTCTACATGCTGATCACCGACACGCCGCAGGGCCCCTATCCCTATGCCGGGATCCCCTGGTTCAGCACCGCCTTCGGGCGCGACGGCATCATCACCGCGCTGCAACTACTGTGGCTCGATCCCACCATCGCGAAAGGCGTGCTGCGCTTTCTCGCCGCGACCCAGGCGACGAAAACCGATCCCGAATCCGCGGCCGAGCCTGGCAAAATCCTGCACGAGACGCGCCGCGGCGAGATGGCGCTGCTCGGCGAGGTACCGTTTCGGCTCTATTACGGCACAGTCGACGCAACGCCGCTCTTCGTCCTGCTGGCCGCCCGGTATTTCGAGCGCACCGGCGACGTTGAGACGATCGTCGCGCTCTGGCCGCATATCGTCGCGGCGTTGCGCTGGATCGACAGCTACGGCGACGCGGATGGCGACGGCTTTGTCGAATATCCGGTATGGGACGGCAAAGGGCTGCGCAACCAGGGCTGGAAGGATTCGGCGGATTCGATCTTCGACGAAGCGGGCAACTTCGCCGAGGGCGCGATCGCTCTCTGCGAGGTGCAGGCTTATGTCTATGCCGCAAAGCGCGGCACCGGTGCGATCGCGCGCGCTTTGGGCGACGCCGCGACGGCGACGCGACTCGCACGCGAGGCTGAAGCGCTGCGGCTGCACTTCGAGCAGGCCTTCTGGTGCGAAGAACTCGGCACCTATGCGATCGCGCTCGACGGCGACAAGCGCCCATGCCGGGTGCGCAGCTCCAATGCCGGCCATGTCCTCTTCGGTGGGATCGCCAGTCCGGAGCGCGCGGCGCGGACGGCGGCGACCTTGCTCGGCCGGGAATCCTATTCCGGCTGGGGCGTGCGAACCTTGGCGGCGTCGGAGCCGCGCTACAACCCGATGTCCTATCACAACGGGTCGGTCTGGCCGCACGACAATTCGCTCATCGCGCTCGGCTTTGCGCGCTATGGCCTCAAGCAGGAAGCGCTACGCCTCTTCGCCGGCATGTTCAATGCCATCGAATATATGGATCTGCAGCGCCCGCCCGAGCTGTTCTGCGGCTTCGACCGCCGGCGCGACAAGGCGCCGACCCTCTATCCGGTGGCCTGCGCTCCGCAAGCCTGGGCGAGCGGCGCGCCGCTCGCCTTTCTCGAATCCTGTCTCGGTTTGGTCTGCGATCGCGCGCGCAATGAAATCCGCTTCGAGCGGCCGGTCCTGCCGGCCTCCGTCGATGAGTTGCGTATTCGCCGGTTGCGACTGGGTGATGGCGAGATCGACGTGTTGCTCCGGCGTCACCAGAGCGACGTGGCCGTCATTGTCCTGAGGCGACGCGGCGACGTCCGCGTCGTGGTGGTCAATTGAACGCGGGTGTCAGCGGCTACTACTCAGCCGCCGCCCCTTCGGCCGCCAGTGGCTGGGTCTCGCGGGGAACCCACTCGGCGTTGTCGTCGAGGATCGAGAAGGCGACGGTCCGGCAGGTTTTGCCGCCGCGCTCGCGTAAACGGACATGGCGCATCCCGTCGGCGGGACCCATGATTTTGACGAGTTCCCATTCCTGCCACCGGTTGCTCGGAACATTCGAGATTGCCTTGGCATAGACATTCCCGATTTCGTGAACTGACTTTGGGCGCATCTATCGCTCCGCTGAAGAGTCGGTATCCGACCCTTAGCCAAGCGCAATATAGTTAACGAGCCGTTAACTTCCCTACCTCCGAACTTCATGCCTAGGAGCGCAAGTGGCCGCGTTCCCGATAGAAACGTTCGGCTCCCGGATGGAGGGGCGCGCCGCGCGGCGTTTCCTCATCGGGCGTGCATAGCTGGATCATGTCGACCGGTCGGTAATTGTCGGTCGGGATGACCAGCTTGCGTGCCTCCAGCGCTTCGCAAAGCGCAGAGGCCAACTCGTCCGGCATGTCGCGGTGGACGATCATGGGCCAACCGCAAAAATCGATCGACGGAACCGGTTGCTTCAAGGCGGGCAGGCGGTTCGCGGTCACATTGATGATGTCGAAACCGGCGGCGGCGACCTTCTGGCGCACGGCGCCTTCGAGCGGCAGGATCCTGAAGCCGCGCTCCAGCGCATATTGGCCCCAGCTCATGACGCCTTCATCGAACACGGCGTCGATCTCGCCTTTATCGATCATCGCCGCGCGCTCGGGATGGCTCGGCCGCGAGACGGTATGGACCGACCCGCCCCAGGCGACGATGTCGGCGAAGGAAAAGCCGGCTGCCGCCATCACTGTCGCCACGGCGAACATGGTCGGGTCTTCATCGAAAGGCGGCGCGATCACGTTGCCGGTCGAGACGCGTAGCGGATGGCGGCGCTCGCGGATCTGCTCGATCGAGGTGATGGCGGTCGATTCATGCACCGCGATGACGCCGGCATCCCATGACGGAAAAACGGCGATCGTGCGCAGCGGCAAAGCCTCGGCAAAGGGCGCGCAGCCCTTATAGGCGAGCGCGAGCGGCGCGTTGGGGTTGATCCAGAGCAGCGACAGTTCTTTTTCCGCGACCGCGACGAGATTGCCGCGCGAGCCGCCGATGCCCATGGAAATGCCGAGACTGGCGTCGGCTTGTGCATCTTGCCGTCGCTCGATCCGCAGCGAGAGCTGTGCGCCGAGACGCGAATCGATTTGCGGCGTGCGCGTGCCGCTGCGGGTCGATTGGCGCGAGAGCGACGTGTCATAGAGCGCCGCCGCGAGCTCGAGCAGACCTTTCGCGCGCTGGATTCCGGAATTGTATCGAGGCGGTACCTTGTCCATGCCTATCTCCGCGCGTTATCGAGGTGACCGAGGAAGCGTCAGTGCAGCGGGACGCCGCCAGGCTGCGCCAGCCATTGCCAGGCCTTGGCGTCGGCGTCGTAGCGTACGACGGTCGAGCTTTCGGGCCCGAGGCCGCGCTCGGGATTCGCCGTGAAATCGTAGATGCCGTCGACGCCGGCGAAATCCTTGAGGCCGGCGATATAACGCCGGAGCTGGTCGGCGGTGGCATCGGGGCCGAGCGACCGCAGCGCCGCGACGACGATCAGCGCCGCATCCCAGGACGTCGCCTCCATATTGTCGGCTTTGACGCCGCGCGCGGCGAGCGCGGCATACATCGCATGCTGCGCCGTCTCGATGCGCGGATCGAGCGTCAGAATGCCGTCATGCTCGGGAAAAAGCGCCGAGCTCATGACGAGCCCCTTGGGGAGGAAAGCCTGCCATTGCAGCATCTGCGGGAAGGATTCGTTGCCGCTCGTCACCTCGACCGGAATGTCGAAGCCGGTCTGTACCATGCCCTTGAAGACGGTCGCGGCCGCGGTCCCGGTGACGCCGGCGATGACCGCCTGCGCATTCGCGGCGCGAATGCGTTCGATCTGGGCGGTGACGCTGAGATCAGTCGGATTGAAATGCTCGCGCGCGACCAGCGTGACACCCTTGTTCTCGGGTCGCGCCACGATTTCATCGACCGCCTTGTCGTTCGCTTGGCCGGTTGCATCGGTGTTGGCGAGGGTCGCGATCCGCGTCCAGCCTTTGAGGCGGAAGTAGCGGATCACGGCGGCGGTCTGGTCGATGGCGGAGCTGGCCGAAGAAAAGACGAAGCTGCCGGCCGGCGGGTGATAGGCGGGCGAGAGGCAATAATCGACCGGACCGTTCTGCATCAGGGGTGCCATCGCCGCGCACATCGCGACGAGGCTCGAGCCGAGGATCACCGCCGGTTTCTCGGCGATGATCTCAGCGGCGAGCTGAACCGAGACCTGCGGACTCGATTGGTCGTCGTGGTAGACGAAGCGCAGCGGGCGGCCGTCAATGCCATTCGACTTGTTGACGATGTCGGCGAGCGTGTCGAGGCTGGCGCGATGCCCTTCGCCGAGGAAGGCGCCGTTGCCCGTGAGCGGCAGGATCACGTGGATTACGTAGGGCTCGGCGGCTTGCGCCCTGGCGATCGCGCCGGCGGCGATGCCGACGATCAAGCCGAGCACGGCAAAGGCGATTCTCATGGCGGTTTCCCCTTGAATTTCGGCCGGCGAAAAATGCCTCGAACGCTGCGTTAGAGGGCCGGTGTGTAGACTTCGGGAACGGTCGGATCTTTGTCCCAGTCGGCGACCGGATCGTAGCCGCGAACCCAATCGCGGTCGCTCTGTCCGCTCTGCCGGCCGGAAGCGAGCATTGCTTTTTGCGCGGCGCTGTCGCGCATGTGCTTGAACTGCGCGTTCGCGATCGACAGCCGCTGGATGGCATGAACCCGGGGAATGCGGATGCGGCGGAAGTTGCGGAAAGCCTCGACCGGATCGTCTTCGGCCGCGAGCCAGCGCGCGAGAATATAGGCGTCCTCGAACGCCTGGCAGGCGCCTTGTCCGGCATTGGGCAGCATCGCATGCGCGGCGTCGCCGATGAACTGGATGCGACCGCGGCCCCAATTATCGGTGAGCGGCCGGGTGAAGAGACCCCATTTGGAGCATTCCTTGACGACGTCCAAAATCTTGGCGAGGCGCGGCTCGGGATTGGGGAAGCTCAAGCGCATCTCATCGGGATCGCCGCGCGTCGACCAGCCTTCGGCCACCCATTTGTCGGTGTCCTCCTGCGTGACGATGTTCACCAGCTCGGTGCCGCGGATGTAATAGGCGATGAAATGGCAGCCGGGTCCGACCCATTGCACATGGCCGTTGGGCTCGAGCACCTCGGGCGGCACGTCGCTGCCTTTCAAGAGCGCACGCCACACCATTTGGCCGGTATAGGCGGGGTTATCGTCGCCATAGAGCGCCCGGCGGACGATCGAGCGCACGCCGTCCGCCGCGATCAGGAGGTCCGCCGTAACCTCCGCGCCGTTGACGAAGCGCAGCACGATTTTCTCGCCGCGCTCTTCGATCGCGGCGATGCGGTGATCGAGATGGATGGTCGCGGAATCGAGGCTGGTGGCGAGCGCATCGAGCAGATCCGCACGATGGAAGGTGTAATGCGGCGCGCCGTAGCGCAGCGGCTCCTTGCGCAGATCGCGATACTCGATCGGCTCGCCGGTCTGCATGTTGCGGGTGAAAATGCCGGGCGACGGGTTCGCGACCGCGGCGATCTTCTCGCCAAGCCCGATCGCCTGCAGCGTTTTGGTGGCGTTGGGGCTGGTATTGACGGCCGCACCGATCTCGCCGAGCGACGGCGCGGCTTCGTAAACGTCTGCATGCAAGCCGAAAGCTTTGAGTGCATGCGCGGCGCCCAATCCCGCGAGGCCACCGCCGACAATCGCGATCGAGCCATCGGCACGCATTCGAGCGACTCCTAATCCAGAGGATACGTATCGCTCGGCAGCGGCGGCAAGCCGAGCGCGTCGCGGCCCGCGATCTGCAGCGCTGGCGCGGCCCATTGGGCATGATGTCCGATCGCGTGAAGGTCGCGCCAGTGGCGCTGGATCGCATGATTGCCGAGCAGCCCATGCGCGCCGCTGAGGTCGAACAGCCGGTCGACGCCGCTTTGGAGCAGCTTCAGCACCGCCATCATATCGCGCCGCTGACGCACGGCATCGATGCGGGTGACTTTCTTTCCCTCGAAAATGGTCGCGGTCAGTTTCTCGGTGACGAGATAGGCGAGATCGATCTCGAGCTTCGATTCGCCGATCGCCGTCTGTACGTCCACCCGGTCGACGGGCTTTGCGCCGAGCGGACGTGCGCCGCGTCCGGCGGTGAGTTCGACGAAGGCCTCATAGGCGCCGCGCGCGATGCCGTGCATCGGCGTCATCACCGCGAAGCCCGAGTTGAGGATCAGCGGCGAGCGATAGAGGACGCCCTTATGCACCGTGTGGCCAGGCGCGCGTCCCATCAGGGCATCGTCGTGGTCGTAGGTGAAGTTCGCGGGCACGAAAGTCGGCTCGACGAGCACGTCGTTGCTGCCCGATCCCCTCAGCCCCATCGCATCCCACACGCGATCGATGCGGAATTGGTCGGGACGCAGCAGGAAATTCAGCCGCTTCTTGACCGAGCCGTCCTCGTTGCGGATGACGCCGCCGATAATCGCCCATTGGCAATAATCGCCGGCCGACGCGAAATTCCAGCGTCCCCCGATCTCGTAGCCGCCCGTGACCTCTTTGACCTGACCGGTCTGGTTGAACGAGGTCAGGATCGTCGGATCAGGCTGCCGCTCGTAGACGAAGCGCTGCGCTTCTTCCGGAAACAGGCTCAGGAAATATTGGTGCTGGATGAGGAAGGTCATGCACCAGCCGGTCGAGCCGCAGACCCGCGCCACCTCGCTGACGCAATCGATCTGCGTCATCCAATCGCCTTCATAGCCGCCGAACATCTTCGGACGCATGAGCGGTATCAGGCCGGATTCCATGATCGCGCGAAAATTCTCCTCGGGCATGCGCCGCAGCTCCTCGGCGGCGCGAATATTGCGCTGGGCAACCGGCACGATCGTCCGCGCGCGTTCGATCGCTTCCTCGTAGGCGATCGTCATGCCGCGATAATTCGAAAAGAATCGCGGGCCGGTTACGAACATGGCAGCCTCATCCCTCGGTCGTCTCCCGGCAGTGCATCGCTCACCGCCCGCCACAGCTTTGTTTCTTGCTAAACCCTAAGTCCGAAAGCGGCTCTGCCGCAAGTCCTAAGCGCTTCATTGTTATGCGGTATGAAACGATGTCTCTTGCGTCGTAAAACATGTCGTTGCGCTCGCGGCGAAGCTCGGCTAGGAGAACGCCAAAGATCCGCTGAAATCAGCGCGCCCAAATTCGGGAGGACGATCATGGGCACAAGGCGTTTGCGCAATGCGATTATCGTCATCGCCATCCCGGTTGGCTTGATCGCGGCTCAGCTGCCGGCAGCCGCCGATACGTCGCTCGTCGTCGGCAAGGCCAATTCCGAAGCGGAATCGATCATGACGGTGAATGTCGGCGACGACGCCGGCATCTTCAAAAGGCACGGGCTCGATCTGCAAATTCAGGATTTCAACGGCGGGGGCAGCCGGATCGTCCAGGCGTTGGTCGCAAACAGCATCGATATCGCGATCGGCGCGGGAACGCAGATGTCGTTCATCGTCAAAGGCGCCCCGATGCTCGCCGTGTGCGAAAGCACGACGACGTTGCCCTATTTCAGCATCGGCGTGCCGTGGGATTCGCCGATTCACACGGTCGATGATCTCAAAGGAAAGAAGATCGGCGTGTCGAATCCCGGCACGCTGACCGATTGGGTTGCGCTGGAACTTGCCCGCAAGAAGGGCTGGGGGCCCGACGGGCTAACGCGCGTGACCGTCGGCGGCGGAATCGCGGCGTCATCGGCCGCTTTCCGCGCGCATCAGATCGATGCTTATGTCGGGGGTACGGCCTCGTTCCTGGTCGAAGCGCAAAAGCACGTCGGACGGCTGCTCGTGCCGGTTTCCGACTTCGTTGCCAATATGGCCTCGGGCACGCTCTTCGCGTCGAATCGGCTCATCTCGAGCAATCCCGACGCGCTACGCGCCTTCCTCGCCGCCTGGGTCGAGACGACGAATTTCCTCCTAACGCATAAGGAAGCCACAATCAAAAGCTGGAGCAAGGTGACCGGCTTTCCGCTGGATATCGAGTCGCAGCTCTATGACATCGTCAAAGGCATGTACAACCCGAGCTGCCGGTTCGATCCCCAATCGCTGGAAACGCTCAAGCGGTCCTTCGTCGAGCTCAAGGCGCTCGATACCGAACCCGACATGTCGAAGCTCTATACCGAGGCCTATCTGCCGCAGGCGCCCGCCTCGGCGCATTGACGCTCACGGTTGTGTCCTGAGGAGTATCGCCATGCTGACCATTCAGAACCCGATCCAGATCCCGGCGATCATGCGCTCGCGACTCATGCTCGAGACTCTCTCCGAGCTCGTCGCCGCGAACGAATGGCGCGACAAGCAGATCATGATCTACGCGCGGCCGCAGGGCGATAGCCAATGGCGCACCCGCTTCTATGCGAGCGACGGTCCCGATTCGGTCGAGATGGTGGCGAGCGGCCAGGCGGATATCGCGATCTGCAACCCAGGCGGGGTGCTCGGCATGGCGCTGCGCGGACGCGGCCCTTACAAGAAGCCGATCCCGCTGCGCGCCTTGATGGTCATTCCGCAGCTCGATCAGCTCGGCTTCGCGGTCACGCCGCAAACCGGCCTCAAGACCTTGGGCGATCTCAAACGCACGCGCTATCCCTTGCGAGTGTCGCTGCGCGGCCAGCCCGATCACTCCGTTCACTTGCTTTGCAATCACGTTCTTGCGGCCTACGGCATGTCGCTCGACGAAATCGTGAGCTGGGGCGGCAAGGTCGTTTACACCGAGGGCATGCCGAACGGGCCGGAACGGCTGGGCGCCGTGGCGCGCGGCGAGCTCGACGCGGTCTGGGACGAAGCGCTGCCGCGTTTCGCGGCGCAGGCGATCAAGCTCGGCATGCGGTTTCTGCCGGTGGACGAGCCGCAGCTCAAGACGCTGGAGGCAGACGGGCTGATGCGCGCCGCGATCACCGACAAGGAATATCCCGGCCTCGGTCCCGATGTTTGGTCGGTCGATTTCAGCGGCTGGCCGGTCTTCTGCCTCGAAAGCGCGCCCGAGGAGATGATCTACAAATTCTGCGCCGGGCTCGACGCACGCGCGGACCGTATCCCCTGGGAGAATGGCGACGGGCCGCTGCCGCTCCGCCGCCTGGTCAAGGATAGTAAGGATGGGGCGCTCTATCTTCCGCTGCATCGCGGTGCGGAACGTTACTGGCGCGAACGCGGCTATCTCCCCTGACGGGGCAGCCTCTGACGTGCCGGCGAGCGTCCGCGGCTTCGGCGTCGTAGCGAGCACACGCGCATGGATCCGATCCCGGTCCTGATCGCAGGTGCCGGACCCGTCGGCCTCACCCTCGCGATCGATCTGGCCTGGCGCGGCATTCGCAGCGTGCTCATCGACCCGCTCGTCGCGGTCCACCCGCATCCGCGTGCGATCTCGATCGGCGTTCGCACCATGGAACACTTCCGCCGCCTCGGGATCGATCAGGCGGTGATCGATGCCGGCGTGCCGCGCGATCGCAAGCTCGACGTCGTCTACACCACGCGGATGCTCGGCCGCGAGATATTTCGTTTCGCGATCCCATCGATCGTGGAGCTCGAACGCGATGCCGCCGCCCTCGCCGCCGCGACGCCCGAGATCGGCGCCTCGCCCTATTACAAGACCTGGACGGCGCAGGCACCGCTCGAGCGCATGCTGCGTCGCCATATCCGCAGCTTGCCGCTAGTCACGCTGCGCCTCGGCTGGCGGCTCGAAAGCTTCGCCGAAGACGCGAGCGGGGTGACGGCGCGCGTCGTCGAGCCGGCATCCGGCCAAGCCGAGACGATCCGATCGACCTACCTCGTCGGCAGCGACGGTGCCAACAGCGCGGTGCGCGCAGGGCTGGGGATTGGCTTATCCGGGCGCGGCACGCTGGGCGAGGCGTGCGGCGTCTATTTTCGGGCGCCGGGTCTCGATGCGGGGCTCGGACCGCGGCGCGGCGTCATGTACTGGATTCTCGCGTCGGGTTGCGGCGGCGTGATCTACACGATCGATGGCGGCGACGAATGGGTCTTCAACCGCTATTTCGATACGGGCGAGGCCGGGACGGTCGCTGATCCGGCGGGTCTGGTTCGCGCCGCGCTCGGTGCCGAGATCGCTGTCGAGATCCTCTCGGTGCAAAATTGGTTGCCACGTCAATTGGTGGCGGAGCGCTATGGAACGCGGCGCTGCTTTCTCGCGGGCGACGCTTGTCACTTGTTCGTGCCGACGGGCGGCTTCGGCATGAACACCGGTATCGGCGATACGGTCGATCTTGGCTGGAAGATCGAGGCGATGCTGGCAGGCTGGGGCGGCGGGAAACTGTTGGCGAGCTACGAGAGCGAGCGTCGGCCGGTCGGGTTGTTCAACACGCTCGAAGCCGCCGACAATTACGACAAGAGCGGCGATCTTTTTGCCGTGCCGGGATCGCTCGAGGACGAAGGCCCCGCGGGTGATGCCACGCGCGCGGCCATCGCGGCCAAGTTGCCGCCCAAAATCAAGCATTTCGCGCCGGTCGGCGTCCATCTCGGCTACCGGTATGAGAACTCGCCGATCATCGTGCCGGACGGCGCCGCGGCACCGCCGCTGGAGGCCGCCGCCTACGTGCCGACAGCGCGCCCCGGTCATCGCGCGCCGCATGCCTGGATCGACTCCCGACGATCGACGCTCGATCTTTTCGGCCGCGGCTTCACCCTGCTGCGTTTCGGCAAGGTCAAGGAAGAGGCGAAGAATCTCGCTGCCGCCGCCGAAGCCGCCCGCGTCCCGCTTGCGATCGTCGATCTCGACGATCGCGCGGCGATGGAGCTCTACGCGGCGAAGCTGGTCCTGGTGCGTCCGGACGGACATGTCGCCTGGCGCGGCAACGCTGCCCCAGCGGACGCACATGCGGTGATCGAGCGGATACGCGGCGCCTAGTCAATCGGGTTCGAGCGCGGCGCGCTCGTGACTCTGCGCGCGTAGCCCGATGGAGACCTCCGCACTATCGCTGCGCGCCGTCGCTCCGTGCCATCAGCAGGTTGGGCTCGCCGATCGGGATGTTCACGCGCGGATCCTGATGCTGCGGGCCGATTCCGGTCATGTCATTGACGGCGCGCACGACATAGGCGGCAAGCATCGTGGTGGTGATGAGGTCGCGGTCGCCCTTGCCGTCGAACTCTTCGACCAAGGCATGGGTGAAGACGCCGTTCTGCCACAGCGACGATTCGTTCGATTCCTGCTCGCCGCTCGCTGCCGCGTAGACGATGATGCCCTTGTTCTCGTGGCCGAGGCGGTTGACGAGGCTGTCGGTCTCGGTCGACAGGCTCTTGCCGGCGACGCTGGCGGCGTAACAGGTGTCGATGAAGAGGATGGGATAGCCGGCGATCCGGTTGAGCGCCGTCACCAGCTTCGTTGCCGGTAAGCCGGTGTCGGCGATGCGCCCCATGTCGGCATCCTGCGGCACGTAATAGAAGGTGCCGTCCTTGTCGTTGAAGCCGTGGCCGGCGAGGAACACCGCGCCGATATCGTCGGGCCCGACCTGATCGTCGAGCCAGTCGAGGGTTTTGAGAATGTTCGCGAGGCTCGCCTCCTCGTTCGGCAGGATCTTCGGGATCACCGTCGTGAAGGCCTTGCCGGTCTGGCTCTGAAGCGCCGCGACGAAATCAGCCGCGTCCTTGTCGGGATAGCTCAGCATCTCGAGATCGGTATCGGCGTATTTGCTGACGCCCACGGCGACGACATAGAGCTTATGCTGGCTCTCGAGCGGCGCCGCGCCCGCCGGCCCTGCCCATTTCAGCGCGACCGTCGTGGGAACGCTCGGGCCGTAGCGGTTCTCGGCAATGAGCACCAGCTCGCTGTCGCGCGCCGGCGCGATCAGCCGGAAATCGCCCTCGCCGTCGCCCTTGGCGTCGAGCACGGGCAGCTGCTGCTGATCGAGATACTGCTCGTGCGGGTCGCGCGCGATGATCCGCGTGATCGGCGCGTCGAGCGGCGAGTGGACCTTGAAATGCAAGGTTAGGTTCGTGTCCGTGATGCTCGCGCCGTTGGCCGGACCGGCGATCTCGATGACCGGATGCTGCGTGTCCTCGATTCTTTGCGTCGCTGGCGCGCGACCGCTTGCGGCGTCGGCGGCGTCGATTCCTTGCTGCTCGTCGCGCAGCGCCAAGGTCTGCTGCACGATGTCGGGTCGCTCATATTGAGGGGCATATTGCCAGACGGGGTAGAAATCCGCCGGCTGATCGTGGCCGTGATCGACTTGCCAGCCGATCAGCGTATCGCCGCCCGCCGAGGCCATGTAATAGCCCTGCGGCGTCCAGGCGACCCAGCGATGCTGGTCGGCGGCGGGAAACAACGCGATCAGCTCGCGACCCGTATCGGCCGCATACCAGCGGATCGTGCCGTCGCCGATCAGCGCGACGATGAGGCGCGAATCGGGCGTCACGACGATGCCGCGGACGCTGTAGTAGATGGGTTCGCGCCACAGGATCGCACCATTGCGATCGTAGCGGATCAGCTCCCAGCTCGTGCCGAGCAGCAGGCCCTGGCCGTCGGGAAAGAACGCCGCCGACAAGGATTGGTCGTGCTTTTCTATCTCGAGGGGCTTGCCGTTGAGCAGCGGGCCGTAGCTCCAGAGCCAGTTGGTGAGCGCGAGCCCCGGCGAGGTCATTAGCGGATGAACGAGGCGCGCGGCATCGGGACTGTTGCCCGAGGCGAGCACTTTCTGCGTCAGCGAGAAATGCGCCGGCTTCTCGCCGTAGGGCGCGAAGGCGAATTGCACCTCGCGCGCGTCGGGCGAGATCGCGAGCTGGTCGCCGATCTCGGCGGTATCGGCAATGACGCTGAGCTGCGATGCGAGGAATTGATCGTTGGCGCCGATGAGCTCGACATCGCCGGCTTCGGTGCTGAACAGCACGCCTTGCGGCGCGCGCTCCATGCGCACGATGCGGCTGGTCGAGGTCGCGAAATCCTGCGGCGCGCCGCGGCCGCCATTGCCCCAGCGCCGCACCGGAAAATGCTGGTCCTTTTGCCACGTCCCGCCGGCATAGAGATATTTGCCGTCCGCCGACCAGGCGACGCGCCACAGCGCGCCGCCATAGGGGCTCGTCACGCCCTTCACATCGGGACGAAACGCCACCTTGAGATCGCTCGCGCGCAGCACGTCGACCGCCGGCGTCCAGGGCGGGTCGCCGACTTCGGGCTCGGCATAACCGACGGCGATCTCCTTTCCGTCGGGCGAGAAGCTAAGCCCATGCGGCTTTCGTCCTCCCGGCAACGGCTGCGGGGGTCCGATCCGATTGAAATTGCGGTCGTAGAGCCGGACATGCCCGTCGAGCGAGGCGGTGACGATGCGCCCGTCCTTGGCAAAGTCGAAGCTCATCGTCGGGCCGGCATAATCCGTATCGGCTTTGAAGAGGCTGAAATCGGCGCTGCGATAGATGCGCAGCCCGCCCTTGCCATTGAGCGTCACCGCCAGGAACTTGCCGTCGGGCGAAAAGCCAAGCTGGGTCGCGGCCGCGGGCAGGTCGCATTTGGTCCCGCGGATTTTCCCGTCCGTGGCGCCGATGATGTAGATGCAGAAGGGATTGTCAGAGTTGCCCCATCTTCCGGTCGCGCCGGTGGCGAGGAGGGTCGCGCCGTCGGGCGAGAATGCGACGGCGTAGGCGGCGCCTTCAATCCCCGCACCGATCGGCAGGTGGATGATCGTGCGCTGCGGCTGCAGATCGGGCAGCGACCACAGCCGCACTGTCGTATCGTTCGACGCGGTCGCTAGCCGTTTTCCGTCGTGCGAGACCGCGAGCCCCAGCACCACCGTCATATGGACGCCGGTCTCGATGCGTAAGATCGGCGGGTCGCTCGTGTCGGCGGCGCGCGCGGGTGGAGCGGCCAGCATCGCAAGGGCAATCGCCGCGCCAAGGAGGGCGCGGCGCGGGATCACGCGGCGACGGCGGCGGAACATGCGATCTCGCGGTGCTGTTCGAAGGCGGGTTTGTCCGTGGGCGTCGCGTCAACCGCGCGGGCGGCGACGCCGATCGCGACGCGCTCGATCGGCGCGGCGCGGCAAAGATAGCGATCGAGCGCGTCCCAATCCGCGGCGGAGAATTCGGACACGTGGCTGAGATATTTCAGCCAATAGCCGTGACGGAGGCGCGTCGCCGCGTCGTCGCTCGCGAGCAAGCCAACGCTTCCGCCGAGCGCCACCGTCGCGCCTTGTGCATCGCTTCCGGCGAAGTCGAATTGCCAGTGCCAATGGGTCGGCACCGGTGCGAACAGCGCCCAGTATTGCCGGATCTGCAGCACGGCGAAGAGATCATCGAGCGCGCTGTGCACGCTGACATCGTTGGTGCGGTTGATCTCGCGATTGGGCTGCTGCGCGGCGCTCGAGGGGACGAGCGAGATGAGATTGCAGAGCAAAGCGAGCGTGGCCAGCGCGGCATTGATGCCGAGCGCGAGCCGCGGCGGCGCACTCTCGCGGTGCTCGGCAAGGACGACGCCGGTCAGCTTGCCGAGGCCGCGGCGGCGGCGGCCGATCGCGTCGTAGAGCTTCTCGAAGACGCCGCGCAGCGGCCGCAGGTCGCTGATCGCGCCAAGCGGGCGGGTCACGGGATTCTGCCGCAGCACGTAAGCGACCGCGCGCCATTTCAGATGCACTTGGCCTTCGGGATCGGCGACGACCCAGGAATTGTGCGCGCGCAAGAGGCGCAGCGCCTCGGCGTCCTCCGCGGCGTCGCAGACGCGCGTTTCGGGCGCGAGGACGAACTCGCGCAGCAGCCGCGCGACCTTGCGGCAGAAGCCGCAGCCCGGCTCGTAATAGATGGCGATGCGCGCGAGCTTGGCGCGGCGCCGCGCCAGCGCCGCATCGATCCATCGGTCGGGCACGAGCAACAGCAGCATCGTCAGGCAGAGATAGGGGAAGCTGCCGATGTTGAGGAGGACGATGAAGGAGAGATGGAGCGTCGCCGCGCCGGCGATCGCCACGGCGCGCGTCGCATCGTTTCGCCATGGGCTGTAGATGAGATAGGGGAAGGAGAGCTGGAACGCGATCACCGCGTAATTGGCGACCAGCACGACCGCGGGCGCGTGCTGCACGAGCCATAGCCCGGGCGCGGAACCGCCGAACAGACTGTCTTGCAGCGCCCAGGCGACGCCCGCGCCGTGCCGCCACGGCTCGCCTTCGAGCTTGAACAGCGCCGAGAAGAAATAGAGCGAGGCGATCTGCAGCCGCAGCGCGACGAAGGGCCATCGCGGATAGGGACGCCGGCGATCCTGCGGGTCGAGCGCCGCATCGATGCTCCAGTAGCGGTTGAGCGGAAGGAATAGGCACCACAGCAGCAGCAGCCGCGCCAACACCTCCGCGCCCGATGTCACGTAAGGATTGCGCCAGAAAAGATAGACGTTGAAGACGAAGGCGAGCGCACAAGCCCAGCGTGTCCGATAGCCGAGGATAAAGGCGACGAGGCTCGCCGGATAGAGAAGCGGCAAGGTGGCGGGCAGGCCGATCCGCGCCGCGCCGTTAAGAATGGGCGCCATGAGACCGATGCCGGCGATGCCGTGATCAGCGGCGAGGGTCGCGAGCGGCAGAATCCCGTTATCGGTGTAGAACGCGCCGTAATCGGGCCAAAAACTAACGTATTGGAGCAGGAGATAGGCGCCGAAGCAGATGCGAAAGAAGCTCAGCGCCTCGAGATTCGGCGCCAGCTCCAATGCCTTGAGATTCGTTGCCATTAACGCGCGCGCGCGCGCCATCTTCCGCTCGCCGGCCATGGTGCAATCGGATTCTACGCGTCGCGCTTCCATCCCATCCTCGGGCGCGGCTCCCCCCGCGCGACCTCTCGCCGTTCGGGCCCGAGTCCGCACAATACAACATCGATGACTTGCCTGGGCACTTTGTGTATAAAAGCCGCCTATATTTGCAATGATAGTGAAGACCTCGTCCGCGGGGTCAGGGGTTAGCACAGGTTCTCGAAATGCCTTGAACGCGGAGGGCCGTGCATGAGCAAAAGAATTTTCGTCGCGTTGCTGATGCTGGGGCTACTGACCGCCTCGGCCGTGGCGGTCGCGCCGGCGAGCGCCGATGCCGGCTCCAACGGGAATGCCGATGGAGGCAGCAGTAACAGTGGCAGCAACTAGGGGCGTGTCCATACTCTTCCGGCGTTGATCATCGAGAGGGTGCGAGATGAGCAAGAAGATTTTTGTCGCGTTACTGATCCTCGGGATGCTGACCGCCTCGGCGGTCACTTCGGGTGTCGTCGTGCCGGCGAGCGCCGATGTCGGAAACGACAATGGCGGCGGCGGCGGCGGCGGCGGCGGTGGCAACAACAACTGAAAGCGCGTCACCTCGTTTCACACCCAGGACGCACCCGATGAACACGAAAATCTTTGTCGCGTTGTTGATCTTGGGGCTGCTGACCGCCTCGGCCGTGACGATCGGTGTCGTCGTGCCGGCAAGCGCCGATGCCGATGGCGGCGGGCCGGCGCCGGGGAATAGCAACGGCAGCAACTGAACGCATTGCCGATTTTTTTTTGAGCAAGGAGAGAGGACCGAGATGAGCAAGAAAATCTTCGCCGCATTACTGTTTTTGGGGATTCTCACCGCTTCGGCCGTCGCGGTCGGGACCTTCGTCCAGGCCAGCGCCGACACGGCGAACAGCAACGGCTCGAACTGATCGTTTCGTTTCCGACGGTTGCCGTTCACGTCCAGCGGGCCTTGGCGGCCCGCTGGCGCGAGCGGGTCTTATGCCGAGCCGACGACCTGCTACAACGGCAATGGCGGCGAATCGAACTGAGTGTCGCGCCGCGCGGCCCTAGACCGCGGCGACGCCATCGGCTTCAATAGTGGACGGAGCGCCGCCCGCCGCGCGTCGCGAAAGGTTCCCCTTCACGCGACGGCACGCGCTTCCATATCAGCATGGCCGCGCTGTCTTTCGTGTCGATCAGCGTGAGCTGATCGCCCGCCGCCTTCACGAACCATTTCTGATCGGACCCGGCCCAGTTCGGGAATGAGCTGCTGGCAATGTGGAACATCAGGCTGCCGTCCGCCGGCGCGACGTCATAGGTGCCGAAATAGGCCACGTCCGCCTTGGCGGCCTTTTCTGCTTCTGCGGCCGCCGCGCCGTGGCGGTCGTCGGATTGAAACGCCGGCAGCTGGCCGTCCACGACCTGCAACGCGAAATTTCCGGCGGATAGGATCAGCAGACCCTGGGCGCGAGCACCGAGCCCGTCCTTGGTGCTGTCTTGCGACAATTGCCACGTGCCGGAGAGGTCGGGCCGCGCCGCCGATTGCTGCGCCAGCGCCGGGCCGGCGAAGGCGGCAGCTATCCCGATGGTGCCCAGAAGGCGCAAAAAATATCGCTGAGACATCTCGGACTCCCAATATGCGATCACGAGCGAGCTCTCTTATTCTAGGCAACGAGACCGCGATTAGACCATCCGAATAACAGATTCGTAATCCGCGATCGCCTCTTTCGGATCAATGCCCTTGCTTTGAACCCGCGGCGTGGGGGTAGAATTCCCGCGGGGTCGGTGAGCGAAAAGCGGCCGATGCGTTACGAGCTAAAGCTCGGGGGGGCTGATATTGCGCGCTTTCAAGGCACTGTTGGCCGCCGGCATGGCGGGCGGGTTATGGGGATGCCAGCTGCTCGGCCCGGACTCGATCAGCTTGGGCCGCGATCGCTACAACACCATTATTCAGACGACGTCGATGGAGCAGACGATGGGAAATATCGTCCGCGTCTATCAACACGAGCCGCCTCAATTCATGGATGTGACCGAAGTCGATGCGGTGCTGTCCGCCGGCGGCTCGCTCACGGCTTCAGCGGCCAATATCGGCGCCACAGGGCTGCGCACCAGCACCTCGGTCACCAACGGCAGGACCGGAACTGCCGGCGGCACAATCCAATATTCCGAGACCCCGACCATTCGCTACGTCCCGTTGCTCGGACAGGCGCTGGTCGCCCAGCTCGTTACGCCGGTGAGTGTCGACGCCATGGGCCTGCTCTACGATTCGAGCTGGCCAACGGCGCCGTTGCTGGATTTTGCCTCCGCCTATCTGACCCTCGATTACGATGAGTTCTATTCGGCATTCAACACGCTCATCGAGCTCGACGCGAACGACGCCATCGAGCTGGCGGCGGCGAGATCGGATTTGTTGGAAGGCGGAGAAGCGGCGAACACCACAAAGACGCCGTCGACGGCCGGCGCCGGCGGTAAGACCGCGCCGGCGGGCAAATCCGATTCCGGGACCGAGAACAATGCGCTGGTGATCTATCTGCGGCCCTTCCACCCACATGCCGTTGCCGGCAAGCGCATGGATAGTGACGTCACCGAAAAGGGAGGTAAGCGCGCGGAGGGGGCCGACCTCAGCGAGAAGCAGCGCGTCCTCCAACTCTGGATCCGGCTGCTGCGCCTTTATGCCGACACGCAGCCGAGCTTTACCGCACCGCGTGAATGCACGTCGCTCGGCCTCGTCGGGATGAATCCGGCGCAATTGAAGGCATGGGGGATGGGCATCGCCGACAAGGGCGATGCGGCGCTCGACGCCGCCCGGCGCTGCATTCCCACGCAGATTGAGCTCAGGGTGGTGCCGGTGCCGAGAATGCTGGCGAGCGGACAAAATCCGGCAGAGAGCGCTGCTATCCGCAATCTCGTCAGCCGCGCGCCGTTGATGCGCACCTATTCCGCGCTCGGCATCCTCAAGGCGGCGATGGAGCGCCCTCATCCGAAAGTTGAGCTCGTTACGCCCGAGCGCGGCCGGGAGATTCGCGCGCATCCCTGGAATCGCGATGCGGATAGCCTCAGCTATTACACCTTGCTGCCGAGCGACGAGGATTCGGTCGACTGTCCCGCGGCGATCGCGCAGGACGGCGGCTGCGACAACCCTGCGCCTGGCGACATAAATGCGGGGAACTGGAAAATCATCAATGAGACTCTCGCATGCTGGATCGCGAATTCCGCGACCGACCCTGCCGGTGCGTGCGCAACGCCGTCCGCGCCAAGCGCGGCGACCCCCGATCACGATCTTTACTCATATGAACCGGCCGGCGCCGATCCGCTGAGCGATCCCTATGTTCAGTACAATATTCGACTAGGGGCGCTGCGGCGGTATCTTCTGATCGTCGTCGCCGATCGTTTGCCCGCGGAAGCGCCCTATATTTCTTATTTCAGCCAGGGACGCTGGTATTATATTCCAGCCGACGATCCGGTTTCGCAGCGAAACTTTCATCTGCTGTCGCTGTTCTTGACGATGATGGCAATCGCGCCCTCGACCCAGCCGCTGTCTCCGGTCATCAACGTCGGCGGATGATGGGGTCGTGTCGCGCCCGCGACGCAAAACCCCGAAGCTTGCCTTCAACTCGGCGAGACGCTCGATACGCGGTGATCGAGCGGGTGCGCGGCGTCTAGTCGACCGCGGTCGAGCGCGATTGCGCGACGGCGACGCCGAGGATCAGCATATAGGTGCTTGCCACCGCCGGGACCTGCAGTCCGACGCCGAGGAAGGCGTGGCATGCGACGAGCAGGGTCGCGGCGAAGCCGAGCGCGGGAAAGACCGCGTCGCGATTGCGCCACCAGACGCCGCGCAGGCAGAGCGCCGCCAGCCAGGCGATGGCGGCGAACAGGCAGAGCGCCGCCGGCACGCCGAGTTCGAGCAGGTCCTGCAGATAATCGTCATGTGCAAGCGTGACGACGTTCGCGATCGTCTCTGGCCGGTAGATCTGGAACACGTCGGCGAAGGAACCGAGGCCGGTGCCGAGGAAAGCGAAATCCTTCGCTGCCTGCCAGGTGATCGCGATGACGTCGACGTCGCCCGCGCCGCCTTCCGCGCGGTCGAGCGCCATGAGCTGCGTCATGCTCGCCTCGCCGTGAAACAGCAGCGCGACCAGCACGATCGCCAGCGGTATCGCGGCCCAGGCGACATAACGGATGGATTGCAGGCTCGGTGCCGCGCGCACGGCGGCGAACAGCGCGACCAACCCGATCAGCGTCGCCGCCAGGCCGCCGCGCGAATGCGTGAGCAGCAAGGCGATGATGAGAACGATCAGCGCGGCGGGATGCCAGCGCCGCGCGAGCGCGAAAGGGGGCAGTCTCCGCCAGTGGATCTGTTTCGGCCCGACGAGCCGCAGCGGCTCGAGCGCGGCGACGAGATCGGCGACGGCGGCGAGAAGGGCGAGGCCGAAGTAGGTCGCGGCCGTGTTGGGATTGACGAAGCTGGCGCTGAGATCGGCGCGGAAGGACGATTTCGCGAACCACAGGATCGTCGTATTGCCGAGCCAATAGGCGGCGAGGCCATAGAGTGCGTAGAACGCTCCGGCAAAGGTGAGAAGCGTTAAGGCGGATTGCGCCCGGACGCGATCGCGCCCCAGCATATGCGCAAGCGCGAAAATGCCGGCATAGGACAGCAGGCGGAAGAGATCGTCGCGCGCCAGCATGGGATCGACGGCGATCGCGCCCGACGCGGAAAGCCGCAAGCCCTCCGACATGACATCCCAAAGGGGATTGGCCCATCGTCCGCCCCGGGGGAGGCTTTGCACGAATGCGTAGATCAGCACCAGCGCCAGCAGCAGGGCCGGCACAGTGAGCGCGCGCGGCTGCGGTTCGCGATCATCGCGCGCGACAAGCAACAGGGCGAGGATGAGCCCCGCTACGGCAAGACCCAGCAGCTCCCAAGCGAGCGGCCAGGCCGAGCCGAGCGGCGCCGGCGCCGCCGCGACCACCGCCAGCAGGCCCCAGAAGATGCGGGTCTTTGAGGCTTCGATCCGCGCGCGGTCTGGCGCCCCGACGGGCGCTGCCGCAGGCCGCATGGCGAGCTTCTTCAAAGGTTCGGTCGGTGTCGTCATCGTCCGCCGCTAATCTCGCCCGCCGCGCCAAGGCCGGCCGGCCGACGGCACCGAGCCCGAGCCGCGCCAACGCGCATCGCGCGGATTGCTGATATTGAAAGACTGCGTCCGCGATGCTTGCAGCATGCCGACGCCGCGCTGGCGCATGAACGGCACCAGGATCATGCCGGCAACGAAGCCGCCAACATGCGCCCAGAAGGCAACGCCTGCCCCCGCGCCCGCATCCTGCGCGCTCAAGAGCTGTATCAGGAACCAGAGGCCGAGAAGAATGATCGCCGGCACCGCGACGATGCGGAAGATGATGATGATCCAGAAGAAGACGAAAACATGGCCGAACGGGTAGAGCACGAGATAGGCGCCCAGCACGCCGGCGATCGCGCCCGAAGCGCCGACCATCGGCAGGGTCGAGGTCGGATCGGTCAGCGCCTGGGTCGCCGCCGCCGCGGCGCCGCAAACGAAATAAAAGACGAGGAAGCGGGCGCTGCCGAGCGCGTTCTCGACGCCTTTTCCGAACACCCAGAGATAGACCATGTTGCCGATGAGATGCAGCCAGCCGCTGTGCAGGAACATGCTGGTGAAGATCGTCATCCATGGCGCCACCAGGCGGAGATGCGGCGGCAGCCGCGCCGTGCCGAACAGCACGGCGGGAATCATCCCGAGGCTCAGCGAGGTTTCATCGACGCCATCCCGGCCGAGGCTGATCTGCCAGAGAAAGACGGCCGCGCATGCCGCCACCAGCCCATAGGTCAGCGCCGGGATCTGGCGCGGCGGGGTGTCGTCGCGAAACGGAAGGGCGAGGAACATGGCGGGCGAGTGTGCCTGCGATGGTATCGCCGCCGCAAGCGCGGAACCGAATGATCGCCCCGGCCGCTGGCACGATTCACCATCCGCCGCCTATAGTTTCCCGAAGATCGCGCGCAGCATGTTCGGGGAATGAGCGGATGAGCTTGAAGATTCTGGTCATGGGACTGCCGGGGGCCGGCAAAACCACGCTGGCCACGGCGCTGGCGCCGCGGCTGGCCGCGGTTCATTTGAACGCGGACGAGATTCGCAAGCATATCAATAAGGATTTGGGCTTCGCGCCCGCCGATCGCATCGAGCAGGCGCGGCGGATCGGCTGGCTTTGCGATCAGATCGCCAAGGCCGGCTGTCCGGTGATCGCGGATTTCATCTGTCCCACCCAGGAAGCGCGCGCCGCCTTCCTCGAAGGCGGCGACGCGTTCGTCGTTTGGGTCGACCGGATCAAGTCAGGCCGGTTCGACGATACCAACCGGCTGTTCGTCGCGCCCGAGCGGTTCGATGTCCGGATTCTCGCCGAGGGCAGTCCCCATTATTGGTGCGAGCAGGTGATCGCGCGGCTCGGATTGCTGCCGCACTACCGGGAACGTCTGCTCGCACCGCCGGGGTCGATCGGACGCTAGACCATGATCGGATGAGACGGAACCGCCGCGCGATTTCGTGTCATCTGTGGAATCATCGTCTAAATTTTAGAATCGAGAACACGATTCACGTATCGAAAAGAAGCGCAGCGCTGCTTTTCGATACGGATCGTGCTCTAGCGCGCGGCGCGGTTCGGCGCCGCGCAAGCCATGTGGACCGCGAGGCATTTCTGGAAGGTCGTCGGCTCGCGCGAGCGACGGCGGTCGATCGCGCGACGGGCGTGATCCGCGCGATCCGAACGCTTGACCTCTTGCGGCTGCTGCGGAGTCGCGGATCGCTTCCAACGCGCGAAGAATGGAACAGCGGCTCGACCAATCATAACGGCTCTCCCTCCGTGAAGTGCACGCGAGAGTGCAGCATTAACGATTGGTTAAGCGCTATCCTAATCGCCTAAAATTGTAGATAAAATTAACTATGTTGCGTCCCGGCGCGCCTCATTCGCTCTTCGCCGGCTGCGCTTTCTCGATAAGGCGTGCGACCGATTCGATGGCCGCCCACGCGGATTCGTCGGCCATGAGGTCCGTTGCCCATACCCAAGCGGTGTAGAGCAGATCGCGGGAACCCTCGCGATCGGCTTCCTCGGCGAGGCGCGCGGCCTCGGCGAGATCCTCGCGCTGATCGGCGTCGTATTTGAAATCGACGGTCCAGCCTGAGCCCGCTGGGCTGCCGAAACGCAACCGGTCGATGGCCGCGACACCGGCGATCCACACCGCGATGTCGCCGAGGATATCGGCGCCGCGCGCCTGCGCGCCCTTGATTTCGATTCCGTCGACGGTGAGACGATGAAGCTGCGCGCCGTAAGTGATGGCAGCAAAAGCCTGAGCGGCGGCGCGGACCGCGGTCTCGATCATTGGTATTCCCCCGAAACTTCCCCGCGCCCATTTCTATAAAGGCGACGGAGTCGCGACTCAATAAGGATTCAAACACGAGCGCGGCCGTACGACGAAGTTCGTCGACGAGCGTGGCTATTCGACAACACTCGAGGCGCAAGCGTGGCCATTTGCAGGACGCTGCGACGCGCAATCGAGGAACTTTCGCTCGCTTGCGACATTTGAGCTTGCGCCACGTCGACCGGAAATGCGGAGGCTTGTCATGTTGCGGATGCTCACTCTTGCGCTTTTGTTTGCCACCGCGGCTTGTGCATCCACGAGCCAAACCGCTGTCGTGACGCCGGGTATGGCGCCGGCGCCGGCCTATGAGCGCCCGCAAGATGCGCAGCTTCCGATCGATCAGCAGACGGCGGTGCTGCAGGGCGCCGAGACGGGCTGCGCGCAGGAGACCCAGACCGCCGAAGATGCTGCGCTGCCCCCGATCCCCGGCGATCCCAGTGCCGCCGTGCATCGCCAGCTCGCTTTGCAAAACTCGCCCGGCAATACGGTCGTGGGGGACCCGGCGTTCGACGCCTGTATGCACTCGCTCGGCTACGACCGGATCCGTTAAACCCGCGATTCGTGCCGGTTCACAATCGCTAGCGAGTCGGAGTTTCACGCAGCCCAAGGGATTGCGTTACGAAGCCGAAATATCGGTTACGAGTCGTCCCCCAAGTCATTGTTGTATTTTAGTTTTTTCTGAGTAGAATATGGCACCGTAAGAATCTTATCGGGGCCTCCTTTATGCGCGGATCTGTGGCCGCGGTTGTCATCGCGGCGTTCAGCGCTGTCATTGCCGATCTGGGACCGGCTTCGGCCGAGCCTGCCGACGGGCCCTATCTGCGTCTCGAGGCCGGGGCGAGCCTGCCCGGCGACATGGCCGCGACCGGCCCCACCGGCCTGAGCTTCACCCTCTCGCCCGATATGGGGCCGCTTGCCGGCGCGGCTCTCGGCATGCGCCTCGCACCGTTTCGCCTCGAGCTCGATGTCGACTGGATGCACAGCTCGGTGAAGAGCAACTCGCCCGCGCTCAGCGGCTCGGTCCAGAACATCCCGGTGATGCTGAACGGCTATGTCGATTGGGTGAACAAGACGCCGTTCACGCCCTATATCGGCTTCGGCATGGGCTTTACCGCCATGACGCTGACGGCGAACGGCCCGGCGGGCAAGTTCATCGATTCGTCGGAGCGCGTCTTCGCCTTCCAGCCAATTGTCGGCGTCGACTACGCCGTGACCGATCAGATCGCGCTGGGGCTGCAGTACCGCTATTTCCGGAGCGTCGATCCCGGCCTTGCGACGACGAGCGGCGCGCGTTTCTCGATCGGCAACGCCTCGCACAATGTCCTGGCGACGCTGACCTATCACTTCTTTGCGCCGATGCCGCCCCCGGCGGCGGCGGCCGAGCCGGCCGCGGTCGCACCGGCCGCGGCACCCGCTCCGGCGCCGCCGGTCGCCGCACCCGCGCCACGCATGTTCTTCGTGTTCTTCGAATTCAACTCGGCGCGGCTCAATGCCGCCGGAAAACGCTCCGCGGATGAAGCGATCGCCTCTTACCGCGAGGATCCCTCGAGCGCGATCGTCGTCCGCGGCTTCACCGATCTTGTCGGCTCCGACGCCTACAATCTCGAGCTCTCGAAGCGCCGCGCGATCACCGTCTACAACTATTTTACCACGAATGGCGTGAAGCCGGCGGATCTGGGCATCGATTGGCAAGGCAAAGCCAATCCGCGGGTCGACACCCCGAAACCCGAGCCGCAAAACCGCCGCGTCGAAATCCAGATGTAGGGCGTGGGGGCCGTCGTCTTCGCCGGACACCGGCTCAACGCGCTCCTGCAGCGTCGGCGTCCGCCAGTTTCCGCGCTTTGTCCGGCAAGACGGCAATCCCGCTCGCCGTACCCATCTCGGCGGCAACAGCGATCGCCGCGACAGACCAGCCGCCGTCGCGTTTGATCAGAAGTGGCGCGCCGCTGACGCCCGATCCGCCCGTGCAATCATCGCGCAACAAGGGGCGGCCGGCGGTATCGGTTAGGCGCCCGACGATCCGGCATGCCGTATCTGCCATAATAACGTGCGGATAATCCTGGCTGTAGCCGCCGAGCATCACGCTGCTGCCGATTTCCGGCGGCTCGGCTGAAACGGGCAAGATTCGTCCCCCAGTGCCGAGCGCCTTCTCGAGCACGATCAGCGCCCAGTCGCTGCCGCGCGTTTGCTCCGGATGTTTGGGATCGAAGCCGTTGCCAACCTTGATGCGGCGTCCCACGGCGTGGCCGACATAGCTGTCGCGCTCGTAGCCGATGAGGAAATGCAGCGCCGAGGGAGGAAAATTCTCCTGTGTGCGTAGATTGAAGACGCAATGCGCGGCGGTGAGAACGAGGGCCGGCGCGATCAGCGTGCCGGTGCAGGATTCATAGAGATTGCCCGAGGTCGCCTGCAACTTGCCGATCGCGCGCCACGGCATCGTGTCAATGTGAACGGGGGTACGCGGATCATGACTGCCTACACCGGGCAGCAAGAGAGGCGGAAGATGCTGCGAATCGGCGGCGCGACCGGCGTAGACCGATAAGGCAAGCGTGATGAAAGCGGCGACGGCGGCGAAAGCGAACCGCTGCTTCATCGGCGTTCAAAGAAGTGGCCATCGGCGGCACGGCAGTGCCTTGCACCGCGCGCGCGATAGCAGGTTGTCGGAGTAAGCCTCATTTCGCGCCGAGTTCCGGCTGGTTCGACATCGGCAATGCGGAAGTGAGGGGCGTCGCCGCAGTTTCCGGCAGCGCCGGGGTAGCGAAAGTAACGTGGCAGCGCAGACCGCCGGGGATGCGATGATCCGCGTTCGGAAGATCGAGGCGTACGCCGAATGTGCCGCTGGCGGCGTCGAACACCTGATCGACGACCGAGACCACCGCCTTACGATCGCCACCGATGGGATCGTCGGGCTGTACGTTTGCGGTATCGCCGACCTTGATCTCGCCGTAATAGCGAATCGGCAGGAAGGTATCGACGTAGAGTGGGTCGATCTCGGCGACGCTGACGATGTGCCCGTCCTGATTGACGTATTCGCCGGGCCCCAAGGCGCGCTCGGTGACCACGCCGTCGATCGGGCTGCGAATGACGCGCTGGTCCAGCGTCGCCTGCGCGCTCTGCAGTTGCAGTTCGGCGACATGGTGGTTGAGCTGAGCCAGGGCGAGTTCCTGCTGCGCGGATTGATAGTCGGCGCGCGCCTCGTCAAATTTCTCAACCGGCGTGTTCTGGTGCTGAACCAGGATGGACTGCCGATCGAAATTTGCCTTGGTGAGCGTGACCTTGACCTGTTTCGCGTCGATGTCCGCGGTGTTTTCGGCCTTGGCTTTATCGAGCGCGACTTCCGCCGCCTCGACCGCGGATTGAAGACGAGCCACCGCCTGGCCTTTTTTGACGAGGTCGCCGCGGTCGACGGCGACGGTATCGATGATGCCCGAGATCGGGCTCCCGAGCTTCAGCGTCAAAGCGGGGTTGAGCACGCAATCGAAGCTTGCCTCGGCCAGCGCGTCGTGTGCGCCGATAAGTGATGCCAAGATGCCCATCATCGTCGCCGAAACAGCACGAAGCCCACCAACGTGCCACGCACGCTGGGTTGTAATTTCGATCGTCACCTCAACTCCTATGGTGTGCGGAGCCCCTTGATATCGGCCACCAGCGCGCTCGCTGCGTGTCCGCCGCGCGCGCCACGTTACACGAACGCGAGACGCTGTTGCGGATTTATCGCGCGACGCGAAAAGAAATCGCGAGTGTCTGTCGAATGACGCGGTAGGTTCATTGACCCTCGCTAGATTTTCCGGTACCGATTCATTTACTACGAAAAGGGGGGCGGGGACATGCCTTTTCCATTCGCCATGGCGAAGCCTGGCGTCGTTTCTCGCCGAAATCGTTGGAAAAGCAAAGCGGTCGCGCCCCGGACATCAAAAGCTCGTGCGGGTGCGGCGGCACGTATCGGAAAGCTGCGATTTGATCCGCTCGAGCCGCGTGTGCTCCTCAGCACCGGCGCGCTAACGATCGATCTCAGCCAGTTGCAGCCGGCGCAGCAGCAGCACGATGTGCTGGTGCAGATGGTGACGGACACGACCCAGACGGGGACGCAGTCACAGGCCGTCCAGCGCATTCAAGTCGTCGATCAGGATAACAACAACGCCATCCTCGCTTTCGGCGATCTGTCGACCATCAGTAATGTCAGCATCGTCGGCGGGACCGGCAACAACAATATCACGATCGATGCCGATTCCTTCGGCGCCCAGGCGGTTCCGGCGATGTCCGTTACCGGCGGCAGCGGTCAGAACGCGCTGATCATCGACCATAACTCCGCACCGGGAGCGACACCGGAGACATGGCAGCTCACGGGCGCCAATAGCGGCCAGGCGAGCGGGCCGGCCACTGTCGCCTTCAGTAATATCCAGAGCCTCGTCGGCGGTGCTGGCACCGACATCCTGCAAGGTCCGACCAGCAATACGTCATGGAATGTCACCGGTCCCGGCTCCGGCACGGTCGCTGGCACGAGCTTCAGCGGCTTCGAGAACCTTCAGGGCGCAGCGAACAACGACGACACTTTCGTCTTCGCTCCGGGCGGCAGCATGTCGGGCGGAATCGATGGCGGCGCCGGCGGCTTCGACACGCTGGTGATGGACGGGAATTTCAACTCCGTTGCCATGGCGGCCACCAACGGCAATGCCGGCAGCGTTACCCTCGACGGTAACACCATCGATTATGCGGGACTCGAGCCGATAACCCTCGACGGGACGGCGAACAACCTCGTCATCGACCTGCCGACGACGAATACGAGCGGCGGCGCCGATACGGTGAGCTTGGCTGCCGGCGCGACGGCGGGACAACTCACCCTCAGCTCGGCCGGCGGCGACTTCGAGACGACGAGCTTCGATGTCCCGACGCAATCCTTGGCCATCGACCTCGGCGGCGATGCCGATACGATCAACGTGCAGTCGCTCGATCCGAGCTTTGCCGCGGGCCTCACCATTGATAGCGGCGACAGTGCCGCCACCGGCACGGTCGAGCTCGCCAGCAACATCTCGACGGGCGGGAACGCGCTCTCAATCACCGCGTCGACCATCATCGTCGACAGCGGCGTCACCATCAATACCCAGGCAAGCGGCGCCGATTCCGGCGCCATCTCGCTCACTGGCCGCAACATAACCCTCTCGAGCGGCAGCGACCTCGACGCCGCAGCAAACGATCCCGGCCACAGCGCCGGGGATGTCAGCCTGACCGTTGATGACGAGGGCTACCGGATCTTCGACCTGCCGGTCGATTTCGTCAGCAAGTCGGTTGGCATCTCGCTCGAGGGTGCCAGCATCCAGGGCGGCGACGTGTCGTTGAGCGCGACCGCGACAGATTTGTCGCTGGCAGGAGAGGTGCCGTCCTGGGCGGCCGGCTTCACCAGCACGCTGAGTGGCCTCTTCGCCCAGATTCCCGGTGCGGTGATCTCCGGTGCGACCGGGATCGACGCGTCCGTCATCCTGCGCGGCGCCGATGCCGGGATCACGGTCGACAATTCGAGCATCGCCGCCGCGGGCGATGTCAGCATCGCATCGACGACCGATGTGCAGACGACGGTGACGGCCACCGCCCTCGGCGTCACCACCTCGCCGCAGGTCGCGGTCGGCTACGCCCAGGCGACCAGTACCGTAACCGCGATCGTCAGCGGCACGAGCACGATCACGGCGCTGCATAACGTCACGGTAAAGGCGACCGGCGAGACGGACTCGACCACCAATGCCTACGCGAATGCCAACACGTTCTCGTCGAATTCCAACGCAACGGGCTTCGCGATCGCACTCGCCGACACCGACCTAACCGATACCGCCGAGGTCGATAGCGGCGCGACCATCACGGCGACGCTCGGCGACGTCAATATTCAGGCCAATGGCACCGACAAGGTTTCGACCAATGGCGCGACCGACAGCGCACAAAATGCCAAGGCAGGCGTCTCGGTTGGCATCGGCTTCGACCTCGCCACGGTTCAATCGCTGCTCAACGGCCACATCACCGCCGGTGGCACGGTTTCGGGCGGCACGAATCAGGACACGTTCAACCCCCAGCAAAGCGGCGTGGTCGACCAGACGACCGGCACGATCTACCTCCCCGATCACGGGCTGAAGACCGGCCAGGCGGTCACCTATACGGCGGGTGACCAGGAGGCAGGGGGGATCACCGGAATCTCCTCCGATATCGGCGGCCTGACGAGCGGCAACACCTACTATGTCATCGTGGTCGACCAGGACCACATCCAGCTCGCCGACCGGCCGGCGCTGACGCTCGATCCCGCGGGAACCGATCCGAATGCGACCCAGACGCTCTCGGTTCCGACCGCGGACACTTTCACGCTCGATGCGATCGATTCGGGCCAGAACACGATCAGTATCGATGGAAACGGCTTCAACGACGGCGACCTCGTCACCTATCACGCGAACGGCAACACAGCCATCCAAGGACTGACCGACGGCGCGACCTACATGGTCCAGATGGTCGACAGCAGTGCGTTCCAGCTCCTCAACACGACCACCAACGCCGTCGAGACCATCAGCCAGGGCAGTGCGCTCGGCACACAGACTTTCTTCGATACGACGACGCAAACCAGCGCGACGCTGACGCTGGCCAGCATCGATCCAAACGCCGACACGATCACCCTGCCGGATAACGGCCTCACCAACGGCGAGACGGTCTACTATTCGAGTCTGGAACCGGATGGCTCCGGCGTCATCGGCAGTTTGCAGAACACGGCCGCCTATACCGTTCAGCTGATCTCGCCGAGTGTTTTTCAGCTCGTCGATCCGAGCACCGGCCAAGTGGTCGCGCTCAGCGACCCGGGCGCGACCTCGCTGCAGCAGCTCGCCTTCATCGGCGAGACGCTCGGCTTCAATCCGACGACGGCGGTCGACGGTGATGCCGGCACGATCGATCTCCCGGCCAACGACCTCACCACTGGCGAGGCCGTTGTCTATCGCACCGATCCCACTCTCACGCACACCACCACCGCGCAGGCCGAGAACGCCGACGGCACGCGCGGCACCCCGCTGACAATCGACGCGAACGACACGCCAATCGGCGGCCTGCAAAACAACAAAGTCTATTACGTCGTCAAGGTCGACGCCGATCATATCAGGCTCGCCGACAATCCGGCCGACGCGCTGGCAGCCCTTCCCGTCACCTTCACCAGCAGCGGTAGCGGCAACAGCCACACGGTCGCGCCGAGTTCGACGATCAACGGGATCGGCGTCAGCGCGGCGCTCTCCGCCTCGGACGTCGCGGTCGCGGCACCGCAAACCGGGGGCAGTCCGTCCGATTTCAGCGATCCTTTCAAAGGCGGGAACGCCAGCGTCGCGGGTCTCCTTGGCTCTGCCAGCGCGCTGTTCTCCTCGCCCGGAGCCGAGGACGAGAACGGCACCAACGTCGACAGCAGCGTCCAGAACGACGGCTTTGCCGGCGCGGGCGGCATCGCTCTCAACATCGTGACGCATCACGTCTATGCCAGCGTCGGCAACGAAGCGACGGCGCAGAATCCGACCGTCCTCGTCACCCCTGCAGATATCCAGGTCTCAGCAGCGATTTCGGAATCCGCGCAGATCAACGCGACCGCCGGCGTGAGCGACGTCAAAGGCTCGGCTGCAGCGGTCGCGATCGGCGTCGGCGTCTATACCAACGACGCCGAAGCGACGATTTACGGCCACACGCAGGTGGATGCCGGCGGTACGCTCTCGGTCGCATCGTCGGTGACCTATCCGCTCCTGGTCGATCCAGCGCAGCTCTTTACGCAGTTGCCGGGCAACATCGAATCCAACGGCCTCAGCGGCTTGTCGGGCTATCTCGACGGCACGCTCGGCATCGCCTCGAACCTGCTCAATACCTGGGTGGTGACGGATGCCGGGGCGGGTGAGGGCGATACGGTCAGCATATCCGGCTCGATTGCGGTCAACGTCTACAACAACACCTCGCTCGCGACGATCGAGGGCGGCGCGCAGATCAACCAGAACGCCGCTTATCAGAACGCAAATCAGTCCGTCGCCGTCGATGCGACGACGCAGATGACGATGCTCAACGTCGCGGGCATCGGCTCCTTCGCCCTCAATCTCGGCGGCCTGACGGATGCGATCGGAACCGTCAAGAAGGAAGGTCTGGGCGCCGCCGTCAGCGGCGGCGATCTCGTCAGCTTCGGCGGCAGTGCGGGCGGGAAGGCTCTCGGCGGCTCGATCCTCGTGAGCGCACTGACCGACGACACCGAAGCGATCATCAGCGCCGGCGTCGCGCTCCATATCGGCGCGTCGGGAAGCCTCGCTCTCGATGCCGAAGAGAATATTCTGCGCGTCGAGGTGTCGCAGTCCGGCAGCACCCAGAGCGGCGCCGAGGGCTCGCTCGCCTTCGCCGGCAGCGGCATCGGCTATCGCCAGCGCAGCACCACCTATGCCGGCATCGAGACGAGCGACGGCAGCGGCGCGATGGTTACCGGCGGTGGCGATGTCACGATCACGGCGCATACCGGCGGTACGCAGGTCGGTGTTGCCGGCTCGATCGTCCGCGGCAACAACAGCACGACGGGCGTGGGCGTCTCGGTCGACGTCAACGATATCGTCCGCAACACAGACGCCTTCATCGGCGCCGATCCGAGCGAGAATCCCGAAGCGACGCCCGCGGCTGCCACAAGTCTCGATGTCGGCACCGTCGCGATCAGCGCCACCACCGATGGGACGATCCTCGGCGTTGCCGTCGCCGGCACGGTCAGCACGGCGCAATCGCAGAAGCAAGAAGAGCCGCAATCGGTCGGCGAATCTGACGACGATCCACTCGATGGCATCTCGCTGCCCGCCCTGTTCAATGAAGAGTCGAGCACCGGCGACGCGACCAGCAGCACCGGCAGCACGACGAGCGGCGTCGGCGTCGCCGGTAGCGCGGTTGTCAACGTTATCAGCGACACCACCTACGCTTACGTGGACGCGGCCGGCACGCTGACCGCGGACACGCTCTCGGTCGTCGCCACCAACGATCAGACGATCGTCGACGCGAGCGGCGGCGTCGCGATCACTGCCAACAGCAAGAGCACGAATGGCGCCAAGGACATTGCCGGCGCCTTCGGCCTCAACGAGCTCACCGCCGATACGCGCGCCTTCATGGACGGCATCAGCCTCGACAGCACGGCGCTTGCGCAAACCGGCGTCGACCAGGTGCTGATCCAGGCGACGCGCAGCGGCAATGTCATCAGCGCCTCGGCGGCGCTCGCGGCCGACACGACCGCGACCGGCAAGGATTTCGCCGGCTCGGTCTCGATAAACCGCGTGATCGACACGACCGAAGCGCTGATCGACAGCGCCGCGATCACCCAGGCCAGCAATGTCGGCGTCAAGGCCGAGGATGAGGCGCAGATCATCGCTGTCGGCGGCGGGTTGAGCGTCACCAAAGGCAATCTTGGTGTCGGCGCCTCGATCGGCTTCAATCAGATTGCCGCCGATACCGAGGCGGCGATCACGGGCAACCATGCGCGCTCGGAGCTGACGCTCGGGGGCAATCTCACCGTCGATGCCGAAAATGACAATATCGTCAGCGCGATCGGCGTCTCTGGCGGTGTCGCCACCGGCGAGGACAGCAACGCCGCCGCCTTCACCATCGGCATCAACATCATCTCGAGCAGTCCGTCGATTTTTGATTCAGGCAATGGCGCGGCGATTGTCGCCGAGATCGAGAATGCGGACGTCACCACCGGCGGCAACGTCAGCGTCACCGCAGACGACAACTCGGTCATCCAATCGATTGCCGGCGAGTTTGCGGTAGGGACGCAGGGCAATGCGTTCGGCGCGAGCCTGAGCTGGAACCAGGTCGATCTCAACATCCGCGCTGACATCGACAACGCGGTCGTCCACGCGACTGGCAGCATCAGCCTCACCGGCGAATCGACCGAGGACGCAGGGTTGGTCGACGGTAAGATCGCTTCGATCGCGGTGGGCGGCGGCGGCGGCAGCAAGACGGCCTTCAACGCGAGCATCTCTGTCAACGGCGTCATCGACACGATCGAAGCGAAGATCGAAGACGGTGCGACTGTCACCGCAGGCGGACCGGTCACGGTCGCGGCCAGCGATAACTCGACCATCTATGCGATCAACGGCGCGGTGGCGATCTCGACTGGCGGCAGCGGCTTCGGCGCCGCGATCGGCGCCAACTATATCGACAACAGCGTCACCGCGAGCATCGACACCGCGACCGTGAACAGCACGGGCGGCGATGTCAGCGTCAATGCGACGGAGTCTGGCGATATCGAGGCGCTGAGCGTCGGCCTCGAAGGCGCCGACCAGAATGCAGCGGGCGGCTCGATCTCGATCGCCGTGATCACCGACACCGTCGTCGCCTCGATCGCCGGCGCGGCGACAGTGACCGCGAACGGCTCGGTGCGCGTCAAAGGCAAGAATGATGCGACCGTTGGCGCAGTCTCGGGCCAGGTCGCGATCGGGCTCGGCGGTACCGGCTTCGGCGCCTCGGTCACGACAGCGGTGGTCGTCAACAGCAACTCGGCCTTCATCTCCGGCGACGCAGACGTCTCGGGCACCCAAGGCGTCGATGTCGATGCCAATACCGACCAGAATCTCACGGTCTTCGCGATCGGCGGTGCGGTCGGCAGCGAGAATGGCATCGCCGGCTCGGCGACCGTGACGGTCGTTAACGATACGACGCTCTCTTACATCGACAGCCCGGACTCAAGTGCGCTGGCGGATGCGGGAGTGAGCGCTGGCACCGGCTCGGGCACCGCCGGCGACGTGCAGATCACCGCCGAGAACACGTTCAATCTGCTCGGCACCGCCGGCGCGCTCACCTTCGGTGGCGATGCCGGCGTGGGCGTCGGCGCCGATGCCGGCGTCGTCACGCGGACGACCAAGGCCTATATCGGCAACAACGCCAAAGTCACCGCCGATGGCTCGGTCATTGTCGAGGCGAGTGCGACGGAAGGGGTCGATTCCTTCTCGATCGCGGGCGCGGGCGGCGGCGATGTCGCCGTTGGCCTCACCGCCGGAGTCTCGGTGATGAACCTCACCGCGCTCGCTTACATCGACAGCGACGCCACGGTCATCGCGCGCGACAACGTCATCGTATCGGCCGCGGACCAGACCGGGGTCACGCTCGTCTCCGGCAACATCACCGGCGCGGGCGATGTCGCGGTCGGCATCGGCGCCGGCATCTCGGTGCTGAACAAGGATACCGAGGCCTATATCGCCTCCGACGCGACCGTGACCGCGCAGGCGCTCGGCACCGCGACCACCGTGAACAGCGGCAGCTTCGGCGCGCCGTCGAGCAACAACACGCAGTCGGACAACGTCAACTTCACGACATCGAGCGTCAATTTCGGCAACGACGAGATCACCGCGAACGGCCATGGTCTCCAGACCGGCGACGAGGTGACCTATTCGGGCGCCAATGATCCGCTCGGCGGCCTCGACGATGGCGGGCTCTATTATGTCATTCGCGTCGATGCCAATCATTTCGAGCTCGCGCGCAGCTATAGCGACGCTCTCGCCGGCAACGCGATCGATCTGAGCCAAGGGCTTGCCGGCAGTGGCGACTCGCAGACCGTCGAGCGTTTGACCGGCGTCAGTGCACCGAACATCTCGACCGACAATTTCAGCGCCTCCAACCTTGGCGCGAGCACGCAAGGCGCCCCGACCACGACGAGCCGGCGCGGCGTTGCCGTGGTCTCCGTCAGCACCAACACGCTGCAGAATGCGGGCGCCGCCGGCGGCGGCTCGGGCAGCGTTGCCGTCGAGGTCGCAGGCGCAGTCGCGGTCGATACGATCAACACGCTCGCCTATATCGGCGCGGGTGCGAAGATCGACCAACAGAGCGACAGCGGCGCGAGCGCCGCTCAATCGGTGTCGGTCGATGCCGGACGCAGCTACCAGGATCTGAGCCTCGGCATTGCGGCAGCCTTCTCGGGTGCGGTCGGCGTGGCGCCGGAAGTCGCCGTGCCGGTGCTCGATGGCACGACCGCAGCGCGCATCCTCGGCAACAGCAGCAGCGGCGACCAGACTATCGTCAATGCCAATCAGGACGTCGAGGTCGTCGCTCTAGCACAGGCGGATTTCGTCGCCATCGCAGCCGGCGCGGCGATTTCTGGCACCGCGAGCATCGCGGGCTCGGGGGCTGCCGTGGTCGTCAACACCACGACCGAGGCTGCGATCAACGGCTTCGTCACCGTCGCGGCGGGCGGCAACGTTCTGGTCGCTGCCACCGACAACAGCACCGTTGACGATATCGCCGGCGCGATCGGCATCGGCTTCACCGGTGGTGGCGGTGCCGGCGCGGTGGCGGTCGCGCTGATCGGCAAGACCACCGACGCGGTGATCGAGAATCATGCCCAGGTCGATGCCGACGGCAACGGGCCGAACCTGATCAACGGCGTCGCGACCGGCGGTGTAAACGGCAGCAACTATCAACTGCAATCGATCAGAGGCGTTGCGGTCCAAGCCTTCTCGAGCGAGAACATCACCAGCGTCGCCGGCAGCGGCGCCGGCGGGCTTTATGTCGGCGTCGCCGGCGGCGTGACGGTCGAGGAGACCAATTCCAATACCTTCGCCGCTATCGAGAACAGCGCGCAGGTCGATGAAAACGACAGCGGTTCGGCCAACACGCAGCAGTCGGTCGCGGTCGGTGCGAGCAACACCCTCAACATCACCGCCGTCGCCGGCGCGCTTGGGATCGGCGCCGCGGGCGTGGGCGCGGGCGTCGACGTCGAGGTGATCCGCAACAACACCGAAGCCTTTATCGCGAGTGCCGAGGTGCGCGCCGCGGGCGCGGTCGCGGTCGATGCCGTCTCGGTGCAGACGATCAACTCCAACGCGATCGCCGTCGGTGCCGGCCTGTTCGGGCTCGGCGGCGGCATCTCGGTGCTGTCGATCGGCGGCGGCTTCAATGCGAGCTACAGCGGCAGCGGCCAGGCGCTGGGCAGCGGCAGCGGCAATGACGACGTGCTGAGCTCGGTCGATAGCACGCTCAGCAGCTCGCTCGACGGGATCGAGCAGTCGGGGAGCGGCGGCCTGCCGGCGATCAACCCGTCGACGCAGG
Organism: Allostellaceae bacterium; assembly: GCA_036501365.1. Classification (GTDB taxonomy): domain Bacteria; phylum Pseudomonadota; class Alphaproteobacteria; order ATCC43930; family CGMCC-115725; genus CAIKMD01. Next base: position 12,215 of record DASYAL010000078.1, on the reverse strand, counting down.
TCAACAACACCGATCATACCGTGGATTTTGGCGCGGCCGACAACCTGCACACCGGGGACGCGGTCGTCTATTCGAGCGGCGGCGGCGCGCCGATCGACGGCCTGCAAGACGGCCAAACCTATTTCGTCATTACGGACGGTTCGGACAACATCCAACTAGCGGCGACCCGCGACGACGCGCTCGCCGGCAATGCGATCGCGATCACCTCGAACGGCGCGACCGGCACCGATCACCAGTTCAGCGCCAGCGGCACCGATATCGGCAACGCGGCGCGCGCCAGCACGTCGTCCGATTTGCCGGGCAACAGTGCCGTCACCGACGGAACCGGCGCGCCGAGCGGCACCTTGCCGAGCGGCACCACCGCCGCCATCGCCGGGTCTGCGGTCACGGCCGGCGCGGTCGGTATCGCCGCGACCCAACACCTCGACATCACCGATAACGCCGGCGGCGGCGGGGTCGGCGCTGTCGCCATCGGGGTTGGCGTCGCGGTTATTACGATCGATGCCAATGTCGACGCTTACGTCGGCCCCGATACGACCATCGACGGTCTCGGCGGAGCCGGCAGCCTTACCGTCGATGCGACGCGCAGTGCGACGGTCACCGTGCTCGGCATCTCGGGCGACGCCAGCGGGTTCGTCTCGCTCGGTGCCGCGGTCGCGGTCGTCACCGATAACAGCAATGTCGAGGCGGTGCTCGGCGCCACGATCACCGACGGCGGCATCGACCAGCCGTCCGCCGCGAGCGACGGAACCGAGGTCGGCGGCAGCGGCTTCGGCCTCGTCCGCGTGGAGGCTCAGGACACGGAGAATTTCTACCTCGCCACGGGCGCGGCCAATATCAGCGCCATCGCCGGTCTCGGCGCCGCGATCACCTCGGCCAATGTGGGCGGCACGACCGAAGCGCTCATCGGCAATTATGCGGTTCTCGGCTCCTCGGCCACGTCGGTCGGGGCGGTGACCGTCGAAGCGCAGCGGACGGTCAATGTCGAGCCGCACGATGACGGCGGTCCGTTCGCGATCGGCATTTCCGGCGGGCTCGGCCTCGGCGGCGCGGCGGGCGCCGGCCTCGTCGATATCGGCGGCACGGTGGCGGCCGAAGTCGGCGACAACGCGCTCATCGAATCGAGCCTCGACGTGCTGATCGAGGCGATCGACAGCGCGACCGTCAACATCGCGCTCGAAGGCGGCGGCATCGGCGCGCTCGCTGTCGGCGCGATGATCGCGACCATCACGATGGAAGCGACGGTCGAAGCCGCTGTCGGATCGGCGGAGATCAATGCAAAGGACATCACCGTCGAGGCAAGCAGCACGCCGAGCGTGACCGTCTCGGCTTCGCCGCTTGCCGGCGGCATCCTCGCTTCCGGCGCCGGCGCGTCCGCCACCGTGACGATGACCCCGACGGTCAGCGCCTCGATTGCGGATGGCGCGAGCCTCGTCGCGACCGGCGATGTTACGATCAGCTCGACTTCGACCAACTACATCTCGGCGACCGCGAGCGGCGACTCCTTCAGTGGAGGCGTCGCGGTCGGCATTTCCGAAGCCGACGTCACGCTCACCAACAACAATAGCGCGACGGTCGGCACCGCGGCCATCACTGCCGGCGACAGCTTCTCGCTGCTCGCGAATACCATCAACACGGTCGGTGCGAGTGCGACCGGAAGCAGCGGCTCGACTATCGACATCGCGCAGTCCAGCACTTCCGTCACCATCGACGACACGACCAGCACGTCGGTCGGGCTCGGCGGCAGCGCGGCCGACCACGCGGCGATCATCGCCCTTAACGCGCTCGACGTCGAAGCGCGGATGGCGACGACCGTCCTGCCACAGGGGCCGGGCGCGGATACCGGCGGCCTCGGCGTCAATGTCAGCACGACCGGCGATGTCACAGTCACCGCCGATACCACGACCGAGATCGGCACCTACGCTTCCCTGCAGGGCAATACGACACAGATTCTGGCGCGCGTCACCTCGCTCAATCTCCAGTCGAATGCGAGCGCCGATGCCGACGCGCTCGGCGCCTCGACCAATGCCAACGCGAATCTCACGACCACCTCGACGGTCGCGGTCAATCTCGACGCGCATTCGCTGGTGATCGGCGAGAGCGAGCTCGACATCAAGGCGCGGCAAGAAAGCCTGCAGACCTCGGCCTATGCCGAATCCTCGACCAGTGGTCTCGGCGGCGATACCAGCCCGAGCGCGAACAACACGCTGACGACCTACACCGATGTCAACGCCGACGCGACCGCCGAAGCGGACGCGCACGTGCTGTTCGTCGAAGCCTATGCCGATCCTAATGCGGGCTTCTCGGCGAATACCGACCGCAGCGCGGCCGTGATCGATACGGGTGGCTCCTCGAGCCATCAGACGATCACCTTCGATCGCGACATCAATTGGAACGCCGGTATCGTCGTCTTGCCGGCGCCCGATCCGACCCTGATCGTCGCCGCCAACGGCGCCATCAGCGGCAACATCGCGGCGACCCAGAACGCCAACCACACGGTCATCACCGTCCCGAATATCAGCAATTCGGGAGGCGTCGCCGGCAGCGTGACCTTCTCGATCGCCGATTCCTATCTCGATCACAATCCGGGCAACGTCGGCACCGTCAACGCCGAGGCGAAGCTCACCGGCGCGCCGAGCGTCACCTTCCAGACGAGCTACCGCCACGTCACGATCACGAACGCCTCCGGCGAGACGCTCGATATCGGCAACATCAATCCGGTCAATCCCGGCGCGAGCTTCGCGACGAACGTCACGATCCATGTCGGCGACCAGCCGAGCTTCAGCCCGACGGTGACGACCCAGACCGGCGCCACGGTCATTGACATCGCCAATACCAATCCCGACAACAACGCGGGCGGCGACATCGTCCTCAACGGCGTCATCGCGAATACGGTGGCGGGGAGCACGACGACGATCGGCGCCGACACCGGCAGCATCGTCAACGGCACGCCTATCGCCAGCATCGCCACCGGCGCGCTGACCCTCTCGACGCCTGGCGGGCATATCGGCACGAGCGCCTCGCCGCTGCAGATCACCTCGACGCTCTTCACCGCGACGGCCGCCGGCGACATTGATGTCGTCGAGCAGGGAGATTTGACCCTCGGCGGCGTCGTATCGACCGCTGGCACCGTCAATCTCGCTGCCCAAGGCTCGATCCTCGACGGCCTCGCTGGCATCGGTACCGATATTATTGCATCCAATATCGTGCTGACGGCGAATGGCGGATCGATCGGCACGGCGTCGAGTGCGCTCACGATCGGCACGCCGTCCTCGGCGAGCGCGACGAGCCTCAGCGCGACCGCGCATAGCGGCATAAACATTTTCGGCAACGCGGTCGCGCATCAGCCAGCGACGCTCAACCTAAACAGCGCGATTTCGGTCGCGGGCGATATCACCATCGAGACGACCGATGCGTTCCAAGCGGTCGACGACATCGTGCTCGGCGCCAATTCGCAAGTGCGTGCGAGCGGCGGCAACGTCACGCTCGAGGCGGGCGATAACTTCATCGCCGCTCAGGGCAGCGTGATTGCGGCGCAGGGCGCCGTGGTCATCGCCGGTGATTTCTCAACCGCTGCGATCGATCCCGATCCGGGCTCGGGCGCGACGATCTCGCTCAGTGGCACGATCACCGGCCAGTTGGCGGTCATCAGCGGCGGCGGCAATGCGGACACCATCAGCCTCACGGGCGTCGCGACGGGCACGCCGACCACCATCAATACCGGCGGCGGTAGCGACGTCATTCGGATTGGCAGCAAGGCGACGTCGACCTCCGACACCGGCGGTGTGCTCGCGACGATCGGTGCCGCCCTGACCATCACCGGCGCGAATGCGGGCGAAACCGTCGAGCTCGACGATACCGGCGATACGCTGAACGCCAGCGGGACGCTCACCGCCTCGGCGCTGACCGGCTTCGGCATGGCCGGCAGCATCCAGTACAGCGGCATCGCCAATCTCGACATCAATCTCGGCAGCGGCAAGGACAGCTTCAACGTCCAAGGCACTGCCGCGGCCACGACCACACAGGTCGTGCTGGGCGGCGGTGCGAGCACGGTCACGGTCGGCGGCGCCGGCGGCACCGTCCAGGCCGTCGCCGGCCTGCTTGAGCTGACAGGCGACAGCCAGAACGACACGCTGAGCCTCGATGACAGTGCTGCGACGACCGCGACCACCGGCATCCTCACCGCCAACCGCCTGACCGGCCTTGGCATGGGTTCGGGCGATCCGACCGTCGTCAACGATGCGGCCGGGATTCTCTATAACGGCTTCTCGAATCTCGGGATCGTGCTCGGTTCCGGGGTGGACACCTTCACGGTTTCGGGCACGGCCGGCGGAACGGCGACCGCCCTCGCCACCGGCGGCGGCGCCGACAACGTCACCGTCGGCACGGATCTCAGCCAGATTGACGGCTCGCTGTTCGTCGCCGAAGGCGGCGACAGCAACGACAGCCTGCTCGTCCAATCCAATCTCGCCAGCAATCTCACGCTCAGCCGGCAGGGCGCGGTCGGCGAGATCACGGGCACGGGGATCAACGGCCAGATCTACTACGGCGGCGTCGGCGCGCTGACGGTCACGCAGAACTCCGCGAGCGACAAGCTCGACATTCAAGGGACGACGACAGGACTGACGGTCAACACCGGCGCGACTTCGGCCCAGGTCACGGTCGACGATGTCGAGAATCAGACGACGATCAATCTGGGCGCCGGGACCAACACGGTCACCGTCCACAACGCCGATGCGGCGCTGACGATCGACGGCGATGCCGGCAATACGCCGACCGCCGACACCGCGACCAACGACGCGCTGACCCTCGATCTGTCTGCGACCACCGCGGCTCTTACCTCCGCCATCGTCGAGGACGGCTCTGCCGCCGGTATTGGCGTGCTCCATCTCTTCACCGCCGGAGACATCACCTTCGCCGCGATGCAGCAGGTGAATGTCAATCTCGGCAGCGGCAACGACCAGGTAGAAATCAAGACCACCACGGACATCCTCAACGCCACCACGCTCTCGGTGAATGGCGGCGCCGGTGACGATTCCTTCACGGTCGACAGCATTGGTGGCCCAGCCACCAACATCTCGGGCGGCGCGGGCAACGACACGGCGACCTTGGTCATCCCGGCCTTCCCGACCCTGAACGAATTCGCCACCCTCAATCTCGATGTCGAGACGCTCGTCGTCGACAACAGCCAGAACACCACGAGCGCGGTCGCCTGGACCGAGCTCGACGGTCAGACGCTACAGGCGGCCACGTCGCCGCAAGCGGCGCCGTTTACGGTCGTCAATACGGCCGGCGCCCTGCACACACGAATCTTGGGCGGTGCCCTTAGTGACACGCTCAATGTCGAGAGCGATGTCACGACCGATATCAACGGAACGATCACCGGCGACGACGTGGTGCTCGAATCCGGCCTCGACGTCCTCAGCGAAAACAGCTCGGGCACCTACCTCGACCAGCAAGGGGCGATGAGCTTCGACGGGCTGCAGGACGGCGTGAGCTCGTCCTACGGCGAAGATGGGCTGACGCTCTCGAGCAACGGCCTTCTCCAGCGCAGCGATGCTGGCAGCCCCGCCGCGCAAGCGAGCTCGACCAACGACCAGTTCACCCTCAGCGCCGGCGGCGACCCGTTCTCGCTCTATGCGATGTCATTCGCGGCGGTCGGCAGCACCTCGACCACCTTCACCATCACCGGCCACCTCGCTTCTGCCGGGACGGCGGGCGGCACGGTGACGAAGCAGGTGACGGTGTCCGGCAACACCTTCACGCCGGTGACCTTCGATAGTTCGTGGACGTGGCTCACCAGCGTGACCTTCACGCCGGGCGTGAACGTGCTGCTCGATAACGTGACCGCTACGGCCGATGCGACGAGCGTGGCGGCGCCGACGGTCGCGGCGGCGACGGTTCCGACCTTCACCATCAGCAGCAACGTTACCTTCAACACGAGCACCGGAACGCTCGCCTCGGGCTCGATCGCCGTCAACTACAACGACGGCACCTCGACGACGATTGTCGCCGGCCAGACCTTCTCCGGCCGCGACTTCAGCGAGACGACGATCGACAGCGGCACCGTCGCCCAATTCATCTTCGAGGGCGATCTCGTTATCGGCGACACGGCCGGCAATGCGGTGACGATCTCCGCGATCGCCAGCAACTCGAACCTCAATAGAGGGCTGTCGCTCAGCGTCGCCGACGACTTCCACGCCTATTCCAACGTCGAATTCAACTTCTCAGCCAATGGCACGCAAGGCGGCGCCGGCGGCGGTGGTGGCGGTGGCGCCGGCCAGGGCGGTACCGCGGGTTATAGCGGCACCTATGCGAGCGGCGGGCAGAACGGCCAGAATGGCGAGGACGGCAGCAGTGGCGACTCCGGCCACGGTGGCCTCGGCCGTGCCGGCGGCGGCGGCGGCGGCGGCGGCGGCGGCGCCGGCGGCAACGAGTTCTTCGAGGGCGACAGTCACGGCAATGGCGGCAATGGCGGCGGCGGCGGCACCGGCTATAGCGGTCAGGGCGGGATCAACGGAACCAGCGGCAGCGGCGGCATCAATGGCGGCGCGGGCGGCGGGCATGGCTATGGCGGCAGCGCCGGCACGACCCACCGAACCTACACCGGCTATTTCTATTTCTTGGGGATCAGATCGCCAGCCTTTAGGATGAACACCTACAACTTCTATGGTTACGGCGGCGGCGGCGGCTCCGGCGGCACGGGTGATGCCCAAGCCGGCTACAACGGCGGCAGCGGCGCTCACGGGGGCAATGGCGGCACCGGCACCGGAGGCAGTAGCGGCAACAATTCTGGTTCCGGCCTGACCATCTCCGGTGGTGGCGCCGGCGGCGGCGGCGGCGGCGGCGGCGGCGGCGGCCGCGGCGGTGGTGGCGGCGGCGGCGGCGGCGGGGCCGGCCAAGACGGTAGCGGTGGCTTTGGCAGCAGTCACGGCGCTTGGGATGGCGGCGCCGGCGGCAACGGCGGTACCGGTGCACATGGCAGCGCGGGCACGCCCGGCGGCGGCGGTGGCGGCGCCTTCGAGATCGTCGCTCATGGCAGCGTCACGGTCGGCAGCAGCGGCAGCGGAGGCTTCTTTGCCCAGGGCGCCGCCGCGCAGGGTGCCGGGGGCACAAATCCCGGCCAGCAGGGAGGCGCTGGCCAGCCCGGCGGCTCCGGCGGCGGTGACACTTCCGGCGGCAGCGGCGGCACGGGCGGCAGCGGCGGCAGCGGCGGCGCCGGCGGGACCGGCGGCGCGGGCGCGGGCGGTACCATCAAGCTCTACGGAACCTATCTCAACACCAGCGGTGCCATTGTCAAAACGAGCGGCGGCGCCGGCAACAACGGCCGCGTCATCCTCGGCAGCAACGTCAGCTTGGGCACCAGCAACGGTTCCCTCACCATCCAGGGCAGCCAGACGCCCGGCAACATCACCGGCGCGGCGACGATCTCAGACTTTGCCGGGCCGCAGGCGTCGAATTCCTTCATCGCGCCGCGCCAGAACGGTGCGTCCACGGCGACGGATTACATCGATGGGCTCGCCGGCGGCGCGGATATCGCCGGCCTCATCAACTCGAGCGCGCTTGCCGACTTGTTCAGCAGCCCGCCGAGCGGCGCCTTGGTCGGCGTCACCCTGGTCGATCCCTCGAGCTATACGGACGCCTATACCGGCTACGACCTGCTCGTGATCGACAATGTAAGCTCGATCAATCTCGAGAACCCGACGCTCGGCATCGTCACCAGCGACGCCGTCAGCGGCAACACCGGCTACACGCACGGGCTCACGACCGGCGGGGTCGCCGGCGAACAGACGCTGAGCGCGCTCGCCCCGGGTCAGATCTGGGTGACGCTGGTGCCGACCACGACGACGTTCGGCGTCAATCTCTCGGTCAATGGCTCAATCGGAGCGCTTTCAGCCACCAATTCGTCGGGCCAACTCGTGGCCTTCGTCCTCAACCAGGTCAGCTACGTCACGGCGCAAGCGCCGAACCAAACCGTGCCGACGAATGTCGCCGGCCTCGGCGCGACGGCGATCAGCCCGGACGGCAACCAGCTCTACGCCGTCGACACGGCGCAAAACGCGCTCGTCGTCATCAACACGAGCGATCTCAGCCAGCGGCAGTTCCTCCAGAACGGCGCCAACAACGGCATCTCGCCGGTGATCTCGGGCATGAGCGCCCCGACCTCGGTGGCGGTGAGCGCGGACGGCCAGTCGGTCTATGTCGCGAGCAACACCAGCAACCAGATCGTCGTCTTCACGCGCGACGCGCACGGCAATCTCGCCTATCAGGAGACCGTCTCGAGCTCGGCGGGGACCATCAACAGCCTCTCGGTCAGTAGCGACAACGCCTATGTCATCGCCGGCGGCAGCAACGGCATCGACATGCTGCGGCGCTCGATATCTTCGGATCCGGTACAGACCGGGACGTTTCCGTTCCTCACTAATCTGCCGACCGGCGAGTTGCGCGATAGCTTCGTGAGCGCCATCGGCAATGTCAGCGCCGTCGCCCAGAGTGGGAACGCGCTCTACGCGGTCGGCAATGGGTCTCTTTATCAGATCAACGCCGTCGAGGCCTTTGCCGAGGAATTTCTCGAGGGACAGTGGTACAGCGCCGGTCTCCAATCGGGACCGGGCGTCACCGGAAGCCAGCCGGTTGCCGGCGCCAAAGGGCTCGCCGTCTATTCCAGCGGCGGCACCGACTACATCTATGTCACTGCCATCAACGGCAACATCAGCACGATTTCAGCTTTCACCGCCGCCAACTCGGGACTCGGCGTCGGCAATCTCGCCGCCGGAACGACTTTGCAGGACGGCCAGAACGGCGTCCGTGGCATGGCCAGCCCGAGCGGCGTCACCGTCAGCTCCGACGGGCGCTTCGTCATGGTCACGGGCCAGTCGGTCAACGGCGTTGCGATCTTTAGCCGCGACGCCACGACAGGCGCGCTGCAATTCGCGCAAGTGCTGCGCAACAATGTCGGGGGTACCACCGGCCTCGCGAATCCCGACGCCATCGTCACCATCGGCAACACCGCCTATATCACGAGCGGCGGGGCGACGGGTGTCCTCGGCGGCATCGCCAGCTTCAACATCGCCGCGACGGTGCCGGCACCGATCGCCGACGACACCAGCTTCACCGGCATCGAGAATCTGGCGGTCACGACCGGCTCGGGCGACGACACCATCAGCTTGGTCGCCGCGCCCGATCCGACTGTCGCGACGACGACGATCAGCACCGGCGCGGGGGACGACAATGTCGTGCTGCAAGCGCTGAGTGCGGCGACCAACGTCTATCTCGGCCCGGGTGACGACCAAGCCGATCTTCGCGCCACCACTGCCAACGCCAGCGTCACCATTGACGGTAACGATCCATCCTCGCTCGATCAGAATGGCAACGATCTCGGCACTGACAACGACGGGAACGATTCCATCCGCCTCGACCGGGCCGGCGCGAACGACACGATCACCGTTAACGGCGATGCCGGCAATGACACCGTCTATGTCAACGGCGCCGCAATCCCGGCATCGGATACGGTGCATCTGCACGGCAACAATCCGACCACGGCCCCCGGCGACACGCTCCTCTTCGATCCGTCGGGTAACAACTTCACGCCTACCAACGTCAACCCGAGCCAAGGCACCATCCAGGCGGTGACAGGGGTGGGCAATACTCCGGTCGGCGCCGTAATCAATTACGACACCTTCGAAGGTGTGACGGTTGTCCATGCGCCCGTGATCACGCTCGGCACGTTCAGCGGGGTCGAAGGGCAAAGTGTGACGCTGACGGCGAATTTCAGCTCGCCGGGCAATCCGCTCACCGGCCCGCTGCAATGGGACATCGAGGGCAATGGCAGCTTCGGCGAGGTGACGAGCCCGGCCTCAAGCCCGAGCTCGATCACGCTGACCTACCAGCAGCTCGTCGATTTCGGTCTCGGCGACGGCGGCACCTATCAGATCGGTGTCAAGGCGACGAATGCCGTCGGCGCGTCCGAAGCCTTCACCACGCTCACCATCGCCGATGTCGCGCCGACCGTCACTGTCACCGGCGCAAGCAGCACGCTCGCCGGAACGCCCTACCAGGTCGCTTTCTCGGCCAGCGATCCGGACAACGATCGCATCACGCAATGGACGGTGAACTGGGGCGACGGCGAGACCGACACTTATGGCGCGGGCACAGCGAACGCGACCCACACCTTCGCCAATCCCGGCACCGAGAAGGTCGTGGTCGGGGCGCTCGACGACGAGTTGACCAGCCAGGTCTTCTCGGCGCCGCTGACGGTCAGTGTCGGTGTCAACTCCTCGCAGGTCAGCGCCGGCGGGCCGTACACGATTGCGGCTGGCAATGCCCTCAGTCTCGCCGCTACGGCGGTGGGCACGCCGGTGAGCTACGCCTGGAACATCAACGGCAGCGGCTTCACCGACGCGACGGGCCAGACGCCGACTCTTACCTGGGCCCAGCTTGAGGCGCTGCCGGTTCATCCGGTCCAGGATGCGGGCACCTTCAGCGTCCAGCTCCAAGCGACCTATGCCGGCGGCCTCGTCGTCACCTCCGCCGCGACCACCCTCAGCGTGACCGACACAGCGCCGACCGCGACCCTGACCAATTCCGGCCCGGTGAACGAGGGCAGCACCGCCACCGTTACCTTCGCCAACCCGACCGACGTGTCGCAGGGCGAGGTCAATGCCGGCTTCACCTACAGCTACGACTTCAACAACGACGGCAAGATCGATCTCGTCACGACCTCGGCGGTCGCGACGGTTCCGGCGCAATACCTCATGCTGCCGGGCGCCGACACAGTGCGCGGTGTCATCACCGACAAGGACGGCAGCAGCACCACGCTCTTCACGACGATCACCGTGAACGAGGTGCCGCCGACCTTGGTCGTCACCGGCGCGCCGAGCGTCACCGAGGGCCAGCCCTATCAGCTCAACCTGTCGGCGACCGATCCGGGCGCAGAGACCATCCAGACCTGGGTCGTCGACTGGAATGGCGACGGTAGCGATGTGCAGACGGTCAATGGCGCGACCCAGTCGCTGACCCACGTCTATGGCGACGATGTCGCGCATACGATCGGTATCACCGCGGTCGATCCCTACGGCACCTTCACCGCCTCTAAGGCCATTGCCGTCACTAACGCGACGCCGCAGATCCAAAGTCTCGCGGCGACGCCGACCAGCGAAGGCAGCGCCACCGACCTCACGGGCGCGATTGTCGATCCCAGCACGACCGACACCTATGTGCTGAGCGTCGTCTGGGGCGATGGCACAAACAGCGCCTATAACCTCACCGCCAACGGCAAGGCCTTCGACGTCACCCACGTCTATGGCGAGAGCCCGGCCTCGGGCAATTACGCGGTGACGGCGACCGTCACCGACAACGAAGGCGCGAACAGCAGCGCCACGACCAACGCGGCCGTGGCCGACGTGCCGCCGACGATCGGCAGCTTTGCAGCTTCGGCGCCGACCACGCCGGAAGGCAGCACCATCTCGGTCACCGGCGCTTTTGCCGATCCCGGCGCGCTCGACACGCAGTCGGTGATGATCACCTGGGGCGATGGCACCAAGTCGGCCGCGACGGTCGATGAGACGACGCATCTGTTCACCGCCGCTCATCAATATCTCGACGAGAGCGGCGCGGCCGGCTATGCGGTCGTCGCCACTCTTACCAACAGCGATAATCTCACGGCGACGGCGTCGACCGACATCAACGTCACCAACGTCAAACCGTTGATCACCCAGTTGAATCTCAGCGATCAAACACCGGTTGAAGGCGAGACGCTGACCCTCAATGGCGCCTTCTTCGATCCAGGGACGCAGGACGGCCATTCGGCGTTGATCAACTGGGGCGACGGCACCACCTCGCTGGCGACGCTCGACAACCAGACGCAGACCTTCGTCGCGACGCATCAGTATCTCGACGCGAATTACAACGGTCAGCAGGGCGCGTTCAAAATTACCACCACGGTGTCGGACGATGACGGCGCCAGCGATACCGTCACCAATCCGCTGACGGTGGTGAACGTCGCGCCCGTGATCACCAGCCTAACGACGCCGCCGGAAGTGAATGAGGGCGACACGGTAAATCTGGCGGCCACCTTCTTCGATCCCGGCACGCTCGATGCGCATACCGCGGTGATCGCGTGGGGTGACGGCACCACCTCGGTGGCAACGCTCGACAACCAGACGCAGACCTTCGCGGCGACGCACCAGTATCTCGACGCGAACTACAACGGCCAG
>DASYAL010000077.1:0-91188 GCA_036501365.1 Allostellaceae bacterium | reverse complement strand
GAGACCCTAGCTTTTCGTTAGTCAAGGCACCATAATTGCCGCGTTTCAATCGGGGGAGGGCCCGGCCGGTCGCGCCGGCCGGCGGTTGTGGGCGGGCGCAGCATGTTTGCGGCACAGGCGGAGGGCCAGGGCGCGCGGGGCGCCGTTGACCGGCACGATGCGCTCGCGCTCGGTCTGTTGTTCGTGCTCTTTGTGATCGTCCTCGCGACATTCACGCAATACGGCACGACCTGGGACGAGGATTACCACTTCTGGTACGCCCATCAGGTCATCGCTTATTACACGAGCTTCTTCCACGATCGCACGGCGCTGACATCGCCGCCGATCAGCTATTACGGCGCGCTCTTCGACGTCGCGACGGCGCTCGTCGCGCCGATTTCGCCCTTCGGCGACTATGCGACGCGCCACCTCATCAATGCGCTGATCGGCATCGTCGGCATCGCCGGCTGCTGGCGGCTGGCGCGCGAGATCGGCGGCAGCCGCGCCGGCTTGCTCGCGGCGATCCTGCTCGCGCTGACGCCCGGCTATTACGGGCACATGTTCAATAATCCGAAGGATATACCCTTCGCCGCCGGCTATGTCTGGGCGCTCTATTACATGGTGCGGCTGGTGCCGCTGCTACCGCGGCCGCCGCGCGCGCTCGTCATCAAGCTCGGCATTGCGACCGGACTGGCGCTCGGTGTCCGCGTCGGCGCGCTCTTGCTACCGTGCTATCTCGGTCTCCTGCTGCTGGTCGTCCCGGGTCTTGCCGCCTGGCGCGCGCGCCGGCCCAGCCTCGCCCTCGCACCGCTGCTGATCGAAACCGGCGCGGTGCTGGCGCCGATGCTGGCGATTTCCTATGCGATCATGCTGCTCGCTTGGCCCTGGGCCCAGCTCGATCCGCTCTGGCGGCCGATCGCCGACATCGTTCAGTTCGACCATCATAACTTTCCGTACAAGACGCTGTTCGCCGGCGCCTATTACCCCGCACCGCTGCTGCCGCGCATCTACCTGCCGGCCTTCTTTCTAGTGCAGCTTCCGGAATTGTTCGTGCTGCTCCTCGGCATCGGCCTGGTCTGGGGGCTCGCGCAATGGCGGCGCGCGCGCTGGCCGCTCGAGCAGCTCCTGCCCGTCGGCCTGGTCGTCTTCGCCGCCGTCTTCCCGATCGCTTTCGCCATGGCGACGCATGCGACGCTGTTCGACGGCTTGCGCCATTTTCTTTTCGTCGAGCCGCCGCTCGCCTGCTGCGCCGCGCTGACGTTCGACGCGATCCTGCGCCGCGCGCGGCGATGGCCGCGTCCCGTCGCCGCCGGCGCATCGGCGGCTTTGCTCGGCTATACCGCCTGCCACCTCGCGGTGATGGTCGCGCTGCACCCCGACGAATATGTCTACTACAACCTATTCGTCGGCGGCGTGCCGGGCGCGGCCGGCCGCTACAAGCTCGATTACTGGGCGAATTCCTATCACGAAGCCGCGGACGATCTCGTGGCATGGCTCAAGGCGCGCGACGGCGCGCGTTTCGCGGACAAAGTTTATCGGGTGGCCGATTGCGGCCCCGGCGGATCGCTGAAACCGTACCTGCCGCCCAACCTTGTCTACGAGGACCGTCGCGATCGTGCCGAGTTCTTCATCGCTTTCACGCAGGACAATTGCGACAAGCTGATGCATGGCGCGAAGGTTGCCGAGGTCGACCGGCTCGGAACGCGGCTCTCGGTCGTGCTCGATCTCCGGCAGCCCCAGCTCGCCAGGCGCGCCGGCGCCCCGAAGGCCAACTAACAGCGCGGCTTTACCTGCCGGACGCCCTCGGCTACACCCAGGGACCAGATTTCGCGACCGCCGCGCGCACGCCTTGGCTCGAGCGGAGACGACAACCACATTAGCCCGATGCTGACCAACGATATCCGCGCCGCCTTCCTCGAGTATTTCGCGAAGAACGGCCACGAGGTCGTGCCGTCCTCGCCGCTCGTGCCGCGCAACGACCCGACTTTGCTCTTCACCAATGCCGGCATGGTGCAGTTCAAGAACGTCTTCACCGGCGCCGAGAAGCGCGCCTATAGCCGCGCCGCGAGCGCGCAGAAATGCGTGCGCGCCGGCGGCAAGCACAACGACCTGGAAAATGTCGGCTATACCGCGCGGCATCACACCTTCTTCGAGATGCTCGGCAATTTCTCCTTCGGCGACTATTTCAAGGATCGCGCGATCGAGCTCGCTTGGAACCTTCTCACCAAGGAATTCGAGGTGCCGGCATCGAAGCTCACCATCACCGTCTATTCCGAGGACGAGGAGGCGGCGAGGCTCTGGAAGAAGATCGCCGGCCTGCCGGAAGACAAGATCATCCGCATCCCGACCGCGGATAATTTCTGGGCGATGGGCGAGACGGGGCCGTGCGGTCCATGCTCGGAAATTTTCTACGATCACGGCGACAGGATCCCCGGCGGCCCGCCGGGCAGCGCCGACGCCGACGGCGACCGCTTCGTCGAGATCTGGAATCTCGTGTTCATGCAATACGAGCAGGTCACGCCGGGCGAGCGGCGCGATCTGCCGCGGCCGTCGATCGACACCGGTATGGGCCTCGAGCGCATCGCCGCTGTGCTTCAAGGCAAGCACGACAATTACGACATCGACACGCTGCGCGCGCTCGTCCTCGCCTCGGCGGAAACCTCGAACGTCGCGCCCGACGGGCCGCAAGCGGTGTCGCATCGCGTCATCGCCGATCATCTGCGCGCCTCGTCCTTTTTGATCGCCGACGGTGTCCTGCCCGCGAAGGAAGGGCGCGGCTACGTGCTGCGCCGGATCATGCGCCGCGCGATGCGCCATGCGCATATCATCGGTTGCCAGGAGCCGCTGATGTGGCGCCTGGTGCCGGCGCTGATTCGCCAGATGGGCGCGGCTTATCCCGAGCTCGGCCGCGCCGAGGCGCTCATCACCGAGACGCTGAAGCTCGAAGAGACCAACTTCAAGCAGACGCTCGAGCGCGGGCTGAAGCTGCTCGACGAAGAGGAGAGCAAGCTCAAGCACGGCGAGGAATTCTCGGGCGAGGTCGCGTTCAAGCTCTACGACACCTACGGCTTTCCGCTCGATCTGACGCAGGACGTGCTGCGCACGCGCCAGCGCCAGGTCGCGACCGCCGCCTTCGATGAAGCGATGGCGCGCCAGCGCGAGGAAGCGCGCAAGAGCTGGGTCGGCTCGGGCGAAGCGGCGACCGAGCGGGTGTGGCTCGAGTTGCGCGAGAAGCTCGGCGCCACCGAATTCCTCGGCTACGACACCCACGTCGCCGAGGGGCAAATTCTCGCCCTCGTGGTCGACGGCCAGGAGGCGGACGCGGCGAAGGCCGACACCGCGGCGGCGATCATCACCAACCAGACGCCGTTCTACGGCGAATCCGGCGGCCAGCAGGGCGATACCGGCGCGATGTTCACCGCGACCGGCGGCCAGTTCGCGGTGCGCGACACGCAAAAGCATGCCGGCGATCTTTATGTCCATCTCGGCACGGTGACGCATGGCAGCTTGAAGCGCGGCGACGTCGTCGAGCTCCGCATCGACGACGAGCGGCGCACGCGGCTCCGCGCCAATCATTCGGTCACGCATCTGCTGCACCAGGCGCTGCGCCGCCGCCTCGGCGAGCATGTGACGCAGAAAGGCTCCCTCGTGGCGCCCGACCGGCTGCGCTTCGATTTCAGCCAGCCGCGCGCTTTGACCGCCGAGGATCTCCACGCCGTCGAGGGCGAGGTCAATCGCCGCATCCGCGAGAATGCCGAGGTGACGACGCGGCTGATGACGCCCGACCAGGCGATCGAGCAGGGCGCGATGGCGCTCTTCGGCGAGAAATACGGCGACGAGGTGCGCGTGGTCGCGATGGGCGAGGACGTGCATGACGATCACAGCCATCCGTTCTCGGTCGAGCTCTGCGGCGGCACGCATGTGCGGCGCACCGGCGATATAGGCTTCTTCAAGATCGTCGGCGAGAGCGCGGTCGCTTCGGGCGTGCGGCGCATCGAGGCGATGACCGGGCCCAGCGCTGAGAGCTATGTCGACGAAGAGGAAGCGCTGCTGCATCAAGCGGCGAACGCGCTGCGGACCTCGACCGCGGAGCTGCCGGGGCGGCTTGTCGCGCTTTTGGACGAGCGCAAGAAGCTCGAGCGCGAGCTCTCGGAGGCGCGGCGCGCGGCGGCGACCGGCGGCGGCAATTCGTCGAAATCGGCGGCGAAAGATATCGGCGGCGTCAAATTCGCCGGCCGCGCCCTCGACAACGTGCCGGCGAAGGAATTGAAGAGCCTCGCCGACGATCTGAAGCGCGAGGTCGGCTCGGGCATTGTCGCGCTCGTCGCCAGCGCCGAGGGCAAGGCCTCGATCGTCGTCGGCGTGACCGAGGATCTGGTGAAGCGCTTCAGCGCCGTCGATCTCGTGCGCTTGGGCGCCGAGGCCGTGGGCGGGAAGGGCGGCGGCGGCCGGCCCGACATGGCGCAGGCCGGCGGCCCCGACGGCGCGCGCGCGGGCGAGGCGCTCGCCGCGATCGAGAAGGCGGTCGCGGATAAAGCCGTCGCAGCCGCCTAATTATCATATGTGAGGTGTCATCGCCGGGCTTGTCCCGGCGATCCACCTGCTCTCAATCGTGGATGCCCGGCACAAGGCCGGGCATGACGTGTTGGATTTTGCGCAAAACAAAAACCCCAGCGGGTGAAGGCGCCCCGGCTGCCCGGGGCGGCTTCACCTGACGCCGCGTCAGAAAGCGGCGAGCGCAGCGTTCAGCGTCGCACTCGGCCGCATCGCCGCCGAGGTCTTAGCCTGATCGGGCAGATAATAACCGCCAGTATCCACCGCCTTACCCTGCGCGGCGATCAACTCAGCATCAATCTTGGCCTCGTTCGCCGCCAGCGCCTCCGCCAGCGGTTTGAAGCGGGCTGCCAGTGCCGAGCTGTTGTCCCGCCCGGCCAGCGCCTGTGCCCAATAGAGCGCCAGATAGAAATGGCTACCACGATTATCCAGTTCGCCAACCTTCCGCGCAGGCGAACGGTTGTACTCAAGGATCTTGCCGTTGGCCTCATCGAGCGTCTCGGCCAGAACCTGCACGTCCTTATTCCCACTTGTCTGCGCCAAATGTTCCAGCGAAGCGCCAAGCGCCAAGAACTCGCCCAGCGAGTCCCAGCGTAGATAGTCTTCGTGCTGAAACTGCTCCACATGCTTGGGCGCCGAACCGCCGGCTCCGGTCTCGAACAATCCGCCGCCCGCCAGGAGCGGAACGACCGACAGCATCTTGGCCGACGTGCCCAGCTCCATGATCGGGAAAAGATCGGTCAAGTAGTCGCGCAGCACATTGCCCGTGACGGAGATGGTGTCGAGCCCCTTGCGGATGCGATCGAGCGAGAACTTGATTGCCTCGACCGGCGCCAGGATGCGGATGTCGAGACCCGATGTGTCCTCGTTCTTCAGGTATGTCTCGACCTTGGCGATCAACTGCGCATCGTGCGCGCGTTTGGCGTCGAGCCAAAACACCGCCGGGGTGCTGCTCAGGCGCGCGCGGCGCACGCCAAGCTTGACCCAGTCCCGGATCGGCGCGTCCTTGACCTGGCACATCCGGAAGATGTCGCCAGTCTCGACCGGCTGTGACAGCAGAACCGTGCCGTCATCGGCGACCACGCGCACCGTTCCGCCCGTGGCGACCTCAAACGTCTTGTCGTGCGAGCCATACTCCTCGGCTTGCTGCGCCATCAACCCAACGTTCGGCACAGAGCCCATTGTCTTCGGGTCGAAGGCGCCATGCGCCTTGCAGTCCTCGATGACGGCCTGGAACAGCGTCGAGTAGCAACGATCGGGGATCGCGGCGATCACGTCGTGCAGCTTGCCGTCCGCGCCCCACATGTGCCCGCCTTCGCGAATCATCGCCGGCATCGATGCATCGATGATCACGTCGCTCGGCACGTGCAGATTGGTGATTCCCCGCTCGGAATTGACCATGGCTAGGCCCGGCTGCTTCGCGTAGGTGGCCTGGATATCGGCCTTAATCGCCGCCTTTTCAGCCTCGGGCAACGTCTCGATCCGAGTCAGCATGTCGCCCACGCCGTTGTCGGGATCAACCCCGAGGCGCGTCAGTGTGGCGCCATGCTTCTCGAACACATCGGCGAAGTACACGGAAACCGCGTGACCGAAGATGATAGGATCGGAGATCTTCATCATGGTTGTCTTGACGTGCAGCGAGAATAGGACGCCGTCCTTCTTCGCGGCGTCGATCTGAGCGGCGAAGAAGGCGCGCAACGCCTTACGGTTCATCACCGACGCGTCGATGATCTCGCCGGTCCGAAGCGGCGTCTTCCCCTTCAGCACCGTGACCGCGCCATCGCTGCCGACCAACTCGATACGGGCATTGGTCGGCGCCGCCATGGTCGTCGCGACCTCCGTACCGTAGAAATCGCCGCCCGACATGTGCGCCACGCGCGTTTTCGAGTCCTTGGTCCAGGCAGCCATCTTATGCGGATGGTTGCGCGCGTACTGCTTCACGGCGGCGGCGGCGCGGCGGTCGGAATTGCCCTCGCGCAGCACCGGATTGACGGCGCTGCCGAGCACCTTGCCGTAGCGGGCGCGGATTTCCTTGTCCGCTGGCGTCGCGTCGCTGTCCGGATAGTTCGGCACGTCGTAACCCTTGCTCTGCAACTCCTTGATCGCGGCCTTCAGCTGCGGGATCGAGGCGGAGATGTTGGGCAGCTTGATGATGTTGGCCTCGGGGCGCATCGCAAGTTGGCCAAGTT
This sequence comes from Allostellaceae bacterium, assembly GCA_036501365.1. Taxonomy (GTDB): domain Bacteria; phylum Pseudomonadota; class Alphaproteobacteria; order ATCC43930; family CGMCC-115725; genus CAIKMD01. Next base: position 84,466 of record DASYAL010000077.1, on the reverse strand, counting down.
CGGCGAGCTCGTCGTTGATCTTTTGCGCTGGCGTCAGTTTTTCGGGGAAGTTGGCGATGATGCGGCCAGTCAGTGAAATATCCTTCAGCTTCATCTTCACGCCGGCCGCCCCGACGAAGGCTTCGACGATCGGCAGCAGGGAAAACGTCGCAAGCCCAGGTGCTTCATCAACTTTCGTCCAAACGATTTCGAGATCTGACACTCTTGCACCTCCGCGCGCCGCTTTCGTTGCAGCCGAAAAGCGGCGCGCACCTTAGCACGGCACCCTGGCCGTGCAAGGCGGCGGCTCGTCACACCCAATTCAAAAACTTAGACGATGGTTTACGGATGAGGCGGAATCGCGTTCGATTCCATTTCATCCGATCATGGTCTTGGTGCCGGCGTTAACGCTAAAGCAGGCTGGAATCACGTCTTCGGCGCGCGTCACCACGGTAAAGAGCCGGTCCGCATCGGGCGCGGCGAAGCCCGCCGCGATCACCCGCGTCACCAGCGCGTGCAGCGGCTGCCAATAACCGGCGATATCGACCAGCACGATCGACTTGTCGAAGAAGCCGAGCTGGCGCAACGTGATCGCCTCGAAAGCCTCATCGAGCGTGCCGAGCCCGCCCGGCAGCACGGCGACCGCGTCGGAGAGCGCGAACATCTGGCGCTTGCGCTCCTGCATGTCGGGCACCACGACCAGCTCGGTCAGGCCGGGATGGCCGATCTCGCGCCCGTTCAGTGCGGTCGGGATGACGCCGACCACGCCGGCGCCGGCGGCGAGGGCGGCATCGGCGACGAGGCCCATCAACCCGATACGGCCGCCGCCGTAGACGAGGTCGATGCCGGCATGACCGATCTCCTGGCCGAGCCGCGTGGCGGCTTCGCGATAAGCCGGCTCGGGTGGCATCGACGAGCCGCAGAAAACGCAGAGGCGCCGGCGGCCGCTCATCGGCGGCGCCGGCGTCGGGCGCGGCGGGGCAGTGTCGGAAAGCCTGACGATCGTCCGCGGGAGAAGGTGAGAATTATCACGTAACTATCTAACATTGAAAGATTAAATTTATTCGGCACAAGGGTTGCACGAAGCCTGTCGGAACGCGAAAAGCGATGGGATTGGCGATGACTCGGACAAAGGTAGCGATTTGCGCAGCGGCTGTCCTCACGCTTGCCGCGCTTGCCTGGTTCCTGCCCGAGCTCCAGACGCCGGCCACGGCAGCCGTCGCTTCCGCCATGGCCGGCCGCGCCGCCGGGGTGGTCTTGCTTGGCATCGCTTTGATTGCAACCGGCCTCACCTTCCGCTGGGCTATGGCCGCGCCGCCGGCCCCGCCGCCGGCGTATCGCCCCGACAGCGAGTTCCGCCGCGGCTTTGCCAAAAGAAACGAACCGCGTTTCGCGCGGTCGCCGGCGCGGCCGCCGATCCCGCGCGGGGTCGTCGCCTTGCGGCAGGCGGTGATCGCCCAGGCGAGCATGCCACGGCCGAAACCGACCGGCGCGACGCTGCCGCCGACCGACATCAAGCGCCTCCAGGATCTGCTGGAGAGTCGGGTCGCGCAGCTCGGCCGGCGCAGCGTCGAGCCGCCGTCCCGGCGCGCGCCGCGCGCGATCGTCGAGGGACGCGATCTGCCGCGCCCGTAAGCGCGGTTATTATGCGGGCACTTCAAACGACGCGGCCGGCGAAAATCGAACGCCCGGCGCGATCCTCGATCTCGACCACCCAAAGATCGGGATCGCGCTTCACCTGGCGGGCGATGTAGGCATCGGCAGCGGGCTCATCGACCGGCTCGGCACCGCTCGCGCGCATCCAGGCGAGCTCGCCCTCGAGGGTACGGGTCTGCGCCAGCACGGTGAAGCCGTGCTCGAGCCGGTTGAGCTTGATGAGTATCGCGCCGGCATCGCCGTCGCCGCGCCGCGCCACCACCATCGGGATCGCTTGCTGGGTCGCCAGGCGCAGCGCCGCCTGAACGACGAGGCCGGTCTTGAGGCGCGGCTCCATCGCACTATCGCCTCGGCGATCAGACTTGCTGAACCGCCGAGAGCCGCCAGCGGCCGCCGGGGCTGCGCACGAAGGTCCACATCTCGCTGGCCTCGCTCGGATGCTGCGCATCGCCGCCGACGATCAGCTCGCCGGTTTGCGGCGCGCCGCCGCTGCGGATCGTGTAGTCGCGCGCGCGCCAATGCATCAGCGCGGTCGCGTAATGCATCCGGCCCTCGTCCCAGGCCTCGCGCACTTCGCCCTTGATCAGCTCGACATTCTCGACCTTGTTGACGACGCCCTGGCTTTCGTTCTCGGCGAGCTGCTCCGAGAAATAGGACAGCATCTCGGGCGTCGTGTAATGGCGCATCGCGCCGAGGTCGCCGTTGCTCCAGGCGGTCTGGACGCCTTGTAGGATGGCCTCGAATTCCTGGTAATCGCTTTGGGCGACGCCGATGGTCGCGAGGCGGGGCGTGCCGGAAAGCGCGCCGAAGCCGGGCGACATCGGTCCCATGCCGGCATAGCTGCCGCCGTAAGGCCCTGGGCCCGGCATCCCCTGGCCCATCATCGACGGCCCGCCATAGGGCATGCCCCCGTAGTGAATACCTGAGCCGCCGCGACGGCCGAACAGGCGGAATAGGAACCACACCAGACCGAGCAAGAACAGCCACGAGAACACCGAGCCGAACATGCCGCCGACGCCATAGCCCATGCCCCAATGCGGGAACAGCATGCCGCCGATCCAGGAGCCGAAGAAGCCGCCGAACATGCCGCTGAGGAAAGGATGGCCATAACCGTAGCCGCCATAGCCCGATCCACCGTAGACCGGTCCCGGCGCGGTTTGCGGCGTGAGGCTGCGCTGAATCGGGGCTGCGCCGTTGTTGCCGAAGGTCTGGAAGCCGCGGCTGCCCATGCTCGAGAAGCCGCTGCCGCCGCCAAGCCGGTAGCTGCCGCCGGCCCGCGCCGCCGCCAGGGAGGGCGCCAGGATCATCAACGCGACCAGCAGAGCGGCCAGCCAACCCCGCCCGGAACCCCGCCACACCATCGCCAAATTTCCCTATCTTATTGGAGCGGCTAATATCTCGGTCGCCCGCCGCGATTCTGCAAGAACGGCGTGGCATAAACTAGCCGTTATCGGGCGAGGGCGGAACCTTGGGTAGGGAGAGGCACTTTATGGCACCGATGGCCCGGAGAGCCGCTGACCTCGAAAACAGCCGCGACTCGGCGCTCGCGCGCTATCGCTCGGTGCGGGCGCGCACCGAGACTCTCGCCGCGCCGCTGTCGCCCGAAGATCAGACCATCCAGTCGGTGGCCGATGTCAGCCCGACCAAATGGCACCGCGCCCATACCACCTGGTTCTTCGAGAATTTCATCCTGACGCCCTTCGCGCGCGGTTACCGCCCCTACGACCCGGCCTACGGCTATCTGTTCAATTCCTATTACGAGGGCGCGGGGCCGCGTCATCCGCGGCCGGCGCGGGGCCTGCTGTCGCGGCCGAGCATTGCCGAGGTCGCGCAGTACCGCGCCCATGTCGATGCAGCGATGGCCGAGTTGATAGCAGACGGCGATGACAGCGCCTGGGCGGCGATCGCGCCGCTCGTCGAGCTCGGCCTCCATCACGAGGAGCAGCATCAGGAGCTGATCCTTATGGACATCAAGCACGTCCTCTCGCTCAGCCCGCTCGATCCCGTCTATGCGCCGGCGCCGGCCGCGCCGCGGCGCAACGCGCCGGCCGAGAATCGCTTCGTCGCCTTCGCGGGCGGGCTGCGCCAGATCGGCTATGAGGGGCCAGGCTCGCAAGAGGGAGGCTTCGCCTTCGACAATGAAGGTCCGCGGCACAAGACCTGGCTCGAGCCGTTCCGCCTCGCCGCGCGGCTCGTCACCTGCGGCGAATACCGGGCGTTTATCGCCGCGGGCGGCTATCGCCGTGCCGAACTCTGGCTGTCGGATGGCTGGGCGACGGCGAAGAGCGAAGGTTGGGAGGCGCCGCTCTATTGGCGGCGCGAGGACGACGACTGGACGATCTTCACCCTCGCCGGGCGGCGCGCGCTCGATGACGACGAGCCGGTCTGTCATGTCAGCTATTACGAGGCCGATGCTTTCGCGCGCTGGGCCGGCAAAAGGCTGCCGACCGAAGCGGAGTGGGAGGTCGCGGCCGCCGAAAGCGGGATCGCGCTCGCCGGCAACATGATGGATCGCGGCGTCTTCCAGCCGCAGCCGGCGGCGGCGGACGACGCGCCGCTGCAGCAGATGATCGGCGATGTTTGGGAATGGACTGCCAGTCCCTATATGCCTTACCCCGGCTATCGACCGCCGGACGGCACCATCGGCGAGTACAACGGCAAGTTCATGGCCAATCAGATGGTTCTGCGCGGTGGCGCGGCGGTGACACCGCCGGGACATGTCCGCATCACCTATCGCAATTTCTTCTATCCCGCCTCGCGCTGGGCGTTTGGCGGCATTCGCTTGGCGGAGGATGCATGAGCGCCGAACCGGTCCGCGCCACCTTCCACGATCTCGCGCCCGAGCCCGAGAGCTTCCGCGATTGCGTCCTCGCGGGGCTGAGCCAGCGGCAGAAGGAGATTCCTTGTTGCTTCCTCTACGACGAGCGCGGCTCGGCGCTGTTCGAGGCGATTTGCGAGACGCCGGAATACTACCCGACACGCACCGAGACCGCGATCCTCGAGAATTGCGCCGCCGAGATCGGCGCGATCATGGGGCCGCATTGCCAGCTCGTCGAATTCGGCAGCGGCTCGTCGCGCAAGGTGCGGCGGCTCCTTGAGGCCTTCGAGCGGCCGTCCTCCTATGTCGCGATCGACATCTCGCGCGAGGCGTTGCAACAGGCCGCGGACGATGTCGCGGCGCTGTTCCCGGCGATCGATGTGCGCGCGGTCTGCGCGGATTACATGGCGCCGCTCGATCTTGCCGATATTCCCGAGCCCCCCGAAGGCCGCCGCCTCGGCTTCTTCCCGGGCTCGACCATCGGCAATCTCGACCGGCTCAGCGCGATCGACTTCCTGCGTCGCTGCCGCCGCGTCGTCGGCCCGGTCGGCGCGATGCTGGTCGGTGTCGATCTGAAGAAGGACGCACGGCTGCTGCATGCCGCCTATAACGACGACGCCGGCGTCACCGCATCCTTCACGCTCAATCTGCTGACGCGGATCAACCGCGAGCTCGACGGCGATTTCGATCTCGCGCGCTTCGCGCATGACGCGTCCTACAATCCGCGCGACGGCAAGGTCGAAATCTTCATCCGCAGCCTCGCCGAGCAAGTGGTGACGGTTGCCGGACGCCGCTTCCACTTCCGCGCCGGCGAAGGCATCCACACCGAGGATTCCTGCAAATACAGTGTGCCGGAATTCCAGCAGCTCGCGATGCGTGCCGGCTTTGCGCCGCGCCATGCCTGGACCGATCCGGCCCGGCTGTTCAGCGTTCACCTGTTGACGCCGGCCTAGACCATGATCGGCTAAGACGGAAGCGCAATCGCTTCCATCTTATCCGTGAATCACGGGTCTCATTTTTGAATCGTGCTCTCGGCTGGCAAAAGCCGCCAATCAGCGGCGGCGGGGCATCGGCGGTCGCGCCCGCTGCGGCGTCGCGATGGCGGCGGCGCGCTCGTCCTTGTGGCGGAAATTGATCCGGCCCTTGGTCAGATCGTAGGGCGTCATCTCGACCGTGACCCGGTCGCCGGCGAGGATGCGGATCCGGTTCTTCTTCATCTTGCCGGAAGTGTAAGCGAGGGTCTCATGGCCGTTGTCGAGACGGACGCGAAACCGCGCGTCTGGCAAGAGCTCGGTCACCACCCCATCGAACTCGATCAGATCTTCCTTGGCCAAAGTCGCTCCCCGTCGACGTTGCGCAGACCCCGTTTCCTTAGCTCAGCCTTGGCCTTGCGCGCAAGCGTCAGTCGCCCTTCTGCACGAGTTGGACCGGGTCGCCGTCGCCGATCTCGTTCGGCAGGTTGATCGCGACGCGGTCGCCCGCCCTGACGCCGTCGGCAACGGTGAACGTGGCGCCGTCGGTGCCGGCGAGGGTGACGCCGCGCAGCTTGACCTTGCCGTCATCGGTGACGCCGGCAACGTAGGACTTGCCGCCGCGCATGATGAGCGCGGTAACCGGAAGCTGCGGATAGCTCTTCACCGGCAGATGCAGCGTGACGTAGGCGAAAGAGCCGGGAATCAGGAAATTGCCGGTATTGTCGATGTCGATCTCGACGTAGAGCGTCCGCGTCTTGGGATCGAGCGCGCCGTCGGTGCGGCTGATCTTGGCGGCGATGCGTCGCGTCGCGTCGCTGGCGTCGGTCACGTCCGCGGGATCGCCGACATGTACATAGGTTACGTCGCGTTGCTCGACATAGACGCCGATCCTTAGCTTCGCGTTGTCGGAGACCGTCAGCACGGGCAGCGCCGAGGACTGGCTGCTGGTGGCCGATTGCAGCAGCGCGCCCGGATCGGCGAAGCGCGCGGTGATCGTGCCGTCGAAGGGCGCGCGGATGGTCTCGTAGGATTTGAGGCTCGCGAGGTTGCGCACCGCCTGCTCGGCCATCAGCATGTTGGTCTGCGAGGTCTGCGCCTGCTGGACCGCAACGTTGCCGCGCGTCAGCAGATCGCGATCGCGCGCGGCGAGCTTCTTCTTGTTGTCGAGATCGGCGATGGCGGCGTCGTATTGCGCATCGGTCTCGGCGGATTCGATCTCGGCCAGCACCTGGCCCGCCTTGACCTGATCGCCTTTGTCGACGCTCACCGTTTTGACGTAACCGCTCACCTTGGCGAAGAGCGTCGCGGTGAGATAAGGCCGCGCGTCGCCGAGCAGGCGGATGTCGCGCGCCGCGGGGCTCATCGTCGCGGTCGCGGTCTGGACCTCCGGCCCGCGCGCGCTCTCGCTCTGCATCGCGGTGCGCTCGGTCGCGACCGCGGAGGCACGGCCGTGGGTGACATAGATGACGATGCCGACGGCGATCACCAGGCCCACGCCGCCCCAGAGGTAGAGCTTCCGTCCGCCCCTCGGCTCAACCATGAGGGCCATCCCCTTCTGCCGATCCCGCCGCCTCGGCGGCGAATCGCTGGTCGAGTTCATACAGCGATGGCGGCTTGCGGCGCAACAAGGTGTAGATGATCGGCACGATGAAGAGCGTCGCGACGGTCGCCGCGGCGAGGCCGCCGATCACGGCGCGGCCCAGCGGTGCGTTCTGTTCGCCGGCCTCGCCGAGGCCGAGCGCCATCGGGATCATGCCGATGATCATGGCAAGCGCCGTCATCAGGATCGGCCGCAGCCGCGTCTTGGCCGCGACCACGACGGCGGCGAACGGATCGAGGTTTTCGCGCCCGCGGACGTCGTTGGCGAAGCTGACGACGAGGATCGAATTCGACACCGAGATTCCGACCGACATGATCGTGCCCATCAGCGATTCGACGTTGAGGGTGGTATGCGTCAACACCAGCATCCAGAGGATGCCGATCAGCGCGCCGGGCAAAGCCATCATGATGATGAAGGGATCGATCCAGGACTGGAACAGCACGACGAGCAGCGCGTAGACCAGGATGATCGCGAGAATGAGGCCGAGGGCGAGATTGCGGAACGAGGTCTGCATCACCTCGTTCTGGCCGCGGATGTCGATATGCGTGGTGATCGGCTGGCCTTTCATGATCTGGTCGATCGCCGCCTGGATGTCGCCGCCGGTGCCGCCGAGGTCGCGGCCGTCGACATTCGCCGCGACGTCGATGATGCGTTGCACGGTGTAGTGGTTGAGCGATTCATAGCTCGTACCGGGCGATACGGTCGCGACGTCGTCCAAGGTCGTCACCGGCGCGTTGGGCATGATCGCAAGCGCGCTCTGGGTCGTCGGCAGCGGCGTATTGGCCGGCTGGCTGACAGCCGTCGCCATCAGATCGGAGACGCTGTTCATGCGGTTGATCGGTATGCCGACGACGACGCTGTAATTCACGTTGTTGGTGGGGTTGAGGAAGTATGACGGCGCGACGAGCTGGCTCATCGAGAGCGCGATCAGCATGTTGTTCGAGACGTCGCGCTGCGACAGGCCGAGCTCGGCGGCCTTGAGCCGGTCGACGTTCACGTTGAGCGCGGGATAGTTGAGAAGCTGCACGATATGCGGATCGGCGACACCGGGGATCTTCTCCATCGCCTGCAGCAGCCGGCGCGCGAGATCTTGCGCCTGGCCGAAATCCTGCGCCTGGACCTGTACGTCGATCGGCGCCGAGAGGCCGAAATTCAGCACTTGGCTGACGATGTCGCCGTTCTGGAAATAGAACTCGCTGGCGGGAAAGGCGCGCGGCAGCTCGGCGCGGATCATGTGGACATAGTCGAGGCTCGGCCGGTGCGGCGTCTTGAGCTGGATGGTGATCTCGGCATCGGCGCTGCTGACATTGTCCGACGGCACGATGGCGAGGTTGTAGGAGAACGGCACGCCCGTCACGTCGTTGATCGTGCCGAGCTCGTCGGCCGGAATGATGTGGCGGATGCGGTCGTCGACCTGGAGGGTCAGCCGCTCGGTCTCCTCGAGCCGGGTGCCGACCGGCGCGCGGTAATGCAGCTTGATGATGCCGACATCGGCGGTCGGGAAGAAATCGGTGCCGACGGTCGTCGCGAGCCAGCCGGTGAGCGCCAGCAGCACACCACCGCAAATCAGAATGAAGCCGCGATGGGCGAGGGCGCCTTCGAGCGCGCCGCCGTAGCCGATGCGGCAGCGCTCGAAGCCGTTCTGGAAGGCTTGGCCGGCGCGTGCGAAGACGTTGCGCGGCGGCCCGTCGCGGTGAGTCTCGCCAGCGAGCAAGAAGCGCGCGAAGCTCGGCACCACCGAGAAGGAGAGGAAATAGGAGGCGAGCATCGCCAGGACGACGGTGATCGCCAGCGGAATGAACAGGAACCGCGCCGGCCCGGTGAGCAGCACGACCGGGAAGAAGACGATGCAGATCGCGAGCGTCGCGACCGTCAGCGGCTGCACCACCTCCGAAGCGCCGTCGAGGATCGCGATGGTGAGAGGCTTGCCGAGCGACTGGTTGCGGTGGATGTTCTCGATCGTCACCGTCGCATTGTCGACCAGCAGGCCGATGGCGAGGGCGAGGCCGCCGAGCGTCATCAGGTTGATCGATTGTCCCGTCAGCAAGAGGCCGGCGATCGCAGCGAAGATCGAGAGCGGGATCGACACCGCGACGATCAGCGTGTTCCGCCACGAGCCGAGGAACAGAAGGATCATCAGCGAGACGAGGATCGAGGAGACGATCGCCTCGCGCACGACGTTGTTGATCGCGGCGCGGACGAAGACCGACTGGTCGAAATCGAGCTTCAGGTCGATGCCCTGCGGCGCCGCGGCCTGGATCTCGGGCATCAGGTCGCGGGTCGCGTTGATCACCGCGAGGGTCGAGGAGTCGCTATGGCGCAGGATGAGGAGGAATACCGCGCGCTCGCCGTTGACATGCGCGATCTGCGTCTGGGTCGCGAAGGAATCCTCGACATGGGCGACATCGCCGAGTTCCACCGGCACGCCGCCGCGGATGCCGAGCGGCAATTGGTTGAACTGGTCGACGCTCGGCGGGCTCGAATTGAGCGCGACATTGTATTCACGCGTGCCGATCCGCGCGATGCCGGCCGGCACGATCACGTTCGAGGCTTGCAGCGCAGTGACGACGTCGTTCGGCGAGACGCCCTTGGCGGCCATGCGCGGCGGATCGAGACTGACCATGATGAGGCGCTGCTTGCCGCCATAAGGCGCCGTGACCGAAAGTCCCGAGATGGTGAAGAGCTTCAGGCGCAGGAAATTGAGCGCGTAGTCGAAGATGTTCTGCTCGGCGACGGTCGTGCTCGTCGCCGTGAGCTGAATGACCGGCACGCTCGCGGCATTGAACTGGATGATGTTGGGCGGCGTCATGCCGGGCGGCACGATGCGCAGGATGGTGTTGTTGGCGGCGGAGATCTGGGCGATCGCGCCGCCGATATCGGTGCCGGGCTCGAAATAGATCTTGATGATGCCGGTCGAGGGAATCGCCTGCGATTCCATATGCGAGATGCCGTTGATGGTCTGCGAATAGGAACGCTCGCTGACGAGGACGACGCGGCGCTCCATGTCTTCGGCGGAAAGACCGGGATAGTTCCAGGCGACGAGCACGACCGGGATGTCGATGACCGGGAAGATGTCGACGATCATGCGGGTGATCGCGAGACCGCCCATCAGCATGATCAGGAGGGAAGTGATGGCCGCGGTGTAGGGGCGGCGCAGCGCAAGGCGCACCAAGCCCATCATCGGCGTATTTCCCCCAACGCAAACATATACGCCGCGATCCTAGCGGCTTTCGCCGCTTCGGCGCCAGTGTCGCGGCGCCAGTGTCGCGGCGGGAGCGGGCGTGCGGCTATTGTTGACCGGTGCTGCGTAACGCCGCGCGCGACCGGCGGCGCGCGCTTGGCTCGCTAGAAGGTGTAATTGATGGTGCCGTCGACGCTCATATTCCAGCGCGTCTGAACGATGGGGCTGCCGATCGCCGAGCCGAGCAGGCGCTCGAGCCCGACATCGCCGTCGACGAACCAATGATCGTCGAAATGGTACATGGCGGTCGCGCCGAGCTTGGCGTCCTTGACGCCGCCGCCCGCCCCATAGTTGTGGAACGTCGATTGCGAGGAAGCGTTCTGCGGATCGATGCCGAAATGCGCCTGCATATATTGATGATTGGCGAAGGTGACCTCGGGCCCGACGAAGACCTGCAGCTTCTCCTGGCCCACGACCGGCATGTAGACGCCGAGGTCGGCGCTAAGCCCCTGGTAAGAGGTGAGCGCCTGCTTGATGTCGATGTCGAAGACGACCGGCATGAAGGCATATTGCGCGAACGCCTTCGCGAGCGGCGCAGGATCGATATTCTGCGTGCCTTTGAGCCGTGTCGCCGCGCTGTGCTCGCGGCCCGTATCATAGGTAAGGCCAATCCCCGCACGGTAATTGGTGCCGCGCAGGATATTCACGCCGATGCCTTCGCCGACCGAGAGATAAGCGAGGTCCTTGTAGCGGACATCGACATCGGGTGCGGGCGAGAGCTTCATGCTGTTCGAACCTTCGTAGGCGGGAAGGACGGCGAGCCCGCCGCCGACCGTGACTGTCCAATCGCTAATCGGGCCGCCGAGGGGACGCAGCACGAGACCCGACGAATCCTGCCAGTTGGTGAAAGTCGAGGTCTGGGCCGACGCACCCGATGCAGCTGCGATCAATGCCAAACCGCAAATCGCGCCCCGCATCGCACGCGAAACCACCGTCATCGTTTCAAGCTCCCGCTACGCACTTGTTGCCCCGCACGCACTTGCTGCACAGTTTATACCAAATCGGGGCGTGATTATGACAAGCCGATGCCGGCGATGCTGAGCGCCGCGATAACGCGATCGGCGGCCATGACGGCGGAGGTGAAAGCCGCATGCGCCGTGCCGAATTGATCGCGCGAGCAGGCCTCGCCGGCGAAGAACAGATGATCCTCGATCGGCTGCGCCAGGATATCGCGGTCGTCGACATGGCCCGGCAACGCGCAGGAATAGGAACCGCGCGCGAAGGGGTCGGTGCCCCAGGCGGAGGTCGCGAGCAGTCGCAGCCGGTTGCGGATGCCGTTGCCGAAGATGCCGGCGAGTTCATCGATGGCAAAGGCCGCCATCGCCTCGGGTCCTTCCTGCTCGAGGCGCACCGACAGCCGGCCACCGAAATAGCACGAGATCATCGGCCAGCCATGCGGGCGAAGCTGATAGTTGCCGGTCTCCGTGCGATCGGTGCGGCCGATGAGATGGCGATAGCTTTCGCCAGGCGTCGGTCCTTCGAGCGCGAGGAAGGCCTTGTTGGCGACGCCGCAAGGCAGCCCCGCCGCCGCGTCGACGATCTGCGGCAGCGCCGGCGTGAAGCGGATCGCTTCGGCGGCAAGGAGGCTGGTCGAGACGGTGACGATGACCGCGGCGGCGCTGATCTCGCCGCGGTTGGTATGGAGGCGAAGGCGATGGCCGCCGTGATCGATGCGCTCGACGACGGTGTCGAGGCGTATCGGCAGTCCTTTGGCGTAGGCGATCATCAGCGCGCCGTAGCCGTCATAGCAGCGCCAGTTGACCGAGGTGTTGTCGTAATTCTGGCGATCCTTCACCGAGACGAAATCGAGTTCGGCGCCATTCGCCCAGGTGCTGATCGCATCGAACAGCTTGTTCCAGCGCCCGCCCGGCGGCAGCAGCGCCGACGCCGGCTGGTCGTAGGGCAGCTTCGCCGCGCGCTCGTAGGCCTCCTCGAATTCGTCGCGGGCACGCTGCCAGTCCTCGTTCGCCGCCTCGCCGTGATGGATGGCGATGCGGCTGGTCCAGTCGGGCGGCGTCTTGTCGAGCGCGAAGCCGAGCCGCACGGCGATGTCGCTCCACGGATTGATATCGGCCGAATGCAGCCACTCGCAGCCGAGATCGACCGGCTTGCCGAGCGCGGTCGGCACCGTCCAGGCGCGGCCGCCGATCCGGTCGCGGGCCTCAAGCGCCACCACCCGCAGCTTCGCCGCCGCGAGGCGATGACAGGCGGCGATACCCGCCGCGCCGGCGCCGACGATCACGACGTCGAAATCCGTTCCGTCAGCCATGGAAATCCCGATCCGTTCGCCTCATCATGACACAGATGATCGATCCGCAAAGTGTTGCAAATTACATTCGCGCGACGGCGCGTGCCATGATTTTGCCGCGGTTCCGTGCCTTGGGCCGCGATGACGTGCGCGAGAAGAAACCGGGCGATCCGGTCACCATCGCCGACACCGAGGCCGAGCGCGAGTTGACGCGGCTGCTTAAGGAAGCCGCCCCCAACACCAATGTGGTGGGTGAGGAAAGCGTCGCCGAGGATCCCTCGCGCCTCGCCTGGCTGTCCGCCGACGCGCCGGTCTGGATCATCGATCCGGTCGACGGCACGGCGAATTTCGTGCGCGGCAATCCCGGCTTCGCGGTGATCGTCGCGCTGGCGCGCCACGGCGCGGTCGAGGCCGGCTGGATCTACAACCCGCTCGGCGACGTGCTGATCTCCGCGGTCAAAGGCCAGGGCGCGTGGTCGGGCGGCGAGCGGCTGCGCGTCAGCGGCCATGTGCCGCCGGAGAAGCTCACCGGCAGCGCCTACGGCCGCACGCGGTCGGGCCAGCGCGCCGCCCGCGCACTCAACGACAGCGGCCGCATCCGCGGCGTGCACAATCAGGGCTGCAGCGGTCTCGAATATATGGCGATCGCGCAGGGCATGGCGCAGTTCTCGCTGCATTCGCGCTCGCTGCCCTGGGATCATGCGGCGGGCATGCTGATCGTCGCCGAGGCAGGCGGCTGCGGCAGCTTCCTCGACGGCCGCGCCTACGATCCGCGCATCACCGACCAGCCGGTGCTGTCGGCGGCGAGTCCCCAGGCCTGGCAGACCATCCGCGACATCGTCGCATGAACGGCAAGACCTGCGTCATCACCGGCGCGAGCGATGGCATCGGCTTCGAGGCGGCGGCGCAGCTCGGCGCGCTGGGCGCGCGGCTGGTGCTTGTCGGCCGCGATCCGGCAAAGGCCGCGGCGGCGCTGACGCGGCTGCGCGCGCGCGTGCCCGGCGTCGATGCCGAGATGCATCATGCCGATCTCTCGCGCCGCGACGAGGTCTTACGCCTCGCGCCCGAATTGCTCGCCGCGGCGCCGCGCATCGACGTGCTGCTCAACAATGCCGGCGCGTTTTTCGCGCGGCGGACGGTGACCGAAGACGGGCTTGAGCAGACCTTTGCCCTCAATCATCTGGGCTATTTCCGTTTGACCGCGCTGTTGCGCGCGCGGCTCGTCGCCTCGGCGCCGGCGCGCATCGTCAATGTCGCCTCGGAGGCGCATCGCGGCGCCCGGCTCGATTTCGCCGATCTGCAGAACGTCATCGGCTATAGCGGGTGGAAGGCCTATCAGCGCTCGAAGCTCGCGAACATCCTTTTCACGCGCGCGCTGGCGCGGCGGCTCGCCGTCAGCGGCGTCACCGTCAATTGCCTTCATCCGGGCTTCGTCGCGACGAGCTTCGGCGACAACAATCGCGGTTTCTGGCGCTGGGCGATCGGCATCGGCAAGCGCTTCGGCGCGATTTCGGTCGCGCGCGGCGCCGAGACGCCGGTCTATCTCGCTTCTTCTGCCCTGGTCGAGGGCGTCACGGGCAAGTATTTCGACAAAAGCCGCGAGCGCTTGCCCGACGCGCCGGCGCAGGACGATGCCGCGGCCGAGCGGCTGTGGCGCGAAAGCGAGGCGCTGGCGGCATTGCCGTCGCAATCCTGATCGCCATATCTAGCCGCATCCCGCGGTCCCCCTGACGGAGCAACTTCCCATGCCCAAAGATATCGTCGTCCTCGTCGGCAGCCTGCGCAAGGAATCCTTCAATCGCAAGATGGCGAACGCGTTGCGCGAGCTGGCGCCGGCTTCGCTAAAGCTCGAGATCGTCGAGATCGGGCAATTGCCGCTCTATAATCAGGACCTCGATGGCGATCCGCCGGCGCCGTGGCGTCAATTCCGCGAGCGGATCAAGAAGGCCGACGGCGCGATCTTCGTCACCCCGGAATACAATCGCTCGGTCCCGGCGGCGCTCAAGAACGCGATCGATGTCGGCTCGCGGCCCTATGGCCAGAGCGCCTGGGACAAGAAGCCGGCGGCGATCATCAGCGTCGCGCCGGGCGCGATCGGCGGTTTCGGCGCCAATCACCATCTGCGCCAGAGCCTCGTCTTCCTCAACATGCCGGCGATGCAGCAGCCCGAGGCCTATGTCGGCGGCGCCGACAAGCTGTTCGATGCGGCCGGCAAGCTGACCAACGACAGCACCCGCGCGTTCCTGACCAAATTCCTCGAAGCCTACGCGCAATGGGTCGAGAAGCACGCGGCCGCCTAGCGACGATCAAGGCTTGGGCCGGGGCGCGAGACTGCCTATATGGAGGCAGCTCCTAGACGGCGAAGAACATGGCTGCACGAAATCCCTACGAGGTGCTGGGCGTCAAGAAAGAGGCGACGAGCGACGAGCTTCGTGCCGCCTACCGCGCGCTCGCCAAGAAGCACCATCCCGATCTCAACCCCGGCAACAAGCAGGCCGAGGCGCGCTTCAAGGAAATCTCGGCCGCCTACGATCTGTTGTCGGATCCGGACAAGCGCGCGCGCTTCGATCGCGGCGAGATCGACGAGAGCGGCAACGAGAAGCCGCGCGCCTATGCCTATCAGGATTTCGCCGAAGGCGCGCCGGGCGCGAAGTATCGCGCGCAGGAAGGCGTGGCGCCCGAGGATCTCGACGATCTGTTCTCGTTCTTCGGCCGCGGCGGCTTCGGTCAAGGCGGCGCGCGCGGCGAGGGCGCGACCATCCGCATGCGCGGCGGCGATCGGCAATATGCGCTGACGGTCGATTTCCTCGATGCGGTCAACGGCGCCAAGCAACGCCTCGAGCTCGCGCCCGGCAAGAGCCTCGACGTGACCATTCCCGCCGGCGTGCGCGACGGCCAGATCCTGCGGCTCGCGGGGCAGGGCGGGCCGGGTCTCGGCGGCGGCGCGGCCGGCGACGCGCTGATCGAGATCCGCATCGCGCCGCACGCGCTTTTCCGCCGCGAGGGCGACGACATCCTGCTCGACCTGCCGGTGACTCTGGGCGAGGCGGTGCTCGGCGGACGCGTCACCGTGCCGACGCCGACCGGCCCCGTCACCATGACCGTGCCGCCGCATTCCAATACTGGCTCGGTGCTGCGCCTTAAAGGCAAAGGCGTCGCCGGCAAAGGGGACGAGCTGGTGACGCTCAGGGTCGCGTTGCCGCAAGGCGCCGATGCCGAGCTCGATACTTTCCTCAAGGATTGGGCGGGCAAGCACCCCTACGATCCGCGCCAGGGGATGCGGTCATGATCGCCTTCGAAGCGGTGCTGCGCGAGGTGAAGGGGCTCGAGGCCACCGAGCTCACGCAATGGATTGAGGCGCGCTGGGTGCTGCCCGAACAGGTCGCGAGCGGCTATATCTTTCACGAGATCGATGTCGCGCGTCTCCACCTCATCGTCGAGTTGCGCCACGAGCTGCTGATCGATATCGAGGCGATGCCGGTGGTGCTCAACCTGCTCGACCAGGTCTACGCGCTGCGCAACCGCCTGAGGAGCGTCGCCGCGGCGATCGAGGCGCTGCCGCCCGAGACCCAGGCACTGCTGCGCGCGAAGTTGAAGGAATAATTCTCTTGCGCGATCTTCAACTGCGTCATCGCCGGGCTTATCCCGGCGATCCACGTGTTCATGCGCGTGGATGCCTGGAACAAGTCCGGGCATGACGATAGGGATGGTTCGGTATGGTCGGGCGACGTACACTCCCGCGCATGATTCCGAGCCTTCTCTTCTTCCACATCCTCGCCGCCGTGATCTGGGTCGGCGGCATGTTCTTCGCGCATCAGATGGTGCGGCCCTCGGTCGCGCCGCTCGACGCGCCGGTGCGGCTCGCGTTGTGGCGGCGCATCTTCGAGCGCTTCTTCGCCTGGGTCTGGGCGGCGGTGATCCTGTTGCTGGTCACCGGCATGGCGATGGAGATCCTGGGCGTGCGCGGTCTGCACGTCACTATCATGGAAGCCTTGGGCGTCATCATGATCCTCGCCTTCGGCCATCTTTTTTTCGCGCCGTGGAAGCGCTTCCGCCGCGCCGTCGATAGCAGCGATTTCGCCGCCGCGGCGGCGCAGCTCAACCAGATCCGGCGCATCGTCGAGTTCAATCTCGTGCTCGGCCTCATCGTCGTCGTGGTCGGCGCGACCGGGCGTTATTGGGGATAGGCGATGCTGAAGCTCTACGATCTCGCCGGCGCGGAAGCGGATCGCCGCTTCAGCCCGTACTGTTGGCGCATCAAAATGGCGCTCGCGCATAAGGGTCTCGAGGTCGAGACCATTCCTTGGCGCTTCACCGAGAAAGACGCGATCGCCTTCAGCAAACAGGGCCGCGTGCCGGTGCTGGTCGATGGCGAGCGCTGGGTCAACGATTCCTGGGCGATCGCCGACTATCTCGAGACGAATTATCCCGACCGCCCCTCGCTCTTCGGCGGCGGTGCCGGCAGGGCGCTGTCGCGCTTCCAGGCGAGCTGGGCGGACGGGTTCCTGCAGCCCGCGATGATGAAATTCGTCGTGCTCGACATCTGGAAGCATGTCGACGCGAAGGATCGCGACTATTTCCGCTCGAGCCGCGAGGAGCGGCTCGGCAAATCGCTCGAAGCGGCGGTCGCGAACCGCGCCAACGAGGTCGCCGGCTTTCGCGACAGCCTCGTGCCGCTGCGGCTCGTCGTGAAGGCGCAGCCGTTCCTCGGCGGCGACAAACCGCTCTATGCCGACTACGCGATCTTCGGCAGCTTTCAATGGTGCCGCTGCATCAGCGACTTCAAGCTGCTCGCGGCCGACGACCCGGTCTATGCCTGGCGCCAGCGCATGCTCGATCTTTTCGGCGGCTTCGCCGGCAAGGCCAAGGGCTATCCCGTCTAACCGGACATTTGGCGGTAAGAAACCCGTCGGGCAGTCGCCAATCGCTCGTCGAATTTGACCGCAAGCAGCGGAGTGTCGAGGTCTTCGCGGCGGCGGTGCTGGTCTGTATCCTCGCCTATTCGCTGTTCGTCGTCGCCGGCAATGTCGCGCACGGATGGCGTCCGGCGGCCTGCACTATCTCGCAGCCGCGAAGCTAGTGTGGGGAATCCGAAATTCGCCAGATGTTGGTGCAAGACCCAGAGCGAATTTCGGTTTCAAGCCACACCAGCAGTCTATTTGAATCTCGTGTGGTTTTCGGATTTGAAGTTCCTAAACGCAGACGCCATAGAGGTCTTAGGAACTTCAAATCCAGCCCACTAGTCGAGCTTCAACTCCTTGCGCACCTGATCGACGAAGCGCATGTCGACGACCTGGTCATAGGGCACGTCCTCTTTCAAGACGCCGCCTTCCTTGACCACCGCATTGCCGAGCGCCCAAGCCTCGGGGGGGATATAGCCGTCGGTGCTGTAGATGTGGTCCTTGTAGATGCGGTCGAGCGAAGCCGTAAGCCCGTCGGGCGGCGCGGTCGGGAATTCCTTCTTCGCGAAGTCGAGCATTTCGTCCCGATGTGTGTTGGCGTAGACGAGCGCCCGCACCATCGCCCTGACGAAACCATGGACCGTTTCGGGATCGTCGCGGATGGTGTCTCCGCGCACGCTGAGCGCCGTATCGGCATAGATGCCGAGGTCTTTCGCAGCGTAGATCGGCTCGCCCCACACTCCCTGGTGGATGCCTTGCATGATGAAAGGCTCGCTGTTGACGCCGAGATCGGCCTGCTTCGCGGCGACCGCCGCCAGAATCAGCGGCGAGGACGTCGTCTCCACGATCGTCACGTCCTGGCCGGGGGTGAGGTGCCACTTGGTTGCCAGCAGATAGCGCAGCATGCTGTTGGGCGTGCCGCCATAGACGCCGACCGCGATGCGCTTGCCTTTCAAAAACGTCGCGAGGTCGGTCGTTACGGGCATCAGGTCTTTGCGTGCCATAAGATAGATGTTCGCCCGCTCGTCGAGATTGACGACCGCTTTCACGTCCTTGCCGCCGACCTTCGCCATGGCGTTGCGATCGACCGAAGCGGTCAGCGCGAAGGCTTGGCCCGAAACCACCGCGGGAATCATGGCGCCGCCATCCATCGTATCGAGCGTGACGTCGAGGCCCTCGTCCTTGAAGTAGCCCTTGTCCTTCGCAACGTAGACGGGCAGAAATCCCGCGCCGTGCACCGGCTCCGCGATCACGATGTCCTTTGCGGCGCTTGGCCGCGCCGCGAAGCCCAAAGCGAGAAGCAGGAAAACGGCGAGCCATCGGCGCATGATCGATCCCCCATACCTTTGGCTCCGGCCTCTTGCCGGGCCGTCGCGACGTTCGCATGTTTCAGCGCTGGCGTCCACGACCTTGCCCGCGGCATGGCGAACGAGTTTCAGCGGCTTCCCAAATGGAGTATCGTCATCAACGCGGATACGCACGCCCATTGGCTGTTAAGTGCCGCCGCCTGGGGGGATCATGGACGACGCGAAGCAAGCATCTCTCGCCGATCAGGACGGGCAGTATTTCTGGCACCCGTCGGGCCATCCCTCGCCCGAGGTCGTGCCGCGGCAACGCACGATCGATCGCGGCGAGGGCGTTCACATCATTACCGAGGATGGAACGCGGTTGCTCGACGCGACGAGCGGTCTCCTCTCCGTCGTCACCCTCGGCTACAGCCAGACGCGAATCAAGCAGGCGATCGCCGAGCAGCTCGACAAGCTGCCCTATTTCTCGTCGTTCCGCGGCAACACCAATCGCCCCGCCGAGCGCGCGGCCAAGAAGCTGATCGACGAATGGTTCGCCGAGGAGGGGATGACCCGGGTGTTCTTCTGCTCGGGCGGCTCCGATGCGGTCGAAACCGCGCTGCGTCTGTCGCGGCAGTATTGGAAGCTGCTCGGCCAGAAGGACCGCTACAAATTCATCGCGGTGAAGAACGGCTATCACGGCTCGCATTTCGGCGGCGCGTCGCTCAACAGCCGCGCCAATCATCGGCGCAATTACGAGCCGCTCTTGCCGGGCTGCTATCACGTCGCGTCGCCCTGGACGTATCGCAATCCGTTCGAAGAGCAGGATCCGATGCGGCTCGGCGAGCTCTGCGCGCGGATGCTCGAAGAGGAGATTATCTTCCAAGGCCCGGACACGGTCGCCGCGTTCCTGCTCGAGCCGGTGACCTCGGCCGGCGGGCTTTACGTGCCGCCGCCCAATTATTGGCCGCGCGTGCGCGAGATCTGCGACAGATACGGCGTGCTGCTGATCGCCGATGAAGTCGTGTGCGGCTTCGGCCGGACCGGCGATCCCTGCGGCTCGCGCGGCTGGGGCGTGAAGCCCGACATGATGACGGTCGCGAAAGGCATCACCAGCGGCTATTTCCCGCTCGGTGCCACGTTGGTCAATCGCCGCATCAGCGATGCCTTCGAGAAGAATCACGATGCGGCCGGCTCGATCGGCCACGGCTATACCTATTCCGGCCATCCCGTCGGCTGTGCCGCTGTTTGCGCCGCGCTCGATATCGCGCGCGAGCTCCGCATCTGGGAGAATGCGAAGACTTTGGGCCAGCAACTGCTCGACGGGTTGCAGCGGCTGCATCAAAAGCATTCAATCGTCGGCGACGTGCAGGGCAAGGGCCTGATGGCGCGGCTCGAGCTCGTTTCCGACCGCAAAACGAAGAAGCCGATCGACGACAAGACGATGGAGCGCATCGTCCAGGCCACGGCCGAGGCGGGAGTCTTCGTGCGCGCGGGTGGAGGCTCGCTGGGGTTGTCGCCGCCGCTGATCGTGGAACAGGCCCACATCGACCAGATCATCGACGCGGTCGATCGCGGGCTCTCGAAATGCTGAGATGACGTCCCGCGGCACGAAGCTCGAACTCCGTGCAGTCAGTCACGCATTTTCCGGCACTCATCGCGAGGAGGTCGCGGCTCTCGATGCCGTAACGATCGCCATTCCGGAGCGCCGCTTCATCTCGATCCTCGGTCCGTCCGGCTGCGGCAAATCGACGATCTTCAATCTCATCGCGGGGCTGCTCGTGCCCTCGCAGGGCGATATCTATCTCGACGGCATGAAGATCACTGGCATGATCGGCTTCACCGGCTACATGCTGCAGAAGGATATGTTGCTGCCGTGGCGAACCGTGCTCGATAACGTCATTCTCGGCATGGAGCTGCGCGGCGTCCCGAAGCGCGAGGCACGCGAGCGTGCCGCTCCCCATCTGCGCCGCTACGGGCTTGCCGGCTTCGAGTCGCATTATCCCGCCGCGCTCTCGGGCGGTATGCGGCAGCGAGCGGCGCTCTTGCGCACGCTGCTTTACGACAGCGACGTCGTGTTGCTCGACGAGCCGTTCGGCGCGCTCGACGCGCAGACACGCGCGCAGATGCAAGAATGGCTCCTGCAGCTCTGGGCGGATTTCCAGAAGACCGTGGTCTTCGTCACGCATGATGTCGAGGAGGCGGTCTACCTCTCGGATCAGGTCATCGTCATGACGCCGCGCCCCGGGCGCATCAAGGACACGTTGGACGTGCCGATCAGCCGTCCGCGCGCGCCGGAGACGCTTCATCATCCGGATTTCATCGCCCTGAAGCAGCGCTGCCTGGAGCTGCTGCGCCATGTCGACGGCCGCGACATGGCCGGCGGAGAGGCGGCATGAGCGAGGGTCCGCGCCGCGGGCGCCGGCTTGGGACACGGCGCGCCTGGCCCGCCTGGAAGCTGGTGCTGACTCAGATGGCCATCATCGCCGTGATTCTCGGCGCCTGGGAGGCCGGGGAGCGGATCGGCTGGATCGACGCCTTCTATTGGTCCTATCCGTCGCAGATCTGGGCGAAGTTCGAGGTCTTCGTCGCGAGCGGCCAAGCACTCGCCGATACCGCCTTCACCTTTCAATCGACCATTCTGGGATTCGTCCTCGGGACGCTCTCGGGAACGCTCATCGGGCTCTCCTTCTGGTGGTCGCGCAACTTTGCCGCGCTCGCGCAGCCCTTCCTCATCTGCTTCGAGGCGACGCCGAAGCTCGCCCTGGCGCCGATGCTCGTCATCGTGTTCGGCATCGGCCTCGCATCCAAGATCGCGATCGGCATCGCGCTCACGGTGGTGGTGACGACGCTGACGACCGCGACCGCGGTGCGCGCAATCGATCCCGATTCGGAGAAGCTGTTTTATTCCCTCGGCGCGACACGATTTCAGGCATTCACCAAGCTCGTCGTCCCCTCGGTACTTCCATGGATCGTCTCGTCGCTGCGCATCAATATCGGGCTCGCCCTCACCGGCGCGGTCATCGGCGAATTCGTCTCGTCGCAGCACGGGCTCGGCCGACAAATCCTCTACGCCGGCCAAACCTACGACGTCGCGCTCATCTGGGTCGGGGTTAGCGTGCTCGCGACCCTATCGATCGCGATGTACGTCGCGGTCGGCCAGCTCGAGCGGCTGTTGCTCAAGGGCCTGACGCACGCGAATCCCAGCGGCTGAAACGCATTTGCTCGCGCGCGACAAAGGGGCTCGGCCGCCCTTGTCGGCAGCACCCGATGGGCGCACTCTCAAGATCGAGAAAACTTTAGGGGGAATGCCATGATACCGTCACGACGCAGCCTGTTCCAAGCGGTCGGCGCCGGAGCGCTGATCGCCGCCAGCGCAACCGAAGCGCTTGCCGCGGATGCGCCCGCATCATCACAGGCCCAGGGGATGCCGGCGCCGCCGGCGCCATCGACGCCGCCGGCAACGCCGCAGGCGCTGCCGCCCGATTTCGGCAAGGCCAGCAGCGCCAGCAACCCCCTGAACATCGTCAGCCCCGAGCATCTCGAGGCCGAGGCGCGCAAGGCGATCTCGCCCGAGCGCTTTGCCATCACCGGCTGGTGCGGCGAAGGGCTGACCTATCGCGCGAACCGCGCCTCGCTCGATGCGATGCCGATCTCGCCGCGCCGGCTGCAGCATGTCGGCAACGAGGCGATCAACTTGCACACCTCGATCCTCGGCCATCAGCTGCCGTTTCCGATGATCACCTGTCCGATGGGCGGGCATGGCAGCTTCCATATCGATGCCGAGGTCGCGACCGCCGGCGGCACGGGCGCTGCCGGCACGCTCTATGTCTCCTCGGGCGCGTCGACCCGGCCGCTGGAAGATATCGCCAAGGCGACGCCGGGCCCCAAATGGTTCCAGATCTATATGAATCGCGACATGGAGCTGAACCGCTGGCTGGTGCAGCGCGCGAAAGCCGCCGGCTTCTCGGCGATCGTGCTCACCGCCGACGCGCTGGGGCCAGGGCAGAGCGATGAATACATCGCCTTCGGCCGCCCGCGCGATCCCAACCTTACGGTCGGCAATCATGATCCCCGTTACGGCGGCCACGGCAATTTCGCCGACATGAAGTACGATCTGAGTTTTTCCGATATTGGCTTCCTGCGCGAGGCGTCGGGACTCCCCGTCATCACCAAGGGCGTTGTGGAGACCGACGACATCCGCGAAGCGCTCAAATCGGGTGCGTCGGCGATCTGGGTCAGCAATCACGGCGGCCGGCAGATGGATGGCGGCCCCGGCTCTTTCACCATGCTGCGCTCGGCGGTGGACACGGTCGAAGGGCGCGTGCCCATCATCTTCGACAGCGGCGTCCGGCGCGGCGTCGACGTCTTCAAGGCGGTGTCGATGGGCGCGACGGTGTGCGCGGTGGGGCGGCCCGTGCTGTGGAGCCTCATGTGCGGCGGAGCGCCGGGGGTCAAGAGCCTCTATGAGTGGATGGCAGGCGAACTCCATTCGACGATGCTGCTCTCGGGCGTCGCCAAGGTACCCGACCTGAAACGCCGCAACATCGCGCTCGCCAAGGTGTAAGGGACACCTTTGTGAGCGAAGTTTCGCCGGACGCGGGAGAAAATTAATCACGCGTTAACGCGGGATAATCCACCTTTCCTCCGTTTGGGCGGCGGGGCGGGGCCATTGATGTCAGCGTCGGTTGGAGTGGGGAAGCGCTGAAATGGCCGACGCCCGGGAGCTTCGCTCGCTGACGGCGATGCGCGGCATCGCCGCGCTCGTCGTCCTCGGCTTTCATGCGCTCCACCTTTCGCAGGCGACCAACGGCGTTGGCCTCTCGCGCGGTTATCTTGCGGTCGACTTCTTTTTTTTCCTGAGCGGTTTCGTCCTCGCCCATGTCTACGGACGCTCGCTGGACGAAAGACCGTCGCGCCGGCAGCTTGTGCAATTCCTCTGGGCGCGCGTGGCGAGGATTTATCCCGTACATCTTTGTGCTCTCGCGCTCCTGCTGCCCTTCTATAACAGCTCGCCCGAGTTCAGCGGCCGCGCCTTGTTGATAAACCTCGTGCTCGGCCAGGGACCCTGGCTCGGCTACCTCAATTGGAATATCCCATCCTGGTCCATCAGCGCCGAATTTTACGCCTATCTTCTGTTTCCCGTCGTGGTCCATTCGCTCTTGCGCAAACGGTCGGTCGCGTTGCCTGCGGGCATCGCCGCGGCGCTCGCGCTTGCCGTTATCGTGATCAAACATGGGAATGCGGACATCTCCTATGGTCCCCTCGTGTTGACCCGCTGTCTCCCTGAATTCCTGCTCGGCGTGATCACTTACCGGCTTTTCGCCAGCGGATGGGCGCGCGAGGTCCTGCGCCGCGACAGCACATTCTTGCTCATGGTCGCAGCCATCATCGCCGTTAGCGAGCTTCACGGGACAGATGCCGCGATCATCGGCTTTTTCCCGTTCCTGATTCTCGCCGGGGCTCATAACGAGGCCCGCACCCGCCACATCCTCGGCTCGACGACACTGCAATATCTCGGCCGCATCTCCTATTCGATCTACATGGTGCAAATGGTGCCGGTCATGTGGCTGATTCACGAGAGCCAAGCGGTGAATGCGCTCGGTTGGCCGGTGTCCCTCACGATGGTCGTGTTCTTCTGCATCCCGACGCTCTGGCTTGGCGCCGCCGTGTCGTACTGCATCGAATATCCGGCGCGCGCGTTCTTGCGGAGCCTCGGTGAAGGGCGCCGCGCAGCGAGCCTACCCGGGACGTCCTAACTCACGCACGCCCTAGAAATAGCGCAGCCAGAGATAGAGCTGGCAGATTGCGAGGCTGAGCACGGTCAGCGGCGCGGCGTAGCGCGCGTAGCCGAGGAAATCGAAACGCAGCCCGGCGCGCCGTGCGATCCCGGCGACCGCGAGATTGGCCGAAGCGCCGATCAGCGTGGCGTTGCCGCCGAGCGATGCGCCCAGCGCCAGTGCCCACCATAGCGGCGCAAGCGCCGGCTCGCCGCCAACCGCGGGCGCGAGGACCTTCACCACCGGGATCATCGCCGCGACGAAAGGAATGTTGTCGACAATCGCCGAGAGGATCGCCGAGCCCCAGAGGATCGCCGATGCGGCGACCGCGAGGTTGCCATGCGTCGCCGCGCTCAGCGCCTGGGCGATGCGCGCCAGCCCGCCGGTGGTCTCGACGCCATGCACCACGACGAACAGCCCGACGAAGAAGAAGATCGTGATCCAATCGACATCGCCGTAGATCGCGATGGTCCTCTCGGCATGGAGCGAATGATGGTGCACGATGTTGTCGAGCAGCATCAGCGCGGCGGCGCCGATCAGCGCGACGGTGCCGTCCTCAAGATGCAAAGGCGTCGCGAAAACGAAACCAAGCAAGGTTACGGCAAAAACCAGCAGTGACAGCCATAGCAGCCGTTGATCGGTGATCGCCGAGCGCGCCGCGATCGCCATCACCGCCTCGCGTGCCTCGCGCGTCGTGCCGGTCCGGCGTCCCCAGATCAGGTGGGTCGCGAGGAGCTGGCAGGCCATCACCACGATGGTCACCGGCGCCAGATTGAGGATGAAGGCGTTGAAGCTTAGCGCCGCGGCCGAACCGATCATCATGTTCGGCGGATCGCCGACCAGCGTCGCCGCGCCGCCGATATTCGAGGCCATGATTACAGCGACGAGGAAGGGGTAGGGTGGAACCCGCAGCCGCTGCGCGATCGACAGCGTCACCGGCGCGATCACCAGCACCAGCGTGACGTTGTTGAGGAAGGCGGAGACGACCGCCGTTACCAGCGAGAGCAGGCAGAGCACGCCCGCCGGCGAGCCGCGGACGCGCTGCGCCGACCAGATGGCGAGGAGCTCGAACATCCCCGAGCGCCGTGCGATCGCGACCAGGATCATCATGCCGGCGAGCAGAGCGATGGTGTTGAAGTCGATGCCGCGGATCGCTTCCTGCTGCGTCAGCACGCCCGAGGCGATCATCGCGCCGCCGCCGAGCAAGGCGAGGATCGAGCGATCGAAACGGTCGGAAATCACCAGCGCATAGGTGATGCCGAGGATCACCGTGGCGGTGACGAGCGGATCGAGGCCGAAAAGCATGCGCGAAAATAGCCGAAACCGTCGCGATCGGACAGCGCTTGCCTGCAAGCAGTTGACCGAATCGCGAGGCTCATGGTAACCGGACGTGAGAGACTCGGCCAAAGCGCCGGGAGAAAACGGGGACGGGATGGAATCGCCGCGCAACCGGGGCTGGAGCTGGTGGTATCTGCTCCTGATTGCTCTTTGTGTCGTGACGCTGTGGGTGCCGCTCTACAACCGGGTCGATCCGACCTTCATCGGCATGCCGTTCTTCTACTGGTTCCAGCTGCTCCTGGTGATCGTCGGCGCCGCGGTGACCGCGATCGTCTATTTCGCCGAATAGCGCCGGCGCGCGGGAAACGGGGGATCACATGGAACAGATCAACTGGACGGCTCTCACCATCTTCGTGCTGCTGTTCGGCTTCATCACCTGGCTCGGCTTCGTCTCGGCGCGCTGGCGCCGCGGCGATCTCAACACGCTGCATGAATGGGGCCTCGGCGGGCGCCGCTTCGGCACCGTGGTCGCCTGGTTCCTGATCGGCGGCGATATCTACACGGCCTACACCTTCGTTGCGCTGCCGGCGCTCGCTTACGGCCAGGGCGCGGTCGCGTTCTTCGCTGTGCCCTATACGATCCTCATCTTTCCGCTGCTCTTCGTCGCTTTCCCGCGGATGTGGCAGGTGTGCCACAAGCACGGCTACATCACCGCGGCCGATTTCGTTCGCGGCCGTTTCGGCAATCGCTGGCTGGCGCTCGCCATTACCTTGAGCGGCATCGTCGCGACCATGCCCTATATCGCGCTGCAGCTCGTCGGCCTGCAGGTCGTCATCGGCGGCATGGGCATTTCCGGCACCGGGCTGAGCGGGGACATTCCGCTGATCATCGCCTTCGTCATCCTCGCCGCCTTCACCTATAGCAGCGGGCTGCGCGCCCCGGCGGCGATCGCGATCGTCAAGGATCTGCTGATCTATCTGACGGCGTTCACGGCGGTGATCGTGATCCCGATCAAGCTCGGCGGCTTCGCCAAGATCTTCGCCGCGGTGCCGGCGGCAAAGCTGCTGCTGGCGGCGCCGCCCGCGGCGAGCACGGGCTCCTACGGCGCCTTTGCGACGCTCGCTCTCGGCTCGGCGCTGGCGCTCTTCCTCTATCCGCATTCGATGACCGGCATCCTCTCGGCGAGCAGCGCGCGTGCGGTCAGGCGCAACGCGGCGATGCTGCCGCTCTATTCCTTCATGCTCGGCTTGCTGACGCTGTTCGGCTTCTTCGTGATCGCGGCGGGCATCGACAAGCTGCCGCAATTCGCCGCCGGCTTCGCCCAATACAAGGCGACCTTCGCAGCGCCGGCGATCCTGCTCTGGGCGTTCCCGTCATGGTTCGTCGGCATCGCCTTCGCGGCGATCGGCATCGGCGCGCTGGTGCCGGCGGCGATCATGTCGATAGCGTCTGCCAATCTTTATACGCGCAACATCCACCGCGAATTCTTCAATCCGGCGCTATCGGGCCGGGCCGAGGCGCAGATCGCCAAATGGGTGTCGCTGATCGTGAAGTTCGGCGCGCTGATCTTCGTGCTGTTCCTGCCGCTGCAATACGCGATCCAGCTCCAGCTGCTCGGCGGCATCTGGATCGTTCAGACTTTCCCGGCGGTGATCTTCGGGCTTTACACCCGCAAGCTGAACGATTGGGCGCTGCTCTGCGGCTGGACGGTGGGGACGGTGGCGGGAACCTGGATGGCGGCGGTGATGAATTTCAGCGCCACCTATCCGCTGGCGGTCGGCGGCTGGACCTTCCCCGGCTATGCCGCCTTCTATACCGTGATCCTGAATTTGCTGGTCGCGCTGGTGCTGACGCCGGTCTTCAACGCGATGACGGCAAAGCCGCCGGTCGACGAGACCGCGCTGGCCGACTACGTGGTCTGAAGAGAGATGGTAGGTAAGCGGCTGGTTTTAAAAGAAATTTAGTCGCGGACGTTGCGCAGGGTGATGAGCACCAGCGAGGCGATGATGACGCCGGCGAATTCGGCTCCGGTGGCGATCTGGCCGATCAAGGCGCCGAACACCGTCCCAGCGAGGGTGACGGTTCCGATCAAGGTAGTCATGGCGGGCCCCTCCAAAGGTTTTTGTTGTGGCCAAGCCGACAACGCGCGGCTTGGCGTTTTATTCATCACTGACAAAAAAAATTAACTAGGCGTCGATTTTGGCGGCAGCAAGGCGAGCCAAGGCCTGCGGCGTGTCGATATCGGTCAGGACACCATCGCCGGCCATCTCGACTTCGACGATCGCCTCGGGATAGGCGGTGAACAGGTGCCGGGCACCGACATCGCCGCCAGCCGCCGTCATCTCGCCGAAGAAACGCCGCGCCCAGAGGACCGGGTTGCCGCGCTTGCCGCGTCGAGTCGGCACAACGATAGACCGGCCTTCGACCGGATTGAAGGCGTTGACGAGCTGCTCGATCTCGCGTCCGGTGATCAGCGGCATGTCGCCTAGAGCGACGAGCGCGCCGTCGCAATCGCCCGGCGCCGCCTCGATCCCGCACTTGAGCGACGTCGACATACCGGCGGCATAATTGCTGTTATTCAAAAAGGTTACCGGCAGGCCTTTAAGTGCTTCCTCGACCTGCTCGCGCTGGTGGCCGGTCACCACGAGCACGGGCGAGAGCTTTGCCGCCACCACCGCTTCGGCGGCGCGGCGGACCATCGGCTTGCCGTCGATCGGGATCAGCAGCTTGTTGAGCGCGCCCATGCGCGAGGACTTGCCGGCGGCGAGGATGATGCCGGCGATGCGCGGCCGTTGCGGCTTGGCGACGGTCGGCGGTCCACCGGCCGCGGCGCGCGGCGAGGGCCGCGACGGTATCTCGGAGAGGAGGCCGCCGACACCCATGCGCCGGATCGCATCGGCCCCGACCGGCAGGCCGGCCAGCACCCGGCGCAGCACCCAGTCGAAGCCGTTGACCTTGGGCGAGCGTGCGCAACCAGGCAGACCGAGCACCGGCACATTGCCGACGCGCGCCATCAGCAAGAGATTGCCGGGATCGACCGGCATGCCGAAATGCTCGATCGCGCCGCCGAGCGCGGTAACGGCGGCGGGAATGACGTCGCGGCGGTCGAGGATCGCCGAGGCGCCGGCCACCAGCACCAGCGCGGCGCCGGCCTTGACCATTTCCTCGATCGCCGGCGCCAGCGCCGCCGGATCATGGGCGCAGCGCTTTTCCCAATCGAGGCCCGAGCCCAGTTCGGCGAGGCGCTCGCGCGTGGTCTCGACCGTCTTGTCGAGGATGCTTTCCTTGAGGCCGGGAAGGGTGGTCTGGATCAGCGCGGTGCGATGCGGCTTGAACGGCACCACCCCGAAGAGAGCGCTGCCCTTGATCAAAGCGACGCAGGCATCGAGCGTCTCGGCGCGCACGGCAAAGGGGATGATCTTGACCGTCGCGACCATTTGCTTGGGCTCGACGACACTCGCCGGCTCGATGGTCGCGATGGTGATTGCCTCGTCGATGAGGTTGAAGCGATCGACGGCGTCGCGATCGATCACGCAGAGCCCGCCGGTAGCGGCATAGAAATTCGCCCGGCCGGTGAAGGCCGGCGTCGCCGAGACGCCGGGATGGGCGAGCGCCGCGGCAACGCGGTCGGCGGCGGCGTTTTCGACGACGTCGCCCGGCTCGAGCCGCGCCGCGATGACGCTGGTCTTGCCGGCGGCTGCGAGTGCGGCGATGTCCTCGGCGGTGAGCGGCTTGCCTTTCTTGAGGGAACGCGATCCCAGCTTGACGCTATGCGCGAGGATCGCGCCCTGCGCCTCGGCGAGTGGCATCTCGCCGAATTTCATGCGGCTTCGCGCGCTTTCAAGCGGTCGGCGCGCAGCACCGCGGTGACCTGGCCAAGGATCGCGACCGCGATCTCGGCCGGAGAGATGGCGCCGATATTGAGGCCGACGGGGCCGTGGATGCGGTCGAGATCGGCCTGCTGGAAGCCGAGTTCGGCGAGGCGGCGCAGCCGCGCCGCGTGCGTTTTCCGCGAGCCGAGTGCGCCGATATAGAAGGCCGCCGATTTCAGCGCCTCGGCGAGCGCCGGATCGTCGAGCTTCGGATCGTGGGTGAGGGTGATGACCGCGCTGCGCTTGTCCGGCTTCAACCGCGACAACGCCTCGTCCGGCCATTCGGTCGAGAGCTCGATCTCGGGGAACCGGGCGTCGGTCGCGAAGGCGGTGCGGGGATCGACCACCGTCACCTTGTAGCCGAGCTCGGCGGAAAGGCGGGCGAGCGGCTGGGCGATATGCACGGCGCCGACGACGAAGCAGCGCAGCGGCGGGTTGAACACCTCGACGAAGACCGGTCCCGCGGAAGTCTCGATCGTGGTGCTGCGATCCTCGGCAAGGGCCTTCCTTACGCCGGTCTGGATCTCGCCGTCGATCTTAAGATTTCCCGTAACTTCAGAGCCTTCAATAAGGCTTTGAAGTCCTGAGGTGAGATTGGTGGCGATCGCGGCGGGCTTGCCGGCGCGGCTCGCCGCCACCGCCCGATCGAGGTATTGGAGCTTCATTCCGCGCGCTCCACGAAGACCTGAATCTTGCCGCCGCAGGCAAGCCCGACCTCCCAGGCTTGTTCGTTGGTGACGCCGAAGGAGAGCAGCCGGGGCTTGCCGTCCTTGATCGCGTCCTGGGCTTCGCCGATGACCGCGCCTTCGACGCAGCCGCCCGAGACCGAGCCGAGGAAGCGGCCGTCCTGGTCGACCGCGAGCTTCGAGCCGACCGGGCGCGGCGAGGAGCCCCAGGTCGTGACCACGGTCGCGACCGCGACGCCCTTGCCCTCGGCTTGCCATTTCCGCGCTTGGTCCAAGATTTCCTGATTGTCGTCCATGATCACCCCGCTTCGCGCCAGGCAGAGGCCGCCTCCAGGCGGCGCGGCCCGGGCCGGCTCAACGCTTTCACCAATTCGGCGATGCTGTCGAGATTATGCACCGACCGGAACTCGTCGACATGGGGCAGGATCGCCCGCATGCCCAATGATTTGGGTGCGAATCCCTCGTAGCGCAACAGCGGATTGAGCCAGATGAGGCGTCGGCAGGATTTGTGCAACCGCTCTATTTCCTGGGATATACCGGCGCCGGCGTCCCTGTCGAGCCCGTCGGTGATCAGGACGACGATCGCGCCCTGGCCCAGCACGCGCCGCGACCAGTTGCGGTTGAAATCGGCGAGACATTGGCCGATCCGCGTGCCGCCGGACCAGTCCTCGACCGCCTGCGCGACCTTGTCGAGCGCGATGTCGATGTCCTTGTAGCGCAGATAGCGCGTGACGTTGGAGAGCCGCGTGCCGAAGAGGAAGGTGTAGACGCGGTCGCGGTCGTTGGTCACCGCATGCATGAAATGCAGGAAAATGCGGCTGTAGCGGCTCATCGAGCCGGAGATGTCGCAGAGGATGACGAGCGGCGGCGGCCGGGTGCGCGGCTTCTTGTGGCGGAGCGCGATGAGGGCGCCGGCGCGAAGCTGTGCGCGCATCGTCGCCCGGAGATCGACGCGGCTGCCGCGCGGATCCGAGGCGAAGCGCCGCGTCTTGAGATCGGCGAGCGGCAGCGCCATGCGCTCCAAGGCTTTCTTCGCCCGGTCGACCTCCTCGTTCGACATTTTCTCGAAATCCATGCCGCGCAACGCCTCCTGCGCGGAATAGGTCATCGCCGAATCGAGCTCGATCTCGGTCTCGCCTTCCTTCGCGTCCTTGTCGCCGTCGCCTTGCAGTGCCTCGGCGAGGCGGCGATTCATCTCCTCGCCCTTTTCCGGCTCCTGCGGCGCGAAGCCCGGCAGCATCAGCGCCAGCATCTTCTCGAGCAGCTGCGGATTGCGCCAGAAGATGTGGAAGGCCTGGTCGAAGATCTCTTCCTGGTCGTGCTTGTTGACGAAGACGGCGTGCAGCGTCCAGTAGAAATCGCGCCGATTCTCGATGCCGACCGCCTCGACCGCTTGCAGCGCGTTCAGCACCGCGCCCGGGCCGATCGGCAGGCCGGCGGCGCGCAGCGTGCGCGCGAAATACATGATGTTCTGAGAGAGCCGCCCGCCGGATTGAGGCCCGGATTCAGGCAGGGGCGGCTCGGCGAGACCTTCCATGAGTCAGCGTTTTACACGCCCTTGCGCGAAGGCGGCAAGGACCGCGGCCGCGACGGTCCGGGCGGCCGCGGTTTTCGCGATCAGGAAATAGCGGCGCCGACCTTTCTCTTCGCCGCCAGGAATTTGCGGTTCATCGCGATCCGTTCCTCGTCGGAGAAGTTCTTCTTCACGTCCTTCCAGACGTTGTTCTCTTCTTCCTCGACGTGATGCTCGACCATTTCCTTCAGCACCTTGGCGCCGGCGGCGAATTCCGGCGACATCGCGTCGCCGATCTTCTCGAGCGTCGCCAGCATTTTCTCGGCCAGCTGGTGCTCCATATAGCCCTCGGCGCTGTCCTGCTTGGCGTCTTTGTCCTTGAGGCCGTAGATCGCGTTGTAGACGTACTTTTCCTCGGCGCGCAGATGCGGGATCAGGGCCGATTTGATTTGCTTCACCTGCGCCTTGCGCTCGGCGGCGCGGTCGCTCTTGACAAGCTGCGACAGCAACTCGGCGACTTCGTCGTGCTCTTTCTTCAGCGTGTCGAGGATGTCGGCATCGGCTTCCTCGGCGCCGGGCGAGAAGGGGAAGGGGCGGTTTTTGAGGGTACTGAACAAGCTCATGGCAGGGAATCTCCTCCTGGTTCAGAAGAGAACCCGAGGTAATCGTGATCGTTCCCGCACGCGTGGCGGCACGCGTTTAGCGACGTGCCTTCGGTCGGCTTCCCGACTCAGCCGCCGGTGGCGGCGAGCTCGTTCTTGACCTGAGCCAGCAGGCGCTCGGCCTCGCTGCCCTGAATCTTGGCGATGTCGTCCTGATATTTCAGCAGCACGCCGAGCGTGTCGTTGATCGCCTCGGGGGTGAGCGCCAGCACGTCGAGCTGCGAGAGGGCATGCGCCCAATCGATGGTCTCGGCGACGCCTGGCAGCTTGAAGAGGTCTTGCGTCTTGCGCAGCTTTTGCACGAAGGCGACGACCTCGCGGCTGAGGCCGGCGGCGGCGGTTGGCGCCTTGAGCTTCAGGATCTCAGTCTCACGCTCGGCGCTCGGATAGTCGATCCAATAATAGAAGCAGCGGCGCTTGAGCGCGTCGTGGATCTCGCGCGTGCGGTTCGAGGTGACGATCACGATCGGCGGATGCTCGGCCTTGATCGAGCCGATCTCGGGGATCGTGATCTGGTAATCCGACAACACCTCGAGCAGGAACGCCTCGAACGGCTCGTCGGTGCGGTCGAGCTCGTCGATCAGCAGCACCGGCGCGCCGTTGAGATCGGGCTCCAAGGCCTGCAGCAGCGGCCGCTTGATGAGGAAGCGATCGCTGAAAATCTCTTCTTCGACCGTGTCCTTGCTCTCTTCGCCGCTTTCGGCGAGGCGGATCTCGATCATCTGCCGCGGATAGTTCCACTCGTAGACGGCCGAAGCGACGTCGAGGCCTTCATAGCATTGCAAGCGGATGAGCCGGCGGCCGAGCGTCTCGGACAGCACCTTCGCGATCTCGGTCTTGCCGACGCCCGCTTCGCCTTCGAGGAAGAGCGGGCGGTTGAGCGTCAGCGACAAGTAGATCGCGGTGGCGAGGCTGCGGTCGGACACGTATTGGCCCTTTCCCAGAAGGGCAAGCGTGTCGCCGACCGAGCGGGGCAGGGAAGCCATGGCTCTCTTCTCGGCTGCAACGGACGGCTTGTTGTAGAGGAAAGTCGCTATTGCTCCAAGCCCTTGGGCGCCGCCAATCGCGACCCGCCCGGTCAGTCGATATCCGGTCAGTCGATATAGGGCTGGGCGGTCGAGAGCAACCGCGAGGGATCGCTGTCGGGCGGGATGACGCGCACGACCTGCTGCGGCTGCAAGGTCTCGATCCCCTGGCCTTCGAGCTCGCGCTTGGCGTCCTCGACGATCACGCGCTGCAGCTCGCCGACATTCTCATGCGCCGCCCAGAGGCGGAAATTGAGCAGCAGCCCTCCGCCGGTCATGCTTTCCACGAAGACGCGCGGCGCCGGAGTCTTCAAGATGCGGTTGTCGCGTTTCGCCATGCCGAGAAGCAGGTCGCGCACGCGCGCGATATCGGCCTTGGCCGGCACGGTGATGTCGACCGAGATCAGCCGCCCGGCATTGCGAGTGTGATTCTTGAGCGCGTTGTTCCAGATCGTCGAATTGGGCGCGAACAGGAAGATGCCGTCAAAGGTCTCGAGATGGCAGACGAAGAGGCCGATCTCGCGCACCGTGCCCGCCATGCCGTTGACTTCGATGAAATCGCCGATGCGAAATGGCCGCAGCCACAACAGCATCAGCCCGGCGGCGATGTTGCTGAGCGTCCCCTGCAAGGCGAGGCCGATGGCGAGACCCGCGGCGCCGAGCACGGCGAAGAGCGATGCCGTCTGGACCCCGACCTGGCTCAGCGCGGCGATGAAAACGAGGATCAGCACGCTGTAGCGGACCATCGCCGCGAGGATCGGCCGCACCGTCGGGTCGATATGCGCGCTGCGGCTCGCAATGCCGAATACCGTGCGCGACAGCCAGCGCGCGACGATCCCGCCGAGCACCAG
This sequence comes from Allostellaceae bacterium, assembly GCA_036501365.1. GTDB lineage: Bacteria > Pseudomonadota > Alphaproteobacteria > ATCC43930 > CGMCC-115725 > CAIKMD01. The sequence goes on along the minus strand of DASYAL010000077.1, from coordinate 50,096 downwards.
GATGACGATCGCCGCGACGAAGCGCGGCAAGAATGCCGCCGTCCAAGTCCAGGCGATATCGACGACGCGGTCGAGATGCTGCGGGGTCAGATTGTCCAAAGATCCGACTGCCGGTTATTTCTCGGGCTTGGCTGGTGCCTTGTCCTTGTCGCGGTGGGGCGCGCGGTCGGGCCGTCCGACGCGGCCGCCGGAGTTGTAGGAGGGCGGATCGCTGGCAGGGAAGCTGTCGTCGATCTGCTCGTCGACGCTGGCGCCCGGCTCGTCCTTGGTCTTCTCGTGAGCCGGGGTCTTGATGTCGCTCATCGCTTGGCTCCCTCGGGGAAATCGCTCCGCTCAAGCAACGGCCGGCCGGTCGATCGGTTCCTCGCCCCGCGGCTAGGCGGCGCGACTTTGATTGTGCAGCCCGCCGCGGTGCGAGATGCCATGCAGCGCTCGCGCGGTGTTCGGCAGCGACCCGCGGGTCAGATCAGCAAGTGAAACGATCCCGACCAGGCGCTTGGCGCGCGACATCACCGGCAGGCGGCGAAGCTGGAGCTCGGCCATGTTTTCCGCGATATGTGCGACGTCCTCGTCGTCATAGCAGTATTTGATCTCGCGGCTCATGGCTTCGCTGACCTTGGCGTCGGGGCCCTTGCCGTCGGCAATGCCGCGGATGGCAATGTCGCGGTCGGTGAGCATGCCGACGAGCTTGTCGTGCTCGGCCACCGGCAGTGCGCCGGCATCGATCTTCATCATCAAGAAAGCTGCTTCGCGCAGCGTCATGTTCGGGCTGATGAAATACACGTCGCGACTCATGATATTGGCGATCTTCATCTTCCCTCCTCGCTAAACGACGGATAACGCGGCGCCCGAAATGCGTGCGCCGTCATTGATGTAACAGCGCTTGCGGCGTTTGGTTTCGGGGATCGGTCGCACGCTGTCCTGGCGCCTGCCGCGTGCTAAGCTCAGGCCAAAGAAACAGAGGGCGGTGCCAGATGGCGGAGATCGATTTCGCGCTTTGGGATGCGGTCGGCGGCTATGCGCCGACGGACCGGCCGATGGCCGACATCTATGACGAGCATATCCGGCTCGCCCAGGAGATTGAGGAAGCCGGCTGGCATTCCTATTTCGTCATCGAGCACCAGAACTCGCCGATCGGCCGGATCACCGCGCCGAGCGTCTATCTGACCGCCGTCGCGCGCGCGACCTCGAAGCTGCGCATCGGCGCGATGATGTGGCAGCTGCCCTTCTATCATCCAATCCGCCTGGCGCAGGAAGTGGCGATGCTCGATCAGCTCTCGCACGGGCGCGTCGAGTTCGGCACGGGCATCGGCGTGCACGAGCACGAATTCATGCGCTGGGGCGTCGATTTCTATCAGCGCGCGGCGATCTCGGGCGAGGTGCTGCAGATCGTCAAGATGGCTTGGACCCAGAGCGAGGTCACCTTCAACGGCAAGTATTTCCACTTCGACGAGGCGCTGCCGCAGCCCAAGCCGTTCCAGAAGCCCTATCCGCCGATCTGGGCGGCGGTGCATAGCGACGCGGCGATCGAATTCGCCGCCAAAGGCAATTTCAACGTCTCGCAGAATCTCGACACCGACGAGGTGGTGGCGCGAAAATTCGACCTTTATCGCAAGATCTGGCGCGAGAGCAATCATCCCGGCCCGATGCCGCGCGTCTTCCTGCAGCGCCAAGTCCATATCGCCGAGACCGACGAAAAGGCGCATGAGGAGGCGCGCTTCTGGCTTGCCAAGCGCGAAGGCGGGGCGGTCCCGGTCGGCGGCGGGCCGCTCGAGAACACGCGTATCGGCTGGGGCACGCATGCGCGCGGCATGGGGCGCGACAGCGAGCGGCCGGACGACAAGGCACGCGGCGAGACCATCTTCCGCGCCGGGCGCGATTACGATTTCAACATCGCGAACGGACTCGCCGTCGTCGGCAGCCCGGAATCGGTAATTAAGCAGCTGCGCGAAGGCAAGAAGCGCATCGGCTACGACATCTTCTGCGCCAATCACGAGATCGGCCACATGCCGAAAGAGCTGGTGCGGAACTCGATCCGTCTCTTCGGCGAGGTCGTGCGCGCGTTCAAGTGAGCACCGCTCGAACGCTCGGCGCTGGTTGACTCCCTCGTCATCGTCATGCCCGGACTTGTTCCGGGCACCCACGGGTTCGAAAACGTGGACGGCCGGGACAAGCCCGGCCATGACGGCGTAGGGAAGGGGCGCTATTTCCCGCCGCTCACATACTCGTTGGTGTAGATATTGTCGTAGGCCTTCAGCTTCTGGTCGGCCGGCATGAAGCCCGCTTCGACATTGAGCTGATCGGCGTTCTCGAGGCCCTTCGGGTCGAGCACCGGCGCCAGCGGCGTCGATTCGACCGTCACCTTGTACATGCTGTCGAGGATCTTCTGGTCGGTGATGCGCGTGCGCTTGCCGAGGATCTCGGTCGTCTCTTTCGGATGGTCGTGGATGAAAGCCGCGGCCTTCACCAGCGCCTCGCCCATCTTCACGCAGAGCGACTTGCGGTCGATGCAGGTCTGCTTTTTGACCAGGATCACATTGGCGTCGATGTGGGCCAGCCAGGGCGGGTCGACCGGATTGGCCGTGGTGCCGTTGGCGACGATGACCGCGCCTTGATCCTGCACCACCTGCTCGACCACCGGCGGGCCGACGGAGCCGCCGTCGACCGAATTGGTCTGCATCGCGCCGGGCGTCTCGGGCGGGACAATCGCCGAGACGATGAGATCGTTCTGCGGATCGAGCCCGCCCGCCTTGGCGATGGCGCTCAGATAGGCATGCGGGATGGTCTGGATGCCGCCGACGGCGAAGCGCAGGCCCTTCAGGATCTTGGCGCGCTCGGCGAGCGGCGCGGTGGGATCGAAATGCCGCTCCGTGGCGACCTTCTTGTTGAGCACCACCCAGAAGCCGCTGCGGTCATAGGTGTTGGCGATACCGATGATCGGCTGGTTGCGCGCCGCGGCGCGGGTGAGGGTGACGCCCGAGGCATTGGCGAAGTCCATCGAGCCGGCGATCACGGCATTGGTCGCACCGATGCCCTGGATCACCTGCTCGGTCACGTCGAGCCCGACCTCCTTGAAGATGCCGGCATCTTGCGCGATCCAGGTCGACGCGAAGATCGGCGCGACGGCCGGCATCGCCATGCCGGCCTTTTCCATATCGGCGCGCGCGGGCGCGGTGGCCACAGCGATAAGCAGCGCCGCCGCGGCGACGGCGGTGAGATGACGAATGGGCCGCATGTTTTCTCCCCTCTCCGGATGGTTCCGTCGAAACGCGCGCCACCATGCCTTTGTTTCATGGCCGCGACAAGCCCGAACATGCCGATTTCGAGGGGCGATGGGTGGTGGCGGCGGAGCGGTTGCGACGAGGCCGGCCCCGCCGCGCCGCTTATTTCACATACTCGTTCGTGAAGATGCCGTCATAGGATTTGAGCTTGTCGGATTCCTTCATGAATCCCGCCTCGATATTCATCCGGTCGGCGGCTTCAAGCTCCTTGGCGTCGATCGTCGGCTTCAGAGAGGTTCCCGAAACGACGATGCGATAAGTATCATCGATAACGGTGGGATCGGTGAGCTTGAGCCGCTTGGCGATGATTTTCTTCGTCCCCTCGGGATTGTCGTGGACGTAGGCGGCGGCCTTCACCATCGCCTTGCCCATCTTGACGCATAGCGATTTGTGCTCGGCGCAGGTTTGCTGGCGGACGAAGATCACGTTGGCGGCGAGAGGGCTGAGCCACGGCGGATCGGTCGGGTTGGCGGTCGTGCCGTTGGCGAGGACCACGCCGAAGTTATTTTCCAGAATCTCTTCGAGGAAGGGCGGCCCAATCGAGGCACCATCGATCGATCCGGTCTGCATCGCGCCTAACGTGTCTTGCGGCGAAATCGCGGCGCGGACGAAATCGGTATCGCTGTCGAGGCCGCCGATATGAGCGATGGCCTTGGCATAAGCATCCGGGATCGCCTGGAAGCCGCCGATCGCGATGCGCAGGCCTTTCATCAGCTTCGCGCGTTCGGCGAGCGGCGCCTTCGGATCGAAATGTCGCTCGTCGGCGATCGATTTCTTGATCACGATCCAGAAGCCGCTGCGGTCATAAGTATTGCCGATGCCGATGACCGGCTGATGCCGTGCCGCGGCGCGGGTGAGGGTGACGCCTGACGAGCTCGAGAAATCGATCGAGCCCGCGATCACGGCATTGGCCGAACCGATGCCCTGGATCACCTGTTCCGTGACTTCGAGCCCGACATCTTTATAGATGCCGGCATCCTGTGCGACATAAAGCGATGCAAAGATCGGGACGATCGCGGGCAGCGCGACGGTCGCCTTTTCCATTTGCGCATGGGCGCCTCCGCAAGCGAGCAGCGTGGCAACGCCGATTCCGATCAGAGGGCGAGCAAATCGCATCTTGTTTCCTCCCTGCTGCGATGGCGAGTTCCGACCTTCGTGCGGCTTACTTCACGTATTCGTTGGTGAAGACGCCATCGTAGGATTTGAGCATCTCCGATTCCGGCATGAAGCCCCCCTTGATATTGAGCTCTTCCGCGGCCTCAAGTCCCTTTGCATCGAGCGTCGGCTTTTGCGGCGTCGAGAGGGAGACGATGCGATAGGTGTCGTCGAGCACCGAGGGGTTCTTGATGTTAAGACGCTTGGCGAGAATCTTCTTCGTGCCGTCGGCGTTCTGGTGGATATAGACGGCGGCTTTCACCATCGCGTCGCCCATCTTGACGCAGAGCGACTTGTGTTCCTGGCAAGTCTGCGTGCGGACGAAGATTACGTTGGCGGCGACGTGGCCGAGCCAGGGCGGATCGGTCGGGTTGGCGGTCGTGCCGTCGGCGAGGACGACGGCGAAATCGTTCTGCAGCAATTGCTCGAGCACGGGCGGGCCAATCGAAGCGCCATCGATCGAGCCGGTCTGCATCGCGCCCAAGGTCTCTTGCGGCGGGATGCCCGAGCGGACGAGATCGGTATCGGGATTGAGGCCGCCGATGCTCGCAATCATCTTGGCGTAAGCGTCGGGAATCGCCTGGATGGCGCCGACCGAGATGCGCAGGCCTTTCATCAGCTTTGCGCGCTCGGCGAGCGGCGCCTTCGGATCGAAATGCCGCGCGTCGGCGATCTTTTTGGTGATGACGATCCAGAAGCCGCTGCGGTCGAAAGTGTTGGCGATGCCGATGACCGGCTGATGGCGCGAAAAGGCGCGGGTCAGGGTCACGCCCGACGAGCTCGAGAAGTCGATCGATCCCGAGATCACGGCGTTGGCCGAGCCGATGCCCTGGATCACCTGCTCGGTGACGTCGAGCCCGACATCTTTATAGATGCCGGCGTCCTGCGCGACATAAAGCGAGGAAAAGATCGCGGCGATCGCCGGCAGCGCGACGGACGTGTGCTCGGTCTGGGCTTTGGCTGGGGCGGCGAGAGCCCAGAACGCAACGAGCAATGCCGCAAAAGACCATGGTCTCGACATGGAAGCCTCCCGCGTAGCGCAATTTATTAGGTATTATTAGCTAACCGACGGGTAGGATGCTCCGCTTTCGGGCGAGCGACAAGCCCCATGCTCAGGGCGCGAGCGGGACGATGTTGCCCTGAGCCACGGGCAGCAGCAGATGAGAGTCGAACCGCCCGCCGCAATGGATCGCGTGCGTGCCGCGATTGACGAGAGCGGTGTGCTTGAAGGCGGGGTATTTCGCGCCGTCCTTGCCGTGGATGCTGAGTTCGAGCCGCGTGCCCGCCTCGAAGAGGGTGCTCGACGGCAGGATCTCGATCTCGGCCGGCACGATCTCGCCGGGCTTGAGCTTCTCGATCCGGTCATGTGCGTGATAGGGACGCGACGGACGGCTCTTGCCGGGATCGAGGGCGCGATGCGAGACGCGCAGCCAGCCTTTGGCGACGGCGTCTTTCTCGTAGCCGTTATAGCCGCAGAAGAAGACCTCGTTGCCCGATGCGTCGAACTTGCGCAGCACGACGAAGAGATCGAGATCGTCGCCCTCCGAGGTGCCGACCCAGAGCCGCAGCTTGGTCTCGCCGGTAATCTCGACCGGCGCGGCGAAGCGGATCGAGAAGGTCGCGCGGCCGGACGCGGATTCATAGCTGCTCAAAGCCTCCGCCGCGACGGGCGCGGGACGCAGCGCCCCGCCGGCGGCATCGAGATAGAGCGGTACGAAGCGGATATCGGCGGGCGGCCAGTGCGATGCATAGCGGACGCTGTGCTGGTAATAGGCCTGGCGTACTTCGACGCGTATCCGCGGCGTGTCGGGCCAGCGATTGGCGATGCCTTTGACGAAATGATCGAGGAAGCACTTCTGCGTCGCCACGGCGTCGCTGCTGTAATAGGTCTCCCATTTCTTGCGGCCATGGGTGTAGAGCCATTTCTGCGGCGAGCCGATGCGTGTGAAAGCCGCAAACGAGCCCCGCGTGTGCAGCCCCTGATCCGACCAGCTCGCGCAAACGAGCGCCGGCACCGCGATGCGCTCGAGCGCGGTCTCTTTCGCCCGCCAATAATCGTCGATGAGCGGATGGCGGGCGACCTCCGCCATGAAATCCTCGGCCAGCGCGAAGCGCTTGTTGCGGCCGCGCAGCATGCGGTTCTTCCACCAGACCGGGATGAAGCCGGTCTCGGGAATGCCGCCCTGGAAGACGAATTCGCGATAGAGGTCGCTGACGCCTTCCCAGGGCACGATCGCCTTCAGATGCGGCGGCCGCAGCGCCGCGACGCGCCATTGCGACATCGCGAGATAGGAGACGCCCGACAGCGCCACCCCACCGTCGCACCAGGGTTGTGCCGCCGCCCATTCGATCAAGTCGTAATAATCCTCGGCGTCTTGCGTGCTGAGCACGCCGGCTCGGCCTTGCGATTTGTGCATGCCGCGCACGTCGGTCTGCATCACTGCATAGCCGCTGCGCACCCAATAAAGCGGGTCGGGCGCCTCGAAGCCGGTGTAGCGCGAAATCTTGATGTCGCCGAAGCGGACGCCGGCGACCCACATGAAGAAAGTGCCGATGCGGTCGGGCAGCTTGTCCTTGCCATAAGGCGTGACCGACATCAGCACGGGGACGCGCTGGCCGTCGGCCGGGCGGAAGAGATTGGCGCTGAGCCGAGTGCCGTCGCGCATCGGCACCGCGACATCGCGGTCGAGGATCACACCGGCTTGGCGCAATTCGCGCTTGCTCATGATGTCGCTTCTAGGGCGCGATCAGGCTCGCGGGATCGATGTCGTGCTCGATCAGGCCTTGCCGGCGCATGACGTCGACCCAGAATTTGAGGCCCTGCGGCTTGACCGCGACTTCGAGATTGGCGGGAATGGTCAAGGTCGCGGCGGCTTCGGGCGGGAGCTTGGTGTATTTCGCGATGCTGGCGCGCACCGCGGCGGCGTTCGCCGGGTTCTCGACGAAGGCATAAGCCTCGGCGAGCGAGGCGCGGAACGCCTTCAGCGTGTCGGGATGGGCGGTCGCCCATTGCCGCGTCGCCGCATAGAGCACCGGGATGGTGCCGGCCGGCACCGCCGCCTGGAAGTCGCCGATGTCGTAGCCGGCGCCGCTCTGGATGATGCGGCTGTAGAACGGCTCGACCGGCACGACCGCGTCGGCCAGGTTCGCTTTCAGCGCATCGCCCATCTGGCGGATCTGCACCTCGAGCCAATGCACCCGTTTGTCGTCGCCGCCGCTGGCACGGACCCAGTTGCGCATCAGCACCTCGAAAATGCCGCCGAGGCTGGGCAAGCCGACTTTGTGGCCGACGAGATCGCGCGCGGTCTTGAGGCCGCTGCCGGCGCGGGCGACGACGCCTTCCTGGCCGGCAGGCGTCGGATAGACCGAAGTATTGGCGATGGCGACGAGGTCGATGCCTTGCTCATGCGCCTGCACCAGCACGGTCGAGGTCGGCGCGCCGATCTGCGCCGAGCCCGAGAGCAGCGCCGGCGGCATCACCGCGCCGCTCTGCGCGAGCGAGAAATCGATCTCGAGCCCGTGCTGGGCGAGAATGCCCTGGTCGTTGGCGACGAACAGCCCGACGAAGGCCGCCGACGCATTGTAGAGGAAGGTGAGCTTGGTCGCGGCCGAGGCGGGTGTCGCGATGCTGCCGGCCAGCGTTGCAGCAATTGCGCACGACATGAACCAGCGCATTGTTCGCCCCCCCTTCACAAGGCACGTCATTGCGCGGAACCCCTTCGACAAGCTTAGGAGTGACGAAGCAATCCAGAGCAGCGCGATTATTCTGGATGGCCTCGCTTCGCTCGCAATGACGCTGTTATACCCCGAAAACGAACGAGGGCGTCTCATGTGAGACGCCCTCGCCATCAAACCGGAAAACGCGTCCGGATCAGCCGCAGGCTTGGACCGCGCGGCGCGCCATCACATTGACCAGATGCGCACGGTATTCGGCGCTGGCATGGATGTCGGAATTGAGCCCGTTATCCTTTTGCTTGATGTCCTTGATCGCATCGGGCGTGAAGGATTTGGTGAGCGCCGCTTCCATGTCCTTCTGGCGGAACACGACCGGGCCGGCGCCGGTCACGCCGACGCGGATATTGTTGCCGGTCTTCGCGACATAGACGCCGACGATCGCATAGCGCGAGGCCGGGTTGGGGAATTTCATATAGGCGGACTTCTCGGGGATCGGGAAGCTCACGGCGGTAATGACCTCGCCCGCATCGAGGGCGGTTTCAAAAAGCCCTTTGAAGAAATCGTCGCCGGCGATCTTGCGCTTGTTGGTGACGATCGTCGCGTTGAGGGCGAGGACGCTCGAGGGATAATCCGCCGCCGGGTCGTTGTTGGCGATCGAGCCGCCGATCGTGCCGCGGTTGCGCACCGCCGGGTCGCCGATATGGCCGGCGAGGGCGGCGAGGCCGGGGATCGCGCTCTTCACCACGTCGGAATTGGCGACATCGAAATGCCGCGTCATCGCGCCGATGACGATGGCGTTGCCTTCCTTCTTGATGCCCTTGAGGTCGGCGATCTTGCCGAGATCGATGACGTCGGAAGGCTTGGCGAGGCGCTGCTTCAGGGTCGGGATCAGCGTCATGCCGCCCGCCATCAGCTTGCCTTCCTCGGTGCTGGTCGAGAGCTTCGAGGCTTCGTCGACGCTCTTCGCCTGGTGGTAGTTGAAATTATACATGGCTGGCCCCCTTAAGCCTTCGCCGGAACCGGGTTCTCGGCGCAGGCGGCGATTGCCTTGACGATGTTGTGGTAGCCGGTGCAGCGGCAGATATTGCCCTCGAGCCATTCGCGGATCTGGCGCTCGGTCGGCTTCGGATTGACGCGCAGCAGATCGACCGCGCTCATCACCATGCCGGGCGTGCAGAAGCCGCATTGCAGGCCGTGATGCTCGCGGAACGCCGCTTGCATCGGGTGGAGCTCGTCGCCATTGGCGAGGCCCTCGATGGTCTTGACCTTGGCGCCGTTCACCTGGACGGCGAGCATGGTGCAGCTTTTGGCCGCATAGCCGTCGATATCGACGACGCAGGCGCCGCACTGGCTGGTGTCGCAGCCGACATGCGTGCCGGTGAGGCCCAGATACTCGCGCAAGAACTGCACCAAGAGGGTGCGGTTTTCCACGTCGCGGGTCTCGGGTTTGCCATTCACCGTGATGGTGACGCTGGGCATTGTCTTCCTCCCCTCATTCTACGGGCCCTCAACTGTATGGGCGCGTCAAGCGACGGAGTTTCGTGCGCGGCGGCGCTCCGGTCAAGCGCCTCAGCGGGTAAAGAAATATAGCAGAATGACGACGATGATCGCGAGCGCCGTCACCCAGACCGCGGGCGACACCCGCTTGCCCTCGCTCGCCGCGCTGGCGGGCGGGGTGCGGACCGGCGGCGGCATCTCGATGGAGGCGCCGGGCGCCGGCGGCATTTCCGCGACCATAACCGGCGCCGCCTCGACCGGGGGCTCGCGCGTCAATGCTGCGGCCGCGGGCGCCGGGCCGCCGACGACCGAGGCGAATTTCGAAAAGAAATTCTCCGCCATTTGGCGGGCGGTGGCGTCGATGAGGCGCGAGCCGATCTGGGCGAGCTTGCCGCCGACGTTGGCCTCGACGGCGTAGCTCAGCTTGGTGCCGCCGTTGTCGTCGCTGAGCTTCACCGTCGCGCCGCCCTTGGCGAAGCCCGCCGGGCCGCCGGTGCCTTCGCCGGTGATCTTGTAGCCGTTGGGCGGATCGCGGTCGGAGATCGTGACCTTGCCGCCGAAGCGCGCGCTCACCGGCCCGACCTTGGCGCGCACCGTCGCGCTCATTTCGGTATCGGAATGCTTGGTGATGGTCTCGCAGCCGGGGATGCACTGCTTGAGGATCTCGGGATCGTTGAGCGCGTCCCAGACTTTCTGGCGCGGCGCCGCAACGTGATATTCGCCCGTCATATCCATAATGAACGCCTCCGCCTCGCGCGCGAAATCTTCATCGAACCGTAGCGCGCGCTCCCCAGCCGGGCAAGCGAACGGCCCCGATTTCGCTGCATGGGCGCATGCTCGAAACGCGTTTCACGCAAAGCGCGGGAAGAGGCGCAGAGCGTTGTCTCGCTGTATACCGCTGAGCACAGCGGGAGCGAGGTCGAGCTTCAACAGCGCCTCGGCGATGCCGGTGGTCGAACCGAACGGCGCGTCGGAGCCATAGGTGATCTGGCTCGCCGGATAGAGCTTCATCACCGCCGCCATGCCCGCGGGATTCAGCGCGACGCTCGCCGTGTCGTAGTACTGGCGGCAGATTTCGTATTCGGCGCCCCTCGGCACGAATTTGGCGCGGTCGGCTTCGCTCAGCATGCGCACGCTGCCGACGACGCGCTGCACGATCGAGGGCAGCGTGCCGCCGCCATGCGAGAAGAGGAAGGTGATGCCGGGGCAGCGCGCGAAGGTGCCGCGCAGGAGGAGGCTCGCGATCGCGCGGCAGGAATCGGTCGGGAACTCGATCGTCGGCCCCGAGACGCCGGGGAAGACGTTGCCGCAGCACGACATCGTCGGATGGACGAAGACCTTGGCCTTGCGGCGGTGGAGCTCGTCGAACACCGGATCGAAAGCGGGATCGCCGATGAGCTTGCCGGCATAGCTCGTCAGCACGCCGATGCCGTCGTGCTTCAAGACGTCGAGCGCATAGGCGATCTCGGCGAGGCTGCCGTCGATATCGGGCACCGGGATCGCCGCGAACATGCCGAAGCGGCCGGGATGGTCGCGCATCATCGAGGCGCCGAACTCGTTGCAGTCGCGGGCGCGGGCGCGGTGGCCGTCGTCGCCCTCGTACCAGATGCCCGGGCTGGTGATCGAGGTGACGGCGCTGGCGATGCCGGCCTTGTCCATCTGCTCCAAAGCGAGGCTCGGCGTCCAGTTCTGATAGGCCGAGGCGGGGAGGATGATCGCGTCGTCGAGCAGGCGCTTCAGATTCTGCGCGACGTAGCGCGGCGGATAGATGTGGTGATGCGTGTCGATGATGCGCGGCATGACTCCTCCCGTTTTCTGGCTGCCTTATAGCAGATTCGCGGGCGCCGAGGATTGCCCGCCCACCGGCGGTTCCGATAAGGTGGCGGCGGGAGAGGGGTCACGCATGAAATTCTCGGTGTTCAACGGCATGCCCTATGGGCGCACGCGCATGCCGGGCAACAAATGGCCGGTGCCGAACCAGTATTTCGAGCCCGACCAGGCGCGCCGCGCAGTCGCCGCCTGCCTCGAGGAAGTCGCGATGGAGGACGAGCTCGGCTTCGATTGGATCGCCTGCGCCGAGCATCACTATTCGCCGTTCAACCTCGCACCCAACGTCACGGTGCTGGCGAGCGCGCTGACCCAGCATGTGAAACGCGCCAAGATCGCGATCCTCGGCGCGCTCATTCCGCTGACCGGCAATCCCGTCCGCATCGCCGAAGAATATGCGATGATCGACAATCTTTCGGGCGGGCGGCTGGTCGCCGGCCTGCTGCGCGGCGCGCCTTACGAATATCTCGTCTACAACGTGAACCCCGCGGAATCGCGCACGCGTTTCGAGGAGGCCTGGGACTTGATCATCAAGGCCTGGACCGACCGCATGCCGTTCGGCTGGGAAGGCAAGTACTACCACTATCGCAACGTCTCGATCTGGCCGCGGCCGCTGCAAGCGCCGACGCCGCCGATCTATGTCTCGGGCTCGAGCAAGGAATCGGGCGAGTTCGCCGCGCGCAAGAAGGTCGGCTTGGGTCTCGCCTTCACCAACATGCCGCTGGCCGCCGAAGCGGCGAAGCACTATCGCGCGAAATGCGCGGAACATGGCTGGGAGCCGACCGCCGAGCAGATCATCTACCAGCTTCCGATCCATGTCGGCGACACCGACGAGCAGGCCTTCGACGCGGTGCGGCCGATGTTCGGTCACGCCATGCCGGCGGGCGGGCTTTCCGACATGAACCGGCTCGTCGCGACCTCGGGCTTTTTCGGCAAAGGCGACGTAAACCTGCTCGCGCGCTTCAAGGATCTCTCGGGCGACGAGCCGCGCAGCCTCGAAGAAGCGCTGGAGCGCGGCACGCTGATCTGCGGCGGCCCCAAGACCGTGCTGCAGCAGATCAAGCGGCTCAACCAGGCGATCGGCTGCGGCATGCTCAACCTCATCTTCGACCGCAGCGGCGCGCCGGATAAGAAACGGCGCTCGATCGAGCTCTTCGCCAAGGAAGTGATGCCGGAGGCGTGGACAATATGAGCGTCGCGGTGACCGATAAATTCATCGCGGCCGGCGGCATCAAGTTCCAGTTCCGCGAGGCCGGCAAGGACGGGAAGGTCATCGTCTTCCTTCACGGCGCCGGCGGCCAGTCGCCGAATAGCGCGCGCTTCCCGGCGCTGCTCGGCGAGCGGCATCGGTTGCTCATTCCCTCGCGGCCGGGCTTCGATCAGACGCCGATAGACAATTGCAAGACGCAGCAAGATGTCGCCGAGGCGGTGGCGAAATTCATCGCCGCCGCGGCGCCGGCGCAGAAGGTGCATCTTGTTGCGCAATCGGCGGGCGGGGCGATCGGCGCCTGGCTCGCAGTCCTTCATCCCGAGCTGATCGAGAGCCTCGTGCTTTCGGCGCCGGCTGCTTTCGCCGTGCGCCACGCACCGCCGCCCTCTCATTCAGGAGGGGGCTCGGCGCCGCCCAACCTCGCCGATATGGCCAAGCGCCTCTACGGCGAGAGCCCGGCTTGGGACTCGCCGCCGACGCTCGAGGAGCGCGAGCAGACCGGCAAGAACGCGCAGGCGAACATGGCGCGCTTTGCCGCACCCGACGGCAACGCCGATCTCAAGGCGCGGCTCGGCGAGATCAAGGTGCCGGTGCTGCTGCTGGTGGCCGGCGCCGATCGGATGATCCCGGAAGAGGCGATGCGGCCTTATCAGGAGCTGATCCCCCATTGCACGCGCATCATCCTTTACGGCGCGGCACATGAGATGCCGATCTCGGCGGCGGCGACCTGGGTGAAGCTGGTCGCCGATTTCGTCGATCGGGGCGAATATTTCGTCGTCAATATGGGGTGAGACGCGGCAGACGCGCCTTGACCCGAGCGCGGCGCGCGCCATAGAAGGGCGTCCGTTCGGCAAGGACTTCGGGGCGTAGCTCAGCCTGGTAGAGCGCCAGCTTTGGGAGGGGAGGGGCTATCGCGCCTATCGCGGTGATCCGCCGATCAAATCCGCGTGTGCAGCTGCTTCGTGTGCCTTTGTTGTGCCTGTCGGATGGCGGGATGGCTTACCCGAGGCGGTTTTCCATTGCTGGCGAACAACGCCTTGGCAACCGTGTCAGGATCGAATCGCGGGATTTGCAGCATCGTCGAAGCCGCGCTCCTTCAGCGCCGTGTTTGAGCGCCACCGGCGGCAAGGCCCAGCACTGCGTTGCCTTCGGCATCTGTCCGCGGTCTGACGATCTCGCTCCACGCCGGGCGCTGAGCGCGCTAGGCACTCTTGCCGAGATCGCGGATCGCCGCCGCTTCGAGCATCCGTGCTTCCTCGTCAAGCTCGCCCGCCATCCGAATCAATTGCGCTGATAGGCGCGTTTCCCGCGTCATTTGGCGCAGCCGCTCGGCCTGCCGGCGGAGCCGGATCGCGATGTCGACGCGTTCGGGCATGTTGTTGCCTCGCTCCCCCAATGCAAGGATATACCGATAAACGGGAAAGATCGAGTCGGTCGGGAACCCGACGCGGGAGTGGCCTGACTTTACGGCAACCATGTTCCCAAGCATTCCAATCAACGAGGGCATTACTCGTCGAACACGCCGTTCTGCTCAATAGCGTGACCCCGTGTTCACGCGGTTGGGGCGATTTCGAGCCCGGATAATTGAGGCGCGGAGTCTGGTCGCGTTAAGCGCCTGTCACCAAGCAATGGGTCCGGACGCGCGGGATCGAAGCGAGCGACGCGGCGAAGACTTGCGCACGGGCGATCAGCGCCGCGTCCGGATCGACGATTCGGGAAATCGAGCGAGCCGCTCTTGCGCGGAAGCGCCGAAAGCTCTTATTTTCAAAGCTTAAGTAGCGTTTCGGGGCGTAGCTCAGCCTGGTAGAGCGCCAGCTTTGGGAGCTGGATGCCGGAGGTTCGAATCCTCTCGCCCCGACCACTCAGGAGCAGGTCTCTCATGGCGCGTGCGCGCATCTATCGACCGGCAAAGACCGCGATGCAATCGGGCAAAGCGGGCACGCGCCGCTGGGTGCTGGAATACGAGCCGGCGACGCCGCGCGAGCCCGATCCGCTGATGGGCTGGTCGAGCGCGCGCGACACGCTCAACCAGGTGCGGCTGAAATTCGCGACGCTCGAGGAGGCGAAGCAATTCGCCGAGAAGCGCGGCCTCGACTATGCCGTGGTCGAGCCGCAGGAGCCGCGCTTCAAGCCGAAGAACTACGCCGACAATTTCCGCTACGACAAAATCCTGTAAGCTTGCGGGCGAGGGCCCTTAGCTCAGCGGATAGAGCAGCCGCCTTCTAAGCGGCAGGTCGCTGGTTCGAGCCCAGCAGGGCCCGCCATTTCAACGACTCATCCGAATCGGCCGAGTCGCGTGCGAAAGCGCATCGGGAAACGGCGCGCACATGGTAGTCTTGGCGGGATGTCAGGCTGCTAACAGTTCCAGGGTTCCAGGCATGCCGCACGCGTCCGCAGCATCAGACCTTTTGGCCAAACGCGAAGCCGAGAAGAAACAGCTCGAGGCCGCGATGGCGGAGTGCAACCGGACGCTGGAATCGATGCGCGAAGCCGACCCGGCGACTGCGGAGCGTTTGAAGAAGCGGCTCGACGAGCTGATCAAAGGCAATCAGAAGCTGCCGCTTGCCTTCAAGAAGCAGCTCTTCGAGACGGCGCGTGTCTTCGAGCGCAACTCCAACACGCGCGCGACCCACGCCGCGCTGGATCAGGCGTTGAAAATCGCTCGCATCGACGATGCCGCCGAGCGTAATCGGCTGATCAGCGAGGCGCGGCGCTTCTGCAACAAGGCGGTGTCGCTCGGCGCTGACGTCAATTTCAAGGCGGCCGCCAACCGCAAGATCGAGATCATCATGCTGAGCGGCGGCGTCGAGCATAAGGGCCCGACCGTCGCAAAGCCGCGCGATACCGCGCCCAAAAATCCGCACAATCCCAAGTCCTGAGCCTGAGCCAAGTCCTGAGCCTGAGAAGGACATCGGCCACGCGCATCAGCGGTCCTGATCCCGTATGAGCTGATGCAGAGACGGCTCGTCCAGCCGCTCGAGAACATCGATCAGCTTCGCGTAGTTGCTTTCACCCATGGCGAAGGCATAGCCGTATTTCACCCGGAGCGTGCGGATTAGCGTGTTTCCGTATTTCTGGGCGACATCGCCGCTCTTGTCGCGATGATCGATTGTCATGATGCCCTCGCGGGATCGCCGTGCCGTTTCAGCGATGCGCTGCATATGAGCATGGCAAGAGAGAGCGACAAGAAGGCCTCACCCGGATCGGCCTGAGGGTTGGAAGTGCGGCGTCGTCGAGTGAGCGCCCATCTTATATGCGGGTCTTTCTATCGCCTCGCCGGCGCTTCGTTGGCATGGTGCGCGGCGGTGCACCGGCCAGCCTTTCCTCGACGCCGTCCTCGGCCGCGCGCGCGGCCGCAAGGATAGCGGCCATTTCGCCCGGCCGCGGATCGAGCGCCTCGAGCAGCGCCTTGATGCGGTCGTTGGCGGCGCGGTCGGCGCGGATGGTGTCGTGCCGCTCGCGCAAGGCGAGGCGCAGGATGAGCTCGTTGCGCGGCTCGAGCGCCGCGAGGCGGGCCAGCAACGCGGGATCGGGCACGGTTTCAGCCATGGCCTGACCGCAACCGTTTCACCCGTTCCGCGTTATCTCCGAACAGCTGACGCCACGTTCCGATCGGCGTCGTCACGCTTTTATGAGGATGTGATGTCATGAAAACGTTTACCCCCATTCTGGTGAGCGCATTGTTCCTTGCCGGGCCAGCTTTCGCGGACTCCGTGACCGTGCAAACCAACGACGGCGCCGGCGTCGCCGTCTCGCCGCCGGTGGCGGTCATGCCCGAGCCGGCACCACCCCAGGGTAGTTACGAGTCGCGGAGCGTCAAGCAGTCGGATGACGGCGCAAAGACGGAATCGAAGCGCACCGAAGAGACGGTCACCCCGGCCGGCAAGTCGCGCACGACCACGAAAAGCGAGACGAAAACCGAGAACGACGACTGATCCGCTTTTCGGGAGAAAGAGCCCGGCCGAAGCGTCGGCCGGGCTCTCGCTTTGGCGCGGGCGCCGCAGGGGGCAATGACGCGTTACCCGCGAGCGAGGTCCTCGAGCAGACCGCGCAGCAAAGGCGCGAGTCGTCGCAACTCGCGGTGATGCGCCGCCGATAGTTTCGACAAGAGGCGATCGGCCTTGGCCGTCGCCACGATCAGCACTTGGCGGCGATCATGCGCACCGCGCTGCCGGCGGACGAGCGCTTTGCGCGCGAGCCGGTCGATCAGGCCGACCGCGCTGTGATGGCGGATGCCGAGACGCTCGGCGAGCGCGCCGGCCGTGACCGGCGCCGCGCCGCCGAGACCTTTAATTGCGAGCAGGGCCTGATGCTGCTGCGCCGTGAGGTCCGAGGCGGCGGCGGCGTTGTCGCTGAAAATCAGGAACTGGCGAAGCACGTAACGGAATTCGGCGAGCCGCCGATAATCCGCCTGTGTCAGGGCGCGCGGCAACCTGCGCGATTTTGCGTGCCTGCGCTGTTTCTTCGTCATGACTCGCCGTAAGGGTCTTTTAAAAATATCGCATTACGATATAACGCGGTCAGTCCCTTTATAACGCGGTCAGTCCCTTTTCGTCATCGCTCATTGCCAGGCGAGGCCTGCTGTGACCGCGCCGCCGATCACGGGACCGGCGATCATCGCGCCGCCACTGATGCTGGCGAAGATGCCGAGCGCTTTGCCCCGCTCGGCGGGCGGGAAAGCGCCGCCGAGCAGCGCCATCGCCAGCGGCATCACCAGCGCCGCCCCCGCACCTTGGACGGCGCGCGCAGCGATCAGCCACCCGATACCGGGTGCCGCGCCGCAGGCAGCCGATGCGGCGACGAACACGATCAATCCCGTCATCAGTATCCGCCGCCGGCCAAATCGATCGCCAAGCGCGACGCCGGCAAAGAGCAGCACGGCGAAGCTGAGGATGTAGGCGTTGACTGTCCATTCCAGCAACTCCATCGACGCGCCGAGCGCGGTGCGAATAGTGGTGAGGGCAGTGACGACGACCTGGCTGTCGAGCGAGATCATGAAAGAGGCGGCCGAGGTCAGCGCCAGGGTCCAGCGCTTGGCGCTTTTGGGATTCGAGCTGGGCATCAGAAGAGCTACCGGCGGCGAGGGCGCAGAAACGCGTGGCAGGGCCGCGAACCTACGCTTTCCGAGACGAGGCGGGCGACGCGAAGGATTCGCCGTCCGCGAAAAATTTCTTCTGCTCGGGGAATCCTTTATCGCTGCCGGGTCGTCATGGGGTTGTGAGGATCGCTCACGCCCCAAGATCCGAAAGGAGTAAGCTCATGCGACGCCAGATCGTGGTTTATAAGACCAAGCCCGAAAAAACCGGCGAGAATCAGCGCTTGATCGAGCAGGTGTTCGAGGAATTGCGGGCCAAGGCGCCGAGCGACTTGCGCTACATGTCGGCGCGGCTCGGCGACGGCACCTTCGTCCATATCGCCTTCTCCGAGGCGGGCGACAGCTCGCCTTTCACGCGGCTGGCTTCGTTCCAGGCCTATCTCGAGGGCATCAAGGAGCGGGTGGCCGCGCCGCCGTTGCAAGGCGAGGCGACCATCATCGGCAATTACCGGATGCTGCCGGAATGACGAGCCCAGACGAAGGCGGCGCGGCGCGCGCCGCCTTCGACCGCCTGCTCGGCGAATTGCGCCCGAAGTTGCATCGCTATTGCGCGCGCATGACCGGCTCGGTCTTCGACGGCGAGGACGCGGTACAAGAAGCGCTGGTGAAGGCGATCGAGGCTTTCCCATCTTTCGCTTCGGTCGACAATCCCGAAGCCTGGTTCTTCCGCATCGCGCATAACGCGACGCTCGATCTGTTGCGCCGCCGCGCGCGGCAGGAGGCGCGGCATGCCGCGAAGGAGTTGGACATGATCGCCGATCCGGCTTCGGCCGTGGAACAACGCCAGGCGGCGGCCGTCAGCCTGCGCACTTTCATGCACCTGCCGCTGGCACAGCGCAGCAGCGTCATCCTGATGGATGTGCTGGGCTATTCGCTCGACGAGATCGCCGGCGTCACCGCAGCGACGGTGCCGTCGATCAAGGCGGCGCTGCATCGCGGCCGCGCCCGGCTCAAGGAGCTCGCGAACGAGCCCGAGGACCGGCCGCTGCCGGTGTTGCCGCCCGCGGAGCAGGCGCGGCTCACCCATTACATCGATCGCTTCAACGCGCGCGATTTCGATGCGCTGCGCGATCTTCTCGCCGAGGATGTCCGGCTCGATCTGGTCAATCGGCGGCGCCTCGACGGCAAGCAGCAGGTCGGCCAGTATTTCACCAATTACGAGCGCGCGACGCATTGGCAGTTCCGGCCCGGCCTCGTTGAAGGCCGGCTGGCCATCCTGGTCCACGCGCCGGGCGCGCCGGATAAGATCGATTATTTCGTGTTGCTCGAATGGCGCGGCGGGAGCCTCGCCGCGATCCGCGACTTCCTCTATGCACCCTATGTGATGGACGGCGCGGATTGGCAGGCCTGGCCGTGATCCCCATATTTTATGGAGGAACTTTACGCGCGTGGCGGCGATTGAAGCTTGGAGGGGACAGCAAGATCGCCCGGGAAGATCCGCCATGGCCATTCCGCTTCAAGTCACTTTTCGCAAGATGCCGCCGTCGCCTTTCGTCCGCGAGCGCATCCGCGATCGGACCGACAAGCTCGAGCAATTCTACCATCGCGTCACCGGCTGCCGCGTCGTCGTCGAGGCGCCGCATCGCCATCACCACAAAGGCAAGCTCTATGCCATCGCGGTCGAGGTGAAGGTGCCGGGCTCGACGCTGACCTCGCATCGCACACCCGGCCAGCGCCACGAGCATGAGGACATCTACGTCGCGGTTCGCGACTCTTTTGATTCCATCGAGCGCCAGGTCGAGGATTTCGTCCGCCGCAAGCGCGGCGAATAGCGCTCGCCTCCGCCGCCCGTTCGTGCGAAGTTCTCCCTAGCCCAAAGTCAGGGCGGGCCAAAAATCACAGGCGAACCGGGAGGAGCAGGTATGACGGGCGCGACGCGCGGAGTTGCTTGTTGGGCGGCGGCGGCGCTGCTGGCGATGGCGGGCACGGGCCATGCCGCCGATCAATTGCGCGTCGCCAAGGGTGCGAGCCGCGCCTACAGCTTCATGCTCCTCGATGTCGGTCTTGCCGCCAATATTTTCCAGAAGCACGGCCTCGACATCCAAGAGAGTTCGATCGACGGTGCCGCGCGGCTGCATCAGGCAATGGTCGCGAACAGCATCGATATAGCCCTCGGCGCCGGGACCGATATCGCCTTCATTGCCAAGGGCTCGCCCGAGAAGGGCGTCGGCGTGATGGCGACGGAGCCGCTCAACATGGCGCTGGTCGTCGGCGCCAAGAGCCCGATCCATGACATGGCCGGCCTCAAAGCCAAGAAGATCGGCGTCACCAGCGCCGGCTCGCTGACCGATTGGTTCGCGCGCCAGATCAATTTCCGCGAAGGCTGGAAGGGCAGCGACGCCTCGAACATCGTCGCGCTCGGCAGTGCCGACGGCACCGCCTCGGCGCTGATCGCCGGCAACATCGACGCGCTGGTCGGGAGCGTCGAGGGCGGTTACGCGATGGAGCAGCAAGGCCGCGCGAAGGTGCTGTTCGCGTTCGGCGACTTCGTCAAACCGTTCATCACCCACGCGATTTACGCGACCAACATCCTGCAAGCGCAGCATCCCGACGCGCTGCGCCGCTTCCTCGCCGCCTGGTACGAGAGCATCGCCTATTCCGACAATCACAAGACCGCGACGGTGAACACGGTCCAGCCGATCCTCAACATGCCGGCGGATTGGGTCGCGAAAGTCTATGACGTCGAGAAGCCGATGTTCCCCACCGACGGACATTACGATCCGGCGGCGCTGAAGGTGGTCGCGAAATCGTTGATCGATACGGGCCAAATGCCCGCCGATACGGATGTGAGCCGCTTGATCACCGAGCAATATTTGCCCTAAGACCGGGCCGATGAGCCTCGTCTCGATGCCGAGCCTATTTTCCGATCGGCCGCGGAGTCTGCGCAGGACGATCGTCGGCCTCGCCCTCGTTATCGGCGCGGCGAATCTGCTCGCCTGGTTCTGGGCGCTGGCGGCCTTCCACGATTATCCGGTGCTGCTCGGCACGGCCTTCCTCGCCTACGGCTTCGGCCTGCGCCACGCCGTCGACGCCGATCATATCGCCGCGATCGACAACGCCACGCGCAAGCTGATGCAGGAGGGCAAGCGCCCGGCCGCGCTCGGCCTTTACTTCGCGCTGGGACATTCGACCGTCGTCGTGATCGCGGCGCTCGCGGTGGCGGCAACGGCGGGCTGGCTGCGCCAAGGCTTTCCGCGGCTGCAAGAAGTCGGCGGCTTCGTCGGCACCGGCATCTCCGCGCTGTTCCTGCTCGCGGTCGCGATCGTCAACCTCTTCATCTTCGCCGCCGTGTGGAAAAGCTTCCGCCGCGTGCGCGACGGCGAGACACTGGCGCCTGGCGAGCTCAATACGCTTCTGGCCGGGCAGGGCTTCCTGGCGCGGCTGTTCCGGCCGCTGTTCCGCCTGGTGACGCGAAGCTGGCATATGTTCGCGATCGGCCTGCTGTTCGGCCTCGGTTTCGATACCGCGACCGAGATCGGGCTCTTGGGCATTTCCGCCAGCGAGGCGGCGCATGGCCTCTCGCTCTGGGCAATCCTCGTTTTCCCGGCGCTCTTCACCGCCGGCATGTCGCTCGTCGACGCCAGCGACAGCGTATTGATGGTTGGTGCTTACGGCTGGGCGTTCTCGAAACCGGTGCGCAAGCTCTATTACAACCTCACCATCACCTTCGCCTCGGTGGTGGTGGCGCTGCTGGTCGGCGGCGTCGAGGTGCTCGGCCTCGCGGTCGATCAGCTCAATCTCACCGGCCCGTTCTGGACGGCGATCGCGGCGCTCAACGATCATTTCGGCAGCCTCGGCTACGTGATCCTCGCGATCTTCGTCGCGAGCTGGCTCGGCTCGATGGCGATCTATCGCGCGAAGGGCTATGGTCGGATCGAGATAGAGACGACGCCCTGAGATGAGCCTCACTCGTCATCGTCGCGAACACCGCAACCCGCGCGGCGCGCTGCTTGCGTTCATCGCCGTTGCGATCCAGGCGATGCTGCCGTTCTTCATCGCCGTCGCGATGGTCGAGGCGGCCAATCCCGCTTTCGCCGATGCCGTCCCGATCTGCTCGGCGGATCCCGCCGGTCATCACGACGGTGGCACGACCAGCGACCAGCATGGCAGCTGCCCGATCTGCGCCGCGGTCGCGGCCGGGCAAAGCTTCGTTGCGCCGCCGGTGCCGGCGATAGCGCTGCCGGTTTCCTGCAAAAGCGTCTCGCTTCCCTCGAGCGCCGCGCCGCGGCTCTCATCGGTCGCAGCGTCGTCCTATCAATCGCGCGGTCCGCCCGCCATCGCCTGATTTGCACGGTCTTTAGCCGAAGCGCGCTTGCGCCGCGCTTCGGTCGGCAACTCATCGTGATGGAGACCTTAATGTTGAAACGCATTCCCGTGGCGATTGCCGCCATGCTCGCACTCTTGCCGCAGTTGCGCAGCGCCAGCGCGCACGGCTTTGCCGGTCAGCGCTTTTTCCCGGCGACGATCCAGACCGACGACCCTTTTGTCGCCGACGAGATGTCGCTGCCGACGCTGACCCTCAATCCCACGGCAGCCGACGGTTCGCGCGAGAGCGATGTCGGCTTCGACCTCTCGAAGCGCATCACCAAAACGACCGATTTCACCATTAGCGACCAATGGAAATATTTCCACGTGCCCGGCGGCGCCGCGCATTACGGCTGGGACGGGCTCGATACCGGTCAGCAATATCAGCTCTTCATCAATCCCGATCATGAGGCGATGGCCCTGATCGGCCTCGATGAAAGCTGGGCGCATACCGGGCGAGTCAACGGCGCCGGCGCCGACGATTTCACGACACTGTCGCCGGGTATCGATTTCGGCAAAGGCTTCGGCGACCTGCCGGATTGGCTGAGCTATGCGCGGCCGTTCGCGATGACGAGCAATCTCAGCGTCGATTTTCCCGCCAAGACCGAGAGCGCCGGCACGCCCAATCCCAATAATTTCAATGCCGGCGTCGCGCTCGAATACAGCCTCGAATATCTCGAGCACCACGTGAAGGATATCGGTCTTGGCGCACCGTTCGACCGGATGATCCCGCTGGTCGAATGGACGTCGACGACCAATCTCAACCGCGTGCCGGGCGGCAGCGTCACAACCGGGCTGATCGCGCCGGGCCTGATCTGGGCCGGGCAGTATTACCAGGTCGGCGCCGAGCTGTTGGTACCTTACGGCAATAGCGCGCAGGGGCACGGCATCGGCGGGGTGCTGCAGTTCCATCTCTATCTCGACGACATCTTCCCGCACAGCATCGGCAGGCCGATCTTCGGAGACTGAAATCATGCGCAAGCTTCTCCTACCGATCATCGTCACGGTATTGCTCGCTTTTCCGCTGCCGGTCTTCGCTCACGCCTTTCCCGACCACGCGCAGCCGGCGATCGGCAGCACGGTCGCGCCGGCGCCGGCCGAGCTCCGCATCTGGTTCACGCAAAAGCTCGAGCCGGCTTTCAGCCATCTCGACGTCCGCAACGCCGCTGGTGCGCAGGTCGACAAAGGCGACGCCAAGGTCGATGCCCAGGATCCGAGCCTGCTGCGCGTGTCGCTGAAGCCGCTGCCGGCGGGCACCTATAAGGTGAGCTGGCATGTCGTCTCGGTCGACACGCATCCGACCCAGGGCGATTTCACCTTCACGGTGAAATAGGGGCGGGCGAGGGCCATCCATGGACGTCCCGCTGGTCGCTGCGCGCGCCGTGCATTTCGCCGGCGCGATCTCGCTGACGGGTGTGTTCGGTTTCGCCGCTTTGATCGGCGGACGGACATCGCCGCGGCTGCGCGCTCGTTTTGCGCGGCTCGGCTGGATCAGCGCGGCAATGGCGCTACTCGTTGTACCGCCGTGGCTGTTGTTCGTTGCGCAAAACATGAGCGCCGACACGCTTGCCGCGACGATCGCAAGCGGCACCGCTCGCACCGTGCTGATTGACACGCAATTCGGCCATGTCGTGGTCCTGCGCGTCGTGTTGTTGCTGGCCCTGCTGCCTTGCATCGCGTGGATCGGAAAGCGGCGCAGCGTCGACGGCATCGCGGCGACGCTCGCGGCGGTCTCGCTCGCCGCTGTCGCCTGGCAAGGCCATGCCGGCGCCGATTTCGGCTGGGCCGGCGCAATCCATCTTACCGCCGATGTGACGCATGTGATTGCCGCGGGTCTATGGCTCGGCGCGCTGCTCCCGTTGGCTCTGCTGTTGCGGGATCCATCCGACATCGCGGATCGGTACGTCGTCGCGCGCCGGTTCTCGAGCCTCGGCGTCATCTGCGTCGCCGCGCTGCTCGCGAGCGGCGCGGTCAACACCTGGTATCTCGTCGGCTCCTTGCCGGCGCTGCTCGGCACGCCTTACGGCCAGACATTGCTGGCAAAGCTGGCGCTGGTTGCGGCGCTGCTGATGCTCGCCGCCATCAATCGCTGGCATCTCGTGCCGCAGCTGGCCGCGATGCGCGACGATCGCGCGGCGCGGCGCCTCGCGCGCCACGCGGCAATCGAGGCGGTGCTTGGGCTCGGCGTGATCGCGATCGTCGCCGCACTCGGCACGATGGTTCCCGCAGCCCATGAGCAACCGTGGTGGCCGTTGCCTTATCGCCTCAGCCTCGCGGCGGTGGCGGCGCCATCGCTGCGCCTGCAGGCGATGGTTACCGGCATCCTCGCCCTCCTTGGCTTGGCGCTGCTGATTTCCGGCATCTGGTGGCGGCGGCTTTGGGCGGTGGTCGCCGGCGCGGCGCTGTTTCTGGGCCTCGGCTGGCGGCCGATCGAGCTGCTGGCGGTCGCGGCGACGCCGACCAGCTACGCGGTCTCGCCCGAGCCTTTCGCGGTGCCGAGCATCGCCGATGGCAGCGCGCTCTATCAGCAGCATTGCGTCTCCTGCCATGGTCCGGATGGCGAGGGCGACGGGCCGCTTGCTGCCAAGCTGCCGGTCATGCCGCCCAATCTCGCCTCACCGCAGATGGCTTCCCGGCGCCCGGGCGATCTTTTCTGGTCGCTGACGGCGGGCGGGAGCGATGGCGTGATGCCGAGCTTTGCCGCGCTCGACCCGGTGCAGCGCTGGGATCTGCTCGATTTTCTCCAGGCGCAACGCGAGGCGCTCGCTGCCACCAGCACGCTGATCGCCGGAGTGACAGTGGCTCCGGCGCCGCGCGCGCCCGATTTCGCGTTGCCCGTACCGCAAGGCGATGCCGGGACGCTGCAAGCCCTCCGTGCGCAGAGCACGGTGCTGCTGGTGTTCGCCACCTTGCCGCAATCGCAGGCGCGTCTCGATCAGCTTCAGAGCTGGCGCGCGGCTTTGGGCAAGGCGGGCGTCGCGCTGGTGACGATCGAGGATGCTCCCGGCATTCGCGCCGTCTATGCGCTCTACGAGCGCCGACCGCAGGTCCCGCCGCAGCCGCCCGCGGCGCATGTCGAATTCCTGATCGACCGCGCCGGCTATATTCGCGCGCGCTGGCGTCCCGGCGATACGCCGGACTGGACCCAATTGCCGGCGCTGCAGCGCGAGATCGCGGCCACGACGCAGACCACAACCACGACATTTACGCCGGTCATTCCGACCGGCCACGTCCACGAAGGCTAAGCGAGGAGTAAGGAAGAAATGAACACCAGACATTTCGTCATGTTGGCGGCGGCTGCAGTTTTGACGGCCGGTCCGGCCTTGGCCGATTCGAGCGGCATCAAGGTCGATCAGGCCTGGGCGCGGGCGACGCCCGGCAACGTCAAGACCGGCGCGATCTATCTGACGATCACCAATACCGGCACGGCACCCGACACGCTCGAAGGCAAGGCCTCGACGCCGGCGGCGGCGCAGGCCGATCTGCACGAGATGAAGATGGCGAACGGCGTGATGGAGATGCGCCCGGTGCCGTCGCTGACCATCGATCCGGGCAAGAGCGTGGTGCTGGAGCCGGGCGGCTATCACCTGATGCTGATCGGGCTCAAGGCGCCGCTGAAGGAGGGCCAAACGGTGCCGCTGACCCTGACTTTCGCCCATGCCGGGACGCAGCAGGTCACCGCCTCGGTCGCCAAGGTCGGGGCGATGCATCCGGGCGAGATGAGCATGCCCGGTGGCGGGTCGATGCCCGGAATGCCCGGGATGCAGCACTGACGGGTCGCTTTGAGTCGACCGGAGTCGCCGCGCTCTGGCGGCTCTCAGCCGGAGTCGCCTACCCAGCGAGAGGCGATTGCAGACCAGCCGCCATGTCGGCGGCGAGGCCCAATCGCCGCGCTGCCCCCCGTATCCACAATGGTAAGGCAGATCAAGGCGGGACCGATCTTCGCCAGTAAAATATTATAAAACCAGATACATAATGGAAAATTCTTCAATTTTAAATTGAAGAATTAAACAGCGCGCTCGGCGGGCGACTGCCGGCGGCGAAACGCGCGTCTTCATCGCAGAGACTTCGAAGCTGCACAAATCCGTCATGCGGCGCTGCTACCCATCGCCTCAGGGCAAACGCCTGTTCGAGGATCGGAATGACGGCATTCCCGGCACGACATCAGAAGCTGCAGGCCGTGAAGCACGGTCTGATGACCTTCATCGAAGCCACCAAGCCGCGCCGCAAATCGCATCTCCGCCTGGTGCCGCCGCCTTGCCCGGTACCCTTGCCGCAGCCTGCCGAACCCCGCATCGATCCCGTCGAGCTGACCGTCATGGCGGTCAACCGCCTCGGTCTCGCGACCTTCCGCACCGCGACCAGCGGCAAGGTCACGACCATCGCCGTGCCCGATGCGCGCACGGCGGAGATTTTCCGCGCCGCGCTGCACGAGATGCAGAAGGCGCGCGGCACCGACCGGCTGGTCGATGTGGTGGTGAGCGGGGATGACGGCCCCGCCGCGACACGCGCCGGCCGCCGAGGTCGCGATGCTGTCGAAGCTTGAAACCAAGGGCGCGGAAAGCGCCCTTTTCTTTCGCCACTGGCTGCGGCATCCGCTGGAGATCGGCGCTTTCCTGCCCTCGAGCGTCGCGGTCGGTCGGGCGATGGCCAAGGCCGCGCCGCTCGGCCGGTCCGGCTTGGTGCTGGAGCTCGGCGGCGGCACCGGCGCCGTCACCGAGAGCCTGATCCGGGCCGGTTGCGCGCCCGAGCGGCTGATCGTCGTTGAGCGCGAAGCGGCGCTCGCGGCGCTGCTGCGCCGGCGCTTTGCCCGATGCCGCATCGTCGAACGCGATGCCTGCGCGATCGGCGACATCCTCTCAGCATTCGACGTGTCGCGGCTCGCGGCGATCGTCTCCTCGCTGCCGATCAAATGGTTCCCGATCGCGGGCCAGCGCGCGGTGATCGCGCCGTGCCTCGCGGCGGCCGGAGACGGCGGCAACTTCCTTCAGCTCACCAACGCGCTGGTCTCGCCGGTGGCGATGTCGGCGCTCGATCTTGAGGGTAGCGAGGTCGCGCGCGTCTGGTCGCAATTCCCGCCGGTGCAGGTCTGGCGCTATCGGCGCCAGCGCGGGGCCACGTGATGACGCATCTGCAAGCCATCAATCGTTTCCGCTCGATCTGGATTTCCGACGTCCATCTGGGAACCCGTGGATGCAAAGCCGAATTCCTGCTCGATTTCCTGCGCCATACCGAATCCGAATACCTCTACCTCGTGGGCGACATCGTCGACGGCTGGCGGCTCAAGAAATCCTGGTATTGGGCGCAGAGCCACAACGACGTCGTTCAGAAGATTCTGCGCAAGGCGCGGAAGGGGACGAAGGTCATCTACATTCCCGGCAATCATGACGAGATGCTGCGCGACTACACCGAGATGCGCTTCGGCGGCGTGCTGGTGGTGTCGGAGGCGATCCACATGACCGCCGACGGCAGACGCATGCTCGTCATTCATGGCGACGCCTTCGACGGTGTGGTGCGCTATGCCCGCTGGCTCGCGCTCTTGGGCGACTGGGCCTACGACCTGATGCTCCAGCTCAACAACTACTTCAACCTCGCGCGCCGCACTCTCGGCTATCCCTACTGGTCGCTCTCGGCCTATCTCAAATCGCGGGTCAAGAACGCGGTTCAGTTCGTCGGCGACTACGCCAACGCGATCACCGCCGAAGCGCGGGCGCGCAAGGTCGACGGCATCATTTGCGGCCATATCCACCACGCCGAGATGCGCGACATGGACGGTGTGCTCTACTGCAATGACGGCGATTGGGTCGAGAGCTGCACGGCGCTGGTCGAGCATTTCGACGGCACGCTCGAGATATTGCATTGGATGGAGTTGCGGGCCTGCGATCCGTTCAATCCGCCCGATGAGCGCGAGCTCGCGCTGGCCGACGAGGAGTTATGAAGATCCTGCTGGCCAGCGACGCCTGGGCGCCGCAGGTTAACGGCGTCGTGCGCACGATGATGACGGTGATCCGCGAGCTCGAGGCGCTCGGCCACACCGTCGTCACCCTGACGCCCGACCAGTGCTTCACCGTGCCGTGCCCCTTCTATAAGGAAATCCGCCTCGCGGTGAATCCGGGCGGCGCGGTCGCGCGGGTGATCGCGGAGGCGAAGCCCGATGCGATCCACATCGTCACCGAAGGGCCGATCGGAATCGCCGCGCGGCGCTGGTGTCTGAAGCACGGCTTGCACTTCACCACCGCCTATCACACGCGGTTCCCCGAATATCTCGCGGTGCGCTTCATCGCGCCGCAGCGCTTCACCTATGCGCTGCTGCGGCGCTTTCACGCCCCGGCGACGCGGGTGATGGTGGCGACGGAATCGGTCCGGCGCGAGCTCGCGAGCCACGGCTTCCGCAACCTCGCGCCGTGGGGCCGCGGCGTCGATCCGTCGCTCTTCGATCCCAGCCTGCGCGAGGAGCGGCCGCAATTCCCGCGGCCGATCTTCCTTTATGTCGGCCGTGTCGCGCATGAGAAGAATCTGCCGGCCTTTCTCGGCCTCGACCTGCCGGGATCCAAAGTCGTGGTCGGCGACGGGCCGGCGCTACGGGCGCTGAAGCACCGCTTTCCCGAGACGCATTTCATCGGCCGACGCGAGAACCGCGCGCTCGCCGAGGTCTACGCGTCCGCCGACGTTTTCGTGTTCCCGAGCCGCACCGATACTTTCGGCCTCGTGATGCTCGAGGCGCTCGCCTCCGGCGTGCCGGTCGCGGCCTATCCGGTGCCGGGGCCGCTCGACGTCATCGACGGCAGCGGCGCCGGCGCGCTCGACGAAGATCTGCGGCGCGCGGCCCTCAAAGCGCTCGATGTGCCGCGCGCGCGCTGCCGCGAGCATGCGCTGCGCTTCACCTGGTCGGCCTGCGCGCGGCAATTCCTCGAGCAGCTCTGTCCGGCGCGCTGACGCGCGGTCAGAACGCGCCGCAGGCCGGGCTCGTCAGTATCCCAACCGAGTTCTGATGGAACTGCGTCTTGTAGGCGCTGACGACGGTGCCGATACGCGTCTTGAGATCGGAATCGGGATCGGCGGCGATGAGCAGAATCTTGCTTCGCTCGCGGATCGTGCGCCCGCTCGCCTGGTCATACCACTGGCCGTCGCCGTCGAGCACGGTGAAGCCATCGGGGAACTGATCGGTGATCGACTTCGCGGCGAAAGCGTCCCATTCGGCGTCGGTGAGCGGGCTGCGGCCGGGAATGTCGCGGCCGAAAAACAATTGGACGACGGTATAGCGGTCTTGTCCCGGCAGCGGGCATTGCGCCGCGTTGGGCTTGGGCGCGAGCCCGGCGCAAGCCGATAGAAAGGCCACGCAGGCAAAGGCGACGATGAAGCGATGCAAGGGCGTCAGGCGATTGCGTCAGCCGACCTTGGCGGGCTTTTTCTGCGCGAAAGCCGGCATGACCTCTTTGGCGAAGACCTGCAGGGTCGCGATCGAGCCGGTCGGATCGACCAGCAGCACATGCTCGACGCCGCCGGCTTCGAGCTTCTTCAGGCGCGCGATGATCTCGTCAGGCGTACCGAGCAGCGGCGCGTCGTCGAACTCGATCGGCGGGCCGGAATAGTCCTTGAGCTGGGCGTAGCGCTCGGCGCCGGGACCGCGGGCCAGCGTGCCGATGTTCTTCAGCATGTTGATGCGCAGCGCGAGGGCCTTCTCGCGCTCGGCAGCATTGCGCACGAGCTGCAGGCCGCGGGTAGTGCCGACCATCGCCGGGTCATAGGCGCGCCCGGCCTTGAGGCATTCGTCGCGGAACATCGCGACGCGATCGATGGTGAGATCGACCGGCGCGATCTGGTCGAGCAGCAGGTTGTAGCCTTCCCGCGCGGCGCGGCGGATCGATTCCTCGCTGCCGGCGCCGAGCCAGAAGGGCGGATGCGGGCGCTGCACCGGCGCGGGCTCGACGACGATGTCGTGGTAGTGCCAGCGCTTACCCTGATGCGAGAAGCGGCCGGTACTGTTCCACGCCTTGCGGATCACTTCCATCGCCTCGTCGAAGCGCTCGGTTGCTTCGTCCATCGGCACGCAGAAGCCGTCGAACTCGACGTCGCGATAGCCTTTGCCGACACCGAAATCGAGCCGGCCGTTGGAGAGGAGATCGACGGTCGCCGCCGCTTCCGCGACCAGCACCGGATTGTGCCAGGGCAGTACGACCACCGCAGTACCGAGGCGGATGCGGGTGGTGCAGCCGGCGAGATAGCTGAGCAAGCCGAGCGAGGCCGAGACTTGACCCACGCCGGTGAAATGATGCTCGACGACGAACACGCTGTCGAAGCCGAGATCCTCGGCTTCCTTCACATAAGTGATGTAGTCGCGATAGCCCTGGCTGTCGCCGCCCTGGTTGTCGCCGATGGGACCGCCGCCACGCGACCTTGCGCCGCCGAAGAGACCGAACCGCATAAGGTTTCCTTTCGCTACCGCAGGCAAGCCACCATAGCTAATGTTCCGCCGCTTCGGCCAGCAATTCGAGCGCGCGCTCGACCGTGGCGCGACGGATGGCGGCGCGGTCGCCCGGGAAGATCCGATGCTCGTTTGCGACGGCGCCGCCGCGGCGTGCGACCGCGAGATGGACGAGCCCGACCGGCTTTTCCGCCGAGCCGCCGCCCGGCCCGGCAATGCCCGTGACGGCGACTGCGAGATCGACCGGCGCATGCGCCAGCGCGCCCGCCGCCATCGCACGCGCGACTTCGGCGCTGACCGCGCCGTGCTGCTCGATCAACGCAGCAGGGACGCCGAGCATCTCGGCCTTGGCGCGGTTGGAATAGGTGACGAAGCCGCGTTCGACGACGTCGGACGAGCCGGCGATATCGGTGAGCGCGCCGGCGATCAGGCCGCCGGTGCAGGATTCCGCGGTCGCGAGTGTCAGCTTCTTGGCGCGGCAGCGCGCGAGGACGGTTTCCGCGAGGGCGCGGATGCGATCATCGCTCAAGCACGATCCTCCCGATCACGATCACGATCACCGCATAGAGCGACGCGATCACATCGTCGATCATGATGCCGAAACCGCCATCGTAACGCCGCTCGGCCCAGCGCACCGGCCACGGCTTCCAAATGTCGAACAGCCGGAAGAGCAGGAAGCCGATGACGAAGGCGAGGAGGTTGAGCGGCAGGATAAGCAGCGTCAGCCACTGGCCAACGACCTCGTCGATGACGATCCAGCCCGGATCGCGGTCGGTCCCGTCGCGGGTCGCGTGTTCGGCGGCAACGCAGCCGACGATAAAGACCGCGACCGCGGCGGCCAGCAGCCAAAGCTTGCCGCCGAAGAGCACGATGCCCCAGGCGAGCGGCAGCGCCGCGAGCGAGCCCCAGCTTCCCGGCGCCAAGGGCAGGAAGCCGCAGCCGAACCAGCTCGCAGTAAGCCGCGCGAGGGTCATGAGGGCAGGAGCACGGTCGCGACGGCTTGCGCCGCCATGCCTTCGCCGCGGCCAAGAAAGCCGAGCTGCTCGGTCGTCGTCGCCTTGACGCTGACACGCGCCGGCGCGAGGCCGAGAATCTCGGCGATGCGCGCGACCATTGCCGCGCGATGCGGGCCGATGCGCGGCGCCTCGCAGATCAGCGTGACATCGACATGGACGATGCGGCCGTGCGCCTTGGCGACGAGATCGGCGGCGTGGCGTAGAAAGAGATGCGACGGCGCGTTGCGCCATTTCGGATCGCCGGGCGGGAAATGCACGCCGATATCCCCGGCACCGAGCGCGCCGAGGATCGCGTCGGTCAGCGCGTGCAGCCCGACATCGGCATCGGAATGGCCGATCAGTCCGCGATCATGCGGCACTTTGAGGCCGCACAGCCAGACATGATCGCCCGCGCCGAAGCCGTGCACGTCGAAGCCCTGACCAGTGCGGTAATCGCCGGCGCCCGCGCCCGCGACCTTCTCGGCGCGCACGAAATCCTCGGCATCGGTCACCTTGAAATTGGCCTCGGCGCCTTCAACCAGCCGCACAGCGAGGCCGGCGCGCTCGGCGACCGCGGCGTCGTCGGTGAGCTCCTGTCCCGCCGCGGCGCGATGCGCGGCGAGGATCGCGCGATAGTGGAAGCCTTGCGGGGTCTGCACCCGCCACAGCCCGGCGCGATCGATCGTGCCGGTGACCACACCGGCGGCGCCACGCTTCACTGTATCGGCGACCGGCAGGGCCGGGATCGCGCCCGGCGCCTGATCGAGCGCGTCGAGCACGCGATTGATCACTGCATGATCGATGAATGGCCGCGCTGCGTCGTGAATGAGGACGCGGGTCGGCGCGAGCGGCTCGAGGCTCTCGAGACCGAGCCGCGCCGAATCCTGCCGCGCTGTGCCGCCCGGCACCGGCGGCAGCAGATCGAGCCCCGCCGTGGCGATGTCGTAAAGGTCGCGGTCGTCGGGATGAAAGACGACGCGCAGCCGGTCGATGCGCGGATGCGCGATCAGCCGCTCCACCGAATGGCGCAGCAGCGCTTGCCCGGCCACTGCTCTATATTGTTTCGGGAGTTCGCCGCCCAACCGCGTCCCGCGGCCGGCTGCGACGACAAGCGCGATGCATTCTGGCATGGGCCGCAAACTAGCCCAGGAAGCATCGGCTTGGCAGCGGTCTTGTTGCGGCGGCCGGGTGCGGGAAGCCGCCATCGGATTGTCATTGATTTCATTGTGCGCTGCGATATGATATGCTCAAACGATAGGCAATGGGGCTTTTGCTTAAATAATGAGCATCAAAATTGGACCTTTGATCCTTGAAGCGCCGGTCCTTTTGGCGCCGATGTCCGGTGTGACGGATCTGCCATTCCGGCGTTTGGTCAAACGACACGGTGCAGGGTTGGTCGTCTCCGAGATGATCGCCAGCGAAGCGATGATCCGCGAGACGCGGCAGTCGATGACCATGGCAAAGAACTGCCCGGAAGAGCAGCCGATGGCAGTGCAACTCGCCGGCTGCGAGCCACAGGTAATGGCCGAGGCCGCGCGGCTCAACGCCGATCGCGGTGCGGCGCTGATCGACATCAATTTCGGCTGTCCCGTGAAGAAAGTGGTGAACGGCCAGGCCGGCTCGGCGCTGATGCGCGAGGAGGGGCTGGCTGCGCGCATCCTCGACGCCGTGGTGAAGGCGGTCGAGTTGCCGGTGACGCTGAAGATGCGCACGGGCTGGGACGACAACAGCCGCAACGCGGCGGTGCTCGCGAAGATCGCCGAGCAGGCGGGCATCCGCATGATCACCATCCATGGCCGCACGCGCTGCCAATTCTACGAGGGCCATGCCGACTGGTCTTTCGTGCGCCGGGTCAAGGAAGCGGTGTCGCTGCCGGTGATCGTCAATGGCGATATCACAAGCCTTGAAGAGGCTCAGGAAGCCCTGAGCCTCTCCGGGGCCGATGGCGTGATGATCGGCCGCGGCGCCTACGGCAAGCCGTGGTTCCTGCGCCAGGTGATGCATTTCTTCAAGACCGGCCAGCGCCTGCCCGATCCGCCGCTCGCCGAGCAGCGCGACACGCTGCTCGCGCATTACGACGCGATGCTGTCGCATTATGGCGTCGCCGTCGGCAGCCGCATCGCGCGTAAGCATATCGGCTGGTACTCGAAGGGCCTCTACGGCTCTTCGGAGTTCCGCGCCGTGGTCAACCGTTGCGACGATCCTGGGCAGGTCAAAGCCATGGCCGAGGAATTCTATCGACCGTTGCTTGCGGAGGCGGCCTGAACCATGGCCGTGCGCGGCAGCGTCATACGCCGCTTTCCGCCCGAGGTCGCGGTCGAGGCCCAGGCCGTGCTCGCCGCGCTGCCCGATCCGGTGCTCGTCATCGACGATCACGGCACGCTGCGCTACGCCAATCTCGCCGCCGAGGAATTCTTCGACGCCGGCACGACGGTTCTCCTGGGCCAGCCGCTCTCAGGCCTGTTGCCAGCCGACAGTCCGGTCTTTGCATTGATCGATTCCGTTCGCCGCACCGGTGCCAGCGTCTCCGAATATGGCGTCGGCGTCGATATGCCGCGCATCGGCCTGCGCATGCTGACGGTGCAGGCGGCGCCGCTCGGCGATGAATCGGGCTTCGTCGTGGTGACGCTGCAAGGCCGCTCGATCGCCGACAAGATCGACCGCCAGCTCACTCATCGCAACGCCGCGCGCTCGGTGACTGCGATGGCCTCGATGCTGGCGCATGAAGTCAAGAATCCGCTTTCGGGCATCCGCGGCGCGGCGCAACTCCTCGAAGAGAATGCCGGCACCGCCGATCGCGAGCTGACGCGGCTCATCTGCGACGAGACCGACCGCATTTGTGCCCTGGTCGACCGCATGGACGTGTTCTCGGATCGCCGGCCGCTGGAGCGCGCGCCGGTCAACATCCACGAAGTGCTCGAGCGCGTGCGCCGCGCCGCCCAATCGGGCTTCGCGCGCAGCGTCCGCTTCATAGAGGAATACGATCCGTCGTTGCCGCCAGTCCACGGCAACCGCGATCTGCTGATCCAGATCTTCCTCAACCTCGTCAAGAACGCCGCCGAGGCGGCGCCGGCGCAGGGCGGCGAGATCCAGCTCACCACCTCCTATCAGCAGGGCGTGCGCATGACCGTCGGCGGCAGCGACAGCCGCGTGCATCTGCCGCTGGTGGTGACGGTCGCCGACAATGGCGACGGCATCCCCGAGGACATCCGCCCGCATCTCTTCGATCCCTTCGTCTCGACCAAGCACAATGGCAGCGGCCTCGGCCTCGCGCTCGTCGCCAAGGTGATCGGCGATCATGGCGGCGTCATCGAATTCGACAGCCAGCCGCGCCGCACCGTGTTTCGCGTCTATCTGCCGGTGGCGCCGCCGGTCGGCATCACGCCGCTGGAGAAGCGGGCATGAGCACTGCGACCATCCTTGTCGCCGATGACGATCGCGCCATCCGTACGGTGCTGGCCCAGGCGCTGGGGCGGCTCGGTCACGACGTGCGCACCACGAGCAATGCCGCGACCTTGTGGCGGTGGGTGTCGGACGGCGAGGGCGATCTCGTCATCACCGACGTCGTGATGCCCGACGAGAACGGCCTCGATCTCGTGCCGCGGATCAAGAAGCTGCGGCCCGAGCTGCGCATCATCGTGATGAGCGCACAGAACACGCTTCTAACAGCGGTGAAAGCGACCGAGCGCGGCGCGTTCGAATATCTGCCCAAGCCTTTCGATTTGCGCGAGCTGGTCAGCGTCGTCGAGCGCGCGCTGACCGTGCCGCGTGCCAGCGCAAATGCGACGACGATGGCGCCGGAGGACTCCGAAGAGCAATTGCCGCTGATCGGCCGCTCGCAGGCGATGCAGGAGATCTATCGCGTGCTGGCGCGGCTGATGGGCACCGATCTCACGGTGATGATCACCGGCGAAAGCGGCACCGGCAAGGAGCTGGTGGCGCGCGCGCTCCACGATTACGGCAAGCGCCGCGCGGGGCCGTTCGTCGCCATCAACATGGCCGCGATCCCGCGCGAGCTGATCGAGAGCGAGCTCTTCGGCCACGAGAAGGGCTCTTTCACCGGCGCGATGGCGCGCGGCGTCGGCCGCTTCGAGCAAGCCCAGGGCGGCACGCTGTTCCTCGACGAGATCGGCGACATGCCCTTGGAAGCGCAGACGCGGCTGCTGCGCGTGCTGCAGCAAGGCGAGTACACGACCGTCGGCGGCCGCGCGCCGATCCGCGCCGACGTGCGCATCATCGCCGCGACCCATCGCGATCTGCGCCAGCTCATCCGCCAGGGCCTCTTCCGCGAGGATCTGTTCTATCGCCTCAACGTCGTGCCGATCCGCCTGCCGCCGCTGCGCGAGCGTGCCGAGGATATTCCCGCGCTGATGCGCCATTTCTTTGCGCTGGCCGGGAACGAGGGGCTGCCGATGAAGTCTCTCGACCAGGCGGCGATGGAGCGGCTCAAGGCCTATCGCTGGCCCGGCAACGTCCGCGAGCTCGAGAATCTCGTGCGCCGGCTCTCCGCGCTCTATTCGCAAGAGGTGATCGGGGTCGACGCGATCGAGGCCGAGCTTGCCGAGGCGCCGCCGGTACAGGCGGCCGGCTCCGGCAATGGCGAGGACAGCCTCGGCTCCGCCGCCGAACGCCATCTGCGCGACTATTTCGCCGCGCACAAGGGCGGCCTGCCGCCGGCGGGACTCTACGATCGAGTCTTGCGCGAGATCGAGCGGCCGCTCATCCAATTGAGCCTCAGCGCGACGCGCGGCAACCAGCTGAAAGCGGCGCAACTGCTCGGCCTCAACCGCAACACGCTGCGCAAAAAGGTGCGCGAGTTGGACATCGATGTCGCTCGCGGCCTAAAGTGAGGCATGAGCGAATGGCGGGGGTTCGTTGCGTGGGCGGGACGAGTCGGCCTCGGGCGTAAGCTCGCGCTCACCCTCGGCGTCTTTGCGTTCTTTTCCGGTGCGGCGACCATCGCGGCGCTGCGCGGCGTCTGGCCCGGCGCCGGCGTGCCGCATCTCGATCAGCTCTTCCTCCTGCTCAACTTCATTCTGCTGCTGCCGCTGATCGCCATCCTGGCGTGGCGGCTGGTGCAGCTCTGGACCGAGCGCCGGCGCGGCCTTGCCGGCTCGCGGCTCCATACGCGGCTCGTCGTGCTGTTCAGCCTCGTCGCGGTGATCCCGACGGTCGTGGTCGCGATCTTCTCCTATCTGCTGTTCAGCTTTGGGGTCCAGGCCTGGTTCAGCGAGCGGGTCCACACCGCGGTCACCGGGTCGCTCGCGGTCGCGGAGGCTTATCTTCACGAGCACCAGCAGACGATCCGCGCCGACGTCGTCGGCATGGCGAACGACCTCAACCGCGACGCCAACCTTCTGAGCCTCAATCCGCAGCGCTTCAACGAGGTCGTGCGCGCGCAGGCGGCGCTCCGCTCGCTGACCGAGGCGATCGTGTTCGACGGGCAGGGGCATCTCCTCGCGCGCACCGGGTTCAGCTTCGCCCTGGAGCTGCAGCCGGTGCCGGATTGGGCGCTGGCCTCGGCGCGCGCCGGCGACGTCGCGATCATGACCAACGACAACGACGACCGCGTGCGCGCGCTGGTGCGGCTCGACCGCTACGGCGATGTCTTTCTTTACGCGGGCCGTTTCATCGATCCGACCGTCATCAACCATATGAAGGAGACGCAGAGCGCGGTCCAGCAATACGAGCAGCTCGAAGGCCGGCGCTCGGATTATCAGATCGCGTTCTCGCTGGTGTTCTTCGCCGTCGGCCTGTTGTTGCTGACCGGCGCCGTGTGGGTCGGCCTCGCCCTCGCGACGCGCATGGCGCGGCCGATCGCCTCGCTGGTCGCGGCGGCCGAGCGCGTGCGCGGCGGCGACCTCTCGGCGCGCGTGCCGGCGGGCGACAGCGACGAGGAGTTCAGCTCGCTGTCGCGCGCCTTCAACCGCATGACCCACCAGCTCCAGAGCCAGCAGAGCGAGCTGATCGAAGCCAACCGCCAGCTCGATCAGCGCCGGCGCTTCACCGAGACCGTGCTGTCGGGCGTCTCCGCCGGGGTGATCGGCCTCGATCACCAGGGACGCGTCAACTTGCCGAACCGCTCCGCCTCGCTGCTCCTCGGCACCGATCTCGACCTGCATATCGGCAAGGACCTCGCCGAGATCGTGCCCGAGATGGCGGGCCTCATCGACGAGGCCGAGCGGCGGCCGGACCGGCTCGCCGAGGCCCAGGTCCAGCTCGTGCGCGCGGGCCGCGCGCGCACGCTCCTCGTGCGGCTCGCGGCGGAGCGGCTCGAAGGCGAGGCGAAGGGCTACGTCGTCACTTTCGACGACATCACCGAGCTGCAGGCGGCGCAGCGCAAGGCGGCCTGGGCCGATGTCGCCCGGCGCATCGCGCATGAGATCAAGAACCCGTTGACGCCGATCCAGCTCTCGGCCGAGCGCTTGAAGCGGAAATATCTGAAGGACATCGCCAACGACCGCGAGACCTTCGCCGCCTGTACCGACACGATCATCCGCCATGTCGGCGATATCGGCCGCATGGTCGACGAGTTCTCGTCCTTCGCGCGTATGCCGGCACCGGTGCTGCGCGACGAGGACCTCAACGAGATCGTGCGCCACGCGACGTTCCTGCAGCGCGCGGCGACGCCCGAGATCAAGGTCGAGACCGAATTGCCGGGCGCGCCGCTGCGGCTCAACTGCGACTCGCGGCAGGTGGCGCAGGCGCTCGTCAATCTCCTCAAGAACGCGGCGGAATCGATCCAGCTGCGCGACAGCCAGGCCGAGCCGGGACTGATCACCGTGCGGCTTGGCCATGACGGCGATGATATCGTGCTGTCGGTCGAGGATAACGGCCGCGGCCTGCCGCGTGAGGGCCGCGATCGCCTGATCGAGCCGTATGTCACCACCCACGCCAAAGGAACCGGGCTTGGTCTTGCGATCGTCAAGAAAATCATGGAAGACCATCATGGCGAGCTGGTGCTCGAGGATCGCGACGGCGGCGGCGCGCGCGTGCGGCTGGTCTTCCATCCCGCCGAGTCGAAAAGCGTGGACAAGCCGGTCGCTCAGGTAGAAGCCTAAGGCATGGCAAACGACATCCTTGTCGTCGACGACGAAGCCGATATCCGCACGCTGATGTGCGGCATTCTCGCCGACGAGGGCTACGAGACCCGTCAGGCGGGCAACGGCACCGAGGCGCTGGCGGTGATCCGCTCGCGCCAGCCGTCGCTGGTCGTGCTCGATATCTGGCTGCAAGGCAGCGAGCTCGACGGGCTCGAGGTCTTGAAGATCGTCAAGCGCGAGCTGCCGCAGCTTCCTGTGGTGATGATCAGCGGCCACGGCAACATCGAGACCGCCGTCGCCGCGATCAAGATCGGCGCTTACGACTTCATCGAGAAGCCGTTCAAATCGGACCGGCTGCTGATCGTCGTCGAGCGCGCCATCGAGGCGGCGCGGCTGAAGCGCGAGAACGAGGAGCTGAAGCAGCGCGCCGGCGGCGATGACGATCTGATCGGCGCCTCGCATGCCGTCGGCCAGCTGCGTCAGCAGCTCGATCGCGTCGCGCCAACCAACAGCCGTGTCCTCATCACCGGTGCGCCCGGTGCCGGCAAGGAGGTCGTCGCGCGGCTGCTGCATGCCGGCTCGCGGCGCGGCAAGGGACCGTTCGTCGTGCTGAGCTGTGCGACGATGCGGCCGGAGCGCTTCGAGATCGAGCTCTTCGGCACCGATGCCGGCGCCGAAGGTTCCGACTCGCCGCGCAAGGTGGGCACTTTCGAGCAGGCGCATGGCGGCACGCTGTTCCTCGACGAGGTCGCCGACATGCCGTTGGAGACGCAGGGCAAGATCGTCCGCGCCCTGCAGGACCAGACCTTCGAGCGCGTCGGCGGCACGCGGGTCAAGGTCGATGTCCGGGTGATCGCCGGGAGCAACCGCGACCTCACCATCGAGATCGCGGCGGGGCGCTTCCGCGAGGATCTCTATTATCGTCTCGCGGTGGTGCCGGTCCATGTGCCGCCGCTGCGGCAGCGCATCGAGGACATCCCGGCGCTGGCGCGCCATTTCATGCAGCGCGCGGCCGAAAATGCGCGTCTGCCCCCGCGCGAGCTCGGCGACGACGCGATTGCGGCGCTGCAAGCCTATGAATGGCCGGGCAATGTGCGCCAGCTCAAGAACGCGGTCGACTGGACCCTCATCATGGCGCCGAGCGGCGGCGAGCCGATCCGCGCCGAGATGCTGCCGGCCGAGATCGGCTCGATCGCGCCGGCGGTGGTGCGGTGGGACCGCGGCGGCGAGCTGATGGCGTTGCCGCTGCGCGACGCGCGCGAGATGTTCGAGCGCGAATACCTCTTCGCGCAGATCGCGCGCTTCGGCGGCAACATCTCGCGCACCGCGGCCTTCGTCGGCATGGAGCGCTCGGCGCTGCACCGCAAGCTCAAGTCGCTCGGCGTCTTGAACGGCGGCGAGCGCGGCAATGGCGAGCGCGCGCCCGACGAGCCCGCCGCCAAGGCCGATCTTTCCGAGGCAAGCTGAGCCGATTCCCGCGCCGATGTCGCGCATCGCCTACGTCAACGGCCGCTATCTTCCGCATCGCGATGCCGGCGTGCATATCGAGGATCGCGGTTATCAATTCGCCGACGGCTGCTACGAGGTCGTGGCGATCCGGAACGGCGTCTTTATCGATGCCGGGCTGCATCTCCAGCGCTTGCGCCGCTCGCTCGGCGCGCTGAGCATTGACTTCCCGATGAGCGACGCCGCGCTCCTCGTCGTGATGACCGAGCTGGCGCGGCGCAACGCGGTGCGCGAGGGCTACGTCTATCTCCAGATCACCCGCGGCACCGCGGCGCGCGATTTTGCCTTTCCCGCGAAGGCGCGGCCGAGCCTCGTCATGACCGCGCGCGCGAAGCCGCTGCTCGACGCGAAGCTGATGGCCGAGGGCATCAAGGTCATTACCATCCCCGACCAGCGCTGGGCGCGCCCCGACATCAAATCGGTCTCGCTGTTGCCCAATGCGCTCGGCAAGGAAGAGGCGAAGCAGGCCGGCGCCTATGAGGCCTGGCAGGTCGACCGCGACGGCAACGTCACCGAGGGCACGTCATCCAATGCCTGGATCGTCACAAGCGGCGGCGAGGTGGTGACGCGCCAGGCAGATCGCGGCATCCTCAATGGCGTCACGCGCCAAGGGCTGCTGCGCGTCATCGCCGCCGCGGGATTGCGCTTGAGCGAGCGGCCATTCAGCGTCGCCGAGGCCAAGGGAGCGGCCGAGGCGCTTTTGACCAGTAGTACCAATTTCATCCTGCCGGTGGTGCGGATCGACGACACCCCGATCGGCGGCGGCAAGCCCGGGCCGCTCGCGAAAAAGCTCGCCGCCGCTTACGCCGATTACGCCGCCAGCGGCGGCTCGGACCGGCCATGACCCAGGGCTCGGACGCCAAGCCGCGCGCGCTGGTCTTCGATTGGGACAACACGCTGGTCGATTCCTGGACGACGATCCACGAGGCGCTGCACCGGACCTTCACCGCCATGGGCCATGTGCCGTGGACGCTCGCCGAGACCAAGACGCGCGTGCGTCATTCGCTGCGCGATGCTTTCCCGGCGCTCTTCGGCGTGCGCTGGGAAGAAGCGCGCCAGCTCTATCTCGACCACTTCACCGCGATCCATATTGAGCGGCTAACGCCGATTATCGGTGCGGCGGAATTGCTCGCCGAGGCCAAGGGCAGGGGCCTTCATCTCGCCGTGCTCAGCAACAAGACCGGCCGCATCCTGCGGCTCGAAGCCGAGCATCTCGGCTGGAGCGGCCATTTCGCGCGGCTCGTCGGCGCCGGCGATGCCAGCGGCGACAAGCCCGATCCGGTCGCGATGCTCTACGCGCTCGAAGGCTCGGGACTCGCCGGTCCCGAAGTCTGGTACGTCGGCGATACCGCGCTCGACATGGAGTGCGCGGCGCGCGCCGGCTGCGTCGGCGTGCTGCTCGGCGCCGGCGATCCCGAGGATCAAGCCTTCGTGAAATTCCCGCCGCAACGGCGTTTTGCGGATTTCACGGCACTTGGCCGGTGGTTGCGGAACGAATCGGACCCTCCGTCCAGCGGAAGCCGGTAAGAATCCCGCCCTCGAAGCGGCATTCCGCCGCGATGTTCCGCGCATAGGGCGTGCCGACCGGCACATCGCTGCGCACGCCGTCGACGGTGATGGTCGCGGCTTCGGCGCCGGTCGCGACGTGGCTGCCGGCGACGTCGATCGTCGTTTCGGGATAGGCGCGGTGCATGAAATCCGTACAACGATCGACCAGGCTGACGCTGCCCACCGCCAGCTTGGTGTCGAAGCTCAGCGTGCTCATGCGGCTGCAGCCGGCGAGCGCGGCGAGCGCCGCCGACAGCGCGAGAAAACGCCAAAATTGGCTAAAAATCGTAGGCATTTCCGTAATGTGGCGGGCGCCGCGGCAAAACACAAATTCCGGAGCGGAACCCTTGTGAATTCCCTTCGGCACCCAATTTTGCTATCCATTACAGGGTCGCAAAGCGGCCGATCGGTGGGTAACGGGTCCGTGGGGGTCCGACCTGCCGCAATAATGAAAGAAGGGGCATCCCCATGTCGTCGGAAAAGACACAGAACGTTCAGGACGTATTTCTCAACAACGTCCGCAAGAACAAAACGCCGGTCACGGTTTTTCTCGTCAATGGCGTCAAGCTGCAAGGCATCATCACCTGGTTCGACAATTTCTGTGTGTTGCTGCGCCGCGACGCGCACTCGCAGCTCGTCTACAAACATGCGATCTCGACGGTGATGCCGGCGGGACCGATCCAGCTGTTCGAGCCGGGACAGTCCGCCGAAGAAGGCTGAGCGGGTGGTCGAGGCTGCCGGCGCGCGCGCCGCTTCGGTCGGAC
Source organism: Allostellaceae bacterium (assembly GCA_036501365.1). Classification (GTDB taxonomy): domain Bacteria; phylum Pseudomonadota; class Alphaproteobacteria; order ATCC43930; family CGMCC-115725; genus CAIKMD01. Next base: position 7,770 of record DASYAL010000077.1, on the reverse strand, counting down.
GCTGCCTGGTCGTTCATCCTGTCTTGAGAGCCGCTGCGGCGACGCGGTCGGATGGCGCGCGCACACCCGAGATGCGTCTCGAGGAGGCGGTCGGGCTCGCGCGGGCGATTGCGCTCGAGGTCGTCACCGCCGAGGTTGTGCGCGTCGCGGCTTGGCGCCCGTCGACGCTCCTCGGCGCGGGCGCGGTGAAGCGGCTCGCCGACCTCGTCAAGGACAACGAGATCGCGGTCGCGGTCGTCGATGCGGCGGTGACGCCGGTGCAGCAGCGCAATCTCGAGCGCGAATGGAAATGCAAAGTCATCGACCGCACCGGCCTGATCCTCGAGATCTTCGGCGCGCGCGCCCGGACGCATGAAGGTAGCCTCCAGGTCGAGCTTGCCGCGTTGACCTATCAGCGCTCGCGGCTGGTGCGGTCCTGGACGCATTTGGAGCGCCAGCGCGGCGGCTTCGGCTTTCTCGGCGGTCCGGGCGAGAGCCAGCTCGAGATGGATCGTCGCCTCATCACCGACCGCATCGCCCATCTGAAGCGCGAGCTCGATACGGTGAAGCGCACCCGCGCGCTCCATCGCGAGGCGCGCAAGCGCGTGCCCTATCCCGTGGTCGCGCTGGTCGGCTACACCAACGCCGGCAAATCGACGCTGTTCAATCGCCTGACGCGCGCCGAGGTGGTCGCTGCGGATCAGCTCTTCGCGACGCTCGATCCGACGATGCGGCGCTTGCCGCTGCCCTCGGGCCGCAGCGCGATCCTTTCCGATACGGTCGGCTTTGTCTCCGACCTGCCGACGCCGCTCGTCGCCGCCTTCCGCGCCACACTCGAGGAAGTGACCTCGGCCGATCTCGTCGTCCATGTGCGCGACGTGCATCATCCCGAAAGCGAGGCGCAGCGCGAGGATGTGCATGCCGTGCTCGGCGAGCTCGGCCTCGGCGAGACGGTCGAGAACGGCCTCGTCGAGGCGCTCAACAAGATCGACCTCCTGCCGGAGGAACAGAAGATCGTGCTGCGCAACCAGGCGCGACGGAACGTCAGCGCGGTGCCGATCTCGGCAACGACGGGCGAGGGCTGCAACGAGCTCTTGGCGCTGATCGACGGCCGGCTCGATGCCGAGCGGCGCACGGCGCGGCTCGACGTGCCGCTCTCCGATGGGGCGGCGATCGCCTGGCTCTATCGCCACGGCGAGGTCGTCGAACGCGACGACGACGAGCGCCACGCGCATATCACGGTGCGTCTCAGCACGGCCGATCTCGGTCGATTCCAAAACCTGCACGCCGCTGCAATAGCCCCCGAATCAGGGTAGGCGTTCCCTTATTGTTCTTGAGTCGCGCCGAGCCCTTGCGTTAGTCTCGGGCACTCATTGGGGAGGGGGCACGTTATGCCGCTTCAATCGGGGAAGCTCAGCGCCGTCGCTGGCCTGTTGCTCGCGCTTGGCGCCTGCGCGTCGCCAGCGGATGTACCCGGTGCGCAACCGCAGTTGCAGACCGACGAATTCAGCAAAACGGTCGACATCGTCGGTCCGGAGATGGTCGAGAATCCATTTTTCGGGATGAAAAAGCATTACGATCTGCTGTCTCGTCTCGACAAACGAAGCCGCGCCGTGGTGGTGCACCTTGTCGAGATCACCCTCGATTACAACGGCAATTTTATCTACTTTCGTTATGCCAATGACGACACGGCGCAGTCCTTGCGGCTGATTCCGGCACGGCGTACCCGAAATATTCCTTTCGGTATGGACCGGCGCGAAGAATTCACGATCGCGGTTCCGGACGCAACACTGCGTGCTCATGTCGCAAGCGGTTACCGGATCAAGCTGTCAGCGCAAGATGGACGGGAGACCATTTTGAGTCTCACTCCCGCGATGGTCGCAGATCAAATCGCGGCAGTTGATAATTTCCGCGCGACCGGAACCGTGGTCGCGCCCGTGGTGACCGCTGGACCGGCGGGCGGAACACCGACCGCGGCGCCAGCCGCCGTGCCTTCGCCACGCGCGACCACGCCGGATGGCAAGCCGCTGCTCGGCCTCGCGCCCTTCGATCTGCCGTTCGGCGTCGGCGTGCAAGTGAACCGGGTCGATCCCAATACGCCGGCCGAGGCGGCCGGCTTCCAGGTCGGCGATCTGCTGGTGCGCTACAACGGCCAGCCGGTCACCGGCGCCGATCAATTCCGCAATCTGATCGTGCAGACGGCGCCCGGATCGCGTGTGCCGATCGAGATCACGCGCCACGGCGCGCCGATGACCTTGTCCGCGCAGATGTAAGCGCCGCCTCTTCCTTCGCGCCGGGATTCGCGATAAGTGCCGAATCTCATTCAGGAGATGCACGATGAAGCTCGCATTCCTCGGCCTCGGCGTGATGGGCTTTCCGATGGCGGGGCATCTCGCCAAAGCCGGCCACGACGTCACGGTCTACAATCGCACGGACAGCAAGGCGCGCGCTTGGATCCAGCAATATGGCGGCGCGGCGCGCGCGACCCCGGCCGAGGCGGCTTCGGGCGCGGCGATCGTCTTTACCTGCGTCGGCAATGACGACGACGTGCGCCAGGTCGTGCTCGGCGAGCGCGGCGCGCTTGCCGGCATGGGCAAGGGCGCGATCCTGGTCGATCACACCACGGCCTCGGCCGAACTCGCGCGCGCGCTCGACGCGGCGGCGAAGGCGAAAGGCCTCGGCTTCCTCGACGCGCCGGTTTCGGGCGGGCAGGCGGGCGCCGAGAGCGGCAAGCTCACGGTGATGGTCGGCGGCGAGGCGGCGAGCTTCGCGCGCGCCGAGAAAGTGATGGCTCATTACGGCCGCGCGGTGACGCATATGGGGCCGGCCGGCAACGGCCAGCTCACCAAGATGGTGAACCAGATTCTGATTGCCGGCCTGGTGCAGGCTTTGTCCGAGGGCCTCAATTTCGCGGCCCGCGCCGGGCTCGATGCGCGAAAGGCGGCCGAGGTCATCGCCAAGGGCGCGGCGCAATCCTGGCAGCTCGAGAACCGCTATCAGACGATGCTCGACGGCAAATTCGATTTCGGCTTCGCGGTCGATTGGATGCGCAAGGATCTCTCGATCTGTCTTGCCGAGGCGCGGCGCAACAAGTCGCCGCTGCCGGTGACGGCCTTGGTCGATCAGTTCTACGAGCGGGTGCAGGCGCGTGGCGGCGGCCGCTGGGACACGTCGAGTCTTTTTCATCTGCTCGCGCGTCCCTGACGCTGCCCACCTGCCCACAGTTGACAAGAAAGCGGCTTCGCTTTCTGTTATCGTCTGCCAATAAATGATCGCCCGTCGCGGCGATCGCCAAGCGGGGAGGGCGCGATGCGGGTCTCTAGCATCATCGTTGGTGCAATCGTTGCGGCGGTATTGAGCTTCGGCGGCGGCGCGGCACGCGCGCAGCAGCCGCTCGACATCCGCATCGCCTGGGTCGTGCCGATCGGCAATTGGGCCTCGATCATCTACGAGAAAAAAGATCTGATGACCCATTACGGCAAGACCTACACGGTCACGCCGACCCATTTCGCCGGTACGCCGCCGATGATCACGGCGCTTGCCGCGGGCGGCCTCGACATCGCCGATCTCGCTTATTCGTCCTTTGCGACCGCGGTCGAGAACGCCGGCATGACCGATCTCAAATTCATCGCCGACGAAGCGCAGGACGGTGCCGAGGGCCATGATTCCGGCGCCTATTACGTGCTGAAGGACGGGCCGATCCACACGGTCGCAGACCTCAAAGGCAAGGTGATCGCCGATGTCGGCGCCGGCTCGGCGGTCGATATCGCGATCAAGGCGATGTTGAAGAAGAGCGGGCTCGAGACGCCGCGCGACTACACGGTGGTCGAAGCGGCGTTTCCGAACATGGAATCGCTGCTCGAATCGAAGAAGGCGGATCTCATCGCCGCGGTCCAGCCCTTCACGCTGAAGCCGAGCTTCATCGCCAATGCGCGGCCGCTCTTCACCGCGGTCGACGCGCTCGGCGGCCCGACGCAATTCGTGGTCTGGACCGCGCATGAGGATTACATCAAGAAGAACCGCGCGGCCCTCGTCGACATGTTCGAGGATGCGATCCGCGTGACGCGCTGGCTCACCGATCCCAAAAACCACGAGGCCGTTGTCCAGCTCGCGGCGCAGATTGCCAAGCAGCCGCCGGCGCAGCTCGACTACGTCTTCGGCAAAACCGATCTCTATCGCGATCCGAACATGCTGCCGAACGTGCCCAATCTGCAGCGCGCGGTCGACGCGCAATACGAGGTCGGCTACCTCAAGAAGAAGCTCGAGGTCGCGCCCTTTGCCGATCTCAGCATGATCAAGGAAGCGGCCGCGCGGATCAAATAATGGGGCAGGGGTCGATCATGATGCGACATCGGGCGGCGCTCGCGGCGCTGGCGCTCACCGGGGCGGTTGCGCTCGTGTCGCGGCCGGCCGCGGCCGAGGACGAGCACACCACTCTCGCCATTCCCGGGATCACCATCGGCTTCATCACCCGCTACATCGCGGATGACGAAGGCTTTTGGAAAAAGCAGGGCCTCGACGTGAAGGTGCTCGACATCGCCGGCATCGGCTCAATGAACGCGGTGATCGCGGGCTCGGTCGATTTCTCGATGTCGTCGGGGCCGTCGATCACCCGCGCCGCGGCCAAGGGGCAGCGGCTCGTCGCGCTCGCCACCGCGATCAACCAGACCGACGAGGATATCGTCATCCGCAAGGAGGTCGCCGAGGCCGGGCATTTCGATCCCAAGGCGCCGCTTGCCGAGCGCGGCAAGCTCTTGAAGGGGCTGACCCTTGCGGTCGGCGGCATCGGCGCCGTTCCCGACGTGGTGCTGAAGGTGGTCCAGATCCAGGCCGGGCTGTCGCGCGACAATGTCACTGCGACGCCGATGCAGCCGCCCGAATACATGGCCGCCTTCGAACGTAAGGCGATCGACGGCTTCGTGTCCGGCCCGCCGTTCATTCAGCAGGCGGTGGTGGCGGGAACGGGTGTGGTGCTCTCCGATTCGGCGAAGGGCGAGCCGATCGAATACTCACCCCAATCCGCCGGGCTTCTGCTGACCCGCGCGGATTTCTGCGGCGGGCACCGCTCGATCTGCGAGAAGATGGTCCACGGCATCGTCGAGGCGGCGAAATTCCTCCACGAACATCGCGCGGAATCGATCGCCGTCGCCAAGAAGCATTTCGGCGCCTACAGCGACGAGGTGCTGGCGCAATCGATCGATATGCTGACGGCGATGACACCGTCGCCGCCGCTAACCACGCCGCAGATGCTCGAGAACGGCGATCGCATCAACATCGCCGCCGGCTTCCTCAAGGAGAGCGACAAGCTCTCGGACTACGCCTCGTTGATCGACAACCAGTTCACGAAGTGACGCGGCAACGCCGCGGCGCTTTGCGCAACTACGGACATCAGATCTTGAAGCTCTCGGCGAAAATATCCGGCTTATAGCCCAGCTTGCCGAAGAGATAGGCGCGGGAATCGTCGGCCAACTTCTTGAACCGCGCCATGTCGACGCCGACCAGCTTGCCGTGCTGCTTGCGGATGACGCCGCCGATGATCACGGTGTCGATATTGCCGCGATCCGCCGCCGCGACCACCGTGCCGAGCGCGTTGTTCGACGGATAGAGGTTGATCGCGTCGGTGCGGATCATGATGAGGTCGGCTTCCTTGCCGGGCGTGAGCGTGCCGATCTTGTCGGAGAGCCCGGCGCAGGCCGCGCCGTTGACCGTCGCGCAAGTCAGCACGTCGCGCACCGAGACCGGCGCCGGCGGATTGGGATCGCCGTTGAGCTTGCGGTTGGTCGCGACCGCGCGCTGGATGTGGAAGGCGGTGCGCATTTCCATGAACATGTCGGTCGAGTAGGAGGTCTCGTTGTCGACGCTGAAGCCGGGCTTCATGCCGTGGTCGATGGCGTGCTGATAGGCGGGGAAGCCTTCGCCGAGACCGTATTGCGAATCCGAGCGCGGGCAGACATCGATCGTCACGCCGGCGTTCTTCATGTTCTGCCACGTGCTTTCCGGCAGATTGCCGCAATGATTGAAGGTGACGTCGGGGCCGAGCAGCTTCTCGGCGGCGAATTGATCCATGATCTTGCCCATGGCCGGGCCCTGGAACTCCATGGTGATGCGGAGGCCGAGCGAGCGGGCATGAGCCCATTGCTCGCGCACCGGACCAGCGAAGATGCGCAAGGTGACGAGCTGATCCGGCGAGGCGAAGAACTGCTTTTGCAGCCGCGCCAGATCTTGCGGCAGCTGGTGATCCCAATCGCCGGCCTGCGGCCCGCCGGCGGCATGGACGCCGCGTATGCCGCTGTCGAAGAGCGCGCGGATCGCCGCGTCGGAATGCGCGGCAGTGCGCGAGTTGTGCGAATTGTCGATCATGCAGGTGATGCCGGCATCGATGCAGCCGAGCGCGGTGATGAGATTGCCGGCGTACATGTCGTCGGGCCGGTAAGCCCTGGCGAAAGAGAGATGCGTCGCGGCGGAGTAGGCGTCCAAGGTCGCGGCATTGGGGTTGATGCGGCGAAGCTGGCCTTCCCAGGCATGGCGGTGACAGTCGACGAAGCCCGGCAGGACGATCGCGTTCGCGCCGTCGACCACCAGCGCCCCCGGCGATTTGAGCGCGCCGCCGACAGCGATGATGTTCTTGCCCTCGATGAGCAGATCGCCCTCGGCGATGTCGCCAAGCTTCTCATCCATGGTGAGGATGGTGGCGCCCTTGATGAGGATGCGGCCGTTCGCCTTCGCCGGGCCGGATTTGACGACGCCGCTCTCGGCGGCATCCGCCATCTGCGGCATGGCCGGAGCGGCGACGCTCGCCGCGACCACGGCACCGGCTTGAATGAGGCCGCGCCGCGAAATCTTGCCCGATTCACGCTTCATGACGTTCCCCCAATTTTGTTTGGGGGCGAGTCTAGCGCTGCGGGCTAGGGCTTTTCACCCTCATTCTCTTCGCGCTTCGCCCACTGCCATTTCACCTCCATCTCGTCGAGGCTGGCATCGCCGGGCTGCTTGCCGTCCGCCGCGAGCAGCGTCTCGACGCGGCGGAAGCGGCGCTCGAATTTGCGGCACGCGCGGCGCAGCGCCTGTTCCGGATCGTGCTCGAGCTTGCGCGCGAGATTGGCCATGGCGAAGAGCAGATCGCCGAGCTCGTCCTCGATGCGCTCGGCGCTTTCGCTCAGCGCGGCTTTGAGCTCGGCGATCTCCTCTTCGATCTTGTCGAAGACCGCCGCCGCCGCGGGCCAGTCGAAGCCGACACGGGCAGCGCGGCGCTGCAACTTCGCTGCCCGGGTGAGGGCCGGCAGGCCGGCGCCGACCCCGTCGAGCGCGCTGGCGGCGCCCTGCGAGGCGCGCTCGCTCGCTTTCAGCTCTTCCCAGGCGACGGTCTGCGCCGCGGCGGTTTCGATCGCCGTGTCGCCAAAGACATGCGGATGGCGCCGGACCATCTTGTCGCTGATCGCGCGGGCGACGTCATCGAAGGCGAAGCTGCCGGCTTCCTCGGCCATGCGCGAATGGAACACGACCTGAAGCAGCAAGTCGCCGAGCTCTTCCTTGAGCGCCGGGGCGTCGTCCTGCTCGGCGGCCTCGGCCACCTCATAGGCTTCCTCGATGGTGTACGGCGCGATGGTCTTGAAGTTCTGCGCCACGTCCCAGGGGCAGCCCGCGGCCGGGTCGCGCAACCGCGCCATGATGGCGAGGAGCCGCTGCAACTGAGGTGAGTCGGTCATTCCGGGCGGTTCCTTGTACATTGTGGCGAATGCTGAAAAGACAGGGAGTTAGACAGGGGTCCAGGCAGGCAATCTCAAGCCAAAT
>DASYAL010000076.1:0-1874 GCA_036501365.1 Allostellaceae bacterium | reverse complement strand
ACCCCTGAATTTGAGCCAGACCGGGAAGAGGTGACCGAGGAACGCGCCGAGGCCTGCGAGCATCGCCGCATTGGGGCCGCCGAGATAGCCGCCGATCACGACGGCAGCCGTGCCCTTCAGCGCATCGAACAGCAGGGTCGCTGCGGCCAGTCCCTTGTGGCCGGTGCGCAGCACGTTGGTGGCGCCGATACTGCCGGAGCCGATCGAGCGAATGTCGGTGGTGCCTGCGAGTTTGGTGAGCACGAGGCCAAAGGGAATCGAGCCGAGCAGATAGCCGATGATGAGGGCGACCGGCAGGAAAGCGTCAGGTCCCATTTGCAGTGCTCCCTCCGCTATCTTCCCCCGCATTACACATGCTCATAGACGGTCCGGCCGCCGACGATGGTGCGCATCACGCGGCCGGAGAACCGCGCCTCGTCGAACGGCGTGTTCTTGCACAGTGATTTCAGGTCGGCTGGATCGAGCACCCAGGGCGTATCGGGATCGATTACGACAATGTCGGCTGGCGCGCCGGGCCGCAAGCTTCCGCCGGGCAGACCGAGCAGTTCGGCAGGCCGCGTCGACATCGCGCGTATCAGTGCCTTCCAGTTCATCTCGCCATTGTGGATCAGCCGCAGCGCCGCCGGCAGCATGGTCTGCAGCCCGACCGCGCCGGAGGCGGCTTCTGCAAACGGCAGCCGCTTGACCTCGACGTCCTGCGGATTGTGATCGGACATGATGACGTCGATCAGCCCGGAGGCGAGCGCTTCCACAAGTGCGCGGCGATCGTCTTCGGTTCGCAGCGGCGGCGACAGCTTGAGGAAGGTGCGGTACGGGCCGATGTCGTTCTCGTTGAGCGTAACGTGGTTGATCGAGACCGAGGCGGAGACCGCATGTCCGGCATCACGGGCGCGCTTGAGGATTTCGAGCGAGGCGACGCAGCTTACCGACGCCGCGTGATAGCGGCCGCCGGTCAGCGCGACCAGGCGGATGTCGCGCTCCAGCATCACGGCTTCCGACGCATCGGGAATGCCTGATAGCCCGAGGCGGGCGGCGAATTCGCCCTCGTTCATGACGCCTTCGCCGATGAGATCGGGATCCTCGGTGTGATGCACGATCAGCGCGTCGAAGTCGCGCGCGTAAGTCAGCGCGCGGCGCATCACCTGCGCATTGGTCACGCTCTTGTCGCCGTCGGAAAATGCGACCGCGCCTGCGGCCTTGAGCAGGCCGATTTCGGTCATCTCCTCGCCGCGCAGGCCCTTGGTCAGCGCCGCCATTGGATGGATGTTGACGATCGCGGTGTCGCGGGCGCGCCGCAGGATGAAATCGACGGTGGCGGAATTGTCGATCACGGGCTGGGTACCCGGCTGGCAGATGATGGTGGTGATGCCGCCACTGGCGGCGGCCTGGCTCGCGGACGCGAGAGTCTCGCGATGGCCGTAACCGGGCTCGCCGACAAAGGCGAGCATGTCGACCAGGCCGGGCGCGACGATCTTGCCGGCGCAGCTGACGATATCGGTGCCTTCGGGCACGCCGGCCGCGCCGATGCCGCGCCGCGCCTCGCGGATCACGCCATCGACGATCAGCACGTCGCCGGGCCCGTCGAAATCCCTGCTGGGATCGACGACCCGCGCGTTGGCGAGCAGGATCGGGCGGCGGTCGGTCAGCATGATCCTCTCACTAGTGTCCCGGCTCTAGCGTTCGCACATCCCTCGCGGCGGGCGCTCTTGCGAACGCTGGAGCCAAAGGGACACTAGCAAACTTAATTTGGCCTGCTGCGCTTACGAATGCGAAGTTCCTCGCTGAACTCGCGGAGCCCGTGTGGGAACTTCGCATTCGGCGCACAGGCATTAAGCGTTCGGCAGGTTGCGGGCGAGCGCCTCGAGCACCGCCAT
>DASYAL010000075.1:0-55987 GCA_036501365.1 Allostellaceae bacterium | reverse complement strand
CACAATCAGGAGGCATATTCCGGCCGAGATGATCGCGCCGATATTCCCGGTCGCGCCAAGCTAGGTGTAGGATTGACCCACCAATGGTTCGATAGGCATGTTTTAGCCGGCGACCCAAGGAGGGGAAATGGCCGTCGACATTATTCGTCTCAAAGCGGGGCAGCGGCGCCCGCACGGCGATAAAAGCCCGCTGATCATTTGTAGCCCGCAGCGCCGTCAGGAAGAAAACATCCAAGCCACATCTGGCATGACCATGAAGATTCGAACTAACGCCCTTCCTAAACTTCTCAAAAGCCTGGAGAGCAAGGGCGTGGCGCGCGTCTACGTCAGGGGCGGCTAGGCCAATTCCGGCCGCTGGATCACGCTCAGAGTAACCGTCATGACACGGCTAATCGACGAAGTGCTAGCCGCGCCACGCTCAACCGGCGATGTGATCGGTAGCTACGCGCCTTTTGCTATAGAACTTCGGCGCGCTGAGGCTTTCGAGTTTCAAGCTGATGTGGTGAGCGCTTGCAAGCAAGTGGCGCAGAGTCGGCCGTCATCGATGGTCGCAGCGCTTCCCCTCGCTCGGATTCCGTATCGAGCGACTTGGATCGAATGGGTACCGGAAGGCGAAAGGCACGGCTATAAACCGACGCCGCGGCGAATCGGATGTCTCCTCCAGGCAGACGACTCGACTCATCAAAGGGGCCACGCAACCTGGGCATGGTCCCACCCCCAAGGCCTCTCCGTTCCCCTCTTGGGCATGCGGTTCGACTGGAGCCAAAGCGCTGACATTGGCGCGCGGCTCACGGCCGAGATGGACGCTGCCCGAGCAAAGTTCCCGGCATTTCGAAAATTCGTCGATGCCGTCCCGCCGCCGCCGACCACATCGCCCGAAGAAATAAAGGCCGATATGCTGGGCGCTCCGCACTTGGCTCGATTCGCGAGGGATGAGCGCGAAATCGCTGCCGAGGCTTCCATGCTTCGCCACATGATGCCCACGGCCCCTCCTTGGGCCGTCACCATCGCGTTGCAACTACGCGGCAAAATCGGAGAGCAGAATTATACCGCCGTGATGCAGCAATGGCTCAACGATCTAGCCGGCGAACCGCTGTTTATGCTTGCGGCGCTCATCACTCTGAATTCCAAGAACATGATACAAAACGAGCGAGAGGATCTCTCCCGGCTGAATCATGCGAGAGCAAAGAGCGGCAAGCATCCCCTCCGCGAGGTTATCCAAACAAGACTCTCGCTCTCTCGCCGAGCTGGGCGCATCGCAAGCGGAACGACCGCGGCAACAGCGCGCCGCCAACATCTTGTTAGGGGGCATTTTAAGGTCCGAAAATCCGGCATTTATTGGTGGTCGCCGTACGTTCGTGGCACCGGAGAGGCTGTGCTGCGCGCCGCTTATATCGTTTCGCGATAAGCGCCACTGATAGACGTTAGTGGTTAGTCCGGTTCAATCCGCTTTGGAAAAACGATAGAGAAACGAGGAAAGCCTTTATCCCGCTTGCTGAGGGGCCAACGATCAACAGCGCTGCCAACTGTCGTGGCCGCGAATTTGCCGCCCCAACCGTGGCCCCGATGGAAACGACGGTTTCGAATGTGCCGACTATATAATCTAAGCCTTCGAAAAAGGCTGGTAGCGGGGGAGGGAGTTGAACCCCCGACCTTGGGATTATGATTCCCCTGCTCTAACCAACTGAGCTACCCCGCCGCCTTTAGGCTTGGGACCGAACGCTAGCCCCTGCCTGCTCCGATCTCAAGCCGCGGGCGCTGTCGCGCAGCCGCGATCGGAAGCGCGCGAGACTAGGCAAAGCGCCGCCGGATCGCAAGGGCGCGGCCGCGCATCCAACCCTCGACATGAGTCCGCCGGGAGGGCGCTGGGCTTACCGCTTCAGCGCGAATCGGCCGCCGATCCGCGAGGCTTCGCCGTGTGCGAGACACACTTCGGCAACGGGATGAACGCCGGCCGTCCAGCTCGGATGACGCTGATAAATCTCCATGTCGTGGCCGGGAACGACACGTTGCAGCCGATCGTTGCCGACCAGCGCCCGTATGCGCTCATAGGTCTTCATCAAATTCCACGGATTGCCCTGAAGATAACCCGACGGCCACATCCGCTCGAGATTGGCATACCAATAGACACAATCGCCGGCGATCACATGCGGCCCCGCCGAGGTCTCGACCTCCACCCACTGCGAGCCAAAGGTATGACTGTCGGCGGCAAGGCGGCAGTGGATGCCGGCGGCGATCTCGCAATCGCCATCGATGAAATCGACGCGGCCTTTGGCGATGGCGTCCTCGAAAGCCGTGAAGGACTCGAGATCCATCGACGAGAGCACCCAAAGCGATTTGCCCGGCGACGTATCCGGTAGCGCGGCGATTGCGTCCTTCCACTGCTCGTATTCGCGGCGTTGACACACGATGCGTGCGTTGGGAAAGGCATCCAAATTGCCGGCATGATCGAAATGAAGATGAGTCAGCACCACGGTGTGATGTCTTCCGGGCGAAAACCGGCCTTGCCGAGCGTGGTGCGCGGCATCTCGACATTCTCGAAAGCCTGGCCGGTCATCGACCGCCCGCCCGCGAATCCGGTATCGACCAGGACGAGCCGCCGCCGCTCCATCGCCGGGCCGCTCGCGACGAGCGCATAATGCATCGGCACTTCGACCAGCCCTTGATTGCTGCAGATCGGACAGCCGCCGAAGAAATCGGCCGGAACATGGCCACGGCAAAAGCAGAAGCTCCATATCGAGTGATCGCGCATCATCAACTCCCGCCTCGTTAGGCTGCCCCCTCTGCGGCGCCCAACGAGATTAGGAAAAGCATCGCGCGACCGTAAGGGCGGCAAGACCATTACTTGCTCTTGCGCGCGCCGCCGCTATGGGTAGCGTGGGCGTGGGGGAGCGAATGAAGAAATCCGGTCTGATCCTGCTCGGCTTTGGCGCGCTGCTCGTCGCGCAGTCCGCCGCCGCCGATCCAGTGACCATCCGCTCGGGCTACACGGTGATGGTCAGCGGCTTCTCGCCGCTCGTCCTCGAGAAGAAGGACATCATGCGGCATTACGGCCAATCCTATGTGCTGGAGCCGGGGCATTTCCAGAGCACCTCGCTGGAGCTCACCGCCCTCGCCTCGGGCGAGGCCGATATCGTCTCGCTCGGCTATTCGACCCTCGCGGTCGCGGTGCTGAACGCGCATCTCGACGACATCCGCGTCGTCGCCGACGCCAATGAGGACGGCGCCGGCGGCCACAAATCCGTGCCCTTCATGGTGCGCAACGACGGCGGCATCGCGAAGGTCGAAGATCTGAACGGCAAGGTGATCGCGACCAACGGCGCCGGCGGCGCCTTCGACGTCGCGATGCGCTGGATGCTTCACCAGCACGGGCTCGACGACAAGCGCGACTACAGCGCGATCGAGACCGACTACGCCAACATGCCGGCGATGCTGCTGTCGCGCAAGGCGGCGCTGATCATCGGCGCCATGCCCTGGGCGCTCAATCCCGAGCTGCAGGCGAACGCGCATATCCTCTTCACCGCCGCCGACGCGCTTGGCCGCTCGCAGATGACGGTGATGGCCTCGCGTGCGCCCTTCATCGCGGCGCATCGCGCGGCGATGGTCGATTTTTTCGAGGACATGATGCGGGTCGAGCGCTGGTTCCGCGACCCGGCGAACCACGCGGCCGCGGTCGCGATCGCCGCCAACCTAACGCGGCAGCCGGCGGCGAGCCTCGATCCTTATCTCTTCACCAAGAACGACAGCTATGTCGATCCGACGCTGCATCCCGATCTCGATTCGCTGCAGCGGAATATCGGCGTGATGAAAGCCCTGGGCTTCATCACCGCCGATGTCGCGGTGAAGAACTACGCCGATCTCAGCCTGGTTGAGGAAGCGGCAAAGCGTCTGCCGGCACCGCCGGGCGATTAGCCACGCGCCGCTCGCGCGCGATCCAGCCGCCGCCGAGGACGCGCGTGCCGTCGTAGACGACGCAGGCCTGGCCCGGCGCGACGCCGAGCGCCGGCTGATCGAGTTCCGCGATGCCGTTGCCCGCGGCATCGAGCGACAAGGTCGCGGCTTGCGGCGGCTGCGCCGAGCGCAGCTTCACCGCGACGCGCAGATCGCCGCGCGGCGCGGTGCCGAGCCAATTCACCTCGCGCAGAAGAACCCGTGTCTGCCCGAGCGCCGCGCGCGGACCGGCGACGACGCGGCGCGTCTCGGCCTCGAGCCGCAGGACATAGAGCGGCTCGCCGCCGGCGACGCCGAGACCTTTGCGCTGACCGACGGTGAAATGGACGATGCCGTCATGGCGGCCGAGCACCCTGCCCTGCTCGTCGACCACCGCGCCCGGCGCATTCGCATCGGGCCGCAGCTTGGCGACAAGATCGCCATAAGAACCAGCCGGCACGAAGCAGATATCCTGGCTATCGGGCTTGGCCGCGACCGGCAACGCGAAACGCTCGGCCAGCGTGCGGGTCTCGGTCTTGGTCATCCCGCCCAGCGGGAAGCGCAGGAAATCGAGCTGCTCGCGCGTCGTCGCGAAAAGGAAATAGCTCTGGTCGCGCGATTCATCCACGGCGCGATGAAGCTCCGCGCCTGAAGGCCCGGCAACGCGCCGCACGTAATGCCCGGTCGCGAGCGCATCGGCGCCGAGCTCTTTCGCCATGCCGAGAAGGTCGCGGAACTTGACCGTGCGATTGCAGGCGATGCACGGGATCGGCGTCTCGCCGCGCGCGTAAGCATCGGCGAAAGTGTCGATCACCTCGGCGCGGAAGCGGCTTTCGTAATCGAGAACATAATGCGGAATGCCGAGCCGCTCGGCGACGCGCGCGGCGTCGTTTATGTCCTGCCCGGCGCAGCAGGTATGCGCCTTGCCGGTGGCCGCGCCGTGATCGTAGAGCTGTAAGGTGACGCCGATCACTTCGCAGCCGGCCTCGACCAGGAGTGCGGCGGTCACGCTGCTGTCGACGCCGCCCGACATGGCGACGACGACGCGGCAATCTTTCGGAGGCTTCGGCAGATCGAACGTCTGAGCCGCCATGGCAGCGGCTCAGACGTTCATCATGTTGCGCGTCGCCTGCGGCAGGCGCACGGTCAAGCCGTCGAGCTCTTCGGTCATGATGATCTGGCAGCCGAGCCGCGAGGTCTGCGTTAGGCCGAAGGCGAGGTCGAGCATATCTTCCTCATCCTCGGTCGCGTCCTTCAAGAGCTCGTACCATTCGGGATCGACGATGATGTGGCAGGTCGAGCAGGCGAGCGAGCCTTCGCACGCGCCTTCGATGTCGATATCGTTACGGTGCGCGATCTCGAGTACCGAGAGGCCGATCGGCGCCTCGACCTCGCGGCGGCTGCCGTCGCGCTGGATGAATGTCATTTTAGGCATGGATTCACGCGGCTTTCGGCGCCAGATCCTCGGCGAGAGCCGCCGCTTCGAGCGCCGCGGTCTCGAGCGGCGCGGTGCCGAGATCGATGGTGTCGAGCACCTCGATGCCCGCTTCCTGCGCCGCGAGCGTCAGCGGCCCTTCCTCGATCGGCCGCAGCGCGATCACCGCATGCGTCACCGGCCGGCCGAGCTGCCTTTCGGCGCGCATGCGGAGCCCGATAAGCATGGCGGTGAGATCTTCGGCTTCGAGCAGGGGTTCGCCGTCCGGGCTCGGCAAAATCTCCGCATTGCCGCCGACCGCGACAGCGACCGCGCCGGCTCCCTTGCCGAGCGCGATGCCGACCGCCGCGCCGGGTGCAGAGGCGTCGGTCGGCGAGCCATCCGGCTCTTCGATCTGGAACAGCTTGGTCACGGGCCCGTCAAACGCATCAAACGTGGAAGGATTCGCCGCAGCCGCAACGGCCTTTTTCATTGGGATTGCGGAACGTGAATCCGGATTGCATCTGGTCCTCGACGTAGTCCATTTCGGTGCCGATGATGAACATCGTCGCCTTGGGGTCGATCAGGATCGTGACGCCGCTCGCTTCGACCACCTCGTCGAGCTTGCCCTTCTCGTCGGCATATTCGAGCGTATAGGTGAGGCCCGAGCAGCCGCGCGCGCGCACACCGACGCGGATGCCGACCGAGGGCTTGCCGCGCTTCGCCAAAAGCGCCTGGATGCGCTCGGCCGCGGCTTCGGTCACGGTCATCGCCTGCTTACGCGGGGGCCTGTTTGCGGGGGTCACGCTAGGCATAGGTTCTCGCTCGCTTGATACCACCCTTATGTGGTTGCCGCCAGGGCGGTTGTCACCCCCGCGGCTGTCATCCCCGTCTCGCCGAGATGCCTAACCGCCGCAACCAAGGTCGCAACCGCGAAATCGACCTCATCCTGGGTGGTGAAGCGGCCGAGGCCGATGCGCAGCGACGCGGCCGCGAGGTCGTCCGGCAGGCCCAAGGCGCGTAGCACGAAAGACGGCTCGATCTCGGCCGCGGTGCAGGCCGAGCCGGTCGAGAGCGCCAGGCCGGGGCAGGCCTCCATCAACGCCGGCGCCGGGATACCTGGGAAGCTGAGATTGAGATTGCCGGGCAGGCGCTGCTCGTCGTCGCCGTTGAGCCGCGTTTGCGGCAGCGCGTGCTTGATACCAGCGAGGAAGCGCTGGCGCAGCGCCAGCAGGAGAGACGCCTCTTCCGCCATCGCGGCTTGCGCGAGCGCCGCCGCTTCGCCGATGCCGACGCAAAGCGGCGTCGGCAAGGTGCCGGAGCGCATGCCGCGCTCCTGCCCGCCGCCATCGATCAGCGGCACAATCCGCGCGCGCGGCCGGCGGCGTATATAGAGCGCGCCGATGCCTTTCGGCCCGTAGAATTTATGGCCGGATATCGACATCAGATCGATGCTCATCGCATCGACATCAATGGGCAGCTTGCCGACCGCCTGCGCCGCATCGGTATGGAAGAGCACGCCGCGCGCGCGGCAGAGCGCGCCGATCGCGGCGAGCGGCTGGATGACGCCGATCTCGTTATGCGCCGCCATCACCGAGACCAGCGCGGTCTTGTCCTCGATCGCCGCTTTGAGACGGTCGAGATCGACCAGGCCGTTGGGCTCGACCGGCAGATAAGTCGCGCGGAAACCTTCCTCCACCATCGCGCGGCAGGATTCGAGCACGCATTTATGCTCGGTGACGAGGGTGACGACGTGATCCCGACCTTGACTATTTGGGCCGAATTGCTTGTGAAAGCGCAGCGCGCCCTTGACCGCGAGGTTGTTCGCCTCGGTCGCGCCCGAGGTGAAGACGATCTCGCGCGGGTCGGCATGGATCAGCGCGGCGAGCTGGCCGCGCGCGCGCTCGACCGCCGCCTCGGCCTCGCGGCCGTAGACATGGGTGATCGAAGCGGGATTGCCGAATTTCTCGGTGAACCAGGGCAGCATCGCTTGCAGCACGCGCGGGTCGCAGGGCGTCGTCGCCTGGTAATCGAGATAGACCGGCGGCCGGTTGGCTTTGCGGGCGATGGCGGCGGTCATGCGGCGCTCGCGCGGGTGCGGGCATAGAGCGCGCCCCAGGCATCGACCAGCTGGTCGATGTCTTCCGGCGTCGTGCTCCAGCCGAGGCTGATGCGGATCGCGCAATCGGCGACGGTCGGCGCAACGCCCATCGCCTCGAGCACATGGCTGCGCGCGACCTTGCCCGAGGAGCAGGCCGCGCCGGCGCTCACCATCACGCCGGCAAGATCGAGCGCGATCACCTGTGTCGCGGCGGCGACGCGCGGCATCGCAAGGCAGAGCGTGTTGGGCAGGCGCTTGGCATCGATGCCGAACATCACCGCATCGGGGGCGAGCGCGGCGAGACGCTGCTGCGCGTCATCGCGCAGCGCCGCAACACGGGCATAAACATCAAGTGAAGCCTTCGCGGCGCGCGCCGCCGCGCCGAAGCCGGCGATGCCGGCGAGATTCTCGGTGCCGGCGCGCAGCCGCCGCTCCTGCCCGCCGCCGCGGATGAGCGGCAGCAACTCCAGCCCATGGCGCACCACCAGCGCGCCGACGCCCATCGGGCCGCCGAGCTTATGCGCCGAAAGACTGAGGAGATCGACGTCGAGCGCGGCAACATCGACCGCGATCTTGCCCGCGGCCTGGATCGCGTCGCAATGCATCAGCGCGCGGTGACGATGCGCGAGCGCCGCGGCGGCCGCGACGTCCTGGATCACGCCGGTCTCGTTGTTGGCAAGCATCAGCGACACCAGCGCCGGCCGCGGCTCGGCGGCGAGCAGCGCCGCGAGCGCGTCGAGATCGACGCGGCCGTCGCCGCGCGCCGGAATGAGCGCGGCATCGGATGCATTGCCGCGCACCGAATCATGCTCGATCGCCGAGACGATGCGCCGGCGTTCGGGAAAGCCGGCGAGCGCGAGCGCATTGGCTTCGGTGCCGCCACTGGTGAAGACGATCTCCTCCGCGCGCGTCGCGACCAGCGCGGCGACCGCCTCGCGCGCCTCGTTGAGGCGACGTTTCGCCTCGCGGCCGAAGCGATGCACCGAGGACGGATTGCCGGGCGCCGCCAGCGCAGCGCTCATCGCCGCCGCGGCCTCTAGCCGCAGCGGCGCGGTGGCATTCCAATCGAGATAGGCCGCGCGCATCGCGCTCAACGAAACCGCTATTGCGCCGCCACGCCGGGCGCCGGGATGACGACGTCGCGCTCTTGCGCCTGCGTCGTCTGGCAATGCAGCGCACCAGCGCGGCCGAGGACGCGCTGGGCACAGACATCGGCAAGGGTCACCGAGCTGAGATAGAGATGGATCTGATTGCCGAGCTCTTCCCAGAGATCGTGCGTCAGGCAGCGAGTCTTGTTGCCGCTGCAGCCGGTCGGCGCGCCGGGCGTGCAGCGTGTCGCGCGGATCGGCTCGTCGACCGCGAGGATGATGTCGGAGATGCGCGTGCCGTCGGCGCCGCGTGCCAGGAGATAGCCGCCGCCCGGGCCGCGCACGCTCTTGACGAGGTTGCCCGCCCGCAGCTTGGCGAAAAGCTGCTCGAGATAGGACAGCGAGATTTCCTGGCGCTCGGCGATCTCGGCGAGCGAGATCGGCTCGCCGCTGCAATGCTTGGCAAGATCGACCATCGCCATCACGGCGTAACGGCCTTTGGTGCTGAGTCTCACTCGTTGACGCTCCTTCGCGCAGGATCGAAGCCGGCGGGAACCGACGCGCCCAGCCGCTCGTCCTCAAGCGCGGCGAGCCGCGCCCGCAGCCGCGCGACCTCGCCGTGCAGCACGCTGAGCTGGCAGGCGATGGGATCGGGCGTCTCCTCGCAAGCCGTGCCGTAGGGCAGGAATTCGGGCGCCTTCTCGGGTTTGGGCCGCTCGCCCACCGGCCTGGCGGGGATGCCGGCGACGCTGACGCCCGCCGGCACGTCTTGCAGGACCACGGCATTGGCGCCGACGCGCGCGCCGTGATGAACGGTGAAAGCGCCGAGCACCTTGGCGCCGGCGCCGACGATCACGTCGTCCTCGAGCGTCGGATGACGCTTGCCGCGGTTGAGCGTGGTGCCGCCGAGGGTGACGCCCTGATAGAGCGTCACGTCGTCGCCGATTTCCGTGGTTTCGCCGATGACGACGCCGACGCCGTGATCGATGAACAGGCGGCGGCCGATCTTGGCGCCGGGATGGATCTCGATCCCGGTCAGAACACGGCCGATTGCCGAGATGAACCGCCCGGCCACCAGCCAGCCATGCGACCACAACCAATGTGCGGCGCGATGAAACAGCAGCGCGTGGAAGCCGGGATAGCAAAGCACCACCTCGAGCGCCGAGCGGGCAGCCGGGTCGAGCCTCAGGACGTTGGCGACGTCGTCGCGCAGGTTCTTGAAAATCATGGGATTCGCTGTGCTATGTTTATCGTCCCTCTCGGCATCGAATCCGAGAGGCGACAGCCTCGTCTACCCTATAGCTTATCCGAGTAGTTTGATCAAGTATAGCCGGTGATTGATGCTGGATAGTGGGGACGAAAGCCTAGCACCCACCTGGGACTTTCGCTCATGCCCGAAATAGTTTTCAACGGGGCGGCCGGCCGGCTGGAGGGCCGCTACACGCCGGCGGCCGAAGAGAAAGCGCCGATTGCCCTGCTGCTGCATCCGCATCCGCAGCATGGCGGCACGATGAACAACAAGGTCGTCTACACCCTGTTTCATGCCTTCGTACATTGCGGCTTTTCGGCATTTCGCTTCAATTTCCGCGGCGTCGGCCGCAGCCAGGGACAGTTCGGCCGCGGCGAAGGCGAGCTCGCCGATGCCGCCTCGGCGCTCGACTGGCTACTGACCGCCAATCCCGCCGCCAAGGCCTGCTGGGTCGGCGGTTTCTCTTTCGGCGCCTGGATCGGCATGCAGCTGTTGATGCGCCGGCCAGAGATCGGCGCCTTCGTCTCGGTGGCGCCGCCCGCCAATATGTTCGATTTCGGCTTCCTTGCACCCTGCCCCGTTTCCGGCCTCATCGTGCAGGGCGACCAGGACCAGATCGTGCCGCTCGAGGCGATGCAGAAGCTCCTTGCCAAGCTCAAGCATCAACGCGACGTCACCGTCGACTACCGCATCGTCAAGGGCGCCGATCATTTTTTCCAAAGCCAGCTTGCCGAGCTCGGCCAGGTGGTCGAGGATTACATCGCGCATGCCAAGCCCAAGCGCATGACGGCGGAATCGTAAGTCGCATGGCACGGTGATCGGATGGCCTCGAAGCTCGATGCAAAGACCATGGCGGCGCTGCTCGGCGCGCTGCAATGGATCTACGACAAGGCGGTCGACGGCGTGCCCGGTCTCGATAGCGCGGCAGATCTTGCTGCCAGTTATCGCCGGGATGGCGTCTCGACCGATGAAGCGATCGACGCGCTGATCCGCGGTCAGACCGCGAAGGCGGCGGCGGCCGGCTTCCTCACCAATATCGGCGGCGTCGTCACCTTGCCGGTGATGCTGCCCGCCAATCTCATCAGCGCGCTCTATATCCAGGTCCGCATGGTCGCGGCGATCGCGGCGTTGCGCGGCCACGATCTCGGCAGTGATCGCGTGCGCGGCTTCGTTCTCGCCTGTCTCTGCGGCACCAGCCTCATGGATGTCGCCAAGGATGTCGGCGTCGGCATCAGCGCCGGCCTCGTTCAGCAGGCGATCGCGAGCCTTTCGGTCGACGCGCTTGTCCGCGTCGAACGCGCCGGCCGCTTCGCCGTGTTGCGCCGCGCTTTCGATGCGGTCGATGTCTCGCGTCTCGCGCCGCTGATCGGCGGCCTCGTCGCCGGCGTGCTTGATGGCGCGCTTACCCGCACCTACGGCAGCGCGGCGAAACGTCTGTTCGCGCCGATGGCGACGACCGAACTCGCCTAAAAAGGTTCGCCATTGCGAGCGGAGCGAAGCAATCCAGTGGGCGCATAAACCCTGGATTGCCTCGTCGCTCTGCTCCTCGCAATGACATGAATTTAGAATGACGTGAATTTAGATTGTAAATTTAGATCGGACCGGCGGCTCTAAGCCGCAAAGGGATCATGGACGAGGACCGTGTCCTCGCGCTCGGGACTGGTCGACAGCAACGCGATCGGCGCCTCGATCAGCTCTTCGATGCGGCGGACATATTTTACCGCCAGCGCCGGCAGGTCGGCCCAAGACCGCGCGCCACGCGTCGAGTCGCTCCAGCCTTCGATGGTTTCGTAGATCGGCTGCACCGCTTCTTGCGCTTCGGCGCTCGGCGGCAGGCGGTCGAGCACCTCCTTGCCCAGGCGATAGCCGGTGCAGACCTTGATCTCCTTGAAGCCGTCGAGCACGTCGAGCTTGGTGAGCGCGATGCCGTTGATGCCGGCGACCTTCACCGCCTGACGGACCATCACCGCATCGAACCAGCCGCAGCGCCGCTTGCGGCCGGTGACGACGCCGAATTCCTTGCCGCGCTGACCGAGCGTCTCGCCGATCTCGTCCTTCAATTCGCTCGGGAACGGCCCGCTGCCGACGCGCGTCGTATAGGCTTTGCAGATGCCGAGCACATAGCCGACCGCGCCGGGGCCGATGCCCGCGCCGGAGGCCGCCTGGCCGGGATGGGTATGCGAGGAGGTGACGAACGGATAGGTGCCGTGATCGACATCGAGCATGATGCCTTGCGCGCCCTCGAACAGCACGCGCTTGCCGCTTTTCTTCGCCTCGTCGAGCAGGCGCCAGGCCGGCTCCATATAGGGCAGCACCTTGGGCGCGATCTCGATCAGCGCTTGCAGCAGCGGTTCGCGCTCGACCTCGGGTGCGCCGAGGCCGCGCAAGAGCGCGTTGTGATGGACGAGCACGTTGTCGATCTTCGCCGGCAGGCTCTTGGGGTCGGCGAGATCGCAGACGCGGATCGCGCGGCGGCCGGCCTTGTCCTCGTAAGCCGGGCCGATGCCGCGGCCGGTGGTGCCGATCTTGTTCGCGCCCTTGGCCTCTTCGCGCGCGCGATCGATCTGGCCATGCGAGGGCAGGATGAGACTGGCGTTCTCGGCGAGCTTCAGATTCGCGGGCGAGACCGCGACGCCTTTCTGCTTGATCGCGTCGATCTCCTTGATCAGCGCCCAGGGATCGACCACGACGCCGCTGCCGATGATCGAGACTTTCTCCGGCCGCACGATGCCCGACGGCAGGAGACTCAAGCGGAACTCGACGCCGTCGATGACGAGCGTATGCCCGGCATTGTGACCGCCCTGGAAACGCACCACGACGTCGGCGCGCTGCGACAGCCAGTCGACGATCTTGCCCTTGCCCTCATCGCCCCATTGGGCGCCGATCACCGCGACATTCGCCATTATTCGATCCCGATTATCTTTTCGCCGCTTAGAACATGCTGGCAGCCGAGCCGCCGCGCTTCGGCGGTCGCGTCCTTCGCCGCGACGAGGCCGGCGACGGTGACGTAACCCTGGCTGCGCCAGCGCGCCGCCGCTTTCGCATCGCTGCCGGCCGGCACATAGAGCCGCGGCGCCGGCCGGTGCGGCGTCATCGCCTCGAGCACCGCATCGGTATAGAGCGTGAAGCCGGTCGCGTCCTCGCTGTCGCCGTTACCCGTGCGATAGCGGCCGCCGCGGCCGAGCTCCGCTTTGCTGCCGCGCGCGAAGAAGGAAAAGCTGACGCCGGTGTGATATTCGAAGCCGCGATTCTCGACCGGATCGATGGTGATCGACAGCCCCGGCATCGCCGCCGCGAGCCCGCCCGCCACCGCAACGAGTCGCGCGCGCTCGGCCGCGGCTTCGGGCGCGAGAGTCATTGCCGCGATGGTCTTCAGCGCCGGCGCCGCGGCGCCCGCCGATGCGAGCAGCTTTTGCAGCACCGACGCCGCCTTGCCGCCCGCCGCCGCGACCCCGGCCGCATCCTTGTGATCAAGCGCGCGGCGCAGCTCTCCGAGTGCGGCGCCCGAAATACCCGCGTCGCGGCAGATCGCCGGCACCAGGGTCGGCAAGGTGAGATCGACCGAGAGCCCGTCGATACCGAGCGCACCGAGCGCCTCGGCGGCGAGTAACACCACTTCGACATCGGCGGCGAGCGCGTCGCTGCCGATGAGCTCGGCGCCGACCTGGCCGATCTGCCGCTCGGGCCGCATGTCGCTGCCTTTGACGCGCAGCGCCTGGCCGGCATAGCAGAGGCGCAGCGGCCGCGGCGTCTTGGCGAGGCGCGTGCCGGCGATACGCGCGATCTGCGTCGTCATATCGGCGCGCAGCGCGATCATGCGCTGCGAGATCGGATCCATCAGGCGGAAAGTCTCGGGCGCCATCGTCGCGCCCGCACCTGAGAGCAGGTTCTCCTCGAACTCCATCAGCGGCGGCTTGACGCGCTCATAGCCGTGGCTCGAGAGCACGGCGATCAGCTTGGCGACCGCCTCGGCTTCGGCCGCGGCGGCCGGCGGCAGCAGATCGCGCAGGCCTTGCGGCAGCAGCGCCTTGTGCAGATTGTCGTTCGACGGCCCGGGCATGCCGCCGGGATAGCGGGTTTGTGCGGTGGGGGCAAACAAGAAAAGCCCCCTCACCCTCCCACTGAGCGGGTCCCTCCCTCTCCCCGGCGGGGAGAGGGTTGGGGTGAGGGGGATTGGCTCAGAAATGCAGCTGCCGCACCTGCATCACATTGGGCAGCGCGCAGACATGGGCGAGCACGCCTTCGTCGAGCTCTTGATCGACCTGGACGAGGCAGATCGCGTCCTCGCCCGCGGCTTTGCGGCCGAGATGGAAGGTCGCGATGTTGATGCCGGCCTCGCCGAGGGTGCGGCCAAGGCTGCCGATGAAGCCCGGCTTGTCCTGGTTGCGCACGAACAGCATCGTCGGCCCGAGCTCCGCCTCCATGGCGATGTCCTCGATCTCGACGATGCGCGGCTTGTCGCCGGAAAAGAGCGTGCCGGCGATGCTGCGATGCTTGTTGCCCGAGGTCACAGTCACGCGCATCAGCGTGTGGTAGTCGGTGTCGTCGGTCGAGCGCGTCTCTTCGATCTTGATGTTGCGCTCTTTGCAGATGACCGGGACGTTGATCATGTTGACGGTCGCGAGCTGCGGCCGCAGCAGCGCGGTGAGCGCGACCGCCGTCAGCGGCTTGACGTTGAGCTCGCCCGCCGCGCCCGAATATTCGATCGCGACGCTCGACAGGCCGACATCGGTGATCTGGCCGGCAAAGCTCCCGAGCTCCTCGGCGAGCCGCAGATAAGGCTTGAGCCGCACCGAATCCTCGGCCGAGAGCGAGGGCGTGTTGAGCGCGTTCACGACCGCGCCGGTCATCAGGTAATCCGCCATCTGCTCGGCGATCTGCAGCGCGACATTCTCCTGCGCCTCGTTGGTCGAGGCACCGAGATGCGGCGTCGCGATGAGCCGCGGATGGCCGAAGAGAATGTTCTCTTTCGCCGGCTCGACCGGGAAGACATCGATCGCCGCGCCGGCGACACGGCCCGAGTCGAGGGCAGTCTTCAGGTCGCCCTCGACGATCAGCCCGCCGCGCGCGCAATTGATGATGCGCACGCCGTCCTTCATCTTCGCGATCGCTTTGGCATCGATGATGTTCTTGGTCTGCTCGGTGAGTGGCGTATGCAAGGTGATGAAATCGGCGCGGGCGAAGAGATCGTCGAGCTCGACCTTCTCGACGCCGAGATCGACGGCGCGCTCGGCGGTGAGGAACGGATCGTAGGCGACAACCTTCATCTTGAGGCCCAAGGCGCGGTCGGCGACGATCGAGCCGACATTGCCGCAGCCGATGATGCCGAGCGTCTTGGCCGTGAGCTCGACGCCCATGAAGCGCGACTTCTCCCATTTGCCGGCCTGGGTCGAGCGGTCGGCGGCGGGCAGCTCGCGCGCCAGGGCCAGCATCAGCGCGATCGCATGCTCGGCGGTGGTGATGGAGTTGCCGTAAGGCGTGTTCATCACCACGATGCCGCGCTGCGTCGCCGCCGGGATGTCGATATTGTCGACGCCGATGCCGGCGCGGCCGACGACCTTCAAGTTCTTCGCCGCTTCAATGACGGGCTTCGTCACCTTGGTCGCCGAGCGCACGGCGAGGCCGTCGTATTTGCCGATCTCCTGCTTGAGCTGATCGGGCGTCAGCGACGTGTTGACCACGACCTCGACGCCGCGCTCCTTGAAGATATCGACCGCGCGCGGGCTCAAATCGTCGGAAATCAAGACTCTCGGCATGGAGAGACTCCGTCCGTGAATGGGTTACGAAAAAGGGTCAGGCCGCGGCGGCGGCTTGGTTGGCTTCGGCGAAGGCCCAGTCGAGCCACGGCAGCAACGCCTCGACGTCGCTGCGCTCGATGGTCGCGCCGCACCAGATGCGCAAGCCCGGCACCGCGTCGCGATGGCCGGCGATGTCGTAAGCGACGCCTTCGGCATCCAAGAGCGCTTCGAGCTTCTTGACCGCGGCCCATTGTTGATCGACCGGCAGACGGTCGAAGCCGTCGGCGACGATCTTCAGGCAGACCGAGGTGCAGGAGCGTGCTTTCGGATCGGCGACCAGGAAATCGACCCACGGCGTCTTCTCGACCCATTGGGCGATCGCGGCGAGATTGCTCTCGCAGCGCGCTTTGAGCGCCGGCAAGCCGCCGACCGATTCGGCCCATTTCAGCGAATCGATCGCATCCTCGACCGCCAGCATCGACGGCGTGTTGATGGTCTCTTCGGCGAAGATACCTTCGCTGAATTTGCCCTTATTGGTGAGGCGGAAAATCTTCGGCAGCGGCCAGGGCGGCGTATAGCTCTCGAGCCGCGCGACGGCGCGCGGGCTCAAGGCGAGCATGCCATGCGCCGCCTCGCCGCCCAGCACCTTCTGCCAGGACCAGGTGACGACGTCGAGCTTCTCCCACGGCAAGTCCATGGCGAAGACGCCCGAGGTCGCATCGCAAATCGTGAGGCCCTGGCGGTCGGCTTTGATCCAGTCACCGTTTGGGATACGCGCGCCGGACGTCGTGCCGTTCCAGGGGAAGACCACGTCGCGGTCGGTGTCGACTTTGGCGAGATCGGGAATTTGGCCGTAGGGCGCGCGGAAGACGCGCAGATCCTTGAGCTTGAGCTGTTTCTCGATATCGGTGACCCAGCCTTCGCCGAAGCTTTCCCAGGTCAGCGCGTCGACGCCGCGGGCGCCCAAGAGCGACCACAGGATCATCTCGACCGCGCCGGTGTCGGAGGCTGGCGTGATCGCGAGGCGGTAATCCTTCGGCATGCCGAGGATTGCGCGCGAGCGGGTGACAACCTCTTTGAGGCGCGCCTTACCGAGCTTCGAGCGATGCGAGCGCCCGAACAGGGCATTCTGCAGCGCCGTCACGGAATAACCGGGACGCTTGGCGCAAGGACCAGAGGAGAAATTGGGGCAGGCGGGCCGGCGTTGCGGCTTCATGAAAGCTATTCCTTCCAGAATAGATGCGCCCCGTTGGGGGGGCGTGTCCCGCCGACGAAACTAGCAGAGCGGCGCCGCGCGTCAATCCTGAATCGCGCGCCCTCCTTCTGCGTCACGGCGCCGCAGATTCGTTGATGCGAGATTAAGATCGCTGTTGGCCGCGCCGGCCATTCGAGATGAAGTGAGCCGCCGCGCCGATTCGGCTATAATCGGCGATAACGAATACCAGGGAGGGCTGCCATGGCATCCAACACCTCTTACGGCCGCGAGGCGCTGATCGAGCGCGCGCGAAAGCTCGCGCCCACGCTGCGCGAGCGCGCCCAGGCGACCGGCGACGCGCGGCGCATCCCGGCCGAGACCATCGCCGCCTTCTGGGATGCCGAGCTCTGCTATCTCCTGAAGCCGAAGAAATTCGGCGGGCCCGAGGTACGGGTCGACACCGCTTTCGAGATCGCCTCGGAGCTCTCGCGCGGCGACGGCTCGGCCGGCTGGGTGTGGACGGTGATGGGCGTGCACGATCTCTTCGTCGCGCTCTTCTCCGAAAAGGCGCAGCAGGAATATTGGGCGAAGGACCGCACGCTCTCGGCCTCGAGCTTCGCGCCTTCGGGCAAGATCGAGCCGGTGCCGGGCGGCGTGAAGCTCTCGGGCAAATGGTCGTTCTGCTCGGGCATCGACAACGCGCAATGGATGATCCTCGGCGCTTTCGCCGGCATGCTCTCGACAAACCCGCCGATCCCCGACATCCGCTATGTGCTCTTGCCGATCGGCGACGTGAAGGTGATCGACGACTGGAACGTGATGGGCTTGCGCGGCACCGGATCGAAGAGCGTCGTCGTCGAAGGCGTCTTCGTGCCCGAGCATCGCATGGTGCGGAACGACGACCTCGTCAACGGCACCTCGCCCGGCAGCAAGATACATGAGGGACCGCTCTATCACGCGCCGGTCTGGGCGGTGTTCCCGTTCTGCATCACCTCGCCTGCCAACGGCATGGCCCGCGGCGCCTTCGACGCCTATGTCGCCGAGATGAAAGGACGCGAGGCCGCTTTCGATCATTCGGCCCTCGCCAAGAAGCCGAACATTCAACTGCGCGTCGCCGAGGCCGGGGCGCTGATCGACGCCGCCGATCTGCTCTACAAGCGCTCGCTCAAGGAGACCATCGACACGATCATGGCGGGCGGCCAGCTCTCGATCGAGGTGCGGCTGCGCAATCGCCGCGATCAGGGCTATTCGGTGGTGATGCTGCAGCGCGCGACCGAGCTGCTGCTCGGCGCGCAAGGCGGCAAGGGGATTTTCGACGCCAACCACGTGCAACGCTCGTTCCGCGATCTGCATGCCCTTGCCGGTCATATTGTCGGCGGCTGGGACATGCCGGCGCTCAATTACGGTCAGGTGCTGCTGGGCGGGCCGCCGACCGATCCGTTCTTCTGAGTCTTTCCTATGTCATTGCGAGAAGCGTAGCGACGAAGCAATCCAGAACGTCACACGCGGCTCTGGATTGCTTCGCTTCGCTCGTAATGACGAAACAAAGCTAGTTTTGCACCGCGGCGGCGCTCTTGGCGCCCGCGCTCTCGGATTCGAGATAGGCGATGATGTCCTGCCGCGTGCGCGGATCGGCGATGCTGACCGGCATCAGCGCGCCCGGCACATCCTGCTGCGGACCCGCGAGCCATTTATCGAGCGCCGCCGCGTCCCAGACGATGCCCGATTGCTTGAGCCCCGCGGAATAGGGATAAGCCGGCACCATGCCGGCCTTGCGGCCGACGACGCCGCCGAGTTCCGGCCCGAAGATGTTCTTCGTCAGCGCATGGCATTCGGCGCAGCGCGTCGCGAAGATCTTCTGCCCGTCGACGGCGTTCGGCTTGGTGTCGAAGCGTGCAAGATCCGTCGCGCCTTGCGGCTGCCGCGAGACGAAGAAGGTATAGGACAAGGTGATGGTGTCGACGTCCTGCGTATCGGGATCGGTGCCGAGGCCGGGATCGACGAAGAAATCGACCGGCATCTCGACCGTCTGATGCGCGCCGAGCCGCTCCTCGGTGAAGCAGAAGCACTGGATCTTCTTGAAGTAGAGGCCGACCTTGGTGGGCGTCACGTTGAAGGTGGCGTGACCGACATAGTCCTGATCGGAGAGATTGGTCGCGTCGAAGAAAGCGAGCGTGTCCTGGCCGAGATGCAGCGTCACTTGGCGCTGCGCCGGAACGAAGCGCCAGGGGAGGCCGGGCGCGACGGTGGTCGAGAACCGCACCGTCACCGTGCGCGACGCGACCTTGCTGTCATTGGCGGCGACGCGCTGGGTCGTGCCCTCATAGCCGGTCGCGGCGCAGAATAGGCGATAGAGCGTCTCGGAATAGGAGACCAGCACCGTCATCGTCGCGAGGATCGCGCCGAGCAGTGCCAGGACCTTGAGATTGGCGCGCTTGCGCCGCGCCGCGAGCGATGCCCCGGGCGGGCGCGTCGGGACCGGATCAGGCATCGCGCGTCACGAATTCGAATCGATGAAGGGCCGGATCGCCGCCGCCATATCGCCGCCGCTTGTGTTGCCGGGCATGACCTTGGCGAAGACGCCTTGCGGATTCATCAAATAGACGAAGGAGCTGTGATCGACGAGGTAATCATTCCCGTTCCCGGGCTCCGGCGCGTAATAGACGCGATATTCCTTGGCCACGTCCGCGATCTGCGCGACGCCGCCGGTCAGGCCGATGATCCGCGGATCGAAGGCCTTGACGTATTCGCCGATGAGCTTCGGCGTGTCGCGCTTCGGGTCGACGGTGATGAACAGCGGCTCGATCGCCTTGGCGTCGGGACCGAGCTTGGCGAGCGCCTGCGCGATGTTGTTGAGCGTGGTCGGGCACACATCGGGACAGAAGGTGTAGCCGAAATAGACCAGCATCCATTTGCCGCGATAGTCGCGGTCCGTCACCGTGCGGCCGTCGGCACTCACCAAGGTGAAAGGCCCGCCGATCGAGGCGCCGGTCGCGGTACTCGTCTCTGCCGGCGGCGCGCCCGGCCGCTCGACCAGGATGACAGCAAGCATGCCACCGCCGATCAGAAGCGCGGCGATCGCGGCGGTCAGCAAAAGGCGGAAGCTGGTCTTCACGGCGCGCGAGTATGGCGCGAAACGCGCCGCGCGGCGCTGCGACAGATGCCGCGCCAAGCTTAAAGTTTTTTAATGACCGGCAGGATCTCGCGGGCGAAGAGATCGAGCGTCCGCGCGGATTGCGCCTGGCTGAGATTGCCGAAGGCGATCTGCAGCAGCGGATAGTTGATGCCCGAGGTCGCGATGTCGCGCATCAGCTCGGTGCGCACGGTCTCGGGCGTGCCGGCGATGACGCAGCCGACGCGGCGCCGCGCGACCTCGTAGGCGCCGCTCAAGAACAGCGCGGTGAAGCCGAAGCTGTGCGCTTGCTGCTCGAGGCTTTGATACCAGCGCTGATAGGCGCCCTCCGCGAGCTTCTCGGCCTCGGCGTCGCTGTCGGCGATCACCAGCATGCGCACCAGGCCGAGCGTGGGCTCCGCCGGCCGGCCCTGGCGCAGCGGCGCGTCCCGGTTGCGCGCCCAGGCCTCGCGATAGGCGTCGGTCGCCTGCTTGATGCGCGCGACCGGCGCCCAGCCGGCATTCATCGCCGCGCCAAGCGAGGCGATGTAATCGCGCGTCGCGCCCGAGGACGAGCCGTACCACAGCGGCGGGAACGGCTTCTGCAGCGGCTTGATCTCGACGGGGACATCGTAATATTGCCAGCGCGCGCCGCGATGGGTGACGCGGTCGCTGGTAAAATACTGGATCATCAGATCCATCGCCTCGCGGAAGAGGTCGCGCGTCTCGTTCATGGTGACGCCGAACATCGACAGCTCCCATGGCGAGATGCCGCGCCCGACGCCGAGCTCGAAACGGCCCTCCGACAACTGGTCGAGCATCGCCACTTCCTCGGCGAGCAGCAGCGGATTGTGGAAGGCGAGCGCATAGGCGAGCGGCCCCAAACGGATACGTTTGGTGCGCTTGGCCGCGGCGCCGAGGAAGATGCCCGGCTGCGGCGCCATGCCGACCGGGTTCCAGTGATGCTCGGCGAGGTGATAGCTGTCGATGCCCGCGGCTTCCGCCGCCTCGATGAACTGCAGCCGCTCCTCGTAGAACCGCGCGAGCGGCGCCTCGCCGCGATCGAGATGGTCGAAAATGCCGACGCGCATGCTGGCCGCCCTTCCCCGCCCGCGGCGCTACTTGACGAAGCTGTTGTCGATCAGCGGCTTGTAATCCGGCAGCTTGTCCTCGGGCTTCAAGAAGCCGGCGTCGATGTTCATGTTGTCGCCGTTCTCGAGATCCTGCACCGTCGTCGAGGGATTGTCGGGCGTCATGTCCTTCACGGTCTGATAGGCGGCCGCTAGCACTTTGTCGCTATAGGTGCCGAAATGCGCCTTCATCACCGCGATCGAGGTCTGCGGATCGTGAAGAATGACCTGCGTCGCCTCGTAGACGCCGTGCACCATCTTCTCGCAGACCGGCTTGTGCGCCGCGCAGAAATCGCCGCGCGCCATCAGCAGCGAAGCCGAAACCGGCGAGAATTCCTTGGGCTCGCCGATACGCGCGTCGCTCACCAGCACGCCGGTGCCGTCGAGCAGCACCTGCTCGACGAAAGGCGGGCTATTGGAGAAGCCGTCGATCTTCTTGGTGGCGAAAGCCGCCATGAATTCCGGCGGCTGCATCGGCGGCGCGACCACGTCGCCCGGCGCGATGCCGGCATCCTTCGCCACCGCTTTCAGCACGATGTCGGGGATCGCGCCGGTGCCGCCGATCGCGATGGTCTTGCCCTTCAAAATCTTGGCGCGCTCGGCGATCGGCGCTTTGGGATCGTAATGCGCCGCGTCGGCAATGTCCTTGCGGATGACGATCGACTGGCCGGATTGGCCGACGGCGGTCAAGAGCGCCACGACCTTCTGGCCGCGGGCCCAGGCGCGGGTGATGGTCGGGCCCGAGCCCATCGAGAAATCGGCCGAGCCCGCGATCACCGCGTTCATCGAGCCGATGCCGATGATGTTGATGATCTTGACGTTGAGCCCCTCTTTTTCCCAGAGGTGCTGGTCTTCCGCGATGTAGCGCGCGAGGAACAGCACGTTCTGGCCGGGAATCGCGAGGGTCGTGTCTTCCGCTCGCGCGGCGGGCGCCGCCAGCGAGGCAACGCCGAGGCTCAGCACGGCCGGCATCAGGCCGCGCAGGAAATGATGCGAGATCAAAGCTGCCCTCCCTATCCCAACTTGGTTGCGGGCAGTTTCGGCCACCCTGGCGCGGCGGTCAACCGGTGGGGCGCCGCTTCAAGAGGTGCATCATCGCGCAGGTAAGCACCGGCTCGCCTGCCTGATTGAGGATGCGATAGGCGATACGGACAATGCCGCGATCGGGCTTCGAGCGCGATGGGGCGACGCCGATTACGTCGAGCTCACCACGCAACCGGTCGCTGACGCGGACCGGCCGGAGCCAGCGCAGCTCATCGAAGCCCGGCGAGCCCATGCTCGATCCAGCGAGGATGCCGGTATCCCAGGCGAGGCGAAAGCCGAGCGCCAGGGTTTGAAAACCGCTCGCGATCAAGCCGCCATAGATCGACTCCCGGGCGGCACGGGGATCGGTGTGGAAAGGCTGCGGGTCATAAGCGCGCGCGAAATCGAGGATCATCGCCTCGGTGACCTCAATTTCAGCGGTCGCGAACTTGTCGCCAACCGCGAAATCGTCGAACCAGCGTGTCACCCGTCGCTTATCCAGGCGTGATTGAGCGGGCCATGGCCGCGGCCGAAGCCGGGCGCGGTGCGGATCGCCTGCTGCACGAAAGCGTGCGCGCGCTCGATCGCCGGCTTGAGCGCCAGGCCTTGCGCCAGGCCGGCGGCGATCGCCGAAGCGAGCGTGCAGCCGGTGCCGTGCGTGTGCTGCGTCGCGATGCGCGGCGCTTCGAGGACAAAGCTGTCGCTTTGCGTGACGACGAGATCGCGCACCGTGTCGCCCGCGACATGGCCGCCTTTCACCATCGCTGCCTTGGCGCCCATGCGCAGCAGCGCTTCGGCGGCGCGGCGCATGTCGTCGATCGAGGCGATGCGCTGGCCGGTCAGCGCCTCGGCTTCGGGCGCGTTCGGGGTCACGACCGCGGCGCGGGCAATGAAGCGCCGCTCGAGCGCATCGAGCGCGCGCGGATCCAGCAAGCGCGCGCCGGTCGAGGCGACCATCACCGGATCGACCACCAGCGGCACGCTTGGCGCGGCCCTCTCGAGCGTATCGCCCGCGACCTCGATGACGCCGTGATCCAAGAGCATGCCGGTCTTGATGCAATCGGCGCCGATATCGCCGAGCACGCTCTCGATCTGGCGCTTCACGAAGTCGGGCGAGACCGGCACGATGCCCTGGACGCCGAGGGTGTTCTGCGCGGTGAGCGCGGTGATCGCCGTCGCCGCATAGGCGCCGAGCGCCGTGACCGTCTTGATATCCGCCTGGATGCCGGCGCCGCCGCCCGAGTCCGAGCCGGCGATGATCAGCACGCGGCCTTTCATTCGGCCGCGCTTTCCTCCACCACGCCGGCCGCGGCCTCGGCGATGGTCTCGATCAGCGTCGTCAGCAGTTTCTTGTCCTCGCCTTCGGCCATGATCCGGAGCAGCGGCTCGGTGCCGGATTTGCGCACCAGCAAGCGGCCCGTGCTGCCGAGCCGCTTCTCGGCCGCGCCGATCGCGGCCTTGACCGCTTTCGATTCGAGGGCGCGGCCACCGTCGCACCGCACGTTGTGCAGAATCTGCGGCACCGGCTCGAAGACGCGGCCGACCTCGCTCGCCGGCGCGTCGGTCTCGATCACGGCCGCCAGCACTTGCAGTGCCGCGATCAGCCCGTCGCCGGTGGTGGAGTAGTCGCCGAGAATGATATGGCCCGATTGCTCGCCGCCGAGATTGCTGCCGAGGCGGCGCATCGCCTCGACGACATAACGATCGCCGACGGCGGTGCGGGTCAAAGCAATACCCTGCGCGCCGAGATAGCGCTCGAAACCCAAATTCGACATCACCGTCGCGACCACGCCGCGCGATGCGAGGCGGCCGGCGCGATGCCATTTGCCGGCAATCAGCGCCATCAGCTGGTCGCCGTCCAAGATCTGCCCGTGCTCGTCGGCGACGATCAGCCGGTCGGCATCGCCGTCGAGAGCGATGCCGAGATCGGCGCCTTGCGCCACGACCTCGCGCTGCATCGCCGCCGTGGCGGTGGCGCCGGAATCGCGGTTGATGTTGAGGCCGTCGGGGGCGACGCCCATCGGCGCGACCTCGGCGCCCAGCTCCCACAACACCGTCGGCGCGACCTTGTAAGCGGCGCCGTGCGCGCAATCGACCACGATCTTCAGCCCGTCGAGGCGCAGGCCGCGCGGGAAGCTGCTCTTGACGAATTCGATGTAGCGGCCGCCGGCATCGTCGAGCCGCTTGGCGCGGCCGAGCGCGGGCGCGGCGGCGCGCTGCCGCGCGGTGTGGCCGATCCTCGCCTCGATCGCGGCCTCGATCTCGTCGGACAGCTTGTAGCCGTCGGGACCGAAGAACTTGATGCCGTTATCCTCGAACGGGTTGTGCGAGGCCGAGATCATGACGCCGAGATCGGCGCGCAGGGACCGCGTCAGCATGGCGATCGCCGGCGTCGGCAACGGCCCGACCAGCACCACGTCCAGGCCCATGGCGATGAAGCCCGAGGTCAGCGCCGGCTCGACCATATAGCCCGAGAGCCGCGTGTCCTTGCCGATGACGACGAGATGACGATGATCGCCGCGGCGCAGCACCAGCCCTGCCGCCATCGCGACATCGAGCACGGTCTCGGGCGTCATCGGCTCGCGATTGGCGGTGCCGCGGACGCCGTCGGTGCCGAACAGTCTGCGCGTCGTCGAGGATTTCAAGCCCGCTCCCCCGGCCGCGGAATCAGCCGCCGGGCTGCGGCTCGGGCTCGAAGCCGCCGGCGGGCTTCTGGCCGGCAGGCGGAACCGAGGAGCGGCGGCCGGGCGTCGGCGGCGGCGGGGTCTCGACCGGGCCACCGGTGTCGCGGACGATCTTCTCGCCGCGGATGACGCGCCGGATCTCGTCGGCCGACAGGGTCTCGAATTCCAAGAGACCCTTCGCCAGCGCGTGCAACTCCTCGATATGCTCGGTGAGGATCTTGCGCGCGCTGGCCTCGCCTTCCTCGATGATGCGGCGGATTTCTTCGTCGATCACCCGGGCGGTCGCGTCGGAGACGTTCTTGCGCTGCGCCACCGAATGGCCGAGGAAGACCTCTTCCTCGTTGTCGCTGTAACGCAGCGGACCCAACTTATCGGAGAAGCCGAACTCGGTGACCATGCGGCGCGCGAGATTGGTGGCGCGGCGGATGTCGTCGGCGGCGCCGGTCGTCACTTTCTCGGCGCCGAAGATCAGATCTTCGGCAACGCGGCCGCCGAACAGGCTCGCGACCATGGCCTTGAGCTCCATCCGCGACTGGCTGTATTTGTCGCGTTCCGGCAGGAACATGGTGATGCCGAGCGCGCGGCCGCGCGGGATGATCGTGACCTTGTGCAGCGGCTCGTGGCCTTCGGCATAGAGCATGACGAGCGCGTGGCCGCCTTCATGGTAGGCGGTGAGCTTCTTCTCGTCCTCGGTCATGACCATCGAGCGCCGCTCGGCGCCCATCATCACCTTGTCCTTCGCCTGCTCGAACTCGGCCATCGTCACCGAGCGTTTGCCCTTGCGCGCCGCCATCAGCGCCGCCTCGTTGACGAGGTTGGCGAGATCGGCGCCCGAGAAGCCCGGCGTGCCGCGCGCGATGATGCGCGGATCGACGTCCGAGGCCAGCGGCACCTTGCGCATATGGACCTTGAGAATCTTCTCGCGGCCGACGACGTCGGGATTCGGCACCACAACCTGACGGTCGAAGCGGCCGGGACGCAGCAGCGCCGGATCGAGCACGTCGGGACGGTTGGTCGCGGCGATGAGAATCACGCCTTCATTTGCCTCGAAGCCGTCCATCTCGACCAGCAACTGGTTGAGGGTCTGCTCGCGCTCGTCATTGCCGCCGCCCAAACCGGCGCCGCGATGACGGCCGACCGCGTCGATCTCGTCGATGAAGATGATGCAGGGCGCGTTCTTCTTGCCCTGCTCGAACATGTCGCGGACGCGACTCGCGCCGACGCCGACGAACATCTCGACGAAGTCCGAGCCCGAGATGGTGAAGAACGGCACGTTCGCCTCGCCGGCGATGGCGCGGGCGAGCAAGGTCTTGCCGGTGCCCGGCGGGCCGACCAGCAATACGCCTTTCGGAATCTTGCCGCCGAGGCGCTGGAATTTTTGCGGGTCCTTCAGATACTCGACGATCTCCTCGAGCTCCTGCTTGGCCTCGTCGATGCCCGCGACATCATCAAAGGTGATGCGGCCGACCTTCTCGGTCAGGAGACGCGCCCGGCTTTTGCCGAAGCCCATCGCGCGGCCGCCGCCGCCCTGCATCTGGCGCATGAAGAAGATCCACACGCCGATCAGCAGCAGCATCGGGAACCAGGAGATGAGGATGCCGAACAGCGACGGCACGTTGTCGTCGGCCGGCGCGGCATGGATCTGCACGCCCTTGTCGATCAGGCGATTGACGAGGTTCGGGTCGTTCGGGACATAGGTCGAGAAGCTGCGCCCGTCGGCGAACTTGCCGGTAACGTTGCTGCCCTGGATCGTGACCTCGCGCACCTGACCCTTGTTGACGTCGTTGATCAGGTCGGAATAGGCGAGGCTGTTCTGCGGCGTGCGGGTGGTGGAGCTCTGAAACAGGTTGAACAGCGCGACGAGCAACAACCCGATGATGATCCAGAGGGCGAGATTCTTACCGAAACTGTTCACGTTCCAAGCCTTTCCGCGGCGCTTTGCGGCCCCTCAAACGGATAACGGCCGATTGCAGCTAACGCTCCACCCTCGCTTAGATAAGAAGCCTCGCAGGGTTAAACAATTGTAAACCCTGCGCCGGTCAGGGGTCGGGTCGGCCGAAACTGCATCTGGCAAGCCGCCATCATGGCCTCTTCGCGGCTTTGCTCAAAATAGCCCAGCGCCGCGACGGCGACCACACCTTTCGCGTCGCACAAGGCGGGCAGGCTAAGGCGTGCCGCCGCCGGAATCCGCGCCAGCGCCGCAGCTGACGCCACGCGAGCGACCGCCGCCGCTTCCCTGCCGAGCGCCGCGACCCAGAGCCCGGCCGGTCCCGTCCGGTCGAGCGCGACCGCGAAACGCCCGTCCCAGCGCGTTTCCATACCCGGCACCAGCACCGCCGGCGCCGCGACCGCCGCCGGCTCGCGGCA
The DNA here is from genome assembly GCA_036501365.1 of Allostellaceae bacterium. Taxonomy (GTDB): domain Bacteria; phylum Pseudomonadota; class Alphaproteobacteria; order ATCC43930; family CGMCC-115725; genus CAIKMD01. The sequence goes on along the minus strand of DASYAL010000075.1, from coordinate 28,956 downwards.
GATCAGGATCCGGCCGCGGCGAGCCAGGACGAGACAGCCGCCGAGCGTCCGGCCCGGCGCCAGCCCCTCCACCAGCTCCTGATAGAGTCGCGCAAGACGTTCGCGCCGCGGCAGGTAGTCGGCGCCCGCGACCGTCGCCAGGAGCGCGCCGAGCGCCTGCATCCCGAGCCTCTCGGGACCGGCGAACGCGCCAGGGTCGAGCCAGGCGAAGCCCGCGGAATCGAACACCGTCCAGCGCGCCAGGCGCCGCGCATCCTCGGCCTCGCGTTCCGCCCGGCCGCGGCCGAGCCGCGCGGCAGTCGGCGCCAGATGCGCCGCGGCCGAACCCGCTGCGGCGCGGCCGAGCTCGGCGCGAACCCGCACCCGGGTGAAAGCCGGGTTGCGGTTGCTGGGATCCTCGATCCAATCCTGGCCGCGCGCGATCAGGACCTGCCGCAACTGGCCGCGCGACACGGGCAAGAGCGGGCGCAGCAGCCGGATGTCGCCGCGCTCGCTGACCGCAGCCATGCCGGCCAGCCCGTCGAGCGCGCTGCCCCGCGATGCGCGAATGGCAACGGTTTCCGCCTGATCCTCGCGCTGATGCGCGAGCAGGAGATGCAGAACCAGATGCTCGCGGCACCAGGTCTCGAGCAGCGCATAGCGCGCCGCCCGCGCCGCCGCCTGGACGCCGCTCCGCGGCGCAAGACCAACGCAGCGCAGAACGACCTGATCGATGCCGCGAGCCCGGCACCATGCCCCGACCTGCGCCGCCTCGGCCGCCGCCTCGGACCGCAAGCCGTGATCGACGGTCAGCGCGGTGACGCGGCCGCCGCGGGCTTGCGCCCAATCGTACGCCAGCAGCAGGAGCGCCATGCTGTCGCCGCCGCCCGAGACCGCGACCGCGAGATGCGGCCGCGTCTCGAATGGCACAAAAGGCGCCATCAGCGCGGCAAAATCCGGGGAATCATCGCGCGCCGCTGCCGCAACGAGGGCAGTCGGGCGCGTCATCGCGCTCAGCCGCAGCCGGAGCGCTGCTTCTCGGTCTTCAACCGGTCGGCGATCGCCTGCGGCGGCGACGGGAAGTCGCGCGTCAGCCGGGCAAAGGCCTTGCACGCATCGGCCTTCTGGTTGAGGGCGGTGAGCGACATGCCGAGGTTCAAGAGGTCGTCGGGCGCTTTCGGACTCTTGGGATATTTCTCGTAGCCTTGGGCGAAGGCGGTCGCGGCGTTGGCGTAATCCTTGCGCGCATAGAAGGTCGCGCCGAGCCAGTACTGCGCATTGCCCGCCAGCGGATCCTTGGGGAAGCGCTCGACGAAGGAGCGCATCGCCTGCTCGGCCGCGGGATAGTTCGCCTGGCTGATCAGGCCCATCGCGTAATTGTACTGGTCTTGCGCGTTGCCCGAGGGAAGCGCGCCGGCGGCGGCGGCTTGCGTCGGCGGCGGCGGTGCGGCGGCTAGCCCGGCCGGCGCGGCTGAGGGTGCGAGAGCGGCGGGGGCGCCCGGCGGCGGGTTGAGCCGCGGCGGCGGCGCGGCGGCCGGGGCACCGGCGGCGGGCGACGGCGCAGCGCCGCCCTGGAGCTGGCTGAAGCGGAAATCGGTGTCGCTCGCCTGCTTGTCGAGCTGCTGCTTGAGCTGACTGACCGTGTTGTTGAGTTCCTCGATGCGGCCGGTCAGCTGGCGCATCTGGTCCTCGAGCGCGTTCATGCGCATCTGGGTGCCGAGTACCGATTGGTCACCGCCGGATTGCGCGCGCGCCGGGGGGAGCACCGCGAGAACGGCAACGACACAGAGACTGGAGAAGAGACCCGATCTCACCATCGACTCACCTTTGCGACGATCGCCGCGGGCCCGCAGCCGCGCGACTCGCGCGGCCCGGCCGGGCTGTGCTCTTTATTACGACATCCGGGTGAAAAAAGTACCAGCGGCGAGGCCCGGTCCGCGGCAAAAAAAACGCCTGCCCGGGCAGCGGCGATGTCGCCGCAACCCCGGGCAGGCGCCCTTAACGGTAAGCGTAACGGTCGATCAGTTGATGACGGTCACGCCACGACGATTCTGCGCCCAGGCGGCTTCGTTGTCGCCGAGCACGGCCGGACGCTCCTTGCCATAGCTGATCGTCTTGACCCGGTTGGCCTGAATGCCGAGCGCAACCAGCGCGTTGCGCACCGCGGTGGCGCGACGCTCGCCAAGGGCGAGGTTGAATTCGCGCGTGCCGCGATCGTCACAATGGCCTTCGACGGTGACGGTCACGTTCGGATATTTTTTCAGCCATTCGGCCTGACGCTGCAGCGTCTGCTGGCCTTCCGGCTTGATTGCCGACTTGTCGAAATCGAAGAACACGCGATCGCCGACATTCTGGATGAAATCCTGCGCCGAGCCGGGTACGACGCTCGTCGCGTTAGCCCCTGTGTTGGCGCCGGTGTTGCCAGTGTTGGACGGATTCCCTGAGCAGGCCGCCAACAGCAGCAAACCCGCGATCAGGCTCAATCGCCGAAGATTCATTTTTAAACTCCCATTGCTAGAGCAACTTGGACGTGGCGGGGCTTGGTGCGGTTGAGACCCCCGAGGGCTCCACCAGGAAAAGGGGACCGAGAACACGCGTCCGCGGCCGGGAATCCCTGCGAATATACAAAGTGTTACCTATGGAATCAAGGGGGACCAGGCGGGATCCGACGCATCTTGCGGAGTCACCAGCTCGCGCTCGTTATAGCCGGTGAGATCGATCGAATAGAGTCGCGAATTGGAGCCCCGGCCGCGCGAATCCATGGGCTGCTGGCGAAAATAGGCGAGCACGCGGCCATTCGGGGCCCAGGTCGGACCCTCGACCAGGAAGCTTTGGGTTAACAGCCGTTCACCACTGCCGTCGGGATGCATCACGCCAATATAGAAGGTACTGCTGTCGAATTTGGTAAACGCGATGAGATCGCCGCGCGGCGACCACACCGGCGTGCCGTAGCGGCCGTTGCCGAAGCTGATGCGGTGGACGTTGCTGCCGTCGGCGTTCATCGCGTAGAGCTGCTGCGAGCCGCCGCGGTCGGAATTGAACACGATCTGCGAAGCGTCCGGCGAATAGCAGGGCGAGGTGTCGATCGAATCGGTGCTGGTGATCTGGGTGGCGTGGCGCGTCCGGAGATCGAGCGCATAGATCTGGCTGGCGCCGTTCACGGCGATGCTCATGATCACCTGGTTGCCGTCGGGCGAGAAACGCGGCGCGAAGGTCATGCCAGGGAAATCGCCCAGCGCTTCCTGCTGTCCCGTATCGATGTTGAAGAGATAGACGCGCGGCGTGCCGCGCGCATAGGAGAGATAGGTGATCTCTTGCGCGGTCGGCGAGAAGCGCGGCGTCAGCACCAGCGCGCGGCCGTCGCTCAAGTATTTCTGATTGGCGCTGTCCTGGTCCATGATGGCGAGCCGCTTGATGCGCTTGTCCATCGGCCCGCTCTCCGAGATGAAGACGATGCGGGTGTCGAAATAGCCGTCCTCGCCGGTGATCCGCTTGTAGACCGCGTCGGCGATCTTGTGCGCGATGCGGCGCCACTGATCGGGCGTCGTCGTGATACGCAGGCCGGTGAGCTGCTGCTCGGCGAAGACGTCCCAGAGGCGGAACTCGACCTGAAGCCCGCCATCGGGCTGCGTCGCGATGTTGCCGGTGATCAGCGCCTGGGCGTTGATCACGCGCCAGTCGTTGTATTGCGGCGGGTTGTGCGCATTCGCGTCCTGATCGACGAAGGCCTTGGGATCGATCGGCTGGAACAGACCCGAATGCTCGAGATCGGCGGAAAGCACGCCCGTCAAATCCGACGCGACGGTGCCGGTGCCGCCGGCGAACACCGGGATCGCAATCGGCATCGGCTGGATCTTGCCCTGGGTGATGTCGAGATGGAGCTCGGCGCGCGCCAGGCGCGCCGTCGACATGACGAGCGGAACAGTGGCAATGCCGATGGCGAGGTCGCGGCGTGTGATCATGCTCATGTTACATCCTTCGGGTCGAATGTGATGGTAAAGGTCTGCCACTGGTCGTACTTGTCGGGCGGCAGCTTCAGCGGCTGGCACCGCGTATTGAGCAGCGCGCGATAGGCGCTCTCCTCCGCGGCTTGGAAGAACGGCTCGCCCATCCGATCGCTGTTCAAGAGTTGCGCCGAGCGCACCGTGCCGTCGGCATTCATCATCACGCGGAACTCGGGCGTGAGGTTCTGCGCGTCGCGTGCACCCGCGGGCACGTTCCAGCACGCTTCGATCTGCGCCTTGACGACGTCGAGCTCGCTGGTCGTGAGCTGATCGGCGAGCGAGGCGATCGGCTGCGAGCTCTTCTGCTCCGGCCCCGGCGTCTGCTGTTGCGTCGGCTGGCGGTTGGCGAGATTCTTCAGCATCTGATCGAAGGAAGTATCGTCCTTCTTCTGCTGCTGCGCCGGCGTCGGCGGCTTCGGCGCGGGCGGTGGTGGCGGCGGCTGCGGCTTCGGCGGCTGCGGCTTGTCGACCGGCGGCGGCGGGGGAGGAGGCGCCGGCGTCGGCTGCGGCGGCGGCGGGGGCGGGGTCGGCGGCGGCTCGGGCTTGGGCGGCTCCGGCTTCGGCGGCGCGGTCTGCTCGACCTCGGGCTTCGCCTCCGGCACCGGCGGCGTCGGATTTTTTTGCGTCGCGTGGGTCTCGGGCGCGATGTTGACGAGCTGCACCGCGATCGGCTGTTCCTCGATCACGTCGGATTCGAAGAGACGCGGCAGGCCGATCACCGCGGCGAGCAGCACCACGACGTGAATGACGGCCGACCAAATGAAACTTTGCCGCTCGAGCATCGCCTCAGCGCGGTTTGGGCGCAGTCGCGTTCGGCTGCTCGGCGACGAGCGAGACCTTGCTGAAGCCGGCGGAGCTGATCAGCCCCATCACTTGGAGGACGCAGCCGTAATTCGCGGCCTTGTCGCCGCGGACATAGATGCTGGTGGTGACGTCGTTGTTGGTGATCGCCTGGAGACGCGGCCCGAGCTGGTCGACCGCGATCTCGTTGTTCTGAAGATAGGTCTTGCAGTCCGAGTTGATGGTGATGACCAGCGGCTCCTTGGGCTCGTTCAATTGCTGCGCCTGAGTCTGCGGCAAGTCGACCGGCACGCCGACGGTCAAGAGCGGCGCCGTCACCATGAAGACGACGAGCAGCACCAGCATCACGTCGACCATCGGCGTGACGTTGATGTCCGCCATCGGCTTGTAGCGTTGCGCGGGGCTGCCGCCGGCGCGCTGGAGGAGAGGACCGGCCATCGCTTCAGGCCTTCTCGTCGAGCTGGCGCGACAGGATCGCGCTGAACTCCGAGCCGAACGCCTCGAGCCGGCCGGCGTAACGGCCGAAATCGGTCGAGAACTTGTTGTAGAAGATCACCGCCGGAATGGCCGCGACCAGCCCCAAGGCGGTCGCGAACAAAGATTCCGCGATGCCCGGCGCCACCACGGCGAGGCTGGTGTTCTTCGCCGCGGCGATCGAAGCGAAGCTGTTCATGATGCCCCAGACCGTGCCGAAGAGGCCGATGAAGGGCGAGGTCGAGCCGACGGTCGCGAGGAACGGCATGTAGCGCTCCAGGCGCTGCATCTCGCGTCCGGCCGTCACCTGCATCACGCGCTCGATCCGCTCCTGCAGCGTCATGCGCGTCGCGCTCGATCCGGCGAGGCCCTTCGCCATGCTGCGCCGCCATTCGCGCATCGCCGCGGCGAAGACCGAGGACATCGGATCGTCCGGCCGCGTGCCGATGCGGTCGTAAAGATCGTCGAGCGCGCCGCCCGACCAGAAGCTCTCCTCGAAGCTGTCGGCGTCGCGCCGCAGCCGGCGCAGCTTGATGTATTTGTCGAAGATTACCGCCCACGACCAGAACGAGGCGCAGAGCAGCAGGAGCATTACCACCTTCACTATGGTGTCCGCCTGGAGGAAGAGCGTGACCACCGAGAGGTCATGCACCGGCGCGGAGCCGGCGAGGGTTGCTTGATCGACGGCGTTATCGGGCATGAGCGATGACCATCCGGGAGTTGTCGTTGAGGGAAAGGAGAGAAGCGCGCAGCGCGGCAGGCAAGCGCACCGGCCGGCCCTGCGCGCCGATACAGGCGATCAGCACAATCGCGCGGACAAGCACCTGCCCGCCGCGCAGCACGTCCTGCGCGAGGAGGATCGAGGCGCCGCCCAGCTCCTTGAGCCGCGTCTCGACCACGAGCTCGTCGTCGAGGCGCGCCGGCGCCGCATAGTCGATCTCGGCGCGACGCACGATGAAGGACGTGCCGCCGGCCTGACGTTCTGCTTCGTGCTCGGCGCCGTAAAGCCGCATCATCTCGGTGCGCGCGCGCTCGATGAATTTGAGGTAGTTGGCGTAATAGACGATGCCCGCGGCGTCGGTGTCCTCGTAATAGACGCGGACCGGAAAGCGGTGCACGCCGCCCTGGAGCACGCCGGCGCGCGGCAGAGACGCGCTCACGTGCCGCTCTCCTCTTCGGCTTCGCCGAGGAGGTCGAGCTGCGCCGCCGGCGGGCGCAGCGGCTTCAAGCCGAGATGCGCATAAGCGCCCTCGGTCAGCACGCGGCCGCGCGAGGTGCGCTGCACGAACCCCTGCTGGATGAGATAAGGCTCGATCACTTCCTCGATCACGTCGCGCTGGTCGCCCAAGGCCGCGGCCACGGTCTCGACGCCGACCGGCCCGCCGCCGTAATTCTGGACGATGCACAGAAGATAGCGACGGTCGAGCGCGTCGAGCCCGCTGGCATCGACTTCGAGGCGTTGCAAGGCCGCATCTGCCGCCTTCTTATCGATGCGCTTGACGCCCGACACTGCGGCGAAGTCACGCACGCGGCGCAAGAGGCGCGCGGCGACGCGCGGCGTGCCGCGTGAGCGGCGCGCGATCTCGGCGGCGCCCTCACCTTCGAGCGCCATGCCGAGGACGCGGGCACCGCGCTCGACGATCTGGCGGAGCTCGGCGGGTTCGTAGAAAGCAAGCCGCAGCGGGATGCCGAAGCGCTCGCGCAACGGCCGGGTGATGAGGCCCGAGCGCGTCGTCGCGGCGATCAGGGTGAAGGGCGGCAGGTCGATGCGCACCGAGCGGGCCGCCGGGCCTTCGCCGATGATGAGGTCGAGCTGAAAATCCTCCATCGCCGGATAGAGGATCTCTTCGACCGCCGGCGCGAGGCGATGGATCTCGTCGATGAACAGCACGTCGCGCGCCTCGAGATTGGTCAAGAGCGCGGCGAGATCGCCGGCGCGCTGGATCACCGGTCCCGAGGTGGCGCGGAACTGGACGCCGAGCTCGCGGGCGATGATCTGCGCCAAGGTCGTCTTGCCGAGGCCGGGCGGCCCGGCGAGCAGCACGTGATCGAGCGCCTCGGCGCGCTGCTGCGCGGCGGCGATGAAGACGCGGAGGTTGTCGCGCACCGTCTGCTGGCCGACGAACTCGTCGAGCGAGAGCGGCCGGAACGACGCCTCGCCGGCATCTTCCCCGCTCCGCGTGGCGGCGACGACGCGCTCCTCGCTCATCGCACGGCCTCTTTCATGCCGAGGTCCTTGAGGCCGGAGCGGATCAGCGCATCGAGCGACGCGTCGCTGCCGAGGCGGCGCGAGGCCGCCGCGATCACCGCATGCGCGTCGCTGCGCGGATAGCCGAGATTAACGAGGGCCGAGACCGCCTCGCTCGCCGCCGCGAGTGGCGCCGGCGCGGCGGGGCCGAGCGCGATGCCGCCGACCTTGTCCTTGAGCTCGCTGACGATACGCTGTGCCAGCTTCGGCCCGACGCCTTCGGCCTCGGTGAGCGCCGCCTTGTCCTGCGCCGCGATCGCGGTCGCCAAAGTCTCGGGCGCGAGCGCCGAGAGGATCGCCAGCGCGATGCGCGCGCCGACCCCCTGCACCGTCGTCAGCAGCCGGAACCATTCGCGCTCCGCCTCGTCGGCGAAGCCGTAGAGATGGATGTGGTCCTCGCGCACATGGGTCTCGATCAGGAGCCGCAGCGGCTCGCCGCGCGCCGGCGCCTTGCCGAGGGTGCGGCTCGAGGCGAAGACGAGATAGCCGACGCCGCCGACATCGACGACGATGCTGCCGTCGCCCGCGTGATCGAGCAGCCCCGCCAGCATCGCGATCACGGCGCGGCTCCCGCGGCAAGGGCCACCGCCCGCGCGGTCGCGGCGTGATGCGCATGGCAGATCGCGACCGCGAGCGCGTCCGAGGCGTCGGCGCCGCCGCCGGCGCCGGGCAGCAGGCGCCGCACCATCATTTGCACCTGCGTCTTGTCGGCATGACCCACCCCAACCACTGATTTCTTGACGAGGTTGGTCGCATATTCGAACACCGGGATGCCGCGCTCGGCCGGCGCCAACAGCACGACGCCGCGCGCCATGCCGAGGCGCAGGGTCGAGCCGGGGTTCTTGTTGACGAAGGTCTCCTCGACCGCCGCCGCGTCGGGCTGGAACTCGTCGAGCACCGCGCCGAGCAGGCGATAGAGCTCGCCCAACCGCGTCGCCAGCGGCGCGCCCTCGCGCGGCGACGCGACGCCTTGCGCGACGTGCTTCAGGCGATTGCCCTCGGCATCGATGATGCCCCAGCCGGTGTTGCGCAATCCCGGATCGAGACCGAGCAGCCGCATCAATGGATCCTTGGCGCCAAGGCGAGCTCGGTCACGCGCTCAGCCGCGCCATGACATCGTCGGAGACCTCGAAATTCGCGAACACGTTCTGCACGTCATCGCTGTCCTCGAGCGTCTCCAGCATCTTGAAGAGGGCCTCGGCGGTCTCGCTTTCGACCGGCGTCAGCGTCTTCGGCTTCCACACGACGCGCGCCGCGGCCGGCGCGCCGAAGCGCTTCTCGAGCGCATCGCGCACCGCGTTGAGCGCATCCGCCTCGCAGAGGATCACATGCTCCTCGGCGCCGCTCTCGACGTCGTCGGCGCCGGCCTCGACCGCGGCCTCGAACATCGTATCGCCCGAGGCAGTCGCCACCGGATAGGCGATCTGGCCGACGCGGTCGAACATGAAGCTCACGCTGTTGGTCTCGCCGAGATTGCCGCCGGCCTTGGTGAAGGCGGCGCGCACGTCGCTCGCGGTGCGATTCCGGTTGTCGGTGAGGCTCTCGACGATCACCGCCACGCCGCCCGGGCCGTAGCCCTCGTAACGCACCTCTTCGTAATGATCGGTCTCGGCGCCGCCGGCGCCGCGCTTGATCGCGCGATCGACCGTGTCCTTCGACATGTTCGCCGCGCGCGCCGCGATCACCGCCGCGCGCAGCCGCGGATTCGCCGCCGGGTCGGGCAGGCCGCTGCGCGCCGCTGTCGTCAATTCACGGATCAGCTTCGTGAACACCTTGGCGCGCTTTTTGTCCTGCGCGCCTTTGCGGTACATGATGTTCTTGAATTGGGAATGGCCCGCCATATCGATCGCTGAGAACGGAGAGGAATGCGCGAATCATAGCATAGGCAGGGAAACCGTCGCCATCCGGCCGGCGTGCCGCGCTGCATGATGGATGCGCGCGCGTCGCGCCGCTGCTTACCGAGCCAATATGGCAGATTTGCGGCGAATCCTCGCGGCGAAATCGCCGCCGCAACGCGCCGCGACGCCCTTCGCTAACATCCCTGTTACCCGATACGGCGCCAACGCGCCGCCCGAGTCGCCGTTGCTAGCCGGCCGGCGGCATCGCCGGCGCAAGTCCGCCGCCGAGTCGCAGCGGCCAGATCGCGCGCGCCAGGCCGGTGGCGTCGTCGGTCTCGATCACCGCGCCGCAGACCGTCGGCTCGCCGCCCGCGACTTCGAGCCGCTCGCCCGGCAGCTTCCTGACGAAGCGCGTCACCGCGTTCTCTTTCTGCATGCCGATCACGGAATCGTAATCGCCGCACATGCCGAGATCGGTGGTGTAGGCGGTGCCCTTGGCAAGGATGCGGTGATCGGCGCTCGGCACATGGCAATGGGTCCCGACCACGGCCGAGACCCGGCCATCGCAAAAATGGCCCATCGCCGTCTTCTCGGAGCTCGCCTCGCCGTGGAAATCGACAACGATCGCCGCGACCGCGCCGAGGGGATGCTCGCCGAGAAGCCGATCGACCGCGGCGAAGGGATCGTCGATCGCGTCCATGAAGAGCCGGGCCATGGCATTGACCACCATCACCTGGCGGCCTTGCGGCATGCCGTAGATGCCGAAGCCGTTGCCGGGCGTGCCGGGCGGGAAGTTGATCGGCCGCAGCAGTCGCGCGTCGCCGCCGATATAGGCCATGATCTCGCGGCGGTCCCAGACGTGATTGCCGGTGGTGATGACATCGACCTCGGCCGCGTAGAGCTCGGCGCAGATCGATTCGGTGATGCCGAAGCCGTGGGCGGCATTCTCGCCGTTGGCGATGACGAAATCGAGCTTGAGCTCGCGCCGCAAGCGCGGCATCGCGGCCGCCACCGCCTCGCGCGCCCGCCGGCCGACGATGTCACCGCAGGTCAGCAGGCGCATCGCCGGTCACCCTTGCAGACAAAGATAAAGTGAGAGGATGGAGCCGCCTCGGCCGTCGGCATGGCTAAACCCTCGTGGCCCGCTTACGCAGGTGGGAGCCATATAACGAAACCAGGGCTTCGTCAGGGACAGCCCCCTAGAGGTACATATCGGCCCCGGGGTATTGCGGCCTAACGCACCGCGCAGCCCCATCCTCTCGCGCTCATATGTGGGACGATTCGAGTCGCGCCGCAACCGCCTCGATGCGCTGAGCCAGGCGGCTGACATTGCCGGCAAGGGCGGCGGTATCGGGCGCGGCGGTCTGTGAGCCGAGACGGCGCGCCGTGTCGTTCGCCTCGGCGAGCTCGTCGGCGAGCACCAGCGCCGCCAGCACCAGGAGCCTCGCCTCCCCTGCCTGCCCCATCTGGCGCGCGAAATTGGCGACACGGCTGTCGATGATGCGCGCGAGCTCGCGAATGCGCTCTTCCTGGCCCTCGTCGCAGGCGACCGGGTAGGCGCGGCCGTTGATGGTGATCGAGACTTGCGGCATCACTCCTCCAAGAGCCGGTCGATACGCAGGATCGCTTCCTCGAGTCGCGCGGCGACCGTCGCCGTCATCTCCGCTTGCACCGCGGCGCCCTTGCCTGCGGGCTTGACCTCGCCCCGCTTCGAGGCGGCTTCGAGCCGCTGCACGGCGATATCCAGCTTTCGGGCGGCGTCGTCCAACTCGCTCATCGGCGTCATCCTCCAACGCGAATTATCAAGGTTATTCCGGGCATTGGCCTACCGTCAATGAGCGTCCGCACGCGCCTCCGAGTCGCGCCGCGGTCTCGCCGGCGGCGGCGTCAACCATTCGTTAACTCTCTTCCGATTATGGTCAACATCGGATTAACGGCTTCGCGCGGACCGACTCGGGCCGCCCGCCGTGGTCGCCAAGGAGACGCGCTTCTCACCAGCACTCATTGGCGTAAGGAGAATGTGCAATGAACGCTCCGGCTGCCGCGTGGCAGCTCGACCGCCTTTCGACCAGCGCCCGCGAGGCTGCGGAAACCGCCTCGCACGACGCCGGGCTCCCGTTGTCCTCCTGGCTCACGCAAGTGATCGACGAGGCCTGTGCCGCCGAAGGCATCAGCCTGCCGGAGGAACCGGCGAAGATCCTCGAATTCACGCGCGAGCTCCGCGAGCGCGCGCCGGCCGCCGTGCAGCCGCGCAGCGCTGCCGCGGCGGCGCCGATCCCGCTGCCGCTCCCGCCCGCCCCGCCGCCGAACGGCGCGACCATGCTGCCGCTCGCCCTCGTCATCGCCGCCGATCTCGGCACGCGCCGCGGCGAGGACGTTCCTGCGCCGCTGCTTGCCGATATCGCGACCCGCGGCGTGCGCCAGCCGATCACCGTGCGGCGGTCGGCGAGCCATCCCGAACGCTACGAGGTCATCTGCGGCTACCGCCGCTGGCGCGCCGCGCAGCGCATCGGCCTCGTGCATATCCCGGCGCTGATCGTCAGCCAGGACGACGCCGCGGCTCTCCTCGCCTCGCTCCACGAGAATCTGCAGCGCGGCGATCTCTCGGCGCTCGACGAGGCGCAAGCCTATCTGCGGCTGCTCACCCACTGCGCCGTCGATGCCTCGGCGGTCAGCACCGCTATCGGCCGCGACCGCAAGCACATCGTCCAGAGCATGCGGCTCTTGGGGCTGCCGCCGCTCGTGCGCCATCTCATCGGCTCCGGCATGCTGTCGCATGACCACGCCTATCTGCTGCTCGACGCGCCCCATCCCGAAACGCTCGCCGACGCGATCCTCGCCGAGAATCTGAGCGTCGAAGCGGCGCGCGCGCGTCTCGCCGCGGAGGCCCAGCCATGATTCGCGATATCTCGCTCTTCGCCGTCGATGGCGCCGATCCCTGGCAGAGCCTCGCGCTCGACGCGGCGACGCGCCGGCTCGCCGAACACGCCGCCGCCGCCGCGGGTCTCGCGATCGAGGACTGGCTCGAGCGCGCGATCCGGCGCGCCTGTTCCGAGATCGCCCCGCCCGTCACCGAGGCCGTCGCGTCCGATGCCGTCGCGCCCGACGCCGTAGCGCCCGATGCCGCAGCCGCGACCGAACCGCCGGCCGCAACGGTCATCGCCATCGTGCCGGCAACGCCGGCGCCGATCCTTGTGCCGCCGTCCGCGCCCGCGATCCATGCCGAGATCGATGCCGCGCTGGCCGCGCTCGTCGAGATGGCGCAGCGCCAGCACGCGCCGCCGCCGGCTGCCGACGACACGGCGGCCGCGACAGACGAGGCCGAGCAATCCGAAGCAGCGGCGGCCGAGCCGCTGGCGCTGGCGCTGGAGGCGGCGCCAGATCCCGACACCGATGGCGAACCGATCGAAGGGATCGAGTGGCTGCTGCCCAACACCGATGGCGCGGACACGCCGCGCATTATGCGTCTCGAGGCGCTGCCGCCAGCGCGCAGCCCGATCCGCGGCCTCATCATGATCGCCTGCGGCATCGCGCTGTCGATAACCGCGGGCGCGCTCACCGCGCAATATCTCATTCCCGGCCCGGCGCAGCCGGTGCATGTCACCGCACAAGCGACCACGCTGGGCGCGCCGATCGTCGCTTCGCTGGTCGACCCCGCGCTGGCCAGGCCGTCGGCGCAACCGAGCGCCGCAATCGCGCCGCCTGCCGCGGCTGCTGTTGCGCCTTCGCCCGCCTTGCCACAAGTCCCCGGCCTGCCGCCGACCAACACCGTCGCGCTCACCGATCTCGCGGCGTTGCCACCGCCGCTGCCGCCCAGCGCCGCTGTCAAGTCCGCGGCGGCGCCGCAGCCGAAGCCGGATGCCAGCGAGCAGGCGATGGCGCCGCCGCCATCCGCCGCTCCGTCGCCGCCCGCGGCGAAGCCCGATGCGCTGCTGACTGCGAAAGCGCCGCCGGCAGCGAAGGCCAAAGCCATCATGCCGGCCAATGTCGTGATCGCGCCGATCGCGCCCCTGTCCGAGATTCCGCCCGCCGACCCGAAAGCGCTCGCGCCTTGGCTCGCGCAGCGCGCCAAGGCCGGCGACGCGATCGCGCAATACCGGCTCGGCGTGCTCTATGCGCTGGGCGAAGGCGTGCAACAGGATTATCACCAGGCGGCGCAGCTCTTCAAAACCGCGGCCGACGGCGGCGTCGCCGAAGCGCAATACAATGTCGCGGTGATGTATGGCCAAGGCCTTGGCATCGGGCGCGATCCGGCGCTCGCCCTGAAGTGGTACGAGAAAGCGGCGGCGCAAGGGAGCGCCAACGCCGCCTTCAATCTCGGCGTCGCCTATTCGAACGGCCTTGGCGTGCCGCAAAGCATGGATCAGGCGGTGCAATGGTTCCGCCGCGCGGCGACCGACGGCATCATCAACGCGCAGTTCAATCTCGCCGTCCTCTATGAGCGCGGCACCGGCGTGCCGGCGTCGCCGGTCGAAGCCTTTGCCTGGTACAGCGCGGCCGCCGCGCGCGGCGATTCAGGCGCGGCCGAGCGCCGTGATCATCTCGCCGGCACGCTCTCGCCGGCGGTGCTGAAGGAAGCGCAGGCGCGCGCCAAGCAGATCGCCACCACAATCCAGAGCGCGAGCGCCGCGCCGAGCGCTGCCCTGCCGCAAACCGCGAGCGCGATCGCCGGCGCCGCCCCCAAACCCTAAAGCAGCTTCCCGGCCGCCACCCACCAGCGCGGTCGTTCCGTGCGCAGCCTTGTCGCGGCGGCTTCGGCCGCTGCCGGCGCATCGAACAACGCAAAGCAGGTCGCGCCGCTGCCGCTCATGCGCGCGAGCAGCACTCCGGGCTGCGCTTCGAGCGCGGCGAGCACGTCGCCGATCGCCGGCACGAGGCCGAGCGCCGCGGCGCTGAGATCGTTGCCTCGCGCGGCGAGCAGGCCGGCAAGCGCGCCGACCGATTCCGGCGCGGCCGAAAATCGCGCCGGCACCGAGAACGCGCCGCTGCGCGCGCGGAACACCGACGCGGTCGGCAGCGGGATGCCGGGATTGACGAGAACCAGCGGCGCCGGCGGCAAGGGCGGCGCGTCGACGATCGCGTCGCCGATGCCGCCGAAGAAGGACGGACGCGCGACGACACAGACCGGCACGTCGGCGCCGAGCGTCGCCGCGAGCGCGCCGAGCGCCGCCGCGTCGAGCGGCGCCTGCCAGAGATCGGCGAGCGCTTTCAGGGTGGCGGCGGCATCGCTCGAGCCGCCGCCGATGCCCGACGCGACCGGCAGATTCTTCTCGAGCGTCAGCGCCGCTTCGGGTGCACGGTCGAGCCGCGCGGCAAGCGCGAGCGCGGCGCGCCAGACGAGATTGTTCTCGAGGCTTTCTGCGGCAAGGCCGCGCGCAAAAGGCCCGACGAGATCGAGGCCGAGGCGCGGCGCCGACGCGACGCTCAGCCGATCGCCGATATCGGCGAAAGCGACGAGGCTGTCGAGCAGGTGATAGCCGTCGCCTCGGCGGCCGGTGACATGGAGATAGAGATTGAGCTTGGCCGGCGCCGGCCACCAGCGCGGCATCAGCCGCCGCGCACCGTCGGCTGCAGCGCGCCCAGCCCGCGATCGAGCTTGGTCTTGATGCCTTGGACCTCGGTAGCCTCGGGCTGGAATTGCAGCGCGCGCTGCCACTGATAGCGCGCCTCGGGGAGCCGCCCGCTGCGCCAATAGGCGTCGCCGAGGTGATCGTTGATCGTCGGATCCTCGGGCAGCAATTCGATCGCGCGCTCGAGATATTCGGTCGCGTGGCCGTAATCATGGAGCTGGAAATAGGCCCAGCCGAGGCTGTCGACGATATAGCCGTCGTTCGGGCGCAGATCGACGGCGCGGCGGATCATGCCGAGCGCGTCGTCGAAATTCTTGCCTTTGTCGATCCAGGAATAGCCAAGATAGTTGAGCACCAGCGGCTGATCCGGCTGCAGCGCCAGCGCCCGCTTCAGATCGACCTCGGCGCGCGGCCACTCTCCCGACCGCTCCTCGGCGACACCGCGGCTATAGAACAGCCGCCAATCGCCGCGCTGCGGATCGGGAAGGCGTTCCGCCGCGGCGTTGTAGGCCTGGACCGCGTCGCTGAAACGCTCGTGGCCGCGCAGGATGTCGCCTTCCTCCATCAGCGGCTCGGCGCGCGTCGGTCGCGCCGCCGCCAGCGCCCTGAGACGCGAGACCGCGTCGTCGGTGCGGCCGAGCGTGTCGAGCTCGAGCGCCGTGCGGAGCTGCGCCATCCAGGCGTAAGGCGATTGCGGATCGACCGCCTCGTAGAGCGCCAGCGCGTCGGCGGGTCGCTCCTGGCCGTCGCGGATCTCGGCGACCAGCATCTCGGCGAGCGCGAAATGCGGCGCGAGATCGAGCGCGAGGCGCGCATAGACGAGGGCGGCATCGGCGGTCTCGGGCGCGTTGAGCAGCCCGGCAAGATCGAACATCCCCTCGGCGGCGCCGTCGGCCGGCGTCGCGATCACCCGCGGCGGCACGGTGCCTTGCGCGATCCGCGCTCGCCCCGCCGCGCCGACATCGACCGTTCCCTGATCGCTGCCGACGCGCTGATAAAGCTGCTTGGCGTCGTCCGTCTTGCCGTGACGCTCATAGAAATTTCCCGCGAGCTCGGCGAGCCGCCAGGTCGGGGGCTGCGCGCCGCCGGTCAGTTTCTGATAGCTCGCCGTCGCCTCGGCGACGCGATCGGTGAAATCCTCAATCAGCGCCGTGTGCAGATCATGCAGCGGCTGGATGCCGGCGACGCCGTTCATGCCGTCGAGCGCCTGCAGCGCCGGACCGAACTGGCCCCGCCCGGCCTCGGCCCAGGCCAGCAGCAGCGGCACCGCGAAACGCTGCGCCCCGTCGCGCGGCATCGCTTGCGCGTCTTTAACGACCGCGTCGTACTTGCCCGCTTTCAGCTCCTGCTCCAGGAGCACGAGCCCCGCGAGGCCGGTGCGGCCGTCGATATCGACGATCTGCTGCGCGAGCGGCACCGCTTCGGCGACATGGCCGTCGGAGACGCGCAGCAAGAAGGTATGGCGGACGAGATCGTAATTGCCGCCGTCGGCGGCGAGCGCGCGGTCGAGGAAGGCCGCGGCGTCCTTGTAATCATGGATCATCTGCGCGTGCCCGGCGGCGAGATAACTGCCGATCGCACTTTGCGCCACGACCGGATCGTCATCGCGCGGATCGCCGGCCGTGCAGCCGCCGATCAGCAAAACGGCCGCCAGCGCCGGGGCCAGCCGAATTCCCCCGCTCAGGCCGCGCATCCGATTTATTCCCATGCCGTGAGTTTATACGCATAAAACCGCGCCGATGACACCCGGTCCGCGGGTCACATATTCGGATAATTCGGCCCGCCGCCGCCTTCCGGGACCACCCAATCGATGTTCTGGGTTGGATCCTTGATGTCGCACGTCTTGCAGTGGACGCAGTTAGGCGCGTTGATCTGCAGCCGCGGCGCGCCGCTTTCGTCCGTGACGATCTCGTAGACTCCGGCGGGGCAATAGCGCTGCTCGGGCGAGTCGTAGAGCCGATAGTTGACGTCGATCGCCTTGTCGGGATCGCGCAGTTTGAGATGCGACGGCTGGTTCTCTTCGTGATTGGTGTTGGAGATGAAGACCGAGGACAGCCGGTCGAAGGTGACGACGCCGTCCGGCTTGGGATAGGCGATCGGCCGCGCCGCGCTCGCCTTCTTGAGATGGAGATGATCGGCGCTGTGGCCGAAAGTCCAAGGTGCGCGGCCATGAACCACATAGGCGATGATGGCGGCATGGACGAGCCCAGCCCAGAGGCCCCAGCGAAAGGCCGGCCGGATGTTGCGCACGGCATAAAGCTCCGGCCAGATCCACGACCCCGCGAGCGCGCTGTGATAATCGGCGGTGAGGTCGCCCGAGAGGCGGCGCAACACCGTCTCGGCGGCGACCATGCCGGATTTCATCGCCGTATGGCTGCCTTTGATCTTCGCGACATTGAGGAAGCCGGCGGCGCAGCCGATCAGCAACCCGCCCGGGAAGGACAGGCGCGGAATCGCCTGATAGCCGCCCTCGTTGAGCGCGCGCGCGCCATAGGAGATGCGTCGTCCGCCGACAAAAGTCGGACGGATCGCCGGATGGTCCTTGAAGCGCTGGAACTCCTCGAATGGGCTGAGGAAGGGATTCTTATAGTCGAGGCCGACGACGAAGCCGACCGCGACCTGGCGATTCTCGAGATGATAAAGGAACGAGCCGCCATAGGTCATGCTGTCGAGCGGCCAGCCGATGCTGTGGACCACCAGCCCGGGCCGGTGCCGGGCCGCGTCGACCTCCCATAATTCCTTGACGCCGATGCCGTAAGTCTGCGGCCCGCTCGCCGCGCGCAAGGCGAAGCGTTCCTCGAGCTGCTTCGTCAGCGAGCCGCGGCAGCCTTCGGCGAACAGGGTTTCCTTGGCGCGAAGCTCGACGCCCGGCTGGTAGTTCGCGGTCGGCTGGCCGTCCTTGCCGACACCTTGCGCCCCGGTCGCGACGCCGCAGACCCGGCCGCTGTCATCGTAGAGAACCTCGGCGCCGGCAAAGCCGGGATAGATCTCGACACCGAGCGCTTCGGCCTCCTTGGCGAGCCAGCGGCAGAGATTCCCGAGGCTGATGACGTAATTGCCGCGATTGTGCATCGGCGGCGGCGTCGGCAGGCGGAAGGCGCGCCTGCGGGTGAGGAACAGAAACCGGTCCTCGGTCGCCGGCGTGACGAGCGGCGCGCCGCGCTCCTTCCAGTCGGGAAACAGCTCCTCGAGGGCGCGCGGCTCGAACACGGCACCCGAAAGAATATGCGCGCCGACTTCGGAGCCTTTCTCGATGACGCAGACCGAGACGTCGGTGCCGGTCTCGTTGGCGAGCTGCTTCAGCCGGATCGCGGCGGCGAGCCCGGCGGGCCCGGCGCCAACCACCACCACGTCATATTCCATCCGCTCGCGTTCCATCGGCGCGGGACTATAGAAGATCACGCTCATGAAAGAAGGCAGCCCGGATAGAAGGTGCCGGGGCGGGAGTGCTAGGCTCGGCGCATGGGGGAACGCGACCAACTTGCGGCGCTGCTCGGCTGGTATCTCGCGATGGGGGTGGACGAGGCCATCGCCGAGACGCCGCAAGACAGCTTCGCGCCGCGAAAGCCGATCTCGTCGCCCGTCACCATCGCGCGCCCGGTACCAGCCGGCGCGATGCCGCCGCCAGCTGCGCCCGCTTTCGCCGCGCCATCTTTCGCCAAACCGGCCGCCGCGGTCCGGCCGATCGCGGCCGCGACCACCGAGATCGCCGGCGCGCGGCGGCTCGCCGAAGCCGCCACGACCCTCGCCGAGCTCGAAACCGCAGTGTCGTCATTCGAGGGTTGTGCATTGCGGAAAACCGCCACCCACACCGTCTTTGCCGACGGCACGCCGCATGCGCCGGTAATGATCATCGGCGAGGCGCCAGGCGCCGATGAGGACCGGATCGGCAAACCCTTCGTCGGCCGCAGCGGCCAGCTCCTCGACCGCATGCTCGCCGCGATTGGCCTCGACCGGCAGCGCAACGTCTACATCACCAATATCCTGTTCTGGCGCCCGCCCGGAAACCGCAAGCCGACCGAGGCCGAGATCGCCCTGTGCCTCCCCTTCGTATGGCGTCACATCGCGATTGGAGCCCCACAGTTTGTGTTGTTGGCCGGCGGCACCGCGACCAGCGCCATACTCGGTCGCGCTGAAGGCATCACCAAGCTGCGCGGACGCTGGTTCGATTTGGCGGTTCCGGGGCGTGACCGCCCTATTCCCGCCTTAACTACGTATCATCCGTCTTTTTTGTTAAGAACTCCCACCAGAAAGAGTGAAATTTGGCGCGATCTTTTGGAATTACAGTTAAAATTAACGAGAATGTAGATAAAATTGAATAATTCTCCCTTGGTTTCATTATAGAAAAAAGCGTGATTTACCATCTGTTAATTTTTTCTTGCCATTGCCGTCGGGGATAGTTATGCCGGTTATCTATGAACAGGGGGAAAGCATATCCCGGCGCCCGCAGGACTTTACGCACCCTGTGGATTATTCTCGGCCTCGGCGCATTAACCGCCAGCTCTGCTGCTTCGGCGCAGGATCTGCGGACGGCTGCGCTGACGCCAGGCGATGCGGTTTTGCGCGAGGCCGACGTGCCTTCGGTGCTCTCCGCGGACGACGTCGCGCGCTACAAGCGCATCTTCGCAGCGCAGCAATCCGGCCATTGGCAGGACGCTGATCGCGAGCTCGCCAGCCTCGACAACCGCCTGCTCGTCGGCGAGGTGTTGGCGCAGCGCTATCGCGCCCCGAGCTACAAGCCGAGCTACGACCAACTCGTCGCTTGGCTCCAGCATTATGGCGACGAGGTCGACGCCAAGGCGATCTACGCCCTGGCGTTGAACCGCCACCCGTCGGCCGCCGCCCTGCCGCCGCGCCCGTCGGCGGCGAGCCTTGGCGACGACGACGATTTCGCGACCGACCGCATGCCGCCGGCACCGCCCTCGCCCGAGGAGAAGCATGCGGCCGCCCTCATTCACCAGATCAGCGCGCTTGCGGCGGCAAATCCGCGCCGTGCCGAGCAGCTCCTTGCCAGCAGGGAGACGCAGCGGCTGATCGGCTCGGCGACCCGCGACGAGCTGCGCACCGCGATCGCCGAGGGCTATCTCGCCCAGGGCGAGCCGCAGGAAGCGCTCACCGTCAGCGCCGAGAATCAGACCGCCGCCGCCGCGCCGACGGCGAATTGGGATGCCGGCCTCGCTGCCTGGCGCCTCGGTCGCCTCGATGAAGCGCGCAGCCACTTCCAGGCGCTGGCGCGCAGCCCGGGCCAGTCGCCCTGGCTGAAATCGGCGGCCGCGTTCTGGGCGGCGCGCGTCGAGCTCAAGGCGCACCGGCCGCAGAATTACGGCTATTGGCTGCATATCGCCGCCGAGAGTCCGCGCACCTTTTACGGCATCCTCGCGCGCCATCTGCTCGGCATCGACCGCGACCCGTCCGTCGCCGCCGATCCGTTCACCCAGTTCGACGCTGAACTGGTGCTCGGCATCGATGCCGGCAAGCGCGTGCTCGGCCTGATCGCGGTCGGCCAGGACGGCCCCGCCGCCGACGAGCTGCGCCAATTGGCGGCGCATGCCTCGCCGACCCTCCTGCAATCGCTCGCGGCGCTCGCCGACCGCGCCAACCTGCCGGGCGCCAGCCTGCGCCTCGCTGGCCTGCTCGGCGACAGCCGCGAGGTCGCGCTCTATCCGGTGCCGCGCTGGCAGCCGACCGGCGGCTTCACCGTCGACCGCGCGCTGATCTACGCGCTGATGCGCCAGGAATCGCAATTCGCGCCGACGGCGAAGAGCCAGGCGGGCGCCTTCGGCCTGATGCAGCTCATGCCCGCGACCGCGCGCTCGATGGCGCGGCTCGCCGGCGCGCCGCTCAATGCGAAGAATGCCAAGACCGAGCGCGCCGCGCTCAACGACCCGCAATACAATCTCATGCTCGCACAGGAGTATGTGCAGGTCCTGCTGCGCGACGGGCGGATCAAGAACAACCTGATCTTCTTCGCCGTCTCCTATAACGGCGGCCCGACCGCGGCGGCGCATTGGGAAGACGAGCATCCGGAATATCGCGACGACCCGCTGCTCTTCATCGAGAGCATCCCGTCGAAAGAGTCGCGCGTCTTCACGCTCAAGGTGCTGACGAATTACTGGATCTATCGCGAGCGCCTCGGCCAGAAGGTGCCGGATCTCGACGCGCTTGCCGCCGGCAAGTGGCCGACCTATATCCCGCTCGACGCGCCGCCGACGCAAAGCGCGGCGCTCGACGACGGTAACAGTCGGTACGCTGCGAATGCCCCGAATTGATGAGACGCGGCCTTTCCTCGCCGTCAACATCGCCATTCTGACCGTCTCGGATACGCGTCGCGAAGCCGACGACAAATCCGGCCAGACCCTTATCGACCTCGTCACCGCCGCCGGCCACCGCGTCACCGCGCGCCATATCGTGAAAGACGACCAGGCGGCGATCGTCGCCCAGCTCAAGGCCTGGATCGCCGACCCCGGCATCGACGTCGTGATCTCGACCGGCGGCACCGGCGTCACCGGCCGCGACGTCACGCCCGAAGCGTTCCACGCGGTCTATGAGAAGGAGATCGCCGGCTTCGGCGAGCTCTTCCGCTTCCTCTCCTATCAGAAGGTCGGCACCTCGACGGTCCAGAGCCGCGCCACCGCCGGCGTCGCCGGCGGCACCTATCTCTTCGCCCTGCCCGGCTCGCCCGGCGCCTGCCGCGACGGCTGGGACGACATCATCAAGCACCAGCTCGACAACCGGCACCGGCCCTGCAACCTCGTCGAGCTGATGCCGCGGCTACAGGAGCATTTGAAGCAGCCGGCCAAGTAGCTCGGCGCCGGGCCGCGGCGTCACGACCTTTCCATAATCTCGTTCTTGATTTGTTCGTATTCCCGGCCGATACTTGAGGCCATGGATGAGGCTCTGCCCGCGGTCGCCCGCCCCCCTGTCGCAAGGAGGGGCCGCGGCGCGATCAGCAACACCGCCGGCCGCTTCGAACCCGCGACCCAGGTCGCGATCGATGACGGCTGGGGGCGCGCCGACGCGGAGCCGCCGCCGCTCGAGACGCAATATCTCAAGGACACCTCGAAGACCGTCATCGCGCGCAACAACTCGCCCGATATCGGCTTCGACCGCTCGATCAACCCTTATCGCGGCTGCGAGCATGGCTGCATCTATTGCTTCGCGCGCCCGACTCATGCCTATCTCGGCCTCTCGCCGGGGTTGGATTTCGAGAGCCGCATCTTCGTCAAGGAGGACGCACCGGCGCTGCTCCGCGCCGAGCTGTCGAAGCCGTCCTACAAGCCGCGGCCGATCGCACTTGGGGTCAACACCGACGCCTATCAGCCGATCGAGCGCAAGCTCGGCCTCACCCGCCGCATCCTCGAAGTGCTCGCAGAGTTCCGCCATCCGGTGACGCTCATCACCAAATCGGCGCTCATCCAGCGCGACCTCGACATCCTTGCGGCGATGGCGCGCGATCATCTCGCCAGTGCCGCGGTGTCGGTGACGACGCTCGACCGCACGCTCGCGCGCAAGATGGAGCCGCGCGCGGCAACGCCCGAGCGCCGGCTCGAGACCATCGCCGCGCTCGCCGCTGCCGGCATTCCGACCGCGGTGATGGCGGCGCCGATGATCCCGGCGCTCAACGACGCCGAGCTCGAGAGCATCCTCGACGCCGCGGTGGCGCGTGGCGCGTGCGCGGCGGGCTACGTGCTGCTGCGCCTGCCATTGGAATTGGGCGGCCTCTTCGAGGAATGGCTCGAGGCCAATTTCCCGGGCAAGGCCAAGCATGTGATGTCGCTGGTGAAGCAGAGCCGTGACGGCAAGGCCTACCAGTCCGAATGGGGCACGCGCATGCGCGGCACGGGGCCTTATGCCGAGATGCTGCGCATCCGCCATGAGGCGGCCTGCCATCGCCTCGGCCTCGACAAGAAGCGCGACAACCGCCGGCTCGATTGCTCGCTGTTCCAGGTGCCGGCAAAGATCAAAGAGACCGCGCAGCTGAGTTTGTTCTAAGGATCGTTCAATTCGTCATTCCCGCATAAGCGGGAATCCGGGGCAACGGCTCAATTGCTGCCCTGGGTTCCCGACCACGCGGTGACGATCTCTAAGATCATTCAGCAAGATCATTCGGCGCGGGCTGCGCGGCAACGGCTGAAATCGCCGCCGGCTCGCCGGGGTCGCCCATGCGTGCGTCCGGCAGATTGAGCGCCAGCTCGGCAGGCACGCCGCCGAGCGCGGCAAGCTCCAGAATACGGCTACCACTGATGGGCCGATCGACTTCGGCGACCATCTCACGCCACGTCATCTTGCCATTGAGAAAAGCGAGAATGGGCAGATGGCGCACTTTGAGATCGGGCATATCGCGAGCATGCGCCGATTAGCGCACCGGATCAACGCCGGTCAGATCGATCCTCGTCAGCAGAATCACCTGCGGCGCGGGAACGCGGTCAAGCGCGACGGCCATTTTCAATCTCACCTCTCCCGGCGGGGAGAGGGAGCATTGGAGCCTTGCTGCTGATTTTTCGAGTCGTCGTTTGCGCGTCGAGATCGACGACGCATAATCGCCGGCGGATGATCGTTCTGTTCACCGATTTCGGCCTCGACGGCCCTTACACCGGCCAGATGAAGGCGGTGCTGCGCGGCGGCGCTCCCGCGGCCGAGCTGATCGATCTCTTCGCCGATGCGCCCGCCGGCGATCCGCGCGCCGGCGCTTATCTGCTCGCGGCTTACGCGGCGTGGTTTCCGCCCGGTACGGTGTTCCTCTGCGTCGTCGATCCCGGCGTCGGCGGCGCCCGCGCGTCGGTGGTGATCGAAGCCGATCGCCGCTGGTATGTCGGGCCGGAGAACGGGCTTTTTGAAATGGTTTTGCGCCGCGCGCAAAATGCGCGTTGCTTCGAGATCGTGTGGCGGCCGGAAAGTCTCTCCGCGAGCTTCCACGGCCGCGACCTTTTCGCCCCCGTCGCGGCGATGCTGGCGCGCGGCGAGCGGCCGGCGCTGCGCGCGCGTGCGCCGGCGCGGCAGCCCGATTGGCCCGACGATCTCGCCGCGATCGTCTATATCGACCATTACGGCAACGCCCTGACCGGGCTGCGCGCGGGCGCCGTTCCCGCCAGCGCGACGCTGGTTCTTGGGGATAAGACGCGGGTTATCCACGGCGCGACTTTTTCGGCGGTGCCGGAAGGCGCCGCCTTCTGGTATGAGAATTCGAACGGCCTCGTCGAGATCGCGGTCAATCGCGGCCGCGCCGATGCGGCCCTGGGCCTCGCCATCGGCAGCACCTTCACGGTAACCACTTAGGTTGGGAAAGGGGCGTCGCGGGGAATGCCCGATTTCATCTTGGAGCGCGGCTGCGACGGCGTCGTCTGCGGCATCGACGAGGCGGGGCGCGGGCCCTTGGCCGGCCCGGTGGTCGCGGCGGCGGTGATCCTCGACCGCAAGCGCCTGCCGCGGCGGCTGCGCGCCGAGCTCGACGATTCGAAGAAGCTCAGCGCCGAGGCGCGCGAGGAATACGCGCTGCTGATCCGGCAATGCGCGGTCGGGATCGGCGTCGGCGCCGCGAGCGTCACGGAGATCGACCGCCACAACATTCTCCAGGCAACCTTCATGGCGATGCGCCGCGCGCTGTTGCGTTTGGGCGCGATGCCCGACATCGCGCTGATCGACGGCAACCAGCCGCCGCCGCTGCCTTGCGCGGTCAAGACGGTGATCGGCGGCGACGGGCTGTCGCTGTCGATCGCCGCCGCCTCGGTGATCGCCAAGACCACCCGCGACCGGCTGATGCGCGCCCTGGCCTCGCGCTATGACGGCTATGGCTGGATGACCAATGTCGGCTACGGAACCGAGGAGCATCGCACCGCGCTCCTCGCCCTCGGCCCGACCCGGCATCATCGCATGAGCTTCGCGCCCTTGCAGCTCAGCCTCGAATTTGACTCTAATCTGGCCGACTAAGTCTTTCTGATTCCGCGAACTTTTTGTTGACGTCCCGAGTCGCGGGCGGCAGGATACCGGCCCCATGGGGACAGCCATGGGGGATTTCACCGCCGCGGACGGCTCGATCATCGCCGGCGATTGCGTCGCCGCGATGGGCCGGCTGCCCGAAGCCTCGGTCGACCTCGTCTTCGCCGACCCGCCCTACAACCTCCAGCTCGCCGGCGAGCTCCACCGCCCCGATCAGAGCCGGGTCGATGGCGTCGAGGAGGATTGGGACAAATTCGCCGATTTCGCCGCTTATGACCGCTTCACCCGCGACTGGCTCGCCGCCGCGCGGCGGGTGCTGAAGCCCGACGGCACGCTCTGGGTGATCGGCTCCTACCACAACATCTACCGCGTCGGCACGATCCTGCAGGATCTCGGCTATTGGGTCTTGAACGATATCGTCTGGCGCAAGTCGAACCCGATGCCGAATTTCCGCGGCCGGCGCTTCACCAACGCGCATGAGACACTGC
The DNA here is from genome assembly GCA_036501365.1 of Allostellaceae bacterium. Lineage (GTDB taxonomy): Bacteria > Pseudomonadota > Alphaproteobacteria > ATCC43930 > CGMCC-115725 > CAIKMD01. The sequence goes on along the minus strand of DASYAL010000075.1, from coordinate 3,618 downwards.
TCTGGTGCGCGAAATCGAGCGAGGCGCGCTACACCTTCAACTACCAGGCGCTGAAAGCCTTCAACGACGGCATCCAGATGCGCAGCGACTGGCTGATCCCGCTCTGCGGCGGCCAGGAGCGCTTGAAGCGCGGCGGCAAGAAAGCGCATCCGACGCAGAAGCCCGAAGGGCTGCTGCATCGCGTGCTGCTCGCCGCCTCGAAGCCCGGCGACACCGTGCTCGATCCTTTCTTCGGCACCGGCACCACCGGCGCGGTGGCGCGCCGCCTCGGCCGGCGCTGGATCGGCATCGAGCAGAACAAGGACTACATCGCCCTCGCCAAAGCGCGCATCGCCGCGGTCGAGATCGGCAGCGGCGATGCGGTCGCGACCACGCAAGAAAAGCACGACGCGCCGCGCGTGCCGTTCGGCAGCCTGATCGAGCGCGGGCTGCTGCAGCCCGGCGAGGTGCTGTTCGATGCGCGGCGGCGCTGGACCGCGAAGGTCAGGCCCGACGGCACGCTGATCTCGGCCGACGCCAAAGGCTCGATCCACCAGGTCGCCGCCGAGGTGCAAGGCGCACCCGCCTGCAACGGCTGGGATTTCTGGTTCGTCGAGCGCGACGGCCAGCAAGTTCCGATCGAGTATTTCCGCCAGCAGATCCGCAGCGAGCTGGGGGCTTAGCCCCATCGACATCGTCATTGCGAGCGAAGCGAAGCAATCCAGAGCTTCGTGCGGAACTGGATTGCTTCGTCGCGCTGAACGCGCTCCCCGCAATGGCGCCGCAATAGCTTAGGGCGACGGCTTCCAGCCTTCCGCCTTCAGCTCCTGCGCCGCTTTCTCGATGAAGCTGTAATCGAACACCGCTTCCGGCGCCGGGATCTTGTCCTTGGCGAGGCCGAGCATCTCGCCGCGCAGCACCAGCTCTCTCTCCTGCACGTCGCGCGGCACGCTGCCGCTCGCCAGCATGCCGGGGATGTAATGCTGCGCCGAGAATTCGGCGGCGCCCTTCTCGAGGCCGTGCTTCATCATGGCCTCGACCGCGACCGCGGGATCGGCCTTCACCGTCGAGACGCCCTTGTAGATGGCGCGCATGGTGTGCCGGACGAGGTCGGGATTCTTGGCGATGAGCGCGTCCGATGTGGCGAAGCCCGAGAGCACCATCTTCACCGACTCATGCATGTCGATCAGCATGTGGAGCTTGCCGGATTTCTGCAGCGCGTCGATATCGGTGCTCTCGCCGCCATCGATCACCGCCGCCGGGAACGTCCCCGAGGTCAGCGCCGCGATCCGCGCCGCGGTCGCGCCCAGCGGCGTGAAGGAGACGAAATCGTCGGGCAGGTGACGCTGTGCCAGCACATAACGCAGGCTGATCTCGGTGGTGTCGCCGCGGCTGATGACGCCGACCTGCTGGCCTTTCAGGTCCTCGAGGCTCTTGATGTCGGGCCGCACCCAGAGCTGATAGGCCGAGCGGTCCTCGCCGGTATAGAGCACCTTCAGATGCGCACCCTTGAGATCGGCGCTGATCGCGACCGAGGACGAGCCCGAGAAATCGAGATCGCCCGAGATGAGGGCCGGCGTCGCAATGCCGCCTTGCGCCTGCACCAGCTCGACGGCGATGCCCTCATCGGCGAAATAGCCTTTGTCGATCGCGACCAAGAGCGGCGTGTAGTCGATCGTCGGCACGACGTAGGAGAAGCGGATCTTGTCCGCGGCATGCGCTGGCACGGCCAGCGCGACGGCGACGGCAAAAAGCGCGACGCTACTCCCGGGCGGCCAGCGCATCGCGCATCTCCTCGACCATCTGCACGAGCTTCAGCTTGGTGCGGTCGTCGTTGATGATTCCGGCATCGAGATCGACCGCGCCCTTGACCGGGCCGATCGGCGCCGTCGCCGGCACGACATAGCCGCGGAGCGCGTGGACGATCTGCTCCATCGCGCCGATCGCATGGACCGCGGCGATCGGGCCCGAGGACGACGCGATCAGGCCGACGAGGCGTCCGCCGAGATAAGGCGGATCGTCCTCGGCGGTGAGCTCCAAAAAATCGATCGCGTTCTTGAAGGCGCCGCTGATGCTGTAGTGATAGGACGGCGTGCACCAGACGAAAGCGCGCGCGCGGCGGAACGCGTCGAGCAAGAACTCCGCCGGCGGGCATTCCTTCTCGTGCAGATCGGGGTGATAGAAGGGCAGATCGAGCGCGCCGAGCGGGATCGTCTGATGCGCCATGCCGCGTTCTTCCAAGAGCTTCGCCGTATAGCGCATCAGCACGGTGGTCGCCGAGCGCTTGGCGTAGCTGCCGCCCAGGATGAGAATCGGCGCCGACGGATCGTTGCGGCCGTTGCCGATGCGCGAGCGCGGAGTCTCTCTGACCATCGCGCCACTTTAGCGCGCGGGCTGCCAATGCGCCGCCTGCAATTCGGCGTCGGCCTTTTCGGCGAAGCTGAAATCGAACACCGAAGCGGCCGGCGGCACCTTGTCCTTGGCGATGCCGAGCATCTCGGCGCGCAAGCCGAGGTCGAGCGTCTGCGCGTCTTGCGGCATGGTGCCGGTATCGGTGAGCGAGGCGATGAGATTGTCGTATTCCGTGCCAACCGCTGCGGCGTCGCTCTGGCCGTGCTTCAAGAGCGCGGCAACGGTCTCTGCGCGCGATGCCTTCACCGTGCGCACGCCTTTCAGGACCGCGCGCACCATGCGGCGGACCAGATCGGGATTCTTGGCGATCATCGCGTCGCTGGTCGCGAGCGCGTTATAGGCCATGGTGATTTCTTGCCGGAGATCGACGAGGCGGTGGAGATTGCCGAGCTTGCCCGCCGCGCCCATTTGCACCGCCTCGCTCGCATTGATGAGCGCCGCCGGATAACTGCCGGAGGCGATCGCGGCAAAGCGCGCGACGCCGGCACCGAGCGGCGTGAACGACACGTAATCCGCCGGCAGGCCGTGCTTGGCGAGGTAATAGCGGATCGCGATCTCGGTGGTGTCGCCGCGGCTGATGATGCCGATCGGCTTGCCTTTGAGATCGGCGAAGCTCTTGATCGCCGGCTGCGCCCAGATCTGCATCGCCGGATGCGCGTCGACCACCAGCAGCACCTTGAGCTTCGCGCCTTTGAGGATGGCGCTGATCGCGACCGAGCCCGAGCCGGTGAAATCGATATCGCCCGAGATCAGCGCCGGCACGGCGACGCCGCCGCCGGCCTGCTGCAAATCGATATCGAGGCCCTCGTCCGTGAAATAGCCCTTATCGATGGCGAGAAAATCGTCGGCATATTCGACCGAGCTCAGCACATAGGAGAGCCTCACCTTGTCGGCGGCGCAAGATGACCTCGGGAATATTGCGATGGAGAGAGCGACACAGATCGCCGCCATCGCCCCCACCCCAACCCTTCCCCTTCGAGGGGGAGGGAGAAATTTTTGAATCCCTCCCCTTTTGAGCGGGAGGGTTTGAGTGGGCGGAACCTTCACGGCTTCCAGTTCTCTTTTTTCAATTCCGCGGCAGCCTCTTTGACGAAGCTGAAATCGAAGAAATGCGAGGGCGGCGGCAAGGTCGCCGGGTCGACGCCGAGCATCTTCGCGCGCACTTTCAGCTCCAAGGCCTGATCCGCCTCGGAGGTCACAGCGGTCGGCGACATGGTGTGGGCGAAA
>DASYAL010000074.1:0-231690 GCA_036501365.1 Allostellaceae bacterium | reverse complement strand
CAGCAAGAGCGACATCGACGGCTACTTCTGCGCCGGCGACGCGCCGGGGCTGGGACCGCTGTCGATGGCCGATTACATGGGCCTAAAATTGAGGCACATGGATTCGACCGATTGCGGCGGCTCGTCCTACCTCATCCATGTCGGTCACGCCGCCGAGGCGATTGCGCTCGGCAAATGCAAGATCGCGCTGATTACCCTGGCCGGCAAGCCGCGCAGCGAGGGCCAGGCCACCGGAACCGCCGCGCGCAGCGCCCAGAACACGCCCGACGCGCCGTTTGAAAACCCCTACGGTCCGGCCACTGCGAACATGTACGCGATGTGCGCAATGCGCCACATGCACCAGTATGGCACGACCAGCGAGCAGCTCGCTTGGATCAAGGTCGCCGCCTCGCACCATGCGCAGCACAATCCCAACGCGATGCTGCGCGACGTCGTCACGGTCGAGGAGGTCGTGAACTCGCCGATGATTGCCGATCCGCTGCATCGCCTCGATTGCTGTGTCATCAGTGACGGCGGCGGGGCGCTGATCGTCACCGGTCCCGAGATCGCCAAAAGCCTCAAGCATCCGCCGGTCCATGTGATCGGTGCCGGCTACGCGCCGAAGCATCAGATGGGCGGCCGGATCGATCTCACCTATTCGGGCGCGCGCTGGTCGGGTCCGCGCGCTTTCGCCGAGGCGAAGGTTGCGCCGGGCGATATCCAATACGCCTCGATCTACGACAGCTTCACCATCACCGTGCTGATCACGCTCGAAGATCTCGGCTTTTGCGAGAAAGGGAAGGGCGGCGCTTTCGTCGAGGGCGGCAATCTTATTTCCGGCCTCGGCCGGCTGCCGTTCAACACCGATGGCGGCGGCTTGTGCAACAACCATCCCTCGAATCGCGGCGGCATGACCAAGATCATCGAGGCGGTGCGGCAGTTGCGCGGCATCGCCCGTCCCAAGGTCCAGGTCGCCGGTTGCGGCCTTGCCTTGGTCCATGGCACGGGCGGCGCGCTCGGCACGAGGCATGGCAGCGCCACGCTGATCCTGGAGCGGGAATGATCATGGCCAAGGATCGAACGATCGCCGCGCCGTCGCCCTTTCCCGAGACCGCGCCCTATTGGGAAGCGGCCGCGAAGAGAAAGCTGCTGCTGAAGCGCTGCGCCGCCTGCGGCGCGTTTCATTTCTATCCGCGGGCGCTCTGTCCCTTCTGCTTCAGCGACCGCACCGAATGGCGCGAGGCCGCGGGGGCGGGGACGATCTATTCCTTCAGCGTCATGCGCCGCGCCGAAGTGCCGTATGCGATCGCCTATGTCACCCTCGCCGAAGGCCCGACGATGATGACCAATATCGTCGATTGCGACCTCGACGCGATCCGTATCGGGCAAAAGGTGAGGGTGGTGTTCAAGCCCGCCGAGAACGGCCAGCCTGTTCCTATGTTCACGCCGGTCTAAAGGGCTTTCTTGGCGCGGCCGCTGACAGTCGCGCGCGGCTTCGCGCGCAGCTGCCGCACCATTTTCGTGAGCAGGACCCGCAGACGACCGCGCTCTTTGGCCGACAGCGCGGCGGTGAGGCCGCGCTCATGTGCCGCGAGCGTGGCGGCGATGTCACGGAGCGCCCGCTCGCCCTCGGCCCTAAGAAACAGCTCGACGCCGCGGTTGTCGCCGCGCGCGGCGCGACGCCGGACATAACCGGCGCGGATCAGGCGGTTGACCAGGAGCGTCATGTTCGGCCGCTGGATCAGCAGCGCATCGGCCAGCGCGCCCTGACGCACGCCGGGATTGGCCTTGATGACGCTGAGTGTCGAGAACATGCCGGGCGTCATCGCACTCTTGCCGAGCCGCTCGTAGTAGAATTGGTACATCAGCAGGTCGAGGATATGGATCTTGAAGCCGATCAGCGCTTCGAGCGGCGCGAGATCGAGCGCCTCGCCGACGGGCCTCGCCGCGCGCAGCGTTTGCGCGGCGGCAAATCCTTCGAGACGAGCGGCGGCCAGGTCGAGAGTCATGGGCATGGGATCGAAACGATGCGAGGAGCCTGCGTGTTGACGCCCGGATTTCATGATAATATGTAACGAAAAGGCAAGCGCCGTCTCGCTCGATCGGCGATGCCGCCGGGAGGCTCGGGTCGCATGAACGCGTCCGCTCGAGACGACGGAAGGAAAACATTGCCGCTGCGCGACGTTCGCCTCGGGCCGCTCGACGTCGCGGTCGACCGGCGGCCCGACGGAACCATTTATATCGCGAACAAGCATCCGCTCGGCGATTATGCTGCCCGCATCACCGACCGGCTGGTTCATTGGGCCGCGGTCGCGCCCGAGCGCGTCTTCCTCGCCGAGCGCGGGCCATCCGGCGAATGGCGGACGCTGACCTATGGCGAGACGCTCCGCGCGGTGCGCGCGGTCGGTACCGCGCTTCTCGCGCGCGGTCTTTCGCCCGAGCGCCCGCTCGTCATCCTGTCCGGCAACGATCTCGACCACGCCGTGCTCGGCCTTGCCGCGCTTTATGTCGGCATTCCCTATGCGCCGCTCTCGCCTGCCTATTCGCTGATCTCGACCGATTTCGGCAAGCTGCGCCACATCGTCGATCTCCTGACGCCCGGCCTGGTTTACGCCGCCGATGGCGCGCTCTATGGCCGCGCGATCGAGGCGACGATTCCGGCGACCATCGAGATCGTCGTCAGCCGCGATCCGCCGCGCGACCGGCGGACGAGCTTGCTGTCCGCGCTGCTCTCGACGCCGGTCGACGCTGCGGTCGATGCCGCGCATGATCGTATCGCCCCCGACACGATCGCGAAGATTCTCTTCACTTCCGGCTCGACCGGCCTGCCGAAAGGCGTGATCAACACCCAGCGCATGCTCTGCGCCAATCAGGAGCAGCTGCGCACCCATTTCGCCTATTTCCGCGACGAGCCGCCGATTATCCTCGATTGGTCGCCGTGGAATCACACGGCGGGCGGCAATCACAATTTCAACATGGTGCTCTACAACGGCGGCACCTTTTATATCGACGACGGCCGTCCGACGCCGGGGGCGATCGAGGCGACGGTGCGCAACCTGCGCGACGTCTCGCCGACCTGGTATTTCAATGTGCCGCGCGGCTACGACGCGCTCATCCCTTATCTCCGCTCGGACGAGGCGCTGCGCCGGAGCTTTTTCAAGGATCTGCGCGTCCTTTACTACGCTGCGGCGAGCATGGCGCAACACATCTGGGACGCGCTCGACGATATCGCGAGCGCCACCTATGGCGAGCGCATCCTGATGCTCACCGGCCTCGGCGCGACCGAGACGGCGCCTTTCGCGCTTTCGGCCGGCAAGGGCATGAGCGCCGCGGGCCTGGTCGGCCTACCCACCGCCGGCATCGCGTTGAAGCTCGTGCCGCTCGAGGGCAAGCTCGAGGCGCGCATCCGCGGCCCCAACATCACGCCCGGCTATTGGCGGCAGCCGGAACTGACGGCCGCGGCTTTCGACGAAGAGGGATATTACCGGCTCGGCGACGCGTTGCGCTTCGCCGATCCCGCCGATGCGAGCAAGGGGCTGATCTTCGACGGACGCGTCGCCGAGGATTTCAAGCTCGCGAGCGGCACCTGGGTCAATGTCGGGCCGTTGCGCGCCGCCTTCATCGATCATTTCGCGCCGCTGGTGCAGGACGTCGTCCTCGCCGGGATCGGGCGCAACGAGATCGGCGCGCTGGCCTTCGCCGACCGCGCCGCCTGCCAGCGTCTTTGTCCAAAGCTCGCCGCCAACGCGCCGCAGGGCGAGATTTTCGCCCAGCCCGAACTGCGCGCGGCCTTTGCCGAGCGTCTCAAAAGTCTCGCGGCGCGCAGCACGGGCAGTTCCAACCGCATCGTCGCGCTGCTGCTGCTCGAGGAGCCGCCCTCGCTCGACCGCGGCGAGATGACCGACAAGGGGTCGATCAATCAGCGTGCCGTGCTCGGTAACCGTGAGACCCTGGTGGAGGAGCTCTATGCCTCGCCGCCGCCGCCCACTGTCATCCGGCTTGCCGGTGGCCCATGATGGGAATTGCGTGCCCGCGGATTTCTTGACGGCCGGCGGGGACGCGGTTCAATATCGTTATAATTAATATCATTCGGCTCGGGCGCGCGCGGCGCGCGAGAAACGAACATTAGGGGAGGGCGACATGGGCTTCGCATTCTGGAGAGCGGCCGTCGGCACCGTTTTGTTGCTTCTTGCCTCGGCTCTGGTGCTGCCTGGTTCGGCACGCGCGCAATTTTCCGACAACAAGATCAAGATCGGCGTGCTCGACGATTTCTCGGGCCAATATTGCGTCGGCGATTGCATGGGACCGGTCACGGGCGTCAAGCTCGCGATCGAGGACTTCGGCGGCAAGATTGACGGGGTTCCGATCGAAATGGTCTATGCCGATCACCAGAACAAGCCCGATGTCGGCGTGTCGATCGCCAACAAATGGTACGACACCGAGCAGGTCGACGTGATCGTCGACGTCGTCAATTCAGCGGTCGCCCTCGCCGTGCAGGAGATCGCGCGCAGCAAGGGCAAGGCGGTGCTCTACAGCGAGGCCGGCTCCGCCGATCTCACCGGTCCGGCTTGCGCGCCTTATTCCGCGCAATGGACCTACGACACCTATCAGTTCGGCAAGTCGATCGGCGAAGCCGTGCCGAGGCTCGGCAAGACCTGGTTCATCATCGCTGCCGATTACGCCTTCGGCAAAGGCCTCGCCGCCAGCGTGCAGGCGAATGTCGAGAAAGCGGGCGGCAAGGTGCTTGGCACCGTGTTCCATCCCTTCGGCGCGCAGGACCTGTCGTCCTTCATCCTCCAGGCGCAGAACTCCAAAGCCGAGGTCGTGGCGCTCGCGAATGCCGGCGGCGATATGTACAACTCGGTCAAAGCCGCCCATGAGTTCGGGCTGGTCGAATCGGGTGTGAAGCTCGTGCCGCTGAGTCTCGACCTGCCGATGATCCCGGATCAGGGCGGGCTGCAGCAATTCCAGGACATCATCGTGACCTTGCCCTGGTACCGCGGCGTTAGCCCCGCCGCCGAGGCCCTGGCCAAGCGGTTCGACGCGGCCAAGGAGCCGGCGCAGTATCTGTTCGCGGGACTCTATTCCGCCGTCCATCATTATCTGTCCGCGATAAAGGCGACCGGCACCGACGACCCCAAGGCGGTGTTCGCCTGGATGCAGAAGAATCCAGTGCAGGACGGCTTCACCAGCAACGGCGTCCTCCGTCCCGACGGCCGCATGGTGCACGACGTCTATCTCGTGCAGATCAAGAAGCCGTCGGAATCGACGGGCCCCAACGATCTCGCGAAGCTGATCACGACCATCCCCGGTGACAAGGCTTTCCGGCCGATGGATGAGGGGGGCTGCTCGCTGGTCGCGAAGAAGGGCTAGGGCTGCGGAGGCGGGGCCGCGGCGCTTCCACTTAACGCCATGTCCGACGATGTCCTGCTGCGCGCCGAGGGCCTGAGCAAATCCTTCGCCGGCTTCGTTGCGGTGAAGGATGTCAGCCTCGATGTGCGGCAGGGCACGATTCACGCGCTCATTGGCCCCAACGGCGCGGGCAAGACGACCTTCTTCAACCTGCTCACCCGGGTGCTGGGCGTCACCAGCGGCCGCATCCTCTACAAGGGACGGGACATCACCGCGGCCAAGCCGCATGAAGTCGCGCGGCTCGGTATCGTCCGCTCGTTTCAGATCTCGGCGACCTTTCCGCATCTCACGGCGCGGGAGAACGTGCGCATCGCCTTGCAGCGCTTTCGGCGCGACACTTATGCGTTCTGGCGGCCGGATTCGGTCTTGAGCGCACTCGACGACCGTGCCGACGCGCTGCTGGCCGAGGTCGGGCTCGAGGATCAAGCGCATCGGCCGGCGGCCGAGCTGCCTTACGGGCGCAAGCGCGCGCTCGAGCTGGCGACGACGCTCGCGCTCGAGCCGGATCTGCTGTTGCTCGACGAGCCGACGTCCGGCATGGCGCATGAGGATATCGGCCGGATCGTCGCGCTCATCCGGCGCGTCGCGGCGAGCCGCACCGTCCTGATGGTCGAGCACAATCTTTCCGTCGTCGCCGATCTCTCGCACCGCATCACCGTAATGCAGCGCGGCGAGATTCTCGCCGACGGGAACTACCAGGAGGTCGCGCGCGATCCGGCGGTGATCGAGGCCTATATGGGCGCCCGTCATGAATGACGGCGTGGTCCTGGCGCTCGCCGCCCTCGAGGGATTCTATGGCGAATCGCAAATTCTTCATGGCGTCGATCTCGCGATCGGCCGCGGCGAGATCGTCACGCTGGTCGGCCGCAACGGCGCCGGCAAGACCACGACGCTGCGCGCAATCATGGGCATCCTGCGCCGCCGCCGTGGCTCGGCGCGGGTGATGGGGGCCGAGACGATCGCCTGGCCGCCCGAGAAGATCGCGCGGCTCGGCATCGGCTATGTGCCGGAAGAGCGCGGCATCTTCGCCAGCCTCAACGTCACCGAGAACCTGCTGCTGCCGCCGCGGCTGAAGCCGGGCGGCATGTCGCTCGACGAGATCTACGCGCTGTTCCCCAATCTGCGCGAGCGCGCAACGAGCGGCGGCAGCCGGCTCTCGGGCGGCGAGCAGCAGATGCTGGCGATTGCGCGCGTCTTGCGCACCGGCGCCGATTTCTTGGTGCTCGACGAGCCGACCGAAGGCCTCGCGCCGGTCATCGTTGCCCAGATCGGCGTCGCGCTCGACGCGATCCGGCAACGCGGCCTGACCGTCCTGTTGGTCGAGCAGAATTTCCGCTTTGCCGCGCGCGTCTCGGATCGCCACTATGTGATGGAAACCGGCAAGATCGTCGACATGATCCCGCGTTCCGAGATCGAGGCCAAAATGACGCGCCTCGAAGCCTATCTGGGCGTCTGAGCGGGAAGGGGTCGCGCATGTCGCTCAACGCCCTGTTCGGTCAGCTCCTGCTCGGCCTCATCAACGGCTCCTTCTATGCGATGCTGAGTCTCGGCCTCTCGATCATTTTCGGGCTGCTCGGCATCGTCAACATTGCACAGGGCGCGTTCTATATGCTGGGCGCTTTCGCGGCCTGGATTCTGTTGCACCATTTCGGCGTCGGCTATTGGCCAGCACTGATCCTCGCGCCGCTGGCGGTCGGCATCATCGGCATCGTCATCGAGCGCACGATCATCCGGCGCATCTATCAGCTCGACCATCTCTACGGGCTGCTGCTGACGCTCGGCATCTTCCAGGTCATGCAGGGTCTCTTCGTCTATTGGTATGGCACGGCGGGCCTCTCCTATCCCTATCCCGGCGTGCTCTCGAGCGGCCACAACATCGGCTTCATGTATCTGCCGAACTACCGCGCCTGGGTGGTCGTCGCCTCGCTCGCGATCTGCTTCGGCACCTGGTATGCGATCGAGCGCACGCGGCTCGGCGCCTATCTGCGCGCGGCGACCGAGAATCCGACCCTGGTCCGCGCTTTCGGCATCAACGTGCCGCTGCTGGTGACGGCTGCTTTCGGCGGCGGCGTCGCGCTCGCCGGCCTCGCCGGCGTGCTGGCGGCGCCGATCTATCAGGTCAACCCGCTGATGGGCGGCAATATCATCATCACCGTCTTCGCCGTGGTGGTCATCGGCGGGCTCGGCTCCATCCTCGGCTCGATCGTCACCGGCCTGTCGCTTGGCCTGATCGAGGGCCTCTCGAAAGTGTTCTATCCGGAAGCATCGAGCATGGTGATCTTTGCGATGATGATCGTCGTGCTGATGGTGAAGCCCGCCGGCCTTTTCGGCACGGAGCGCTGAGATGGCGCTGGGCCGCACCGGCGATACCGGGCTCGGCGCCGTGAAGGCGCAAGCCGCGCTGCGCGCCAACGTCGTCTGGAGCGCGATCGGCCTCGCGGCGCTGATCGTCGCGCCGTTCTTCATCTACCCGCTGTTCCTTGTGAAGCTCCTCTGCTGGGCGCTCTTCGCCGTCGCCTTCAATCTACTGATCGGCGGCGGCGGTCTGCTCTCCTTCGGCCATGCGGCTTTCTTCGGCGGCGCGGCCTATATCGCCGCCGAGGCCGCCAAGGTCTGGGGCTGGCCTTTTGAAGCGGCGGTGCTCGCCGGTACGACGGCGGCGACGGTGCTGGGCGTGCTTTTCGGCGTCATCGCCATCCGCCGTCACGGCCTCTATTTCGCGATGATCACCCTGGCGCTGGCGCAAGGGGTTTATTTCCTCGCGCTGCGCCTGCCCTTCACCCATAGCGAAGACGGGATCCAGGCGGTGCCGCGCGGCTGGCTGTTCGGCATCGTCGATCTACGCGACAATCTCGCGCTCTATTACACCGTTGCGGCGATCTTCGTCTTCGGCTACCTCTTCGTGTGGCGCGTCTGGCGCTCGCCCTTCGGCCAGGTGCTGCGCGCGATCAAGGACAACCGGCCGCGCATGATCTCGCTCGGCTATCCGGTCGACCGCTATGCGCTCATCAATTTCGCGCTCTCGGCCGCGCTCGCGGGCGTCGCCGGCTCGCTCAAGGCGATCGCGCTCGGACTCGCGACCCTCAACGACGTCGATTGGTCGACCTCGGGCGAGGTCGTGCTGATGGTGCTCTTGGGCGGGCTCGGAACGCTGTTCGGGCCCGTGGTCGGCGCGGCGCTCGCCGTGACGATGGACGATTACCTCGCCGGCATCGGCGTGCCGGTGCCGGTGGTGATCGGACTGATCTTCATCGCCGTGATCCTTGTGTTCCGCCGCGGCATCGTCGGCGAGATCCTGCATCTGACCCGGAAATAGCGACAGATCGCTGTCGCCGCTAGAATCGCTTCCCGCAGCGCTCGACGGCGCGCCGCTGAGGTTATGGGGGAAGGATCGGGGAATGAAGCAGCTTGCCTTTCGTCTCGTGGAGGACCGCGTGCCGCCAGGCGGCGAGCCGGTTTATCTCCCGGCAATCGTGCGGACCCTCTATGTGATCGAGGGCGACGCCACGGTCGAAACGGCGCTCGGCTGCACGCATCACGCCCCGGGCTCTGCCTGGCTCGGCGATAGCGCCGTCGCCGTCCTTCCAGGAGGGCAGGGAGTGCGGCTGTTGCGCTGGGAGCTGGTGGCGCCGAGCGACGGCGACAGCGTGTTGCGTGCCGCGCCGCATTGCGTTTCAGCCGCGGCAAACGTCGCGACAATCGAGCTCGATCCGAGTTTCGGCTGGCTGATGCGCTGCGATCGCGTGAACTTCCCCAAAGGCGGCATCGCCTATACCCATATCCATCAGGGGCCGGGTATCCGCTATTGCCTGGAAGGGAGCATCCGTATCGAGACCGAAGGGCACGTCCACGCCTACGGGCCGGGCGAAGCCTGGTTCGAGGTCGGATCATCGCCCGTCCTTGCGCCGACCTCGTCCGACACCGAGACAAGCTTCGTCCGCTGTTTCATCCTGCCGCGTTCGTGCAAGGGACGCAGCTCGATCCGTTACGTGCATCCCGAGGATGCGGGCAAGCCCAAGGTGCAGCGCTACCGCGTGCTCGGCGAGCGCTTTATCGATCTGCCGGATTGAACCGTGCTTGCCAGTGGACGGCCAGACAGGCCAAGATTGGCATGAAGACGGGAAGGCGGCGCGGACGATGCCGCAACGGGGAGGAACACCAATGAAGCGAGCAATCGTGGTTGCGGCGGCGCTGATGGCAACGATCGGCATGGCGGGCGCGGCAAGCGCTCAGGCGGTGAAGCCGCCGATGTCGCCGGAGCTGCAAAAGGTTGTCGACGCCGCCAAGGCGGAGAAGGTGATGCTGGCCAGCACCAATCCGCTGGTCTTCGGCGGGCAAGCGAATATCGACGCGGCCAAAGCCTGGATCAAAGACAATTTCGGCGTCGATCTCGACTTCAACATCACCAATGGCGGCCCGTTCGGCATCATCGGCGGCAAGATCGCGACCGAGTTCCGCGCGGGTCAGCCTTCCTCGGTCGATCTTTGGGCGGCCGGCATCGCCCAATACGCTCCGCTCTTGAAGAGCGGCATGTTCGTCGAGGTGCCCTGGCAGAAGCTCTGGCCGCAGCGCGTCATCGATAAACAGATCGGCGCCGACGGTTACAGCATCGCCTTTTCCACCGGCACCCCCGGCGTGCTCTACAACATCGCAACCGGCAGCGACTTCGCCCAGGTCAAGACGATCGACGATCTCTTGAAGCCGCAATACAAGGGCCGTTTTGGCACCACCGCTTTCGCCAACGGCTTCGATGCCATGTCGGCAAAGAGCTGGGAAGGCGAGCCCAAGATGATCGATTACATCGGCAAGCTCGGCCATCAGGCGCAAGGCATCCTCAATTGCGGCGCCCAGGACCGCGTCGCCTCGGGCGAATTTCAGGCGCTGGTGCTGGATTGCGTCGGCGGCGAGTACAATGTCGATCCCTATAAGGGCAAGCTCGGCCTTGCCGTCCCGAGCGATGCGGCGCAGCTGCAATATTACGAGCTGCTGATCCCGAAGAACGCGCAGCATCCCAACGCGGCGATCCTCTTCACGCTTTACCTTCTCACCGAGCAGGGCCAACAGGGAGTCCACAACGGCATCGGCGCCGATCTCGACTATTATCCCGACACGGTAATGCATAAATTCGTCGCCGATACCGAAGCGAAAGGCATCAAGTTCCGCCATATCGATTATCAATTCTGGAAGGACAATCCCGGCATCGATCAGTCCGGCGCCAAGCTCGGCAAGGCGCTCAAGGAAGCCATCGGCGGGTAGCGCGAAGTCGCCCGCGCGATGAGCGCTGTCACCATCGCGGCTCGGCCGGCGCGGCGTAAAGCCGAGCGCCCCGGCGGCTGGGCGATCGGTATGGGTGCGATCGCGGGGCTCGCGAGCCTTATCGTCCTTGTCCTGATTGCTCTCGTGCTGTGGATGAGCGTGATCGACGGCGAGCCCGGCGATCCCGATCTCGCCTACACCACAGCGAATTACGTCGAAACCTTCAGCGATCTTTTCGTCTGGCGAGTGCTCGGCAACACCTTCGTGTTTTCGGGGCTGACCCTGATCGTCGCGATGGCGATCGGCGCGCCGATAGCGTGGATCATCGAGCGTACCGATTTCCCGGCCAAGACCCTGGTCTTTGCGACCATGACCATCGGCCTGCTGGTGCCGGGCTTCGTCACCGCGATCGGCTGGGAGTTCCTGCTCCACCCCCGTATCGGCATGGTGAACACGGCGCTGATCGCGCTGTTCCACCTATCCGGCCCGCCGATCAGCATCACGAATCTCTGGGGTATGGGCTGGGTGCAAGGCCTCGGCCTCGCGCCGGTTGCCTTCGTCATGACATCGGTGGTGCTGCGCGCGATGGACCCGGCGCTCGAAGACGCGGCGGCGGTGAGCGGCGCGCATCCGCCTGGCGCGTTGCTCCGCGTGACCGTGCCGCTTGCCTGGCCTGGGCTGCTCGCCGCCGGCATCTTCGTCTTCATGATCGGCTTCTCGGCCTTCGATGTGCCGGCGATCATCGGCCTTGCCGGCAAGGTCTATACCTTCGCGACTTATACCTTCGATCAAATGCAACCGGCGCAAGGCGACCCGCAATATGGCGACGTCGCCGCCTTCTCGACCGCGACGGTGGCGTTAGGGCTGGCGCTGTCATGGTGGTACGCGCGCATGCAGAAACGCGCGCCGCAATACGCCGTTGTCACCGGCAAAGGCTACCGGCCGCGCCTCGTCGCCCTGAGCGGCGCCGGCAAGGCCTGCGCGATTGCTTTCGTCGCGATCTACCTTTTTCTATCGCAGCTTTTGCCGGTGCTGGTGATTTTTTGGACCTCGACGGTGCAATTCCCGCAGCCGCCGACATTCGATGCCATCGCTTCGATGTCGTTGGCAAATTATGCCCATCTGCCGATGCCGATGGTCTGGCGTGGCTTGAAGAACACGGCGTTGTTGATGGTGCTGGCGCCGGTGATCACGCTGGCGATTGCGCTCTCCATCAGCTGGATTGTGCTGCGTTCGCGCGTGCCGGGTCGCGCGCTGTTCGATTTCGTCGCCTTCTTGCCGCTTTCGGTGCCGAGCATCGTCTTCTCGATGGCGGCGCTGGTGCTGGCGCTGTTCGTGCTTAATCGCGTGCTGCCGATCTACGGCACGGTATGGCTGCTGCTGCTTGTCTACGTCGTCTCGCGCATCTCCTACGCGACGCGCATCACCAATAGCGCCTTGATCCAAATCCATCGCGAGCTCGAGGACGCGGCGCAGATCGCTGGAGCGGGATTGGGCGGCGTCGTTCGCAGCGTGCTTGCGCCGCTGCTGCGGCCGAGCCTCGGCTACGCTTTCATCTGGATCGCGCTCCTGACCTATCGCGAGCTGACGGTGCCGGTGCTGCTGTCGACCAACGACAACCTTCCGCTCGCGGTCGAGATCTGGAATTTGTGGACGGCGTCGCAATTCGCGCCCGCCTCGGCGATCGTCGTCATCATGCTCGTCGCGATGATGCCGCTGATCTATCTCGGCTTTTGGGTGTCGCGCGGTCGCGCGCTGGTGGATCGATAAGCCCCCGGAACGACAGCTGTGCTAGGATCGCTACCAAGTACCGGTGGAGAACGCGATGCAGGGACTTCGTAACCAGTGGTATTGCGCGGCGCTGTCGCACGAGATCACGCAGCAGCCGCTCGGACGCCTTTTTCTCAACGAGCCGGTGGTGATGTATCGCAAGAGCGACGGCGTCGCGGTCGCGCTCGAAGATCGGTGCTGCCATCGTCGCGCGCCGCTCTCGAAAGGGCAGGTCGAAGGCGACAATCTCCGTTGCGGCTATCACGGGCTGCTCTACGAGCCGGGTGGAAAGGTGATCTGGGCGCCGGGTCAAGACAAGCTGCCCGCGGGCGCGCAGGTGAAATCCTATCCTTTCGTCGAAAAGCACGGCTGGGCCTGGATCTGGATGGGCGATCCCGCGCTTGCCAATCCCAAGACCGCGCCCGCGTTTCATTGGTACGACGCGCCGGGCTGGGCCGGTTGTGGCGCCTGCCTCGATGTGAAAGCGAATTACCTGCTGCTGGTCGACAATCTCCTCGACCTGTCGCATCTCGCTTTCCTGCACATCAAGACCATCGGCGCTGCCGACGACACCAATCCGCATCTCACCTGGGAGCGCCAGGGCAATCTGTTGCGCGGTGTGCGCATCGCGCGCAACCTGTTGCCGTCGCAGCGCCAGATCGCGCAAGGCGACACCTTGCGCACGGATTCGACCAAGATCATGACCTTCACCCCGCCCGCCAATGTTGTGATCGAGATCAGCGCGGTCGAAGCCGGCAAGGCCGCGGACGATCCGGCCAACCGCGTCAATCGCAAGCTCGTCGTGCTGGATTCGATGACGCCCGAGACCGGGACGAGCTGTCATTACTTCTGGGGTAATTGCCGCAATTACGCGATCGACGATGCCAGGGTAACGGAGATGATCCTGAAATCGACCGGCGCCGCCTTCGACGAGGACAAATTCATGCTCGAAGCCGAGCAGCGCATCATCGATCTCGATCCGGCGGCGCCGCAGATCGATTTGATCGGCGATGCCGGCGGCTTGCAGGCGCGCCGCATCGTCGAGCGGCTTGTGGCCGAGGAGCGGGCCCCGGCGCGCGCCGCCGAATAATACATAGCCGCACGACCATGGTATTGGCGTTGGTGCTGGCGACGATAAAGCCATGAACCACGCCGCTTCGCACTGTGTTCGAGGAAGCCGGCGACCACATGAGATCGTACGCGTCGGGGTGGTTACCTCGCGGCAGTCTGATCGCTGTCTAACGGACAATGACCGTTATCGCACAAAGGCCGGGATTCGCGTGTAGCTAGATTTCCTTGCCCAGCATCCGGTCGAGCGAATAAGCGCCGCCGCCATGCAGCGCCATGGCGAAAGCGAAGACGCCCATCATGAAGCTGTATTCCATGCCGTGCTGCGCCCAGCCCCAGACCGGCCACAGTACGAGAAAACTGATCACCGCCATTTCGACCGCGATCATCGCCGCGACGATGCGAGTAAAAAGACCCGCCGCCAGCATCAGCCCGCCGAAGAATTCCAGGCAGCCGACGAGATAGGACCAGGCAACCGGCGCCGGCCAGCCGAGCTTCACGAAATTCTGCGCGGTGTGCGGGATGTCGTCGCCGAAGAGCTTTCCCCAGCCATGCGGCACGAGAATGAGGCCGAGACAGAGCCGCATCAGGACATAACTCAAGGGGATGGCGACGGAATAGAAGGATTGGAGGCTGGGAATATAGAGCCGGCCGCGATTGCCAATCGGTTCGCTCATCATCGTTGCTGCTCGCTGTTGTCGTGCCGCCCTAGAACTTCATCTGATCGACTGCGGTCAGCTTCACATGCAGCGGAATGACCGGTGCATTCGCCATGTTCCAGGCGACATATTGCTCGGCATAAGTGCTCTGTGACGACATGCCGTCGACCGGCAGGACAACATTGAAGCCGAGCTGCGCTGCATGGCTCGCGGTATAGAGGATCGCGCCATTCGCCACCGTGCCGACGGGGATGACGGTGGTGATATGGTGAGCCTTCAAGATCTTCTCGAGATCGGTGCCGATGAATTTATCGGGCACGGCGCGCAGCACAGGCTCGCTGCCCGTGGGTTTCACGTCCGGAAGCACATCGCCGATCTGATCCGGCCCGAGAAAGAGCGTGTAGACGACTAACATATGATTGGCGCGCGCCTCCTGCAGGAGCTTTGCGACCTGCGGCACCGTGGCGAGGCAGCGCGGCGCTTTCTCGTTGCAGAGCTGCTTGACGATATCGAGCACCAGGAGCGCCGTCGTCTTGGGATTGATTGTGACCGGTTCGAGCTTCGGCGGCGGCGGTACCTGCACCGTGCTCCAGTCGTTGATGATGCTGGCGGCGATGGCCGGCACAGCGGCGGCCAGGGTCGACGCCAAGGCGATGGCTGCGGCGGCGCCGACGGTCGTGAGCGGGCGGGACAAGAATTTGCGGCGTTGCTTCATGAGGTATCCTCTCCCCGAGACCGGGCCTTGGCGGCCCTTGATTGGCAGGGCGAGAGCATGCCTTGTCCCCGCTGCGTGGGCAAGTTTCGTCGGCTTGATTGAGTTACCCGACGAAAAAAGCCCTCGGAAATCCGCTGATTTCCGAGGGCTGATCCGAAGAGCGTCAGCCGAACGCGCGACTGAGGCTCAAATGCGTTTCACATCACACGCTGTAATACATCTCGAATTCGATCGGATGCGGCGTGTGCTCGAACTTGTAGATCTCTTCCCATTTGAGATCGACATAAGCGTCGAGGAAGTCGGTGGTGAACACGTCGCCCTTGGTCAGGAAGGCGTGATCGGCCTTTAGATTCTCGACCGCCTCGCGGAGCGAGCCGCACACGGTCGGAACGTCCTTCAGCTCTTCCGGCGGCAGGTCGTAGAGGTTCTTGTCCATCGGGTTGCCGGGATGGATGCGGTTCTGCACGCCGTCGATGCCGGCCATCAGCATCGCCGCGAAGCCGAGATAGGGGTTGGCGGCGGGATCGGGGAAACGGACCTCGACGCGCTTGCCCTTGGGGCTCGAGACGATCGGAATGCGGCACGAAGCCGAGCGGTTGCGCGCGGAATAGGCGAGCAGCACCGGCGCCTCGAAACCCGGGATCAGCCGCTTGTAGCTATTGGTCGTCGGGTTGGTGAGGGCGTTGATCGCCTTGGCGTGCTTGATGATGCCGCCGATGTAGTAGAGCGCGAATTCCGACAGGTCGGCGTAGCCATTGCCGGCGAAGAGCGGCTTGTCGCCTTTCCATATCGACTGGTGCACATGCATGCCCGAGCCGTTGTCGCCCTTGATCGGCTTCGGCATGAAAGTCGCCGTCTTGCCGTATTGATGGGCGACGTTGTGCACGCAGTACTTATAGATCTGCATGTGGTCGGCGCCTGTGACCAGGGTCGAGTACTCGGCGCCGAGCTCGTGCTGCGAGGGCGCGACCTCGTGGTGATGCTTTTCGACCGCGAGGCCCATCTCGAACATGGTCGACAGCATCTCGGCGCGGAGGTCGGAGGCATTGTCGACCGGCGGCACCGGGAAGTAGCCGCCCTTGATCGGCGGGCGGTGGCCGGTGTTGCCGTCGGGATATTTCTTGTCGGAGACGTAGGGGCCTTCCTCGCTGTCGATCTCATACATCGACATGTTCATCGAGTTCTTGAAGCGAACGTCGTCGAACACAAAGAATTCGGCTTCGGGGCCGAAGAACGCCTTGTCGCCAATGCCCGAGGAGGCGAGATACTTCTCGGCCTTCTTCGCGATCGAGCGTGGGTCGCGGCCATAGGGCTGGCCGGTGCCGGGCTCGTGCGTGTCGCAGAAGATGATGAGCGAGGTCTGCGCGGCGAAGGGATCGAGCACCGCCGTCGCGCAATCCGGCATCAGCACCATGTCACTTTCGTTGATCGCCTTCCATCCGGCGATCGACGAGCCGTCGAACATCACGCCGCCGGCGAGGAAATCGGTGCTGATCGTGCGGATATGGTGCGCGAGATGCTGCCACTTGCCGCGCGGATCGGTGAATCGGAAATCGACGTATTTGACGTCGTGCTCCTTAATCGTATCGAGAACTTTTTGGATTGCGGCGTCAGCCATCGTGTCTATCCCTTCTCTGCTGGACCTTCGTCTCTTCTCACTGCCCCCGAATTCGCGCCCGCGTCGATCAGACGGCGTCTGCGCCCTTTTCGCCCGTGCGGATGCGGATGGCTTCGTCGACGGTCGTGACGAAGATCTTTCCGTCGCCGATGCGGCCGGTACGCGCCGCATGTTGAATTGCCTCGATCGCGCGCTCCAACAGCGCGTCGTCCATCACCACTTCGATCTTCACCTTCGGCAGGAAATCAACCACGTATTCGGCGCCGCGATAGAGCTCGGTGTGGCCCTTTTGCCGGCCGAATCCCTTGGCCTCGGTGACGGTGATGCCTTGGATACCCACTTCGTGAAGCGCTTCCTTCACCTCGTCGAGCTTGAAGGGTTTGATGATCGCTTCGACCTTCTTCATGGATTTTTCCGCCTATGTGCGATTGCATCGCCTCCGGCCAAACCGCCGGTCGCCTGTTTGGGGCTAAGCACGAGGCATGCCAACGCCTAGGAGCCCCCTGCGTCGGACGAATGCCGCTCGGATCAATAGCGAAACCCGTCTGGCCCGTCCAGAAAATAGGCACCTGCCCGGATTTCAGGCAGAAATTGGCGGCTGAGCGGGCCGCTTGCCGGGACACCGGCCCAATGCGACGATGGCCGGTCGATATCCTCGGGACGTCCATGTTCCTGCGCAATTCCTGGTACGTCGCGGCCTGGGACCGCGAGATCGGCCGCCGGCCGCTGGCGCGCACGATCCTGGGTGAGCCGGTCGTGTTCTACCGCCGCGAGGATGGGGCGCCGGTCGCGCTCGAGGACCGCTGCTGCCATCGTCATCTGCCGCTATCGCTCGGGCGGCTCGAAGGCGACAGCCTGCGCTGCGGCTATCATGGTCTGCGCTTCGATACGCGCGGCCGCTGCGTCGAGATTCCCGGCCAGCCGCAGATACCGCCCGAGGCGACGATCCGAGCCTATCCGCTGGTCGAGCGCTTCAACTGGGTGTGGATCTGGATGGGCGACCCGAAACGCGCCGATCCGGCGCTCATCCCGAACTGGTGGTGGGCCGATCATCCCGACTGGGCTTGCGCCAAGCCCGACATGCTGCCGGTCGCCTGCAACTATCAGCTCATCAACGACAACGTCCTCGACGTGACGCATCTCGTCTATGTCCATGCGAGCTCGATCGGCAATCCCGCCATCAACGACTTCCCGGCGACCACCGAGCGCGAGAGCAATCTCGTCCGCCTGACGCGCTGGATCCTCGATCGCCCCGCGCCGCCGATGTATCAGGCGGCGGGCAAATTCGCCGGCAACGTCGACCGCTGGCAGATCGTCGAGCATGTGCCGCCCTGCTTCAGCGTCAATTTCGCCGGCTGTGCCGCGACCGGAACCGGCGCGCCCGAGGGCGATCGCAGCCACGGCATCGAGCTCATGGCGCTTAGCGCGCCGACGCCCGAGACCGAGCGTACGACACATTACTTCTTTCAATTTCCGCGCAAGTTCGGGCTTGGCGATGCGGCGCTCGACAAGGTCTTCAACACCGATTTCGTCGATGTCTTCCGCGAGGACGTCGCCGTACTCGAGGCGCAGCAGCGGATGATGGAGCTGAAGCCCTTCGCGCCGTCGGTATCGATCAAGGTCGATGCGGCGCCGCTCGCCGCGCGCCGGTTGCTCGACCGCATGATCGCTGCGGAGCAGCCGCCGCGCGATTCGAGCGCGCTCGGCTGACGGGTCAGGCCGGCGTCAGGTCTCCGTGGCGCGCACGAAGCACATGACACCCAAGGCCGGGGTCCAGCACACCACGGCGCGCCCGACCGGGTTGTCGACCCGCTGCAGGACCTTGTCCTTCGGGACGACGGTCCATTTGTCGTCGATCAGCACTTCGTAGTGATCGCCATTGGTGCGGTAGTCGGTCGCCCGGCAATCGGCGATCGAGCAGCACGAGACGCCGGTATCGGGCTGGCGCAGACTTTGATACCACGGCGCCAGGGCTGGGTCGGCATTGGGCGGCGGTTCGGCTTTCGCAAAAGTCGCGCAAGCAAGCGCCGCGACGGCCAGAGTCGCCGGCCAGATCAGCGCGTTCATTTGGCCGTGCTCGACGTCTTCTGATTTTGGCTGAGCGGCATGGCCGTGATCATCTTCAGGTGATCCTGCAAAGTCGGCAGCGTCTGGCCGGCGAAGGATTTGAGCTGCTGGTCCTTGCCGCTCTTGCTCTCCTTCGAGAACAGCGCCACCGCCTGCTTATGCGCGGCGCGCTGCCCGAGGATGTAGCGGCGGTCGAACCGCGCACCCGACAGCTTCTGCAGCGCGTCGGTCTTTTTCTGGTCGGCAGATGTTTCGCTGGCCGGCAGCGTGACGCCTTCGCCCGCGGCGATCGACTTCAACTGGTCAGCCGCCTTGGTGTGGTCCTGGACCATGCGCTGCGCAAAGTCCTTCACGTCCTGGCGGCTGGAATTCTTGAGCGCGATCTGCGCGTCGCTGATCTCGGCCGTGCCGGCGGCGGCCGCCTTGGTCGCAAAGCTGCGGTCGGCGGCAGGCACGGCGGTCGCGGCAGACGTGCTTGCGGCAGGCGGCGCGCTCGGGGTTTGGGCGTGGGCGACGGCGGCACAAGCGAGCAGCGCCGCCAGGGCGGTAGACAGGCGCATAAACATGTACATCTCCTGCGATAAGTCTCGCTGGCGATGCAACCCGCCGAGCCGATATCCGGTTCCCGGGCGGCGGCGGTTTATGTCGGATTTTTCGTTGCCTTTTGGCAACGAAACTCAGGCGCCGCGGACGAAAAAATAGGCGGTGAGTCCCGCGCCCAGCAGCGCGATGAAGACCTTCACGATCTGCGGCTTGACCCGTTTGGCGCCGAGCGCGCCGCTATAGCCGCCGATCAGCGTCGCGACACACATCACCGCGGCCTCGGTCCAATGAACTTTGCCCGACAGCGCGAAAGCGGCCGACGAGACCACGGTCATGCAGAGCGCGAGAACCAGCTTCAGCCCGTTCATCGCGTGAATGTCGCGCATGCCGTAAAGGGTCAGCGCCGCAAGCATCATGAAGCCGATGCCGGCGCCGAAATAGCCGCCATAGAGGGCGATCGCGAATTGCGCGACCAGCACGCCGCGCATATCGAGCGTGAAGCGTCGCAGGATCGTCTGCGGCGCGAAATTGCCGAAGATGAAGATCGCGGTCGCGAGCAGCATCAACCACGGCAGCACGCCGGCAAAGACGGTGCTCGGCGTCGCGAGGAGGATCAGCGCGCCGGCGAGGCCGCCCGCGACGCTGACCGCGAGCAGCATCCGCACATCGAATTGCGTCGCCGCGCGAATGTCGTGGCGATAGGCCCAGACGCTGGCGAACTGGCCGGGGACGGTCGCGACCGTGGTGGTGACATTGGCCGGGATGGGCGGAATGCCGACCAGCAGCAGCGCCGGAAAGGCGACGAAGCTGCCGCCGCCGGCGACCGCGTTCATGACGCCGGTGACGAGGCCGGCGAGAAACAGCAAGAGCAGATCGGAACCGGCCGGCATGATCTCTGGGGGGAGCGAAGGACGGGAAGATTGGGGCGAGTGACCGGGTTCGAACCGGCGACATCCAGATCCACAATCTGGCGCTCTAACCAGCTGAGCTACACCCGCCGCCGCGGCGCTCCTAACCCGGTGGCCTGCCAGCGTCAAGCCGCGTGACCCGGCTTCGGGCCCGCGCTTTCGCCTGTCGCCGGTGACGGTATAGACTCATGCCTGGGTGATCGGCCGACAGGGTTGCCGACAGGATTTGAGTCCGGAATGCGCGCCTCCGACAACGCAGTGCTGACGCCGGCCGAGATGAACGCGGCCGACCGGGCGGCTGTCGCCGCCGGCGCCGCCGAGATCGCGTTGATGGAAGCGGCCGGTCGCGCGGTCGCGGACGCCGTGAGCCGCCGCTGGTCGCCGCGTCCGGTCGTCGTGCTCTGCGGCCCCGGCAATAATGGCGGCGATGGCTTCGTCGCCGCGCGGCATCTCGCGGCGCAAGGCTGGCCGGTACGCTTGGCGCTGCTGGGCGCGGCGACGCAGCTGAGCGGCGCGGCCGCCCATCATGCCGCCCGGTTTCGCGGTGCGGTGGAGGCAATGTCGGCGGACGCGATCGGCGGCGCCGGCATCGTCATCGATGCGATTTTCGGCGCCGGCTTGTCGCGACCGCTCGAGGGCGTCGCGCGCGCGACGATCGAGGCGCTCGCGGCGTCGGCGATTCCGGTGGTCGCGGTCGATGTGCCGAGCGGCATCGATGGCGCCACCGGCGAGATCCGTGGCGCGGCGTCCGTCGCCGCCATCACGGTTACGTTCTTTCGCAAGAAGCCGGGGCACCTTCTTTATCCGGGGCGGGGACGCTGCGGCACGGTGCTGCTGGCGCCGATCGGCATTCCCGAGACGGTACTGGACGAAATCGTCCCGCGCTGCTTCGAGAATGGTCCGCCGCTTTGGCTCGATGCCTATCCTTGGCCACGGGCCGAGGACCATAAATACAGCCGCGGCCATGTGGTCGTCGTCGGCGGCCCGGTGCTGACCGGCGCCGCGCGGCTGGCCGCTCGGGCCGCCGCCCGAGCCGGCGCCGGGCTCGTGACGGTGGCGGCGCCTGAAAGCGCTTGGCCGGTTTATGCCGGGGCGCTCGCCGGCATCATCGTCCAGCCGACGCGGCGCTGCGAGGATTTCGTTGCCCTGGCGCAGGACGACCGCGTCCGCGCGCTGGTGGTCGGCCCGGGCGCGGGCGTGACGCCCGAAACGCGCGAGACCGCGCTGGCCGCGCTCGGCCTGGGCCGTGCCGTGGTGCTCGACGCCGATGCTCTGACGGTCTTCGCGCCGTCGCCCGATGCGCTCTTCGCCGCGATCAAAGGACCGACGGTGCTGACGCCGCACGACGGCGAGTTCGCACGGCTCTTCTCGCGCGAGGGCGATCGGCTGAGCCGCGCGCGCCGCGCGGCGCTGCGTGCCGGCGCGGTGGTCGTCCTCAAAGGTCCCGATACGGTGATCGCCGCGCCCGACGGCCGCGCCGCGATCAATTCGAATGCGCCGCCCGATCTCGCGACCGGCGGAACCGGAGACGTGCTTTCGGGCTTGATCGCCGGACTGCTGGCCCAAGGCCTCGCCCCATTCGAGGCGGCGGGCGCGGCGTGCTGGCTGCACGGCGAGGCGGCGCGGGAATTCGGCCCGGGCCTTGTCGCCGAGGATTTGGTCGATACCTTGCCGGTGGCGCTGCGCCGCCTGAAGGCGCTTGCATCGAGTGTTCGAACATTGAAGGACCCATGAGCGAACGCACCAGCTTTCTCGACGGCGTCTTCGACTTCACCCGCAGCAACCTGCGCACCTTGAAGGCGCGATGGCGCGACTTCGCCGGCGAGCGCGGCATGCTGCCGGCGATCCTCAGCGATGGCGACGCCGACCGGCTGCGCCGCCAGATGCAGGACTGCCTCGAGGCGCGCGGCGGCGAGGTCTCGGCGCGCGCCCGCGCGGCGGCCCTGGGCCAAGCCTACCTCGCCTTGCAAGGCGATGGCCGGTCGCGCTTCCTGCATTTGCTGGCCGACGAATTCGACATCGATCGCGTCGCTGTCCTCGCTGCCTGCCAGCGTCTCGCTCACGCGCGCACCGAGGACGAGCGGCACCGCATCGAGCGCGCGCTGCGCCAGGCGCTCGAGCCGCCGCGCGTCCGGCTGCTGACGCAGTTCAACGCGTTGCCGAACGGGGTGAAGTTCCTCGTCGACATGCGCGCCGAATTGATGCAGCTCGCGCGCACCGACGAGGCGCTCGCGAATCTCGACCACGATCTGCGCGCCCTGCTCGCGAGCTGGTTCGACGAGGGCTTCCTCGAAGTGCGACGCATCACCTGGGACTCGCCCGCGGCGCTGCTCGAGAAGCTCATGTTCTACGAGGCCGTCCACGAGATCAGGAGCTGGTCCGACCTCAAGAACCGGCTCGAGGCCGACAGGCGGTGCTTCGCCTATTTCCACCCGCGCATGCCCGACGAGCCGCTCATTTTCGTCGAGATCGCCCTCGTGCAGGGCATGGCCGACAACGTGCAATCGCTGCTCGACGAGACCGCGCCGATCGGCGACCCGCAGACCGCCGACACGGCGATCTTCTATTCGATCTCCACCTGCCAGCGCGGCCTCTCGGGCATCAGCTTCGGCGCATTCCTTATAAAACGCGTCGTCGATCGGCTCGCCGCCGAACTGCCGCATCTGACGCGGTACGCGACGCTATCGCCGCTGCCCGGTTTCCGTGCCTGGCTCGAGCAGCGCAGCCTCGAGGAAGGCGACGATCTGCTCACCCCGATCGAGCAGCATGCGGTCGCCGCGCTGCCCGGCGTGCCCGTGGCGCACGCGCTGACCGAGCTTTTGGCGCGCCCGGACTGGTATGAGGATCCAGCGGTGGCGGAGGCGCTGAAGCCGCCGATGCTGCGGCTGGCGGCGCGTTATCTCGTCAACGAGAAGACGCCGCGCGGCCGGGCGCTCGACGGCGTCGCGCATTTCCATCTGAGCAACGGCGCGCGGCTCGAGCGCATCAACTGGCTCGGTGATCTGTCGCCCAAAGGGCTGCAGCAAAGCGCCGGGCTGATGATCAACTACCTCTATCGCCAGCAGGACATCGAAGCCTACCACGAGGCCTATACCGGCGAGGGCCGCGTGACCGCCTCGGCGTCCGTGCTGCGCCTGCTAAAGGCGTAAGAAGGCGCAACCTCGCCATTCGGCCGGGGTCGGCCCACCTTCCCCTGCCGGGGGGCCTATGCTATGAAGCCGCCCCTATCGGCGGCGGCTGGCCTGAGTCCGGACGCTGGGCTCGCCGGCGTCACCCGCGCGGGCGTGGCGGAATTGGTAGACGCACTGGATTTAGGTTCCAGCGACGCAAGTCGTGGGGGTTCAAATCCCTCCGCCCGCACCACGCGAGGAAACGAGACCTTCGAAGACCGGCATGCAAATCACCGAGACCAATGCAGAGGGCCTGAAGCACGAGATGACGATCGTCATCGCCGCCGCCGATATCGAGCGGCGCGTGACCGACCGGCTCGGCGAAATCGGCCGCACCATCCGCCTGCCGGGCTTCCGCCCCGGCAAGGTGCCGCTCAACGTGTTGCGCAAACGCTATGGGCCCTCGGTCATGGGCGAAGTGCTGGAGCGCACCGTGTCCGACAGCTCGTCCGAGGCGATGCGCGAGCGCAATCTGCGCCCGGCGCTGCAGCCGAAGATCGAGATCGTCTCCTTCAACGAAGGCACGGATCTGCAATACAAGCTCGCCGTCGAGGTGTTGCCGCAGATCGAGCTCGCCAATCTCGGCGAGCTCGAGCTCGAGCGGCTGAAGCCCGATGTGCCGGAAGAGGAGATCGATCGCGCGCTGGAGCGCATCGCCAAGCAGCAGCGCAAGGCCGAGACGGTCGAGCGCGCCGCGGAAAAGGGCGACATCGTCGTGATGGATTTCGTCGGCTCGGTCGGCGGCGTCGAATTCCCCGGCGGCTCGGCCAAGGATTATTCGCTCGAGCTCGGCAGCGGCAGCTTCATCCCGGGTTTCGAGGATCAGGTCCTCGGCATCAAGGCCGGCGAGGCGCGGACCGTGAAGGTCGATTTTCCGGCCGATTACGGCAGCGCCGATCTCGCCGGCAAAGCCGCCGAATTCGCCGTCACGGCGAAAGAGGTGAGGGGCCAGGCCGAGCAGCCGATCGATGAATCGCTGGCAACGGCGGTCGGGATGGAGAACCTCGCGGCGCTGCGCCAAGCCGTGCGCGAGCGCATCGAGCGCGACTATCAAGGCGTCGCGCGCCAGAAGCTCAAGCGCGCGCTGCTCGACGGGCTCGCCGAGCGGCACCGCTTCACCGTGCCGGCCGGCATGGTTGATATCGAGCTCGAGACGATCTGGCGCCAATACCAGGCGCAGCTCGAGCGCAGCAAGCAGGCCGGGGTCGAATCGACCGAGCCGGTCAAGGACGAGGCGGCGGTGAAGGCCGAGTACCGCGACATCGCCGAGCGCCGGGTGCGGCTGGGTCTTGTTCTCGCCGAGATCGGCAGCAAGAACAATCTCACGGTCACGCAGGACGAGATCAATCGCGCCGTCGGCGAGGAAGCGCGCCGCTTTCCCGGCCAAGAGCGCCACGTCATCGAGTATTATCGCAACAATCCCGGCGCGGTCGACAATCTGCGCGCGCCGATCTATGAGGATAAGGTCGTCGATTTCATCCTCGAGCTTGCCCAGGTGACCGACAAGCCGGTATCGCTCAAAGAGCTCGTGGCGATGGACGAGGACGACGACGCGCCGGCCGCCGTGGCGGAAGACGCGAGCCAGAGCGAGCCCGATCAGGCGGAGAAGAGGTAGCGGCCATGGATCCGTACGAAATCTATATGAACAACCTCGTGCCGATGGTGGTCGAGCAGACCAACCGGGGCGAGCGCGCTTACGACATTTATTCGCGCCTCTTGAAGGAGCGCATCATCTTCCTCGTCGGCCCGGTCAACGACATGGTCGCGAGCCTCATTTGCGCCCAGCTCCTCTTCCTCGAGAGCGAGAATCCGACCAAGGACATCGCCTTCTATATCAACTCGCCCGGCGGCGTCGTCACTTCCGGCCTCGCGATCTACGACACGATGCAATACATCCGGCCCGACGTCGCGACGGTCTGCATCGGCCAGGCTGCCTCGATGGGCTCGCTGCTGCTCACCGCGGGCGCCAAGGGCAAGCGGGTCTCGTTGCCGAATTCGCGGATCATGATCCACCAGCCCTCGGGCGGCGCGCAGGGCCAAGCCACCGATATCGAGATTCAGGCGCGCGAGATTCTCCAACTCCGGCAACGTCTCAATGAGATGTATGTCCGCCATACCGGCCAGTCGCTCGAGGTCATCCAGGCGGCGGTCGAGCGCGACAAGTTCATGTCGCCCGAGGAGGCCAAGACGTTCGGCCTGATCGACGAGGTCATGAACAACCGGCCGCAGCGCGAGGACGAGGTTAAGCTTCGCGCGTGACAAAACCCGGTTTCTGCGACTCGCGGGAAAACGCCGGGTTTTTTGGGCTCGTGTCGAGCCCAGGCCTTATTTTCGCCCCAGAACGTTCTTGCAACAGACTGGTTAAAGTCACATCTTTAACTGGTTATTGAGCCCCATAGCGGCCATAATCCGAGGCGGCGGCGGGGCACGTCGATCGTGGTGTCCACCCGGCACGGGGGTTCGAGTCCCCGTTCGGTCGTTGACGGAGAGCGTATGACCAAAGCCAGCGGCGGCGATTCGAAGAACACCCTCTACTGCTCGTTCTGCGGTAAAAGCCAGCACGAGGTGCGCAAGCTCATCGCCGGCCCGACCGTGTTCATCTGCGATGAATGCGTCGAGTTGTGCATGGACATCATCCGCGAAGAGCACAAGACGACGCTGGTCAAGTCGCGCGACGGCGTGCCGACCCCGAAGGATATCTGCAAGGTCCTCGACGACTACGTGATCGGCCAAGACCACGCCAAGCGCGTCCTCTCGGTCGCGGTGCACAACCACTACAAGCGCCTGGCCCACGGCACCAAGAGCAACGACGTGGAACTGGCGAAATCCAACATCCTCCTGGTTGGTCCGACCGGCTCGGGCAAGACCCTTCTGGCCCAGACTCTGGCGCGCATCATCGACGTGCCCTTCACCATGGCCGATGCCACGACCCTTACCGAGGCCGGCTATGTCGGCGAGGACGTCGAGAACATCATCCTGAAGCTGCTTCAGGCCGCCGATTATAATGTCGAGCGGGCGCAGCGCGGCATCGTCTATATCGATGAAGTCGACAAGATCAGCCGCAAATCCGACAACCCGTCGATCACCCGCGACGTGTCGGGCGAGGGCGTGCAGCAGGCTCTGCTCAAGATCATGGAGGGCACCGTCGCCTCGGTGCCGCCTCAGGGCGGGCGCAAGCACCCGCAGCAGGAATTCCTCCAGGTCGATACCACCAACATCCTTTTCATCTGCGGCGGCGCCTTCGCCGGGCTCGAGAAGCTGATCGCGCAGCGTCGCCAGGGCACGTCGATCGGCTTCGGCGCCGAGGTGCGCTCTCCCGAAGAGCGCAAGACCGGCGAGATCCTCAAGGACCTCGAACCGGAGGATTTGCTGAAATTCGGCCTGATCCCGGAATTCGTCGGCCGCCTGCCGGTGGTCGCGACGCTGGACGACCTCGACGAGAGCGCGCTGGTCGACATCCTGACCAAGCCGAAGAACGCGCTCGTCAAGCAGTATCAGCGGCTGTTCGAGATGGAAGACGTCCGCCTCGAATTCAACGACGAGGCGATGCGGGCGATCTCCCACAAGGCGATCGCGCGCAAGACCGGCGCGCGCGGGTTGCGCTCGATCATGGAAGCCATCCTCTTGGAGCCGATGTTCGAGTTGCCGGGACTCGACGGCGTTACCGGCATGGTGATCAATAAGGAAGTCGTCGAGGGGCGCGCCAAGCCGCTCTACATCTATTCAGAGCGGCGCAGCGACTACGCCGATTGGCGCGGCGATACCGGCGCGACCAGCGCCTGACGGGCACCGCGCCAGCCCCAGCTGCCCGGCCGGGTGCCGGATTCCTAGCGGGCTGAGGGCGGCAACCACACATCCTCTTGATCTGCGGAGCGCCGCACTCCACTTTATGATGGCACCCCAAGGCGGCACAGCGTCATTCTGACGATCGCTGCCGCGGAACGGAGTTCCGCCGTTCCGGCCCTGCAGAAAGGTTGCCATGCTCGATATCGCCCGCGGAAATCTGTACCCCGTCCTCCCGCTCCGGGACATCGTCGTCTTCCCGCATATGATCGTGCCGCTCTTCGTCGGCCGCGAGAAATCGGTGCGGGCGCTCGAAGACGTGATGAAAGACGACAAGCAGATCCTGCTCGTCACTCAGAAAAACGCCGCCCAGGACGATCCCACGGCCGGCGACATCTATACCGTCGGCACCATCGGCACCGTGCTCCAGCTCCTGAAGTTGCCGGACGGCACGGTGAAGGTGCTGGTCGAGGGTGGTCAGCGCGCGCGTATCGTGCGCTTCACGGACCACGAGGCTTTCTTCCAAGCGGAAGCCAGCCTGATCAGCGACCAGGTCGCCGAGCGGCAAGAGGTCGAGGCGCTGGCGCGCACCGCGGTCGCGCAGTTCGAGCAATACATCAAGCTCAACAAGAAAATCCCGCCCGAGGTGCTGGTCTCGATCAACCAGATCGACGATCCGGCGAAGCTCGCGGATACGCTCGCCTCGCACCTTCAGCTCAAGATCCCCGAGAAGCAGGAGATGCTCGAGATCGATTCGATCACCGGCCGGCTCGAGAAGATCTTCGCCCACATGGAATCCGAGATCGGCGTGCTGCAGGTCGAGAAACGCATCCGCAGCCGCGTCAAGCGCCAGATGGAGAAGACGCAGCGCGAGTACTATCTCAACGAGCAGCTCAAGGCGATCCAGAAAGAGCTGGGCGAGGGCGAGGATGGCAAGGACGAGCTCGCCGAGCTCGACGACCGCATCACCAAGACCAGGCTCTCGAAAGAGGCACGCGAGAAGGCCCAGACCGAGGTCAAGAAGCTCCGCGCCATGAGCCCGATGTCGGCCGAGGCGACGGTGGTGCGCAACTACCTCGATTGGCTGCTGTCGATCCCGTGGGAGCAGCGCACCAAGGTGAAGCGCGACCTGCGTGCCGCCGAGAAGGTGCTCAACGACGACCATTACGGTCTCGAGAAGGTCAAGGAGCGCATCCTCGAATACCTCGCCG
The DNA here is from genome assembly GCA_036501365.1 of Allostellaceae bacterium. Lineage (GTDB taxonomy): Bacteria > Pseudomonadota > Alphaproteobacteria > ATCC43930 > CGMCC-115725 > CAIKMD01. The sequence continues at coordinate 203,531 of DASYAL010000074.1, read as the reverse complement.
TGCAGCAGCGCATGAAGAAGGTGAAGGGGCCGATCCTCTGCCTCGTCGGGCCGCCCGGCGTCGGCAAGACCTCGCTCGGCAAATCGGTCGCGCGCGCGACCGGGCGCAACTTCATCCGCATGTCGCTGGGCGGCGTGCGTGACGAGGCCGAGGTCCGCGGCCACCGCCGCACCTATATCGGCTCGATGCCCGGCAAGATCATCCAGGGCATGAAGAAGGCGAAGTCCTCGAATCCGCTCTTCCTCTTGGACGAGGTCGACAAACTCGGCCAGGACTGGCGGGGCGATCCGAGCTCGGCGCTTCTCGAGGTGCTCGATCCCGAGCAGAATTCGACCTTCAACGATCACTATCTCGAGGTCGATTACGATCTTTCGGACGTGATGTTCGTCACCACGGCCAACACGCTGCGCATGCCGCAGCCGCTGATGGACCGCATGGAGATCATCCGTCTCCCCGGCTACACCGAGGACGAGAAGCTCGAGATCGCACGCCGCCACCTGCTCCCGAAACAGGTGAAGGCCAACGGTCTCAAAAAGAGCGAGTGGTCGATCACGCCCGATGCGCTGCGCGACCTCATCCGCTACTACACGCGCGAGGCCGGCGTGCGCAACCTCGAGCGCGAAATCGCCAACCTGGCGCGTAAGTCGATCAAGGAAATCCTGGTCAAGAAGCGCAAGAAGGTCGTCGTCAGCCGGCGCAATCTCGAGAAATACGCGGGCGTGCGGCGGTTCCGTTACGGCGAGGTCGAGGAGACCGATCTCGTCGGCGTGACCACGGGCCTTGCCTGGACCGAGGTCGGGGGCGAACTCTTGTCGATCGAGGCAGTGCTGGTGCCGGGCAAGGGCCGCGTGACCGCGACCGGCAAGCTCGGCGACGTGATGAAGGAATCGGTGCAGGCGGCGGAGAGCTACGTGAAGTCGCGCAACATCGCCTTCGGCATCATCCCGACGGTCTTCGACAAGAAGGACATCCACGTCCACGTGCCGGAAGGCGCGACGCCGAAGGACGGACCGTCCGCCGGCGTCGCCATGGTGACCTCGATCGTCTCGGCGCTCACCGGCATCCCGGTGCGCAAGGACATCGCGATGACCGGCGAGATCACCCTGCGCGGTCGCGTGCTACCGATCGGCGGCCTCAAGGAGAAGCTGCTCGCCGCGTTGCGCGGCGGACTCAAGACGGTGCTGATCCCGAGCGAGAACGAGAAGGATCTCGCCGAGATTCCCGACAATGTGAAAAAGGGCCTGACGATCATCCCGGTGACCTCGGCCGACGAGCTGTTGAAGCACGCGCTCGTCAAGCCGCTGACGCCGATCGAATGGACCGAGCCGCCCGATCCGGCGACGATGATGCCGCCGAAGGGCGAGGAGGGCCGTCCCGGCCTCACGCACTGAGCCAGCCGCACTGATCGGGCGGCCAGTTGCCGGCGCCGTCATCCTTGCGGATGACGGCGCCTTCATTTTGTCGTGAATTTATCGTGTATCACCGCAGGCGCGACGACGTTGACGCCCGCGAGAAACGCGATCTACACTCCGCGCCCGTTGACGCGACGTCGATCCAAAACGGAAAAAGGGAGCCGTCCGTGAATAAGAACGATCTTGTCGATGCCATCGCCGCTTCCGGTAACATGACGAAGTCCGATGCCACCCAGGCGGTCGATGCCGTGATCGACGCGATCACGAACGCACTCAAGAGCGGCGACGAGGTTCGCATCGCGGGTTTCGGCGCCTTCGTCGTCTCGCAGCGCGCCGCATCCGAGGGGCGCAATCCGCGCACTGGCGAGAAAATCCAGATCCCGGCATCGAAGCTTCCGAAATTCCGCGCCGGCAAGGGTCTCAAGGACGCGATCCAGTAACGCGCGCTTCACCGCCGCCCGTGCTAGGAATAAGCCGATCGGGCGATTAGCTCAGCGGTAGAGCACCTCGTTTACACCGAGGGGGTCGGAGGTTCGAAACCTTCATCGCCCACCAGCCTTCGCGCGCGCAGCGAGCGAGGCTGGTGAACGCTGCCGCGCCGCTCGCGCGCCACACGATGCGCCCCCGTGATTCGCACCCGCGTCACGCCCCTGCAACGCGCTGAAAAGCCGCGGAAATGCGGCCCCGTAGCTTGACACCTTCGGGCCTGCGGGCTACGAGAACGAGCACGCGAGAGCGTGCTCCCGGGGGTGTAGCTCAGTTGGTTAGAGCGCCGGCCTGTCACGCCGGAGGTCGCGGGTTCGAGCCCCGTCACTCCCGCCATCTCGCATGGTTGAGGGACTCACCCAGGTCGAATGGCGATGGACAGTTTGCTTTCCCAATATCTGCCCATCCTCATCTTCATCGCCATCGCGGTGGCGCTCGCGATCGCCATCGTGCTGGCCTCGTTTGTCCTCGCGCGCCAGCATCCCGACGTCGAGAAGCTGTCGCCCTACGAATGCGGCTTCGAGCCTTTCGCTGACGCGCGCAGCAAATTCGACGTGCGCTACTACCTCGTCGCCATTCTTTTCATCATCTTCGACCTCGAAGTCGCGTTTCTGTTCCCATGGGCGGTGGCACTCGGCACGATCGGCATCTTCGGCTTCTGGTCGATGATGGCGTTCCTGTTCGTGCTGACCGTCGGCTTCGTCTACGAGTGGAAGAAGGGAGCCCTCGAATGGGAGTAGAAGCGGCGTCGCAGGAAGTGCTGCTACGGCGGATGGGCGAGGAGGTCCAGGACAAGGGCTTCATCGTCACGCAGCTCGACAAGTTGGTGAGCTGGGCGCGCAGCGGTTCGCTCTGGCCGATGACCTTCGGCCTCGCTTGCTGCGCCGTCGAGATGATGCATACCGCCGCGAGCCGCTACGACATCGACCGGTTCGGGCTGGTGTTCCGCCCGAGCCCGCGGCAGTCGGACGTGATGATCGTCGCCGGCACGCTGTGCAACAAGATGGCGCCCGCCTTGCGCAAGGTCTACGACCAGATGGCCGAGCCGCGCTGGGTGATCTCGATGGGTTCCTGCGCCAACGGCGGCGGCTACTACCACTATTCCTATTCCGTGGTGCGCGGCTGCGACCGCATCGTGCCGGTTGATGTCTATGTGCCGGGCTGTCCGCCGACCGCCGAGGCGCTGCTCTACGGCATCCTGCAGCTCCAGAAGAAGATCAATCGCCAGCGTGTCATTAGCCGCTAGATCATGACGACCGTGCCGCTCCGGGAACTTGGCGATCACGTCGCCGCGGCTTTTCCGCAAGACGTCACCGCCGTGACGATCGCGCATGACGAGCTGATGCTGTCGGTGCGGGGCGAGGCGGTGGCGCGCGTGCTTGCTTTCCTGCGCGACGATCCCAAATGCCTCTTTCAGGTGCTGGTCGATATCTGCGGCGTCGACTATCCCCAGCGCGCCGAGCGCTTCGACGTCGTCTACAACCTCCTCAGCGTGAAGCTCGACCAGCGCGTCCGCGTCAAGGCTACCACCGACGAGACGACGCCGGTGCCCTCGGTCACGGGACTCTTCAGCGCCGCCGGCTGGTACGAGCGCGAGGCCTGGGACCTCTACGGCATCTATTTCGCCGATCATCCCGATCTCCGCCGCATCCTGACCGATTACGGCTTCGAGGGTCATCCGCTGCGCAAGGACTTCCCGCTGACGGGCTATGTCGAGCTGCGCTACGACGAAGAGCAGAAGCGCGTCGTCTATGAGCCGGTGAAGCTGAAGCAGGAATTCCGCAGCTTCGACTTCGCCTCGCCCTGGGAGGGCATGGCGCGCATCCTTCCCGGCGACGAAAAAGCCAAGGGTGAGGAGTCGAAATGAGCGCCGACGGCCTGAGCACGGTGCCGGCCGAGGGCGAAGCCCAGGCGCTGATCAAGACCTTCACGATGAATTTCGGGCCGCAGCATCCGGCGGCCCACGGCGTGCTGCGGCTCGTCCTCGAGATGGACGGCGAGGTGGTCGAGCGCGCCGATCCGCATATCGGCCTGCTTCATCGCGGCACCGAGAAGCTCATCGAATACAAGACCTTCCTTCAGGCGGTGCCGTATTTCGATCGGCTCGACTACGTCTCGCCGATGTGCCAGGAGCATGCTTATGCGCTGGCGGTCGAGAAGCTCCTCGGCATCGATTCGCCGCCGCGCGCGAAGATGATCCGCATCCTCTTCGCCGAGATCACGCGCATCCTCAACCATCTCCTCAACCTCACGACCTTCGCCCTCGACGTCGGCGCGATCACGCCGCTGCTCTGGGGCTTCGAGGAGCGCGAGAAGCTGATGGAGTTCTACGAGCGGGTCTCGGGCGCACGCCTCCATTCCGCTTATTTCCGGCCCGGCGGCGTGCAGCAGGACATGCCGGCGGGCCTGACCGACGACATTCACGGCTTCATCGAGCAATTCGGCGCGCGGATCGACGATCTCGAGCAGCTCCTCACCGAGAACCGCATCTTCAAGCAGCGCACGGTCGATATCGGCAAAGTTACGGCGGCACAGGCGCTCGATTGGGGCTTCAGCGGCCCGATGCTGCGCGGCTCGGGCGTGCCGTGGGACCTGCGCAAGGCGCAGCCTTATGACGGCTACGAGGAGATGGATTTCGATATCCCGATCGGCAAGAACGGCGATTGCTGGGACCGCTATCTCGTCCGCATGGAGGAGATGCGGCAATCCTTGCAGATCATGAAGCAGGCGCTCGAGCGCATGCCCGGCGGGCCGGTGCGGATCAACGACCGCAAGGTCATGCCGCCGCCGCGCGAGGAGATGAAATCCTCGATGGAAGCGCTGATCCATTATTTCAAGCTCTATACCGAGGGCTATCACGTGCCGGCGGGCGAGACCTACACCGCGGTCGAGGCGCCAAAAGGCGAATTCGGCGTTTATCTCGTCGCCGATGGCGGCAACCGCCCCTATCGCTGCAAGATCCGCGCGCCGGGCTTCGCCTTCCTGCAAGGGCTCGAATTCATGGGGCGCGGCCATATGCTGGCCGATATCGTCGCGATCATCGGCTCGATGGATATCGTCTTCGGCGAGGTCGATCGATGAGCGGCCGCGGCAACGGCGCGCCTGTCGAGCAGCCGGCGAGCTTCGCCTTCATGCCAGGCAATCTCGAGAAGGCGAAAGCCTCTATCGCGAAATATCCGCCGGGGCGGCAGGCGAGCGCGGTTTTGTCGCTGCTCTATCTGGCGCAAGAGCAACACGACAATTGGGTGCCGCGCGCGGCGATGGACGTGATCGCCGAGATGCTGGCGATGCCGCCGATCCGCGTCTACGAGGTCGCCAGCTTCTATACGATGTTCAACCTCGAGCCGGTCGGCCGCCATTTCCTGCAGATTTGCACGACGACGCCGTGCTGGCTCAGGGGCTCGGACGCGGTCGTCGCCGCCTGCAAGAAAAAGCTCGGTATCGGCATCGGCGAGACCACGCCCGACAAGAAGTTCACCTTGTTCGAGGTCGAATGCCTCGGCGCTTGCGTAAACGCGCCGATCATCCAGGTGAACAACAGCGATTTCTACGAGGACCTCGACGGGCCCGCGACCGAGAAGCTGATCGATGCACTGGCGCGCGGCGAGAAGCCCCCGGCGGGCTCGGTCAAGGGCCGCCAGGGCTCGGCGCCCGAAGGCGGGCCGACGACGCTGACTTCCTCGGATTTGCCTGGGGTGAAATGATGCTCGCCGACAAGGACCGCATCTTCACCAATCTCTATGGCCAGGGCGACTGGCGCCTCGCCGGCGCGCGCGCGCGCGGCGATTGGGACGGCACCAAGGAGTTGATCCTCAAGGGCCGCGACTGGATCGTGAACGAGGTCAAGGCCTCGGGGCTGCGCGGCCGCGGCGGCGCCGGCTTCCCGACCGGGCTCAAATGGTCGTTCATGCCCAAGACCGGCGACCGCCCGCGCTATCTCGTCGTCAACGCCGATGAGAGCGAGCCCGGCACCTGCAAGGACCGCGACATCATCCGCAACGATCCGCACAAGCTGGTCGAAGGCTGCCTCTTGGCGGGCGCCGGCATGGGCGCGACCGCCTGCTACATCTATATCCGCGGCGAGTTCGCGACCGAGGCCGTTCATCTGCAGGCGGCGATCGACGAAGCCTATGAAGCGGGCCTCATCGGCAAGAATGCCTGCGGCTCGGGCTACGATTACGAGATCTATCTCCATCGCGGCGCTGGCGCTTATATCTGCGGCGAGGAGATGGCGCTGCTCGAATCGCTGGAGGGCAAGAAGGGCCAGCCGCGGCTGAAGCCGCCATTCCCGGCCGGCGTCGGCCTCTATGGCTGCCCGACCACTGTCAACAATGTCGAGAGCATCGCGGTCGCGCCGGCCATCTTGCGCCGCGGCGCATCATGGTTCGCCGGCATCGGCCGGCCGAAGAACGAGGGCACCAAGGTCTTTTGTATCTCGGGTCACGTCGAGAAGCCGTGCAATGTCGAAGAGGCGATGGGCATTCCCTTGAAGGAGTTGGTCGAGACCTACGCCGGCGGCGTGCGTGGCGGCTGGGACAATCTCCTTGCCGTCATTCCGGGCGGCGCCTCCGTTCCGGTGATCCCGAAAGAGATCTGCGACACCGTGCTGATGGATTTCGATGCGCTGCGCGACGTGAAGAGCGGTCTCGGCACGGCCGCCGTCATCGTCATGGACAAGTCGACCGACATCGTCAAAGCGATCGCGCGGCTGTCGCAATTCTACAAGCATGAGAGCTGCGGTCAGTGCACGCCGTGCCGCGAGGGCACCGGCTGGCTGTGGCGGGTGATGGAGCGCATGGTCAAAGGCAACGCCACCGTGCCCGAGATCGACATGCTGCTCGAAGTCACCTACGAGATCGAGGGCCATACCATCTGCGCGCTGGGCGACGCCGCGGCTTGGCCGGTGCAGGGGTTGATCCGGCATTTCCGGCCCGAGCTCGAGCGGCGCATCGCGCAATACCGCGCGACGGCGCAGGCGGCGGAGTAGGCGATGCCGAAGCTCAAGATCAACGGCGTCGAGGTCGAGGTCGCGGCGGGCGCGACCGTGCTGCAAGCCTGCCAGCAGGCCGGCATCGAGGTGGCGCATTTCTGCTTCCACGAGCGCCTCGCGATTGCCGGCAATTGCCGCATGTGCCTGGTCGAGCAGGAAAAGGCGCCGAAGCCGATCGCCTCCTGCGCGATGCCGGTCGCCGACGGCATGGTGATCCTCACCGACAGCGAGAAGGCCAAGAAGGCGCGCAAGGGCGTGATGGAGTTCCTGCTGATCAACCATCCGCTCGATTGCCCGATCTGCGACCAGGGCGGCGAATGCGACCTGCAGGACCAGGCGATGGCCTATGGCTTCGATCGCGGGCGCTATGAGGAAAACAAGCGCGCGGTGAAGGACAAGGATTTCGGTCCGCTGGTCGAGACCAGCATGAACCGCTGCATCCATTGCACGCGCTGCATCCGCTTTCTCAGCGACGTCGCCGGCGTCGCCGATCTCGGCGGCATCGGCCGCGGCGAGAACATGGAGATCGACACCTTTGTCGGCAAGGCGCTCGAATCCGAGCTCTCGGCCAATATCATCGACCTCTGCCCGGTCGGCGCGCTGACCTCGAAGCCCTACGCTTTCGCGGCGCGGCCGTGGGAGCTGCGCAAGACCGAGTCGGTCGACGTGCTCGACGCGGTCGGCTCCAACATCCGTGTCGATGCGCGCGGGCCCGCGGTGCTGCGCATCCTGCCGCGCCTCAATGAAGCGGTGAACGAGGAGTGGATCTCCGACAAGACGCGTTTCGCCGTCGACGGTCTCGCCAAGCGCCGGCTCGATCGCCCCTATCTGCGGCGCGGCGGCAAGCTGGTCGAGGCGTCGTGGCAGGAGGCGCTGGCGCTGGTCGCGACGCGGCTGAAAGCCGTCCCGGGCAATCGCGTCGCCGCGATCGCCGGCGATCTCGTCGATGTCGAGGCGATGTTCGCGCTGAAAGAACTGATGGGCGCGCTCGGCTCGCCGCATCTCGATTGCCGCCAGGACGGCGCCGCGCTCGATCCATCCTGTCGCGCCGGCTATCTCTTCAACACGACCATCGCCGGCATCGAGCAAGCGGATGCCTGCGTGCTGGTCGGCACCAATCCCCGCTACGAGGCGGCGATCCTCAATGCGCGCCTCCGGAAGCGCTGGCTGCAAGGCGGCTTCCGCGTCGGCGCCTTCGGGCCGCCGCTCGATCTGACCTTCCCGGTGACGACGCTCGGCACCGGCCCGCAAGGCCTCGTCGAGCGCGCGCGCGAATTCCTGAAAGACGCGAAGCAGCCGATGCTGGTGCTGGGGCAGGGCGCGCTCCGTCGCAGGGATGGCGCGGCGATCCTGGCGCTGGCGCGCGAACTCGCCGACAGCGTGGGAATGGTGCGCGAGGGCTGGAACGGCTTCAACGTGCTGCATCTTGCCGCCGCGCGCGTCGGCGGTCTCGATCTCGCCTTCGTGCCGGGGCAGGGTGGCCGCGATGTCGCCGGCATCCTTGCCGGCTGCGAGCGTGGCGAGATCGATGTCCTCTATCTGCTTGGCGCGGACGAGATCGACACCGAGCGGCTCGGCGCGGCTTTCGTCGTCTATCAGGGCCATCACGGCGATCGCGGCGCGGCGCGCGCCGATGTCGTGCTGCCCGGCGCCGCCTATACCGAGAAAGACGCGGCCTATGTCAACACCGAAGGCCGCGTCCAGCTCGCGCGCCGTGCGGTCTTCCCGCCGGGCGAGGCGCGCGAGGACTGGGCGATCCTGCGCGCTCTCTCGGCGGTGCTGGGCAAGCCGCTGCCTTATGAGTCGCTTGCCGCGCTGCGCGCCCGCCTTGTCCAGGCATATCCGACCTTCGCCGAAATCGGCGAAGTGCCGCAGGCCGCCTGGGGCGGGTTCGGTAAGAGCGGCACAGTCGAGGATGCGCCCTTCGTCTATCCGATCCGCGATTTCTTCCGCACCGACATGATCAGCCGCGCCTCGCCGACCATGGTCGAATGCGCCGTGGTGCGGGCGCAAAGCAGCGCGCCGAAGACGGGCACGCATGGCTGATTTCCTTCGCAGCTACGGCATCCCCACGGCGGTGCTGATCGGCGAGATCCTGGCGATCATCGTCCCGCTGCTGCTCGCGGTCGCGTATCTCACCTATGCCGAGCGCAAGGTGCTGGCGGCGGCGCAGCTGCGCCGCGGCCCCAACGTCGTCGGGCCGTTCGGCCTGTTCCAGCCGCTCGCCGACGGGCTCAAGCTCTTGATGAAGGAGACGGTGATCCCGACCGGCGCCAATCGCGGCGTCTTCCTCGCGGCGCCGATCGTCACCTTCAGCCTGGCGATCGTCGCCTGGGCCGTCATTCCCTTCGATGCCGGGGTCGTGATCGCCAACATCAATGTCGGCATCCTCTATCTCTTCGCGATCAGCTCGCTCGGCGTCTACGGCATCATCATGGCCGGCTGGTCGTCGAACTCGAAATACGCCTTCCTCGGCGCGCTGCGCTCGGCGGCGCAGATGGTTTCCTACGAGGTCTCGATCGGTTTCGTGATGGTCAGCGTGCTGCTCTGCGTCGGCTCGCTCAATCTCTCGGCGATCGTCGAGGCGCAGCAGAAGATCTGGTTCTGCATCCCGCTCTTGCCGATGTTCGTCGTGTTCTTCATCTCGGGCCTCGCCGAGACCAATCGCTCGCCTTTCGATCTGCCCGAAGGCGAATCGGAGCTCGTCGCCGGCTTCTTCGTCGAATATTCGGCGATGGCCTTCGCCCTGTTCTATCTCGGCGAATACGCGAACATGATCCTGATGAGCGCGATGGTCAGCATCCTGTTCCTCGGCGGCTGGCTGGCGCCGTTCAACTGGCAGCCTTTCACCGGGGTGCTTGCGCATCTCTGGTCGGTGGGCTGGTTCTTCGGCAAGATCGCCTTCGTGTTGTTCTGTTTCCTCTGGGTGCGCGCGACCTTGCCGCGCTTCCGTTACGACCAGCTGATGCGGCTCGGCTGGAAGGTGTTCCTGCCACTGTCGCTGCTGTGGCTGGTGGTCACGGCGGGCGTGCTGGTGACGATGGGCTGGCTGCCCGTCGGAGGAGGGTGACGATGGCGATCATGGATCGCGGCGGCGTGCGCGGCCTGCTTCTGGCCGAGATCGTCTCCGGCCTGTGGCTGACGCTGAAATATATGTTCAAGACGCCGGTGACGGTGAACTATCCGTTCGAGAAAGGGCCTTTGAGCCCGCGCTTCCGCGGCGAGCACGCGCTGCGCCGCTATCCCAGCGGCGAAGAGCGCTGCATCGCCTGCAAGCTATGCGAGGCGATCTGCCCGGCGCTCGCGATCACGATCGAGGCCGAGCCGCGCGAGGACGGCAGTCGACGCACCACGCGCTACGACATCGACATGACGAAATGCATCTATTGCGGGCTCTGCCAAGAGGCGTGCCCCGTCGATGCCATCGTCGAGGGGCCGAATTTCGAATTCGCCACCGAGACCCGCGAAGAACTTTTCTACAACAAGGAAAAGCTGCTCGCGAACGGCGATCGCTGGGAGGCGGAGATCGCGAACAACATCGCGCTCGACGCCCCTTACCGGTAAGGGGCCGCTGATGCCGGTCGGCGAAGTCCTCCAAGCGATCTCTTTCTGGGCCTTTGCCGGGGTCGCGGTCGCGTCGGGCGTGATGGTGATCTCGGCGCGCAACCCCGTCCATTCGGTGCTGTTCCTGATCCTCGCCTTCTTCAACGCGGCCGGGCTGTTCGTGCTGCTGGGCGCCGAGTTCCTGGCGATGATCCTCGTCATTGTCTATGTCGGCGCGGTCGCGGTGCTGTTCCTGTTCGTGGTGATGATGCTCGACATCAATTTCGTCGCGTTGCGCCGCGGGGTGCTGCAATACCTGCCGATCGGCGCGCTGATCGGGTTGGCGCTGCTGGTCGAGCTGATCCTGATCTTTGGCGCCTGGAGCCTGTCGCCCGATATCGGCAGCGCCGCCGCGGCGCCGACGCCGGCGCTCACGCAAGTGACCAATACCGCGGCGCTCGGCGCGCTCCTCTATACCCACTACATCTACGCCTTCCAGGCAGCCGGCCTGATCCTGCTGGTGGCGATGATCGGCGCGATCGTCCTGACCCTCCGCGCGCGCGAGGGTGTGCGGCGGCAGAGGATCGGGCAGCAGGTCGCGCGGCGGCGCGCGGACGCCGTCGAGGTGGTCAAAGTGCGGCCGCGGCAGGGGGTGTAGGGCGATGCTGGTCCACATCGGCCTGGCGCATTATCTCGTCGTCGCCGCGATCCTCTTCACCCTCGGGATTTTCGGCATCTTCCTCAACCGCCGCAACGTTATCATCATCCTGATGTCGATCGAGCTGATGCTGCTCGCGGTCAACATCAACTTCGTCGCCTTCTCGTCCTTCCTCAACGATCTCGTCGGCCAGGTCTTCGCCATGTTCGTGCTGACGGTCGCCGCGGCCGAGGCGGCGATCGGCCTTGCCATCCTGGTCGTCTATTTCCGCAACCGCGGCACCATCGCGGTCGAAGACATCAACCGGATGAAAGGCTGAAGCGCCCGTGTACGTCGCCGCCATCTTCCTGCCGCTGGTCGCGTCGATCATCGCCGGCTTCTTCGGCCGCTGGATCGGCGATCGGGGCGCGCAGCTCGTCACCTGCGTCGCGGTGCTCGCCTCGGCGGTGCTCGGCATCGTCGTCTATGTCCAGGTCGCGCTCCACGGACATGCGACGACGATCGATCTCTTCAACTGGATGGATACGGGCGACCTCCAGGTCGAATGGGCGCTGCGCTTCGATACGCTCTCCGCGGTGATGGTCGCGGTGGTCACCATCGTTTCCTCGATGGTCCATGTCTATTCCGTCGGCTACATGGAGCACGATCACTCGATCCCGCGCTTCATGGCTTATCTCAGCATCTTCACCTTCTTCATGCTGATGCTGGTGACGGCCGACAATTTCGTGCAGATGTTCTTCGGCTGGGAGGGCGTCGGCCTGGCCTCCTATCTGCTGATCGGGTTTTGGTACGACCGCCCGAGCGCCAATGCCGCCGCGATCAAGGCCTTCGTCGTCAACCGCGTCGGCGATTTCGGTTTCATTCTCGGCATCTTCGCGGTTTATCAGCTCTTTGGCTCGCTGCAGTTCGAGACCGTGTTCGGCGCGGCCCCCGAGGTCGCCAAGACCACGATCAACTTTCTCGGCCATGTCTGGCCGGCGCTGACCGTGACCTGCATCCTCTTGTTCGTCGGCGCGATGGGCAAATCGGCGCAGCTCGGCCTGCACACTTGGCTGCCCGACGCGATGGAAGGCCCGACCCCGGTCTCGGCCCTGATCCATGCCGCGACCATGGTGACCGCCGGTGTGTTCATGCTGGCGCGACTCTCGCCGCTCTTCGAATATTCGCCGACCGCGCTCGGCGTGGTCGTCGTCATCGGCGGCACGACCGCGATGTTCGCCGCCACCATCGGTATGGCGCAGAACGACATCAAGCGCGTCATCGCCTATTCGACCTGCAGCCAATTGGGCTACATGTTCTTCGCCGCCGGCGTCTCGGCCTATAGCGCGGCGATGTTCCATCTGATGACCCATGCCTTCTTCAAGGCGCTGCTGTTCCTCGGCGCCGGCTCGGTGATCCACGCCATGTCGGGCGAGCAGGACATGCGCAAGATGGGCGGCATCCGCTATCTCGTGCCCTATACCTATATCCTGATGTGGATCGGCAGCCTCGCGCTCGCCGGCATCTGGCCGTTCGCCGGCTATTATTCCAAGGACACGATCCTCGAAGCCTCCTACGCGGCCGGCACCGGCACCGGACTCTATGCCTACTGGCTCGGCAGCTTCGCCGCGTTCATCACCGCCTTCTATTCCTGGCGCCTCCTTTTCATGACCTTCCACGGCAAGAGCCACGCTGATCGCGAGGTGATGCAACACGCACATGAATCGCCGCCTGTTATGCTGTGGCCGCTGGTGGTGCTCGCCACTGGCGCCGTCGTTGCCGGCTTCCTCGGCTACCATCTCTTCGTCGGCGAGGGCCGCACCGAATTCTGGCGCGACGCGATCCTGGTGCTGCCCGGCCATGACAGCCTGGCGCGCGCGGAAGACCTGCCGTTCTGGGTGAGCAAGCTGCCGCTCGCCATGGGTCTCTTCGGCATCTTCATGGCTTGGGTCGCCTATATCTGGCAGCCGGGCCTGCCGGCCTGGACGGCGCGCAGCTTCCGGCCGATCTACCTGTTGTTCCTCAACAAGTGGTACTTCGACGAAATCTACGATTTCCTCATCGTGCGGCCGCTGATGGCTTTGGGCGTCGGCCTCTGGAAGAAGGGCGACGGCAGCATCATCGACGGACTCGGCCCCGACGGTCTCGCCGCGACGACGCGCCGGCTCTCGATCGGCGCCAGCCGCTTGCAGACCGGCTATCTCTATCACTATGCCTTCGCGATGCTGATCGGCGTGGTGGCGCTGGTCTCGTGGTATCTCTTGTTTCAGATCGGGTAAGGGCGCGTCATGGATAATTGGCCGCTCCTCAGCCTCGTCACCTTCCTGCCGCTCGTTGGCGTGTTGGCGATCATGATCTTGCGCGGCGCCGCCGAGGATGTCGCGCGCAACGCGCGCTGGATCGCGCTCTGGACCTCGCTGGTCGATCTCCTCCTGTCGCTCGTCATCTGGGCGCGGTTCGATCCCTCGACCTCGGATTTCCAGTTCGTCGAGCAGGCGCAGTGGCTGCCGCAATTCCACATCGCCTATCAGATGGGGATCGACGGCATCTCGCTGTTCTTCGTCGTGCTGTCGGCGTTCCTGACGCCGATCTGCGTCGTCGCGAGCTGGACCTCGGTGAAGGTGCGGGTGAAGGAATACATGATCGCCTTCCTCGTGCTCGAGACCCTGATGATCGGCATGTTCTGCGCGCTCGATTTCTTCGTCTTCTATATGTTCTTCGAGGGCGTGCTGATCCCGATGTTCCTGATCATCGGCGTCTGGGGCGGGCCGCGGCGCGTCTATGCCGCGTTCAAGTTCTTTCTCTATACGCTCCTCGGCTCGGTGCTGATGTTGCTGGCGATTCTCACCATCTATTTCCAGGTGGGATCGAGCGACATCGTCGAGGCGCTCAATTTTAACTTCCCGCCCGAATTGCAGAAATGGCTGTGGCTCGCCTTCTTCGCTTCCTTCGCGGTGAAGGTGCCGATGTGGCCGGTCCACACCTGGCTGCCCGACGCCCATGTCGAGGCGCCGACTGCGGGCTCGGTCATCCTCGCCGGCGTGCTCTTGAAGATGGGCGGCTATGGTTTCATCCGCTTCTCGCTGCCGATGTTCCCCGATGCCTCGGCCTTCTTCACGCCGCTCGTCTATCTGCTGAGCGTTGTCGCGGTGGTCTACACCTCGCTGGTCGCGCTCGCCCAGGACGACATGAAGAAGCTGATCGCCTATTCCTCGGTCGCGCATATGGGCCTCGTCACCATGGGCATCTTCACCGTGACCGCGGAAGGCCTGCAGGGCGCGATGATCCAGATGCTGAGCCACGGCGTCGTCTCGGCCGCGCTCTTCCTTTGCGTCGGCGTCGTCTACGACCGCCTGCATACCCGCGAGATCGCGCGCTACGGCGGCCTCGTCCACAACATGCCGCGCTATGCCTTCTGCTTCATGGTGTTCATGCTGGCATCGGTCGGCCTGCCCGGCACCAGCGGCTTCATCGGCGAGTTCCTGGCGCTGTTGGGCGCGTTCAAGGTCAACACCTGGGTCGCGTTCTTCGCCACCACCGGCATGATCCTCGGCGCGGCCTATATGCTCTATCTCTACCGCCGCGTGATCTTCGGTACGATCACGCGCGACGACGTCAAGGCGATGCTCGACCTCAACTGGCGCGAGATCGTGGTGTTCGTGCCGATGATCGCCGTGGTGCTGTGGATGGGGATATATCCCGACAGCTTCCTCAAGCCGATCCAGCCGACGATCGGCAATCTGATCGAGAGCGTGCAGGCGGCGCGCTCTACCGGCCATCATCTCGCAGCGCGGTAGGGGAGCGGATCGATGCATCTCGCGTTGCCCGATTTCATGGCCGCTTTGCCCGAGCTCTTCCTTGCCGCGGCGTCGATGGCGCTGCTCATCCTTGGCGTCTTCCAGGGCGACAAGGCCGCGCGCGAAATCGCCTGGCTGGCGGTCGCGGCGCTGGTCGTCGCCTTCGCCCTGGTCGCCTCGCCGCTGCATGCGCACGGGCCGGAGCGGCAGGTCGCGCTCTACGGCCTCTTCGTGGTCGACGGCTTCGGTGCCTTCTCGAAGATGCTGGTGCTGATCGGCTCGGCGCTGACGCTCATCATGGCGATGGGCTTCAACGAGCGCGAGGGCATCGCGCGGCCGGAATATGCGGTGCTGGTGCTGCTCTCGACCACCGGCATGATGATGATGATCGCTGCGAACGATCTCATCTCGCTCTATGTTTCGCTCGAGTTGCAGAGCCTCGCGCTCTATGTCGTCGCCGCCTTCCATCGCGACGACGTCCGCTCGACCGAGGCCGGGCTCAAATATTTCGTTCTCGGCGCGCTGGCCTCGGGCATGCTGCTTTACGGCGCGTCGATGGTCTACGGCTTCGCCGGCACCACCAATTTCGACACGCTCGCGCATAATTTCGCCGATGGCGGGACGGTCTCGATCGGGCTCGTCGTCGGCATCGTGCTGATCGCGGTCGGGCTCGCCTTCAAGGTCTCGGCGGTGCCGTTCCATATGTGGACGCCCGACGTCTATGAAGGCGCGCCGACGCCGGTGACCGCGTTCTTCTCGGTCGCGCCCAAGATCGCGGCGATGGCGCTGTTCGTCCGTGTCATGGTCGGACCTTTCGGAGGCCTCGTCGCCGAATGGCGGCAGGTCATCTGGTTCATCTCGGTCGCCTCGATGCTCTTGGGCGCCTTCGCCGCGATCAACCAGAGCAACATCAAGCGGCTGATGGCCTACAGCTCGATCGGCAATGTCGGCTACGCGCTGATCGGCCTCGCCGCCGGCAGCGCCGCGGGGGTGCGCGGCATCCTCGTCTATCTCGCCATCTATCTCTTCATGAATGTCGGCGCTTTTGCGGTCATCCTGTGCATGCGCCGCGACGGCAAGCCGGTCGAGGGCATCAACGATCTCGCCGGCCTGTCGCGAACGCAACCGGGCCTGGCGCTGGCGCTGGCGATCTTCATGTTCTCGCTCGCCGGTATTCCGCCCCTGGCCGGCTTCTTCGCCAAAGTCTATGTGTTCCTCGCCGCCATCGACGCGCACCTCTATGTGCTCGCCGTCATCGGCGTAGTCGCGAGCGTGGTAGGCGCCTTCTACTATCTGCGCATCGTCAAGCTGATGTATTTCGACGAGCCGGCCGGCGCTTTCGATCGACCGATCGGCCGCGAGATGCAGGCCGTGCTGGTCGTCTCGGCGGTGATCATCCTGTTCTTCTTCGCCTGGCCGGGCCTCCTGGTCGATGGCGCCGACGCCGTCGCCGCGGCGCTCTTCACCGGATGACCGGAGCATTTTCCGGCAAAGCGGGAACCGGTTCGCCGCAGAAAATGCGACCAAATCAAGCGTCGGAGTCTTTGCCGCCCTTCTATCGCCTCGTCGGCCACGAGCGCATCGCCAGCACCAGCGACGACGCCAAGGCCCTCGCCGCCGCCGGCGCGCCGGCCGGGACGCTAGTCTGGGCACGCGTGCAGACCGCCGGGCACGGCCGCCAGGGCCGGGAATGGGTCTCGCCGGCTGGCAATCTCTATGCCTCGCTGATCTTGCGGCCCGCGGTGCCTGTGGCGGCGGCGGCGCAGCTCGGCTTCGTCGCCGCGCTGGCAGTCGGCGAGGCTTGTCTCAGCGCAGCCTCCGAGGCCGCCATCGAATTCAAATGGCCGAACGATGTGCTTCTCGCCGGGCGCAAGCTCGCCGGCATCCTGCTCGAATCGCAATCCAAGGCGCAGAGTGGAATTGACTGGCTGGTGCTCGGCATCGGCGTCAATCTCGCAACCTATCCGGTCGCGGTCGGTTATCCCGCGACGGCGCTGGCCGCGACCGGCGCCGACATCGCGCCCGAGGCGATGCTGGCGGCGTTGGCCGCGGCGTTTCTCCGCTGGTACGAACGCTGGGACGAGGGTGCCGGTTTTGCCGCGATCCGCGCCGCCTGGCTGGCGCGTGCGCGTGGTCTCGGCCAGTCGATCCGTGTCCGCCTGCCGACATCGACCGCGGACGGCATCTTCGCGGGACTCGACAAGGATGGCGCGCTGTTGCTCGATAGCGCCGCCGGCCGCCGCCGTATCGCGGCGGGCGAGGTCTTTCCCGCGGCCGCCGCTTAGGAGTCGCCATGCTGCTCGCGATCAACGCCAACAACACCAACACGGTGTTCGCCCTATGGGACGGCGACCGGCTGCAAGGAGCCTGGCGCGCCGCGACCGAAGCGAAGCGTACCGCCGACGAATACGTCGTCTGGCTCGATCATCTGCTCAGCCTCGCCGGCTTCACCCGCGGGCGCATCTCGGGGACGATCATCGCCAGCGTTGTGCCCGACGCGAATTTCAACCTCGTCAAATTCTGCCAGGATTATTGCGCCTCGACGCCGCTGATGGTCGGCGAGGCCGGGGTCGAGCTCGGCATGAAGGCGCTGGTCGACCGGCCCGAGGAGGTCGGCGCCGACCGCCTCATCAACACCATCGCGGCGCATGACCGCTATCCCGGCGCCGCGATCGTCCTCGATTTCGGCACCGCGACGACCTTCGACGTGATCGACGCGGCCGGCAACTATCGCGGCGGCGTGATCGCGCCGGGCGTCAACCTGTCGCTCCAGGCGCTCGAGCAGGCGGCGGCGAAGCTGCCGAGCGTCGCGATCCATTCGACGGCGAAGGTTATCGGCACCAACACCGTCGCCTGCATGCAATCGGGCATCTATTGGGGCTATGTCGGCTTGATCGAGGGCATCGTCACCCGCATCACCGCTGAGTTCGGCGCCCAGATGCGGGTGATCGCGACTGGGGGCCTCGCGCCGGTCTTCGAGCATGCGAGCCCCTTGATCGAGCGCGTCGACGGCACATTGAACCTTTGGGGCTTGCGGCTGGTTTACGAGCGCAACCGCAAGCCGACGACGATTTCGGTCTGAGCCAGCCGAGAATGAGCGCTGACAACAGCATCAACCGTCCGGACGAGCTGGTCTTTCTGGCGCTCGGCGGCGTCGGCGAGATCGGCATGAATATGAGCCTTTACGGCTATGGCGGCCGTTGGCTGATGATCGATTGCGGCATCACCTTCGCCGACGACACCGTGCCCGGCGTCGACATCATCATGGCCGATCCCGATTTCATCGCGCAGCGCGCCGACCGGCTCGACGGCCTCGTCTGCACCCATGCGCATGAGGACCATATCGGCGCGGTGCAGCATCTCTGGAAGCGCTTGCGCTGCCCGGTCTATGCGACGCCGTTCACGGCGGCGGTGCTGCGCCAGAAATTGATCGAGGCCGGGCTCGAGCACGAGGTGCCGCTGCACGAAGTGCCGATGTCGGGCCGCTTCTCGGTCGGGCAGTTCGAGCTGGAGCTGATCACGCTCACCCATTCGATCCCCGAGCCCAATGCCGTCGTGCTGCGCACGCCGTTCGGCACCGTGCTTCATACCGGCGACTGGAAATTCGATGCCGATCCGCTGGTCGGCCCGACCGCCGACGAGGCGGCGCTCAAGCGCCTCGGCGAGGAGGGCGTGCTGGCGATGGTGTGCGATTCGACCAACGCGCTGCGGCCCGGCGAGGCCGGCTCCGAGGCCGATGTCCGCAAATCGCTGATCGATCTTGTCGGGCAGCAGAAGGAGCGGGTGGCGGTCGCCTGTTTTGCCTCGAATGTCGCGCGCCTCGCCTCGATCGCCGCCGCGGCCGCCGCCAACGACCGCCATGCGGCGCTGGTCGGGCGCTCCCTCTGGCGCATGGATCACGCCGCGCGCGAGACCGGCTATCTCGAGAATATCGTGCCGTTCCTGACCGACGAGGAGGCCGCCTATCTGCCGCGCGACAAGGTGGTGCTGATCTGTACCGGCAGCCAGGGCGAGCCGCGTGCGGCGCTCTGGCGCATCGCCGAGGACGAGCATCCCGAAATCGTGCTCGAGCCAGGCGACACGGTGATCTTCTCGTCGCGCGTCATTCCCGGCAACGAGCGCGCGATCGGCCGCTTGCAGAACAAGCTCGCCCATATCGGCGTCGAGATCATTTCCGAGCACGATCATTTCGTCCATGTCTCGGGCCATCCGGCGCAGGACGAGCTTGCGCGCATGTATGCTCTGGTCAAGCCGCGGATCGCGCTGCCGGTGCATGGCGAGGCGCGGCATCTGATGGCGCATGCCAAGCTTGCCGAGGAGCAAGGCGCGCGCCACGCGCTCGTCACGTGCAACGGCCAGATGGTGAAGCTCGCGCCGGGCGAGCCCGGCGTGATCGGCGAAGTGCCGACCGGCCGTCTGGTCGCCGACGGCAAGACGCTGTTGCCGCTGGGCGGCGAGGCACTGAAGAATCGCCAGCGCATGGTGTGGAACGGCGCGGCGATGGCGACGGTGGTGGTCGATCGCGACGGTAAGCTCAAGGCGCCGCCGCAGGTGACGGTGCAGGGCCTCGCCGAGGACGCCGTTGCGGCTGCTGCGGAGTTACGCGATTGCATCGAAGAGGCGATCGAGGACCTGTCCTTGCGAGACCGCCGCGACGACGAGGCTCTGCGCGAGGCGGTGCGGGTCGCGATCCGCCGCGCGCTCAAGGCTTGGCACGGCAAGCGTCCGGTCACCGACGTGCATGTGGTGCGGATTTGAAGGTTCTCGCGCCGGTGGCTTCCGGCCATGCGCGAGACGCATTGGTCTCTGCCGCGAGCGCTCGCTAGCCTGCGTGACGTGGACAAGAGCCTAGCTTCGAGCGAGGAGAGCGCCGCCGCGCCGCGCGGGCGCGGCTATATCCTCGCCGCCTGCATGATGGCGCAGTTCATGGCGGCGGTCGAAGCGACCATCGTTGGCACCGCGATGCCGACCATCGTCGCCGATCTCGGCGGCTTCCACCTCTTCAGCTGGGTCTTCGCGTCTTATCTGCTGGCGCAGGCCGCCGCGACGCCGATCTACGGGCGCTTGGCCGATGTCTATGGCCGCAAGCGCGTCTTCATCGTCGGCGCGACCATGTTCCTCTTGGCCTCGACCGCTTGCGGCTTTGCCTGGGGCATGGTGCCGCTGATCGCGCTCCGGACCATTCAGGGCTTCGGCTCCGGCGCGATCCAGCCGATCGCCTGGACCATCCTCGGTGACGTCTACCCGCCGAAAGAGCGGGCGATGGTGCAGGGCTACCTCTCGGCGGTGTTCGGCACCTCGGCGATCGCCGGACCGGTGCTCGGCGGCTTCATCGTCGAGCACTTGCATTGGGCGCTGGTGTTCTGGATCAACATTCCGGTCAGCATCGCCACCATGGCGATGCTCGCGATCTTCCTCAAGGAGCGGATCGCGCCGCAACGCCACGAGATCGATTATCTCGGCGCCGTATTGCTGATGATCGGCATCGGCGCGCTGATGGTCGTGCTGGTGCAGGCACGCAACCTCGACAGCGAGATGCTGATCGGCCTGAGCGCACTCGCCGTCGCGGCGCTCGCCGCCCTCGTTTGGCAGGAAGCGCGCATCCGCGAGCCGATCGTGCCGTTCCGGCTGTGGCGGCTGCCGATCATCGTTCTCGGCAATATCGGCTCCTTTGCGATCGGCGCGCTGATGATGTGCAACGGCGCCTTCCTGCCGACCTATGTGCAGGGCGCGATGGGCGCGAGTCCGGCGGTCGCGGGCCTGGCACTCGGCGCGGCCTCGGTGCTCTGGACCTTCGGCACGTTCGGCGCCGGCCGGTTGATGGTGCGCATCTCCTACCGCGCGGCGGCGCTCTGGGGCGGGGTGATCATGGTCGCCGGCGCGGCGCTGCTCTTGACCGCGACGCCGGCCAACGGTCCGGCCTGGGCGGCTTTCGCCGCCGCGGTGCTCGGCCTCGGCATGGGCTTTAGCAACACCACCTTCGTCGTCGCGGTGCAGACCAGCGTCGGCTGGAGCGAGCGGGGGGCCGCGACCTCGGCGAACATGTTCCTGCGCACCGTCGGCCAGGCGGTCGGCACGGCGATCTTCGGCGCGGTGTTCAATTTCGTCGTCGGCCAGCGGATCGCGGGCGCCGACGATGCGATCAACCGCCTCTTGGAGCCGGCGACCCGCGCGACGCTCGGCGCCGTCGAGACCTTGCGGCTATCCGATGCCATCGCCGCCGCGATTCATAACGTCTATTTAATCGCCGGCGTGCTGACGATCGTCTTGCTGGGCCTCGCCTTGCGTATCCCCGCGGGGCTGAGTCCGGTGCGTCAACCTTTGCCGAGCGAGGCAAGCCGGCCGATTGCCGGCGACTGAATGTCGCTTCTAGGCATCCGCGCGCTGCGCTAAAACCGGTCACATGATCGGTCGGCTCAATCATGTCGCGATCGTCGTGCCGGATCTTGCCGGGGCGGCGGCGCTTTATCGTGACGTCCTGGGCGCCGAGGTCTCGGCGCCGGTCGATCTGCCGGCGCATGGCGTGGAGACCGTGTTCGTCACCCTCGCCAATACCAAGATCGAGCTGCTGGCGCCCCTGGGCGATAATTCGCCGGTCGCCGGATTCCTCGCGCGCAACCCCGGCGGAGGCATGCATCATCTTTGCTACGAGGTCGCCGACATCATCGCGGCGCGCGATACGCTACGCCGAGCTGGCGCGCGCATCTTGGGTGACGGCGAGCCGAGCATCGGCGCCCATGGCAAGCCGGTGCTGTTCCTCCATCCGAAGGATTTCGCCGGGACCTTGATCGAGCTCGAAGAGGTTTAGGTTCATGAGTTGGTTTGTCGGCGTCGCCATGTATATCGTGATCTGGTGGCTCGCGCTCTTCGCCGTACTGCCTTGGGGCGTGAAGCCGGCGGAACAAGGCGATCTCGCTCATGCCGCCGGCGCGCCGGCCAATCCGCGGCTGTGGTTCAAAGTCGGCATGACCAGTATCATCGCCGCGATCCTGTGGCTGATCATGTATGCGGTCATCCGCTTCGGCCTCGTCAATCTGCGATCCTAGCGACGATGAGCGCCGCGTATTGCCGGCTCGCGCCCGGCCATCCTTTCCACGGCGACTATCACGGAAGTGAATATGGCTTCCCGGCGCGCGAGGATGCCGTGCTGTTCGAGCGCTTGGCCCTCGAGATCAACCAGGCCGGCCTCTCCTGGCTGACGGTGCTGAAGAAACGCGCCGCCTTCAACGCTGCCTTCCGCGGTTTCGACATCGACAAGATCGCGGCCTTCACCCCGCGCGACGTGAAGCGGCTGATGGCCGATTCCGGCATCATCCGTAACCGCTTGAAGATCGAGGCGGTGATCGAGAACGCCAAGCGGCTAAAGGCCATCCGCCAAAGCCATGGCTCCTTCGCCGCCTGGCTCGATGCGCATCACCCGCGCTCCAAGGAGCGTTGGGTGAAGCTCTTCCGTGACACCTTCCGCTTTACCGGCGGCGAGATCGTCGGCGAGTTCCTGATGAGCCTCGGCTATCTGAAGGGTGCGCATGTGCCGAGCTGCCCGGTGCATGGGCGGATCGCGAAGCTGAGCCCGCCCTGGGCGAGCAAGACGAGCGCAGCAAAGCCGGCGTCCGAATCTTCAGGACGCCGGCGTCTTGCGAAGCATCTTTAAGAGTGGCTTCGCACGACGGTCGACCCGGCCGCGCTGCGACGCGCGGCCCCTTCGGGTTCATGCGCGAAGAGCGCCTGAACGGGTCGACGACCTGAAGATTCGGTCCCACCTGTGCTAGCTAAATCCGCTTGAACAGCAGCGACAGGCCGGGCTTCTTGTTGGGATAGGCCTTCGCGAGTTCGAAGCCAAAGCGCGCGAAGAGGATGCGCGCATTCTCGCGGTTGAAGAGCTGGATATGCTCGGGCGGTGCGACCTGATCCCAGTCGGCGATGTTCGCCGGCACCAGCGGATGGCCCGCATCGGGCGAGGCGACAAAGAGGTGGCCGCCCGGCTTGGTCACGGCGGCGAAACTCGCCAGCAGCTCGTCCGGTCCCGGCACGTGCTCCAAGACCTCGGACGAGAATACGAAATCGAATTGTAGGCCGCGGGCGCGGAAGGTCTCCATCGGCTCGCAATAGAACGTGCCGCGCGGGAAATGCTTGCGCGCATAGGCGATGGCGCCGGCGCTGATATCGAGGCCGCCGGCGCGCGCGCCCAACCGGCCGAAGGCTTCGACCATGAAACCGCCGCCGCAGCCGAGATCGAGCACGCTGCGGCCGGGGACGACATAGCGCAGGAAGCGCAGCGCACGCAGGAACGCACGCCGGCGGCGCGATGCCGCCTTGTTGAAATGGTCCTCGGTCGGGGTGCGCGAGGCGTCGTTGTAATAGGCAGCGAGCTGCTCGGCGCTCGGATAGGGCGAGGCGAACAGGAAGCCGCAGGCGGCGCAGCGGCGGAACGGATACCCTGATTTGACGAAGGCCGGTCGTGCCGATGTCTGGGCGCAGGCCGGGCAGAGGACGGTATCGTCGGACATATTCGGATTTGGCGAAGTCACCGGAGAATAGGGCGAAAGCAGCGACACAGCGCCAAAGTAATCGATCCGGTCTTAGTCGCACAGGGCCAATACAGGCAAAAAAATAAGGCAAGATCGCTGTGATCTTGCCCTAGCCAGCTGTCATTTCGCCTAAGCGGCTTCTTCGAAAGGGTTGAATCCCCAAGCCGTTCGTTAACGGCTTTTCCTCCCTAAACTTGGATCGGTCGCTTTCTTGCGCAGAAACCGAGAAAGCCGAAACGAGTGTATGAAAAACGGCGGCTTAGGTCACCTAAATTCTAGCGGAAAACCCGCTTCTCCTTACAAAACCGAAAATTTCACGAGAAAGAGTACCGCCAGGATCGCCAAAGCAGGGCTAACATCGCGCGCCTTTCCCGAGAACAGCTTGACCACCGCATAAGCGATGAAGCCAAAGGCGATGCCGGTGGCGATGGAATAGGTCAACGGCATGGCGATCGCGGTAATGACGGCGGGGGCGTATTCGGTCGGGTCCTCCCAGTCGATCTCGGCGAGGCCGCGTGTCATCAGGCAGGCGACATAGAGCAGCGCCGGCGCCGTGGCATAGGCGGCCACCGAACCGGCCAGCGGCGAGAGGAAGAGGCTCAAGAGAAAGAGGATCGCGACCACCACCCCGACGAGGCCGGTGCGGCCGCCGGCGCGCACGCCCGCGGCACTCTCGATGTAGCTCGTGACCGTGGTGGTGCCGAGCAACGAGCCGCAGATCGTCGCCGTCGAATCGGCGATGAAGACGCGATTGAGCCGCGGGATCTTGCCGTCCTTGGCGATGAGGCCGGCGCGATAAGCAACGCCGACCAGCGTGCCGGTATTGTCGAAAAGATCGACGAAGAAGAAGGCGAAGACGATCGTGATGAGCCCGGCGTCGAGCGCGCCTTTGAGGTCGAGCTTCAGGAAGGTCGGCGCGAGGCTCGGCGGTGCCGAGGCGATGCCTTCGAAAGGCGAGACGCCGAGCGCGACGCCGATCGCGGTGACGGCCAGCACCGAGATGATGATCGCGCCCGGCACCTTGCGCGCGTCGAGTGCGACGATGGCGAGGAAGCCGCACGCGGCGAGGATCGTCCCCGGCGCTTTCATATCGCCCAGGGTGACGAGCGTGTCGGGCGAGCCGGTGACGATGCCGGCATTGTGCAACGCGATGATGCCGAGGAAGAGGCCGATGCCGGCCGAGATTGCCATCTTCAGGGATTGTGGGATCGAATCGACGATCCATTCGCGCAACTTCAAGAGACTGAGGATCAGGAACAGCACGCCCGAAATCAGGACCGCGCCGAGCGCGACCTCCCAGGAATAATGCATGCCCTTGACGACGCCGTAGGTGAAATAGGCGTTGAGGCCCATGCCTGGCGCCAGGGCGAGCGGATAATTGGCGTAGAGGCCCATGATCAGCGTGCCGATCGCGGTGCCGATGCAGGTCGCGACGAAGACCGCGCCGCGATCCATGCCGGCATCGCTGAGGATCAGCGGATTGACGAACATGATGTAGGCCATGGTGAGAAAGGTGGTGCAACCGGCCAGCACCTCGATGCGCACCGTCGTGCCATGGGCGCGGAGCTGGAAAAAGCGCTCGAGCATGAGTCCCCCCGATGAACGTGCCGAATCCCCGAGGCGCATCTTGGCCGAGCGGCGTGCTTTCGGCTAGTGTTTCGCGATGCGATTCGCGCTTGTTTTCGGTTTGACGATACTCGCTGTGCGGGCGTTGGCGGACAACGTCCCGACGCCGCCGCCTAGCGGCGTGGCGCAGGCCCCGAACGGCGCGCTGGTGATCTCGTCGCAGACCTGCGCTGAGCTTGCCGCCGCCAAACCCGCCGTGCCGGGCGCCGACTATCAGCCCGGCGTCGACGCCAACGGCCATGCCGTCACGTCCGCCGACCTGCCGTCGTCGAGCGCGCCATCGCCGACCGTCGACAATTTCCCGATTGAGATCGACAAGCGTTTCAAGGGGAGTTTCAAGCTGCCGCCGGGAACCTCGGGCAAGGCGATCCTCGGCTATGTCACGGTGCGCGGTAATCAGGCCTATTTCAACGGCCAGCCTCTGAACGCGGACCAAAGCACGGCGATCGCCGAAGCGTGCCGCAACGCGAAGCATTAAACGACGACAGCAAGGTCCCACGTTGGACAGCGGCGGCGCGGTTTCCTAAATTCCGTCGGTTACATCGAGGATAACCCCTTGCGCCTTTCGGTCTATTTCCTGCCGCTTCTGAAAGAGAATCCGGCTGAGGCGCAAATCGTCTCGCATCGCTTGATGCTGCGCGCCGGGATGATTCGGCAATCCGCCGCCGGCATCTATTCCTGGCTGCCGCTCGGCCTGCGCGTGCTCAGGAAGGTCGAGCAGATCGTGCGCGAGGAGCAGGACGCGGCGGGCGCGCAAGAGCTGCTGATGCCGACCTTGCAGCCGGCGGAACTTTGGCGCGAGAGCGGACGTTACGAGGTCTATGGCAAGGAGATGCTGCGCATTCGCGACCGGCATGAGCGCGACATGCTCTATGGCCCGACCAACGAAGAGCTCATCACCGACATCTTCCGCCAATCCGTCAAAACCTATCGCGACGTGCCGAAGACGCTCTATCACATCCAGTGGAAGTTCCGCGACGAGGTGCGGCCGCGTTTCGGCGTCATGCGCGGACGCGAATTTCTGATGAAGGACGCCTATTCCTTCGATCTCGACAAGGCGGGTGCGGTCGCATCCTATTTCAAGATGTTCGCCGCCTATATGAAGACCTTCAAGCGCATGGGGCTGACGCCGATCCCGGTGCGCGCCGATACCGGCCCGATCGGCGGCGATCTCAGCCACGAATTCCACGTTCAGGCCGATACCGGCGAGAGCGGCCTCTATTACGACAGCGATGTCGTCAAGCTCGACGAGAACAGCATCGATCCGGCCTCGCCGCAGGTGCAGGACTATATCGCGGGCTGGTATGCCGCGACCGACGAAAAGCACGACAAGGCCGAGTTCGAGGCCCGCGTGCCGGAAGAGCGGCGTTGCGAGAGGCGCGGCATCGAAGTCGGCCAGATCTTCTATTTCGGCACCCTCTATTCGAAGCCGATGAACGCGGTGGTCGCCGGGCCGGATGGCGCGCCGGTAGCGCTCGAGATGGGCTCTTACGGCATCGGCGTCTCGCGCCTCGTCGGCGCCCTCATCGAGGCAAGCCACGACGATGCCGGCATCATCTGGCCGGCGAGCGTCGCGCCCTTCGCGGTCGGGCTCGTCAATCTGCGCGCGGCCGACGCCAAATGCCGCGCCGCCTGCGACGATCTCTACGACAAGCTGCAGACAGCCAGCATCGACGTGCTCTACGACGACCGCAACGAATCCGCCGGCGCGAAATTCGCGGCGATGGATCTGATCGGCCTGCCCTGGCAGCTCGTGGTGGGCCCGCGCAGCCTCGCCAACAATCTCGTCGAGGTGAAAAACCGCAAGAGCGGCGAGCGCCGCGAGCTCGCACCCGACGCGGCGCTCAATCTGCTGGCGGGCGTCTGAATGGCCTTCGGTGCGCTCGAGCGCATGATCGCCTTCCGCTACCTGCGCGCGCGCCGCCAGGAAGGCTTCATCTCGGTGATCGCGATCTTCTCGCTGACCGGCATCGCCCTCGGCGTCGCGACCCTCATCGTGACCATGGCGGTGATGAACGGGTTCCGCGCCGAGCTCCTGGGCCGCATCCTCGGTTTCAACGGCCATATCAACGTCTACGCCCAACACGGCGCGCTGACCGAGTACGACGATCTCGCCGCGCAGATCCGGAAGCTGCAGGGCATCGTCTCGGTGACGCCGACGATCGAAGGGCAGGTGATGGCGACGGCGGGATCGCAGTCGGGCGGCGCGCTGGTGCGCGGCTTCACCGCCGCCGACCTCAAGGCACAGCCGCTGATCGGCAGCCATCTTTCCGAGGGCGCGCTGCAGAACTTCAGCGGCAACAGCGTGATCGTCGGCTATCGCCTGGCGCAAAGCCTCGGTATCAAGCCGGGCGGCTCGATCACCCTGATCTCGCCGCAGGGCTCGGCGACGGTCTTCGGCACGGTGCCGCGGATCAAGAGCTATACGGTCGTCGGCACCTTCAATGTCGGCATGTACGAATTCGACAATTCCGTCGTCTTTATGCCGATGGACACGGCGCAGACTTATTTCAACATCGACAAGGCGGTGACCAGCCTCGAGGTGATGGTCAAGGACGCCGACAATGTCCGCGCCTATGACCGCGAGATCAACGACGCGCTCGGCGGCAAGGTACAGCTCTTCGACTGGCAGCAGAGCAATCTCAGCTTCTTCAACGCCGTCGAGGTCGAGCGCAACGTCATGTTCCTGATCCTGACGCTGATCATCCTCGTCGCGGCGTTCAACATCGTCTCGAGCATGATCATGCTGGTGAAGGACAAGGGGCGCGACATCGCCATCCTCAGAACCATGGGCGCGACGCGCGGCATGATCCTGCGCATTTTCATCCTCGCCGGCGCCAGCGTCGGCATTGTCGGCACCTTCCTCGGTTTCGTCCTTGGCGTCGAATTCGCCGAGCATATCGAGGCGATCCGGCGCCTCATCCAAGCGATCATCGGCACCGACCTGTTCTCGGCCGAGATTTATTTCCTCACCCAGATTCCCGCGCGCGTCGATCCTTATGAGGTCGGCGCGGTCGTCGGCATGGCCTTCGGTCTGTCGTTCCTGGCGACGATCTATCCGTCCTGGCGCGCGGCACAGCTCGATCCGGTCGAAGCGCTCCGTTATGAGTGAGCGCGCATGAGGCGTCGCCCATGAACGGCGCCGCGCCGACGCTTGAGCTGCGCCAAGTCACCCGCACCTTTAGCCAAGGCGGCCGCGAGCTGCCGGTACTGCGCGGCGTGTCGCTGGCGATCAAGCCAGGCGAGATCGTCGCGCTTGTCGGGCCTTCGGGCGCGGGCAAGTCGACTTTGCTTCATCTCGCCGGGCTGTTGGAGCGGCCGCAGGGCGGAGCGGTGCTGCTCGAAGGCCAGGATTGCAGCCGCATGAACGATGGCGAGCGCACGGCGGCGCGGCGCGCCGCGATCGGGTTCGTTTACCAGTTTCATCAGCTGCTGCCGGAATTTTCGGCCGCCGAGAACATCGTGCTGCCGCAGATGATCGCCGGCCTCTCGCGCACCAAGGCGCGCGCGCGCGCGATCGAGCTTCTCGGCATGGTCGGCCTCACCGAGCGCGCCGAACACCGCCCGGCGCGGCTCTCAGGCGGCGAGCAGCAGCGCGTCGCCATCCTGCGCGCCCTCGCCAACAAGCCGCGGCTGCTCTTGGGCGACGAGCCGACGGGCAATCTCGATCACCACACCGCCGACGATGTGACGGCGGTGCTGCTCGATCTCGTGCGGCGGACCGGGCTTGCCGCGCTGATCGCGACCCACAACCTCGAGCTCGCGCGGCGCATGGACCGCATCCTAGCGCTCGAAGATGGGACGGTGGTCGAGCGAAGCTAACTCCTCGATGGCATAAGCGTGTAGGGTGTTCTTTCCAGAGTAGGGAGGGATCACCATTGCCATCTTCTGCAAAAAAGGTCGAAAAAGAGCCGCCGCGGCCGGGGGAACCTATTTGGACCGCAGTCGAGAACCGATCTGCGATTCGCCGCGCTGTTCAATTGTGGGAACGAAAACTCAAGCACGGCGCCCGCGAGATCGATGGTTTGGGCGCCAGCTTGATCTGGATTCCCTCACAGGCATATTGGGGAACCTTTCGATTCCCGAAAGCTATTCCTGGTCGTCGTCGGCGCGGCAATTACTGGAATGCCTTTGGTCTCGTGGTCGAAAATGCTCGACAGAATATGGTCGTCGAGATCAATCCGCCCAGCGCAGGCTCAAATACGAATGCCCAGGGTGTTATCGCCCGAGATCCACAACAGGGATTATGGATACTGCATGGAGGACGTTTGCATCCTGCCAAACGTCACATCAGAGGTTTCGAATTTGATGATCTATATGCTAAAGACCGTGTTGTCGTTCAGTTCGCGGATGGTTCTACATTCAGATATCATCGAGTGGCGAGGATTGATGGGTCCGCGCAAAAAATTCAGGCGGACGTAGGGGACTTTGTCCGTGAGTGCTTCCGTATACGTGAACACTATGCTTCCGGCAAAGAGGCAGCCGATGCGGCCGTCAGAGTCGAAGAAGCAGAGCGTAAACTGTCTCCGGAGACTGACCCTGAGTACTTGATAAAAGCGCGCGAAGCGATAAAAGCAAAAAGAGCTCATGGCACAATTTGGAGAGCTCTAATGCAAGAGCTCCATGCCCGCAACGTAAAAATGCACAATGACCGTGTCGGGCGCTTCGGTCCGGATCTCGTGACAATCGCAAAATCAAATGCGGCGCTTTTCGAGATCAAAACAAGTATGAGCGTTGCTGCCATCTACGAAGGGTTTGGTCAGCTTCACATATACGAACAGTTGCTCGGGAAATCATATCGTAAGATACTTGTGTTGCCCGGGGTGCCGCACGGACCCATTGCTGAAGCTTTGCAGGCCTACCGGGTTTCAGTGTTGACTTTTCGGAAACAAAGCAACCGTATATCATTCCAGCGTGGAGCGATCGATAAGGTCCTTCTTGGTAGGTAGCTTTGACGCTCGAAGAGCTTGTCGCTCATCTCAATGGCCTTGCATTCTGGAAGGAATTCACTTTTTCCCAGAACAAGTTTGCACCCCAACCAGGTAGCGAATTTGAGTTGGCCGACAACCTAATTTGGCTGGCCGACTATGCAACTGTGTTCCAACTCAAGGAGCGGGCTGAGCCGACGACAGACCCCGCCACTGAAAGAGTGTGGTTTCAAAAAAGGGTCGTCGGCAAAGCAACGCGCCAAATTCGCGACACGCTTCGCTTTCTAGGCGAGCACAGTCAGATAAAAATCACTAACGAGCGTGGGCATGCGTTCGAGATTAAGGGCGCCAACCTGCGGCACATAACGAAGATAGTGGTGTTCCTAGGCTCTGCCGCCTTACCGGAAGATTGCCGGCATGCCTATTACCACATCAGCAGCACAGCCGGATTCATCCATCTAGTCGCCGCACACGATTACCTCGGTATCCTTGAAAAGCTCCGGGTGCCGGAAGATATTCGACGCTACTTCGAATATCGCGAACAGGTAACTCCGAAGCTGAGGCAGGCCGGCGTGACCGTCGATGAGTCCGACATCATGGGTGCGTTTTTGACCGAGCAAGATATTCCGACGTCAAGCTCACGGGAGGTGCTGCGACGTTTCCTCCAAGACCTCGGCGAGTTTGATTTGTCGATGCTGATCGCCAATTTGCACGAACATATCCAGACATCCGAGCGCCCATATGATTACTACCGCATCATGCTCGAATTCGCCCGCGCTCCTCGGTCTGTCTGGCGAGAAATTAAGGTTCGCATTGTCAAATCGCTCGACGTAATTCGGAAGGGCAATTTTACGCAACCGTTCCGGCTCACCTACCCCATGACGGATTGTGCCTTCATGATCGCGCCGCTCGATCCACAGCTTCCGGCCACCGGCCGCGAAGGTGAAGAGCTGCGTATGAAGGGCCTTCAGAATTTGACCTACGCAGCCATGTACGACACTAAAGCTTCAAAAGGCGTCGGCCTCCTGATTTCAAAGGATGGCGAGTATTTTCAGCTTGATTGGTGCTCGATTGATATGCCCTGGGCTCGCGATCCGGAGATGGATCGAAGACTGGCTGAGGGTAATCCCTTCCGCACTACCACAGGAAAGACGGTAAACAGTTTCCGATTTGCTCCGGAGCGCTAATTCACCGCCACAGCCGTTCGGAGGCGATGCGCGCGCCATCGCCGAGCGCTTTCAATTTCGCCCAGGCGACGGTGACCGGGATTTCGGTATTGCCCGCGGTTGATTGGAAGCCGCAATCATTGCCGAAGATCACATTCTCGCGGCCGGCGACGCGCGCCCAGCGCTCCATGTGATCGGCGATCCCCTGCGGGTGCTCGATCATCACATTGGAATGGGTGATCGCGCCGGGAATCAGGATTTTGCCGTCGGGCAGCTTGATCTTCTCCAGGGTGCGCCATTCGTGCTCGTGCCGCGGATTGGCGGATTCGAAGGAGTAGGCGCCGGCCTTGACGGTGAAAACGAGGTCGAGCGTGTCGCCAAGCTGCAAATCGCTGATGCGCGGCCCGAAATTGACGCCGAAGCAGGTGTGGAAGCGGATGCGGTCTTCGGGCAGGCCGTGCAGCGCGTGGTTGAGATAGGCGATCCGCTTCTCGGTCAGCTTGCGGTAATCGGCAAGGGTCACGTCCTTGGCCGCGTCCCAGCCGCTGACGAGGCCGGGGAAGTCGATCTGCAACAACAGCCCGGCATCGATGATCGTGCGATATTCCTCGCGCATCGCATCGCCATAGGCGGCGACGAACTCTTCCTCGGTCTTGTAGTATTCGTTCTTCAACGCGGTGACCGGCGACATCGACGGCATGAAGCCCTCATCGGCGCCCGCCGCCGCCATCGCGGTCTTGAGGTTGCGGATGTCGCGCCGGAGCTTTTCCTGGCCGACATAGCGGATCGGGCCGACGCAGACGCGCGGCGCCGCGCGGATCGTGTGTTTGAACGGGTTGTTCTCGAGCACGCCGCGGTAGAAATCGGGAAACATCGATGCATCGCGTCCATCGATCCCGATCGGGCCGGTCGGCACCGGCAGCCCGCCCGCAGGCATCCGCGCCTCGAACCCGTCGAGGCGCTCGGCGACATAGTTCTGGAAGCTCGGTTTGCTGCACTCGCCGTCGGTGACGACGTCGATGCCGGCCTCGACTTGCTTCTTGACGATGTCGGCGACGTGCCGGGTCAATGCCGTTTCATAAGCGGCGCTGTCATAAGGTTGGCCCGCCGCGATGGCGCGCATCGTCTCCAGCATGTCGAGCGGGCGCGGCAGGCTCCCGGTGTGCGTGGTGCGGACACGATTGGTGCTGCGTTTCACGGGATGCGGCCCTCACTGCAGCTTCGAGAACTCCGGCGGCGGGGTGATGTCGAAGCCGTTGGCGCTGCAGCACACCATCGAGAACTGGCCGACGCCGGCGATGAGGCCGACGAGGTCGTCGGTGCCGAAGAGCTTCTCGGCTGCCTTATAGGTCGCCTCGCTCAGGCCCTTGTTGGTCAGCAACTCCTTGGCGAGCTTATGCGCCATCGCCTCGCGCGGATTGGTCAGGTCGGGCGTCTTGCCGGCATTGATCGCGTCGACGATCGCCTGATCGACGCCCTGGGCGAGTGAGTTGCGCGCTTGCGCGCCCCAGGGATATTTCGCGTTCCAGAAGCGGCATACGGTCAGCACCGCGATCTGGCGCTCGCGGCCGCTGAGCTTGAACGAGCCGATCGCCTTGCCCATGTTCTGCGCCGCAGTGAAAAGCTGCGGGTTGCGGATATAGGCGTAGTAGGGGCCGCCGACCGGCGCATTCGCCGCCTTGGCCTCGTCATAAACGCGGCCCTGGTCCGCGTTCAGCTCTTCGCGTTTCAGAATCGTGATGCGTGTCATCGGGCCCTCCCTTTAAGGCGTCGTTGGGCTGCAGTGTAGCGGATCGCGCGCCCCCTGTAGAATCCGCTTGCACCCGGGCCATGCTCTGCCAAGCTGAGGTGATGCCGCATGCCGATTTCATCCATCTCCGCACTCATTCCGCCTATTCGCTCGCGGCAGGCGCGATCAAGGTCAAGGCGCTGGTGGAATTGGCGAAGAAAAACGCCATGCCCGCCGTGGCGATGACCGATACCGGCAATCTTTTCGGCGCGCTCGAATTCGCGATCGCCGCGGCCGAATCGGGGGTGCAGCCGATCGTCGGCTGCGAGCTCGGCCTGCGCCGTGCTGACACCGAGAATGTACGACTCGCCGCGCGCATCGGCCCGGCGTTGCCGCCCGATCCGATCGTTGTGTTGGTGCAGAGCGAGGTGGGCTATCGCAATCTCCTGGCGCTGGTCAGCAAATCCTTCCTCGAGACGACGGGCGGCGAGGCGCCGCAGATCGACATCGCGGAACTCGACAGCCGCAGCGACGGCTTGCTCGCGCTGACCGGCGGGCCGACCGGCCCGATCGGGCGCTTGTTGCTCGACGGGCAGAAAGCCGCCGCCGAAGCGATGCTGCAAAAGCTCGCCGCGCTGTTTCCCGGCCGGCTCTATGTCGAGCTACAGCGCCACGGCATGCCCAATGAGGAGCGCATCGAGAGCGAGCTCATCGAGCTCGCCTATCAGCACGATCTGCCGCTGGTCGCGACCAACGACGCGTTCTTTCCCGATCCGAGCTATGAGGCGGCGCATGACGTGCTGCTCTGCATTGAGCAGGGCGTCACGCTCGCCGAGCCCAATCGCCGCCGGCTGACGGCGCAGCATTATTTCAAGTCGCCGGCCGAGATGCGGCTGCTCTTCGCCGACTTGCCCGAGGCGTGCGACAACACGCTGGTGATCGCGCAGCGTTGCTCCTATATGCCTGAACCGCGCAAACCGATCCTGCCGCCTTTCCCGACCGAAAGCGGCCGCAAGGAAGAGGAGGAGGTGCGCGTCGCGGCGCTCGCGGGTCTCGAAGCGCGGCTCAAGGCGTATGTCTACCGCGAAGGCATGAGCGCGGAGGAACGCGAAACCGCCGCCAAGCCCTATCGCGAGCGCCTCGAATTCGAGCTCGGCGTCATCATCAAGATGGGCTTCGCCGGCTACTTCCTCATTGTTGCCGAATTCATCCAGTGGGCGAAAGCGCAGGGCATCCCGGTCGGGCCGGGCCGCGGCTCGGGCGCCGGCTCGGTGGTCGCCTGGGCGTTGACCATCACCGATGTCGATCCTTTGCGCTTTGGTTTGTTCTTCGAGCGCTTCCTCAATCCCGAACGCGTGTCGATGCCCGATTTCGATGTCGATTTCTGCCAGGAGCGGCGCGACGAGGTGATCCGCCACGTCCAACAGAAATACGGCCACGACCGGGTCGCGCAGATCATCACCTTCGGCAAGCTGCAGGCACGCGCGGTGCTGCGCGATGTCGGCCGCGTCCTCGGCATGCCCTATGGCCAGGTCGACAAGATCTGCAAGCTCGTTCCCAACAACCCCGCCAACCCGGTCAGCCTCAAAGAAGCGATCAATGGCGAGCCGGCGCTGCAACAGATGCGCGACGAGGATGAATCCGTCGCGCGGCTGATGGCGATCGCGCTGAAGCTCGAGGGCCTCTACCGCCATGCCTCGACCCATGCCGCGGGCGTGGTGATCGGCGACCGGCGGCTCGACGAGCTGGTGCCGCTCTATCGCGATCCGCGCTCCGACATGCCGGTGACCGAGTTCAGCATGAAATATGTCGAGCTCGCCGGGCTGGTGAAGTTCGATTTCCTCGGCCTCAAAACGCTCGACGTCTTGGCGAAGGCGGTCGATCTTGTGCGGGCACGCGGGGTTCCGCTCGATCTCGCGCGCCTGCCGCTCGACGACGAAAATACCTACGCGCTCATTGCCCGCGGCGATACATCCGGCATATTCCAGCTTGAAAGTTCGGGCATGCGCGACAGCTTGCGCAAGCTCAAGCCCAACCGGTTCGAAGACATCATCGCGATGAACGCGCTCTATCGTCCCGGTCCGATGGACAGCATCCCGAGCTACATCAGGCGCAAAAACGGCGAAGAGCCGGTCACCTATCCGCATCCGATGTTGGAAGCGGTGCTGAAGCCGACCTTTGGCGTCTTCACCTATCAAGAACAGGTGATGCAGGCCGCCCAAATCCTGGCCGATTACAGCCTTGGCGGCGCCGATCTGCTGCGCCGCGCCATGGGCAAAAAGATCAAGTCCGAGATGGTGGCGCAGCGCGCGAATTTTGTCGCCGGCGCGGTTAAGAAAGGCATCGACGAAGACCAGGCGAATCTGGTCTTCGATCTGATGGAAAAGTTTTCCGGTTACGGCTTCAATAAATCGCATTCAGCGCCGTACGCGCTCATCGCCTATCAAACCGCCTATTTGAAGGCAAACTATCCGGTCGAGTTCCTGGCGGCGACGATGACGTTGGAGCTCGGTAATACCGACAAGCTCAACGAATTCCGGCAGGAATGCGCACGGCTCGGCATCAAGGTGCTGCCGCCCGACATCAACCGCTCAGAGGTCGAGTTCTCGGTCGAGCAGACGCCGGGCGGCGCCGCGATCCGCTATGCGCTTGCCGCCGTCAAAGGCGTCGGCGCCGCGGCGATGCGGGAGATCACCGCCGAGCGCAAGGCCAATGGCCGGTTCAAGGATCTGTTCGATTTCGCGCACCGTCTCGACGTCAAAAGCTTCAACCGGCGGCAGTTCGAAAGCCTCGTCCGCGCTGGCGCCTTCGACGCGCTCAATTCCAACCGCGCGCAGAGCTTCACTGCAATCGAGCTGCTGCTGCGCCATGCCAGCGTCGCGGCGGAAGAGCGCTCGAGTCAGCAGGTCAGCCTCTTCGGCGGTGCCGGCGACGCGCCCGGCCAGCGTCCGGGGTTGCCGCAGACCCAGGACTGGTCGGCGCTCGACCGGCTGCAACAGGAATTCGCGGCGCTCGGCTTCTACCTTTCGAGCCATCCACTCGATGCCTATGGCAAGAGCCTAGCGCGGGTCGGCGTGGTGCGCTTCGCCGATCTGCCCGACCGGCTCGCCGCCGGCGGCTCGACGCGCTACCGCCTCGCCGGCATCGTCATCGGCCGCAAGGAGCGCTCGTCCGCGGAAGGCCGGCGCTTTGCCTTCGTGCAGATGTCGGATGCGACGGGCAGCTTCGAGGTCACCCTCTTCTCCGAAGTCCTCGCCCAGGCGCGCGAGCTCCTCGATAGCGGCAAGCCGCTGGTGGTGACGGTCGACATCCGCGCCGATGACGACGCCTTGCGCCTCACGGCGCAGCGCATCGAACCGCTCGAGCGCATCGTCGCCCAAGCAGCGGCGGGTCTGAAGGTGGTGTTAGGCGAGGCGGGAGCGCTTGCCGCCTTCAAGAGCCTGCTGCACGGCGAGGCAGGCGGGCGCGGCCATGTCAGCGTGGTGGTGCCGCTGCCGACGCGCGAGGTCGAGATCGCGCTGCCCGGCGGCTTCCGCATCAGCCCGCAGGTGCTGTCGGCGGTGCAGCGCCTTCCTGGGGTGCTGTCCGTGCAAGAGATCTAGGCGGCGCACGGCGGCAAGTAAAAGTTTCCGTGCCTTCTTGAATTTCCCGAAATTTATTAAAAATATTGATTAATTTATTGTATTGTGGCAATTAACCTTCGATTTATATTGCCTCCCGGAATTCAGACTTTTATAGTCATTCTTAATCCGCGCTAACCTTAAACCGGCGCGGGACGAGGGCGCACCGGTCGCGCTCCGTTTTCCAGGGGGCTGAGCATGGTTGGACGCAGCAGCGAAGTACAGAGCCGCCCGGGCTGGACCCTCGAGCCCGATCTCGATCCGATCGATGACCAGTTGCGCCGCCGCCGCTGGCGCATCCTGCGCGTCGCGCTGCCCTACGGCCACGGGCTCGATCCGCTGCCGGCCTGGGTCAAGACGCCCGAGCAATTCATCGGCTGGGTGATCGGCCGCCTGACGCCGCAAGCGCTGCGCAACTATTTCGAGGATCTCGAAGAGATCGCCAAGCAGACCTGCGACCTCGAATTGCTGCGTCTCGCGCGCAAATATCTCGCACCGGGCTGAGCGGGCGCATCCGGGACGCCGTTTGCCCGCTGCGGCACAGGCTAAGCTCTTGATTTGTCAGTCGCAGCCGCATGACCGCACCGCGCAGGCCGCGCCCTCTTGTGAGCGGCGCAATTTTTTTTAGAATGGCTCGCTCATTCGGCGCCGCTTGCGCCGATGAAGGAGAAAATCCCGTGTCGCCTCAGGTTTACCGCAGTGGCAAATTTTCAGTCGGACAGATCGTCCGTCATCGACTCTATTCGTTCCGCGGCGTGATCTTCGACGTCGACCCGGTCTTCAACAATACCGACGACTGGTATAACGCGATCCCCGCCGAGCGGCGGCCGTCGAAGGATCAGCCGTTCTATCACCTGCTGGCGCAGAACGCGCAGGGCGGGCCGTACGAGGCCTATGTCTCGGAGCAGAACCTCGTTCCCGATCCCGATAACGGACCGATTACCCATCCGACGATCGATTCGATCTTCGAGCGTTTCGCCGGCGATCGCTACGTCCTGCGCGCGACCCGTCGCCAGTAAGCCGCGTCAGCGGCTCTTCCAGGTGAAGACGGACGAGACCGCGTAGTTCCAAACCGAGCCGACGATGATGCCGGCGACGCCGGCGACCCACCACACCTCTTGCTGCGCGAAGAGATAGGCGGCGACGCCGACATTGGCGGCCGCGCCGAGGCTGCAGATCAGGTAGAAGGACACGAGGCCGCGCAGCATCGGCCAGCCCTTGAGGCGCCGGTCGGCATAGGTGAAGAGGTTGTTGAGGAAGAAGTTCACCGTCATCGCGGTGAAGGCCGCGACCGCTTGCGCGGCGACAAAATCCCACGCGAACAGTTTGAGCCCAGCGGCAAGCACGCCCATATGCACGAACACGCCGAGCCCGCCGATCAGCGCGAAGAGCGCGAAGCGCACCGGCACGATATGGCCGATGAGCTTGTCGGCGAGCAGCATCGCGAATTCCCACGCGACCAGCGTGTCGAGCTTGCTCTCGCCCGCAACCCGTGGGCGGAACTGGTAAGGCATCTCCCTGATCTGCAGCGGGGTTTCCGCAGTCGCGAGGATGTCGAGCAGGATCTTGAAGCCCTGAGTCGAGAGACGACGCATCGTCCCCTCGAAGACCGCGCGGCGCAGCATGAAGAAGCCGCTCATCGGATCGGCGATGTCGCTCTTGGTCACGAGCTGCGCGAGGCGCGTCGCGAGCGAGCTGGCGCGCTGGCGGCCTGCCGCCCAATCGCCGACACCGCCGCCGGCGACATAGCGGCTGCCGACGACGATGTCGCAATCTGCGCCGCGCAGCGCGGCGAGCATCTGCGGCAGAATCGCCTCATCGTGCTGCAGATCGGCGTCCATGACCGCAACATAGGGGCTCGAAGAGGCGAGGATGCCTTCGATGCACGCGCCGGCGAGGCCGCGGCGGCCGATCCGCTGAATGCAGCGCACCCGCGTGTCGTGTTGTGCCGTACTCCGGACAACTTCGGCGGTGCCGTCGGGCGAGTCGTCGTCGACGAAGATCACTTCCCAGGCGATGCCGACGAGAATCGCGCCCAGGCGCTCGAGCAGCGGGACGATATTGTCGTGCTCGTTGAAGGTCGGCACGACAACCGTCAATTCAGGCGCATCCACCACGACCTCGTTGCAACGCGAAGCGGCGGATCGTGCCCGGCAGCGCCGCGCTTGTCCAGTCGAGTTGACAAGCCTTCTGCCGCATGGAGATATGCGCGCGAGGACAGAACGGGAGAGATGCGATGCGGCGGGTACTTTTTTTCGGCGCGATGATCGCCGCGGCGCTGGCGGCGCCAGCGGCGCAGGCGGAGCCGGTCACGATCAAGGCGGCTTGGGCCGCCGTGCCGGGCCAGATGTTCCCGATCCTCATGCAGATGAAGAACGTGCTCGTGCACTACGGCAAGAGCTACGTGGTCGAAGCGGTCCGCGCGCCGGGCAGCGGCCCGCAGACCACCGCGCTCGCCTCGGGCGATCTGTCGCTTGCCTATTTCGCGCCCTCCGCTTTCGCCCTCGCGATCCAGAATGCGCATATGAGCGATCTGCGCCTCATCGGCGATTCGACCCGCGACGGCTACGAGGACTACTACACGCGGCAATTTGCGGTGCTGAAGGACAGCCCGATCCACAAGGTCGAGGACTTGAAGGGCAAGGTCATCGGCGACAACAGCATCGGCGGCGCGATGGACCTCGGCATGCGCGCGATGCTGCAAGGACATGGGCTCGAGGACAAGCGCGACTATTCGGTGGTCGAGATTGAATTCCCCAACATGATGGCGACGCTGACGGCCAAGCGCGTCGATCTCGGCTTCCTGACCACGCCGTTCTCGGTCGTGCCGGTGAAGTCGGGCGAGGTGCGTGTGCTCTTCACGCAGAAGCAGGCGATGGAAGGGCCGTCGGAGCTGACGGTGATCGCCGCGCGCACGCCCTATATCGCCGCCAACCGCGTCGCCCTTGTCGATTACTTCGAGGACACCAACCGCGCGATGCGTTGGATCCTCGATCCGAAGAACCGGCCGGCCGCGATCCAGCTCGTCGCCGATTTCACCAAGCAGCCGGCCTCCGTCTTCTCCGACTGGATCTTCACCAAGCGCGACGACTATCACGCGCCCGATTCCCGGCCGAACATCGAGGCGATGCAGAAGAACCTCGACATCGCCAAGCAACTCGGTCTCCTCAAGGAGACCGTCGACGTGAAGGCCTATTCCGATCTGTCGTTGGTCGACGAGGCGGCCGCGCGGTTGCGCTGAGCCGCTGCGGTTGACAAGCCAAGCCGCGCATGCCTTTGATGCAGCATTAGAATCGCCTAACAAGAAATTTAGCGTGGGGAGGCCTTGCATGAGCGGATGGCGCAGCGTCGCGCGGGTGCTGGTCGCATCGGCGATGGTCGTCGGTTTCGCCGCGTCCGGGCGCGCCGACGGGCTGCTGAAACTCCGCGTCGGCTGGGCGGTCGTGCCCGCGCAGCTCACCTCGGTGCTCTTCGCCAAGCCGGAGCTGCTGAAGCATTACGGCAAGTCCTACACCGTCGAGGCCATCCACTTCCGCGGCAGCAGCCCGCAGATCACCGCCTTGGCCGCCGGCGAACTCGACCTTGCGGCGCTCGCTTTCTCATCTTTCGCGCTCGCGATCCAAAACGCGCATATGGAGGATTTGCGCGCTGTCTCCGACCTCTATCAGGACGCCATACCGGGCTACTACTCGAATCAGATGATGGTCAGGCCCGACGGCGAGATCAAAAAGGTCGAGGATTTGAAGGGCAAGATAGTCGCCACCAACGGCATTGGCGGTGCGCTCGACATCGCGGCCCAAGTCTATATGAGCCGGCGCGGCCTGCAGCCCAAACGCGACTATCAGATCGTCGAGGTCGAATTTCCCAACATGGTCTCGGCTCTCGAGGAGAAGAAAGTCGACATGATCGAGATCGGCACGCCCTATTCGGTCGTTGCCCAAAAGGAAGGCAAAGCAACGCATCTGTTTGATGTCGGCGAGGCGATGGGTCCGACCCAGCTTACGCTGTGGGCGGCGCGCGCGCCCTTCATCGCCGCTCATCGCGCCGCGCTCGTCGATTTCTTCGAGGACGTGCAGACAATGCTGCACTGGTATCTCGATCCGGCGCACCGCGCCGAAGGCATCAAAATCGTCGCGCAGGCGACCAAGCAGCCGGAATCCTATTTTAGCGATTGGCTGTTCACTAAAAACGACTACTATCGGGACCCCGACGCGCGGCCCAACATGACCGCGCTGCAGAACAACATCAAAACCCAAAAGGAAGTGGGCCTTTTGAACATCGATATCGATGTTGCGAAATATGCGGACTTGTCGCTCGTCGACGAGGCCGCCAAGAGACATCACTGATGCGGGACGGCAGCGAAACGCCGGGGCACGAGGGAATGGCAGGGAGCGGTATCGTCTTCGGGGCCGTCAGCCACACTTACCGCCCAGTGCGCGGGCGGCCGGTGCTGGCGCTCGACGGCGTGTCGCTCGAGGTGAAGGAGCGCGAATTCGTGGCGCTGCTGGGTCCCTCAGGCTGCGGCAAGAGCACGCTGCTCTATCTCCTCGGCGGCTTCCTGCCGGTCGAGAACGGCAGTATCTCGGTCGGCGGCCGGCCGGTCATCGGGCCCGGTCCCGATCGCGGCATCGTCTTCCAGAACTATTCGCTTTTTCCGTGGAAGACCGTGAAGCAGAACGTGCTCTACGGCCTCGAGAAGCAGCGCATGCCCAAGCCCGAGCGCGAGCGGCGCGCGCGGGAGCTGATCGATCTGGTGCATCTCAAGGGCTTCGAGGATTCCTATCCCTCGCAGCTTTCCGGCGGCATGAAGCAGCGGGTCGCCATCGCGCGCACGCTGGCGATCGAGCCCGAGACCCTGCTGATGGACGAGCCGTTCGGTGCGCTCGACGCCCAGACGCGCACGCTGATGCATGAAGAGCTCCTGGCGATCATGCGGCGCACGCCCAAGACCGTCGTCTTCGTCACCCACGACGTGCGCGAGGCGGTCTATCTCGCCGATCGCGTCGCGGTGATGACGGCGCGGCCCGGACGGATCAAGGAGATCGTCGATACCAGGCCGCCCAACGGCGTGCGTACCGACTATCTCCAGTCGTCCGAATTTGCGGCCAAGGTCGATTATCTCTGGAATTTGGTGCGCGATGAGGCGATCCGCGCCCAAGAAGAGCAGGGCTGAAGGGCGGGACTGAAAACGAAGGCCGATGCGCGACAATCTCTTCATCCGCTATCTGCCGCTCTTGCTTCTCGCGATCTTGTGGGAGATCGCGCCGCGTGTGCATCTCGTCGATCCGAGCGAGTTGCCGCCTTTGAGCACCGTCTGCGTCGCATGGTGGAACCTGCTCATCGGCGGCGATCTCTGGAGCAACGGGGTCTCCTCTTTCATCAACTGGTCCTTTGGCCTGGGATCGAGCATCATCGTCGGCATCGCCCTCGGCGTGATGATGGCCTGGTCGACGACCATCGACGATATCGCGAGCCCGCTGGTCAAGGCGCTCTATCCGATGCCGAAATCGGCGCTCATCCCGGTGATGATCCTGTGGCTCGGCCTCGGCGCCGGATCGAAGATCGCCTCGATCGGCATGAGTTGCCTCCTGCCGGTGATCCTCAGCGCTTATAACGGCGCGCGCGGCGTCGATCAGACGCTGATCTGGTCGGCGCGCGCTTGTGGCGCCAGCCAGCGCGAGGTGCTGTGGGAGGTGATCCTGCCCGGCGCGCTGCCGGAGATTTTGGCCGGTATCCGCAACGCGGTCGCGATCTCGTTCATTGTGCTGGTCGCGTCGGAATTGCTGGTCGGACAAAAGGGGCTCGGCTATCTGATCTCGTTCCTTGGCGAAGGCGGCGTCTATGACGCGATGTTCGCCGTGGTGATCACGGTCTCGGCCTTGGGCTTCTTCGCCGACCGCGCCTATCTCTATTTCATGCGCCGGACGCTGGTATGGAGAGAGTAAGAAAAGGTTTCCTCAGCCCGGTCTGGAAGCGGCGCTTGCTGCGCTCGTCCTCCGTCGTCTTGCTCGCCGTCGCCTGGGAGTGGGGCGCGCGGATGCATTTCGTCTCCGACTTCCTGCTGCCGTCGCTGTCCTCGGTCCTCGAGCGGTTGTGGCAGGACACCATCTCGGGCGATATCCCGTTGGCCCTCGGCCTGACGCTCGCGCGCACTTTTGCCGGCTTTACGATGGCGGCGGTCGTCGGCGTGGTGGTTGGCGTGACGATCGCGCGGCTGCGGTTCGTCCGCTGGTTTTTCGATCCGATCGTCTCGGTCGGCAATCCCTTGCCCAAGATCGCCTTCCTGCCGATCTTCATCCTGTGGTTCGGCGTGTTCGATTGGTCGAAGATCGCGATGGTTGCGTTCTCGTCGGTCTTCCCGGTTGTGGTCGCTACCTGGGCCGCGACGGATAACG
Source organism: Allostellaceae bacterium (assembly GCA_036501365.1). GTDB lineage: Bacteria > Pseudomonadota > Alphaproteobacteria > ATCC43930 > CGMCC-115725 > CAIKMD01. Next base: position 160,674 of record DASYAL010000074.1, on the reverse strand, counting down.
TCGACAAATATCTCGTCTGGTCGGCGCAGAGCCTCGGCGTCAGCCGCCGCGAGCTGTTGTGGCAGATCGTCCTGCCTTCGGCGATGCCCGGGGTTTTTACCGGCCTGCAGATCGCGCTGCCGATCTCGCTGATCGTCGTCATCATCTGCGAGATGACCATGGGCGGCGAGGGACTCGGCGGCTCGATGATGACCTCGATGCGCTTCGCCGATTCGCCGGGCGTGTTCTCGGGCATTGTCGCGATCGCCATCGTCGGCTCCGTCCTGGTGAGGATCATGGAGTTTGTCCGTCGCCGTCTCCTCGTCTGGCACGCGGAAATGGAGCGTTAGCGACGGCTGTCGCCGGATCGGCTATAGCTAGCGGCAATGGCCCAGGGGGGTGACAGCGACAGCACGCGGCAGTTCATGCCGCTGGCGCAAGTCTACGAGCTTGTCGAGCAACATCGGAACGCCGGGCGCTTCGATGAGGCCGGGACATTGCTTAGCCAGATTCTCGAATCGCGGCCGAAAGAAGCGGCGGCGATTCACCTTCTCGGCATCATCGCCCATCAGCGCGGCCGGCTCACCCAGGCGATCGAATATGTGAAACGCGCTGTCGAGCTCGCGCCTACACTCGCGCTGTTCCAGGCCAATCTCGGCGAGATGTACCGCCTTGCCGGACGCGCCGATCTGGCGCTCGATTACGGCCGCCGCGCCGTGGCGCTCAATCCCGCCTATCCCGAGGCGCTGAGCAACGTCGGCGTCGCGCATTACGAGCGCAAGGAGTACGAGGACGCCGCCGCCAGCCATCGCCGCGCGATCGAGCTGCAGCCGGGTTTCGCCGAAGGCCATAGCAATTTGGGCAACGCACTCCATGCCCTGCGGCGTTTCGACGAAGCGGTCGCCTGCTATCGTCGCGCCGTCGAGCTGAAGCCGGGCTTCGCCGATGCCTGGTCCAATCTCGGCACCAGCCTGCATCATTCCGGCCGCTACGACGAGGCGATGGTGGCGCTGCGCCGCGCGATCGCGCTCGACCCCAACAACGCCAACGCCCGTTCCGGCCTCGGCATCCTGCTTCTCATGCGCGGCGATTTCGCCGAGGGCTGGGAAGAGTACGAATGGCGCCTCAAATCGACCGAGACGCGGCTGCCTTACACGCCGCAAAAGCCCTGGCAGGGCGACAGTCTCGCCGGCCGGCACATCTATCTCCACGCCGAGCAAGGTTTCGGCGACACCATGCAGTTCGCGCGCTATGTGCCGCTGGTCGCAGCGCGCGCGGGCGCGGTGACGTTCCGCGTGCAGCAGGGTCTGGTCGGGCTGATGCGGGACAGCCTACCGGGCATTAATGTTCTGGGGGACCGGGCCGCGGCGCCGGCCGCCGATTGCGAATGCGCCTTGCTCAGCCTGCCGCGCCTCTTTGGCACCCGGCTCGAGACCATTCCCGCTGCTACCTCCTATCTCCGTGCCAATGCGGAAGACGCGGCGCAGTGGAACGCGCGCCTCGCGAGCCGCGCTTTCAAAGTAGGTATCGTCTGGGCGGGCAATCCCGAGCACGTCAATGACGCGCGCCGCTCGATCCCGCTCGATCAGCTTGCCGCGCTGTTCGCGGTACCGGGCACTGCGTTCACCAGCCTTCAGGTCGGACCGCGCGCCGACGAGCTCAAAGCCCATCCGCAACTTCCCATCGCCCCTATTGCGGACGAACTGGTCGGCTTTGCTGCCACGGCGGCGGCGATATCGGCGCTCGATCTGGTGGTCACGATCGACTCCGCGGTCGCCCATCTCGCCGGCGCTCTCGGCAAGCCGGTCTGGCTGCTGACGCCCTGGGTCTCGGATTGGCGCTGGCTGCTCGGCCGCGAGGACAGCCCGTGGTATCCGACCATGCGGCTGTTCCGCCAAGCCCGAGGCGAGACTTGGCCGATCGTAATCCAGCGCGTCGCCGGCGAGCTCGACGCGGCAATCAAAGGCGACGCAGCGCGGCTCATGCCGTTCCGCGCCGCTGGCGAGAAACGCGCCGCCCAGGCCGCCGAAATCATTGCCGCGCTGGAGAAGCAGCGCTGGGCGCCGCCGCCGCCCCCGGCACTCGCGCCGAATGCATCGACGTCGCCAGCGGCACTTCCGCCGAACGTATCGGCGCCGCAACTGTTGCTGCTCGCCGAGCAGCGGCGACAGGCGGGAAAGCTGGCGGAGGCCGAGCTCCTCGGCCGCCGCGTGCTCGAGGCGAAGCCCGACAGCGCCGAAGCCTTCCATCTTCTCGGCATCATCGCGCATCAATCGGGCAATCTCGGCCATGCCATCGATTTCCTGAAACGCGCAACCGGGCTCGCTCCCGACATCGCCCTCTATCACGCCAATCTTGGCGAGATGTGCCGGCTTGCCGGACGGCTCGACGAGGCGATTTCCGAGGGCAAGCGCGCGCTCGCCCTCAATCCAGATTATCCCGACGCGCTGAGCAATCTCGGCATCGCCTATTACGAACAGGAGGAATACGAGGCGGCACTCGCCTGCTACGACCGCGCGATCGCCGCGCGGCCTGATTTCGTCGAGGCGCACAGCAATCGTGGCAACGCGCTGCGCGCGCTGAAGCGTCTCGAGGAGGCGCTCGACGCCTATCGTCGCGCGCTCGATCTGCGCCCCGGCTTCGCCGACGCCTGGAACAACCTCGCCACCACGTTGCGCGATCGCAAACGCTTCGCTGAAGCCGAAGCCGCTTATCGCAAGGCGCTGGCGCTGAAGCCCGACGATCCGGAGATGCTCAACAGTCTCGCCCTGGCGCTGAAGGATCTCGATCGCCCCGACGAGGCGGAAGCCGCGCTGCGGCGCTCGCTCGCGATCGAATCCCGGAACGAGAAGACGCTGCTCTATCTCGCGACGGCGCTCGTCGACGCACACAAGACCGAGGAAGCAGCGCCGCTCGCCGAGCGCGCTTTCGCGCTCAAGCCCCAGAATCACGACGTCATCAACCTGATGGGGCGCATCGCCTTCGAGCGCGGCGATCTTGAAGGCGCGCTCGCACAGCACCGGCGCGCGCTGGAGCTCAAGCCCGATCTTGCCGACGCGCTCAACAACATGGGCAACGTGCTTAAGGAATTGGGAAAGATCGCGGAAGCGCGCACCGCCTATCTCAAAGCCATGGCGATCGATCCGGCGATCACCGGCGTCTACGTCAATTTCGGCGACGCCCATAAGTTCGTCGCGGACGACCCGCATCTCGCGGCGATGGAGGCGCTCGGGCGCGGCGACACGCCATTATCCATCACCGATCGGCTGCAGCTCGATTTCGCGCTCGCCAAGGCTTACGGCGACATCAAGGACCACAAGCGCAGCTTCGAGCATCTGCTGCGTGCCAATGCCGCCAAGCGCGCGCAAATCCGGTATGACGAGGCGGAATCTCTGGCGCTCTTCGACCGGATCGAGGCGGTGTTCACGCCGGCGCTCATTTCCCGGAAGGCGGCGGTCGGCGATCCTACGCGGCTGCCGATCTTCATCATCGGCATGCCGCGCTCGGGCACGACGCTGATCGAGCAGATACTCGCGAGCCATCCCGATGTCTACGGTGCCGGCGAACTGAAGACCGTCAACGAGATCGCGGGCGACATCCGCGGCGCCGACGGCGCAGTGGTGCCTTATCCCGAATTCGTCCCCTCGCTCGACGCCAAGGCGCTGCGCCAGATCGCAGCGCGCTATCTCGAGAGCGTGCGCAAGCTCGCGCGCGATGCCAAGCGCATCACCGACAAGATGCCGTCGAACTACTATTTCGCCGGCCTCATCCACATGGCGATGCCGAACGCGGTGATCATCCACACGATCCGCGACCCGGTCGACACCTGCATCTCATGCTTCTCGAAGCTCTTCAGCGCCGAGCAGAATCATACCTACGATCTCGCCGAGCTCGGCCGCTATCATCGCCGCTATCGCCAATTGATGGCGCATTGGCACCGCGTGCTGCCGACGAGCTGCATCCTCGACGTCCGCTATGAGGAAGTGGTCGCCGATCTCGAAGGGCAAGCACGGCGAATTGTCGCGCATTGCGGCCTGCCCTGGAGCGACGCCTGCCTGTCTTTCCACGAGACCGAGCGGCCGGTGCGGACCGCGAGCGCGAGCCAAGTCCGTCAGCCGATCTACCGGACGGCGATCGGCCGCGGCCGCGTCTATGAGGAATTCATCGGGCCGCTGCGCGACGCACTCGGCCCGGCGGATTAGCCGAGCATCGCTCCGTGCGCGATGCCGGCTTCCTTGCCGGTGATTTTCTTGCCCTCGTCGACGCGGCAGCGCTGCACTTCGATCAGCCCGCCCTGGGCGCAGACCGTGAAGGCCGTATCCGTGACGTTCATGACCTGGCCGGGCTTGAAGCCTTTCACCATGCCGAAGGTGCGGACCGGGATTTTCTTCGCTTCGAAGAGATAGACTTTCTTCCCCTCCCAATTGGTCCAAGCGCCCGGCGCCGGATTGCAGCCGCGGATGAGGTTGTAGATCTGGTCGGCGTGGTTCGACCAGTTGATCCGCGATTCCGCTTCGCGGAACCAGCCTTCGTAGGTGGCTTGGTTCTCGTCCTGCATGACTTCCTTGGCGCGGCCGGCAATCACGGCATCGGCGGCTTCGAGCAGCGCTTTGACGCCGAGCGGGAAGATGCGATCGAAGTAGACGCTGCCCAACGTGTCATCCGGGCCGATCTCGACCTCCTTTTGCAGGATCACCGCGCCCTCATCGAGCCCGTCGTTCGGGCGGAAGATGGTGAGCCCCGTCTTGGCCCGTCCCTGAATGATCGCCCAGTTGATCGAGGAAGGCCCGCGATGCAGCGGCAGCAGCGAGGGATGGAACTGGATCATGCCGTGCTTCGGAACCGTCACGAAAGGCTGCGGCGCGAATTGCGTGACATAAGCCATGACGCCGATCTCGGCACCCAGGTCCTTGAGTGCCGCGAGCGCTTCCGCCGAGCCCAGGCTCTTGAACTGGAAGCAGCGGATGCCGCGTTGCTGCGCCGCCTCGCGCAAGGGATCGGGCCGCGCGCCAGCTGCTTCGGGCGCGGCGAAGACGCCGGCCACCTCGTCGCCGCGCTCGAGGAACGCTTCGAGCGCCGCTTTGCCGAAAGCTTGCTGACCGACAATGGCGAGACGCATGACCGACTTCCTTTCAAGATCGCGCAGACGAGCCGCCACCCTACAACCGATCAAGCAAATCCGTCATCTGGCGTATCGCGGTCTGAGGCCGGTCGGTGTCGGCAAGGCGCGGCAGCGTCACGATGGCGACGCCGCCGGCGAAGCGCGCGACGGTCGCGGCGGTTTCATCCAGCGCGACCGCGCTGCCCGGCGTTTCGTTCACGACGAACGCTGCAATCCGGAGCTCATGGCGGCGCAGCACCTCGAGGGCGGTGAGGGCGTGACTGATCGCGCCGAGATAGCTGCCGCCGACGACGATCAGCGGCAGGCGTAGCGCCGTCATCCAATCGATCACGGTGTGGCGCGCGTCGAGCGGCACCATGACACCGCCGACGCCTTCGATCAGCAGCATGTCCGTTGCCGCCGCGATCGCGGCCCGCGAATGATCGAGCAGGGCCGTAAAATCGATGCTGCGGCCCTCGCGCTGCGCTGCCATATCTGGCGAAAGCGGCGCGCGGAAACGCCACGGCGCGATGCGGTCGAGCGCCGCTGATGTTGCCGTCTCGCCGAGCGCCGCCAGCAACGCGCCCGGATCGCTCGCTTCCGCCTGCGCCTGATCGAAGCCGCTGGCGACCGGCTTCAACGCCGTGACGCTTTGGCCGCGCCGGCGATAATCGCGGATCAGCGCGGCGGTAACGAAGGTCTTGCCGATATCGGTGCCGGTGCCGGTGACGAAAATGGCGGTCATCGCAGCAGGCGCGCCAGGACAAGCGCCGCCAGCCGCTCGATCGCCTCGTCCGGATGCTGCGCGCAGAAAGTCAGCCGCAAGCGCGCGGTGCCGTCGGGCACGGTCGGGGGGCGGATCGCGGCGACGAGGAAGCCTTGCTCTTCGATGAAACGCGAGGCCTCGAGCGCGGCGGTGTCGTCGCCGAGGATCACCGGCACGATCGCGCTCTGTGCCTCCGGCAGTCCGGCGAGCGCAGTGAAGTGCCGCGCCTTGGCGAGCGGCAGCGCGGTCAGTTCCGGCTCGCGCGCGATGACATCGAGCGCGGCGAGCGCCGCGGCGACTGTCGCCGGCGGCAGCGCCGTCGAATAGATCAGCGGCCGCGCGCGGCTCTTCATCAGCTCGATCACCGCCGCCGAGGCGCAGAGATAGCCCCCATACGAGCCGAGCGCCTTGCTGAGCGTACCCATTTGCAATGGCACGGCCACGGGCCCGTCGTCGGCAAAGCTCGAGCCGCGGCCGCGGCCGAGCACGCCGAGTCCATGGGCATCGTCGATCAGCAGCCACGCGTCGTAAGCGGCCGCCGCACGCGAAAGCCGCGCTAGCGGCGCGCGGTCGCCATCCATCGAGAACACGCCTTCGGTCGCGATCAGCACATGGCGATGGCGTGCGCGTTCGCGCTCGAGCAACTCGGCGAGCTGTGCCGCGTCGTTATGGTGGAAGCTCGTCACCGCGGCGCCGCTCATCCGCGCGCCGGCCCAGAGACAGGCATGAGCGAGCGCATCGATCAGCACCAGATCGTCGCGGCCGACCAGCGCCGGGATGATGCCGATATTGGCGAGATAGCCCGAGCCGAAAACGCAGGAGGCCTCGCTGCCTTTGAATTGCGCGAGCTTCGCCTCGAGGGCGGCGTAGAGCGGATGGTTGCCGGTGACGAGGCGCGACGCGCCGGCGCCGGCGCCGTAGTCGCGGATGGCGGCGATCGCCGCCTCGCGCACCGCCGGATGCCGGCTGAGATTGAGATAGTCGTTGCAGGAGAAGGACAGCAGGCGCCCCCCGCCGCGCTCGATCCAGGCGCCATCCTCGCGCGCGCTCTCGCTCAGCGCACGGCGGCGATGTCGCGAATCGAGATCACGCAGCTTCGCCGCGGCGAATTCATCGAGCGAGCGCATCCCACCTTCCGCTTGACCTTGGCGGGATATAGCGGTACGCGGCAGCGTCCTCAATGGAAGGCCGGGGTGATGCCGGATTCGACCGCCGACCAGAGCTTGCGCCACGATTGGACGCGCGCCGAGATAGCGGCGCTGTTCGATCTGCCGCTGCCGGAACTGATCTTTCAGGCGCAGCGTGCACATCGCCGCTATTTCGACGCCGCCACGATCCAACTCTCGACCTTGCTGTCGATCAAGACCGGCGGCTGTCCCGAGGATTGCGCCTATTGCCCGCAAAGCGTGCATTACGAGGCCGGCGTCAAAGCCGAAAAGCTGATGAGCCGCGAGGCCGTGGTCGCGGCGGCGGCGGCGGCGAAGCGCGGCGGCGCCTCGCGCTTCTGCATGGGCGCCGCCTGGCGCGAACCCAAGAACCGCGATCTCGATCAGGTCTGCGACATGATCGCCGATGTGAAAACGCTGGGGCTCGAGACGTGCGCGACGCTCGGCATGCTGACCGAGACGCAGGCGGAGCGTCTCAACGCAGCCGGGCTCGACTATTACAATCACAATCTCGATACCTCGCCGGAATATTACGGCGCGATCATCACGACACGCGATTATCAGGAGCGGCTCGACACGCTGGCGCGGGTGCGCGCGGCGGGGATGAAGGTGTGCTGCGGCGGTATCGTCGGCATGGGCGAGAGTCGCGACGACCGTGTCGGCATGATCGTCGCGCTCGCGACCCTGCCGGTCCATCCCGAAAGCGTGCCGATCAATCTCCTGGTGCGGGTCGCCGGCACGCCGCTTGCCGCGGCGCCGCCGCTCGACACGATCGAATTCGTGCGCGCGGTCGCGGTCGCGCGTATCACCATGCCGGCGTCGATGGTGCGGCTCTCGGCCGGGCGCGAGGAAATGAGCGACGAGCTCCAGGCGCTGTGCTTCATTGCCGGTGCCAATTCGATCTTCTGCGGCGAGAAGCTGCTAACGACGCCCAATCCCGGCCGTGATCATGATCGTGCGCTGATGGATCGGCTCGGCCTCGCGCCGAGCAGGAGCTGGTGAGCGCCGCCGGCCGACCGGATTGGCTCGCTGCCGGGCTGGATCATCTCTGGCTGCCTTACGCACAGATGAAGACCGCGCCGGCGCCGCTGCCGGTCGCGCGCACCGAAGGCTGCCGCATCATCCTCGAGGACGGCCGCGTGCTGATCGACGGCATCGCGTCGTGGTGGACGGCATGCCACGGCTATAACCATCCGCATATCGCCGCCGCGATCGCGCGCCAGGTCGAGACCATGCCGCATGTCATGTTCGCGGGCCTCGTGCACGAGCCGGCGGCGCGATTGGCTGCGCGGCTGGCGGCGCTGCTGCCGGGCGATCTCGATCGCGTGTTCTTTTCGGAATCGGGCTCGGTCGCGGTCGAGATCGCGCTCAAAATGGCGCGGCAGTATTGGCGCAATCGCGGCGAGCGACGCGACAAGTTCTTGGCGTTCCGCCACGGCTATCACGGCGATACCGCCGCGGCGATGGCCGTCAGCGATCCGGCGACCGGCATGCATGGCCCTACGCGCGATTTTTTGCCGACGCAGCGCATCGCCGATCTGCCGCGCGACGAGGCGAGCGCCACGCGGCTCGATGAGTTGTTGGCGCGCGAGGCCACGACGCTCGCGGCGCTCGTCGTCGAGCCGCTGGTGCAAGGCGCTGGCGGGATGATCTTCCACGATTCCGCGACGCTGCGCCGCCTGCGCGCGGCGGCGGATCGCCATAGCTTGTTGCTGATCGCGGACGAGATCTTCACCGGCTTCGGGCGCACCGGCGCGATGTTCGCCTGCGATGCCGCGGGCATCGTGCCCGACATCGTGACGCTGTCGAAAGCACTGACCGGCGGCGTGTTGCCGCTCGCCGCGACCGTCGCACGTCGCCCCGTCTTTGAGGCGTTTCTGTCCGACGATGCCGACGCCGGGCTGATGCACGGGCCCACTTTCATGGCGAATGCGCTCGCCTGCGCCGCGGCGAACGCGTCGCTCGACCTCTTCGCGCTGGAAGACCGGATGGCCCAGGTTGCGGCGATCGAAGCCGCGCTGCTCCGCGATCTCGCGCCATGCCGGCGCTTGCCGGGCGTGCGCGATGTACGGGTGAAAGGCGCGATCGGCGTCGTCGAGCTCGAGCGCATTCCCGATCTCGACGCGTTGCGCCGGCGTTTTGTCGCCGCAGGTGTATGGATCCGGCCGTTCGGCAATATCGTCTACCTGACGCCGTCCTTCACCATCGCCGCCGACGAATTGGCGGCGTTGACCGGCGCGATCTGCCGCGTGCTGGGCGGCGCTTAGTGCCGGGTCGGCGACGGACGACGGCGCTCTTCCGGCTGCCGGCGCATGACGATCTGGCTGGCCTGGTGGTGGATCATCTTCCAGGCGCCGGCTTCGCGGATGAAGATGTTAGTCGCGACCAGATGGCCGGCATCGAGCTCTTCCTCGCATTGGACGATCGCCATGTCGCCGTAGAGGAAGGCGCGGTCGTCATGGACCATCACTTGCGGCGCCTGGGGATTGGCGAGGATCGCGCGCCAGCTCCCGACTACTTGCTCGAGGCCGGCAATGGCGGTCCATCCCGGGTGAACGCAGAGAACCGGCGCTGTCTTGGCCCAAAGTGTTTCCATCGCCCGGTAATTGCGATCGTTGAAGGCGCGGTAGAATTCGAGATTGACGCTCAAGACCGCATCGAGATCGGACAGTGATTCTGCCATTTTCCTGCCCTCGCGTCTTTTAGAGCATTGCTTGCGACAACCTAGCCTCTTGCTTTGTCGAGTCTAGCCGGGCTATGTTGAGAACGCTTCGCAATTGCATTATATATTACCAAGCGCAACCGATCGGCAGGTGAGGTTCGGGTTTCCATGTTGGCCGTTGCCGTCATTGTTTTCCGGGAAGTGCTCGAGGCCGCTTTGGTGGTCGGGATCGTCCTCGCCGCCAGCCAAGGCGTGCCGCGACGCGGCAAATGGGTTGTCGGCGGAATCGCTTGCGGCGTGCTGATCGCGCTGTCAGTTGCGGCTTTCACCGACGAGATCGCCACGGCCGTCGACGGCATCGGGCAGGAATTGTTCAACGCCGCGATCCTCTTCACGGCGGTGCTGATGCTCGGCTGGCACAATGTGTGGATGAGCCGGCATGCTAAGGAGCATGTCGTCGAGGCGACGCGGGTCGGTCACGAAGTGCTAGCCGGATCGCGGCCGCTTTATGCTCTGGGCGTCGTTTGCGGCCTGGCGGTCGCGCGCGAGGGCTCGGAGATCGTGCTGTTCGTTTACGGGATCATCGCCGCGCAGGGCGGCAGCGCCTATCAATTGCTGACCGGCGGCGTGATCGGGCTTGTCGGCGGCGTCGCGGTCGGCACCGCGCTCTATCTTGGCTTGCTGACCATTCCGTTGCGGCATCTCTTCACCGTAACGAGCTGGCTCATCCTGTTGCTGGCCGCGGGCATGGCATCGCAAGGCGCGGCCTTCCTGCTGCAGGCGGATCTGCTACCGCCGCTCGGCAATCTCTGGGATACGTCGCGCATCCTGTCCGAGCAAAGTCTCATCGGCCAGGCGCTCCACGCGCTCATCGGCTATGTCGCGCGGCCGACCGGCATTCAGCTGGTCTTCTATCTTGGCACCGTGGCGCTGATCTGCGGCCTGATGCGGCTATTCGGCCGCGCGCCCGCTAACGGCGCCGAGCCCGCCGAATAGCGCCGCCGCTCAGCTCTTCTCGCGCAGGGTCTTGTCGCGGGCCGTAACCGTCGGCTGCGCGCCATGGCGCGCGCGCCAGTGCCACCACAGCCGCGCAATGATCACGATTACGACGATGGCGCCGAGTGCGAGCGCCAAACGCCCGCTCCAGCCGAAGGAGCGCAGATAGTCGAAGAAGCGCCGGCCGAGCCAATAGGTTGCGCCGCCCCAGACTCCGACCCAGAGCGCGGCGCCGATCGCGTTGTAGAGGAAGAAGCGCGGCCAGGGCATTTCGAGCGCGCCGGCGGCGATGCCGTTGAACTGGCGCAAGATGACGAAGAACCGCGCGAAGACGACGACGATGTCGCCATAGCGCGCGAAGAACCCCTCGACGCGCCGCAAGCGCTCCTCGGTGATGCCGATCTTCTCGCCATAGCGCGTTAGCAACTTCTGGCCGCCGGTCGCGCCGATCAGGAAGCCGACGCTGTCGCCGGTGACCGCGCCGGCCCAGGCGATCGGCAGCAGCCAGTAGATGCTGAGCGAGCCGTGCGAGGCGAGGATCGCCCCGGCGATCAGCAGGGTCTCGCCGGGAGTCGGGAGACCGAAATCTTCGAGGAAAATGCCGAGGAAGACGGCGAGGTAGCCGTAATCGACAACGAAATGGCGGACGTGTTCCAAGTCCCGTCACGTCCTTCGTGTGAGACGCAAAAATGACAGGCCGCGTGTCTAGGAGCAAAGCGGCGGCAGGGCAACCGGGATCGCAAGGAGGCTTGACTCTACCGGCCCGGATAGAACAAATAAAGAACATTATGGCTGTAGAGGTCCTGAAAAATGCCCGCCAAGTGCGGCTGGTTGAGCTGCGCCATTATCTCGCCGCGGCGGAAGGCTTGGGCCAGACGGCGGGCTCGGTCTTGCCTTTCGCGATACCGGCCATCGACAGCGCTTTGCCCTGGGGCGGCCTTCCTCTGGCCGCTTTGCATGCGGTCGAGAGTGCCGGCGCGGGCAAGGACGGCGCGGCGGCAATGTTCCTCGCCGGCATCCTCGCAAGGCTGGCGCCGGCGCGGCCGGTGCTGTGGTGCCTGCCGCAGGCCGATCTCCATGCCCCCGGCCTTGCTCTGGCCGGGCTGGCGGCGGCGCGGCTGCTGCTCGTCCGCGTGCCCCAGGAGCGCGAGATTCTCTGGGTTCTGGAAGAGGGGCTGCGCAGCCGGGCGCTGGCCGCCGTGGTCGGCGAGGTCGACGCACTCTCGATCGCCGCCAGCCGGCGGCTGCAGCTCGCGGCGGAAAATTCCGGTGTCACCGCTTTCGTGCTGCAGCGAAGCGGCGAGCAAGCGGCGGCGGCCTCGGCGGCGGTGACGCGCTGGCGCGTCGCCGCCCTGCCCAGCGCGCCGGCCGTCGGCGAGCCGGGCATCGGCCAAGCGCTGTGGCGGGTGGAATTGCTGCGCTGTCGCGGCGGCATGCCGGCGGCGTGGGAGGTGGAGGCATGTAATGCGGCGGGTCATGTCGCTCTTTCTGCCGCGCTGGCCGATCGACCGGCGGTTCGGCAGCTCCGCGCGGCCGGGTAGTCCCTTCGTCCTGGCGACGAGTGCCGGCGGCCGGCGGATCGTCACCGCGGCGAATGCCGCGGCGGCGGCGGAAGGCATCTCATCCGGCATGGGCCTCGCCGCTGCGCGCGCGCTCGCGCCGACGCTGCTCGTCGAGGAAGCCGATTTCCTCGCCGACGCCGCCGCGCTGACAAAGCTCGCCACGTGGTGCGACCGCTTCAGCCCGTGGGTCACGCCGTGCGGCGCCGATGGCATCTTGCTCGACGTCACCGGCTGCGCGCACCTCTTCGGCGACGAAGCCGCGCTTGCCGCGCAAGCCGTCGAACGCCTGGCGCGGCAAGGCATCGAAGCCCGCGCCGCCATCGCCGACACGCCGGGCGCTGCGTGGGCCTTCTCCCGTTTCAATGGGTCGTGCTTCGGCGGCAGCGTTGCCATCGTCGTGCCGGCAGGCGCGGCGCGGCAGGCGCTCGCCGCTCTGCCGGTCGAAGCGCTGCGGCTCGAGCCGGCAATCGCGGCGCTCTTGGTGCGGCTCGGCTTGCAGCATATCGGCGAGCTTTACGCGGTCTCCCGCGCGGCGCTCGCCGCGCGCTGCGGCGCGGGCGTCGCACTGCGCCTCGACCAGGCGCTGGGCCTTGCCGCCGAGCCGCTCTCGCCGCTGCCGCCGCAGCCGCTGCGCTGGTCGCGGCGCTCTTTCGCCGAGCCGATCGCGACGCCCGAAGCGATCGCGGCGGCGACAAGCGAGTTGCTGCAGCATCTGAGCCGGCGTCTCGGCGAGGACGGCATGGGCGCGCGTCAGCTTGCCCTCGCGCTCTATCGCATCGACGGCCGCATCGAGCGTGCGGCGGTCGGTACCGCTTTTCCGTCGCGCGATACGCGCCATCTCTGGCGGCTGTTCGAGGAAAAGCTGCCGCAGATCGATCCCGGCCTCGGCATCGAGGACATAATGCTGACGGCGACGCGCGCCGAAAAGCTCGCGCCGGCGCAGCTCGGCCTGGCCGGCGAGGACGGCAACGACAGCGCCGATCTCGCGGCGCTCATCGACCGGCTCACCAATCGTCTCGGGCCGCGCGCGCTGGCGCGGCCGGTTGTGCGCGAAAGCCATATCCCCGAGCGCGCGGTGCGTTTCGTGCCGCCGCTGGAGCGCGGCGCGGCATCGGCGACGTGGGATCCGGCAAGGCTGCGCCCGATCCGGCTGCTGCCGCGGCCCGAGCCGATCGAGGCGACGGCGCCGGTGCCCGACGATCCGCCGCTGCTCTTCCGCTGGCGCCAGCGCGCGCATCGTGTGCGCTGCTCCGACGGGCCCGAGCGCATTGCCGCCGAATGGTGGCGCGCGCGCGACCAGGCCGAGACCGAGCCGCGCGATTACTACCGCGTCGAGGACGAGGCGGGCGGCCGCTTCTGGCTCTATCGCGCCGGGCTCTATCGGCCCGAGGCCGCGCCGCGCTGGTTCCTCCACGGCTTCTTCGGATAGTGCTATCGTCGCGCAGCCCACAGAGGGGGGGCCGCCATGTCGACGAAGCCGCTCATCATCGCGCTCGAAGAGCATTACCACGACCCCGAGATCCGCGAGAAATTCGAAGGCCTCGACAAAGGACTGCCGCCCGGCTTGCGCCCGCGCCTCGACGATCTCGGCGAAGCGCGCCTCAAGGACATGGATGCCGCGGGTATCGACATGCAGGTCCTCTCGCATGCCGCGCCGTCGCTGCAGAAGATGGATGCCGCGACGGCGGTCAGCCTCGCGCGTCCCGCCAATGACCGTCTCGCCGAGGCGGTCCGTGCCCATCCCGATCGCTTCGCCGCTTTCGCCGCGCTGCCGACGCCCGATCCCGCCGCGGCCGCCGCGGAGCTCGAGCGCACCGTGACGAAGCTCGGCTTCAAGGGTGCGATGCTGCACGGCCTCACCGCGGGGACGCTGTTCCACGACGACAAGCGCTTCTGGCCGATCTACGAGCGTGCCCAGGCGCTCGACGTGCCGATCTACATCCATCCCGCCTATCCGCATCCAGCGGTGATCGATGCCTATTACAAGGACTATGCCCGCGAATGGCCGACCTTCGCGATCGAGGGCTGGGGCTTCGCCGTCGAGACCGCGACGCAAGGGCTGCGCATGATCCTCAGCCGGGTCTTCGACATCTATCCCGGCCTCAAGATCATCCTCGGCCATATGGGCGAGGGGCTGCCTTTCTATATGTGGCGGATCAATTACTCGCTGTCGCGCTTCTCGAAACAGGCCGACTACATCCGCGCCATGTTCCGCGAGCATTTCTATGTCACGACCAGCGGCTTCTTCTCTGATCCGGCACTGCAATGCTGCATCGCCGAGCTCGGCATCGAGCACATCATGTTCTCGGTCGACTATCCCTATATGGAAAATCCACCCGGCACGGCCTGGATCGAGGCGGTGCCGCTCGACGCCGAGGACAAGACCAAGGTGATGAGCGGCAATGCCAAGCGGCTCCTGAAGATCTAGCGCCGCATCACGAACCCGCTGCGCTGCTTTTATGGATTCCTGGGTCTTCGCCTCGCCTCCGCCCGCGCCCGACGCGTTGCGCCAGGCGGTGCGCGATGCTTATCGCCGCAACGAGACCGAGGCGGTCAGGCAAATCCTCGCCGCGGCCGATCGCGGCGAAGCCGCATCGGCGCGGATCGCGGCGACGGCGCGCCGCCTCGTACTCGACGCGCGGCGGCAGCGTCACGGCAAGGGCGGCATCGACGCCTTCCTCAACGAATTCGCGCTCTCGAGCCGCGAAGGCATCGCGCTGATGTGCCTTGCCGAAGCGCTGTTGCGTATCCCCGACGCCGAGACCGTCGACCGCCTCATCCGCGACAAGCTCGCCGGCGCCGATTGGGCGCGGCATCTCGGCCATTCGAGTTCGCTCTTCGTCAACGCCTCGACCTGGGCGCTGATGCTGACCGGCCGGCTGCTACAGGACGATCCGCAAGAGCAGGAGCTCGGCGCGGTGCTGCGCCGCCTCGTCGCGCGCAGCGGCGAGCCGGTGCTGCGCCAGGCGGTGACGACGGCGATGCGCATCCTCGGCCATCAATTCGTGATGGGCCGGACCATCGACGAAGCGCTCAACCGCGCCGCGCCCGAGGAAGCGCGCGGCTATCGTTATTCCTTCGACATGCTCGGCGAGGCGGCGCGTACGGCGGAAGACGCCGCGCGCTATGCCGAGTGCTATCGCCAGGCGATCGACGCCATCGGCGCGCGCGTCGCCGGCCGCGATCTCACGCGCGCACCGGGCATTTCGGTGAAGCTCTCGGCGCTCCATCCTCGCTGCGAGGAAGCGCAGCGCGCGCGGGTGCTGCGCGAGTTGCCGGCGCTGCTGCTGGCGCTGGCCCGTCAAGCGATGAGCGCCGGCATCGGCTTCACCATCGATGCCGAGGAGGCCGACCGGCTCGATCTCTCGCTCGATCTGATCGCGGCACTGGCGCGCGCGCCCGAGCTCGCGGGCTGGAACGGGCTCGGCGTTGCTTTGCAGGCCTATCAGAAACGCGCGCTGCCGTTGATCGAGTGGCTCGCGACGCTGGCGCGGACGACGCGACGCCGGCTGATGCTCCGCCTCGTCAAAGGCGCCTATTGGGACAGCGAGATCAAGCGCACGCAGGAGCGCGGTCTCGACCAATTCCCGGTTTATACACGCAAGCTCGCGACCGACGTCTCCTACCTCGCCTGCGCGCAGCGGATCTGGGCGGCGCGTGACGCGTTCTTCCCGCAATTCGCCACTCACAACGCTCATACCGTCGCCGCCGTGCTCGATCTCGCCCGTGGGGACCGCGATTTCGAGTTCCAGCGGCTCCACGGCATGGGCGAGGCGCTCTATGACCAGATCGTCGGCACGGAAGCGGCGCAGTTCCCTTGCCGCGTCTACGCGCCGGTCGGCGGCCATGAGGATCTGCTCGCCTATCTCGTGCGGCGCCTGCTCGAGAACGGCGCGAACACCTCCTTCGTCAACCGCCTCGTCGACGAGCGCGCGCCGGTCGAGACATTGATCGCCGATCCGGTCGCGCGGCTGAAGGCGTTGGCGCACAAGCCGCATCCGCGCATCAAGCTGCCGTGCGATCTCTATCCCGACCGGCGCAATTCGCGCGGCGTCGATCTCGGCGATCCGTCGCGCCTCGCCGAGCTGTCGCAGGCGCTGGCCGCGGCAGGCGGCACGCCATGGCGGGCGGCGCCGCTCATCGGCGGGAAGGAGGAAGCTGATGCCGTGCGCGTCGTCAGCGATCCGGCGGATCGCCGCCGCGTTGCCGGCTGGGTGACTGAGGCGAGCGACGCGCAGATCGAGCGCGCACTCGCCATCGCGGCCGCAGCGGCGCCGGGCTGGGACCGCGTGCCGGCGGCCGAGCGCGCGCAGCTGCTCGATCGCGCCGCCGATCTCTTGCAGGAACGCATGACGGATTTCATCGCCCTTATCGTGCGCGAGGGCGGGCGCATCATCCCGGACGCGCTCGCTGAGGTGCGCGAGGCGATCGATCATTGCCGCTACGACGCCGCGCGGCTGCGCGCGGAATTCGCGGCGCTGGCGGAGCTCGCCGGCCCGACCGGCGAGCGCAACCTGCTCGAGCTGCACGGCCGCGGTGTCTTTGCCTGCATCTCGCCGTGGAATTTCCCGCTCGCGATTTTCTTGGGCCAGATCGCGGGCGCGCTCGCGGCCGGCAACGCGGTGATCGCCAAGCCCGCCGAGCAGACGCCGCTTGTCGCCGCCGCCGCCATCCGGCTGCTGCATGAGGCCGGTATACCCGGCGAGGTGGTGCAGCTCCTGCCGGGCGAGGGGCCGGTCGGAGCGAAGCTGGTCGCCGATCCGCGCATCGCCGGCATCGCCTTCACCGGCTCGACCGACACGGCGCGCTCCATCAACCAGTCGCTGGCGCAGCGCCCCGGGCCGATCGTGCCGTTCATCGCCGAGACCGGCGGCCAGAACGCGCTGATTGCGGATTCGAGCGCGTTGCCCGAGCAACTCGTCGCCGATGCGCTGACCTCGGCCTTCGACAGCGCCGGCCAGCGCTGCTCCTCGGCGCGCGTGCTCTTCGTGCAAGCGGATATCGCCGATCGCGTCGTGGCGATGTTCGCTGGCGCGATGGACATGCTGACGATCGGCGATCCGGCGCTGATCGCGACCGATATCGGGCCGCTGATCGACGAGCCGGCCCGCGCCGCGCTCGAAGCGCATAGCGCACGCATGTCGCGCGAGGGCAAGCTGGTGCGCGCGCTCAGCCTGCCGGCGGCCACCGAGCACGGCATCTTCTTTGGGCCGCGGGTCTTCGAGATCGACCGCCTCGACCGGCTGACCGGCGAAGTGTTCGGGCCTATTCTTCATGTCATCCGCTGGGAGAGCAGCCATCTCGATCGCGTGCTCGACGCCGTGATCGCGACCGGCTTCGGCCTGACGCTCGGCATCCACAGCCGCATCGACGAGACCGCGCGGGCGATCCATGAGCGGCTGCCGATCGGCAACACCTATGTCAATCGCAACATGATCGGCGCGGTCGTCGGCGTGCAGCCTTTCGGCGGCGAGCGGCTGTCCGGCACCGGGCCAAAGATCGGTGGGCCGCACTACCTTGCGCGCTTTGCGACCGAGCGGACGCTGTCGATCGACACCACCGCCGCCGGCGGCAATGCCAGCCTGATGTCGCTTAAGGACGACGAGGAAGTTTAGGGCGAAATCCGAAAACCGCAGTGCCGCAGATCACGACGCGTAACCGCGCTTTAGAAGCATGGTCGCGGCGCGATCGAACTCCTCGGCCGTGGGCAGCGCGAAATCGAGCGCATTGGCGTAGCGCGTGATGATGTTGAACACCGCGGCCACCGCGGCTGCATCTTGCAGCGCCTCGGCGCTGACACCGGCGCGAAGCACCGCTTTCGCGTTCTCCGCCGTAAGCTCCAAGGGCCGCAACGTCATGATCTCGAGAAATTGCAGCGTTGCCTTGAGGCCTTCCGAGATCGGCGCCGTGTGATACCCGGCAAGTGCCGTATCCACCAGAGACCGTTGCATCTCTTTTGCCGCTACTGCGCCATGGGCGCCGACGCAGAAGGGACATGAATTCCATTTGGCCACTAGAGCCGCCATCAATTCGCGCTCGCCGACGCTCCAGGAGCTCGGTCCGCGCATCGCCGCGTGAGTCCATGCGCCCATCGGGGCGAAAAAGTCCTTGTGGTAGAAGGCGACGCGCGCTGCATCCGGCAACCTCATCCGAGAAACCAACGAGATGAAGCCGATGAGCAGGCGATTGAAGATGCTATCGCCGCGGTCGATTTCCGTTAGGCGCATTTGTTGCCTCGTTCAACGCCTTGACCGCCTGCCGCCACCGGAGGTGGCCCGCTCCCACCGCCGCTGCCGCGATGATTTCGAAAGCGGCCTTCTCGCTTCGGGCGGCCTGGAGCAGGCTCGCCACTTGCGCATCGGTTACGCGATGCGACGCCGCGCCGATCTGGCGCGCGAGGTCTTGGTGGGGTTCTACCATCGCCGCGCCGCCCGCGGATCTTTCGGCCGCTGCCTGGCGTAGGGCGCGATCGGACTCGCCTGGCCCGTCGACGACTCGATGGCGAAGGGCCTCGGCGAGCATATCGTGGTCGGCTCGAGCCGGTGCTGTCATGTTTGCGCCGCGACCTCCGGCAGCAATTCCGCCGCGGCCTTGAGCACGTCGTCGATTTCGACTGCATCAACGCAAGGATAGGCCGCGCCCGCGCGATGCGGCTGGGTGCAGACCCACAAGCAGCCGTAGCACGGCATGCGGCGATAAACGACCCGCTGCCGCGTCGCCGGGACCGCGGGCGGGAAGGGCAGCCAGCCGCCGAATTGGCCGCCGCCGAGGATGGTGATCGTCGGTGTGCCGAACCCGATTGCGAGATGCGCCGGGCCGGTCTCGTTGGTGACGACAAGCGCCGCTTGGTGCAGAAGATCGAGCAACTCGTCGAGCGTCGTCGCGCCGATCAGATCGACGAAGCCTTCATCGCCGAGCCGGTTCTTCGATCTCGCCTCGGCCGGGCCGCCGACAAAAGCGACGCTGAGGCCGCGCCGGGCGAGGCCGCGTGCGACGGCCAGGAAATTCTCGAGCGGCCAGCGCCGGCCGGGCTCGTTGGCGCCGAAATTGATGATCGCGTAAGGGGAGTTGAGCGCCGGTGCGCGCTCGCGCCAGGGCAGGCGCGGCGGCTCGGGCGCGATGGGGCGACCAGCGAGCGCCGAGACGAAAGCGAAATGGCGCGGGATCTCATGCGTCGGATGCGGGCCGGTATCGATCACGCGGCTGCAACGTGCGAGATACCAGTCGAAGAGACGTTGCGTCTTGGCGCTGAGATAGGGTTTCGCGACCACGCTGGTCGGCGCGCCCGAAACATAGATCAAACCGTCTGCGACCAGCGGCTTGCGCATGAAGCTGTCGAGCAGCGCGATGGCGAAATTCTGCCGCCGCACCCAGAGCGACACTTTGAGGCGATAGAGTGGATTGCGGTCGTAAGCGTGCTCATCGATCGCGTGGAATTTCACGCCGGAAAAAAATGCCGGCGCCAGCGCGGCCCAGCTTTCGCAGCCGAGAATGGTGATGTCTTCGGGCGCGCCGCCGAGCGCCGCGGCGTAATGCGCGAAAGCGGGATGGAAGAGCACCATGTCGCCAATACCGTCGATGCGCACGACCAGTACGCCGTGCCGCTCGCCGGCGACCGGCCAGAAACGGGCGAGCAGATCGAAAGGGCGGAAGAGAAACCAGCGCCGCGGCCGGCGGCGCGGCTTCTCGCGGTCAGCGGCGGCCATGCGCGCAACGCTACACGCTGGGCTGGCGTTATGCTACCGGTCCGCCTCTAGGCGCTCTGCCGGCGGCGACCTATAGTATGAGC
Source organism: Allostellaceae bacterium (assembly GCA_036501365.1). Classification (GTDB taxonomy): domain Bacteria; phylum Pseudomonadota; class Alphaproteobacteria; order ATCC43930; family CGMCC-115725; genus CAIKMD01. The sequence goes on along the minus strand of DASYAL010000074.1, from coordinate 140,653 downwards.
GTTGGTGCGCGCTGGAAGAGACGGTAAGCGCCATGCCCGATAAGGACGACAAAACGCAGCTCCCGACCTCGGCCAAGAATGCCGACGTCGACGCGTTCCTGCGCAAAGTCGCCGCGATGCCGGCAGCGCGGCCGGCCGGCGGGCGCGGCCGGCTGATCTTCGCCATGGATGCCACCGCAAGCCGCGAGCCAAGCTGGGATCGCGCCTGCAAGATTCAGGGCGAGATGTTCGAGGCGACCGCCGCGCTCGGCGGGCTCGACGTGCAGCTCGTGTTCTATCGCGGCTTCAAAGAATGCAAGGCGAGCAAATGGCTCTCGACCGCGGCGGCGCTGCATGGCGCGATGCGGGCGGTGTTCTGTATCGGCGGCGAGACGCAGATCGCGCGGCTGCTGCGCCATGCGCTGAAGGAAGCCGATGCGCAGAAAATCGGCGCGCTGGTCTTCGTCGGCGACGCGATGGAGGAAAAACTCGACGAGCTTTGCGAGCTGGCGGGTCAGCTCGGCCTGCGCGGCGTGCCGGCCTTCGTCTTCCACGAGGGCAACGACGCCGCCGCCGCGCGCGCTTTCAAAGACATCGCGCGCTTATCGCACGGCGCCTATGGCCGCTTCGATGCGAGCAGTGCCGACGAGCTGCGCGCCTTGCTCGGCGCGGTCGCGGCCTATGCGGCGGGCGGGCGGCGGGCACTGGCCGATTACGGCAAGGCGGCGGGCGGCCCGGCCCTGTTGCTGGCGCGGCAGCTCGGTGCAGGCTCGTAGTCGATGCCGTATCTCATCCTCGGCGTCGCATTGCTCGGCGGCCTGGTGCTCGCGGCGCGGTTGCTGGTCAACGCCGATGCGGCGAAGCTCGGCCGCTTCGTCGGCTGGTTCGCTGCCGGCATCGGCGTCGCGGGTGCCGGGACGCTGCTGCTGGTCCTGATCGCGAGCGATCGGCTAGGGCCGGCGCTGGCCGTCGCCGGCGGCCTCGCGCCGCTGGTGCTGCGCGGCCGCACCTTGTGGCGCCGCTATCACGGCGGCGCGACCGGCGCGGGCGGCAAGATCTCCGAGGTCGAGACCGATCTCCTGCGCATGCGGCTCGATCACGACACGGGTGCGATGAGCGGCCAGGTGCGGCACGGCCCCTATGCCGGCCGGCGGGTCGAGGATCTCGATCAGGCCGAGTTGCTGGCGCTGTGGCGACAATGCGTCGCAGAGGACGAGGCGGGCGCGCGGCTGCTGGAAACCTATCTCGACCGGCTGCGGCCGGATTGGCGGGAGGCCGCGGCCGGTGGCGCCGCCGGCGCGCCCGGCGACGTCATGACTCGGGAGCAAGCCTATGCGATTCTCGATCTTGCCCCGGGCGCCAGCGAGGAACAGGTCAAGGAAGCCCATCGCCGGCTGATGATGAAGCTCCATCCCGATCATGGCGGCTCGACCTTCCTGGCCGCACAAATTAACCGTGCGAAGGAATTGTTACTCGGGGAGTGATCGGCAACATATCGCTATGGGGCATTTAGCGGTTTCGATGTAGAAGAAAGCGCGGAACAAGCGGCCACGACCCCGCGTTGTTTTGCGGTTGCGAACCGAAAGAGCATTCTCCATGAGCAGGCGTGTACGCAAAGCGGTGTTCCCGGTCGGCGGCCTCGGCACCCGGTTCTTGCCGGCGACCAAGGCCATGCCGAAAGAGATGCTGCCCGTGGTCGATAAGCCGTTGATTCAATATGCGGTCGAAGAGGCCCAAGCCGCAGGTATCGAGGAATTCATCTTCGTCACCGGCCGGTCCAAGACGGCGATCGAGGATCATTTCGACCATTCCTTCGAGCTCGAGAACACGCTGAAGGAGCGCGAGAAGAGCGCCGAGCTGCTCGCCATCGGCTCCTGGATGCCGGAGCCCGGCCAGGTCGCCTACACCCGCCAACAGACCCCGCTCGGCCTCGGCCACGCCGTACTCTGCGCGCGCAATCTCGTCGGCAACGAGCCGTTCGCGGTGCTGCTCGCCGACGATCTGGTGCTGGCGCCGAAGCCGTGCCTCAAACAGATGATCGAGGCTTACGAAGCCAATCCCGCCAACATCGTCGCCGTCGAGGAAGTACCGCGCGAACATACCAACCGCTACGGCGTGCTCGATATCGAGCGCGAGGATGGTCGGCTCGTGAAGGTCAAAGGCGTGGTCGAGAAGCCGCAGCCGGAGCACGCGCCCTCGACCCTCAGCATCATCGGCCGTTACGTGCTCGAGCCCGACGTGTTCGAGCATCTCGCCCGGCAAGGCCGCGGCGCCGGCAACGAAATCCAGCTCACCGACGCGTTGGCGCAGCAGATCGCCGCTAAGCGGCCGTTCTTCGGCTTGCGCTTCGAGGGCAAGCGCTTCGATTGCGGCGACAAGGCCGGTTTCTTCGAAGCCAATATCGCCTTTGCCCTCGCCCGTGCCGATATGCGTGAGGCGGTGCGGCACATCCTCTCGCAATATCGCTAGACATCAGGTTGACCATGGCTGACGGAGCCGTCGGGCATCGCTTCGATCCGACCATCTTGCGCGAATACGACATCCGCGGCGTGGTGGGCGAGACGCTGCACGAGGCCGATGCGCATGCGCTCGGCCGCAGCTTCGCCGCGGTGCTCGCCGAGGCCGGCGGCAAGATCATCGCCATCGGCCGCGACGGCCGCCTGTCGTCGCCGGCGATCGAGAAAGCGCTGGTCGAAGGCCTGCGCGAAGCAGGCATCGATGTCGTTCGCGTCGGCCTCGGGCCGACGCCGATGCTCTATTACGCGGTCCACACGCTGGGCGTCGACGCTGGAATCATGGTGACGGGCTCGCACAACCCGCCGACCCATAACGGCTTCAAGTTGATGCTCGGCAAGAAGCCGTTCTTCGCCGGCGACATCCAGCGGCTCGGGAAAATCGCGGCCGCGGGCAATTTCCCGCGCGGCGCCGGCGCCGTGCGCGAGCAGCCGATCCTCGACAACTATGTTGCCCGTCTGCTGCGGGACTATGACGGCACGCGGCCGCTCCATGTCGCTTGGGATGCCGGCAACGGCGCCACCGGCGAGGCGCTGCAAAAGCTGACCGCGAAGCTGCCGGGCAAGCACCTCTTGCTCAACGAGGTGATCGACGGCCGCTTCCCGGCGCATCATCCCGATCCGACCGAGGCGAAGAACCTCGTCCAGCTCCAGGATGCGGTATGCGAGAACAGCTGCGATTTCGGCATTGCCTTCGACGGCGATGGCGACCGTATCGGCATGGTCGACGGCAAAGGCCGCATCCTCTGGGGCGATCAGTTCATGGTGCTGCTGGCGCGCGACATCGTTCGGACGCGGCCGCGTGCCACCATTATCGCCGACGTCAAGGCGAGTCAGGTGTTGTTCGACGAGGTCGAGCGTATGGGCGGCACGCCGTTGATGTGGCGCACCGGCCATTCGCTGATCAAATCGAAGATGGTCGAGACCGGCGCACCGCTCGCCGGCGAGATGAGCGGCCATATCTTCTTCGCCGATCGCTACTACGGCTATGACGACGCGCTCTATGCCGGCGTGCGCGTCCTCGGCATGCTGTCGCGCGGCACGATGAGCCTCGCCGAGTTCCACGACAGCCTGCCGGCCGTGGTCAACACGCCGGAGTTGCGCTTTCCTTGCGCCGAAGACCGGAAATTCAAGGTGGTCGAGGAAGTCCGCGCCCGGCTCGAGCAGGCGGGGGCGACGGTTTCGGCGATCGATGGCGTGCGGGTGAAGACGAAAGAGGGCTGGTGGCTCTTGCGCGCATCCAACACCCAGGACGTATTGGTGGCGCGGGCCGAGGCCGGCAATGCCGCCGGCCTCGAAATCCTCAAAAAGCTGTTAGTCGATCAGCTGCGCGCCAGCGACGTGGCACCCCCGGCTTTCTGACCGGCGACGCGCAGCGAGGGGCTGAGCACCTCGCAGGCGCGGTGCAGCTGGCTCAAGGCCTCGCAGGCGGCATGCGCCTGATCGGCGGTCAGATCGATGATCCGGGCGTTGTAGACCGCGCCGTGATGGGTCCGCTGCGTGACTACGACGACCGGCTTGCCGCGGGTGACGGAGGCGTGGGCGCGCGCTTCATTGCCGGCTCGGGCGGCGAGGGTGCGCGCACGGTAGGCGCCGACCTGGATGCTCCAATGGCTCGCATTCTTCGCCGTCGCCGCTTCGGCATGGCCGATCGGCGATAGGTTCGCCAGTGTGCCGGCGGCGCGGCGGGCGATCATATGCAGCGTCATATGCTGCTTGCCCGCCTTCGGCTTGGCCTGCGCCATCATGATGTCGGGCGAGGGCTGCCCGTCGAAGGCGGCGTTGAGCAGCGCCGCCATCTTCATGTCGCGCGCATGCGCCGAAATCCCGCCCATCACCACACCGATCAGCCGGCGATCGTTGCGCACCGCCGAGGCCGCGAGGTTGAAGCCCGAGGCGTGGATGAAGCCGGTCTTGATCCCGTCCATCCCCGCGAAGCTCGCCATCAGGTGATTGTGATTGGCGTAGGTATGGCCGTCGAAGTTGAAGGTCTCGGTCGAGAAATACGCGTATTCGCGCGGGAAATCGAGGTAGAGGCGGCGGGCGAGCATCGAGAGGTCGCGGGCCGTGGTGTGCTGGGCGGGGTTGGGCAGGCCGGAGGCGTTGTAGAAAATCGTATTGGTCATGCCCATGTCGCGCGCCTTTTGGCTCATGCGCTGGGCAAAGGCGGACTCGTTGCCGCCGAGACCCTCGCCGAGGACGACGGCGGCGTCATTGGCCGACTGCGTCACCAGGCCGAGGATGAGGTCGTGAACCGCCACGGTCTGGCCAGCGACGAGGTTGAGCTTGGTCGGCTCCTGGGCTGCGGCATGCGCTGAGACTGGGAAGCGGGTATCGAGGGTGACGGCGTGATGCTCCAAAGCCTCGAAAGTGAGGTAGAGCGTCATCATTTTGGTGAGCGAGGCCGGATAATTCAGCGAATCGGCATTGTATTCGCTGACGACCTGGCCGCTCTGCGCGTCGATGATGATCGACGAGTATTTGGCGGCGAGGGCCTGAGCGGAAAAGGCTACGGCGACCGCGAAAACCGCCAAAACCCCCGTTAAACGTCCAAATCCACAGCGCAAAAATCCGCGTTTCACTATCAAACTCCCCGATGCGATGCCAAACATAGCGACTCAAGCGAACTTAAGTTACTAAATCATTGATGTGACTGCAAGAACGACGACGCCGCAGTTTCGACATTTTTTCAGACGGAGGTTAACCGATTGGCATGGGTTTTGGTTCCCGCAAAGCCCAAGCCACGTGTTCCTAAGGCCCGGAATTGTCCTCATAAGCTGGATTTTAGGGAAAATGTGGTTATATTGCACTGCAGCAAATCCTGACGGAGCAGCCATGCCCAAGGAAGCCGCCGCCCCCAGCCACGCCGCGTCGCCGGCCCGGCAGCCGGGGCTCAGCTATGCCGAATTCGTCGATTTCGGGCGCGATACCATCGCTTCGGCCATCGACTCGAACGCGGCGCTCAGCACCGGGCTCGAAGCGATCGGCAAGGAAGTCGCGCTTTACGCCCGTACGAGCTTCGAGAGCGCGGGCGAGACCGCGCGCGGCCTCCTGGGCGCGCGCACCTTCGAGGACGTGGTGCGGCTGCAGACCGACTTCGCGGAGCGGAATTTCGACGGCCTCATCGAGCGCACGGCGAAGCTCTCGGAACTCGGCCTCGCGCTGTTCGGCGCGGCCGTCGGCGCGTGGACCGGTCGAACGAAAACCTTTTCCGCATGACGCCGGCGTTTTTGCCGCTTGCAAAAACCCGGCGAAAGCCGGGTTTTTTATCGCCGGTGCATAACTGAGAAACCGCTTTGCCCTTGAGCAAAAGTGACCATATCATGGCATCATGGCTTGTCGGTTTTCGCGTTCAACTTGGCAGGATTTTCGACCGACCGGTTCGGCATGAGCGACATCGAGAAGCGAAACGGGACCGAGGGCCCAACGACCGGCGTCATCGTCAAGCCGAAGGCGAAGACGAAGAAGCCCTCGATGTACAAAGTGCTCATGCTCAACGACGATTACACGCCGATGGAATTCGTCGTTCACATCCTCGAGCGGTTCTTCAACAAGAACCGCGAGGAGGCGACCCGGATCATGCTGCACGTCCATCGCCGTGGCGTCGGCGTGTGCGGGGTCTATACGTACGAGGTGGCGGAGACCAAAGTGACACAGGTGATGGATTTCGCCCGCCAGCATCAACATCCGCTACAATGCACCTTGGAGAAGGATTAGAAAGGATTGGATCGAGCGAGCACCTCGGCTAGCAACGCCCGTCAGCTCTAGCAACAGGAACACGCCGTCAATGTTGTCGCGTAATCTCGAAAAGACCCTGCATCGCGCTCTCGCCTATGCCAACGAGCGGCGGCACGAGTATGCGACTCTCGAGCATCTGCTGCTGGCGCTCTGCGAGGACCAGGACGCGGTCGCGGTTCTGCGAGCCTGTTCGGTCGATCTCGAAAAGCTGCGCCGCGACGTCATGCATTACGTCGACAACGAGCTCGGCAACCTCGTCTCCAACCATGTCGAGGACGCCAAGCCCACCGCCTCGTTCCAGCGGGTGCTGCAGCGCGCGGCGATCCACGTACAATCCTCGGGCCGCGAAGAAGTGACCGGGGCCAATGTGCTGGTCGCGATGTTCGCCGAGCGCGAATCGAATGCGGTCTATTTCCTGCAGGACCAGGAGATGACGCGCTTCGACGCCGTCAATTACATCTCGCACGGCATCGCCAAGGCGCCGGGCCGCTCCGAGACCCGCCGCGTCCAGGGCGCCGAGGAAGAAGAGCGCAACGAGGGCGGCAAGGCGAAGCGCGGCCATGACGCGCTCGACGCCTACTGCGTCAACCTCAACAAGAAGGCGCGCAACGGCAAGATCGATCCGCTGATCGGCCGCGAGCACGAGGTCGACCGCACCATCCAGATCCTCTGCCGGCGGCAGAAGAACAATCCGCTCTATGTCGGCGATCCCGGCGTCGGCAAGACCGCGATCGCCGAGGGCCTGGCGCGGCGCATCGTCCAGCGCGAAGTGCCCGAGGTGCTGCAGAACGCGACGATCTTCGCGCTCGACATGGGCGCGCTCTTGGCCGGCACGCGCTATCGCGGCGATTTCGAGGAGCGGTTGAAGGCCGTGCTCGCCGAACTCGAGGCGACGCAGGGCTCGATCCTGTTCATCGACGAGATCCACACCGTGATCGGCGCCGGCGCCACGTCGGGCGGCGCGATGGATGCCTCCAACCTGCTGAAGCCGGCGCTCGCCTCGGGCAACATCCGCTGCATCGGCTCGACGACCTATAAGGAATACCGTAACTACTTCGAGAAGGACCGCGCCCTCGTCCGCCGCTTCCAGAAGATCGACGTCAATGAGCCGACGGTCGAGGATTCGGTCAAGATCCTGCGCGGCCTCAAGCCTTATTACGAGCGCCACCACAAGGTGCGCTACACCGCCGAGGCGATCCGCACCGCGGTCGAGCTGTCGCATCGCTATATCGGCGACCGCAAGCTGCCGGACAAGGCGATCGACGTGATCGACGAGGTCGGCGCGGCGCAGATGCTGCTGCCCGAGAACAAGCGCCGCAAGACCATCACCGCGAAAGAGGTCGAGGCGGTGGTCGCGACCATCGCGCGCATCCCGCCGAAGAGCGTGTCGCGCGACGACAAGGAAGTGCTGAAGAATCTCGACCGCGACCTGAAGACCATGGTCTTCGGCCAGGATCCGGCGATCGAGGCGCTGGTCGCGGCGATCAAGCTCGCCCGCGCCGGGCTGCGCGAGCAGGAAAAGCCGATCGGCTCTTATCTCTTCTCCGGCCCGACCGGCGTTGGCAAGACCGAGGTCGCGCGCCAGCTCGCGCGCACTCTCGGCATCGAGCTCACCCGCTTCGACATGTCGGAATATATGGAGCGGCACACCGTGTCGCGCTTGATCGGCGCGCCGCCGGGCTATGTCGGCTTCGACCAGGGCGGCCTGCTCACCGACGCCATCGACCAGCATCCGCATCAGGTGCTGCTCTTGGACGAGATCGAGAAGGCGCATCCCGATCTCTTCAACATCCTGTTGCAGGTAATGGATTACGGCAAGCTGACCGACCATAACGGCAAGACGGTCGATTTCCGCAACGTCATCCTCATCATGACCACCAATGCCGGCGCCGCCGAGCTGGCGAAGCCGGCGATCGGCTTCGGCTCCGAAGTCCGCGTTGGCGAGGATTCTGAAGCGATCAACCGCATGTTCACGCCGGAATTCCGCAACCGGCTCGACGCGGTGATCTCTTTCTCGGCGCTCTCGCCGCAGACCATCGGCCGCGTCGTCGACAAGTTCATCCTCCAGCTCGAGGATCAGCTCGCCGACCGCAACGTGCAGATCGTGATCGACGAGGCCGCGCACGATTGGCTGGCGAAGAAAGGCTACGACAAGCTTTTCGGCGCGCGCCCGCTCGGTCGCGTGATCCAGGAATCGGTCAAGAAGCCGCTCGCCGAGGAATTGCTCTTCGGCAAGCTCGTCAAAGGCGGCGTGGTCAAGGTCTCGGTCGACAAGGAGACCGACAAGCTGATCTTCAGCTGCGAGGAAGCGACAACCCCGCCGCGGCCCGCGACGCCCGACGAGCCCGACGCGCCCAAAGAGCCGGAATATGTCGAGTAAGGCGCCGCGCGCTTCGCTCTAAAGTCTTCGGAAGGCCGCCTTCGGGCGGCCTTCTTGTTTTTGCCGGCGGTTTGTCTTCTGCCGCGAAATCTGCCTCAATAGCGGCAACGCAAGCCGCCGCGCGGCAAGGGAGGGGTGGAAATGCTCGAAATTTACTACTGGCTCACCGATAACGGCCGCAAGGCGCTGCAGATGATCGAAGAGACCGGGCTGCCGCATAAAAAGGTGCCGGTGAACCTCACCAAGCGCGAGCAGTTCTCGCCCGACTACCTGAAGATCAGCCCCGGCCACAAGATTCCGGCGCTGGTCGACGACGACGGCCCGGGTGGCGCGCGCCTCACTCTCTGTGAATCCGGCGCGATGCTCAAATACCTCGCCGAGAAAGCCGGCGGCGCGCTTTATCCGTCGGCACCGGCCGCGCGGATCAACGTCGATCAGTGGCTCTTTTACGGCAGCTCGACCTTCACCCCGCTGGCGCAGCAATTCGGGCTCTTCACGCGCCGCTTTGGCGAAGACGTGCCGCCGGCGAAGAAGCATTACGCGGAGATGGTCCGCGATTGCTTCGGCGTCCTCGACAAGCATCTCGCGAGCAACGACTATCTTGCCGGCGCTTATTCGGTCGCGGATATCTCTTGCTATCCCGACACGCGGATCGCCGGTGCCGATCTCGGGCTCGATCCATTCCCCAATCTCAAGCGCTGGCACGACGCCATCGCCGCGCGGCCGGCGGTGCAGCGCGCCTGGGCGGTAAGCTGACAAGCCCCGTTTGGCGGAGCGCCGCTTCCGGCGTAAACTGGCGCCAAAGGATTTAGGAGGTCCGCCATGGATGTCGTTCTTTCGCCGAACGGTCAGAGCCGCTTCGACGGCGCTTCGGCGCCGAGCCGGCTTTTCGTTGCCACCGCCACCAGCGTCGCGATCTTGGAGCGCGCGTCGCCATCGGCGTCCTGGCGGCTCGCGGCCAAGACCCTCGAGGACCATCATGTCAGCACCATGACGCTGCTGCCGGATGGCGCCGGCGTTCTCGCCGGCACCCATGGCGACGGCGTCTTTTGGAGCGCCGATGGCCGGCAATGGCAAGAGCGCAACGCCGGACTCCGCATCCGCGACATGTATACGCTTGCCGCGGTGAAGGAAAACGGCGCGACCGTGGTCTATGCCGGCACCGAGCCGGCCTCGCTCTTCAAGAGCCTCGATCTTGGCCAGAGCTGGACCGAGCTGCCGGCGATCGCCGAGCAGAAGAATAAGGCCTGGACCTTCCCGGCGCCGCCGCATGTCGCGCATACCAAGATGCTGGCTTTCGATCCGCGCGAGCCGCGGCATTTCTTCGCCGCGATCGAGCAGGGCGCGCTGCTCGAGACCTGCGACGCCGGACAGAGCTGGCGCGAGCTCGCCGATTATTCGCGCGAGACCGACCGCGCCTACAAAGACCTGCATCAGATTGTGATCGCGCCGTCGCGGCCGGAGCGCATGTTCATGACCGCCGGCTGCGGCTCTTATCGCAGCGAGGATGCCGGTCTCCACTGGACGCGCATGACTGGCGAGGATTTCCGCATCGCCTATCCCGATCACATCGCGCTCTCGCCCGACGAAAAGACGCTGTTCCTGTCGGGCGCGCGCGTCCATCCCGGCATTTGGCGGCAAAAGCACGATGCCGGCACGACCATCTTCCGCAGCCGCGATTCCGGCGCGCATTGGGAACAGCTCACCCACGGCATTCCCGAGACCGCGCCGTGCAACATCGAGGCGATGAGCGTCGCCGCTTGGCCCGGCGGCTACAGCCTCTTCCTCGGCGACACCGACGGCGCGGTGCATATCAGCGAGGATGGTGGCGACAGCTTCACCCGCCTTGCTGAAACCGTCTCGCCGGTCTCGAAGGGCAACCACTTCGTGCCGCTGCAACGCGCGGCGGCCGCGGCGGAGTAGCTAGGCCGGCGAGAGCTGCTCCAGTACCTGGCGCCTTGTCTCGATCGCGAAGAAGATCGTCGCGATCGCACCGATCAACGCGAAGAGCCCGAACACGACGAAGACGGCGTTGATTCCCCAATTGGGGAGGATGAAGCCGACCAGGTACGTGCCGACCATCGAGGCGCCGCGTTGCCAAGCGCTGGCGACGCCGCCGCCAAGCGCACGCAGATGCGTCGGATAAATCTCGGCCGTGTAGGTCGCAAGGCTCAACAGCGAGAAGCCGAGGAAGAAGAAGCCGCTGGTGGTGACCAGCAACGTGCCGATGGCGCTGAGCTGCGGCAGGAACGCGAAAGACAACATGAACACGCAGCAGCCGCTGAAGCTCATGATCAGCATCGGTTTGCGGCCCCACGCCTCGATCAGCCAAATGGTGAGCGCCGAAGCGCAGAGCCCGATCGCGCTGGTGAAGAGCCCGTATTGCAGCGCGGTCTCGACCGGCAGGTGATAGACCGTGCGGAAGAGCGAGGGCGCCCAGGCGTTGAGGGCGTAAGACACAAAATAGGCGCCGATCCACATGAACCACACCGTGATCGTGCGCCGCCGATAAATGCCCTTGAAGAGATCGGCGATCCGCGGCTTGACCTCGGCGACGGCGGGCAAGCTTGCCGGCAACGGCTCGGGCTCCTTGCCTTCGCGCACGGCGACTGTCTCAATGCGCGCGAGCGCGGCGTCGGCTTCGGCATAGCGGCCCTGGCTGGCAAGCCAGCGTGGCGATTCGGGCAGGATCATGCGCAACGGAAGAGCGAGCAGCGCCGGGACCGCGCCGATGAGGAACATCCATTGCCAACCAAGATGCGGCACGACCCACACGCCGGTCAGTGCGACGAAGAACAGCGCGATCGAGAACAGCACCTGGATCGACACCGAGAACCGGCCGCGATTGTGCGCCTTGGCGAATTCGTTGACATAGGCCGCCATCAGCGGCACTTCGCCGCCGAGGCCGACGCCCTGGATGAATCGCAAGCTGAGTAAGGTTTCGTAATTCGTCGCGAAGGCGCAGGCGAGCGCGCCCAAGGTGAAGAGCAAGAGGGTGATGATCATGGAGTTGAGCCGGCCCCAGCGCTCCGCGATCCAGCCGAAGCCAAGCGCGCCGACGAGCTGGCCGGCGAAGCCGATGCTGATCAGCGAGCCAATCTGCTGCGGAGTCAAATGCCAGAGGCCGATCAGCGGCGGCAGCACATAGGCGATAGCAACGGAATCGTAAGCATCGAAGAACCAAGCCGTGCATATAATGAGCCGCATCTTGGTATGCCACGAGCAGTAAGGCAGGCGTTCGAGCCGCGCCGCGATGTGGCGGGCGTCGCCGCGATCTTCGGCTGTCGCGAGATTGGCCATGGCGTTTCTCCCTGTTTCGCGCCGCCCGCTTTTGATTGCAGCGGATCGTGACGCCACGCGCCCTTTTGCCGGACGCCAGCGAACGATATCGGATAGCGCCGTTTCTCGCCACAGCGTTTCGATGAAAATCGCGTCAGGATGCGGCGCGCTCCTCGCCGGGTTCCGCATCGCCGCGGTTTCCTCTACTTTGCCCGCTCGTTCGATTTGGGAGGCAGTCGCATGACAAGATTGACCGCCGGCTTCGGCATCGCGCTCGCGGCCGCGCTGATCGCGCTGGCCTCGCCGCCGGTGCGCGCGGCGGAGAAGATCAAGGTCGCGACCGTCTCCTCGCTCGGCAGCGCGCCGGTCCTCGTCGCCGATGCTAAAGGTTATTTCAAGGCGGAAGGGCTCGATCCCGAATTCGTCCATTTCGACGCCGCGCAGCCGGTCGCGGTCGCGGTCGCCGCGGGCGATGTCGATTTCGGCTCGACCGGCCTCACCGGCGCGTTCTTCACCCTCGCCAATAATGGCATCTTGAAGCTGATTGGCGCCGGCACCTGGGAGCGCAAGGATTTTCAAGGCCTCGGCCTGATCGTCTCCAATCAGGCTTGGGATGGAGGCGTCAAGACGATCGCGGGCTTGAAGGGCCATTCGGTGGCGATCACCCAGACCGGCACCGCGCTCCACTACAGCCTTTATCAGATGCTGCAGAAATACGGCGTCGCGCTGAGCGACGTGCGCGTGCTGCCGCTGCAATCCAATCCCAACGTCGCCTCGGCGGTGACCGGCGGCCAGGCCGATGGCGCGATGCTGAGCTCGGGTAATGCGTTCTCGCTGATCAATGCCGGGCATGCGCATCTCCTCGGCTGGCTCGGCGACGAGATGGGCGAGGCGCAAGGCGACGGCACCTATACCTCGGCCAAGGACGCGAACGAGCGGCCGGAGGTGGTGAAGCATTTCCTCGCCGCCTTCCGCAAAGGCGAGCAGACCTGGGACGCCGCCTTTCTCGATGCGAACGGCAATCGCGCCGATCAGCCCTCGGCGCCCGAGTTGATCGCGATCGTCGCCAAGGGTCTCGGCATGCCGGAGGCGGTGGTGAAGCTCGGCGTGCCCTATTTCGATCCGCAAGCGCGGGTCGCGGTGCGCGACATCCAGGGCGCGCTCGATTGGTACTACGCGCAAGGCATGATGAAAGAGCATATTGATGCGCGGAGGATCATCGATTTCCGCTATGCCATCGAGGCGCCGGCGCAGATGGGTGGCGGTCGCGGCAGTGCGAGCACGAAATGAGCGAAACATCCGGCACCGGTGTTTTGGGATTCATCGGCACCGGTAATCTCGGCGGCGCGATCGTCGCGGCGCTGCTCAAGGCCGGTTGTGAGGTCGCGATCTTCGACACCGATCGCGCGGCGATGGCGCCGCTCGAGCGGCAAGGCGCGCGGCCGATGAACTCGGTGCACGCGGTCGGCGATGCGGCCGCGATCGTCTTCGCCTGCCTGCCCTCGCCGGAAGTGTGCGAGGCGGTGGCGTTGGCGAAGGACGGCGTCACCGCCGGCAAGGCGATCGAGATCTATGTCGAAACCTCGACCCTCGGCATGGCGGCGATCGATGCCATCGCCGCCGGCCTCGCCGCGCGCGAGATCCAGTTCCTCGACAATCCCGTGGTCGGCGGCGGCGGCGGCAGTGGCGTCGCCGAGGGCAAGATGGCGACCATCACCGCGGGACCGCGCGACGCCTTCGCGCGCGTCGAGCCGATCTGGAAGAAGCTCACCCGTAACGTCTTCTATGCCGGCGAGAAGCCGGGCCTCGCCCAAGTCTGCAAATGCGTCAACGCCGCGCTCGCCATCACCGGCCTCACCATCGCCTGCGAGGCGATGGTGATGGGGGTGAAGGCCGGTATCGATCCGAAGCTGCTGCTCGACATCGTCAATGCCGGCAGCGGCCGCAACGTCACCACCGAAGAGCGTTTCGCGCGCACCGTGCTGACGCGGAAATTCGGCGGCAATTCGATGCGCATCATGTCGAAGGACATGAAGCTCTATGCCGAGACCGCGCATGCGCTCGGCGTGCCGGCGCTGGTCGGCTCGAACATCGCCGAGATCTGGAACGCCGCCGCGAGCCGCGACGTCCAGCATCTCGTCCAGTTCTTCGAGGCGTTCGCCGATGTCGAGGTGAAGGGCTAGGCGAGCGTCAACGATAAAATCGGGGAGGGATCGGTTATGCGGCTATCGACGATCATCGGCGCGGCGCTGCTCGCACTGGCGGCTGTGTCACCGGCGCACGCCGAGGACGCGCTGCGCGTCGGCAAGGCCGTCGCGGGCCCGTTCGATTTCGTGCCGCTCGACATCGGCTTGGCCAACGGCTTCTTCAAGGCGCATGGCATCGCGGTCACGGAGATCGATTTCGACGGGAGCGCCAAGCTGCAACAAGGCCTCGGCGCCGACGCTATCGATGTCGGCCTGGGCTCCGGTCCCGAGCTCGCTTTCGTCGCCAAGGGCAACAGCGATCTCGCCATCGCCGTCTTCGCCGGCCCGCCCAACAGCCAGGTCCTGGTCGTGAATGCGAGCGGAGCGGTGCATGCGGTCGGCGACCTCAAAGGCAAGAATATCGGCATCTCGACCATCGGCTCGCTGACCGACTGGCTGCTCCGCGAGCTGTCGCGGCAGCAGGGCTGGGGGCCGGACGGTATCCATGGCGTCGCGCTCGGCTCGGAATCGGGGCGCACCGCCTCACTCCGCGCCGGCAGCACCGACGGCATGGTGATCGACGTCGCGACGGCGACCAAGCTCGTCGATGACGGCAGCGGCCGCATCGTCGCGCATTTCGGCACGGTGGCGCCCGATTTCATCATCCACGCGATCTTCGCGACCAACAAGGCGATCGCCGAGCGGCCTGACGCGCTGAAGCGCTTTCTCGCCGGCTGGTTCGACACCATCAAGTGGATGCGCGGCCATAAGGACGAGACGGTGGCGCTCGCCGCGCCGGTGATGCATCAGACGCCGGAGATCGTCGCGGCGAATTACGACCAGACGATGAATGATTTCTCGACCACCGGCCGCTTCGATCCCAAGGCGCTCGCGGTGCTCGCGCGCTCCTTCGTCGAGATGAAGACGCTGCCGGCGGAGCCCGATATGTCGAAGCTCTACACCGAGAAGCTGCTACCGGGCGGCTGAGTCCATAAACCGTCATTGCGAGGAGCGTTGGCGACGAAGCAATCCAGGAGTTCTTCTGGACTGCTTCGCTTCGCTCGCAATGACGAGAAGTGGGCGCGGCTGGGACTACGCCAGCGGCTTCACGCTCGCGCGGCCGGTATTGGCGATGAAGATCTCCTCCGAGCGCGCGATCGGTTTGCCGGCGATGCGGTCGGCGATCCAATCGGCCTGCAGGGTCTGCGGATTCTCGCCGACGGCGGTCGAGGGCGCGTTGTAGACGCCGTGCACGGCGCTCTCATAGACCACGAATTGCCGCGGCGTCTTCACCAGCGACAGCAGCTCGCGCGTGTATTGCAGCGGCGAGAGCTGATCGTCCTCGCCGGCGATCACCTGATAGGGCACGACGATGTCCTTAGCGAGCGGCCTGAGATCGAGCTTCTTCACCCATTCGTCGAAGGCGTCCTCGTCCTCGAAGCCCGCCATATACATGAAGCGCATTTTGAACGAGGGCGGCGCGTGGTTGAAGATCGTGTCGAAACCGGGCTCGTGGCACACCGCCGATTGCGATAGCGCGACGATGCGCTTGCCCAGCACCGACGCCGCTTGGGTCGAAAAGAACGTGCCCATCGACGAGCCGCGCAGCACGATCTTCGACGCATCGATCGCCGAGTGGTTGCTGACGAATTTATAATTCGCCTCGGCCGCCTCCATATGCGCCGTATAGGTGACATTGACGCGCCGCGCGAAGCATTCGCCCTGGCCCGGCCCGTCGACCGCGAAGATGGCGATGCCGCGCTCCAGCAGCTTGTCGCCATACATGGCGCAGGAATTCTCTTTCGTTCCGTCCATGCCGCCGATGGCGATGACGCAGGGGAATTTCTCGCCCGCTGTGGGCTTCCGCGGCAGGTGGAGATAGGCGGGCAGGGATTGGCCCTTGCCGAACGGCACCTCGACGCGCTCGATCGGATGCGCCGCGTAGCGAATGTAGTTCGCGTAGCACTCGTTCATCTTCTTCTCGAGATGCTCGAGCTCGTCGTTCATCTCGAAGATCGGCCAGCGCGCGATCGACCACAGCATCGCCGCGATCATGTAGCTCTCTCGCGCGGCGACGGTACGGCCCTGCTCGTCGAAGGCGCGGGCCTTGGCTTCGCGGCGCTCGGCCTGGATCGCGTATTCGCGCGCGATGTCGTTGATCTTTTTGACACGGGTCGCGGTGGCGCGGAACTCGGCCATGGCTTCGAGCCCGGCCGGGCCGGCGGTGTAGTTGATGCGCGCCTGGTCGAATTCGACGCCTTGCTCGGCGACCGCCATATCGAGCAGCCAGCGCTGCTCGCGCCAGCGACGGACGCGGTTCTCGGCCTTCGCACTCATCGCCATGATCTTCCTCCCTAGGTTGGCGGCGCCGGTCCACCTCTACAACTGGCCGGCCTTCTGCAGCAAGAGGCCGCGCGGCGGCCGGCTTATGCGTGCGACGCGCCGCTGCCGAGCACGGTGTGGATTTGCGCGACCGCCGCGGCGCCTTCGCCGACCGCGGCGGCAACGCGCTTGGTCGAGCCGGCGCGCACATCGCCGATAGCGAAGACGCCGGGCAGGCTGGTCTCGAGCGGCAGCCGCACGCCGCCGTCGCTGCCGGATGCGCCGGTAATGATGAAGCCCTTGTCGTCCATCTCGACGCAGCCATGCAGCCAGGAGGTATTGGGATCGGCACCGATGAAGAGGAAGAGATGGCGCAGCGCGTGCTGCACGAGGTCGGCGCCGGCGCGGTAACGGAAGGTCGCGCCGGCGAGGCCGGTCGCGGTGTCGCCCTCGAGCCCGACGATCTCGCAACCCGTATGCAGCACGACATTGGGCAGCGCGGCGATGCGGTCGATCAGATAGCGCGACATCGACGCCTCGAGTCCGTTGCCGCGCACGACGAGATGCAGCTTTTTCACATTAGGCGCGAGATAGACGACGGCCTGCCCGGCGGAATTGCCGGCGCCGACCAGCGCGATCTCCTCGCCTTGGCAGAGCTTGGCCTCGATCGGTGAAGCCCAATAGAACACGCCGGCACCTTCGAATTGCGCGAGATTGTCGACGGCGAGGCGGCGATAACGCGCGCCCGAGGCGATCACCACGGTTCGGGCGCGCAAGCGGTTGCCATTCGCCAGTACCAGGTTCAGCGGCTCGCTCGGATTGGCCAGCCGCGCGGCGCAGTCGAGCCGCGTGACGTCCATCGGTATCGCCATCTCGGCGCCGAATTTCAGCGCCTGGTTGAAGGCGCGCGCGGTCAAAGCCAGCCCCGAGATACCGGTCGGAAAGCCGAGGTAATTCTCGATCCGCGCCGACGCGCCCGCCTGGCCGCCGAATGCGCGCTGGTCGAGGACGAGAACGGACAGGCCTTCCGACGCGCCGTAAACGGCGGTTGCCAGACCGGCGGGACCGCCGCCGACCACGGCCACGTCATAGAGCTTCTCAGGATCGAGGTCAGGTGTGAGGCCGAGACAGATACCGACCTCGGCGTCGCTTGGGTGCTTCAGCACGCTGCCGTTGGGACAGACCATCAGCGGCAATTCCTGTGGCTGGATGCCGAAGCGCTCGATCACGGCGCGGCCCTCGGCGTCGTCGTTCGCATCGAGCACGGTGAAGGGATAGCCGTTGCGGCGCAGGAACTCTTGCAGCCGCGTCAGCCCCGGCATGCCGGGCCGTCCGACCAGCACCGAGCCGGATCCGCCAACTTCGAGCAAGGCGACGCGGCGCAGGATGAAGGCCCGCATCACGATCTCGCCCAGCTCGGCCGAGCCGACCATCAGCGCGCGCAGATGCGCGGCGTCGAAGGGCAGGGCGGTGCAGCCCTCGGGTCCGGCGCGACCCTCGGCGAGCGCGCCGCGGCCGCTGAGCTGGCTGAGCTCGCCCGAGAATTGCCCGGGACGCTCGCTCATGAACGAGACGACGCGATCGGGCCCGTCATGCCGCGCGACCTCGATCGACCCTTCGAGAACAAGCCAGGTCGAGGCGGCCCGCTGACCAAAGGCGAAGATGACCGCTCCCGACGCAAAGTGCTGCGCCGGCCCGCTCGCGAAACGGCGCGCGACCGCGATCTGCGCCGCATCGAGCACGGGATACATCTGATCGCGGCGCGTGTCGAAAGTGGACATAGGGGTCTCCGGCGATTGAGAAGCGCGCGCGGCTGTCCCAGAATGCTCCAAAGTAAGGAGCGTTGGAAGGAGGTACCGTGGCTGCCACCTGCACCCATCTCGATCAGGTCCGCGATGTGACGCCGCGCACGCCGCAGGGCTGCGAGGAATGCCTGAAGACCCACGGACATTGGGTCCATCTGCGGCTCTGCCTTACTTGCGGTCATGTCGGTTGCTGCGATCAATCGCCCGGCAAGCACGCGACCAAGCATTTCCACGCGACCAAGCATGCGATCATGCGCAGCTTCCAGCCCGGCGAGGATTGGGGCTGGTGCTATGTCGACGAGGTGATGTTCGAGCCGGCGCCGAGGGCGGGGTGATGGCATCGCCGCTCGACACCCACGCCCATATCATCAGCACCGATGCGGCGCGCTATCCGCGTGCGCCGATCGGCGGCCGCGCCTCCGACTGGTCGCAGAGCCGGCCCGTCGATGTCGCGGCGATGATCGCGGCGATGGACGCGGCCGGCGTTGCGCGCACGGCGCTGGTGCAAGCCTCGACCTGTTACGGCCACGACAATTCTTATGTCGCCGACGCGGTCGCGGCGCATCCCGATCGCTTCACCGGCGTATGCTCGCTCGATGTGCTCGCGCCCGATGCGGCCGCGGCGTTGCGCCAGTGGCTGGCCCGCGGCTTCACCGGTCTCAGGATTTTCACCACCGGCAGCACGATGGCGGGCCAACAGCTCGACGTGCTCGACGATCCGCGCAGCTTTCCGGTCTGGGAAGCGGCGGATACGGCCGGCATTCCCGTCTGCCTGCAGATGACGGCGAAGGCGTTGCCGCAGGTCGAGATGTTGGCGCAGCGTTTCCCGCGCGTGCGCATCCTGCTCGATCATTTCGCGCGGCCCGATCTCGAGGACGGCCCCCCTTATGCGCGCGCGGCGGGACTCTGGGCACTGACGCGGCATCGCAATATTTTCCTGAAAGCGAGCCCGCACACCTTCGCCGCGGCCAAGAGCGGCAAGGCGACGCCGGCGAGTTTCTTCCGCCGCACGGTCGAGGAATTCGGCGCGGCACGGATCTGCTGGGGCTCGAATTTCCCAGCGGCCGAAGGCACGTTGGCGGCGCTGCTGGCGCTGGCGCGCGAGAATTTCGCGTCGCTTCCGGCGAGCGATCAGGAATGGATCTTCACGAAGACCGCGTTGGCGCTTTACCCCGCGCTTGGCGCGGCGAAATAGGTCACGCCGCCGCCCAGAGGTGCTGCGCCGCATAGGCGCGCCACGGCCGCCACCGATCGGCGCGGCTCAAGAGCTCGGCCGAGGAATAGCCGCGGCCTTCATGTTTGGCGATGGCGCGCATCAGTCCGATATCGCTGGCGGGGAATGCATCCGGCTCGCGCAACTGGCGTAGCGCGATGTATTGCGCGGTCCATTCGCCGACGCCGCGGATCGCGCGCAGCTTCGCGACAGCTTCCTCGAGCCCGCTTGCCGCATCGAAGAGCTGCGGCTTGGCGATCGCGTCCTTCGCCACTGCCGACAACGCCGCGGCGCGACTGCGCGGCATGCCGAGCGTGGTCAGATCGGCTTTCGCCAGCGTCTTGGGCTCGGGGAAGACATGCGTCAGCGTGCCTTCGGGCTCGCGCAGCTTCATGCCATGCGCGGCGACAAGACGCCCCGCCAGCTTCTGCGCCGCGACCACGGTGATCTGCTGGCCGAGCACGGCGCGGATCGCCAATTCGAAGCCGTCCCACGCGCCCGGCACGCGCAGGCCAGGCCGCGCTTTCACCAGCGGCGCCAGCATCGGGTCCGTGGCGAGATGGGCCGCGATCGCGCGCGGATCGGCACCGAGATCGAAGACGCGCCGCAGCCGCGCGATGATCGCCGGCAACGCCGACAGTTTCGGGAGGCGCACGGTCGCGCGCAGCGCGTGACCCTCGGCAGGCTCGACCGTCAACGTTCCCTGCACACTGTCGAGTTGCAGCGTGCGGCTATAGCGATCCTCGGTCACATGCTCGACGCCGGCAATGGCGCGCCGCCGCAGGAAAGCCAACATGGTTGGCCAGTCGTAAGGCGGCTGATAGCGCAGCAGCAGCGCGATCTCGCCTCGCGGCCCGGCGGGAACATCGGGCTTGCTCGTGCGCCGCAATGCACGCGGCGCGCGGTCGAACAGCGTCTGGAACGTCTCGTTGAAGCGGCGGATGCTGCCGAAGCCGGCGGCGAAGGCGATCTCGGCCATCGGCAGGCTGGTCTCATGGATGAGTTGCTTGGCGAGCAGCACGCGGCGCGTCTGCGCGACGGCGACCGGCGAGGCGCCGAGATGTTGTTGGAACAGCCGCCGCAGATGGCGGTCGCCGATGCCAAGCCGGTCGGCCAAGGCTTCGAGCGGCGCGTCGTCGAGCGCGCCCAATTCGATCAGCGCCAGCGCGCGCGACACCGTGTTCGAGGTGCCGCGCCAGGCGCCGAGATCGGGCGCGGTCTCTGGCCGGCAGCGCAGACAGGGGCGGAAGCCGGCTTCCTGGGCTGCGGCGGCGGTCGGAAAGAAGGTCACGTTCTCCGAGCGCGGCGTGCGCGCCGGGCAGATCGGGCGGCAGTAGATGCCGGTAGTCTTGACGCCGGTGAAGAACCGGCCGTCGAACCGGGCGTCGCGCTGGGCGACTGCGCGGTAGCAGGCGTCGTGATCGAGATCCATGGCTCCCTAGATGGGCCGGCAGGGCGGATTCGTCTAGCGGTTTTCGGACATCGTCAAAAGTCTCGGTTTGGCGCATTGTCGATGTCCGGAAAGCGCCAGCGGACGGCCGGAGCCGAGACCATATCTCGCTCCCGAACCCAAGGAGCGAAGAGGCCATGTCCGAACAAGCTTTCTCTCTCGATCGTCTTGATACGCCGATCGGCCCGCTGCTGATCGTCAGCGACGAGGCGCAGCGCCTGCGCGCGCTGGAATGGGAAGACCATGCATCGCGGCTCAGCAAGCTGCTGCGGCGCTACTACGGCGCGGATGCAGCGGCGCTGCACGAAGGGAAGCGGGCGGCGCCGGCGCGGCGCGCGCTGCAGGCCTATTTCGCCGGCGAGCTCGATGCCGTCGCCGACCTGCCGGTCGCGACCAACGGCACGGATTTCCAGCGCCTAGTCTGGGACGCGCTCCGCCGCATCCCGGCCGGGCAGACCCTCAGCTACGGCGGCCTGGCCGCGCGGATCGGCCGGCCGACGGCCTCGCGCGCGGTGGGCCTCGCCAACGGCGCCAACCCCATTCCAATCGTCGTTCCCTGTCATCGCGTGATCGGCGCCGATGCCTCGCTGACCGGCTTCGGCAGCGGCCTGGCGCGCAAGCGCTGGCTCTTGGAGCACGAGAACAGGCACCGCGCCTAGCGCCTGGGCAGGCGGCAGGCTCGCTTCCCCTCGCGTGTCGCGGCCTGTATTTTCCGCCGCAACAAACCGGAGGGAAGCATGGCCGACGCGCCGATGAAGCTCAGCCTGATGACGGGCAATTATCCGAACACCCAGCCTTTGAAGAGCGGCAAGATCAGCTCGCCGCTGGTGTCGTTCGATTTCGCCGACGTGAAAGTCGCGAACCAGCACTTCAAGCAGGTGGTGCGCGAGGCGAAATACGATGTCAGCGAGCTGGCGATCGTCACGTTCCTTCAGGCCAAGACCTACGGCAAGCCCTATGTGCTGATTCCGGCGGTCGCGGTCTCGCGCGGCCAGCTCCAGACCATCGCCTATGACGGCGAGCGTGGGCCGATGGCGCCCAAGGATATCGCCGGCAAGAAGGTCGGCGTGCGCGCCTATACCCAGACCACCGGCGCCTGGGTGCGCGGCATCCTCCAGGAGAATTACGGCGTCGACGTCAACGGCATCACTTGGGTGACGACCGAGGATCCGCATCTCGCCGAATATCAGGACCCGCCGGGCATGGTCGTACGCGTCCCAGACGACAAGAGCATCCCGAAGATGGTGCTGGAGGGCGAGACCGTCGCCGCCATCGTCGGCGACTCGCTGCCCGATCCGCGCCTTAAATACCTCGTCGCCGATCACGAGGCCGCGAACAAGCGCTGGGCCGAGAAGAACGGCGGCGTGCCGATCAACCACATGTACGTCGTGCGCCAGTCGATCTCCAAAGAGCGGCCGGATGTCGTGCGCGAAGTCTTCCGCAT
This sequence comes from Allostellaceae bacterium, assembly GCA_036501365.1. GTDB lineage: Bacteria > Pseudomonadota > Alphaproteobacteria > ATCC43930 > CGMCC-115725 > CAIKMD01. The sequence continues at coordinate 118,344 of DASYAL010000074.1, read as the reverse complement.
GCTGGTCGCGAGCGCGAAGCAGGGCGTGCAGCCGGGGACGGAGCTCGCTTCGGCGATTCGCTTCGGCATCGACGCCTGCCGTACTTCGCTCGAGCGCATCATCGATTATGCGGTGAAGCAGAAGCTGATCCCGCGGCGCTTCTCCGTCGAAGAGCTGTTCGACGACACGACCCGCGCGCTGAAACCCTGACGAGGGAGAATCGACGATGCTGAAGCTTTATTTCGCGCCCGGCGCCTGCTCGCTCTCGCCGCATATCGCGCTGCGCGAGGCGGGGCTCGATTTCACCCTCGAGCAGACCGATCTCCGCAGCAAGCAGACCAAATCGGGCGGCGATATCCGCAAGGACAATCCCAAGGGCATGGTGCCCGTCCTGGTGCTGGACAATGGCGAGGTGCTGACCGAAGGCCCGGCGATCGTGCAATGGATCGCCGATCAGAAACCGGGCTCGGGCCTCGCCCCCGCGGCCGGGACGATCGCGCGCTATCACCTGATGGAATGGCTCAACTTCATCACCTCGGAGCTGCATAAAAGCTACTCGCCGCTTTTCAGCCCGACCGTACCCGAGGAGTACAAGCAGACGGTGCGCGAGACGCTCGCCAAGAAATACGCTTTCGTCGACGAGAAGCTCGCCGGCAAATCCTATCTCATGGGCGAGCAGTTCACTGTCGCCGACGGCTATCTTTTCACCGTGACGAATTGGGCGCGGATCGTGAAATTCGATCTGACGCCCTATCCCAACGTCCACGCCTTCATGGAGCGGGTGCGCGCTCGGCCCAAGGTGCAGGAGGCGATGCGCGCGGAGGGCATCCTCAAATAACGCAGGGACGGCGGTTTGCGCCGCTCTGCGAGCCGTGCCATCATCCCATCAGATCAGCCAATGGGAGGGCCTTTCGTGACGAAATATCTCTTGGTCAGCTTCAAGACCTGCCCCTGGGTGCAGCGCGCGGCGATCGTGCTGCGCGAGAAGAAGACCGATTTCGAATTCCGCCACATCGAGCCCGACAACCGGCCCGACTGGTTCCTCGCGATCTCGCCGCACAAGAAGGTGCCGGTGCTGCGCATCGACGACAAGATCTCGCTCTTCGAATCGAATGCCATCGCCGAATATCTCGACGAGACCATTGCGCCGCGGCTTCATCCCGAAGACCCGATCGAGCGCGCGATCAACCGTGCCTGGACCGATTACGTCCCGACCTTCGCCGAAAGCGTGACCGGCGCCGGCTATGCTCCGAACGAGGAGGGCTACAACAAGGCCGCCGAAAAGATCCCGGTGGCTTTCGAGCGGCTGGAAAAGGCGATCGAGAAGCAGGGCGGCGGGCCGTTCTTCAATGGCGCCAAGTTCTCGCTGGTCGATGCCAGCTACGCGCCGTTCCTGCAGCGCTACTACTATCTCGACCGCGTGCGCAAGGTCGGCCAGATCGAAAAGTTCCCCCGCGTCGAGGCCTGGGCGAAGGCGCTCCTGGCGCGGCCCTCGGTGCATTCGTTCCCCGCGGCCGACTTCGAGGCGATGTATCGCGAGGGCCTGAAGCGCCGCAAATCCTGGCTGTCGCAATTCGTCGATACCGCCAAAGTCGCGGCGGAGTAATCGGAAAGAGTGAAAGGCCGCCGCGAGGCGGCCTTTTCGTCAAGGAGGAAACATGGCTACTGCGAAGCTTCGCCACATCGCGCTTACCGTGCCCGACCTCAAGCGCGAGACCGAATTCTACGAAAAGGTCTTCGGCTTCACGAAGCACAGCGAGAGCGAGAACGCGGTCAGCCTCTCGGACGGGGTGATGAACGTGACGCTGCTCAAATACCGGCCCGACCGCTATGCCGGGAAAGATCAGGGCAATGCCGTTATCGGCATCGACCACATCGGCTTCGTGATCGACGATCCGCAGGAATACGCGGCGATGGACGAGCGTATCAAGGCGAATGGCGGCGTCTTTCACGCCAAGGCGACGGCCGGCCAGGCGCTCGAGACCAAATATTGCGACCCGCACGGGGTGATCTTCGACATCTCCGAACCGGAACACACCTGGCAGGGCATCAAGTATTGATGCTGCTCTTCGATGGCAGAGCCAACCGAGTTCTCTAGAACGGCCAGTCGAGCTTGATGCGGCCGCCGCCGCCGCTATCGGAACCGCCGCCGGCAGCCGTGCCATGCGTCTCGCACGTCACCAGCGATAAAACCAGCGTCAGCAGCGTGAGGGTGCGAAGGAAGGCACGAAGGCATGCCGCCATCGCGGGATTATAGCATGGCTCTTGAGCGGCTTCACTCGGCGGCGGTCGCTGGCTGCTCCGGATAGAGGAGATCGTCGCCGCCCGAATAGCGGGCCGAGCCGGCGGCGATGCGCGCATTGTTGGCGAGACGCCGCGCCGCGTCGCCCTCGTTGTAGAGGAACGGCAGGAAAGCGTAACGCCGGCCGCGCGTGATCGGTGTCACCTCGTGCAGCGCACCGCAAGAGAAGACCACTGCGCCCGCGACCGGTGCGCGATAGGTGCGGCGGCCGAATTCCGGAAAGATGAGATCGCAGCCGTCATAGTCGCGGTTGAGATTGATCGAGACCGCGAAACGGCGGTGCTCGGCGCCGGCGTTGAGGTTGTCGCGATGGCGATTGAAATAACCGCCCTCGGTGCTGTCGTAGCAGGAGACGAGATAGCGATCCATGCGCGTCGCCGCGAACTGGAAATAGCGTTCGATCGCGGGCAGTAGACGCCGCACGAGCTGGTTGCGGATGCGCTCGCGCAGCTCCGGGACGACGATCAGCAGATCGCGCCGCCGCTTCAGGCGATAATCGACGACGGTGCCCGTCTTGCCCTCGCTGTCGAGAAGGAAGCCCGAATCATCGCCGCCCATCTTGTCGTAAAGCCGGACGAGGAAGTCGCAAAGCTCGAAATCGAAGACCCGCGGCACGATCAGCGCCGGGGCGGTCAGCGGCACGCCCGCCGCGTTCTCGACATCGGGCAGGCCGCGAAGGACCTGGCCGAGCGTTGCGGCATGGCTGCCGGAGTGGTCGCGCGGGACGATCGCCACGGCGCGCAACATCGGATCGAGCACGAAGCTGCATGACTGGTCTTGCGTCCGGTAAAGCCGCGCGATCGCGCCGTCGTAATCGGCGACCAGCCGCAACACCGGCACCGGCGCCGGCAGCAACACGGCGAGATCGCCGGTGGGCGCGCCCAGCACCACATAGGCGATCAGCTTGTCCTCGCTGGCCTGCGCAATCTGCGCGACCAGGGCGCCGAATTCCTGTTGCGCCCGCGGCGAAGCGATTTCCGGAAAGAACGACACCACGATCCAGCGCCCCGCATTGACATGCAGGTGAAGCTCGCCGCCGGAAATGCTGCGCGCGCTGAACCACGGAACCGGATCGCCGAGCGTCAGGCCGCTCTGGACCGCCATGGTCGGGTTCATCGCGTCGATCTCCTACGCGGTGATCGTGCGGTCAGGTGTTGAGCGCGCTGGCGAGCAGGCTATCGAGGCTCGTGTCCTGATCCTCGGCCGCGGCGGTTGTTCCGGTTGCCGCTGTCGTGGCGCCGGTCGCGGCCTGGCTGTTCGTTTGATCGCCGGTCTGAGCGGCGTGATGATGGTGGTGGTGATGCGGCATCGTCTGCTGGCCCGGCTGGGTTGCGGAAGCGGCCGTGGCGTCGGATGTCGGATCGCTCGGGCTCGCCTGCAGCATCGAGAGAAGATCGGCCGACAGGTTTAGGCTGCCGCTGCCGCTCGCGCCGGTGCTGGCCGCCGCGCCGCTCGCCGCGCCGCCGCTCAACAGCGAGAAAATCGAGGATGCATCGCCAGCTTGCTGCTGTTGCTGCTGCTGTTGCAGCCATTGCGCGTAGAGCGCGGCCGAGGAAGATGAGACGCTGTTGACCATGGGAAACCTCCGCGTATCTCGTCACGGCAGAGCAAAGCGCATGCCAGGGGAAAAGCCGCGAAAAGCGGCGCGTCGGCGCGAAAGATGAGAAGGTCCGATCGCCGGCACGGCAAAATCTGCCGCATCGCGCTTTCCGCCCCGGCAGGAAAGTTCAGGCAACGGGTTCGAGCAGCTTGGCCATTTGCAGCTCGTCGAGCGGATGGCCGTCGACCATGGCGGTCGCCTTGAGCATGCCTTCGATGTCGAAGCCTGCCTTGCGATAGAGCGCGATCGCTGGCGTATTGCCGACAACGACGTGAAGCTGGAGGCGATGGCAACCTACGCCTCGCGCCCAGCATTCGAGCGCCGCCAGTAGCGCAAAGCCGATGCCGCGGTCGCGATGCGTCCGCAGCACGCCGAGGCCGATATCGACGGTTCCGAATCGCGCCGGGTGGCTGCCCCGCGTGCCGGTGATGAGTCCGACGAGCTCGGCGCCGTCGCGCGCCACCAGCACGGCCTCGGCACCATTTCCGGCGATAGCCGCCAGATGCGCGCGCAGCGTTGCGACACCGCTGACAGGGTCGACCGGATGGATGAAAAGCTGACTATGTTCGGCGACCAGTGTGTTGATCAGTGCGATCAGCGCCGGCACGTCCGCCTCTCCCGGCACGCCGATGACGGGCGGGACGAAGGGCGGCAGACGAAGGGCGACGACGGCCATGGTGCGGCACGCTAGCCGCCGAATGGTTAGCGGCGGATTAAGCGGCCGCGGCGCCCGCGGTCAGAGATCGAGCAAATAGGCAGCCAGGCCCGGCAATGTCGCGAGAATGTAGATGCAACGGAAGGCGAGGAAGATCGTGCCATAAGCGGCGCGCGCGGCTTGCGGCGCGAGCATCAGGCAGGCCGAGGCGAACGCGCCTTCACCGATGCCGAGGCCGCCGGGCGTGATCGGGACGCTGTTGGCGATGAGCGCGTAAAGACCGGCGATGCCGTAATCGAGCGCGCTCGGTCCGGCGAAGGGCATCGCTTCGGCGATCAGCACGATCGGCCCGGTCGCGAGCGCGACGATTATGATCGACAGCAAGAAGGCGAGGCCGGTGCTGCGCCAGTCGCGGGCGTATTGCCGCAGCGCCGCGCCGGTGTCGTCGACGATCTGCGTGAGGCGGGCGCTGCGTCCGGAGAGCAGGCGCTGCAGCATCCCGGCGATGCGATGGCCATAGACGAACAAAGCGACGAGAGCGGCGATGAACAGCGCCGACAGGGCCGCGATCGCGAGTTCGAGTGGGCCCGCGGTATTGGGCCGCGTCAGCATGGCGGCGAGACCCAGCAGCACGAACGCCACCAGCCCGACCAGCCGGTCGATGAGAATGGAAAGCATCGCCGCGGCGCGCCGGCCTTGCGTCGCCTTGTAGATATAAACGCCGCGGATCAGATCGCCGCCGGCCGCACCGGGCAGGAAGTTGGCGAAGAAGACGCTGGTCGCGAGGATGCGCGTTGTCCGCACGAGCCGCAGGTCGAGGCCTTGCGCGCGCAACAAGACGTGCCAGCGCAGCGCCTCGAGCGGGATATTGGCGAGCGAGAGAACAAGCGCCAGCGCGAGAATATCGGGCCGCGCGAGGAGAACCCGCAGCGTGCCGAGATCGATGATACGCCAGTAGTAGAGCAGCGCGAGCAGCGCGATGCCTGCCGCGATCCGCGCCAAATTGTTGGCGGCGCTCGCCCGGCGCGGCTGCGGTGCCGTGCCCCGGACTTTCGCCATCAATCTGTCATCGAGCCGCGTTATCAATGTCACAAGGAAAGGGTGGTCATGCGCGTGGAATACGCTAGGTGTTGAGAGGACATTGAAGAGCATTTCATTGTCAATCGCCAAAACACGAATCGGCTCGCTGCAACAGATCGATCATCGTTGCGGGCTTTCCGCTTCGCCGAGGGCAGCGGCGCGATGAAGATCGCTCTCGTCACTGATGCGTGGCCGCCGCAGGTCAACGGCGTCGTCCGCACCTTGCAGCAGACCATCCGCCTCCTCGAGCGCGCCGGCCATCGCATTGAGGTGATCGCGCCCGACGGTTTTCGTTGCATGCCGTGCCCGACCTATCCCGAGATTCCGCTGGCGCTGTTTCCCGGCCGCGAAGTGGCGCGGCGACTGCGCGCCGCCGCGGCCGATGCCGTGCACATCGTCACGGAAGGCCCGCTCGGCCTTGCCGCTTGGCGCCATTGCCGGCGCGAGGGGATTCCGTTCACCACCGCCTATCACACGGCATTTCCGGAATATGTCGAAGAGCGCGTGCCGTTCGCCGGCGGCATCGCCTATGCCTATCTGCGGCGGTTTCATGGGTCGTCGCGCGCCGTGATGGTGCCGACCGATACGATGATGGAACGCCTTACCCGCCATCGCTTCGCTCATCTCGCCTATTGGTCGCGCGGCGTCGATGGCGAGCTGTTCCGGCCGCGCGGCAAATCCTTCCTTGGCGACAAGCGGCCGATTTATCTCTATGCCGGCCGCGTCGCGCCCGAGAAGAACGTCGACGCGTTCCTGAAACTGAAGCTGCCGGGTACGAAATACGTTGTCGGCGCCGGGCCGAGCCTGAAGCGACTCAAGGCACGCTATCCCGAGGCGCGCTACACCGGCTATGTCGACGACGAAACGCTCGCCGCTTTCTACGCCGCCGCCGACGTCTTCGTCTTTCCGAGCCTCTCCGAAACCTTCGGCCTGGTGTTGCTCGAGGCGATGGCGAGCGGCCTGCCGGTCGCCGCCTATCCGGTGACCGGGCCCCTCGACGTGATCGGCGCGAGCGGTGCGGGCGCGCTCCGGGAAAATCTCGCCCATGCGGTCGAGGCGGCGATGAGCATCGATCCCGAGCTCTGCCGTGCCCACGCGCTGACCTTCACCTGGGCCGATGCGACCGCGCAGTTCCTCGATCACGTCACCCGCGCAAACAGCCGCCAGGATCATTCAGCAGCGATGGAAATAGTCCGATGACCGTTGCTCTCGCCGTGTTCTGCCTTCTCGCCGTAACATTCCACCTACTCGGGATCGGGCTCGCTGCGCGGCGCGTGCGCTTGCGCCGGCGGTTGATGCCGGTCCCGGCCGACGCGCCACCGGTGAGCATCGTCCGGCCGGTCTGCGGCATCGAGGCGTTTTCGCGCGAGACCCTGGCCTCGAGCTTCGCGCTCGATTATCCGCATTACGAAATCCTGTTCTGCGTCGCGCGCGAAGACGACCCGGTGATCGCGATCGTCTACCGCCTGATCGACGCGCATCCCGAGATACCGGCGCAACTACTGATCGGCGACGAGCGTGTCAGCCTCAATCCCAAGCTCAACAACACGGTGAAGGGGTGGGATGCCGCGCGCAACGAATGGCTCATCATGGCCGACAGCAACGTGCTGATGCCGCGCGATTACATCCAGCGCCTGATGGCGCGCTGGCGGCGCAATACCGGCGTGGTGTGCTCGGTGCCGATTGCGTCGCGGCCGGCGAATTTCTGGGCCGAGCTCGAATGCGCCTTCCTCAACAGCTACGAGGCACGGTGGGAATATGCCGCCGATTCGCTCGGCATCGCCTTCGCCCAGGGCAAGAGCATGCTGATGCGCAAGAGCGTGATCGAGCGTGGCGGCGGCATCCGCGCACTCGGCGCCGAGATCGCCGAGGATGCGGCACTGACGAAGCTGCTGCGCGCCGCGGGGCTCAAGGTACATCTCGTCGACAACCCCTTCGAGCAGCCGCTCGGCGCGCGTAGCGCCGCCGAGGTGTGGTCGCGGCAGACGCGCTGGTCGCGGCTGCGGCGCATGACCTTCCCGCTGATGTTCGTACCGGAATTGCTTCCCGGCGCGTTCTTTCCCTTCATCGCCGCGATGGCCTGTGTGGTTCGCACGCATGCCGACGTCCCGGCGGTCGCGGCGATCGCCGCGGCGTTTCTGGTGCTGTGGGTCGGGGCGGAGGCGGTGCTGGCGCGCTGCGCCGGCTGGCACTGGTCGGTCCGGATGCCGCTCGCCTGCCTGTTGCGCGACATGCTCTTGCCGCTGCTCTGGATCGATGCCTGGCTCGGCAGCGGCTTCACCTGGCGCGGCACCGAGATGCGGCCGCGCGAAGCGGTCTAGCCGGCAACGATCGCCGACCAAGAAAAAACCGCCCGGTGTGAGCCGGGCGGTCTCTTGCGTAACGAGTCTGGCTTGAGCGGCTATTTCACGGTCGTATCGCTGCCGTTCATCCCGCCCGGATTGGCGCCGGAGCTGGCGGGACCGTTGCCGGGCGTGCCCTGACCGTAGGAGTTATTCGGGACCGAGCTGCCCTGGGCGGGGCTGCTGCTCATATTGTCGCTGCTATTGTCGCTGCCGCTCATCGCGCCGTTCTGCAGATCGTTCATCGTCTGCTGATCGAGCTGGGCGGTCTGCTTCAGGCCCTTCTGCTTCTGAAATTGTGCCACGGCCTGACGGGTTTGCGGGCCCCATTTGCCGTCGACTTGCCCGCGATAAAGTCCCTGCGTCTGCAGGGCTTCCTGGGCCTGCTTGACTTGATCAGACGAGTTGCCGGCGCGCGCGTTGCCGGAATCGTTGCTCGCCATCGGGCCGCCATTGGCGCCCGAGCCGTTGACGTTCTGGTCGTTCATGGTCGATCCGCCAGCGCTATTGCTCGGCGCGGAATAAGACGGGCTGGCGCCGCTGCTGCCCATCGAGCCGGCGCCGGCAGAGCCCGCACCAGTTTGCGCGAAGGCGGCGCCGCCGAGACCGAGCGCAAGCATGGACGTCGCCAACAAGAGTCGCTTCATCGACATTGAACCTCCTTCATCCAGCACCGAAACAATCGGCGCTTTAGGGGGCAACCCCGCGCACACCGATCCGTTCCGCTCGACTCGTGACAAGTGCGGCGACCCGTCCTAGGTTTCGGCGCCATGATCGTGGATGACGACGTCCCGAATTCAGCGCCGCCGACGGCGCCGTCCAGTGCCGAGCCCGCGCCATCGGCGGCGGTTCCTTCTGCTGCCGATTCCGGCAGCATCGCGGACGTTGCTGTGCAGCCGACGGGCGATCAGCCGCGCCGTCGGCGCCGCCGACGGCGGCGCCATGGCCCGCGACCGGAAGGCGCGGGCATGCCAGGCGTCAGCGAAACCGTCGCGGTCGAGGCCGGGATCCAGCCGCTGGCGTCCGCTGCCACCGCCGCGGCGCCGCCGCGGCGCCGGCTCTCGCTCGAAGCGATCGCGGCCGGCGGCGAATTCACGATTGCGCCGAGCGCGCCGCGCGATCCCGCGCAGCGCCGCCGCCGTCGCCGCCGGCCGAAGTTTCCGCAGCCCGATGGCGCTGCTGCGAGTGCGCCCGCGGGCGAAGGGGCCGCAGCGCCGATGGGTGAGGCCGGCCAGCAGCGGCCGTGGCGCGGCCGTGGACCGCGCCGTCATGGCGGCGAGCGTCGCGAGGGCGATAGCCAACAGCGCGAGAGCTTAGCCCGCAGCGATGGCGGGCCGCAGGATCAACGCCGCGATCGCGGCGAGCGGCGCGATGGCCAAGGTCGGGACGGCCAAGGTCGGGACGGCGAGCGTCGACCGCGGCACGGCAAGGGCGGCAAGCCGTTCGGCAGCAAAGGCGGGGATCGCGGCCGTGGCGATCGGCGCGAGAAGCCCGCGCCCAAGCTCTATTCGTTTGAATCGGTGGTGGATCGCGGCTTCGAGGATGTCGCGGCGGCGCCGAGCGGCGATGCCGGGGGCGAGGAGGGCGAGGCGCAGACCCACCGCGTCGACTGGACGATCGTCAAGCGCACGGTCGCCGATCAGCGCGCGGCGAAGACCGTGTCCGCGCTCTATATCCTGAAGCGCGACGGCGCCGAGACCGAATTCCCCAATCTCGGCGCGGCGCGCGCGGCGGTGAACAAGACCATCGTCCATCCCGAGAAGCTGACGCGGCCGAAAACGGATTATCCTTCCAAGAAGTGACCGAAGCGTCTCAGCCGACGAAGCTCAAATCCTCGATATAGCCGTTGCGCAGCGCGCGGCGATGCGGCCGGCTGATGAGCGGCGAGCAGGTGGTCGATTCGCAAAGCAGGCGCCGCAATTGCGGATAATTCTCGAATTTGACGCTGCGGATCAGCTCTTCCTCGAGCCCCTCGACGTCGAGCTTGACCACGGTGGGCAGTGCACCCGCCGCGCCGTCGGCCAACACCTCGCCAAATCCGCTGCTCGCGACCTTTTGCGGAAACATCGCCAGCTCGCTCGGATGCAGGGCACTGTGCTTGCCGGTCTCGGCGCGGTAGAGCGTAGTCTCGCCGCCGGCAGGCGCCACCGCGCGGTTGACGATGGTGGCGCGGCCCGAAAAACCCGCGAGGTTGCGGGCGAGCCAGGCTAGGTTGGTCTCGTCGGGCTCGAAGCAGCAGACGCGGTTGTCGCGGTTGCGGCTCAAGAAATAGGCGCTGGCAAAGCCGATATTGGCGCCGATGTCGAAGAAAAAGAATGCGCGGTCGGACGGCGTCGCGTAATCCTCCCGGCAGAACACGCCGAAGAAGGTCTTGAGACTCTCGAAATTGCGCAGCGCCAGGGTGATCGTGCCGGTGGGCGTCCGAACCGACAAGGTCGCCGGCGCGCGCCGGCGCAGCAGTGCCGCGAAGAACCGTGCCGGGTTCGTCACCACGCGGCAAGCGCGCAACAGGCCGAGCCAGTTGAAGCGGTTGCGCAAGAGCGCGCCGGTGCGGTCATAGGCGTACGGGCTGACGAGAGGCATGGCGCATATTGCGGTGCCGCTGTGCTCGCGGCAACCTACGTCGCGCTTGTATCGAGCTGCTCGCGGCGCGCGCGCTCTTCGAGCGAGGAGCCGACGGTGCGCAGCAGCTTCTCCCAATCGGCGACGAAAGTCGGATCCTCGGCGGTGCGGCCGGTGGTCATGCGCGTGATTTGCGGCAGCATGCGCGGATAGCTCACCAGCGCGAAGGCGGCGAGGCGCAAGTGGCCGGGATCGATGCCCGCCGGCAGCAAGCCGAGCGCCTGGCGGTCGCGCGCTTCCTTCACCTGCGCGTCGATCACTTTCATGCGCTCGTCCTCATGCGGCACCGGTCCGCTGCCGTAGACCAGCGCCTCGCGCATGAGATAGCGCAGCCACGCGACATCGAGCGCGGCGGCATCGAAGTGATAGGCGAGGAATTCGCCCGGTGCCCGCGGCGCTTCCTGGGCGCGGCGGATGCGGCGGTCGGCGATGCGCGCGGACATCTCATGGACGAGCCCGTCGCCGATACGGCCGCCGGTCATCAGGAACATCGAATAAGCGAAGCCCGCGCTCCAGCCCGGCAAGCGCTCGACCAGCGCATTGCTTTCCTCAAACGGCGTGCGCGGCAGGCGGCGCACCAGATAAGCCGCGGTCAACAGCAGCAAGGCGCTGATGGGTAGCGTGATAGCGAACGTGTTGGCATAGGCGGCGCCGGACGCCCCGCCGAGGAGAGTGAAGAAGATCAGGCTGATCACGGCGATGCCGAGCACATTGCCGATCTGCAAGGTCGTCGTGACGATGCCGGCGCCGGCGCCGGCTTCCTGCGGCGCGAGGCCGGCGATCACCGTGCCGACCAGCGGGCTCATGCCGAAGCCCATGCCAAGACCGGCGATCAGCAGCGACGGCGCAAGCTCATAGCCCTGAAGATGCGCGCCGGCGGCGTGAGCGGTCGCGGCCGTAGCCGCGAAGCCGAAGGCGGCGATGATGTAGCCGACGGTCAGCACGTGGCGGCCGAGCAGCGGAATGAAGCGCGGCGCCGTCAGCGAGGTGATGAAGAAGCCGATCGCCGAGGGCGTGTAAGTGAGCGCCGAGCGCAGCGGCGAGAAGCCGAGCCCAACCTGGAGATAGATCGCCATGGTGAAGAGATAGCCGGCATAGGAGGCCATGAACAAAATGGCGATCGGCACACCGAAGGCGAAGCTCTTACAGGCGAAGAGCTCGAGCCGTACCAGCGGCCGGCCGCCGCGCTTGCCGACGCGCCGCTCGTAAAGGATGAAGCACGCGAAGAGCGGGAAGGCGGCGAGGAAGGACACGATCGTCCATAATGGCCAGCCGAGCTCGCGGCCTTCCAGCAGCGGCACCACGAGCAACAGCAAAGCCGGGGTGACGAGCGCGACGCCGCCCCAATCGAGGCCGACGCGCTCATGCGCTTGCTCTTTGGGCAGGATGAAGATCGCGGCGATGATGGTGCCGAGGGCGAGCGGCACGTTGACGAGGAAGATCGGCCGCCATTCGAGGCCCCAGAGGTCCATCGCCAGCAAGGTCCCACCCACGATCTGGCCGGCGATCGTGCCGATGCCGATGACCGAGCCGAAAATACCGAGCGCCTTGGCGCGGTCGCTGCCATCGAACGTGATCTGGATGATGGCGAGGACCTGCGGATACATCAGCGCGCCGCCGATGCCCTGGACGGCGCGGGCGGCGATCAGGATGTCGCTCGAGGGCGCGAGGCCGCAAGCGGCCGAGGCGGCGGCGAAGATCAGCAGCCCGAGGATGAACAGCAGCTTGCGGCCGAAATTGTCGCCGAGCCGGCCGCCGGTCACGAGCAGGCAGGCATAGGTGAGGGTGTAGGCCGAGACGACGAATTCGATCTCACCGAAGCTCGCGGCGAGGTCGGTGCGGATCGAGGGGATCGCGACATTGACGATGGCGACGTCGAGGATGGTCATGAAGGTGCCCATCAGCACGACGCAGAGCACCAACCATCGCCGTGTTGCGCTCATCGCGAGCCTCGCTTTCGCCGGGGTGTGGGGAGATTTTCCGAGATATCTCGTCCAGTACAGGCGAAGGATGCGCCAGGCGCAAGCGGCTCCGCCCCGGCCGATCGGCCAGGCCGCCCACTTTCATCGACCGGTTCGCGGCGCTAGACCGCGACGCGCAGCTTCCACTCGACCGCTTCGAAGGCGCCGAGATCGGCGAGGAAGCACTGGCCGCCGGCATCGACGAAGATATGGCACGAGAAGCGGTACCAGATACCGTCGAGGATCAGCACGCCGGCATACAAACCGAACTCGCCGCCATCATCCTCGCGCTCGACCCGCTGCTCGCGCAGCACCAGCCGCGAGGCCGCACCGAAGCGCTGATCGAGTCGGCCGATCAGGCAGCCGTCGCACAGCACGTCTTCGAGGCCGAGTGCGTAGCGGGCCTGAAGGAAATCCTCGACCGCCCGGATGTCGGAAATTTTGGCGGTGGCTTCTGCGGTCGAGGGCATCGGTTTCTCCTGCGGCTGGCGACGAAACTCAGCATAAACGCTACGGAACAAAAAGGGAACATCATTTATGTTAGCCGCGGCTGCGGATGGCGCTGGCGACCATGCCCTATGACGTAATAGCTTTGTTTTGGATCGATTTTTTTGCTTAGGGGAGTGCTCAGGATGCGCGTAATTCAGCCTGCGGCAGCGGCGATTGCGCTTTTGGCTTTGGCGGGCTGCGCCGTCGTGCCGCCCGGCCCGTCGATCGCGGCGATGCCGGGCCAGGGCAAGAGCTTCGAGGCGTTCCAGGCCGATGACGCGACGTGCCGCCAATTCGCGCAGCAGCAGACCGGCATCGCTCCGGCCGATGCCGCCAATCAGAGCCTCGTCGGCAGCGCCGCGGTCGGTACGCTGCTAGGCGCGGCGGCAGGCGCGGCGATCGGCGCCGCCGCCGGTAATCCTGCGGCCGGTGCGGCGATCGGCGCCGCCAGCGGACTCGGCCTGGGCACGATCTCGGGCGTTGGCGCGGCACAGTATTCGGGCATGTCGGTGCAGCAACGCTACGACGTCGGCTATACGCAATGCATGTCGGCCAAGGGCGAGCAGGTGCCGCAGATTCAGACCGCCTATGCCGCGCCGTCGGCCTATCCCTATCCCTATCCCTATGCGGCATATCCGTATCCGGTGCCGGCGCCGGCCTATTATCCCTCCTATCCGGCCTGGTACGGCCCGACCATCGGTGTCGGCTTTGGCTGGCGTGGCGGCAGGCGTGGCGGCTGGCGTGGCGGCTGGCGCCGCTGAGCGCTTCGCCCCGATAGACACGGCGTGCGATTTCCCCGAAGCTTCGCTGCCGCGAAGCCAAGGGAGGGTGCGCCGATGGAGCCAGTATTCCGGGTTGGCGATCTCGAGGTCAGGGCGTTCAGCGATGGCATCCTGAAGACCTCGCTCGATCTCGTGCTCAACATGGATCGCGCACAGGCGACCGCGCTCACCGGCGCCGATGCCAATGGCGCGCTCTACATTCCGGTCAATAATTTTCTTTTCCAGCGCGACGGCAAGACCATCCTGATTGATGCCGGCGCCGGCAACACGATGCAGCCGACCCTAGGCAAGCTGCCGGAGAATCTGCGCAAAGCGGGCATCGATCCGGCCGCTGTGACGCATATCCTCATGACGCATATCCACCCGGATCACGCCAACGGTCTCGTCGACGATACCGGCGCGCCGCATTACCCCAATGCCGAGCTCTTGGTGCACGAGACCGAGATCGATTTCTGGCTCGGCGAGGACAAGGCCGGCGCGAGCGAGCGCACCCGCGGCATGCACAACCGCGCCAAGATCGATCTGAAGCCCTATCTCTCGCGCATCCGGCGGATGAAGGACGGCGAGGAATATCTCGGTTGCGGCGTCGTGCTCGCCGCGGGCCATTCGCCCGGTCACACCGTGTGGCGCATCAGCGCCGGCGGCGAGGCCTTCATCTCCTGGGGCGATCTCGTCCATCTCTCGGCGGTGCAGATCGCGCATCCCGATACCAAGCTCAGCTACGATCTCGACGCCGACAAGGCGGTCGCGGCGCGGAAGCGCGTGCTCGATATGGCGGCGAATGAGCGCCTGATGGTCGCCGGCGCGCATGTCAACGCGCCGGGCTTCGGCCATGTCGTGAAGAAAGGCCTCAGCTACGCTTTCGCGCCCGCGATCTAACGCGGGCGCCGCGCGTCATTCCTCGGCGACGCCGATCAGCACGGTGTCGCCCTCGACGCGCACCGGATAGCTGACCAGCGGCGTCGTGCAGGGCGGGCCGACCGGCTTGCCGGTGGCGATCTCGAACGTGCCGCCATGCATCGGGCATTCGACGATCGCGCCTTCGATATAGCCTTCGGTCAGCAGCGCGTGGCCATGCGAGCAATAGGCCTCGGTCGCGTGGAATCGGCCGCCGCCGATATTGTAGAGCGCGATCGTTTTCGCGCCGACGGTGACGGACTTCATTTCGCCATCGCCGAGCTCGGATGTTCTCGCTACCGCCTGGAAGCGCAGGCCCCCCCGATCCGCCTCTTTGAGGCTGCTGGGCTCGGCGACGCTCGGCGCGGCGCCGACCGTCATGCCGACGCCCTGGACGGCGGCATCGGCCATGATCTTGCGCGAGGTGATGACGATCGCGGTGCGGCGGCGGTAATGATCCCAGCCCCAATAGGCGGCGGGAAAGGGCTTGCTGACATGACCGCAGCTCTTGCAGGTGCGCTGGTCCTCGCTCTTGTTAAAGGCCTCGACGGCCGCGGATGATTGCGAGATCGTCGGCAAGCCGATGATCTGCGGATCGGTCGGCCCGTCGAGCCGATCGGGGAATTCGTCGGCGCCATAATCGCGGCGATAAAGCGGCTCGCCGCATTTGTCGCAATGAAAGATCATTGCCTCGCGCTGCGCCTGGCCGACGGCCTGGCGCTGCGTGATCACGCTGATATTGAACATCGCCGGGGTCGGCGGTTGATCCGGCTTTTGGCCGACCGGATGCGTGGTCGGCCCGACCGACACGCCGCCGGGAACGCGATAGGAGTTGCTCGAGCCGAAGCAGAGATTCACTTCCTGGACGGTGTTGTAGTGGACGAAGTAGCCCATATCGCCGCGCGCGCCCGGATCCTGCACCGTGACGCAGGGCACGATGCAGCCCGGCGCGAAATAGGGGAAAAGCGGATTGAGCGCGGTGGTCGCGGTGCGCGCGAAGTCGAAGATGTTGACCTTGAGCGGAATGCGCTCATCCGAGGGGGATGCGATCTCGCGCACGGAGGTCTCGCGGATCGCGCGCGGCGCCTCGCCGGCAGGCTTCTTGTGCCCGTGGGCGGCTTCGAAGGCCTCGGCCTCTTTCACCTCGGCCGCGACCTCGGCCCAATGAAACGGCGCGAGATCGATTTCCGGCAGGCCGCCGCGCAGCTTCGGATCGGCATTGAAGGCGCGGCAGGCGCGCAGATAGCCTTCTTGCGGCAACTCCTTGCCGCAATCCCAAGTCAGGCGCGCGACCTCGTCGGCGCCCTTGAACCAAACCGCGGCTTCGAGGCCCGCGCGCGCCGCCTTGTAGCGCAGATGGATCGATTCGCTCGTCGGCACGACGCGATGCGGCGTTCCGCCGGGCACATAGACGAAATCGCCGAGCGCGAGGTTGAAGTAGTTGGCGGGCGAATTGCGGAACTCGACCTGCGCCGCGCCCGACATCTGCACGATGATGCTGTCCTGCTCGCAGACGAGGAAGAAAGGCTGAGCGACGTTGTTGCGGCTCAAATGAAGCTGTGGATCGATGCCCACTTCCAGCATCGGGAATTCGTCGTAATTGCCGCGGCTCGCGGCTTCCTTGTAGGTCTCGAACCGGTTCTTGCGTCGCATGGTTGCGCCCTCCCGCGATGAACCTCTGTTCCATCCATCACGCCATATTGACAAGATGTTGTCAATATGGCCGGATAAGCCTCGCATGTCGCTCGCCGCCACTCCCGTGCCGCGCCGCGCCGTCGCGCCCCGGGCGCGCACCGAAGGCGGCGACGCCTTCACCGACTTGGTGATCGAGCTGTTTCGTCTGAACGGCACCATGATCGCGGTGGGCGATGCGATGACGCGCGATCTCGGCATGACCAGCGCGCGTTGGCAGGTGCTGGGCGCGGTCGGCAAGGAGCCGAAGACCGTCGCGATGGCGGCGCGGCAGATGGGGCTGACGCGGCAGAACGTACAGCGCATCGCCGACTGGCTGGTCGAAAGCGGTATCGCCGAATTCGTCGACAACCCCAGTCATCGCCGTGCCAAGCTGGTCGCGCTGACCAAGCAGGGCATGGCGTTGCGCCAGCGTCTCGGCCGCCGCCAGGCGATCTGGGCGAATGCGACCGCGGCGCATTTCACCGCCGCCGAGCTGGCGGCGACGGCCGATGTTCTGCGCCGCCTCAAGCGGGCGCTGGAGCGGCCGTGACGCGAGGCGTTGAGACAAACGAACGAAGATCGGGAGGATGAGATGAGCGATGCCGGCAAGATCGAAGCCCAAGACCCCGCCAACCGCATGGCGAAGCGGCGCTCGGCCGTGCCGCCGCCGAAGATCGCGCGCTCGCTGCGCCTCCAGTTCCAGGGCGATTGGGGCCGCGCCAATCTCCATCGCGCGCTCGGCTTCTTGGGCTACGAGTTCACCTGCCTCGCCGGGCCTTATACGCGCTACGCGATCTGGAACGGCCGCGGCGGCATGGACAATGTGCAAGCCGTCGGCCGCGGCGAGGTCGATGCCGCCTTCGTCGTGCCGGTGCCGTTCATGAAGATGGCGATGGAAGGGCAGGGCGCCTGCGCCGGCGAGAGCTTCCCCCATCTCCGCGCAATCGGCTATGTGCCGCAGCACGATCGCATGATCGTCGCGCTGCGGCGCGATCTCGGCATTCGCTCTTGGGCCGAGCTGCGCGAGACGAAGCCGAAGCTGCGCATCACCCTCGGGCCGAATGACGGCATCTCCTTCATCGGCATCGCCGGGCATATGCTCCTCGAAGCCCATGGCCTGCCGCGTGCGGCGCTCGAGAAAAGCGGCTCCACTTTCATCGAGCATGACGAGCCGCGCGGTTGCACCCGCGACATGCTCGACGGCGATGCGGATCTGATCGTGCAGGAAGCGGTGATGACGACCTATTGGCAAGAACTCGCGGAAAAACGCGATCTCGTCTTCCTGCCGATCGAGCCGCAGGCGCGCGACGGGCTGAAGGCGGAGTTCGGGCTGCCGAGCGCGACTTTGCGCAAGGATTATCTGCGCGGCATTGATCGCGAGATGGAGTTCATGGATTTTTCGCATTTCGCGCTGATCACCACCACCGACCTGCCTGACGACGTCGCTTATGCGCTCGCCTGGTGTCTGATCGAGCGCTGGGACACGCTCGAGATGCAATACCGGCACATCCCGCCAGAGCGCAGCCCGGTCTCTTACCCAATCGACCCAAAGGCGGCGTGTCATGTCGGCATTCCGCTCCATCCCGGCGCCGAGCGTTATTACCGCGATGCCGGCCATTTGACCTGACGGATGGCCCGCGCCGCTCATCTGGTTAGCAGTGTGCCGCTCGCGGACAGCGAGGCTGTTTTCCGCGCCACGGCGGAAACCCTCGGCGGCCTTATTGCGCGGATGCCGGACGGCGAGACCGGCGCGCGCGGCGATTGGGTGCAATGGCTCTCGCATCTCGTTCGCGATCATCCGCAATTCGAACTGCCGGGTGGCACGATCGATTACGCCGCCAACCGCTCGGCGCGCGCTTATTACCGTGTGAAGCCTGGCATCGATCCGGCCGGGGTGAGCTTCGGCCAGCTCGGCTATGCCGATTACGCACGCAATTCCTACGCGATCTTTGCGCGGCTGAAAAAAGCCGGCGTGATCGCTGGCGGCGCGCGGCTGCTGGTGGCGATGCCAACGCCGCCCGCTTTTCTTCAAGTACTGATCACGCCGGAGCAGCGTGCCGCGCTCGAGCGCGCGTACTGGCGCGCGGTGCTGGCCGAGGTAGCGGCGATCGCCGCGGCGGTGCCGGCCGCGGAGCTTGCGATCCAGTGGGACACGGTGTTCGAGCTCTTGATCCTCGAAGGCGCGCGCAAGAGCGGGATCGATGATTCGCGCAGCGGTCTGATCGATCGTTTGCGCCGGCTCGGCGCGGCAGTGCCGCGCGGCGTCGATCTCGGCTATCACTTTTGCTACGGCGACATGAATCACCGTCATTCGCTCGAGCCGCGCGACATGGCGATCATGGTCGATCTCGCCGACGATCTGGCGGAGGCCTTGCCGCGCCCGATCAGCTATTTCCATATGCCGGTGCCGCGCAGCCGCGACGACGATGCGTATTTCGCGCCGCTCTCAAGGCTGGCGCTGCCGGCCGCGACCGAGCTCTATCTCGGCCTCGTACATGCGACCGATGGCATCGACGGCGCGCGCCGCCGCATCGCCGCGGCGGAGCGGTTCCGCGCGAGCTTCGGCATCGCCACCGAATGCGGCTTCGGCCGCCGCCCGCCCGAGACGGTGCAGCGTTTGCTCGAGCTTCACGCAGCGATCGCGCGCTAGCTCAACGCGCGGGCGTGACCGACTGGCCGAGCAAGACTTGCTCGCGGCCGCGCGATGCAATCCACATCAGGATCGCGCCGACGACGCCAACGCCGGCCATGAAATAAAGCCCCGCCTCGAAGCTCCCGAAGCGCTCGCGGAACACGCCGAGCACATAAACCGAAACGAAACCGCCGATCGAGCCGCCGCCCGACAAGAGGCCGATGCCGACGGCAGCGGCGCGGTCTTCGAGGAAGCCGGTCGCGAAGGACCAGAACGGCCCGACCAGCGGGTTGGAGCCGGCGATCGCAACGATCAGGGCGGTCAGCGACCACATCGGGCTGTTGGTCAGATAGCCGCTCAGCGCCATGCCGATCGAACCGGTCAGCAGGCCGGCGATCACATAGGGCGAGCGCGTGCCGGTGCGGTCCGAATGCCGGCCAACGACGACCATCAGCACGACGCTGATCAGATAGGGGATCGCGGTGATGAGGCCGATCTCGAAAGGCGGCAGGTTTTGCAAGTGGCGGATGATCTGCGGCAGCCAAAGCACCATGCCGAGGAACTGCGCGGCGATACAGAAATAGGTGAAGAACAGCACCCAGATGCGCCAATTCGCCAGCGCAGAAAATCCGCCGGTGATCTTGAAGGCGCCGACATTGCGCCGCTCTCGCGCGAGGGTCGCGATCAATTCGTTGCGCTCGCTTGCGTTGAGCCAGGAGGCTTCGCTGGGAGCGTCGCTGAGGATGCGGCCGATGAAGAGGCCGATCAGAATCGTCGGCGCGGCCTCGATGACGAACATCCACTGCCACGGTTTGAAACCGAGCCAGCCGGGCATTTCGAGAATCGCGCCCGAGACCGGCCCCGCGATCACCACGGCCAGCGCGGTCGCCGTGTAGAGCGTGCCGATGGCGCGGCCGCGCTCGCGTTGCGGGAACCACTGGCTGATATAGAGCGTCGCGCCCGGGATCATCCCGGCTTCGGCGATCGCGAGCAGGAAACGCAGCGTATAGAACGACGTCGTGTCGCTAATCATCGCCATGGCGGCGGCGACCAGTCCCCAGGCGATCATGATCCAGGCGATCACCCGCCGTGCGCCGAATTTATGGGTGAGGAGATTGGCCGGGATCTGCGCGATGAGATAGCCGATGAAGAAGATCGACGCGCCGGTGCCGTAGACTTGCGGCGTGAAGCCGAGCTGGCTGTTCATCTGCAGCGCGGCAAAACCGAGATTCGAGCGGTCGATATAATTGAGGAGGACGAGCAGAAAGAGGAGCGGCACGATGCGCCAGAAGAGCTTGGTGACGACCGCGGTCGAAAGCGCGTCCTTGCTATCGGCCGATCCTGTCCGCGCCGCCATGCTCCGTCCTCCCCTTGCCGGGCGGGGCTTTCGCGCCTTGCGTCTTGGCATGCGCGTGCCGCACCTTATTGACTTTGAGGCTGTCATGTTGACAACTTAGTGTCAATTGATTTCCGGGCGCGAGCCCGCAGCGCTCCAGGGAGCATCATGAGCACGCACAAGGTTCCATGCCTCGTCGTCGGCGGCGGTATCGGCGGATTGACGGCGGCGCTGGCGCTGGCGCGGCGTGGCCGCGAAGTGCATGTGCTCGAAAAGGCCGCGGCCTTCACCGAGATCGGCGCCGGCTTGCAGCTCGCACCCAACGCGACACGCGTCCTGGCCGAGCTCGGCGTCATGGACGCGCTCGCCGCGCACGCGGTCTTTCCCGCACGCCTCTTGTGGATGGATGCGTTGGCCGAGAAGCCGATCACGTCGGTCGATCTCGGCGAGCCGTTCCGCAAGCATTTCGGTCATCCCTATCTGGTGATGCATCGCGGTGATCTGCTCGCGGCGCTGCTCGAGGCGTGCCGCCAGAGCGGACGTGTCGCACTCGAAGCCTCGCGCGATGTGGTCGCAGTCGAGGATCTCGGCAACGCTGCGCGGGCGCGCTGCGCCGATGGCGACACGTTCGAGACTGAGCTGCTGATCGGCGCCGACGGGCTGTGGTCGGGGATTCGCCGCATGCTGCACGAGGACGAGCCGACCCGGGTGCCTTACGTCGCCTATCGCGGCACCATGCCGATCAACCAGATCTCCGCACATGCCGGCGCCGATACGGTGGTGATGTGGGTCGGGCCGGTGATGCATTTCGTGCAGTATTCGATCCGTCACGGCGAAGAGTTCAACCAGGTCGCGGTGTTTCGCAGCCCGACCTATTCGACCAACGCCGATGATTGGGGCACGCCCGAGCAGCTCGATGCGCATTTCGCGCAATGCTGCGGCTATGTGCGCGACAGCGTGAAGCTGATGTGGCGTCATGTCCGATGGCCGATGTACGACCGCGAGCCGATCGGCGATTGGGTGCGGAACCGCATCGCGCTCTTGGGCGATGCCGCCCATCCGATGTTCCAATACATCGCCCAAGGTGCCTGCCAGGCAATCGAGGACGCCTATTGCCTCGCGCGCCACGTCGCCGAGAAACCCGATCCGGCGCAGGCGCTCGCCGCTTATCGCGACGCGCGTTATCTGCGCACGGCGCGGGTGCAGCTGACGGCGCGGGCAATGGGCGCGTTCTTCCATCTCGACGGCGTCAATGCGCAATTGCGCAACGCGATGATGGCTAAGCGCTCGGCGACCGACTACGCGCCGCTCGATTGGCTCTACGGCCACCAGGCCTGACGCGACCGCCTAATCGGCGATCGCGGCGGCGACGGGACTCGTACGCGGCATCGCGATGCGGATAAAGCGCAAGGCGCACAGCACCGCGAAGCCGAACGGCAGGCAGCAGCACGTATAGACAGTCGAGACCGCGTGGCCGACCGCACCCGGATCGGTGGCATCGCCGAGCCCGGCGGCGTTGGCGATCACGCCGGCAATCGCCGCGCCGAACGCCGTGCCGAGAGAGCGCACCGAGTTGAGCGCCGCGGCGGTGGTGCGCTGCTCGCCGGGCGGCGCGCTGTCCATGGTGCGCGCGACGAGATGGACATTGTAAGTGCCGATGCCCAGCCCCATCGCAAAGGCGGCGACAGTAAGGAGCGCGAGCTGCGGCTCGGTCGCGACGATGGTGATGCTGACGAGTGCCGTGAAGGCGAGCAGCGGTCCAAAAGCGACCGCGAGGCGCTCGCGCGTGCCGGACCAGCCCGAGACGGCGAAACTGGCGACAGTCCAGCCGAACGAGATCGCGATGGTGACGAAATTGACGAAAACCGGCGAGACGCCGTGCACCACCTGCAACAGCAGCGGTAGGAACAGCGTAACCGAGGTCTGCGCCATCGCATGCATGGTCAGCGTCCAGAGGCAGAGACCGATCGGCACGCTGAGCGAGAGCGCGTGCGCCGGAAAGAGCTTGTTGCCCGCGTCGCGATCGAGCCGGAAGGTCGCCGCGACCAGCGCCACTGCGAGAATAAGACAGGACGCGCCCCAGAGCGGGCTGTCGATCGTGCCGATCGCCGCGATAGCGCAGACGCCGGTCGCGAGCATGCCGAGGCGGAAGAAGGGGAAGGGCGGCACGGCGCTGCGCTCGGCTTCGGTATCGAGGCGCGCCGGGATCTTGATCCAGGCGATCAGCACGAAGCCGAGCATGAACGGCGCCATCAGCCAGAACGAGCCGCGCCACCAATGGATCGCGGCGAAGAGCCCGCCGACCACCGGCCCACCGAGATGGCAAACGGTGAAAGC
Source organism: Allostellaceae bacterium (assembly GCA_036501365.1). GTDB lineage: Bacteria > Pseudomonadota > Alphaproteobacteria > ATCC43930 > CGMCC-115725 > CAIKMD01. Next base: position 95,655 of record DASYAL010000074.1, on the reverse strand, counting down.
GCCTTGCGAGATCGCGAGGATGCGTGTCCTGAGCCGCGCATCGTAAAGGCTGGTGATGAGCGCGGTGCCGCTGCCGGAGACGAGGCCGCCGGCCCAACCCTGGATACCACGCGCCGCGATCAGGCTGAACATGTCGGGGGCGAGCGCACAGGCGACGGTGCCGGTCGCGAGCACCGCGGCGCCAAGCGCGTAGCCTTTGCGTGCCCCGAGCCGCGACCATACTACCCCGGTCGAGGAGCTGCCGACGATCGAGCCGATGGTGTAGAGCATCGCCGCCCAGGTGTAGTAGGGAGCGCCGCCGATATCGCCGACGATCGTCGGCATGATGATCGCGATCACCAGCATCTGGGTCGCATGCATAGCGATGCCGCCGATGATCAGCGCCGAGTAAAGTCCGCGCCCGTCGCGGAACAGCTCCGACCAGTCGCCTTTGGCGACCGAGCCCTCGTCGGCTGTCACGTCATTCCCCCCAATCCCGGGCCGGTTATAGTGCGGCTCGTCCAGAGGGAGGAAGAGCGCAAATGGAAACCCCACGGCAGATCGGCATCCTGGGCCTCGGCGCGATGGGCCGGCCGATGGCACGCCATCTCATCGCCAAAGGCTTCAGAATCGCCGGCTGCGATTCCTCGGTCTCGGCTTGCGAGCGTGCCGCCGCGCTGGGAGTCGTTATCGTCGGAACGCCGCGCGAGCTTGCCGCGCGCAGCGACGCGGTGCTGATCGTGGTCGGCTTCGATGCGCAGGTCGAGCGCGCCACGTTCGGCGCGAATGGTATTCGCGAGGCGGGACGGCCCGGGCTGATCGTCGCGATGGGCTCGACCATCGCGCCCTCATATGCGCGCGATTTGGCGAAGCGGCTCGAGGGCAGCGGCATCGTCCTTCTCGACATGGCGCTGACCCGCGGCGAGCCTTTCGCCGAGACCGGCACCATGCTCATCCTCGGCGGCGGCGATGACGCCGCTTTCGCGGCCTGTCAGCCGGTGTTCCGTTGCTTTGCCTCCGACATCTTCCATTTGGGACCTTTCGGCGCCGGCCAGGTCGGCAAGATGGTCAACAACCTCATCCTCTGGGCCTGCATGAGCGCCAATGATGAAGGCTTGCGGCTGGGTGCGGCGCTCGGCGTCGATACCGAGAAGCTGCGCGGCGCGCTCACCCATTCGAGCGCCGAGAATTTCTCGCTCAGCGCGCGCGCCGACGAGCGGCCGACGCCCTGGGCCGAGAAGGACATGCGGATCGCGCTGCAAGAGGCCGCGGCGGCTGGCTTGAGCTTGCCTTTATCGGCGCTGGTCAAGGACCGGATCGCCGATTTCAAGCGCCGCAAAGGCTATCCGACGCCACAAGAGGATGGCTAGAGCTTCGGCGCAGGAACTGCCCGCTGGATTGTTTTGTTGTCTCCCCAGGCATTGATGGGAGAACCCGATGCGTGTGAGCAAAGTCTGTTTGGCGATTTTGACGGCGGTAGCCCTGTCCGCCGGTGCGGCGACCGGCTGGGCGCAGAGCACGACGACCACGACCACCACGACGATCACGCCCGACCAGGAGACGACCATCTATCGCACGATCACCCACGAGCAGGTCGCGGTGCAGCCCCCGCCGCCGGATTGGGCGCCGACGGTTGGCGTCGAGGTCCCGGCGCAGGTGCAGCTCTATGACATGCCGAGCACGGTCGACGTGCCCACGGTGCAAAGCGATCGCTACACGGTGATCGATGGCCACGTTGTGCTGGTCGATCCGAGCACGCACCGCGTGGTGCGGATCATCGAACACTAACCGCTTTCGGCACTTTCGCGATCGCGCGGCCGGGCTCGTCCCGGCCGCGTTGATTCGGGGATCAGCGTGCGGGCGCGCGCAGCCCCAGCCGCGCGAGCCGCGGTAGTACCTCGTCGCGGAAAAACGGGAATTCGTCGAGATAATTGACGAAGGAAAAGCAGATGCCGGCGAAGCCCGCCGCGCTCACCTGCGCCAGTTGCTGGGCGATGGCGTCGGGATCGCCGACCAGCGGGAAGCCGCCGTGGCCGGCGGCGAAGCGGATGCGGAACGCCCGGAAGAACTCCGCCGAATAGGATTGCGAGTTCACCTTGTTCAGCGCAATCAGGTGATCGACCGCCGCCCAGTCGCCCATCTCTTCCGCGTAATAGCGGTGATACTCCTCGGCTTCACGGCGCGTCTTGCGGCAGACGACGTAACCGTTGCAATAGACGCCGATCTCGCGGCCATGAACGGCGGCTTCGGCGATCGTGTCGCGCACCTCCTGCGCGCCGGCCTCGAGCGAGCGCAACGGCCGGAACAGCACGTCGCAGCTCTTGGCGCTGAAGACGCGGCCGGCGGGCGAGGAGCCGGCATTCATGACGAGCGGCCGCGTGCCGCCAAAGGGTTTGGGATTGCCTTGCACGCCCTTCAGCTTGATGAAGCGGCCGTCGAAGTCGAAATCCTGATCGCTCTGCCAAATCGCCTTGATCGCCTCGAGCCATTCGGCGCCGTAGTCGTAGCGATGGTCGTGCTCGCGCTGATCGACGCCGAACATGTCGAACTCGTCCTGGTTCCAGCCGCAGACGATGTTGAGGCCGAAGCGGCCGCGGCCGATATGATCGGCGGTGACGAATTGCTTGGCGGCATAGACGGGGTGGACTAGCGGCGCGTGGACGGTGCCGAAGATGCTGATGCGCCGCGTCTGTGCAAGGAGACCGCAGGCCCAGGTGACGGTCTCCCAGCTCTCGCCCTCGAAATCGGTCTCGCCGCCATAGCCGCGCCAGCGGCCGATCGGCAGCATCAGATCCATGCCGGCTTCGTCGGCCAGTTGCGCGAGCGCGAGATTGTCCTCCCAGCTCGCCGACCAGCGCTCGGGCACGCGCGTCGCCGCGCGGCCGGAGGAACAATTGCTGCCGAAGAGTCCGAGCTTCAGCTTGTTCGGGCTGAAGCTTGCGATACGGCTCGGCAATTCGCGGCGCATGCCGCAAGGATAGAGATGCGGCGCGACAATGGCCAGCGCGCGCGAGCGCTGCTAGCATCGTGGCCGGCCAGGGAGGAAGGCATGGCGGATTTCGTCGCGACCCATCGCATCACCCACGAGGCGAGCATGAAGATGCTCGCCGCCGGCGTTGCCAAGGCGAACGAGATCGGCTGCAAGATCAGCCTCGCCGTGGTCGATGCCAGCGGTCAGCTCATCGCTTTCCTGATGATGGACGGCGCGCGGTTCTTTTCCGGCCGCACCACGATCAAGAAGGCGATCACCTCGGCCTCGCAGCGCCTGCCGACCGGCTACGCACCCGAGGCGAACGTGCTCAGCATGCAGATCCGCATGGACGGCGATTTCACCAACGTCCCGGGCGGCTTTCCGGTCACGGTCGACGGGCAGGTGATTGGCGGCGTCGCCGCAGGCGGCGCCAAGATCGAGGAGGACGTGATCGTCGCCAAGGCGGCGCTTGCCGCCGCCGGCTAGACTAGGACGCGTCGAACCCTTTCAGGCGGCGGCGTCGGACTCGAATTCCGACGCCGCCTGACCGAACCCGTCGCCGTTCGCGATTACTTGAACAGCAGCAGCGCGTTGATGCAGGTCTGAATCACGCCCCAGGTCAGCGGAATGCCGACGAAGAGCCAGGCGAGGGTGAGCTTCAGACCGTTGCCGGAAGATTGCTGTGCCATGATCGTCTTTCCCTTCCGCCGTTAAGCCGCCGCGCCTTCGCGCTCGGCTTGGAGCTCCGCTTCCCGCGTCATGTGGTGGCGCTTATCCACCGCCTGGATGAAGAAATTGCACACAAAACCGACGATTAGCAGCACCGCCATCACATACATGGTGGTGTTGTACGCATCGGCCTTGGCCACCCCGTGATCGATCTGGTATTGGCGCATGTAGTTGACGATCACCGGACCGAAAATGCCCGCCGCCGACCAAGCGGTGATCAGCATCCCGTGGATGGCGCCGACATAGCGCGTGCCGAACATATCGCGGAGATAGGCCGGGACAGTGGCGAAGCCGCCGCCATACATGCTGATGATGATGAGAAAGCTCAGCACAAACAGGGTAATGCTGCCGATGTTCCCGGTCGTCGGTACGAAGGCGTAGAGGATCGCGCCGAGGACGAAGAAGCAGAAGTAAGTGTTCTTGCGGCCGATATAGTCGGAGGTCGAAGCCCAGAAGAACCGGCCCGCCATGTTGAAGAGGCTCATCAGCCCGACGAAGCCGGCGGCGGCGACCGCGGTGACGCGCCCGGGGAACATTTCCTGGCTCATCGCGGAAGCTTGACCAAGCACGCCGATGCCGGCGGTGACGTTGAGGCACAGCACCCACCAGATCAGCCAGAATTGCGGCGTCTTCAGCGCCTCATAGACGAAGACGTTGTTGGTCGTGACGAGCTTCTTCGCTTGCGCCGGCGCGACCCAGCCTTCGGGCTTCCAGCCCGGCGACGGCACGCGCACGATGAAAGCGCCGACCATCATGAAGACGAAGTAGATGACGCCGAGCACGACGAAGGTTTCGGCGACACCGATATGCGTCGGCGTGGTGAACCGGCCCATCAGCCAGACCGAGAGCGGCGAGGCGATAAAAGCGGCGCCGCCGAAGCCCATGATCGCCATGCCGGTCGCCATACCCGGCCGGTCAGGAAACCATTTAATCAGCGTTGAGACGGGCGAGATATAGCCGAGGCCGAGGCCTACGCCGCCGATGACGCCGTAACCGAGATAGACGATCCACAATGCATGAACGCTGACGCCTAACGCTGCGACGAGAAAGCCCCCGCCGAAGCACAGCGCGGCGGTGAACATCGCCCGGCGCGGCCCGCCTTCCTCGACCCAGCGGCCGAGCACGGCCGCCGAAGCGCCGAGGAAGAAGATCGCGATGCTGAAGATCCAGCCGAGATCGGTCAGCTGCCAGTCGTCGGGCGTCGATTGCGAGATGCCGAGGAGCTTGGTCATCGGCAGGTTGAACACGCTGAAGGCGTAGACCTGGCCGATGCAGAGATGGATGCACAGCGCCGCGGGCGGAATCAGCCAGCGGCTATAGCCGGGCGGCGCGATGGTGCGATCCTTGCTCAAGATTGACATGCGGTTCCCCTTCCCCTTGACGTGCGAGGCTTGCCGCCTCGGCTCTTGCCCGGCCGGCCGCGGGACGCGCGCCAGCCGGGCTATCGGCTCATGCCGAATGCGGAATAACCTACCCTGACGGCGGGTGTGAAATCAAAGCAAAGTCAGGTGAAGATCACGAAGATGCAGAAGCCGGTGGCGAGCAGCGCCAAGAGGACGGTCAACACCATCTCGGCGCGGCCGCTGCCTTTGACGGCGTATTCCGGCTTGTCGATTAATTGTGCGGTGCGGGCATAGCGCAGGCCGGCGATGACGATGAGGGCAATGCCGACCAAGATCAAAGCGATGCCGTCGAATCGGCCGAGCGGCGCGGCGAGTCGCTGGATCAACAGCGTTTGCGCCGCAGCAGGGGAGGCGGTGTTGGCGACGGCTTCGACGAGAATGTTGAATTTCTCGATGACGAAGCCGAAGGCGATGACAGCGAGGCCGGTGCGCGTCCAGGCGAGGAAGGTGCGCTCGTTGGCGGCGTGGTCGGTGAAGTTGCGGATCATGTCAGTCGTCGAAACAACCGAACGCGCCTCATCGTTTCCGGCGCGCTATAGTCGCATAAACCTTGGGGAGGACGGAATGGCGGATTATCCCAGCGACATCGATCCCGAATCGGGCTGCCGGCTGCCGCTGCCTAAGCGCGACGAGCTCGATGCCGAGAGCCAAGCATCCTATGACCGAGTCGTCACGGGCGGCGCGGGCGCGATCCGGGGCCTTAAGGGGCCGAGCGGCATCCAGCTCCACTCGCCGCGCTATTCCAAGCATGCGCGGCCGGTGAATTACTATCTGCGCTTCGAGGCGGGGTTCAGCCCGCGCGTGCGCGAGGTCGCGATCCTTACTACCGCGCGCGAATGCGACAGTCAGTTCGAATGGGCGGCACACGAGCCGGAGGCGCTGAAGGAAGGCGTGCCGGCATCGCTCATCGATGTAATCCGCCATCGCCGCCCGCTGAGCGGGGTCGAGCCCGCCGACGCGACGATCATCGCCCTCGGCCGCGAGATGCTCGGCGCGCGCAAGGTGAGTTCCGCGACCTACGCTGCCGCGCTGCAGCAATTCGGCCGCCGCGGTCTGGTCGATCTCGTCGCGCTGATGGCGAATTACGCCGGCACGGCGGCGCTGCTCACCGCTTTCGACATGCAGCTCGATCCGGGAACGAAACCGGGCCTGCCGCCGCGCTAGGGGCACCCGGCGTCGCATCGCCGTGCTAGAATGATCGGAAATCGCCGCTCGAAGCACAAAGGCGATCATCAGGGAGAGAAGCCATGAAGGTCAGAAATATCGCGGCTGTTGCCGCTATTGCCGCTTTCGCCGCTTGCGTCTCGACCGGCGCCAGCGCCGATCCGTGGAAGATCCGTGTCGGCTGGGTCACGACGCCGACGCACATGCAGCCGATCATCGACGAACTGCATAATCGCCATCCCGAGATCTTTCCAAATTTCGGCAAGACCTACACGGTCGAGAGCATGCATTTCCAGGGAACGACGCCGCAGATCGAGGCGCTCGCGACCAACGACCTCGATGTCGCGGCCTTCGGGCCCGAAGCGCTCGCGCTTGCCGTCGACAACGCGCATCTCGACGTAAGGATGATTGCCGACGTCTTCCAGGACGGCGTGCCCGGCTATGCGAGCATCACCTATGTCGTGCGGAAGGACAGCCCGGTCCACAAGGTCGAGGACCTGCGCGGCAAGGTGATCGCGACCAACGCGATCGGCTCGTTCGGCGATTCGGCGATGCGCATCATGCTGCGCAGGCACGGGCTGCAGGACAAGGACTTCACCACCGTCGAAGCCAATTTCAACACCATGCCGGCGATGCTCGACGAGGGCAAAGTCGCGCTCATCAACCTGTTGCCGCAATTCCGCTACATGATGACCGAGCAAGGCAAATACAGGCCGCTCTTCACCGCCGAGGATGGCGAGGGACGCATCCAGGCCGTGCTCTGGGCGATGCGCGCCGACGTACTCGCCGCCCACCGCCCAGCCGTGGTCGATTTCCTCACCGACCATGTTCGTGCCGTGCGCTACCTGATCGATCCGGCGCATCACGAGGAGACGGTGGCGATTGTCGCGGCGGTGACGAAGGCAAAGCCCGAGACGCTGCAATATGTCTATACCAAAGCCGATTCCTTTCACGCGCCGGACGGCAAGCCCGATGTCGCCGCGACACAGCGAGCGCTCGACGTCGAGTTGAAATATGGTCTCATCAAGAACACCGTGACCGTCTCGCCGAAATACGTCGATCTCGGACCGATCGAGGAAGCGGACCGGCGGTTGGGTAACGGTTCCTGATCGTGGCGGTTCGCGGCGAAGAGCCGATCGCGCCGACACGGCTGCTCTCGATCCCGATGAGCGATGGCGTCGCCATTGCGGCGGCGCTGTTCCTGCCGCCGGGCAAGGAGCGTTTTCCGACGCTCCTTGCCGCCTCGCCCTACCGCTTCGACAATGACGCGGCGCCGGCGATCCCGCTGTTCCTGTGGCGCGAGACCGGCCCGATCGCCTGGTATCTCGAGCAAGGCTACGCCTATGTGCATATGGATGTGCGCGGCACCGGCCGGTCGGGCGGGGAGTTCCGCTATCAGTGCAAGCGCGAGCAGCGCGATCTCTACGAAGTGGTCGAATGGATCGCGGCCCAGCGCTGGTCGAACGGCAAGGTTGGCGGCGTCGGCCAATCCTATTTCGCCCGCTCGCAATGGTTCATGGCGACGCAGAACCCGCCGCATCTCGGCTGCGTCGCACCGTATGACGGGCATATCGATACCTATCGCGATTCCGCCTATACCGGCGGCATTCCCGGCGCCTATCCGACGAGCTGGTGGGAGCAGGTGCGCACGGTCAATGCTTATCCGAACGCCGGCAAGAAGCGCTTCGTCGAATTCGACTATCCCGCGCAGGTGAAGCGGCATCCGACCTATGACGCGTGGTGGCGCGAGCGCGCCGCCGCGGAAAAGCTCGCCAAGATCAAGGCGCCGGTCTTCTCGATCGGCGTCTGGAGCAAGGTCGATCTCCATCTCAACGGCAACATCGTCGGCTTTCAGCGCGCCGGCGGGTCGAAGAAGCTGCTGGTCTTCGGCTCGTCCGACCTCTACGCGGCGGTCGCCGATTATTCGAGCATCGCCTTCCATGAAAAATATCTGCTACCGTTCTACGACTGCTACCTGAAGGGCAAGCGGACCTCGTATCTCGACGAGCCCGATGTCCGTTATTTCGTGAGCGGCGCCGATCGTTTCGAGAGCGCGCCGTCCTGGCCGCCGAAAAACGCGCGCTATGAACCGTATTATCTCGGCGAGGGTCCAAGCGGCAGCGTCGCGTCGCTCAACGACGGCGCACTGACCCGCGATGCGCCGACGGGGCAGGGCGGCAAGACGGTGTTCGATTATCCTCATCCCGCCTGGCGGCTGGGCGTCGTCGGCTTCGGCAAGGACGGCCGGCCCGATCCGGTGCGCCGCGTGCTGACCTTTGCGACGCCGCCGCTCGAGCGCGACATCGAGATCGCCGGGCCGATCGAGCTGATCTTGCATGCCGTCTCGAGCCGCGACGACACCGATTTCTTCGTCAAGTTGTCAGAGCAGATGCCGCAAGCGGAGGCGGATCGCCAAGCCGACATCCAGCCGCGCTCGCGCATCGTCACCAAGGGCTGGCTGCGCGCCTCGATGCGTGCGATCGACAAAAAGCTCTCGCGGCCGCATGCGCCGCATTACGCTTTCACCAAGCCCCAGATGTTGACGCCCGGCCGCGTCTATGCCTTCACGATCGCGGTGATGCCGACGGCCTATCGCTTCAAGCAGGGCAGCCGCATCCGGCTCGAGCTCGCCAACGGCGATTCGAGCGTCACCGAAGGCGTGTTCGCGCATCCCTATACGCCCGACAAGGTCGGCAGCGACACGATCTTCCACGATGCGCGCTATCCCTCGCAGCTTCTCCTGCCGGTGATGGACGGGCGGAGCGGCCTGGGCTAGATGCCGGCATACCACTCGTAGCCCTGGTCCTCCCAATAGCCGCCTTTGCCGCCGCGGATATTGGCGAAGCTCTCGACCAGCTCGATACGCATGATGTACTTCGCCATCTTGTAGCCGAGCTGGCGCTCGTCGCGCAGCCGCAGCGGCGCGCCGTAAGGGATCGGCAAGGTCGCGTCGTTCATTGCGTAGGCAAGGATGGTCTGCGGATGATAGGCGCCGGCGAGATCGATGCTCTCGTAATAGCGGCTGTCGGAGCCGTCGAGCGTCTGCTCCATCGGGTCGGCGGAATAGAACATGACATAGCGCGCGCTCGGCTTCGGCTTCACCTGATCGAGCACGGTGCCCAGATGCACTCCCGTCCATTTGCCGATGCAGCTCCAGCCTTCGACGCAGTCGTGCCGCGTGATCTGCGTTTTCGCCGGGAAAGCGCGCAGCTCGGCGAGTGAGAAACGCATCGGCCGCTCGACCAGGCCGCCGATTTCGAGCCGCCAATCGGCGAAGCCCTTCTTCGCCAATGTCTGATAGCGGGAATCTTCGGGATCGGTGGTGCCGTTGGCGCGGAAATGCTTGGACAGCTCGGCCTCGCTGTATTCGGGCGCGAGCGCGTTGCGGCCGGTGATGGCGCGCTGCACGAAGCGCGTCACGCTCTCGGCGCTGTCGAGGATGTTGTCGAACCACGCGCTCATCGAGCCCTGATCGCAGCCGGCGAGCGGCAGCAGGGAAGCGCCGGCGGCGGCGCGCGAAAGGAAGGCGCGGCGGGCGAGCGGCTTAGACTTTCTCATGATCGTCTCCGATGTCGTACCAGCCGGTGATCATCGAGCGCAGATTGTTCCAAACGCCCGAGACCAGGACCATGACGAGGTGGATGAACACGAATCCGAGGAACGAGAAGGCGAGGATGAAATGGATCGTCCGCGCCGATTGCCGGCCGCCGAAAATCTCCAAAAGGATCGGATAGCTGGCGTCCATCCGCGGCGACATCGCGATCCCGGCGAGGATCATCACCGGCCCGAGCACGAAAGCGACCAGCAGATAGGTCAGCTTCTGGATGACGTTGTAGCGCTTCGCGTCTTCGCCTTTGGGGAAGCGCAGCCGGAGGTGATCCCAGAGCGAGCGGCCGACATGGCCAAGCTCGGAAGACGAGGGCACGAGGTCGCGCCGCAGATGGCGGCCGATCAGCGAGGAAATGCCGTAGACCAGACCGTTGACGACGAAAAGCCAGGCGAAGAAGAAATGCCAGCGCCGCCCGCGGGCGAGCCAGAGATCGCTCGGCAGGGTCGCCCAGGACGGGAAAGCGCGCGCCGAATCGGGATCGCGCGGATCGCCCGAAAGGCCCAGCAGGCCGGTCGTATTGTAGGAATGGCCGGCGATGGTGGTCACGCCCTCGACTTGGCCCTGCGCGCTCTGTCCTTCGCCGATCGCGAAGATCGGCGCGTCGAAATCCGAATAATCGCCCCAATAGAGCGCGGGATGGGCGTTGAAGATCTGCAGCCCGCTCATCAGCAAGCCGGTCATGCAGATGACATTGATCCAATGCGTCACCCGCACCCAGAGTCGATGGCGGTAGACGAGGCGGTGCTCGGTCATGGCGCTCCCATGCGGCGGGCGATGGCCGGGCGGATCGGCAGGGGGAAGCCCTCCGCCCGGCGGCGATGCCCTATCTTTAATTGGGCATCAGCACTTTATCGACAACCAGGATAACACCGTTGCTCTGCTAGACGTCGGCGATCGTCACCATCGCGCTGTTGCCCTTGGCGTCGGCGAGAGAGAGCATCTTGCTGCTGCCGGTGACGGTGAGCATGTCGCCTTCGACGGTCTTGAGCGTCGTCCGGCCGCCGCCGCTCATGATCTGCTGATCGAGCGCCTTCGAATCGAGCCGGCCAGCTGGCGCGACCTTCACGATCAGCGTCGAGCCGCCGGGCGGCTTGCCCAACCCGCATCAGCCGACAGGGCCGGTGGTGTTCGTCGGCGCGCTCGAAGCGCTCTAGCGCGAAGCAAAGCCAACGCCCGAGCCTAGGCCGTTGGCGTCTTGCGAAGCGTCTTCAAGCAGCGGCTTCGCACGACAGCTCGCGCCTGAAGATTCGGCGCTCGCGAGTGCTACGCTAGTCGTCGCCGGCGGCAGGTTGCGCGGCGCTCAGTGGCGTACCGCGCGGGGGCAGCGAGGGCGAGAGCTGCTCCAGCAGTTTCCCATTGCTCTCGATGGCAAAGAGCGCCGTGACGATGCCACCCGCAAGCGCGAAGAGGCCGAAAGCCAGGAACACGGCTTGGAGGCCGGCAAGCGGCAGGACCGCGCCGATGAAAGCGGGGCCCGCGATCGAGCCGATGCGCAGCCAAGCATTGCCGAAGCCGCCGCCGAGCGCGCGCAGCTCGGTCGGATAGAGCTCGGCGGTATAGGTGCTGAGCGCAAGCGCCAGCATGCCGATGAAGAATTGCGAGGAGGCCATCAGCAGCATGGTCGTGAAGGCCGGTAGATCGGGGCGGATCGCGAGGAACAGCATCGGCAGCGCGCCGCAGAAGAGTCCGATCATGAAGAGCTTCCGCCGGCCGATCACATCGATCAGCAGAACGGTGACGACGAGGCCGGGCGCGACGATCAGCGCGAGGATCGAGGTATAGGTCAGCGCGTCCTGCACCGAGAGGTGATAGACCGTGCGCCACAGGGTCGGCGCCCAGGTGAGCACGCCGAAAGTGACGATGTAGGTACAGAACCACATCGCCCAAACCGTCAGCGTGCGCTTCAAGTAGATGCCGCGGAAGAGACCACCGATGTGCGTCTCGCCGCGCGCGGCGACCGGCGCCGCAGCGGGAACTGGAGGCAGGGGCTTGGCGCCGTTCTTCGAGATGATCGCTTCGATGCGGCTCAAAACGCGGTCGGCCTCCTCGGCGCGGCCGTGATTGGCGAGCCAGCGCGGCGATTCCGGCAGCCGCCACATGAACGGCAAAACGATCAGCGCCGGCGCGGCGCCGATGATGAACATCCATTGCCAGCCGAAGCTCGGCACGATCCAGGCGCCGAGGAAAGCCGTGATCGGCAGGCCGAGCGCGAACATCGCCTGATAGGAGATGGCGAAACGGCCGCGGCGCTTCGCGCTGGCGAGCTCGTTGACATAGGTCGCGAGGACGGGGATTTCGGCGCCGAGCCCCAAGCCCTGGACGAAGCGCGCCACCGCCATCGAGGTCAGATCCCAGGTGAAGGCGCAGGCAAGACTCATCACCGAGAAGATCGCCAGGGCGATAATCGCGCAGGGGACGCGGCCGATCTTCTCGGCGAGCCAGCCGAAGAACAGCGAGCCGACGAGCTGGCCGGCGAAGCCGATCGAGATCACGAAGCCGATCTGGCTGGGCGCGAGATGCCAGAGCCCGACCAGGATGGGCAGGGTGTAGGCGATCGCCATCGCATCGAAGGCGTCGAAGAAGAATCCGGTGCCGATGACGAGGCCGATCTTGCCGTGCCAAGACGAAAGCGGCAGCCGTTCGATCCGGGCGACGATCTGGGCATCGGCTGGGTTGCTGGTCGCCATCGTTTCCTCCTGCTCCAATCGCTTTTCGCAACGTGTCGCGTTGCCGCGAAACCTAGCACGGATGGGCGCGAAGCCGCTATCCGACCAGCATCGCGGCTATCTCGTCGACGGTTTTCACCTCGGCGAAGACGCGCTGCATCGTCTTGAGCTCGGCCTCATGGGTGTCGCGATGGACCTCGGCGACCGCGTCGCGCGCGAGGATCATGCGGTAATTGTGCTCGACGCCGCCGCGCACCGTGGTCGAGACGCAGACGCAGGTGGTGACGCCACAAACGACGCAGGTGGTCACGCCGAGATTGCGCAAGATGGTGTCGAGCGGCGTGTTCGAGAAGCCACCGAAGCCTTTCTTGACGACGAGATGCTCGCCGTCCTTCGGCTTCAGCGCGTCGATGATCTGCACGCCCCACGTCCCCTCGGTGATGAAGGTGCGGTTGCTCGAGAGCGAGCCGCGGGTCGCACGCCAATACGGGAATTGAGCGTCGGAATAATCGGGCTTCAGCACATGCGCGACGTAGACCACCGGCCGGCCCGCCTTGCGGAAGGCCGCGGCGAGGCGCGCCGCCGGCTCGATCGTGCCCATGAGGAACGGCATGTCGATCTTCGCTTCCGGATTCTCGCGCGCGCGATGCGCGAAGCCGCCCTCCGGATGCACGAAGTCGTTCTGCATATCGACGACGATCAGCGCCGATGTCTTGATGTCGGGACCTGGCGGCAGCGGCATGATCGTCATCCTTCCGCGATTCGGGCGCAGAGCGCGAACTGGCCGGCGAGCTTGCCTCGCTCGGCGAAGAGCGCGTCGGGATCGCGCTCGGCGCGGCGGCAGGCGAGCGCGCGATCGATGAGATCGAGATCGAGCCCCTCCTGTCGTTGCTCGTGCAGGAACGCGACCGCGTCGTCGTTCGAGGCCATGCGACCGGTTTCCCAGCTATAGAGGAAGCGCGCCGGATAGAGGAGCGCGCGGATATAGGTCCTGCGCGTGGCATCGCCGAGCGCCGGCAGCGCGGTGACGCGCGCGATCTGCTCGCGCCAGGCATTGAGCGGCTGGCCGGAGAGATAGGCGCGCACGTTGCCGAGGCTCGGCCGCGGCGGGCGGGCGCGTTCGCGCTCGATGAGCGACTCGGCGTGGTCGAGATAATCGAGCCGATCGAGCGGCGGGAAGCGGCCGATGGCGAAGCCGCGGTCGCTCCAGAACAGCGACAATTTCGCGGCGAGCGCCGGCGCCAGCGCCTTGGCGTGCGCGCGCATCGCGTCGATTTCCGCCTGCGTCACGCCGTCTTCGCTGGTCAGCCCCATATCGATATCGCTGTAGCGGTCGCTGAAGCCACCATGGGCGAGGCTGCCGATGAAATAGACGCCGAGCAGGCGATCGCCGAGCCGGTGCTGCCAGTCATCGGCGATGCCGCGCGCGAATTCGCGCGCGGCGCGCTCGTACGCGGTGCTCAATTCCCAGCCTCGATCTTGGCGAGCTCGGCACGATAGCCGGCAAGCACCTTCTCGCCGTCGGGCGCGTTCTTCGCCCAATTGTCGATCAGCGGCTCGAGCTTCTTTTGCCAGGCGGCGGTCTGCTCCGGCGTCAGCTCGACGATCGTGCGCTTGTCGCCGCGCGCGATGGTGTTGTCCTTGCCGGCCTTGCGCTCGCCGTCCCACCACGCGCCGAAGGCGCGGCTTTCGGCCTCGCCGGCATGCTTATCGAGCGCTTGCTGCGCCGCCGGCGACAGTGAATCCCAAGTCGCCTTGGTCATGAACATCATCGCGGTCGAAGTCCCCAACCGCGTGTCGACGTGATAATTCGTGACCTCGGCGAGATGGAACGGATCGAACGAGGTCCAGGCGACGGCGGCGCCGTCGGCGGTGCCGCGCTGGATCGCCTCGTACATGTCGCTCAAAGGGATCGACAGCGGCGCGCCGCCGAGCAGCGTGATCGCGTCGGCATTGACCTTCGAGGCGACGACCAGCTTCGCGCCGCCGAGAGTGTCGAGCGATTTGAGCGGATGCGACATATGGATGCCCGAAGGCGTCAGCGCGATCAGCATCAGCGGATGGAGATCGGCGAATTCGTCGCCCAGCATCCCTTCTTTGTCGAGCCGCCACAGCGCCTGCGAGCCGTCCGCCGCGGTCTTCGCCATGAAGGGCAGGCTTGCCACCTCGGCGCGCGGGAACCTGCCGGCCACCGTGCTGAGGAGACCCCAGGAGATCTGCACCACGCCGGTTGTCACACGATCGTAATAATTGGCGACGTTGGCAATCGCCGTGCCGTCGCGGATGTCGAGTTGGACGGCGCCCTTGCCGTCGGCGTTGATGGCCTCGGCCCAGGGATGCAGGAACTGCGCGTTCAGATGCGCGGTCGGGACGTTGGTGGTGGCGAAGAGCAGCACCCGCTCATCCGCGCGTGCCGCCGGGGCGGCCGCCAAGACCGCCAGCAGCACGCCCAATCGCAGTAGCGCTCGCATGAAATTATCCTCCCTCGGCGCCGCCTTGCCGGGGCCCGCGGGAGCATTCTAGCCGCCGCTATGCGGGCGGCGACAGCCTTCTCAATGCTTCGAGAGGACCGCGGTGTCAGACAGCGAAACGATGGCTGCCTCGATCAGGCTTGCCGCTTTCTCGCGATGCTGACTGAGGGCCTCGCTGCGCGCATAACGCAGAAGCCGATCGAGCGCCAGATAAGGCGCCAGCAACGGCTCTTGCAACGGCTCGACATTGTTGACCGGATCCATCTCGTTTTCTTCGTGCGTCTTCATCAGTCCCCATCACCCCCGCGTCTCTCGTCATCGAGATGACGCAATACCCACGATAAACCCGCTGTTTCTGGGCCATTCAAATTCTATATCAGGTCATTCTTTTCGGCAATATCAGCCCACGCACTCTTGTGGTGAGATTTTCGCGCGCACTCGCGAATGCGGATGGTTTACGCCGAATTGATGATTTTGGACTCTTGCCCGAGATCGAAGACACCGAAGTGTGGTGTGCCGATCTAGTCCGTTTCGCGCTTGAAGGGCGACAGGCCTTCTTCGAGCTCTTCCATCTCGCTTTCGATGGCGCGCCGTTCGCGCGCGCAGAAATCGGCGACCGCTCGCTCGAAGCCGGGATCGCGGATCCAGTGCGCGCTGTAAGTCGGCGAGGGCAGGTAGCCGCGCTGGATCTTGTGCTGGCCTTGCGCGCCGGCCTCGACGCGCTTCAGCCCGCGCGCGATCGCGAAATCGATCGCGCGGTAATAGCAGACTTCGAAATGCAGGAACGGGTAGTCGCCGTTGCAACCCCAATTACGGCCATAGAGCGTATCGCTCCCGAGAAGGTTGAGCGCGCCGCCGATCCAGCGCGCGCCTTTCCGCGCCATAATCAGCACGACCTTATCCGCCATGCGTCGATGCAGCAGGTCGAAGAATTCGCGCGTCAGATAGGCCGAGCCCCATTTGCGATCCGACGTCGACATGTAGAAGCGGAAGAATATGTCCCAATGCTCGGGCTTCAGCGTATCGCCGGTAAGGGTTTCGATCTCGATGCCGCCGTCCACGGAATCGCGACGCTCGCGCCGGATCTGCTTGCGCTTGCGCGCGTTCAGCGCTTCGAGGAAATCGTCGAAGCTCTGGTAGCCATCGTTCTCCCAATGGAACTGGCGGCCGAGGCGCTGCAGGAAGCCGGCATCGCCGAGCCTTTGCCATTCCTCGTGGCGCGGGAAGTTGACGTGCAGCGAGGAGACCTTGCGCGCCTTCGCGATCTCGACCATCGCCGCGATCAGGGTATCGGCGATCTCGGGGCCGGCGGCGGGATGGAGCAGCAGCCGCGGCCCGGTCGCCGGCGTGAACGGCACCGCGGCGAGGAGCTTCGGGTAATAGCGTCCGCCGGCCCGCTCGTAGCCCGAGGCCCAGCCGTGGTCGAAGATGTATTCGCCGTAAGAATGACTCTTGAGATACATCGGCACTGCGCCGAGGATGCGCTTGTCCTCACCCTCGATCATCACATGCTGCGGCAGCCAACCGGTCTCGCGCGTCGCCGAACCGGACTCCTCGAGCGCCTGCAGGAAGGCGTGAGAGACGAAGGGATTGTCGGCGCCGGCGCAGGCATCCCAGGCGGCGGCGGGAATGGTCGCGAGATCGTCGACGATCCGGACGGTCAGCCGCTCGCCGCCATCCGCCATCTAGCGCACCTCGAAGACCGCATCGACCTCGACCGCGACGCCGCCCGGCAGCGAGCCGACCCCGACCGCGGTGCGCGCGTGACGGCCGGCCTCGCCGAACACCGCGACCATCAGATCGGAAGCGCCATTGACGACCTGCGGCTGGTCGCCGAAGCCTGGCACGGCGTTGACGAAACCGCCGAGACGCACGACGCGGACGACGCGGTCGAGATCGCCGTCGAGCGCGCGCTTGGCCTGGGCAAGGAGATTGAGGCCGCAGAGTTTGCCGGCCTCCTTGCCCTGTTCGAGCGCGATCTCGGCGCCGAGCTTGCCGACAAAGCGGCGCTCGCCGTTCCACTGGCAGATCTGCCCGGACAGGAAGAGCAGATTGCCGCTGCGTACCGCCGGGATGTAATTGGCGACGGGTGCGGCGGGGTTCGGCAGCTCAAGCTTCAGCTCGGCGAGGCGCTGGTCGATCTTTCCGGGCATGGCGGGCTCCGCGTGGATGGGATGATATTTTGCGTGGCCGCTTCCTAAGATGCCATAAGAGATTTTCGTTCCTGCCACGCAACGGCTTGCGGGTTTCCATGGTCGACATGCGCTTGCTTCCCATCGCCTTCGCCGCCCTATGTCTCGCGCTCCCCGCGCGGGCCGCGGCGCTGCTCGACGCGCCGGTCTCGTTCAGCGCCACACGCACCGTCACAATCGACGGCAAAGCCTATACCGGCCCGATGTTCCACGAGCCCGGGCGCGAGCGCGACGAGCAGAGACTCGGTGCCATGGACATGGCCTTCATCCTTGACGGCCAATCGGGCCAGGGCTTTCTGGTGGTGCCGAGCATCAAGACCTATGTCGACTTCCCGTTTCCGCCGCTACTTTCGGCGCTGATCAGCGGCGAGTTGGAAAAGACCCCGGTCGGGGACGAGATGATCGACCATATCCCGACGACCAAATACCGGGTCGACAAGACCACCGCCGACGGCAGCCATGGCGAAGGCTTCGTCTGGATCAGCAAGCGCGGCGTGCTGATGCGGCTCGACGGCACGGTGACGCGGCCGGGCGGCCACAAGAACAGGATTGCGATGCGCTTGGCCGACCTCAAAGAGGAGCCGCAAAAGCCCGAGCTGTTTGCGCCCCCCGCGGGCATGAACGAACTGCCCTTCCAGGCTGTCGCGCCGCTCCTGAACGGCGTGATTCGCTAGTATTGTCGTCGCCCCGTTGCGCAAAAAATAGCCGGCCGCTCTGAAAACGGCCGGCTAGTCAACTGCGCGTGGCCCCTCGCCGAGAGGCGAGGGTCAGCAAGTGCTAGGCGCGAGTGGCAGCCTTTATCCCCCGGCGCGAGGTGAAATCTTTTTCATCCGGCGGCCCCCGAAACGCGCGGGGCCGCGACCGCCTCGCCCAGCGCGGCATGGCGGAGGTGGAAGAGGACGATGGCGATCACCCCGATCACCGCCGGCACGATATTGGCGACCACCACATTGGACGGCGCCCAGGCGGCGCCGACCAGGATGCCGCCGATCGCCGGGCCGATCACGGCGCCGATTCGCCCGACGCCGAGCGCCCAGCCGATGCCGGTGGCGCGGATCGCGGTCGGATAGAAGATCGCCGAGATGGTGTTGAGCGAGCCTTGCCCGCCATTGATGCAGCAGCCGGTCAGGAACATGGCGATGATCAGCACGGGTGTGTTGCTCAAGGAAAAGGCGGCAACGCAAATCGTGATCGCGGCGCAGCCATAGGCGGTGGCGAGCACCTTGGGGAGCGAGCCGAGCTTGTCGGCGAGCCATCCCATGCCGAGGCCGCCGACCAGTCCGCCGATCGCGTAGCAGATGGTGACGAGGATCGCGACGCTGAGCGGCTGGCCGACCTGGCGCAACAGACTCGGCAGCCAGAAGACAAGGTAGGTGAGGATGAAAAGATTGGCGATGAAGGCGATCCACAACATCGTCGTGGGATAGGCGCGGCCATCCGCGAAGAGCGCCTTGACCGTGATGCCGGGGATTTGCGGCTCGAGCGTGAACTGGGTTCCGGCCGGGAAATTTCGCGCCGGCACGATACGTCGCATGATCGCCGCGGCATGCTCCATCGACTGGTGGGCCAGCAGCAGATAGCGTACCGATTCCGGCAGATAGATTGCCACGACGACGATCGACAGCAGCGGCACGATGCCGCCAACATAGAAGGTCGATTGCCAGCCGAGAGTCGGGATGAGGATATTGGCGAGCGAGCCGCTGATGATCGAGCCGAAGGCGAAGAATGCGGCGGTGCTGTTGACGAGCAGCGCGCGCCGCCGCCGTGGCGCGTATTCGAGGACATAGGCGGTGACGTTCGGCAGCGTGCCGCCGAGACCGAAGCCGGCAATGAAGCGCAGGATGACAAGGCTCTGGACGTCGTGGCCCAAGGGCGTCGCCAGCGAAAAGACGCCGAAGATCGCCATCGGCCAGATGATCGCCTGCTTGCGGCCGATCTTGTCGGCGAGCATTCCGAAGAACAGCGCGCCGAGCGTCAGGCCGGCGAGGCCCGAACTGAAGATCGGGCCGAGCAGGGCGGGGCTGAAGCCGAGATCATGCGCCATCACCGGCGCGACATAGGCGATGCCTTGCGTGTCATAGCCGTCGAACATCGCGGTGAAGAGGCTGATCAGCAGCACGGTCCATTGCTGGCCGCTGATTGGCGATTCGTCGATGACGGTGGTGACGTTGTAGCTGGCGACGTCGGCCATGATCTGGCGCTCTCCCTGTTGCTGCGCGGTTTTGACGACGAGGATGCCTTTGCGGCACCCCTTCTTTTGCCGCGATGGTAGCGCTCGCGCGGTGGGCCGGGCAAAGACAAAGTGGTGATCTGCCGGTCGGAAAAAAAAGAGGGGTGCGACCGAAGTCGCACCCCCAAATTTCTGCCTCGTTCGCGGCCCAGCTGGGAGGCTTTGAGCCGGAACCGCGCTGCGTATTAGCTACAGCCAGTCGTGCTGCCGCACGTATCGCATTTGAGGCAGGTCCCGTTGCGCACCAGAGTGAAATTTCCGCATTCGTGGCAATTGTCGCCTTCGTAGCCACGCGCCCGTGCCATGCGGATCTTCTCGGCGCGCCTGTCGACGCTCGCGATCGCCGTGGTCGATTGCAAATCCGTCTTGAGGCTTTGAGTGACGGTCGCTTCCACCACCTCGACGGCGAGGTCGAGCGCGGTGTTGCCGCGACTCGCTGTCGCCGCGCCGGAGGCTTGGCCGCCTTGCAGCACGGTCAGCCGGTTGCGGACATAGCCGGTCGAGGTGACGCGCTGCACGACCGCGGCGATCTCGGGCCGGCCGCCGCTGCCGTCGGGCAGGTTCGATTCGGTGCTGCCCTTGCCAACCGTGTCGGGGAGGACGTCGGCCGGCTGGACATGCGCGAGGTCGTTGCGGTCGAGATAGGAGATCGCGAGCTCGCGGAAGATGTAATCGAGGAGCGACGTCGCCATCTTGATCGCGTCGTTGCCTTCGACGATGCCCGAGGGCTCGAAGCGGGTGAAGGTATAGGCTTCGACGAATTCCTCGAGCGGCACGCCGTATTGCAGGCCGATCGAGATCGCGATCGCGAAGTTGTTCATCAGCGAGCGGAAGGCCGAGCCCTCCTTGTGCATGTCGATGAACACCTCGGCGAGGTCGCCGTCTTCGTATTCGCCGGTGCGCAGATAGACCTTGTGCCCGCCGACGACCGCTTTCTGGGTGTAGCCCTTGCGGCGCTGCGGCAGGCGGCGGCGCTCATGGCTTGCAACCACACGCTCGATCACCCGCTCGACGATGCGCTCGGCGATCACCGGCACGCGCTCGACCGGAGTCTTCTCCATCAGCTCGGCGACGCCTTCCTCCGCCTCGTCGTCCTCGATGAGCTGCGACTGCAGCGGCTGCGAGAGCTTCGAGCCGTCGCGATAGAGAGCGTTGGCCTTGAGGCCGAGCTTCCACGACAGCATGTAGGCCGATTTGCAATCCTCCACGGTCGCCGCATTCGGCATGTTGATGGTTTTGGAGATCGCGCCCGAGATGAAAGGCTGCGCCGCCGCCAGCATACGGATGTGGCTCTCGACCGAAAGGAAGCGCTTGCCGTTGCGGCCGCAGGGATTGGCGCAATCGAACACCGCATAGTGCTCGAGCTTGAGGAAAGGCGCGCCCTCGACCGTCATGGCGCCGCAGCAATAGGTGTTCGCTGCTTCGATCTCGGTCTTGCCGAAGCCGAGCGCCGCCAGCATGTCGAAGCCGGCGTCGTTCATCTGCGCGTCGGTGAAGCCGAAGGCCGTCTTGCAGAATTCCTCGCCCAGCGTCCACTTGTTGAAGGCGAAGCGGATGTCGAAGGCGTTGGCGAGCGCCTGTTCGAGCGCGTCGAGTGCCGGGGCGGTGAAGCCTTTGGCCTTGAGCTCGGCATGGCCGAGCGCCGGTGCATTGGCGAGCGTCGCATGGCCGACCGCGTGACGCGTGATCGCGTCGATCTGCTCGGGGTTGTAGCCGAGGGTGCGCAGCGCCTCGGGCACGGCGCGGTTGATGATGCGGAAATAGCCGCCGCCGGCGAGCTTCTTGAATTTCACGATCGCGAAATCGGGCTCGATGCCGGTGGTGTCGCAATCCATAACGAGGCCGGTGGTGCCGGTCGGCGCGATCACGGTTGCCTGGGCATTGCGGTAACCGAAGCGCTCGCCGAGGGCGAGGGCGACGTCCCAGGCGTGCTTCGCCGCGTCGATCATCGCCGGATTCGGGCAATGGGCGGCATCGAGCACGACCGGCGCGACCGAGAGCTTCTCATAGCCCGCGGTCTCGCCATGTGCGGCGCGCCGGTGGTTGCGGATGACGCGGAGCATGTGGTCGCGATTGGCCTCGTAGCCGGGGAAGGCGCCGAGCTCGCCCGCCATCTCGGCCGAGGTCGCATAGGACATCCCGCAAACGATCGCGGTCAACGCGCCGCCGATGGCGCGGCCCTCGTCGCTGTCATAAGGCAGCCCCGAGGTCATCAGGAGCCCGCCGAGATTGGCGATGCCGAGGCCGAGCGTCCGGTATTCGTAAGACAGCTTCGCGATCTCGCGCGACGGGAACTGCGCCATCATCACCGAAATCTCGAGCACGATGGTCCAGAGCCGCACCGCATGCTCGAAGCCGGCGATGTCGTAGCCGCCATCGGCGGTGCGGAAGGCGAGCAGATTGACCGCCGCGAGGTTGCAGGCGGTGTCGTCGAGGAACATGTATTCCGAGCACGGATTCGAGGCGTTGATGCGTCCCGAGGCCGGGCAGGTGTGCCAATCGTTGATCGTGGTGTCGAATTGCAGCCCTGGATCGGCGCTCGCCCAGGCGGCGTGCGCGATCTTCTCCCAGAGCTCCTTTGCCGGCAGCGTCTTTGCGACCTTGCCGTCGGTGCGGCGGGTCAGATGCCACTCGGCATCTTTCTCGACCCGCTCGAGAAAGTCGTCGGTGACGCGCACCGAGTTGTTCGAGTTCTGGCCGGCGACGGTGAGATAGGCGTCGCTATCCCAATCGGTGTCGTAGGTCTTGAAATCGATCTTGCTGTAGCCCTGCTGCGCGAACTGGATCACGCGCTGAACGTAGTTCTCGGGGATCATGGCGCGGCGCGCGGCCTTGATCTCGAGCTTCAGGGCGAGGTTCTTCTTGGGATCGAACCGCCCTTCGGCCAGGGCTGCCGGCGCGTCGTGACAAGCCTTCATGATCAGGTTGAGGTGCTTCTGGGCGAGCTTCGAGCCAGCGACCAGCGCCGCGACCTTCTGCTCCTCGACCACCTTCCAATCGATGAATGCTTCGATGTCGGGATGATCGATGTCGACCGTCACCATCTTGGCGGCTCGCCTGGTCGTGCCGCCGGATTTGATCGCGCCGGCAGCGCGATCGCCGATCTTGAGGAAGCTCATGAGCCCGGAGGAGCGTCCGCCGCCCGAGAGTTTTTCGTTCTCGCCGCGGAGCTTCGAGAAATTCGAGCCGGTGCCCGAGCCGTATTTGAAGATACGCGCCTCGCGCACCCAGAGATTCATGATCCCGCCTTCGTTGACGAGATCGTCGGCGACGGACTGAATGAAGCAGGCATGCGGCTGCGGCCGCTCATAGGCGCTGGTCGAAGCTTTGAGCTCGCCGGTTTTGAAGTCGACATATTGATGGCCTTGCGCCGGACCGTCGATGCCATAGGCCCAGTGCAATCCGGTGTTGAACCATTGCGGTGAATTGGGCGAGGCCATCTGCTTCACCAACATGAAGCAGGTCTCGTCGTAGAAGGCGCGCGCATCCGCCTCGCTGTCGAAGTAGCCGCCCTTCCAGCCCCAATAGGTCCAGGTGCCGGCGAGGCGGTGGAAGACTTCCTTGACGCTCTTTTCCGAGCCGAACCGCTGGCCGGCCGGGAGCTTCGCCAGCGCCGCCTCGTCGGGCACGCGGCGCCACAGCCAATCCGGCACCTCGTCCTCGACCACCGGCACGGACTTCGCCGGCACGCCCGCCTTGCGGAAATATTTTTGCGCGAGGATATCGCAGGCGACCTGACTCCACTCGGCCGGGACTTCGCAATCCGGCAAATGGAAGACCCGCGAGCCGTCGGGATTGCGTATCTCGCTCGTCGCCAGCCTGAATTCGATGCTGCTGTAGGAATCTTCGCCGGCGACCGTGAAGCGACGTTCGATACGCATGTGCTTTGATTCCCCCGACCTGCTATTTTCTTTCCCACCCGGTCCCTACCAGATGTAGGGGATCGCGTGCCGACAGAATCAAAATCCTGTGCCGTTTCGCCGGTGCTTGCAACAAGATTTTGTCGCAGAAAATTGCCGGGATACTAAATATTGGGGTTGACGACCGGAACAGGGTTTCGGTAGTCGGGCGGTAGGGTACACAATAGATTGATGGAACAAGACCTTCAGAGCAGGAAGGGAATGAGCGCTGCCGTTTCGCGGGCGTAGCCGTCGTAATCGGGGAAGGTCCGGCGCATGAGATTTTCCTCGTGCCGCGCTTTGAGGATTAGGGCCGCGAGGATCACGGCGAGGCCCAAGAGCTCGCGCCATTGGCCGATGGCGATCGTCGAGCCGAGCAGGCCGAGCAGGAGGCCCGAATAGATCGGATGCCGGACATGGCGATAAAGCCCGTGGCGGATCAATGCGTGGCCATCCTTGATCTCGACCGCGGCGCTCCAATTGCCGCCGAGCTGGATTCGCGCCGCAACGGAGACGCCGAGCCCCAGCGCGGTGACGATAGTGCCGAGCGGCGCGAAAATCGCCGGAAGCGGCAGGAAGCGCGCATGGAGGAAAGGCGGCGACAGCGGCGACACGGAGAGCACGATCGCGCCCAGCAGAGCGAGAGCGTTGTGGCTCCATTGCTCACGCAGCGGCTCGCGCCATTGCACCGGCTTGGCGCCACGGGCCGCGATCGCCCAATAGCCGAGCCAGACGATCCACAGCGCAACGTTGATGGAAAGGGCGACCCGGATGCCCATGCTGCGATCCCTTTTTCGCTTCATTCGATATCGCCACGCCATGCGCCGATTCAAGCCGCAGGCCGCTTCACCCTGGCGGAGCGGCGTTGTACTCTGGCGCGGCGTTCCATGGCAGCGGCGACAGGAGAAGATCGATGCGGATTTGCTGGTACAACGACAACCGGCTCGGACTCGTCAAGGGCGATCGCGTCTACGACGCCACCAAGGCCCTCGAGAAGCTTCCCAGGCTGACCTATCCCGCGCCGCGTAACGGCGATCCGCTGATCGTCAATCTCGCCAAGTTGCGGCCGGATATCGAGGCCGCGGCCACGGGCGCCGGCATACCGATCAGCGAGGTGAAATTCCTTTCCCCGGTTGCGGCGCCGTCGAAGGTTATCGGCACGCCGACCAATTACCAGGATCACATCGCGGAAGCCGACAAGCAGCGCGACGTTTTCACGATGAAACGCCCGTCCGCGAACATCGAGGACCAGGGCCTTTTCCTCAAGGCCAATAGCTGCCTCATCGGCGCGGGCGAAACGGTGAAGGTGCGCTTCCCGCAGCGCCGCACCGATCACGAGATGGAGCTCGGCGTCGTCATCGGCAAGCCTGCCTCGAACATCAAGCTCGAGGACGCGCTCAATTACGTCGCCGGCTATTGCATCGCCCTCGATATGGTGGTGCGCGGCTCGCAGGACCGCTCGATGCGTAAGTCGGTCGACACTTACGGCGTCGCCGGCCCCTGGATGGTCACCGCCGACGAGATCGCCGATCCGCAGAATCTCGACTTCTTCCTCGCGGTCAATGGCGAGGTGAAGCAGAAATCGAACACCAAGATGATGATCATGGACCTAAAGCGCCAGATCCAGTTCGGCTCGGAATATTACACGCTGCTGCCGGGCGACCTCATCATGACCGGCACCTGCGCCGGGGTCAGCCAGGTGAAGCCGGGCGACGTCATGCATTGCGAGATCGAGAAGATCGGCGCGATGGACGTGCGCATCGGCGCCGCCGAATAAGCGGATGACCATCGGCACGCGATTGATGACCTGGCTGCGCGGCGAGCCGGTCGGCACCGATTCCTTCGGCAACCGCTATTACCGCGACAAGTCGCAGCGCAAGTTGCAGCAGGGCGGTGGCCGCTTCAGCCGCGAGAAGCGATGGGTCCTCTATAAGGGCGTGCCCGAGGCCTCGGGCGTGCCGCCGCAATGGCACGCCTGGCTGCATCACACCGTCGACGCGGTCCCGCAAGAGGGCCAGCCGCAACACGCCTGGCAGAAGCCGCATCTGCCGAATCTGACCGGTACGCCGGATGCTTATCGTCCACCGGGCTCGCTGTTCCGCGGCGGCCATCGCGCGGCGGCGGCCGGCGATTACGAGCCGTGGAAGCCCGAGTGACGGTGTCGTCCAAGGAGCCGTAGAACATGAGCCGCAATGCCGTCGAAACCGTGATGGGCGCGCTGGTGCTGGTGGTCGCCGCGCTGTTCCTGTTCTTCGCCTATACGACCAGCCAGGTCGCGTCGGTCCGCGGCTATCAGATCACCGCGAAGTTCAGCAGCGCCGGCGGCCTCAAGGATGGCGGCGACGTCCGCATCAGCGGCATCAAGGTCGGCTCGGTGACGTCGGAGACGCTCGATCCGCAAACCTTCGAGGCGATCGTGCATATGAACATCGATCCGTCGATCAAGCTCTCGACCGATTCGGTCGCGCTGATCGCGTCCTCGGGGCTGCTCGGCGACAATTTCATCTCGATCGAGCCCGGCAACGAGGACGAAACCATTCCGCCCGACGGCACCATCACCCACACCCAGGCGGCGATGAGTCTCGAGAATCTGATCGGGCAGGTGATCTACAATCAGGCGCAAGGCTCGGGCTCGGGCCAGCAGAAGAGCCCGGACGGCGGCGGCGCGCCGCAGCATCCCTAGCGGTTCATGAGCACCCAGAAGCCCGATCTGCCGGTCTGGCTGACGCCCGAAGGCGAGAAGGTCTCTTGCGTCGAGAAGATCAAGGTGCTGAACGAGAATCTCGCCGAGATCTACGCGCTGGCGCAAGAAGCGCTTGAGGATGCGGTGCTGATGGGCTGCGACGAGCGCCAGTTCCGCCAAGTCATCGAGGCGATCGCGCGCGATCTCGTCAATCCGTACAAGAAAGAAACGAAGTGATGCTGCATTCCGAACCTGCGCCCTTCGACAAGCTCAGGGTGAGGAAAAATCGTATCAGGCATCGTTCAGCGATGCCGAAGAATATCTGTCCTCACCCTGAGCGCGCGCGTCAGCGCCCAGTCGAAGGGCGCTGGATGCTCGTGCAACGCTTGGCGCTCGTCGCCGCCTTCATCTTCGCACCGCTCGCCGCGCATGCCGAGACCGTCGCGGTGCTTCAAGGTCTCGACAAGACCACCGCGCGGGTGTCGCGCTTCGACGCGGCGGTCGACCAGGCGGTGCGTTTCGGCACGCTTGTCATTACCGTGCGCGCCTGCGTCAAGAAGCCGCCGGAAGAGGAGCCGAACACCGCGGCCTTCCTCGTGATCGACGAGATGCGGCCGGGCGACGACAGCGGCGCTAATTCGAAGCGCGTCTTCTCCGGCTGGATGTTCGCCTCAAGCCCGGCGATTTCGGCGCTCGAGGATCCGATCTACGACATCAACGTGCTCGACTGCAAAACCGACACGACCTCGGCGCCGCCGAGCGGCTCCAAGGGAAAATAGGCGCGCGCCGCGAGCGCCGTGGCGAGCCGCCGGCGATAGCCCGCGCGCGGGATCTCGGTCGCGCCGAAGTGCTTCAGATGGTCGGTCACGAACTGCGTGTCGAGCAGGCGGTAGCCGCCGCGAACCAGCCGCGCGACGAGATGGGCGAGCGCGACCTTGCTCGCATCGGTGACGCGGCTGAACATGCTTTCGCCGAAGAAGGCCCCGCCGATCGCGACGCCGTAGAGCCCGCCGACGAGTTGGTCATCGAGATAGGCCTCGACGCTGTGCGCGTGGCCCGCGCGATGCAGCGCCGAATAGACCGCGACGATCTCTTCGTTGATCCAGGTCTGCGGCCGATCGGCGGTCGGCTCGGCGCAGCCGCGCATCACCGCGGCGAAGTCGCGGTCGCAAAGGATGGCGAAACGCTCGGCGCGGACGGTGCGCGCGAGGCGACGCGGCAGGTGGAAGCGGTCGAGCGGCAGGATGCCGCGCTGTAGCGGATCGACCCAGAATAGCTCCGGATCGTCGGCCGATTCCGCCATCGGAAAAATCCCGGCGGCATAGGCGCGCATCAACAGGTCTGGCGTGAGGCCGATCGTCATCGCTTACCCGCCATTGCGATGAGGCATCCTGAGCCTGTCGAAGGGGGCCGACGAAGCAATCCTGAGTCTCGCATGAAGTTCTGGATTGCTTCGGCCGCGCCAAGCTCGGTCTCGCAATGACGATCGAGGAGTTTCACGCTTTGCGCCCGATCAGCCGCTCGAGCCAGTGGATGTCGTAATCGCCGTCGATGAAGCCCGGGGTTCCGACCAGCATCTGATGCATCGGGATGGTGGTGTCGATGCCGGCGATCACGAATTCCTCGAGCGCGCGCTTGAGGCGCATCAGGCATTCGTTGCGGCTGCGGCCGTGGACGACGAGCTTCGCGATCAGGCTGTCGTAATTGGGCGGCACCGCGTAGCCCTGGTAGATCGCGCTGTCGACGCGCACGCCGAGCCCGCCGGGCGCATGATAGGAGGTGACGGTGCCGGGCGAGGGGCGGAAGGTCTCGGGATGCTCGGCGTTGAAGCGGCATTCGATGGCATGCCCCGAAAGCTCGATGTCCTCCTGGCGATAGCCCAAAGGCAAGCCAGCGGCGACGCGGATCTGCTCGCGCACGATGTCGACGCCGCTCACCTCCTCGGAGATCGGATGCTCGACCTGGAGGCGCGTATTCATCTCGATGAAGAAGAACGCGCCGTCCTGGTAGAGGAACTCGAGCGTGCCGGCGCTGCGATAGCCGAGGCTACGCATCGCCGCGATGACCGTCGAGGCGAGCTTGTCGCGCTCGACGGCGTTGAGCGCGGGCGAGGGCGTCTCTTCGAGCACCTTCTGGTGGCTGCGCTGCAGCGAGCAGTCGCGCTCGCCGAGATGGATCGCGTTGCCCTGGCCGTCGGCGAGAATCTGCATCTCGATATGCCGCGGACGGTCGAAATAGCGCTCAAGGAACACGGCGCTGTTGCCGAAGAAGGCCTGCGCCTCGGCCTGGGCTTGCGGAATGAGGTCGGCGAGCATGCTCGCATCAGGCGCGACACGCATGCCGCGGCCGCCGCCGCCGCCCGCCGCTTTGATCAGCACCGGATAGCCGATGCGCTCGGCCTCGGCCTTGGCGTCGCCGATCTCGCCGATCACCGCCGATCCCGGCACCACCGGGATGCCAAGCTCTTGCGCCGCGCGTTTCGCGGTGACCTTGTCGCCCATCAGCTGGATATGCTCGGGCGTCGGGCCGATATAGGTGAAGCCGTGCTCCTCGACCATCGAGGCGAAATTCGCGTTCTCGGCGAGGAAGCCGACGCCGGGATGGATCGCGTCGGCGCCGGTGATCGTCGCCGCCGAAAGGATCGCGGGGATGTTGAGATAGCTCTCGCGCGCCGGCGGCGGACCGATGCACACGCTCTCGTCGGCGAGCCGCACATGCATCGCGTTGTTATCGGCGGTCGAATGCACCGCGACCGTGCGGATGCCCATCTCGCGGCAGGCGCGATGGATGCGCAAGGCGATCTCGCCGCGATTGGCGATGAGCACTTTCTCGAACATGTCTGCCCGCGCTCTATTCGAGAACGGCGAGGATCTGGCCGAACTCGACCGGTGTCGCGTCGGCGACAAGAATCTGCACGACGCGGCCGGCGCGCGGCGCCGGGATCTGGTTCATCACTTTCATCGCCTCGATGATGAACAGGGTCTGGCCCTCGCGCACCGTATCGCCGACCATGACGAAGGGCGCCGCGCCCGGCTGCGAGCCAAGATAGGCGGTGCCGACCATTGGCGACTTGACGGCGCCGGCGGGCTCGGCCGCGATCGGCGCGGCGGCGGGGGTTGGCGCGAGCCCGGGTGCCGCGGCGACCATCGCCACGGTCGCGCCGCCGCCGTTGCGCGCGACGCGAACGCGCCGGTCGCCGACCGCGTATTCGATCTCGCTGAGCCCCGTCTCGTCGAGCAGCGCCGCGAGCGCGCGCACCAACTCGCCATCGATCTTCAAGTCGCTTTTACCCGCCATTGCAATCTGTCAAATCCAAGCCGATCGTCCGTCGGCAGGGACTATAGACAATCTGTCGCGTTTGAGAACCGAGCGGGCGAGCAGCGCGGCTATTCGCCACCCGACGCCGCTTCGAGCACGTAGGCGATGGCTTCGAGGGCGAGGATGTAGCTCTGCGCGCCGAAGCCGCAGATCACGCCGCGCGCCACGGCGCTGATATGCGAGTGATGGCGATAGGCTTCGCGCGCGAAGATGTTGGAGAGGTGGACTTCGATGATCGGCAGCTCGCAGGCGCGGAGCGCGTCGAGGATCGCGATCGAGGTGTGGGTATAGCCGCCGGCGTTGAGGATGATTCCGTCGGCGCTCTCGCGCGCTTCCTGAATCCAGTCGACGAGCTGACCTTCGTGATTGGATTGGCGGAAATCGAGCGAGAGATCGAGCGATGCTGCGCGCTCGAGGCAGGCTTCCTCGATATCGGCAAGCGTCTCCGAGCCGTAGGTCTTCGGCTCGCGCACGCCGAGCAAATTGAGGTTGGGTCCGTTGAGGACCAGGATCGCCGCTCCGGCCACGCTCGCTCTCCGCGCTGGTCCGCCGCCTTATAGCAGCGTGCGCCCGAGTCGGGCAAACGCGGCGGTGCCTAGTCGCAAACCGTCGCGGCCGCTTGCGCGGCCGGCGGCAAAGGGTTCGCCGTGCGGCCGAACCACGCGCCGAGCGCGACGGCGAGCGCGTTGGTGACGCCGAAGAGCACTAGCGCAACGCCGAGCGCGACGAATACGCCGACGATGGCGCCGGGTGTGAGTTGCAGCGCGAGCCAGCCGCCGCCGACCGCGACGGTCACGCGCAGCGCCGCGCCGAGCAGCGGCCAGGCAAGCTTGCCCGCGCCTTGCGACGCGAAATAAAGCGCGAGGCCGAGGCCGAAGAAACCGTAGAACGGCCCGACGATGCGCAGATATTGCGCGCCGGTCGCGTTCATCAGCGCGTCGCTGCTGAAGAGCGCGAGCCAGGCCTCCGGCGCAAACGCGGCGGCGAGGCCGATCGCCTCGGTCAAGAGCGCGGCGATCGCGGCGCCGGTCCAGGCGACGCGCAGTGCCCGCTCGCGGCGGCCGGCGCCAATGGCGGTGCCGACCATCGCGGCGATCGGCGTGCCGAGGCCGAAGACCAGCGGCACCAGCACATATTCGAGCCGCGCGCCGGTGCCATAGCCGGCGACCGCTGCGGCACCGAAGCGGCCGGCGAAGCCGGTCGCGGTCGCGATGCTGAGATTGGTCGAGACGCTGACCAGCGAAGAGACCGCGCCGACGCGTAGAATCTCCTTGAGCGGCGCCCAGCGCAGCCGCGCCGGGCGCAACGGCGGGCGCACGATGCCGCGTCCGGACCAGAGATAGGCCGCGAAGACCAGGGTGCCGGCCGCGTAGTAAAGGATGACCGCCACTGCGCCGCCGGCGATGCCGAGCCGCGGCAGGAGGCCCCAGCCGAAGATCAGCGCCGGCGACAGCGGAATGAGGATCACCGCGCCGATAGCGGTGACGCTCGCCGGCAGGATCATGTTGCCCGCGCCACGGATGGTCGCCGCCAGCGAATTGAACAGCCACAATAGGATCGCGCCGGCGAAAACGATGCGGGAATAGGTCGTCGCCGCGGCGAGCGAACCGCCGCTGCCGCCCATCAGCCGATAGAGCCATGGGCCGCCGGCCAGCGCCGCGATCGTGGTCGCGACGCCGAGCGCCAAGGCGATCGCCACCGCGTGCCAGACCAACGCGCCGGCTTCCGCGCGCCGGTCCGAGCCGAGGGCGCGGGCGATCGCCGAGAGGATGCCGCCGCCCATGGCGCCGGCGGAGACCATCTGCACCAGCATCAGCACCGGAAAGACCAGCGCCATGCCGGCGAGAGCGTCGGTGCCGAGCCGGGCCACGAAATAGGTCTCGATCAGCCCGATCGCCGATTGCATCACCATGACGACGACATTGGGCGCGGCGAGGCGCAGCAGCGTCGTGCCGATCGGCGCCTCGAGGAGCGCTCGCGTCCGTGGGTCCATGGCCATTGCCGTCTCCGCCGTTGCTGCGCCAGATAGGAGCATATGCACCCATATAACGGGCAGCCGCCCTTGCACAAGCGTGCATATGCGCCTATATAGCATGGGACGTATGCAAAAGACACCCAACCCCGATTCCGGCACCGCCGCCCTCGATACCGCTGCCTGCAACTGCCTTGCCATCCGTCAGGCGGCGCGCCAGGTGACGCAGCTCTACGATCGCTACATGGCCGCGACTGGCCTTAGCGCGAGCCAGTATTCGATCCTAGCCAAGCTGGCGCGGCTCGGGCCGCTGTCGATCAACGCGCTCAGCGCGGCGATGGTGATGGACCGAACGACGACCGGCCGCGCGGTCCGGCCGCTCGAACGCGACCGGCTGGTCGCGATCGATGCCGGCGACGACGATGCGCGGACGCGGCTGGTGCGGCTGACGCCGGCGGGCGCGAAGCGGCTGAAGGCCGCCGCGGCGCACTGGCAGGAAGCGCAGCGCGAATTCGAACGCGGTTACGGCGTGGCGGAAGCGGCGGACCTACGGGCGACGCTCGCCCGGGTGGTCGCGGCGGGGCGCTAGGCGCCAAGGACGCCGCGCGGACGAGGGATCATTCCTCGCCGTCGTCTTCCTCATCGGCATTGGCCGCAACGGCGAGGCCCGATTTCTGGAGATAGGCCTCGATCTTGGCGAGGGCGTTGTCGAGCATAGCGCGTTCCGGCCCGCTGAGCGCGGAGACCATCTCGGACTCAACCTCCTGCACCAGCGGCACGATCTGACGATAGACCTCCTGGCCTGCCGGCGTCAGATCGAGGATCGCGCGGCGACGATCCTGGGGATCGGCTTCGCGGGTGATGAATCCGGTCTTCAGAAGCTTCGCCACCGCGCGGCTGACCCGCACCTTGTCCATCGTCGTCTGGGAGATCACGGCGTTGGCGCTCATCGCGCCTTGCTGACCCAAAACCGCCATGGTGCGCCATTCCGGGGCCGAAAGCTTGAAGCGCTCGGCATAAAAATGCGCAACCCGCCGTGTCAGCCGGTTGCTCAGCACCGTCAGGCGGAACGGAAGATATTTCCCTAGCTCGAAGCTGCGCCGCGGGAAGTGTACGGCGGCCATCGCCGCGTCTTTGCTCATGTCTTCACCCCACATAACCCCCGCGTCAACGTTAGCACGAAACAACCAGTGCGTGTCCACAACTGCCAGTGTTATGCAACAATAAGGCATGCCATCCCCAAAGGGGCGTCATTTTATTGGATGGCTGATCCGCTTGACGGAGGCAGCATCCGGCCGACACTTGGCGGGCGAATCGGCCATGTAGCGGGCGAAGCCGACGAGGCGGCGGCAGGCAGGGAGGGCAGAGATATGAAGCTTTACGGCTATTTCCGTTCTTCGGCGGCGTTCCGGGTGCGCATCGCGCTCAATCTCAAGGGCCTCGATTACGAGCAGGCTTTCATCCACCTGCGCAAGAACGACCAGCGCTCGGCGGACTACCTGAGGCTAAACCCGCAAGGGCTGGTGCCGAGCCTGATCGACGACGGGCCGGTTCTCACACAATCGTTATCTATTATCGAATACATCGACGAGACCCGGCCGGCCCCGCCCTTGCTCCCGCGCGATCCCGTCGGCCGGGCGCGGGTGCGCTCGCTCGCCGAAGCGGTGGCCTGCGACATTCACCCGATCGACAACCTCCGCGTGCTGCGCTTTCTCGCGCAGGAGTTGAAACACAGCGAGAAGGACGTCGAGCTCTGGTTCAACCATTGGATCGCGCTCGGTTTCGAGGGCATCGAGAAGACTCTTGCCGGCGACGGCAAGGCGGGGAAATTTTGCCACGGCGATACGCCCGGCCTCGCCGATATCTGCCTGGTGCCGCAGGTCTTCAACGCCCGCCGCTATCCAAGCTTCGACCTGAAGCCCTATCCGAGCATCCTGCGCATCTTCGACAATTGCATGAAACTCGAGGCCTTCGATCGCGCCGTGCCGGAGAAGCAGCCCGACGCGGAGTGATCAGAGGCTCGCGCGATTGAGACGCAGCGCGTTGGTGACCACGGTGACCGAGCTCGCGCTCATCGCCGCGCTTGCGATGATCGGCGACAGCAGCCAGCCCCAGAGCGGATAAAGCACGCCGGCGGCGAGCGGGATCGCCAGCGCGTTGAAGGCGAACGCGAAGAACAGGTTCTGCCGGATATTGGCGAGGGTCGCGCGGGCCAGCCGCTCGGCGCGCAGGATGCCGGCGAGATCGCCTTTGACGAGGGTGACGCCAGCGGCCTCGAGCGCGACATCGGCGCCGTTGCCCATCGCGATCCCGACATCGGCGGCGGCAAGCGCCGGCGCGTCGTTGATGCCGTCGCCGGCCATCGCCACGCGCCGGCCTTGCGCGCGATAGCGCGACACCAGCGCCGCTTTATCGGCCGGCACCAATTCGGCTTCGACCTGATCGATGCCGAGCTGACGCGCCACCGCTTGCGCGGTCGCGCGCGCATCGCCAGTCGCCATCACCGGCGCGATGCCGACACGACGCAACGCGGCGATCGCCGCAGCCGCGCCGGGCTTCACCGGATCGGCCAAAGCGAGCCAGCCCGCGAGCGTGCCGTCGATCGCGACGAAGACGATGGTCTCGCCGTTCGGCCGCCGCTCCTTGGCCGCGCGCGGCAGGGCGTCGGCGCCGATGCCGAGCGTCTCGAGCAGCGCGAAATTGCCGAGCGCGACGGCGCGGCCCTCGATGCGCGCGGTGATGCCGCTGCCCGCGAGCGCGTGGAAATCGCTCGCCGCCGGCAAAGCGATGCCGCGCTCGCTCGCCGCGGCGACGACCGCTGCCGCGAGCGGATGCTCGCTGCCGCGCTCGGCGGCGGCGGCGAGGCGCAGCAATTCATTCTCGCTGCTGGCGTTTACGGTGCCCACCGCAATCAAATGCGGTTTTCCTTCGGTCAGCGTGCCGGTCTTGTCGATGATGAGCGTGTCGATCGCCGCGAGACGCTGCAGTGCCTCGGCGTCGCGGAACAGTACGCCGGCGCGCGCCGCGCGGCCCATCGCCACCATTACCGAGACCGGCGTCGCGAGGCCCAGCGCGCAGGGACAGGCGATGATCAGCACCGCGACGGCGTTGGCGAGGGCGAAAGCGAAAGCCGGCGGCGGCCCGAAGACCGTCCAGGCAGCGAAGGTCACCAGCGCGACGGCGATGACGCCGGGCACGAACCAAGATGCCACCGCATCGGCGAGACTTTGGATCGGCGCGCGGCTGCGCTGCGTCTTCGCCACCAGCGCGACGATCTGCGCCAGTACCGTCTCGCTGCCGACGCGCTCGGCGCGCATCACGAGGCTGCCGCTGGTGTTGAGCGTCGCGCCGGTCAGTCTGTCGCCGATGCGCTTGGCGACCGGCATGGCCTCACCGGTCAGCATCGCTTCATCGACCGCGCTTTCGCCCTCGATCACCACGCCGTCGACCGGCACCTTCTCGCCGGGGCGCACGCGCAAGCGCTCGCCGGGCGCGACCGTCTCGATCGGCACGTCGCGCTCGCCGCCATCGTGCTCGATGCGGCGCGCGGTCTTCGGCGCGAGGTCGAGGAGCGCGCGGATCGCATCGCCGGTGCGCGCGCGGGCCTTGAGCTCGAGCATCTGGCCGAGCAGCACCAGCGCGGTGATGACCGCGGCCGCCTCGAAATAGATCGGCACGCTGCCGTCCATCTTGCGGAACGAGGCGGGGAAGACGCCGGGAAAAACCAGCGCGACGACACTGTCGAGATAGGCGATGCCCGTGCCGAGCGCGATCAGCGTGAACATGTTGAGATGACGGTTGCGGAGCGAGGCCCAGCCGCGCGCGAAGAGCGGCGCGCCGGCCCAGAGCACGGCGACGCTGGCGAGGACGAATTGCAGCCACGGCCAGCGCTCACCGCTCATGGCGAGGACGAGAACCGGCGCGGCGAAGATCAGCGCGACCCAGAAGCGCCGCGTCATATCGGCGAGCTCGGGATTGGGCGCGTTGATTGCCGCCCGCACCGGCGCCAGCGGCTCGAGCGCCATGCCGCAGATCGGGCAGGGGCCCGGCTTGTCGCTTTTGATCTCGGGATGCATGGGGCAGGTCCAGAGCGCGCCGGTAGATGCGGCCGGGGCAGGCCCCTGCGGCGTCAGATATTTCGCCGGTTGGGCGGCGAATTTCTCGCGGCAGCCCTTGCCGCAGAAGAAATAGTCGCGGCCGTCACGCGCGGCGCGATGCGGCGTTTTGACCGGATCGACCGTCATGCCGCAGACCGGATCGATCGCCTTGCCTTCCTCGACCGTGCTCATCTCGCCTCTGGACTTATACCCTACAGGGGTATAGTAGTAGGCGATGCGCGAGAACGTCAAGACGGCGGCCGCCGCGCGGCTCGCCCGGATCGAAGGCCAGGTGCGCGGCATCGCCCGCATGATCGAGGGCGACCGCTATTGCATCGACGTGATGAATCAGATCGAGGCGGTGAAGGCCGCGCTCAAGAAACTCGAGGACGAGATCCTCAGGGACCACATCGCCCACTGCGTCGAGCATTCGATGGCGTCGGGCGACGCCAAGGACCGGCGCCAGAAAGTTGCCGAGCTGGTCGAGATCCTCGGGCGGATCACCTCGTAACAGCACTCTCGGCGCAGCAGCGTCTCGGCCTCGGCCCAGAGCCGCCGCGTCGTCTCGGCGGCGGGTTCGGCGCGTGCGAGCGCCGCGGCTTGCCCGGCCCAGGCCTGCATGCGCGAGAGATCGTTCGCGCGCGCGGCGGCGTCGCGCATCGCCTGCGTCAGGCCGCGTTGCACCGGGTAGGGCGCCGGCGGCGGCATCGAAGGCGCCGCGACGGCCGCCGGCCTCACTGCCTTGCGCGATCACCGCATCGGCACCCGCGCTCTGCGCCGCGAGCGCTTCGGCGAGCGTCACCGATCCCTCCGCTCGGGGCGCCGAGGTGGGAAGCTTAGCAGCGGGATCCGCGCAAAAGAAAAGGGCCGCGGTTTCCCGCGGCCCTGATCTGCTTCGTCTGAAGCGAGCGGATTTCTTCGCTTAGAAATCCATCCCGCCCATGCCGCCGCCGTGATCGTGCGCGGGCATCGCCGGCTTGCGCTCCGGCTTCTCCGCGACCATCGCCTCGGTGGTGATGAGGAGGCCCGCGACCGACGCCGCGTCCTGCAGCGCGAGCCGCACGACCTTGGTCGGATCGACGATGCCGGCCTTCACCATGTCGACATATTCGCCGCTTTGGGCGTCGTAGCCCCAATTGGCATTGTCCTTGTCGATCAGCTTGCCGATCACGATCGAGCCGTCGGTGCCGGCATTCTCGGCGATGATGCGCACCGGGATTTGCAGCGCACGGCGCACGATGTCGATGCCGGTCTTCTGGTCGTCGTTGGCCGGCCGCAGCTTTGCCAGCACCTTGGCGGCGTAGAGCAGGGCGGTGCCGCCGCCGGCGACAATGCCTTCCTCGACCGCCGCACGGGTGGCGTGCATCGCATCGTCAACCCGGTCCTTGCGCTCTTTCACCTCGACCTCGGTCGCGCCGCCGACGCGGATGACCGCGACGCCGCCCGCGAGCTTCGCCAAGCGCTCTTGCAGCTTCTCCTTGTCGTAGTCGGAGGTGGTCTCCTCGATCTGCTGACGGATCTGATTAACGCGAGCGGTGATGTCCACCTTCTTGCCCGAGCCGTCGATGATCGTGGTGTTCTCCTTCTCGACGCGGACCTTCTTGGCCTTGCCGAGCATGTCGAGCGTCACGTTCTCCAGCTTGATGCCGAGGTCTTCGGAGATCAGCTGGCCGTTGGTCAGGATGGCGATGTCCTCGAGCATCGCCTTGCGGCGATCGCCGAAGCCCGGCGCCTTCACCGCCGCGACCTTCAAACCGCCGCGCAGCCGATTGACGACCAGCGTGGCGAGCGCCTCGCCCTCGACGTCCTCGGCGACGATGAGGAGCGGCTTGCCCGACTGCACCACCGCCTCGAGGACGGGAAGCATCGCCTGCAGCCCGCTGAGCTTCTTCTCGAACAGCAGGATGTAGGGCTCCTCGAGCTCGGCCACCATCTTGTCGGCGTTGGTGACGAAGTACGGCGAGATGTAGCCGCGGTCGAACTGCATGCCCTCGACGACGTCGAGCTCGGTCTCGAGGCTCTTCGCCTCTTCGACCGTGATCACGCCCTCGTTGCCGACCTTCTGCATCGCCTTGGCGATCATCTGGCCGATTTCCGTCTCGCCGTTCGCCGAGATGGTGCCGACCTGGGCGATCTCGTCATTGGTCGAGACTTTCTTCGAGCGCTTCTTGATATCGTCGACGATCGCCTCGACCGCGAGATCGACGCCGCGCTTCAGGTCCATCGGGTTGAGGCCCGCGGCCACGGCCTTGACGCCCTCGCGCACGATCGCATGAGCGAGGATGATCGAGGTGGTGGTGCCGTCGCCGGCGAGATCGTTGGTTTTCTGGGCGACCTCGCGAATCATCTGCGCGCCCATATTCTCGAACTTGTCGCCGAGCTCGATCTCCTTGGCGACGGTGACGCCGTCCTTGGTGATGCGCGGTGCGCCGAACGACTTGTCGAGGACGACGTTGCGGCCTTTCGGGCCGAGCGTCACCTTCACCGCGTTGGCGAGGATGTCGACGCCGCGCAGCAAGCGGTCACGCGCGTCGACGTTGAATTTGACTTCCTTGGCTGCCATGGATTTGCCTCTTCGGGGTTATTTAAAAATCGGATCGGGATCAGGCGACCTTGCGGCCCTTGGCGGGGATGCCTTCGATGATCCCCATGACGTCGCTTTCCTTCATGATCATCAGCTCTTCGCCGTCGAGCTTGACCTCGGTGCCCGACCACTTGCCGAACAGCACGCGGTCGCCGACCTTGACGTCGAGCGGGACGAGCTTGCCGTCCTCGTTCCGGGCGCCAGGACCCGCGGCGATGATCTCGCCTTCCATCGGCTTCTCTTTGGCGGTGTCGGGGATGATGATCCCGCCGGCGGTCTTCGCGTCTTGCTCCAGGCGCCGAACGACGACGCGGTCGTGCAAGGGACGGAACTTCATGAAACTCCTCCTCAATTGTCAGTAGGTTCGAGACGGTTCTTCGGGCTCGAATGGGGCGCTTACTAGCACTCGGAACAAACGAGTGCCAGAGAAATCGTCGCCGTTTTCGACGATTTCAAGGGCAAGCCCGGCGGCAAGCGCGAAAATTTGCAGCTTTGACAACAAATTGCGCGGGGCAAGCGCGGGATGGTGGGCGCTGTAGGGATTGAACCTACGACCCCACCCGTGTGAAGGGTGTGCTCTCCCGCTGAGCTAAGCGCCCCCACACTCGCCAAATCGCCGGGCAGGCATAAAGCCGGGCCGGGATGGCGTCAAGGCGAACGACAGGCGTCCGGTTGCGGATAGGATGCCGGAATGCGTCGAAGCGCCTGTGCCTTGGCTGTGTCCGTCGTCTTAACCGCATGCGCTACTCCGCCGCCGGCCGTGAACGCTGTTCGGCCCGTTGCCTCG
This sequence comes from Allostellaceae bacterium, assembly GCA_036501365.1. Taxonomy (GTDB): domain Bacteria; phylum Pseudomonadota; class Alphaproteobacteria; order ATCC43930; family CGMCC-115725; genus CAIKMD01. Next base: position 56,900 of record DASYAL010000074.1, on the reverse strand, counting down.
ACCATCGCGGCACCCTCTTCCGCGCCGCCGGTTCCGGCACCTGGCGCTCTCAATCCCGAGGTGACGCAGCAGAACATTGCTTTTACGATCTGCATGTCGGGATGGAGCGCGAGAATCCGGCCGCCGGCCAGCTTCACCGACCGATTGAAGCTCGAGCAGATGCCCTTCTACGGCTATCCGCCAGGCACGAACCCCAAGAGCCTCGAAGAAGATCACCGGGAGCCGCTCGAGGTCGGCGGCGCGCCGCGCGACCCGAGAAACCTCTGGCCGGAGCCTTGGAACCAAGCGCAAGCCAAGGATCGGCTGGAAACGGCGGTGAAACGCGATGTCTGCGCCGGTCGCCTCACGCTTCGTGCGGGCCAGGCGATCTTTCTCGGCGACTTCTGGCACGAATACCAGCTGCGATTCGGGTCGCGATAGCGCGCAAGCCCGACTGGCCGCTACGTTGACAGCCGGCCTTGCCTATGATCGTTTGATCCCAACCAGGTAGAGTGGGCGCGGCGGGCGGCCGAATAGGGAGGGAGCTATGCGCGTGCTGAAAATCATCGCAGCCGCGGCGGGACTAGCTATTGCCGCGGGCGCAGCGGCGGCAGCCGAGCCGCTCGACATCCATGTCGGCTGGGTGACGATGTCGGCGAGCTCGGTGCCCTTGTCGCTCGACAAGAAAGAGCTGCTGCTGCATTACGGCCAGAGCTACACGATCACGCCGGTGCGCATGGCGAGCACGGCGGCGATGATCACCGGCCTCGCGACCGGCGACGTCAATGTCGGCACGCTCGCCTATTCCTCGCTGAGCTCGGCGATCTTGAACGCGAAGCTCGACGACATGCGCGTCATCATGGACACCAATCAGGACGGCGTCGGCCATGGCTGGACCGGCCATTTCATGGTGCTGCGCGACAGGCCGATCAAGAAGGTCGAGGATCTGAAAGGCAAGGTGCTCGCCTCGCTCACCTACGGCTCGGCGGTCGATGTCGCGATCCGCGCCATGCTCCGCAAGCATGGCCTCGACGACAAGAAGGACGTCGCTTTCGTCGAGGCCTCGTTCCCCAACATGAAATCGATGCTGCTGCAGAAGAAGGCCGATCTCATCTCGAGCGCCGAGCCGTGGTTCGACGATCCCGAGTTGCAGCAGAAAGCCGTCACGCTCTTCACCCAGAAAGAGGCGACCGGGGTGACGCAGCTTCTTGTCTGGGCGGCGCGCGCCGGCTACGTCAAGGAGCATCGCGCCGCGCTCGTCGATTTCCTCGAGGATTCGCTGCGCTTCACGCGCTGGGCGCTCGATCCCAAGAACCACGAAGCTTTCGTCGATCTCGACGCGGCGGCGTTGAAAGCGCCGCGCGAGACGCTCGATTCCTATCTCTATACCGACAAGGATCTCTACAAGGACCCGCACGGCCTGCCGAACATGGCGGCGCTGCAGGCGAATATCGACCTGCTGCACCAGCTCGGCTTCTTCGACCGCTCGTTCAAGGTCGCGGATTACACCGATCTCAGCCTCGTCAAAGAGGCCGATGCGCGGCTGAGCAAAAACCCATGAGCGATGCCTCCGCTTACGACGGCCTGCGCTCGTTTCTCGCCGAGGCGGAGAAGTTCGGCGAGATCGCGACGATCCGCAACGCCGATTGGCATTTGGAGATCGGCGCGCTAAGCGAGACGACGGCCGAGCTCATCCCCGAGCCCCCGGCGCTGCTCTTCGACGAGATCAAAGGCTATCCCAAGGGCTTTCGCGTCTTGAGCCTGCCGACCGCATCGCGCCGTCGCATGGCGATCGCGCTCGGCCTGCCGCCCGAGACCTCGCGGCTCGAGATGCTGCGCCACACGCTGAAGCGCATTCACGGCGCGGCGAAAGTGCCGCCGCGCGTGGTGCCGACCGGGCCGGTGACGCAGAACCGGATGCGCGACAACGAGGTCGACCTCTTGAAATTTCCCGCGCTCTTCGGCCATCGCAAGGATGGCGGCCGCTATATCGGCACCGGGAGCTGCGTCATCACCCAGGATCCCGACACCGGCTACGTCAATTCGGGCACCTACCGGCTGCAGGTGCATGAGCGCAATCTCCTGGGCCTCTGGAACAATCCCGGCGCGCAGGCACGCATCATCGCCGAAAAATATTGGAAGCAGGGCAAAGCCTGCCCGATCGTCGCTACGGTCGGCGGCGATTTCCTCGTCTTCATGCTGTCGTATATGAAATTCCCGTTCGGCGTCTCGGAGCTCGACAAGGCCGGCGGCTTGCTCGGCCATCCGCTCGACGTCGTCGCGGGGCCGGTGACCGGCCTGCCGATCCCGGCCCATGCCGAGATCGCGATCGAAGGCGAAGTGCCGCCGCCCGAGGTCGAGGCGCGCAACGAAGGCCCGTTCGGCGAATACACCGGCTACTACTCGGGCGGCACGCTCGGCACCGGCCGCGCCGAGCCGGTGATCCGCGTCACGGCGATCTACTATCGCAACGACCCGATCATCCTCAATATGTCGCCGCAATGGCCGGGCGCGCCGCATCACTCGGTGCGTTTCGAGGCAGGCGGGCTTTGGGATCAGCTCGAAGCCGCGGGCGTGCCGGGCATCACCGGCGTCTACATCCATCTCTCGGGCCTCGTCGCGCTCTCGATCAAGCAGATGTTCGCCGGCCATGCGCGCCAGGTCGGCAGCGCGGTGCTCGGCGCCAATTCCTCGGCCGGCAGCCGCTACGTCGTGATCGTCGACGACGACATCGATGCAACCAATCTCAACGAGGTGCTGTGGGCGATGACCACGCGCTCGCTGCCGAGCGAGGACATCCAGATCGCCGAGGGCACACGCACCAACGCGCTCGATGCGCGCCTGCCGCCGGAAAAGAAAGCCTCGGGCGATTGGACGAGTTCGCGCGCGATCATCTACGCCGTGCGGCCCTGGCACTGGCGCGACAAATTCCCGATGGTCAACCGCAGCGACAAGGACCAGCGCGACGCGATGGTCGCAAAATACAAGGACGTGCTGCCGTTCCCGCGGATGTGATGTGGGGGTTGCAGAACGGCTGTGCGTCTCTCGACTTCGCTCCGCTCAGGATGAGGAGAAAATGTGCGCGGCATCTTTCACCGGGAGATGTCCCGCACGATTTTCCTTGTCCTGAGTGTGGTCGAAGGACGCGCGATCGCTTTGCAACGAATAGCGGCTAAACGCTCTCGCGATACGTCCCGGGCCGCGCATCCATCGCCGCGCCGAGCGCCTCGAGCCACGATGCCGTGCCTTTCGGCAGGAGCTGCGAGGTCGGGCGCAGGCGATAGTCGCTCGCTTTCATGCCCGGCGGCTCGATGCCGCGCGCCAAATCGCGCGCCGCTTCGATGAGGCGATGACGCGTGCGCACGACGACGAGATCGGAATTGCCGAGATTCTCCTGCGTGCGGTCATAGAGCCGCCCCATGCTCTCGGTCATGCAGATGTCCTGGTCCTGGAAATATTTGATCCGCATCCAGGGCTGGCGCTCGTTCTCATAGCCGGTCGCGGCATAGCCATTCGCCTTGTTGGCGCGCGGCAGGAAGGTACCGGGGACGAGGTGCGCGTGGAAATTCGTGCCAGCTTCGATGCGGTTGAGCTCGTCGTCGCTCAGCGGCCGCGTCGGATGCCAGGTGAAGGTGAAGACCAGCGACGTCGCGTCGTCGATCGGCGTCCAGGAATGGCCTTGCAGCGGTGCGTCGCCGCCGCGCGCCGGAATGGTGGTGAAGCCCGGAAAGAACCATTGCCCGACGCGCCAGTAATCCTGGCCGTCTTCCGCGTTGCGGCGCGTCGCCTGCACGAGACCGGCGGGCATGAGCTTCACTGCGAATTCCGGCGCGCCCTCGCCGACGCGCGCGCCGGCGCTCGGTGCCGAACTCACCGGCAGCGAGATCGCATGGCCGTGAAGGAAGCCGAGATGCGATGAATCGATGTCGCCTTCCATGCCCTGCGTCCAATGGCAATGCTGGATGCGCTTGGCGACATGCACCTGCGCCGCGGGCACGGTGAGCCATTCGAGCTCGGGCAGCGGCGGCTGCTTGTCTCTGGGGCCGAGATACGTCCAGACCGTGCCATTCTGCTCGATCGTGGGATAGGCTTTCTGCTTCACCTGGGTCTTGAATTGCGTCTGCGGCGGCTCGTTCGGCTGGTCGACGCAGTTGCCGTCCCGGTCGTATTGCCAGCCGTGATACCAGCAGCGCAGCTTGCAATCGGCGTTCTTGGCGAAGAACAACGAGGCGCCGCGATGCGCGCAGTGCGCGCCCAAGAGCCCGACCTTGCCGTCGCTGCCGCGGAAGGCGATGAGGTTCTCGCCCATCAGCTCGACGCGCACCGGCGCGCCGTCCGCGACGAGTTCCGAGGACAGGAGCGCCGGCATCCAATAGCGGCGCAAAAAATTCCCCATCGCCGTGCCGGCGCCGGTCTCGGCGAGCAGGAGATGATCGTCGCGGTTCATTGCCCGGAGCCGGCCGAAGCGGACGGCTCCGCGCGGACGCGTGCCGCCTCGGCGCGATAGGCGGCGAAGATCGCCGCGCCGTTGGGCACGGTCTTCTGCCAATCCGCGTTGAGCGGCGCGACCAGCGCTTTCTGATACGCCGCGTTGTCGGCGGGCGCGAGCGTCGCGATCGTTTGTCCGGCGAGGCCGCGCACCACCTTCTCCGAATTCGCATAGATGCGATCGAGCGCGGCGCCGAACGCATCGCGCGACGCCGCATAGCCCGAATGCTTGTCGATCGCTGCCTTCGCCGCCGGCGGCAGCTTCGCATAGGCATCCTTGTTCATGAGGATGAAGCCGCCGCCCGAGCCGAGGCCGGCGACGAGATGATGGTCGGTGACCTCGTCGAGCTTGAAGCCGACGAGGCCGAGCCAGCCGATGATCACGCCGTCGGCGCCATGATGTTGCAGGATGCCATAGACCTCGGCGGGATTGGTGCTGAGCGGCGCGCCGCCCAGAAGCTGCGCCATGCGCGCATCCGCCTTGGTCAACGTGGCGAAGCGCAGCCCCTTGGCGTCTTCGAGCCGCGCCACCGGCTTGTTGGCGTTGAGGAAGGATTGCGGATAGACGAAGAGGGCGATCACCTTCACGCCGACATATTCCGGCGCGATCAGCCCATCCTGATAGAGCTTCCAGAACGCCGCCGCGCCGTCGCGGCCGCCGATATCGGAAGGCAGCTCGACCACGCTCGAGCCCGGGAACTTGCCGCCGATCGAGCCCTGCACGCCGCTGCCGAGATCGGCGGCGCCGCTGACGATGCGGTCATAGACGTTGAAGAGATCGGCGAGCGCATTGCCGAAGAAGGGCTGCAGCTTCAACGTGCCGCCGGAATCCGCCTCGACCGCGTTGATCCAGGGCTGCAGCATCTGCGACCAGGTCGGCGAGAACGTGCCGCTGCCCGGGATGGCAAAGCGCAAGGTGACTGGCTCGTCGGCGCGCGCCGCGCCGACGAGTAGCAGCGCCGCGAAAACGGCGAGGGCGAGGGCTCTCATTCGGCGTGTCCCGGAAAGAGGCCGAGCGACGACAAGAAGTCGATGCAATGGCGGTCGTATTCCGCCGGCGCCTCGATCGGCACGCCATGGCCCGCGCCCTCGATCGTGCGCAGCACCGATTGCTTGATGTGCTTGTCGTGCTCGTGGACGGTGGCGAAGCTGAAATCCTTGGTGCCAGCGATCACCAGCGTCGGCGAGGTGATGCGGCCGAGGAGATCGGGCGGGTAGTGCAGCGCCAGCGCCTCGTTGACGGCGATGATGCTGGCAAGCGTGCCGGCGTTGCTCAGCTCGCAGACCATATCGGCGTAGTGGTTGAGCAGCTTGTCCTGCTGCAGCTCGGGCGCGAAATGCTCGATCACTTGGCGGCGACGCAGCGCGATGCCTTCCTCGCGATAGCGCACTACCCAGCGCGCCATGTTGGCGGAGGAGCCGAAGCCGGTGCCGGAGAGGATGAGCGCCAGCGTGCGCTTCGGCTGCAGCGCCGCCATCCATTGTGCGACGCGCGAGCCGAGCGAGTTGCCGTGGATGATCGCACCGCTCGCGGTGATCCGATCGACCACCTCCCAGCAAGCCTCGGCCATATCCTCGATCCGGAGCCCGGGTTGCGGCGCCGCCGAGCGGCCATAGCCCGGAAGATCGACCGCGAGACAGCGATGCCAGGCCGAAAAATGCGCGGTCTGGAACATCCATAGGCGATGGTCGTCGGGCGTCGAATGGCAGAAGATCATCGGCACGCCGGAGGCCCCGAGTTCCTCGCAATAGAGCGGTCCCGGTATGTGGGTTGCCATGGTTTCCTCCCCGAGCAGCCGAGTCGTTCGGCGCTCGTGCCGTCGAGTGTGCGGGAAAACGCGAGTCAAGAAAAGCGACTCTGCGCTGTATGATCAGCGACTCGGCATTGACACGGCAAATCACCCGTGATTCTCTGCCCGGATGTATCTCTTCGACGCAATTCGGCAGCGCGCACGGGTGATCGTCGGTCCGATCCTCGGCATCAGCCTCGTCGTCTATTTCGCCTACCATCTGGTACAGGGCGATCGCGGCCTCATGGCTTGGCTCCGGTTGACGCAGCAGATCAGCGAGGCGCGCACGACCCTCGCCACGGTCGAAGCGCAGCGCCAGCCCCTGGAGCATCGCGTCGGTTTGATGCGCGAGCACATCGATCCCGATCTGCTCGACGAGACGGTGCGCGCCGATCTCAACCTCGTCGGCCCGAACGAGGTCGTGATCTTCAATTCGCCCGCACGCTAGCGCCCCCGCGAAGGAAATTTTTATTAGCCGGTGCTCCGCAGCGCGGCGCCTTCGCAACTGCGTTTTGCCCACTCGGCTTCGATTCCAATCTTCTTAACTGAAAAGTAGTTAAGTTTCATTTTGTGTTGCAAAACAATAATTTGTCCACAGGCTTATTGCCTTGTTAGGGCGCCAGAGTCATGCTGACCCAAGTTCCGGTGCGGGCGCGCCGGGCGCATCAGAAGGGGCTCCGGACGCATGGCGACCGCCAAACGCAAGCTCAAAAACCGCGATACCCCGGAAGCCGAGCCGGAGCTCGCGCCCGAGCTGATGCTGAAGCTCTATCGCGACATGCTGCTGATCCGCCGCTTCGAGGAGAAGGCCGGGCAGATGTACGGCATGGGCCTCATCGGCGGCTTCTGCCACCTCTATATCGGCGAGGAGGCCGTGGTGGTCGGCCTGATGGCAGCGGTGAAAGACGGCGACACCGTCGTCACCTCCTATCGCGATCACGGCCACATGCTCGCCGCCGGCATGGACCCCAAAGGCGTGATGGCCGAGCTCACCGGCCGCCGCGGCGGCTATTCCAAGGGCAAGGGCGGCTCGATGCACATGTTCAGCCGCGAGAAGAATTTCTTCGGCGGCCACGGCATCGTCGGCGCGCAGGTGCCGATCGGCACCGGCCTCGGCTTCGCGCACCGCTATCGCGACAATGGCTGCATCTCCGTCACCTTCATGGGCGACGGGGCGATGAATCAGGGTCAGGTGAGCGAGAGCCTCAACATGGCGGCGCTATGGAAGCTGCCGGTGCTCTATGTCATCGAGAACAACAAATACGGCATGGGCACGTCCGAGGCGCGCGCCTCGGCCTCGCAGGATCTCTTCGGCCGCGGCGCGCCTTTCGCCATTCCCGGCCATCAGGTCGACGGCATGAACGTCGTCGCGGTGGCCGCGGCGGCCGAGGAGGCGGTCGACTACGTCCGCTCCGGCAAAGGTCCCTACATCCTCGAGATGCAGACCTATCGCTATCGCGGCCACTCGATGTCCGATCCTGCGAAATACCGCAGCAAGGACGAGGTCAACCGGATGCGCCAGGAGCACGATCCGATCGACCAGGCGAAGAGTCGGCTGATGGAGGCGAGCCTCGCCGACGAGGCGAAGCTCAAGCAAATCGACAAGGAGATCAAGGATATCGTCACCGCCGCGGCGGAGTTCGCGCAGGATTCGCCCGAGCCGGATCCGAGCGAGCTCTGGACCGACGTCTACGCCGAGGCCTGATCCATGCCGATCGAGGTATTGATGCCGGCGCTCTCGCCGACCATGACCGAGGGCAAGATCGCCAAGTGGCACAAGCAGCCCGGCGACAAGGTCAAGGCCGGCGACATCCTTGCCGAGATCGAGACCGACAAGGCGACGATGGAGATCGAGGCGGTGGACGAAGGCACCTTCGCCAAGATCATCGTTCCCGAAGGCACCGAGCATGTCGCGGTCAACCTGCCGATCGCGGTGATCGCCGGCGAGGACGAGAGCGTCGACGATGCGGCGAAAGCTGCGCCGGCGAAGCCCGCCGCGAAACCCTCGACACCGGCGCAGGAAGCGCCGGTCGAGCAGGTCGCGAAAGCGAAGCCGCCCCAGCCCCAGCCCCAGCCCGCGCCCGTCGCCGCCGCGCCGCCGCCGCCGAAAACGGCACCGGCCGGCGAGCAGGAATGGACCGGTGCCAGCACGAACCTCACCGTGCGCGAGGCATTGCGCGACGCGATCGCCGAAGAGATGCGGCGCGACGCGGATGTTTTTCTGATGGGCGAGGAAGTCGCCGAATATCAGGGCGCCTATAAGGTCAGTCAGGGCCTCTTGCAGGAATTCGGCCCGCGCCGCGTCATCGACACGCCGATCTCGGAGCACGGTTTCGCCGGTCTCGGCATCGGCGCCGCGATGGCGGGGCTGCGGCCGATCGTCGAGTTCATGACCTGGAACTTCGCCATGCAGGCGATGGACCAGCTCATCAACTCGGCGGCGAAGACGCGCTACATGTCGGGCGGGCAGATGCATTGCCCGATCGTCTTCCGCGGCCCGAACGGCGCCGCCGCGCGCGTCGCTGCGCAGCACAGCCAGGAATACGGCTCGTGGTATGCGCATATCCCGGGGCTCAAGGTGATCGCACCCTTTACCGCGGCGGACCACAAGGGCCTGCTCAAATCGGCGATCCGCGATCCCAATCCGGTGATCTTCCTGGAGCACGAGCTGGTCTACGGTATGAGCATGCCGGTGCCCGAGAGCGGCGACTACATCGTGCCGATCGGCAAGGCGCGGATCGCGCGGCCCGGCGAGCATGTCACCATCACCGCCTATTCGCGCATGGTGCAGCTCGCGATGGAAGCCGCCGAGGCGCTGACCGGCGAAGGCATCTCCGCCGAGGTCATCGATCTGCGCACGCTGCGCCCGCTCGATATCGCGAGCATCGTCGCGTCGGTGCAGAAGACCAATCGGCTCGTTGCGGTCGAGGAGGGCTGGGCCTATGCCGGCATCGGCAGCGAGATCGCGGCGCAGATCATGGAGCAGGCCTTCGACTGGCTCGACGCGCCGGTGCAGCGGGTCTCCGCCAAGGACGTGCCGCTGCCTTACGCCGCCAATCTCGAGCGCATGGCTTTGCCGCAGGTGGCGGATATCGTCGTCGCCGCCAAAGCCGTGCTTTATCGCTGAGCGGGGCGCGCGATGCCGATCGAGCTCCTGATGCCCGCCCTCTCGCCGACCATGACCGAGGGCAGCATCGCCAAATGGCACAAGAAGGAAGGCGATGCGGTGAAGGCCGGCGACGTCATCGCCGAGATCGAGACCGACAAGGCGACGATGGAGTTCGAGGCCGTCGATGAAGGCACGATCGGCCGCATCCTCGTGCCCGAAGGCGCGCAAGGCGTGAAGGTCAATCAGCCGATCGCAGTCCTACTCGAAGAGGGCGAGGACAAGAGCGCGCTCGGCGCGGCGAAGCCTGCGGCCGCGCCCGCCGCCGCACCGAAGCCTGCCGCCGCGCCCGCCGCCGCACCGAAGCCTGCCGCGCAAGCATCGGCGCCGGCGCCACAGCCCGTGTTCCAACCGCCGAAACCGGCGGCGCCTGCAGCGGCACCCGCGCCCGCTCCGCGTGTTGCCGCGCCGTCGCCCGCTCCCGCAACCAATGGTCATGCCGCCGGCACGCGCGTCTTCGCGAGCCCTTTGGCGCGGCGGCTCGCCAGCCAGGCGAAGATCGATCTTTCCGCGATCGCCGGCAGCGGCCCGCATGGCCGCATTGTTCGCCACGATGTCGAGGCGGCGCTGAAAGGCGGCACGCCGCGCGCCGCTACGCCTGCCGCGCGCGCGCCGATGGTGCCGATGCCGGCGCCGAGCGGCGGCGGCGGCATCACCCGCTACAGCCGCGACCAGGTCCATGCGCTTGCCGGCGGCGCGCCCTATACCGACATCCCAATCACCGGCATGCGGCGGACCATCGCCAGCCGCCTCGCCGAATCCGAGGTGGTGCCGCATTACTTCCTCACCGTCGATTGCGAGCTCGATGTGCTCTTGAAGGCGCGCGCCGACATCAACGACGCGCTCGGGGTCAAGACCTCGGTCAACGACTTCATCATCAAGGCGGCGGCGCTGGCGCTCAGGAAAGTGCCGATGGTCAACGCCTCGTGGAGCGAGGATGCGATCCTCAAATGGGAAGAGGTGCATGTCTCGGTCGCGGTGGCGCTGCCCGAGGGCCTCATCACCCCGATCATCAAGAATGCCGACAAGAAGGCGATCCCGCTGATCTCGGCCGAGATGCGCGAGCTCGCCGAGCGCGCCAAATCCGGCAAGCTGAAGCTCGAGGAGTTCCAGGGCGGCACGATCTCGATCTCCAACCTCGGCATGTACGGCACGCGGCAATTCACGGCGGTGATCAACCCGCCGCAAAGCTCGATCATCGCGGTCGGCGCCGGCGAGAAGCGCGCGGTCGTCAAAAACGACGCGCTCACCATCGCGACGGTGATGAGCTGCACCGGCACTTTCGATCATCGTGTCGTCGACGGCGCGCTCGGCGCGCAGTTCATGTCGGCTTTCAAGAAGCTGATTGAAGCGCCCGCCGCTCTGCTTATCTGAAGCCACGGGATGCATTCGCTGCGGCGGCGGCCGCGGTCAGAACCTTAGGAGCATGGTTTGGCCGATAATTCCTTCGATACGGTGGTCGTCGGCAGCGGGCCGGGCGGCTATGTCGCGGCGATCCGCGCGGCGCAGCTCGGCATGAAGACCGCGATCGTCGAGCGCGACCAGCTCGGCGGCATCTGCCTCAACTGGGGCTGCATCCCGACCAAGGCCTTGCTGCGCAGCGCCGAGGTCGGCCACATCCTCCATCATCTCGGCGATTACGGCTTCTCGGCGAAGGACATCGCCTTCGACACCAAGAAAATCGTCGAGCGCTCGCGCAAAGTGGCGAAGCAGCTCTCGAACGGCGTCGGCTTCCTGATGAAGAAGAACAAGATCGCCGTCGTCGAGGGCACCGCGACCCTGACCGGCGGCGGCAAGCTCTCCGTCACCAAGGACAACAAGCCCGTCGGCGATATCGCCGCCAAGAACATCATTCTTGCCACGGGCGCGCGGGCGCGCTCGATGCCCGGCCTCGAGCCCGACGGCAAGCTGGTCTGGACCTATAAAGAGGCGATGATCCCCGAGAAGCTGCCGAAGTCGCTGCTGGTCATCGGCTCGGGCGCGATCGGCATCGAATTCGCCAGCTTCTATCGCGATCTTGGCTGCGAGGTGACGGTGGTCGAAATGCTCGACCGCGTGCTGCCAGTTGAGGACGAGGACATCTCGGCCTTCGCGCGCAAGGCCTTCGAGAAGCAGGGGATGAAAATCTTCACCTCGACCCAGGTGAAGAAGCTCGAGAAGAAAGCCGACAGCGTCATTGCGACCATCGAGCAAGCCGGCAAGAGCCAGACCATCGAGGCCGAGCGCGTCGTGCTGGCGATCGGCATCGTCGGCAATGTCGAGAATCTCGGCCTCGAGAAGACCAAGGCGAAGGTCGATCGCACGCATATCGTCATCGATCAATGGTGCGCGACCGGCGAGCCGGGGCTTTACGCCATCGGCGACGTCGTCGGCCCGCCCTGGCTCGCGCATAAGGCGATGCATGAGGGCGTGATGTGCGTTGAGCGCATCGCCGGGCTCAACACCGTCCATCCGCTCAACACCGACAACATCCCGGGCTGCACCTATTGCCGGCCGCAAGTGGCGAGCGTCGGCCTCACCGAGGCGAAGGCGAAAGCCGCCGGCCACGAGGTGAAGGTCGGGCGCTTCCCCTTCATCGGCAACGGCAAGGCGATCGCGCTCGGCGAGCCCGAAGGCATGGTGAAGACGGTGTTCGACGCCAAGACCGGCGAGCTTTTGGGCGCGCATATGGTCGGCGCCGAAGTCACCGAGCTGATCCAGGGCTATGCCATCGCCAAGACGATGGAAGGCACCGAGCAGGACCTGATGGCGACAATCTTCCCGCATCCGACCCTCTCGGAGACGATGCACGAGTCGGTGCTTGACGCGTTCGGCCGCGCGCTCCACATCTGAGATACGAGGCTGCACACCGATCCAGCGCCCTTCGACGTCGCTTCGCTCCGCTCAGGGTGAGGCGATGTTCTATTCTTCCCTCATCCTGAGCGGAGCCCCTGAGCCTGGCGAAGGGGCGTAGTCGAAGGACGCAGGGTGGTCCTGCATGCGAGACTTGCCGACACATGGCTGATCCCACCCTTCGTCATCCCGAGAAGGCCCACAAGCCCGACAATCCCGCGCCGAAAAAGCCCGACTGGATCCGGGTGAAGGCGCCGAATTCGCCGGAATATTTCGCGACGCGCGATCTGATGCGCACGCTGAAGCTCAACACGGTTTGCGAAGAGGCGGCCTGCCCCAATATTGGCGAGTGCTGGAAGCAGAAACATGCGACGGTGATGATCCTCGGCGCGGTCTGCACCCGCGCCTGCACGTTTTGCAATGTGGCCACAGGCCGGCCTCAGGCACTCGATCCGCATGAGCCGGCGCATGTCGGCGAGGCGGTGGCGAAGCTCGGCCTCTCGCATATCGTCGTCACCTCGGTCGATCGCGACGATCTTGCCGATGGCGGGGCCGGGCAGTTCGTTGCCACGATCAAGGCGATCCGCGCCGCCGCGCCCCAAACCACCGTCGAAGTGCTGACGCCGGATTTCTTGAAGAAGGACGGCGCGCTCGAAGCCGTGGTCGAAGCGCGGCCCGACGTCTTCAACCACAATCTCGAAACCGTGCCGCGGCTTTATGCCAGCGTCAGGCCGGGCGCGCGCTATTTCCATTCGCTGCGGCTGCTCGATCGCGTCAAGGCGCTCGATCCCGCGATGTTCACCAAATCGGGATTGATGGTCGGGCTCGGCGAGGAGCAAGCCGAGGTGCTGCAGGTGATGGACGATCTCAGGGCCGCAAGCGTCGATTTCCTCACGATTGGCCAGTATCTCCAGCCGACGCCGAAGCATCACGCGGTCGAAAACTTTGTGACGCCCGTCGAATTCGACGCGCTGAAGAAGCACGCATACGGCAAAGGCTTCCTCATGGTCTCGGCCTCGCCGCTGACGCGCTCGTCCTATTTCGCCGGCGACGACTTCGCGAAGCTGCGCGCTGCGCGCAACGCGAAGCAGGCGATGCCCGTATGACCGAAGAACGAAAGATCATCGCCACCCCGGCGAAAGCCGGGGTCCAGGGTAATACCGGGATGCTGCCCTGGATTCCCGCTGTCGCGGGAATGACGAAACATAAATAGCGGCAATGCCGACGCATGCCGAAAAGAAGCTGCTGCCCTATACGCGCGAGCAGCTGTTCGACCTCGTCGCCGATATCGAGCGCTATCCGGAATTCCTGCCCTGGTGCGTCGGCGCGCGCATCCGCGAGCGCAACGGCGACGAAATCCTCGGCGACCTGCTGATCGGCTACAAGATGATCCGCGAGCGCTTCACCTCGCGCGTGGTGCTGCGCCGCCCCGGCCGCATCGATGTCAGCTATAGCGAAGGCCCGTTCAAATATCTCACCAATCACTGGCTGTTCGAACCCCAGCCCGGCGGCTGCGTGATCGACTTCTACGTCGATTTCGAGTTCCGCTCGAAGATGCTGCAAAAGCTGATCGGCGTTTTCTTCAACGAGGCGGTCCGGCGCATGGTCGCGGCCTTCGAGACGCGTGCGCATCACCTTTACGGCCACCATCGTCACCACGCCGCGCCCGACGACTACCCCGAGCCGGGCTGAAGCGCCGCCGATCGCGATTGACACCCGGCGCCGGCGGCGCGACCATCCGGCCACCCGTCCAGGCAAACCCTTTTAGGGGCAGGAGACGTAAGCATGGCTGTCGGCAAAATCCGTCACATCGCGATCTTTTCCGAAAATCCCGCCAATCTCGCCAAGTTCTATGGCGAGGTCTTCGGCATCAAGACTACCGGCGTCGACGATCTCGGCAATGCCTGGGTCACCGACGGCTATATGGATATCGCGCTGCTGCGCCGCCGCAGCGAGAAAGCGCCGAAGGTCGGCATCAATCATTTCGGCTTCACCATCGATCCGGCTGAGCGCCCGGCATTGCTCGCGTCGATGAAGAAATACGGCATCGAGCCCTACAGCCCCTATGTCGACGCGCCCGAGGCGCATCGGCCCTATGCCGAGGACGCGGTGAAGGACCCGATGGGCAACCGCTTCGACGTCTCGACCGGCATGAAGGACGTGCGCGGCGGGACGGGGCAGACCGAGCTTGCCGCCGGCGAGCGCCCGGTCATCCGTCACATCGCGCTGTTCTCCGACGATACCGAGAAGCTCGCGCAGTTCTACGGCGAATGCTTCGGCATGAAGCGCACCGGCGAGAGCAAGGGCGACATCTGGATTACCGACGGCTGGCTCGATTTCGCGCTGCTATCGCGCAAGCGCCCGACCGCGCCGCACGGCATCCATCATTGGGGCTTCACCCTGCCGGGCGAGAGCCGCGACGTTATCTACGACAAGCTGATCGCGCGCGGCCTGCCGCCTTCCGATCCACGCGCCGAGGATCCGACGATTGACCGGCCCTATGTCGAGGACAAAGGCAACGACATCGACGGCAACCGCTTCGATCTCACCACCGCGAAACGCGACATGGACGAGGAAAAGCGCCGTACCAAGGAGCGGCTCGCCACGCTCGTCCCGGCGAAGTAACGCCGCCGCCTGTTCTGAGTTGGGAAGGGCCGCTGTCACCAGCGGCGCTTTCGTTATGCGGGCTTGAACACCATCACCGCGACCGCCGCGACCGGCAGCACGGTCGCGACGATGCCGAACACCGCCCACCAGCGTCCAATGCGCCAATACTCGTCCGGGATCGCGCCGCCATGAGCGAAGCCTCGGGCGAGGCGGCTGAGCTTGGTCTGGATCGGCAGCAGCGCGACCACCCACACCACGCCCGACCCGGCGAAGAGCACATTGCCCCATTCGATCCACGGCGTCGCGGCGGTGAAGCCGCCATAGGCGGCGGTGCCCGCGCCGGCCGCGGCCAGAATCAAGATGCCGCCGAGCGTGAACACGCGATCGGTCATCGTCACTTGATGCTGCGCGAAACCGATGATCTTCGGGTCGCGCGTGCGGTCGGCCATCGATTTCCACCAGCCGGTGACGATGATGTTGCCGAGGAACAGGATCACGCCGAAAACGTGAAGCGATTTGAGCGCGAGATATGCGTCCACGAGTTCTCCCCCTTTGCCATGCGCGGTTGATTTGCCCATCTTCTTTTCGCGATCGGCGTCGGGCCGTGGGCAAGCCGACGCTTCACCGACGTCTTTCCGGCGATAGAATAATCCGAAACGGCATCAGAGGGAGGCCGCATGTTCACCGCCACGAAAAACGTCAAGCTTCCGACCACCATCACCGGCTCGCTGCCGCGGCCGCTCTGGTACACCGAGAATCTCGGCCGCCGCAGCTTCATGGAAGCGATGATCAATGCGCGTTTCCGCGAGCAATACACCGACGCGGTCTCGTGCTTCCTGCGCGATCAGGAACTCGCCGGGCTCGACATCGTCACCGACGGCGATGCGCGCTTCGACACCGAGGTCGGGGGCTATAGCTGGTTCTCCTATCCGTTGGCGCGGCTCGACGGCATCGATTATTCGGCGGCTTACGGCCGGCCGGTGCTGATGGGCCGCGTGCCATTCCCGCGCGGTCATATCCTCCATGAAGGGCTCGAGTCGCGGCTGCAGCCGACCATCACCGCAGCGATCGGCCGCGGCAAGCTGCACTACACGCCGATCTATCTCACCGCACAGGCGCTGACCAAGCGGCCGATCAAATTCGGCACCATCACCGCGGAGCTCCTCGGCCTCGCCTTGAAAGACACGCATTACAAGAACCGGCGCGAGCGCATCCTCGCGATCGCCGACGCGCTGAATGCCGAGCTCGCCGATGTCGTCGCGGCGGGCTGCACCGTGATCCAGCTCGAGGAGCCGCAGCTTCACCTCGCGCCGTTGCGTGGCGCCATCGATCCGGAAGTTTCGCTCGATTTCCTCATCGAGGTGTTCAACCGCACCGTCCGCGGCCTCCGCGACAAGGCTGAGGTCTGGGGCCATAGCTGCTGGGGCAATCCGTCGCAGCAGCGCATGTTCGCGAGCAACCAGAGCTACAAGCCGTCGCTCGAATATTACGAGCGCGTCGAAGCCGATGTGCTGACTTTCGAGACCTGCACCTCGGGCGGCATGGATCTCGAAGCGATCGGCAAGACCATCAAGTCGAAGAAGATCGCGATCGGCGTCATCGACCATCACACCTTGCAGGTCGAGACGCCCGACGATGTCGCCGCGCTGATCCGCCAAGCCCTCAAATATATTCCGCCCGAGCGGCTGGTGATCTCGTCGGATTGCGGCATGGGGCGCGAGGGCATGAGCCGCAAGCACGCCTTCTTCAAGATGGTGGCGCTGGTGCAGGGCACGAATCTCATGCGCCGCGAGCTCGGCCTGCCCGAGGCCGAATGCCGCGCCGCCGATCCGCGCTATTCGCTAACGCTGAGCGGGTGAGGAGCGCCCGGCTACCTATTTCCGGCGCTTGTCTTCGAGCGGCATGACGTCGCCGAAGCGGGCGGCCACCGCATCGGGCGCATCGTTGAACTGCACGCCGACCTCGGTCGGCGTCACCCAGACGACTTCCGACGGGAACCGGCCGAATTTGTCGAGCACCAAAGTTGCCGGCTTCTGCAAGGCGAGCTGGCAGTCGCAGCGCAGCCGCGCACCGCCCAGCGACAGATCGAGCATGATGCAGTCGAGCACGCCTTGCTCGGTCTCGAGCTTGGCGCCCCAGATCACCGCCTTGCGGCGGAATTGGCGCAGCCTGGCCCAGCCGGCCTCGGTCGGGGTCGGGACGCGTTCGTTGTGCGCGCGGGTGCCGCGGGTGCTCAAAGGTGCGAACCTTCTGGTGCCTGCACTTGCGCAGGGATGATAGAGCCGGCTGATTAATCGCTCGTTACAAAAGATTGCCGAAAAGCCGTCGTTTGCCCGCAACGGCGACTGGCACGGCTCGATCGGTAAAGCGGCGGTAATCATGTTAAAGGCCCGTTCACTATGTTTGTCCGCCTTGCGTCGCATCGGCGGCGGGAGCGCTCGATAAGCCGCATCTCAACTGGCGCTGATAAGTGGCTTTGGGCTATGGTTTATCCGTATCACGAGAGAAAAGTGGCGGGCGGTTGAGCCTTTCGCCCGCTGCCCGATTGGCGACAGGGCCGCGATGGAAAAGGCGATCGAACTCAATCCCGGGCGCAACTTCGCGATCGCTCTCGGCGTGCTTGCGCTGGGCAGCGCCGGCATCGTTGCCGCGCCGCGCCTCGATAGCCCCGTTTCCGAGACCATGCTCGATACCGGCGTCTTCCTCCTCACCGGGGTGGTGGCGGTAATGCTGTGGGAGATCGGCGCGCGCGCGCAGCAGGCGCTGCCGCGGCTGCTCGCCGTGGCGCTGGCAGTCGTCGTCGTTTTCGAGCTGCTGCATACGATCGCGACGCTCGAGCCGCTGTCGACCATAACGATCGCGGGCTTCCGCGAGCCGCGCTGGCGTGTCGGCACCTGGGGACCGACGACACATTTGCTGCCGCTCGCGATCGTGGCGATCCTGCTGTTGCCGGAGCGCGGCAAGCGGAATAGCGCGGCGTTCGCCGCGATGCTGGCGCTTGGGGGATTTGTCCTGCTTGCGCTGTTCGAATGGCTGCCGCGCTATGTCGAGCCCTCGCTGCTCGGCATCACGCGGCCGACCCTGGTCGCCGCGCCGGTGCTGTGGGCGCTCGCCGGCTATCTCTGCTGGCAGCGCCGCCGCGAGAGCCCGATCCTCGGCATGGTCGCGCTGATGGCGGTGCTCATGGTGCCGGCGAATATCGTCGCGCTCTATTCCCGGCTCGCCGACGACAGTCCGGCGACAATCGCTCACTTTGGCAAGGTGATCGCCGCGCTCTATCTCCTGATGACCTTGATGGAGATGAGCATGATCGAGATGGGACGGCGCCAGCGCGCCGAGAGCGAGCTGCAGCTCCTCAATGCCCAGCTCGAGCGCCGCGTCCACGACCGCACCAAGCAGGTCGAGCAATCGAATGACGCGCTCAAGGGCGAGGTGATGCGCCGCCAGCAGGCCGAGCGGCGGCAGCAGATTCAGATCGGGCGGATGCGGTTGCTGGATCGGATTACCCGCTCGGTCGCGGCGCGTCACGACATGTCGAGCATCTTCCAGGTGGTGATCCACAGCCTCGAGGATTACATGCCGGTCGATTTCGCCTTGATCGGTCTTCACAAGCCCGACGAGAACGCCGTCACCATCGCCCATCTCGGCGTCAAGACACGGCCGATCGCGCTGGCGCTCGCGATGCCCGAGCAAACCGGCATCGCCGTCGACGGGAACGGGCTGGCGCGCTCGATCAAGGGCGAGCTGGTCTATGAGCCCGATATCTCGGACGTGCCGTTCGCCTTTCCGGCGCGGCTCGCTTCGGGCGGCCTCAAGTCCCTGGTGATCGCGCCGCTGCTGATCGAGGGCAAGGTTTTCGGCGTTCTGCTGGTCGCGCGCCGCCAAGCCGAGAGCTTCACCAGCACCGATTGCGAGTTCATGAAGCAGCTCTGCGAGCACGTCTCACTCGCCGCGCACCAGGCGCAGCTGCGCGAGACGCTGCAGACCGCCTATGAGGACCTGCGCCAGAGCCGGCAGGCGGTGATGCAGCAGGAGCGGCTGCGCGCGCTCGGCCAGATGGCGAGCGGCATCGCCCACGACATCAACAACGCGATCTCGCCGATGGCGCTCCATACCCAGTCGCTGCTCGAGACCGGCGCCAACCTGACGCCGCGCATCCGCGGCTATCTCGAGATCGTCCGCCATGTCACCGACGACGTCACCGCGACGGTTGCGCGCATGCGCGAATTCTATCGCGAGCGCGATCCGCAGGTCACGCTCGGTCCGGTCGATCTCAACCAGCTCGCGCGTCAGGTCATCGACATGACGCATGCGCGCTGGGGCGACCTGCCGCAGCGCGCCGGCGTGACCATCGAGGTCCGGACCGACCTCGACGTGGCGCTGCCGCCGGCCAAGGGCATCGAAAGCGAAATCCGCGAAGCGCTGACCAATCTCATCTTCAACGCGGTCGATGCGATGCCGCAAGGCGGGCTGATGACCGTCCGCACCGGCGTGACGGGCGAGGTGACGGCGCGCGGCGTCCGCATCGAGATCATCGACACCGGTATCGGCATGGACGACAACACGCGCCGCCGCTGTCTCGAGCCGTTCTTCACGACCAAGGGCGAGCGCGGCACGGGCTTGGGCTTGGCCATGGTCTATGGCGCGGCGCAGCGGCTCGGCGCCGAGCTCGAGATCGAGAGCGAGCTCGGCCGCGGCACGACGTTCGGCATGATCTTCGCCGCCGCGACGATGGCGGCCGAGCCCGTCAGGCCGGTGGCGACAGCCGCCTCAGTGCCGCCGCTGCGCATCCTCATCATCGACGACGATCCGGTGATCCTCGATTCGATGCGACTGGTGCTCGAGCTCGACGGCCATACCGTCACCGCGGCGAATGACGGCCGCGCCGGGGTCGACGCGTTCCGCACCGCGCATGGCAACGGCGAGGCCTTTGCGGTGGTGATCACCGATCTCGGCATGCCCTACATGGACGGCCACGAGGTCGCGCGCGCGATCAAGTCGGTGTCGGCCGCGACGCCGGTGATCCTGTTGACCGGCTGGGGCCGCCGCATGGGCGAGCACGATCTGCCGGCGAATGTCGATCGCACGCTCGACAAGCCGCCGAAACTGCTCGAGCTGCGCGAAGCGCTCGCCGGCACCTTGGCAATGGCCGGGCAATAGGCCAATCTTCCCCGCAACGCCAAGCGACATGAACGGGGAGGAAACAATGAAGAGACGGTTGTGGCGCGCACTCGGCTGCGCCTTGGGTGCGGCGCTGGCGCTGGGCATGACCGGCACGGCGTCGCGCGCGGAGCCGCTGCGCGTCGGCAAGCCGCAGAGCGATGTGTTCTCTTTCGTGCCGCTCGATATCGGCATTGAGGAAGGGATTTTCGCCAAGCACGGCGTCGAGGTCCAGAGCTTCGATCTCGGCGGCGCGGCGAAGCTGCAGCAGGCGCTGGCCGCGCAGGCGGTCGATATCGGCCTCGGCTCCGGCCCGGCGCTGAGTTTCATCGCCAAGGGCGCGCCGCAGCTCGGCATCGCGGCGATGGCCGGGCCGCCGCTCGTCATGACGCTGATTGTCGCCAAGGACGGACCGATCAAGAGCGTCGCCGATCTGAAGGGCGAGACGGTCTCGATCTCCTCGCCGGGCGGCGTCCCCGAATGGATGGTGCGGCAGCTGTCGCAGCACGAAGGCTGGGGGCCCGAAGGCATCAAGATGATCGGCCTCGGGGCGGATTCGGCGCAGGTCGCGGCACTGCGCACCAATCAGGTCGTCGGCATGCCCAACGACATCGGCCTCGCGATGAAGCTCGAGGACCAGGGCGTCGCGCGCATCATGGTGCATTTCGGCGACATCGTGCCGGTCTTCATCATGCATGTGATCTTCGCCGGAGACGACGTGATCGCGAAGCGGCCCGACGAGCTGAAGAAATTTCTCGCCGGCTGGTTCGACACCATCGTCTATATGCGCGCGCACAAGGCCGATGTGGTGCGCATCGGCGCGGCGGTCACCCATGTGTCGCCCGAGATCGAGGGCCGGGTCTACGATGCGGTGATGCCGATGTTCTCCGAGACCGGGCGCTTCGACCCGAAAGCGGTCGCGATCCTGGCGCGCTCTTTCGTCGATCTGAAGCTGCTGCCGACCGAGCCCGACATGTCGAAGCTCTATACCGAGAAATTTTTACCGTCCTCGGTTGCGTCGAAATAGGCTGTGGGAGGGATTTCATCGCCCTGCCGCATGGCCTATGATCAATAAAGCCCGGCTTTGCCAGGAGGAAACACCCATGGATAGCATCAATTTCCGCGACCTGTCGGTCGAAGAATTCGATACCACGACGCTGCTGCAGCACGCCAACGAGCAGGCGATCCAGCGCCGCTACGAGGATTTCTTCATCTGCGACATCGACGCCCATCATTACGAGACCGAATCCTTCAAAGCGATCGCCGAATACATCGAAGATCCGGTGATGCGCGATCAGGCGAAGTATCAGGGCTTCGGCGGCGCCGGCATCACCGGCGGCGGCAATTACCAGCCGCTCGGCGGGCGCGTCACGCGCTATCCCGGCCGGCGCCGGGAAAAGACGCCACCCGGCATCAACCGCGATATCGTCCTGACCAAAAAGTGGATGGATTCGATCGGCATCGACGTGCTCAATCTCTTTCCGACGCCGATGCTCGGGCTCGGCTTCACGCCGCGGGTCGATGTCGAGGTCGCGCTGTCCCGCGCCTATAACCGCTGGCTCTGCGACGAGGTGCTGGCTGCAGAGCCGCGCATCCGCTCCTCGCTCTATCTGCCGATGAACGATCCCGAGGCGGCCTATAAGGTGGTCCAGGATTTCGGCGATCGCAAGGGCGTGGTCGGCTTCACGGTCTGCACCGCCCGGCACAAGCCGCTTTACGACAACGCCTATATGAAGACCTACGCCGCGGTCGAAGAACGCGGCATGCCGCTCAACTTCCATAGCCAGTTCGGCGGCGCGAGCGACCAGAGCCTCAATCTGTGCAATCGCTTCATGGCGGCGCATGCCCTCGGCTTCTCGTGGTTCAACATCCTTCATTGCACCAACTGGCTGGTGAACGGGATGCCGGAGCGTTTCCCCAAGCTCAAGATCATCTGGATCGAAAGCGGCCTCGCCTGGATCCCGTTCCTAATGCAGCGCTTGGATAACGAATGGATGATGCGCTCCTCCGAGGTGCCGCTCCTCAAGCGCAAGCCCTCGGATTACATGCGCGAGATGTATTTCTCGACGCAGCCGATGGAGATGGTGAACAACCGCGAAGCCTTGGAGTTGACCTTCAAGATGATCAACGCCGAGACGCAGCTCTGCTATGCCTCGGACTATCCGCATTGGGACATGGACCTGCCCTCGACGATCTACGACCTGCCGTTCCTCTCCGAGCAGGCCAAGCGCAACATCCTCGGCGGCAACGCCCGGCGCGTCTTCAACCTTGAGCCGGTGATCTCCGAGGTGAAGCAGCGCCGTCTCGCGGCGCGGCAAGCGGCGGAATAGTTAGCCGGCGTTCCGGTATGGCGGCCGGGCCCCGCGCGGGCCCGGCCGCTTTGCTATAGGACTGATCCGGACCCGTCGCCTATAATCCCGGAAAATCCTTAGAGGGATACGCCATGGACAGCACCACCTTCCGCGATCTGTCGGTCGAGGAATTCGACACGACCACCATGCTGGAGCACGCGACCCAGCAGGCGATCCAGCGCCGCTACGAGGATTTCTTCGTCTGCGACGTGGACGGTCATCACTACGAGACCGGCTCGTACGCCAAGATTTGCGAATACATCGAAGATCCGGTGATGCGCGACCAGGCCAAGTACCAGGGCATGGGCGGCGGCGGCATCGCCAGCTCGCGCGGCGGCTATCAGGAGCTGATGGGGCGCGTCACGCGCTATCCCGGCCGGCGCAAGGAAAAGACGCCGTCGAGCCAGCTGCGTGACATCGCCCTGACCAAGAAGTGGATGGACGCGATCGGCATCGACGTGGTGTGCCTTTTCCCGACGCCGATGCTCAGCCTCGGCCTGACGCCGCGCAAGGAAGTCGAGGTCGCGCTGGCGCGCGCCTATAACCGTTGGCTGTGCGAGGAGGTGCTGGCGCAAGAGCCGCGCATCCGCTCCTCGCTCTACCTGCCGCTCAACGATCCCGAGGCGACCTATCAGGTCGTCAAGGATTTCGGCGGCAAGAAAGGCGTCATCGGCTTCACCATCGTCGCGCCGCATTACAAAGCGGTCTACGACAACGCCTATGTGAAGAGCTACGCGCTGATCGAAGAGATGGGCCTGCCGCTCGTCTTCCACGGCGCTTTCGCTTGGGGCGAGGATCAGAGCATCGCGCTCTGCAATCGCTTCCTCGCCGTGCACGCGCTCGGCTTCTCGTGGTTCAACATTCTTCACTGCACCAACTGGCTGGTGAACGGGATGCCGGAGCGCTTCCCCAAGCTCAAAGTCGCCTGGGTCGAAAGCGGTCTCGCCTGGATCCCGTTCCTGATGCAGCGCCTCGACAACGAATGGATGATGCGCTCGTCGGAAGTGCCGCTGCTCAAGCGCCGGCCCTCGGACTATATGCGCGAGATGTTCTATTCGAGCCAGCCGATGGAGATGGTGGGGAACCGCGAGGCGCTCGAGCTCACCTTCAAGATGATCAATGCCGAGACGCAGCTGATGTACGCCTCAGACTATCCGCATTGGGATATGGACTTGCCGTCGACGATCTACGATCTGCCGTTCCTCGGCGAGCCGGCCAAGCGCAACATTCTCGGCGGCAACGCCAAGCGCTTCTTCAATCTCGAGCCGGTGCTGAGCGAGACCAAGATCAAGCGCCTCGCTTCGCGCAACGCCGCCGAGTAGCTGGCGGTCTGATTCCAACATTCGCGTCCCGTTTGCGGAAGGTTTTAGTGGAGCTTTGGATTTGAGATTGGCTTCGGAGCCAGCATCAAATCCCCCGCTACGCCGTTTCCGCCTCGCCGTTCTCGTAGCGGCCCCAGGAATGGCGGTCGAGCGCGACTGTCTTCACCAGCGCCACCACCGGCTTGCCGGGCGCGAGCTGCAGCTCCTGCAGCGCGCGCTGCGTGATCCGCGCCCAGAGCATCACCGGCTCGGTATCGGTGCCGATATCGAGCTTCAGATCGACCAGCGGCCCGCGCGGCGGCGCCAGTTCGACGACCTTGCCGGCGAAGGTGTTGCGGATCGAGAGATGCGCCGGCCGCTCGGTGGCGAGAACGACGTCGCGTGCGCGGATGCGCACGCGGATCGGCGTTCCTAGAGGCAGCGCCACCCGCGCGACGCGCAAGCGCCCGCCCGAAAAGGCGAGCTCGCTCAAGCCGAAGGTCGTGTCGTGGCCGCGCAGCACGGTGCGGATCACCGATCCGGCCTCGTAGCGCCCGGTCAAGGGCCAGAGATCGAGGCGGCTGGTCAGTTCTTCGACGCTCCCGGAGGCCGCGACCTTGCCGGCATCGAGGATCACCAGGAGATCGGCGAGGCGGATGATCTCTTCCATCTCATGCGAGACGTAGAACACCGGCAGCTTGAGCTCGTCGCGCAGCCGCTCGATGAAGGGCAGGATCTCGCCCTTGCGCGGCGCGTCGAGCGAGGCGAGCGGCTCGTCCATCAACAGAAGGCGCGGGCGCGCCAAGAGTGCGCGGCCGATGGCGACGCGCTGCTTCTCGCCGCCCGAGAGATCGGCCGGCCGGCGCTCGAGCAGGCTTTTGATGCCGAGGAGATCGACCACCGCGTCGAAACTCGGCCCGTCCTCGCCCCGCCGGTCGCGGTTGGCGCCATAGAGCAGGTTGCCGCGCACCGTGTAATGCGGGAACAGCCGGCCTTCCTGAAACACATAGCCGAGGCGCCGGCGCTCGGGCGGCAGATTGATGCCGCGTGCGGAATCGAAGATGGTATCGCCGCCGAGAACGATGCGGCCGCGATCGGGCCGGATAAGGCCGGCGAGGGCGTTGATGATCGTCGTCTTGCCGACGCCGGAGCGGCCGAACAGCGCGGTGATGCCGGAATCCGGCGCCTCGAGCCGCGCGTCGAGCGTGAAATCGGCGAGCCGCTTCTCGATCGCGATCTCGATCAATCCTGCCCCCTCAAGCGCCGCCCGAGCCGGCGCGCGAACATCTCCGAGAGGGTCAGCGCGGCGAGCGCCAGCGCCACCGATAGCCCCGCGAGCCGCCAGGCCGGCAGATCGCTGCCGGGAATCTGCGTCAGCGTATAGAGGGCGACCGGCAGCGTGCGCGTCTCGCCCGGGATGTTCGAGACGAAGGTGATGGTGGCGCCGAATTCGCCGACGCTGCGGGCAAAGCCGAGGATCGCGCCGGCAATAATGCCGGGCACGGCGAGCGGCAGGCTGACCGTGATGAAGGCGCGCCACGGCCCGGCGCCCAGGGTTCGCGCCGCCGCTTCCAAGCGCTGATCGACGGCTTCGAGCGAGAGGCGCATCGCGCGCACCATCAGCGGAAACGCCATCACCGCCGAGGCGAGCGCCGCGCCTTTCCAGTTGAAGGCGAAGGTGATGCCGAGCGTGTTGTAGAGAAGTGCGCCGATGATGCCGTTGCGCCCGAACAGCACCAGCAGCGCGAAGCCGACCGCGACCGGCGGCAGCACCAGCGGCAGGTGCACGATGCCGTCGAACAGGCTCTTGCCCCAGAAATCGCGCCGCGCCAGCAGCCACGCGCAAGCAAGCGCGAAGGGCAGGGCACCGATGATGCTGACGACGCCGACGAGCAGGCTGAGCTGTAGCGCTTCGATTTCGAGCGGCGTGAGCACTTACGGCACGATGTCTTTAGCTCGTCATTCCGGCGGAAGCCGGAAATCCAGGGCAGCGGCACCTTGCTTGCCCTGGGTTCCCGCTTTCGCGGGAACGACGATGAGAGAATGTCAGCTTCATGTCGCTGCGTTCAGGCGCTCGAAGCCGCGGTCGAGATCGGCGATGAGGTCGCCGATATCCTCGAGCCCGGCATGGAAGCGCAGACAGGGCCCGCTATCCCAGGGCGCGGTGGTGCGCAAGCGCTCGGGATGGGTCGGCAGTACCAGGCTCTCGAAGCCGCCCCAGCTCGCGCCCATGCCGTAAAGCTCGAGCCCGTCGAGCATCGCCGCGATCGCCGTCGCGGACGTGCCGCGCTTCAGCGCGACGCCGAAGAGTCCGCTGGCGCCGGTGAAGTCGCGTTGCCAGAGGGCGTGGCCGGGATCGTCGGGCAGTGCCGGATGCATCACGCGCTCGACCTCGGGCCGCTGCTTCAGATAATTCGCGAGGGCGAGACCCTGCTGCTGATGCTGGCGCAGCCGCACGCCGGCGCTGCGCAAGCCGCGCAGCGCCAAGTAGCAATCGTCAGGGGCGGCGTGGTTGCCCATATCGGTCGCGGCATTGCGCACCGGCAAAAAGCTCTGCTCCGTACACACCGCGAGTCCCATCATCGCATCGCTATGTCCGACGATATACTTTGTTGCCGAGATGATGTCGACATCGACGCCGAGCGCGAGCGGCTTCAGGAACAGCGGCGCCGCCCAGGTATTGTCGAGCAGGGTCTTGAGGCCGCGCGACTTCGCGGCGGCGACGATCGCCGGCACGTCCTGCACCTCGAAGGTCAGCGAGCCGGGACTTTCGAGATAGACGAGCACGGTGTTGGCGCAGATCAGCGCGGCGATGCCGGCGCCGATCAGCGGATCGTAGAACGTTGTCTCGACGCCGAAGCGCTTGAGGAAGCCGGTGCAGAAGGCGCGTACCGGCCCGTAGACCGAATCGACCATCAGGATGTGATCGCCGGCTTTGACGAAGGCGAGGATCGAGGCAAAGCATGCCGCGGCGCCGGAGCAGAAGGCCACCGCGCGATGCCCGCCTTCGATCGCCGCGATCGCCTCTTCGAGCGCGAAGCTCGTCGGCGAGCCGTGGCGGCCATAGGTCAGCTGATTGTAGCGGTTGCGGCCGGAGGCCTCGTATTCCGCGACGGTCGGAAAGAGAATGGTGGAGGCGTGGTAGACCGGCGGGTTGACGACGCCAAAATTCTTCTCCGGCGCCCGCCCGGCATGGGTGAGGAGGGTGTCGGGCTTCTTCGACTTGCTGCGCATCGCGGTTTGCCTTGCTCTTCACAGATTGGGCTTTTCACCGATCGGCCATCTTGCCGGGCGGCCCACGGCGGCGAAAGCGACATAACTGCCCGATCATTTGTTCATAGCAAGTGATATTATCATTTGATATATAGTGCGCTGCACCATAGAAGATTCCCCTCATGGCAGTGCATCCCGTCAGCTTGCATTACCGCCCGATCAGCCACGGGCGCGGCGAAGATACCGCAAGGCGCATCCTGCTTGCGGCCATCGAGGTCTTCGCGGAAGAAGGCTACGAGGGCGCGAGCACGCGCTCGCTTGCCGGACATGCCGGCGTTAATTCCCCGGCGATCCAATACTATTTCGGCAGCAAAGAAGGGCTTTACCGCGCCGTCATCGGCCATATCGCCGGTCTCGTCGAGGCGCGGCTCGAGCCGGTCGCGCAGCGGATCGCCGCCGCGCTCGCCGGCGCGCCTTCGCCGCACGAGCTGACGGCGTTGCTGCTCGAGATGCTCGACGGCTTCGTCGACCTCGTCACCTGCCGCGGCATTCCGGAGGCGGCGGCGCTCATGATTGCCCGCGCCGAGATCGAGAACGCCGAGGCGCTCGATGCGCTGCAGCAAGCGGTGCTGCGGATGGCGTTTGGGCCGGCGATCGCCATCGTCGCGCGGCTCCTTGGCCGTGCCGAGAGCGACGAGGAGGTAAAGATCCGCACCTTCATGATCTTCGGCCAGACGCTGATGTTCAAGAACAAGGGCACCAAGATGTGCGGCTGCCCGGCCCTGGGCTGGGGCGAGATCAACGAGACGCGGCTGCACCAGCTGCAGGCGACGCTGCGCGAGCAGACCGAGGCGATCCTGCGCGCGGCGATCGAGAAAACGTTGTGACGATGCGCTATCCCCTGCTGGCGGCGGCCGCGCTGCTGCTCGCCTCGTGCGAGGTCGGGCCCAATTTCCATCCGCCCGCGATCCCCGCCGATGCCGGCTACACGCCTGAGAAGCCGGGCGCGACCAGCGCGACCGATGTCGCCGGCGGCGCGGCGCAGCGCTTTGTCGACGGCAAGGACATCCCCGGCCAGTGGTGGACGCTGTTCCATTCCGAGCCTCTCAATCAACTCATCGCCGAAGCGCTCAAGGCCAACCCGACGCTCGACGCGGCGCAAGCGACGCTGCGCGAGGCGCAAGAGAATGTCGCCGCGGAGAAGGGCGTGTTCCTTCCCGGCATCAGCGGCGATTTCTCCTCGACGCGGGAGAAGATCTCCGGCGCGGAATTCGGTAACCCGAAGCAGAGCTCGATCTTCACCCTCAGCACCGGCTCGGTCAGCGTCAGCTATGGCTTCGATTTCTTCGGCGGCGAGCGCCGGCAGCTTGAATCGACCGAGGCGCAACAGGATTATCAGCGTTACGAGCTCGAAGCCGCCTATCTGACCATCACCTCGAATGTGGTCGCCGCGGCGATCCAGGAAGCCTCGCTCCGCGCCCAGATCGCGGCGACCCAGGACATCATCACCGCGCAGCGGCAGCAGCTCGACGTGCTGCAAAAGCAGTTCGCCCTCGGCGGCGCGGCGCGCTCCGCGGTGCTGGCGCAGCAGGCGACGCTCAACGCCACCGAGGCGACCTTGCCCAATCTGCAAAAGCAGCTGGCGCAGCAGCGCAATCAGTTGACCGCGCTCGCCGGCCGCTACCCCAGCCAAGAAGTCGGCCAGACCTTCGATCTTGCCGCTCTGCAGCTGCCGGAAGATTTGCCGGTGAGCCTGCCCTCGAAGCTCATCGAGCAGCGTCCCGATATCCAGGCGGCGCAGGCGCAGCTCCATTCGGCGAGCGCGCAGATCGGCGTCGCCATCGGCAACATGTTGCCGCAATTCACCCTCAACGCCGCCTATGGCAACACGGTGCTCGATATTGGCCAATTGCTGGCGGGGCCGGGCATCTGGAGCCTCGGCGCCGGCATGACGACGCCGATCTTCCGCGGCGGGCAGCTCTTCCATCAGGAGAAGGCCGCGGTGGCGGCGTTCGACGCGTCGCAGGCGCAATATCGCAACACGTTGATCACCGCCTTCCAGAACGTCGCCGACGCGCTGCGCGCGCTGCAGTCGGACGCCGACGCGTTGGCGGCGGAGGTCGCGGCCGAGCGCTCTGCGAACGACAATCTCGCGATCTCGCGCGACCAGTACCGCCTCGGCGCGATCAACTACACGACCCTGCTCCAGGCTGAAACCACCTACCAGCAGGCGCATGTCAATCGCGTGATCGCACAGGCCAACCGCTATGCCGATACCGCGGTGCTGTTCCAGGCGCTCGGCGGCGGCTGGTGGAACCGCAGCGACGTAGCGAGCGCTGCCGATCCCGCGCCCAACCAGCCTTAGAGGATTCCGATGCGCAAGCGAATGATCATCATGCTGGTGGCGGTCGGGATCGTGCTGGGCCTGATCTTCGGCTTCGAGTGGGTTGTCGTGCCGATCTTCAAGCAGAAGGTGCTCGCGCAATTCGCTAATCCGCCGCAGACCGTCTCGACCATGGTTGCGTCGACGCAGCCATGGCAGCCGCAGCTCAAGGCGATCGGCAGCCTCAGGGCGGTGCGCGGTGCCGACCTATCGGCGCAAGTCGGCGGCATCGTCTCCGCGATCCATTTCGACAGCGGCGCCGACGTGCCGGCGGGCGCGCTGCTGATCGAGCTTTCGGCCGCGGACGATCAGGCGAAGCTCGATTCCTTGAAGGCGCAGGCCGAGCTCGCGCGCATCACCTACGAGCGCGACCAGCGCCAGTTTCAGGCGCAAGCGGTGAGCAAGCAGGTGGTTGACACCGACGCGCAGACGCTGAAGGCGGACCAGGCGCAGGTCGCGGAGCAGCAGGCGACGGTCGATTACAAGATGATCAAGGCGCCTTTTGCCGGCCGCGTCGGCATCCGCCAGGTCGATCTCGGCCAATATCTCGCGCCCGGCACCGCGATCGCGACCCTGCAGGCGCTCGATCCGATCTATGTCGATTTCACCCTGCCGCAGCAGGCGCTGGCGCAGATCGCCGTCGGCCAAAAACTGACTGTCCAGGTCGATACCTATCCGGGCCAGACGTTCCCCGGCACCATCGCCGCCATCAATTCCAAGGTCGACACGACCACGCGCAACGTCCAGGTCCGCGCCAGCATCGCCAATCCCGATCGCCGCCTGCTGCCAGGCATGTTCG
Source organism: Allostellaceae bacterium (assembly GCA_036501365.1). Taxonomy (GTDB): domain Bacteria; phylum Pseudomonadota; class Alphaproteobacteria; order ATCC43930; family CGMCC-115725; genus CAIKMD01. The sequence continues at coordinate 26,831 of DASYAL010000074.1, read as the reverse complement.
CGACGGTGCTGATCGATGTCGGCGCGCCGCAGAGTTACATCACGCTGCCGCAGACCGCGGTCAGCTACAATCCCTACGGCAACACGGTCTATCTCGTCGACGACAAGGGCAAGGACGACAAAGGACAGCAGCAGCTCGCCGCGCGCCAGGTCTTCGTCACCACCGGCGATACCCGCGGTGATCAGATCGCGGTCCTCAAAGGCGTCAAGGCCGGCGACACGGTCGTGACCGCCGGCCAGATCAAGCTGCGCAACGGCTCGCCGCTCCATATCGACAACGCGGTGCAGCCGACCGACAACCCCAACCCTCATCCGATCGAGCAATAGGGGCGGGACGATGGGTGCCTTCACCGATCTCTTCATCCGCCGGCCGGTGCTTGCGAGCGTCGTCAGCCTGATGATCCTCGTCCTCGGCTTACGCGCGCTCGCGACCTTGCCCGTGCTGCAATTCCCCAAGACCGAGAACGCTGTCGTCACCGTCATGACGACCTACTACGGCGCCGATCCCGACATCGTCGCCGGCTTCATCACGACACCGCTCGAGAATGCGATCGCGCAGGCGGACGGCATCGACTACATGAACTCGACGAGTCAGTCGAGCGTCTCGACGATCACCGTCAACCTTCGCCTCAACTACGATCCCGACAAGGCGATGACCGAGATCACCTCGAAAGTGAGCTCGGTGCTCAACCAGCTGCCCACCGGCACGCAACAGCCGGTACTGACGATCAAGGTCGGCCAGTCTTTCGATGCGGCGTATATCGGCTTCAAGAGCGATGTCCTCAACCGCAACCAGATCACGGACTACCTGGTTCGGGTCGTGCAGCCGAAGCTGCAAGCGATCGAGGGCGTCCAGACCGCGGAAATCGTCGGTGCCGAGAATTTCGCGCTGCGTGCCTGGCTCGATCCGCAGAAGATGGCGGCGTTCGGCGTGACGCCGGCCGACGTCGCCGCCGCCCTGCAAGCCAACAACTACATCTCCGGCATCGGCTCGACCAAGGGCCAGATGGTGCAGGTGAACCTCACCGCCTCGACCGATCTTCACTCTCTCGACGAGTTCCGCAATCTCGTCATCAAGCAGGCGAACAACGCCAATGTGAGATTGTCCGACGTTGCGACAGTTTCGCTCGGCGCCGATACCTACGACCAACGGGTTTCGTTTGACGGGCAGGATGCCGTCTACCTCGGCGTGCAGGTGGCGCCGGCGGCCAATTTGCTGAGTGTCGTCAAGGCCGTGCATGAGGCGCTGCCCGATATCGAATCGCAATTGCCGCAAGGGCTGCAAGCCGCGGTGATCTACGATTCGACGGATTTCGTGAACAGCGCGATCCAAGAGGTGATCCGCAGCCTCGTCGAGGCCGTCATCATCGTCATCCTGGTGGTGTTCGTCTTCCTCGGCTCGCTGCGCTCGGTGGTGATTCCGGCGATCGCGATCCCGGTATCGCTCATCGGCACCTTCATGATGATGCTGGCCTTCGGCTTCTCGATCAATCTTTTGACGCTGCTCGCTCTGGTGCTGGCCATCGGCCTCGTCGTCGATGACGCGATCATCGTGGTCGAGAACGTCAATCGTCATCTCGACGACGGCATGAGCCCCTTTGCCGCCGCGATCCAGGCGGCGCGCGAGCTCGGGGGGCCGATCATCGCCATGACGGTCGTGCTGGTCGCGGTCTATGTACCGATCGGCTTCCAGGGCGGGTTGACCGGCGCGCTCTTCACCGAATTCGCTTTCACCCTGGTCGGCGCGGTGACGGTTTCGGCGATCGTCGCGCTGACCTTGTCGCCGATGATGTGCTCGCGGCTGTTGAAGCCGCATCACCTCGGCGATCCCGGCTGGCAGGCGCATTTCGGCGATTTCGTCGACAAGCACTTCAACCGCGTGCGCGACCGCTACCGCCGCATGCTGCATGGCAGCCTCGACACGCTCCCGGTCACCAGCGTTTTCGCGCTGATCGTGCTCGTCAGCATCTATTTTCTCTGGGGCTTCCAGAAGACCGAGCTTGCGCCCGACGAGGATCAGGGCTTCGTCATCACCTTCCAAACGCCGGCGCCCAACGCCACGCTTGACCAGAAGCTGCTCTACACGAAGCAGCTCTACGGCATCTTCTCGAGCTATCCGGAACTTCAGCATGTCTTCCAGATGGATATACCGGGCCAGTCGTTTGCCGGCCTCAATCTAAAGCCTTGGGACCAGCGCACGCGCACCGCGAACCAGATCGCGCCGCTGCTGCAGCAGCAGATCAACAGCCAGATCGCCGGCGAGCAGGCCTTCGCAGCGCTGCCGCCGTCCTTGCCCGGCGCGTTCGGCTTGCCGATCCAGTTCGTCATCAAGACAACGCAGCCTTTCGACCAGCTCAACACGGTCGCGCAGAATTTTCTCAAGGAAGCGCAGACAAGCGGCGATTTCATTGCCATCAACACCGATTTGCGTATCGACCAGCCGCAGACGACGGTGACCATCGACCGGGACAAGGCGGCGCAGCTCGGCCTCAGGATGAGCGATATCGGTGGCGCGCTGGCCTCGGGTTTGGGCGGCGGCTATGTGAATTGGTTCAGTCTTAGTGGCCGGTCCTACAAGGTGATCCCCCAGGTTGCGCAATATGCGCGCCTCAACCCCGATCAGCTGCGCAATTATTATGTGCGCGCCAGCGACGGCAGCATGATTCCGCTGTCGACCGTCGCGACCTTGAAGAACGAGACCGTTCCGGAATCGCTCAATCACTTCCAGCAGCAAAATTCGGCGACCATCCAAGGCATCGCCTTCGTGCCGACCGGCGACGCGCTTGCTTACCTGCAAGGCCTCGCGGCGCGCACCTTGCCGCAAGGCTATACCGTCGATTACGGCGGGCCGCTGCGCCAATACGTGCAGGAATCGAGCGGCTTCGTCGCGACCTTCGGCTTCGCGGTCATCATCATCTTCCTTGCGCTCGCCGCTTTGTTCGAAAGCTTCCGCGATCCGGTGGTGATTCTCGTCTCGGTGCCGATGTCGATCGCCGGCGCGCTGATCGTCCTGCTCGTCTGCTCGATCTTGCAGTTGCCGGGCGCGTCGCTCAACATCTATTCGGAGGTCGGGCTGGTGACGCTGATGGGCCTCATCAGCAAGCACGGCATCCTGATCGTCGAATTCGCGAACAGCTTGCAGGAGCAGGGCAAGTCGAAGCGCGAGGCGATCGAGGAAGCGGCGACCATCCGCTTCCGGCCGATCCTGATGACCACGGCGGCGATGGTCTTCGGTGTCGTGCCGCTGATCACCGCGGGCGGCGCCGGCGCCGTGTCGCGCTTTTCGATCGGCCTCATCATCTTCTCCGGCCTGGCGATCGGCACGCTCTTCACGCTCTTCGTCGTGCCCGCGGTCTATATGCTGATCGGCGCCGAGCATCACGCCAGCGCCAGCGAGCCGGGCCTGCCGCGCCCCTCGCCGCAGCCGCACTAGGCGCTCGTTCGCTAGGTCGCGAACACCGAAGCGTCGGGATCGAGGCCGAGCATCACCTGGCCGACGCTCTCGTAATGGATGTCGCGTGCTTGGATCTGCTGGGCGATCGCGTGAATGTCGCGGAAACGCCGCTCGAAGGCGTTGGCGCGGAAGATCGCGGTCGCGCCGGCCATGTGATAGGCGGCGTCGGCGACCTCGGCGGCCTGGTGGATGGTCCAGGTCGCGGCGAGGCGCAGCGCGAGGCGATGATCGACCGTGAGTGGCTTGCCGGCTTCGAGATCGGCCCAAGCCTCGCCAAGCGCCGCATAGAGATAGGCGCGCGCTCCGCGCAGTTTTGCTTCGCCGCGGCCGACCGTCGCTTGGACGACGTTGTTGTGGCGCATGCCGGTCTTGAGATCGCGCGAAGTCTTGCCGCGCGCGGTCTCGATCGCGGCGTCGAGCGTCGCGCGCGCCACTCCTAAGGCGATCGCGGCAAAGCCGAGGCCGAACATCATGCTGGTGCTGACCTTATAGAGCGCGCCGGTCTCGCGCCGCTCGCCGGCATCATCGCGCAGCGCCGAGAAGCGCTCCGGCACGAAGAGATCATCGACCGAATAATCGTCGGTGCCGGTGCCCTTCAAGCCGACCACGTCCCAGACGTCGTAGAATCTCGCGCTTGATACCGGAAAGAGGATCGTGCGCAGCGCGGGCTTGCCGTCGCGCTTCAGCCGCTTCTTGCCGCTGTCCTCGATGATCTGCACATGGGCGCCGATCCAGCCCGCCTGGCGGCAGCCGCTGGCAAAGCTCCAGCGCCAGGTGGCGCGATAGCCGCCCGGCACGGCGCGCGCCTCGCCCGCGGTCGCGCCCCAGGCGAGGATGCCCGGCGCGGCATCGAAGATCTCGCGCGCCGCCGCGGGATCGAGATAGGCCGCGACCATGGCGCAGACGCCGCATTGGCCGAGGCACCAGGCCGTGCTGGCATCGGCCTTGGCGATCTCTTCGAGCACGCCGAGGAACACCGCCGGCGCGGCCTCGCCGCCGCCGACACTCTTCGGCAGCAGCAGGCGGTAGAACCCGCCCTCGACCAGCGCCGCGACCACCTTGGGCGTGAGGCGCCGGCTGCGTTCGATCTCTTCGGCCTCGGCGGCGAGCAGCGGCGCGAGCGCCCGCGCGCGTGCGATCGCATCCGCGGCGGCGGCGCTCACGATGCGCCCTCGACGAGCCAGACTGCCGCGTCGCGCTTCAGCGTCGCCTCGGCTTCGGTGCCGCCGATGATGATGAAGGGCGCGGCCGGTCGGCCGGTCTTCTTCTGACGAAAATGCATATAGGCGACACGGCTTTCGACGCCGGTCAGCTTCAGCTCATCGAAGAACGCAGCCGGCACCGAGCCCGGCACGACCGGCTCGAGGTGGTCGCTGTCGTAGAGGCAGGTCCATTGCGCGATCTTCCACGCGCCGGCGCGTTTCTCGAACCGGTCGAAGAAGCGGCCCTCGTAACGGAAATCGAACAGCTGGCCGTCGATCAGATCGCGGCCGCGCACCTCGACATCGGTCTCGAGCGTCGCGCGCCCATCCTTGAGGGTGAGGCGGTCGTTGCCGAACCAATGCTTGCTGCGCGTCTCGGGCCGCGCCTGGCCGAACATCTTGCGCGAGGATTCGATGAAGCCGGCGGCCGAGCCGGCATACCACGAGATCGAGACGGTCGCTTCGGGATGGAAGAGGCTTGCCACCGTCTCCCAATCGCCCTGGTCGCGCGCGAAGGCCCAGAGCCGCCGGATGCGCCGGATCTCGCTTTCATCGACGAGGCGCTGCAGCGCGTCCGTCATTCACGTCCTCCCTAAGCGCCGGTTTCGCCAGCCCCAGTTTCAACCGGCGTGTCGTTATTCTCCAAGCCCCATTCCGACCACGAGCCGTCATAGACCGCCGCCTTGCCCCAGCCGATGAGATGGAGCCCAAAGGCGAGGGCGCAAGCGGTGACGCCGGAGCCGCAACTCGTCACGACCGGCTTGCCGCGCTCGACGCCTGCTTCGGCGAAACGCTGCGCGATCGCTTCGGCCGGCAAAAAAGTTTTCGTCGCCGGATCGCCGAGTCGGTCGTAGGGAAGATTGATGCTGCCGGGGATATGGCCGCCGCGCAGGCCGGGCCGCGGCTCGGGCGCGGTGCCGGCAAAGCGCGCCGCCGAGCGCGCATCGAGCACCTGCGCGTGCCGGCTCTGAAGATTGGCGATGACATCGGCCTTGCTGCGCACCCGGGTTGTATCGAAGCGCGACGTGAAGATCGCCGGCGGCGGATGCGCTACATCGCGCGTCACCGGCCGGCCTTCGGCGAACCATTTCGGCAGCCCGCCATCGAGGAGCGCGACATTGTCATGGCCGAAGACACGCATCATCCACCAGACGCGCGGCGCCGAGCCGAAGCCGGCGATGTCATAGACGATGACGCGGGTCGCATCGCCGATACCGAGCGCGCCCATCATGCGCGCGAAATCTTCGGGCGACGGCAGCATATGCGGTAGCGGATTGGCGTGATCCGAGATCGCGTCGATATCGAAGAACACCGCACCCGGGATATGCCGCCGCGCATATTCTTCCTGCGCCGTCGGCTTGACGTTCGGCAGGGTGAAGGAGCCGTCGAGGAGGCGCATATCCGGATCGCTCAGATGCGCCGCGAGCCATTCGGTCGAGACCAGGGATTCGGGATGGGCGTAGGGCATCGGTCGCCGGGGCTATTTCTGCCCGATCAGCCATTTCGGCAGCGGCAGCTTCTTCTGGCGCAGGAAATCTGGGTTGAAGAGTTTCGACTGATAGCGTGTGCCGTAATCGGCGAGGATCGTCACGATGGTATGGCCGGGTCCCAATTGCTTCGCCGCCTTGATCGCGCCGAGGATGTTGATACCGGTCGAGCCGCCGAGGATCAGCCCTTCCTCGGTGACGAGATCGAACAGCACCGGCAGCATCTCCTCGTCGGTCACCTGGAACCAGCCGTCGAGCGGCGCGCCTTCGAGATTCTTGGTGATGCGGCCCTGGCCGATGCCTTCGGTGATCGAATTGCCTTCGGCCTTCAGCGTGCCGGTCGCGTAATAGCTGTAGATCGCCGACCCCATCGGATCGGCGAGATAGCATTTGACGTTCTTGTCGCGCTCCTTGAGCGCCATCGCCGTGCCGGCCAGCGTGCCGCCGGTGCCGACCGAGGCGACGAAGCCGTCGACCTTGCCGTCGGTCTGCTCCCAAATCTCGGGGCCGGTGGTCTCGTAATGCGCGCGGCGATTGGCGAGGTTGTCGAACTGATTGGCCCAGATCGCGCCGCAGGACGAGGCGGCCTCGACCTCTTTCGCCAAGGTCTCGGAATACCGCACATAGTTCATCGGATTGGCATAAGGCACGGCGGGCACGAGGCGCAGATCGGCGCCGCAGAGCTGCAGCATGTCCTTCTTTTCCTGGCTCTGCGTCTCGGGCATGACGATGACCGACTTGTAGCCGAGCGCATTGCCGACGAGAGCGATGCCGATGCCGGTATTGCCCGCGGTGCCCTCGACGATGACGCCGCCGGGCTTCAAGAGGCCGCGCTCCTCGGCATCCTTGATGATATAGAGCGCGGCGCGGTCCTTGACCGAGCCGCCGGGATTGAGGAACTCGGCCTTGCCGAGGATCTCGCAGCCGGTCTCTTCCGAGGCGCGGCGCAATTTGATCAGCGGCGTGTTGCCGACAGTGCCGATGAAGCCGTCGCGAATGTCCATAAGCCGAGACTAAGCGCCGCGGTTGCTTCGATCAACCATTGCGCCGATCAGCGCCAGTCGCGCCGCAGCCGGTCGCGCTCCAAGGCGAGCCAATAAAGCGCGAGCAAGGTCGCGCCGTTCTTGATCTCGTCGCCGCGCACCAGCCGCATCGCTTCCGCGAAGCTCAGCACCACGACCTTGATGTCCTCGTTCTCATGGGCGAGGCCGTGGATGCCGCCGGCGCCGCGGGCATCGACGCGGGCGCAGAACAGATCGATGACCTCGGTGCAGGCGCCATTGCTCGGCATGTAGCGATGGATGAAGACTGGCTCGCCGATGATCGCGAGCCCGGCCTCTTCCTGCGTTTCGCGCCGCGCCAGCTCGGCCTCGCTTTCGCCCGCATGATCGACCATGCCCGCGACCATCTCGAGCACCCAGGCCGGGAAGCCGGCGAGGTGCGCCGGCAGCCGGAACTGCTCGATCATCACCAGCGCGTCGCGATCGGGATCGTAGAGCAGCACGCCGACGGTGCGGCCGCGCTCGAAAATCTCGCGGTCGAGCTCGGCGCTCCAGCCGCCGTTATAGAGTTTGTGTTGGACGCGATAGCGCTCGAGGCGGAAGAAGCCGCGATGCAGGGTCTCGCGTTTGAGGATCTTGACGGTGTCGTCGTCCACGCGGCGACTTTACGGGCAAAGCCGCCGGGCGGACAACCGCGTTCGCGTTCGCGCTTGCGTTGCTAGCTCGCCGCCGCCCAGTAGAAGTCCTGATGCACCGCCCCGCTGGCGGAGATCGTCACGTCGCGGCTCTGGCTCTGGCCTTGATTGGAGACCGTCAGCTTATAGCGGCCGGGCGGCACATGGGCGTAGAAGATCGGGCCGTCGGAGATCGTATCGAGCACGGCGTTGCCGCGGGCGTCGGCGAGCGTCACGTCGACATCGGCGAGGTAATCGCCGTTGCGCGCGGCAAAGAGCAGGCGAAGATTGTATTGGTTCTCGACCTGCTTCAGCGCGTCGCGGTCTTCGTCGCCGGCGCCGCCGCTGACGAAGGTGATGTTGCCCTGCTGTTGCGCCTGGAGCGCCGCCGGCGGGGCGGGCGGCTGCGGCGGCGTTATCGCCTGCTGCGGCGCGGGTGCTGGGGGCGCCATCGTCGGCGGGGGCGGCATCATCTCGGTGGCGCTCGGCGGCGCTTCCGGCGCCATGGCGGGCGGCGGCGGGGGCGGCGGATAGTGGCCGGGCGGGGGCGGGGGCGGCGGATACCCCGGCGACATCAGCTGCGCATGCGCCACCAGCGCGATCATCACCAGAGACAAGACGACCGTGAGAAACAGCTTCATGGCCAGCTCCGCTTATTCGCAAAAGCTTGGACCCGGCGGGGCGCGTTTCTGGGGCGCGTTTGCGGCGATATTGCGGCGGTGTCCCGGCTGGTCTTTGTCGCGCGGGCGTTTATGATGGCGGCATGAACGAAGCGGCTGTGACGGATCGCACCGTCGATCTCGCCCTGGTGGAAAAGACGCCGCTCGAGACCGAGCCGTTCCCTTACCTCGTCGTGCCCGGCTTCGTGCCGCCGGCGGCGCTGGCCGCCCTCTCGGCCGATTATCCCAAGATCGACCGGCCGGGCAGCTTCCCGGTCGCCGATTTGCGCTACGGCCCGGCCTTCGCCGCCTTCCTCGTCGAGCTCGAAGGCCCGGCGATGCGCGCCGTCTTCGCCGAGAAATTCGCGCTCGATCTCGGCGATCGCCCGACGATGGTGACGGTGCGCGGCCAGGCGCAGGCCAAGGACGGCAGCATCCACACCGACACCGCGACCAAGCTCATCACCGTACTGGTCTACATGAATGAGGCCTGGGAGGCGCCGGGCGGCCGGCTGCGCTTGCTGCGCTCGCCCGACAATCTCGACGACGTGATCACCGAAGTCCCGCCCGCCGCGGGGACGCTGCTCGCCTTTCGCGTGACCAAGAATTCGTGGCATGGCCATGCGCCGGCGAGCGGGCCGCGCCGCGTGGTGCAGCTCAACTGGGTCGAAAGCGCGGCGGTGGTGCGCCGCGAGCGGCTGCGCCACGGCCTCTCGGCGCGGGTCAAGAAGCTGCTGCCGTTCTAACCTGCCCTAAAGCCCGCTGAGGCGGATCGCGATGTAGAGCGTCGCCACGCCGAGGATGGTCATTGCCGTCGTCCAGCCGGTCGGATGGTCGTGATAGCTCTCGGGCAGGAGATCGCTCGCCGAGATATAGAGGAAGAATCCCGCGATCAGCGCCAGGCCGAAGCCGAGTACGTCCGGCTGAAAGCGCAGCAGCAAGGTCGTCGCGGCGCCGAGCACCGGCGCGGCGGCATCGATCAGCAGCCAGCCGAGCGCCTGGCGGCGGCCGCCCTGATTGCCGAGCACGATGCCGACCGTGTTCACGCCGTCGGAGAAATCATGCACCAGTACCGCCGCCGAGACGACGGCGCCGACCGCGGCCGAGACTTGGAAAGCGAGGCCGATGGCGAAGCCGTCGAAGAAGCTGTGCACGGCGAGGCTGCCGGCGCCAAGCATGCCGCGCTGCCAGGGCGGACGTGCCGGCGCGTCTTTGTGGCTGCGCGGCGCGATGGTGCGGTCGAGGATCATGTAGGCGATGAAGCCGAGCGCGACCACGGCGAGCACCGCCGGGGTGCTGAAAGGCGGTGCCGCCAATTGGAGCGCCTCGGGGATGAGGTCGAAAAAGGCGACGCCGATCACCGCGCCGGCGCTGAAGCCGAGAATGAGATGCAGACGGTCTTTCAGCCGCAGCGCCAAGAGCCCGCCGAGCAGGGTCATGAAAAAGGTCGCGATGCTGACGGCGAAGATCATCGTTGGTTCGGAGCGGGAAGCGGCAAGGCGGCGGAAGGCGGCGATTTATATGGCAAATCGGGAGACTTTCAATGACCGAGCCGGGAACATGGCGCGGTCGCATCGACCTTTAGCATAACTTAACGTCTCGTTAACGGCGCGGGCCCTAGCCTTGCGGCATGATCGCGCCTACCTCGAGTACGCGTCATCACGGGCATCACCACCCTCACGAGCACCTGCGTCGCGCTCCGCTCGATCGCCGCTTCCTGGGCATCAGCGGACGCTACTGGATCATCACCGTCATCATGCTCGGCCTCTGCGCCGGCATCTACGAGGTCAGCAATCCGGTCAGCCCGGACGCCTTCGATCAGCCGGGCGCGCAAGTGCCCAATCAGCTGCGCAGCCCCTGGGGCGTGAAGAATCCGATTTAGGATTTTTTTGCGCTTACACGACCACCACCTAGCCAACCTAGGTCGTGTAAGCGCGGGGATTTTCACTCGCGTCCCGCGAGCTCGGCTTGCCAGGGCGCGACCACGCGCTCGATCCAGACGATCAGCGCATTGAGGCCGATCGCCAGCACCATCAGGATCACCACCGGCACGAACATCGTCGCGGTGTCGAAGTTATTCGCCGACTGGATGATGATGCCGCCGAGGCCCGAGATCGCGGTGAAGAATTCGGCGATCACCATGGCGACGACGGCGCGGCCGACCGCGAGCCGGATGCCGGCCATGATGTAAGGCAAGGTCGCCGGCAGGATGATGCGGCGCAGGATGACGCTGTCGGGCGCGACCAGCGATTGCCCGACCTCGATCAAGGTCACCGGCACGGCGCGCACGCCGGCCCAGGTGTTGATGCAGACCGGGAAGATCGACATCAGGAACACCACCGCGACTTTCACCGCGAAGCCGAGGCCGAGCCATAGGATGAGAAGCGGCACCAGCGCGACCAGCGGCATCGCATAGCCGGCGGTGACATAGATGCCGAACGCCGCCTCGGCGGTGCGGAAGCGGCCGACGACGAGGCCAAGCGGCACGCCGACGGCGATCGCCAGGAGATAACCGACGACGAAAGGCTGGAGACTCTGGAAGAGGGCCGTCCAGAGCTTGCCCGAGCGCGCCAGCGCGACGAAGGCTTCGGCGATCGCGCTGGGATAGGAGCCGAAGACCGGATTGACGTCGCGGCCGAAGAACTCCCAGAGCGCGAGGAACACCAAGACCGAGATCGTCGTGATCGCCCAGCGCGGCAAATTCATGGCGTTGGCTTGGAGTGGCTAGCGGCATCGCTCGCTCCTCGCGCGCGATCACCGGCGCCGCTGGCCGGTACCTCGTGCAGCGCTTGCCAGATGCGATAGCGCGTCTCGGCGAAAGCGGCGGTGCCGCGCAAAGCGGCGAGATCGCCGCGCGGCCGCGGCAGCGGCACCTCCATGATTTCTTGCAGCCGGCCTTCGCGCAGAACAATGACGCGATCGGCGAGCAGCACCGCCTCGTCGAGATCGTGGGTGACGAATAGGATGGTCTTCTTCGTCCGCGCATGAATATCGAGCAGCTCGGCCTGCATCGCCTCGCGCGTCTGCGCGTCGAGCGCGCCGAACGGCTCGTCCATCAACAGCACCTTGGGATCGATCGCCAACGCGCGGGCGATGCCGACGCGCTGCTTCATCCCGCCCGAGAGCTGGTGCGGCCGGCGCCGCGCCGAGCCCGCGAGACCGACGAGATCGAGATAACGCAACGCCGTCTCATCGAGAGCGCGGCCGCGCAGGCCTTTCATCTCGAGCCCGAACATCACGTTCTCGATCGCGGTCAGCCACGGCAGCAGCTCGGCATGCTGGAACACCATGCCGCGATCGTGGCCGCAGCCGGCGACCGCGGCGCCGTCGACGGTGACGCGGCCGCTGGTGGCGCGATCCAACCCCATCGCGATCCGCAGCGCGGTGGTCTTGCCGCAGCCCGAGGGGCCGATCAGCACCGCGATCTCGCCGTCGCGCACCGAGAAGCTCACGCGGTCGAGCGCCTGGACGACATGCTCGCCTTCCTCGGTCTTCAGGCGAAAGCGTTTCGAGACCTCGACGAGGCTGACCTCACCCATAATAATGACCGTTCGCCGCCATGCTCGCTCTTTTCGTCATTGCGAGGAGCGCGAAGCGCGACGAAGCAATCCAAGCTTCGCGCGATGCTCTGGATTGCTTCGCTTTGCTCGCAATGACGAGATAGGAGGCATTCGCGAAGTTACGGCCCGACCTTCTTCAGCGCTTCCGCGCGCGGGCCATCGTCGGCGACCGCCTTGAGATCGACGAGCTTGGGCTGGTCGCCGGCTTTGACCGATTGCTGCTGCATCCAGTCGAGCTTGGCGATCGGCAGGCCGAGATCGGGATCGAGCGCATGCGTCTTCACCGCGTCGTCATACATATAAGCGGGGCGCGGATCGTCGGGCTTGGTGCCGGCGGTTGCTTGGGTCAGGGCGATGGTCTCGTCGCGATGGCCGACGACATAGCGCATCGCATTCATCTCGGCGGTGAGGAAGCGGACGAGATCGTCGTGCCGCGCTTTCTCGACCTTGCTGCTCGACATGATGCAGACGCGGAGATAATCGGGCAGCACCTCGCGGCCGCGCAGCAGCAGATGGACGCCGGCCTTCTCGGCGATCGGCATATACTCGCCCGAGATCACCGCGGCATCGACGACGCCCGCGACCAGCGCCTTGTAGCGGTCGTTGTCGCTGCCGAGATTGGCGAATTTCACGTCGTCCGGCGAGAGGTTGTAGCGCGCGAGCAAGGCGCGCACGAGTTGGTCGGGCATCGCGCCCGGCTGCGAGATCGCGATTGTCTTGCCCTTCAAATCCGCGGGCTTGGTGATGGGGCCGCGCACGAACACGCCATGCGGCAGGCCCGGCCACTGGCAGCCGAGGATCTTCACATCGGCGCCGCGCGACGCCGCGATCATCGCGCCGGTCGGGCTGCCTTCATAGCTGTCGACCTGGCCGGCGATCAGCGCCTTCAAACCGATCGCGTCGTTGTCGACCTGGGTGAGCTCGAGCTTCAGCCCTTGCTTCTCGGCAAAGCCCTTGCCGACCATGTAGAGCTCACCGGCATCGCTTTTCGCGGCGATGATCGCGTGCTGCCAGGTCGCGTCGGCGGCGTGCGCGCTGCCGCAAGCCAATAGCGCCGCGCCCAGCGCGGCCGCCCCGATGAAGCGCATGATTTCCTCCCTCACGTGTCCGCGGACAATCTAGCGGCGGCGTTCCGTCATGCCAAAGGGAGAAGCGGGCGCGCTTGCGTTATGCCGCCGCCATCGCCGCCGGCCGTGCCCGCCGGCCGCGCGTCTCGACGAGGCACAGCACCGCGCCGAGCACCACGACATTGGCGAGCGAGGCCATGATGAGGGTCGGCTCGAGCCCATAGGCGCCGGCAACGATGCCGCCGACGGCGGGCCCGAGGGTCGAGCCGACGAGTTCCGCTGCCATGGTGCAGAGCGCGATCGCGGTGGCGGTGAACTTCGCCGGCACGCTCTCGGTCGGCATCAGCACCAGCACCACGCAGGTGATCGCCTGGCTGGTGCTGAAGATGAATTGCAGGAAACCCAGCAGATAGAGGTGCTGGTAGAGTCCCAGCGGCAGCAGCGACAGCGGCAGCAGCATCGAGGCGATCGCCATGCCGGCCAAGACCGGTTTTCGCCCGACCTTGTCGCTCAAGGCCGGCAGCAGGAAGCCGGCCAGGAAGGCGCCGGTTCCGCCCGCGCCCATCAGGAAGCCGGCCGTCGTCGGCGCCTGTTGCGCGACCTGGGTGATGTAGAGCGGCGCGAACACGGCGTAGAGGAAAAGGCTGGTGAGGTTGGCGGCCGCGGCGAGCGCGCAGAGCAGGACGTTGCGGTAACGCAGCAGGGTCCAGAACTCGCGGTAGTCGGGCTGCGACGGCTCCGCGCCGACGTGACGGCGCCCTTTCGATTCGGCGACATACCACCAGATGACGAGGCCGAGGATCATGCCTGGCACGCCGGCGACGAAGAACGACCAGCGCCAGCCGATATGCGCCGCCACCTGGGTGGTGAGGATGGGAGCGATCGCGGTGCCGACGAGCGCCGCGGAGCTCACGACGAGGCCGACATTGCGGCCGCGGCGGTGGTCGCTCGAGGATTCTTCCGTCGTCGCCATCAGCGGCGAGTAGCAGGCGCCCTCGGCGAGGCCCAGGAGAAAGCGAACGAGCATCATCTCGCCGAAGGAATGCACCATGCCCGAAAGCCAGGACAGCGCCGAGAACACGAAGATGGCGGGGATCAGGATCTTCCGCCGGCCGACGCGGTCGGAGATCGCGCCGAAGAAGACGCAGCTCAGCGCCCAGGCGATGCCCAGGATCGAGGCCATCATGCCGAGCTGCTGGTTGCTGACGTGGAGATCCGGAATGATGTAGGGCGCGAGATAAAACTGCGCCATGCGGTCGAGAAAGATCGTGCCGAAGGTCAGGAACATCAGCCCGATCAGGATATCCTCGTAGTGCTTCGACGATGGCCGCGCCATGGGTCTCCTCCCGCTGCTGGATTTCGTGTTTTTGGGGCAGCGTTGCCAACTCTAGCACGATGCCGAACAGGCGAGGAAAGGCCCGTAGAGAGGACAGACTGGCATCGCTCTTGCACGGCCAGGCTTGTCATCAAGCCGCGCGACACCGCGCCCGAACCCGAGGAGATGGACGATGAAGCGTGCCGATTTGACCGAGAAGCTGCTCGATATCAAGCGCGAGAAAGGCTGGAGCTGGCGCTTTATCTGCGACCAGATTGGCGGGATGTCCGACGTGCTGATCGTCAGCGCGCTCTTGGGCCAGATGAAGCTGGTCAAGACGCAGGCGGCGCGCGCTGCCGAGCTCTTCGGCCTCACCAAAGCCGAGCAAGCGATGCTCAACGAGGTGCCGTTGCGCGGCACCGGCACGCCGATGCCGCCAACCGACCCGCTAATCTATCGCTTCTACGAGCTGGTGATGGTCAACGCCCCAGCCTGGAAGGCGCTGATCGAGGAGGAATTCGGCGACGGTATCATGTCGGCGATCGATTTCGACATCGCGCTCGCGCGCGAGCCCAATCCCAAGGGCGACCGTGTCCGGATCACCATGTCGGGCAAATTCCTGCCCTACAAATATTACGGCAATCAGCAGGGCGTGCCGGATTACGGCTTCAAGGAAGCGTGAGCGGAAACGCGAAAGGGCCGAGCGTGTCTCGCTCGGCCCTTGCTTTATCTGGCTCCGGGGCTCGGATTCGAACCGAGGACCGATCGGTTAACAGCCGATTGCTCTACCGCTGAGCTACCCCGGAATAGGTTTCGGGCGTCGCCGTAAGCGCGCGCGGGCTTATAACAAAGCCGCGCGCGCCATGCCACCACTCCGGGTGGTGCGCATTGGAGGCCGGAAGCGGAATCGAACCGCTGTACGAGGATTTGCAGTCCTCTGCATAGCCACTCTGCCATCCGGCCGGCGACGCCGGCGAGATATAAAGCGCCGCCGCCATCCCGTCCACCGACCGCGTCGTGCGCCGCGCCCCGCTGCGTCACCCGAGCGCATTGTCAGCCGCGCGACAAGCCTCTATAAACGCTCGGCTTTCCATGACTCATTTTGCGCAGCCATGATCAACGAACCCGCCGCCAGGCTAAATATGGTCGAGTGCCAACTGCGCACCAATAAGGTGACCGACGAGGCGGTGCTGGAGGGCTTCCTCACCGTGCCGCGCGAGCGTTTCCTGCCAACCGCGCTGCGCGGCATCGCCTATGTGGATGATGACGTCCCGCTGGGCGGCGGCCGCTATCTGATCGAGCCGCTGGTCCTGGCGCGGTTGCTGCAATTCGCCGACATCGGCAAGGACGACAAGGTGCTCGAGATCGGTTGCGGCACCGGCTACGCCACCGCGCTTGTGGCGCGGATGGCGGCGACGGTCGACGCGGTCGAGAGCGAGCCGCGGCTCGCCGCCGCGGCGCGCGCCAATCTCGCGGCGCTCGGCATCGCCAATGTCGCGCTGCACGAGGCGCCGCTCAACGAGGGCTGGCGCGCCGGCGCGCCCTATGATGTCATTCTGATCAATGGCGGCGTCGGCGAGATCCCGACGGCGGTCAGCGACCAGCTCGCCGAAGGCGGGCGCCTCGTCACGGTGACCGAGGGCGCGGCGAGCCCGGCGGATTCGGGTTGCGGCGCGGCGGTGCTGATGACGCGCGCCGAGGGCAAGGTATCGAGCCGGTCGATTTTCGATGCGACGGTCCATCCTTTGCCGGGATTTGCGCGCCGCGCGGCGTTCGTGCTCTAACGGGGTAGGTCCGGAGCGGCGTCGCAAAACGCCATCCGAAGGACAGGGGGCTGGAAAATGGTTCGGGTCGTCTTTGCTTCGCTCGCGGTGGCCGGCGCTTTCGCTGTCGCCGCCCATGCCGAGACGCTCGAGCAGGCGCTGGTCTCGACCTACAACACCAACCCGCAACTCCTCTCCGAGCGCGCCAATCTGCGCGCGACCGACGAAGGCGTGCCGCAAGCGCTCGCGGGCTGGCGGCCGACCGTCACCTTCAACGGCGCGGCCGGCCTCGAGCGCTCCGAGAACACGCCGGCCGCGACCGGCAGCGCACCGGCGCATCAGACGATACAGCCCAAGACCTACAGCCTCACGGTGAATCAGCCGCTCTTCAACGGCGGCAATACCATCGCCAGGACCGCGCAGGCCGAAGACCAGGTGCAAAGCGAGCGCGCGCGCCTCATCGCCACCGAAAGCACCGCGCTCTTCAACGCCTCGCAAGCCTATTTCGACGTGCTGCGTGATCAGGCGGTGGTTCAGCTCGACCGCAACAACGAACAGGTGCTGACGCGGCAGCTCGAGGTCACCAACGACCAGTTCCGCGTCGGCCAATTGACGCGCACCGACGTCGCGCAGGCGCAATCGGCGCTGGCCGCCGCCACGGCGACGCGCCAGACCGACCAGGGCACGCTCGAGAACGACGCCGCGAATTACGCGCATCAGGTCGGGCATCCGCCGGTCGATCTGGTGTCGCCGAAGCTCGCCCTCGTTCTGCCGACGACGCGCGAGCAGGCGCTGACGCTGGCCTCGACCGAGAATCCCAACGTCGTCGCCGCCCAATATTCCGAGGACGCCGCGCGCGACCTCGTCGCCGCGACCAAGGCGCAGCTGCTGCCGAACCTCGCTTTGGTCGGCAACGTCCAGCGGCTGCAGGAAAGCCAGCTCAACGGCCGCGAGCAGACCAACCTCTCGGGCATCGCGCAATTGACCGTGCCGCTCTACGAGGCCGGCAACATCTGGTCGCAGGCGCGGCAGGCGATCGAGAATGTCGGCAAGGCACAAGGCACGACCGACGATACGCGCCGCACCGCCGTGCAGTCGGCGACCCAATCCTGGGAGACGGTCGCCTCGGCCACCGCCAGCATCACCTCGCTGCATACAACGATCGACGCGGCGCAGATCGCCCTCGAAGGCATCACGCAGCAGCAGCAGGTCGGGCAGCGCACGGTGCAGGATGTGCTGATCCAGCAGCAGACGCTGTTCACCGACCAGGTCAATCTCGCCAAGGCGGAGCACGATCAGGCGGTCGCGCAGGTCAACCTTTACCAGCAGATCGGCCGCCTCACCGCCGTCGACCTGAAGCTGCCGGTGCAGGTCTACGACGTGAACGTCCACTATCGCTCGGTGCGCAACAAGGCGGTCGGCTTCGACGCCGACGACGGGCAATAGACGCGACTCGCGACGCCGCTCGCGCGGTCCCGGCATCCCATTTGCTGGCGTTTGGCGCGGCTTTCACCTACCATAGAGCGTTATAAACGCGACCCGTGGCCCTGAAACGCGAAGATGTCGGACGCCAACAAGGACCAGCACGAACCCTCGATGGAGGAGATCCTCGCCTCCATCCGGCGGATCATCTCCGAAGACGGCGAGACGCCGGCGCCGGAAGCGCCCGGTGCCGCGCCGCCGGGCGCCGGGCCGGCCGCACCGGCAAAGCTGATCGCCGATGTCGAAGACGAGAGCGACGTGCTCATGCTGACCGAAGAGGCGGTGGAGGAGGGAGCGCCGCCCGCCGCCGCCGCGGCGCCGGTCGCGCTCGAGGACGAAGCGCCGCCGCCCGCGCCGCCGCGCCCCGAACCGCCGCCGGCGCCGGTCACCGATCGCGACGACGAGGAAGAGCTTGTGGTGGCGCCGGAACGGCCGGCTGCTCCATCGCCGCCGCCACCGCCGCCGCGGCCCGAACCCGAGCCGGCGGTCGAAGAAGAAGACGATCGTCTCATCTCCGAGCGCGCCGCCGCCGCCTCGCTCCGGGCAATGACCGAACTCGTCAACCGCAGCCATCGCGAGCCAAACATCACGAGCGTGTCCATGGGCAACGCCAATCAGACCCTCGAAGAGATCACCCGCGAATTGCTGCGGCCCATGCTCAAGGCGTGGCTCGATCAGAACCTGCCGCAGATCGTCGAGCGCGTCGTCCGCGAAGAGATCGGCCGCCTCGCGCTCGACGCGCAGCGCCGCTGAGCCCTGATTTTCCCAGGCTGGCCCTCAACCTTCGGCGCCGCTAAAAAGCGCTGATGCTCGACAAGACATTCGATCCGGCCGCGATGCAGGCGGCGCTTTACGACGCGTGGGAAATGTCGGGCGCCTTCGCCTGCCATCCCGACAGCCCGGCGCAGCCTTATTGCATCATGATGCCGCCGCCCAACGTGACCGGCATCCTGCATCTCGGCCACGCGCTGACCTTCACTTTGCAGGATATCCTCGTCCGCTATCACCGCATGCTGGGCCGCGACACGCTGTGGCAGCCGGGCACCGACCACGCCGGCATCGCGACGCAGATGGTGGTCGAGCGCGATCTCGAGCTCGAGCAATCCAATCGCCACCAGCTCGGCCGCGAGAAGTTCATCGAGCGGGTGTGGAAGTGGAAGGCCCAATCCGGCGGCAGCATCACCCGCCAGCTGCGCGCGCTCGGCGCCTCACCCGATTGGAGCCGCGAGCGCTTCACCATGGACGAAGGCCTTTCGGCCGCGGTGCGCAAAGTGTTCGTGCAGCTCCATCGCGAAGGGCTGATCTATCGCGACAAGCGGCTGGTCAATTGGGACCCCAAGCTGCACACCGCGATTTCCGATCTCGAGGTCGAGAGTCGCGAGACCAAGGGCTCGCTCTGGTATCTCACCTATCCGATCGAAGGCCGGCCGAGCGAGCACATCACCGTCGCGACGACGCGGCCGGAGACCATGCTCGGCGACACCGGCATCGCGGTCAACCCGGAGGACGATCGCTACCGGCATCTGATCGGCCATTACGCGATCCTGCCGCTGGTCGGGCGGCGGATTCCGATCGTCGGCGACGACTATGCCGATCCGGCCGCGGGCAGCGGCGCGGTGAAGATCACGCCGGCGCACGACTTCAACGATTTCGAGGTCGGCCGCCGCCACGACCTGCCGCTGGTCAACATCTTCGATCGCGACGCCAAGCTCAACGACGAGGCGCCGCCCGCCTATCGCGGCATGGATCGTTTTGCCGCGAGGAAGCAGATCGTCGCCGATCTCGAGGCCCAGGGCCTCGTCGCGAAGATCGAGCCGCATACGCTGATGGTGCCTTATGGCGACCGCTCGGGCGTCGTCATCGAGCCGTGGCTGACCGATCAGTGGTACGTCAATGCCGCCGAGCTGGCGAAACCCGCCGTCGTCGCGGTCGAGCGCGGCGAGACCGTGTTCGTCCCGAAGATGTGGGAGAACACCTTCTTCGACTGGATGCGCAACATCCAGCCGTGGTGCGTCTCGCGCCAGATCTGGTGGGGGCATCAGATCCCGGCCTGGTATGGGCCTGACGGCGCGACCTTCGTCGAGGAGACCGAAGCCGAGGCGCTCGCCGCCGCCGCCAGGCATTACGGCCGCGAGGCCGATCTCCGCCGCGATCCCGACGTGCTCGACACCTGGTTCTCCTCGGCGCTGTGGCCGTTCTCGACCTTGGGCTGGCCCGAGCGCACGCGCGAGCTGCAGCGCTACTACCCGACCGACGTGCTGGTGACGAGCTTCGACATCATCTTCTTCTGGGTCGCGCGGATGATGATGATGGGCTGCAAGTTCATGGGGGCCGTGCCGTTCAAGACGGTCTACATCCATGCCCTGGTGCGCGACGAGCGCGGCCAGAAGATGTCGAAGTCGAAGGGCAACATCATCGACCCGCTCGACCTGATCGGCCGCTACGGCACCGACGCGCTGCGCTTCACCTTGGCGGCGCTCGCGGCGCAAGGCCGCGACATCAAGCTCGCTGAGAGCCGCATCGAGGGCTATCGCAATTTCGCGACCAAGCTCTGGAACGCCGCGCGCTATGCCGAGATGAATCAATGTGCGCGCGTGCCCGGCTTCGATCCGGCGGGCGCCAGGCTCACCGTCAACCGCTGGATCGCGGCGGCGGCGAGCACCGCCGGCGCGCGCGTCGCGGCGGCGATCGAGGAGTATAAATTCAACGACGCCGCCGACGCGCTCTATCAATTCACCTGGGGCACGTTCTGCGACTGGTATATCGAGTTCTCGAAGCCGATCCTTACCGGCAGCGACGAGGCGGCGAAGGCCGAGACGCGGGCGATGACCGCCTGGGTGTTGGAGCGCATCGTCCATCTCCTCCATCCGATCATGCCCTACATCACCGAGACGCTGTGGCAGCACATCGCCGGGACAAGCGCCGGCATGCTGATCACGGCGAAGTGGCCGGCGGTGACGCTTGCCGCGGATCGCGACGCGGTCGCGGAGATGGCCATGCGCGAGATGGAATGGGTGGTGGCGCTGATCTCGGCGATCCGCGCGACGCGCTCGGAGATGAACGTGCCGGCGGCGAGCGAGCTCGCGGCGACCATCACCGAGACGCGGCAAGAGAGCCGCGCGTGGATCGCGACTCATGGCGAGCAGATTCGCCGCCTCGCGCGCCTCAAGACCATCGGCTTCGGCGCGGCGAGCGGCGCCAAGACCGCGCTGCAGATCGTGGTCGAGGGCACGACGGTGCTGATCGACGTCGCCGGCGCGGTCGATCTCGGCAAGGAGCGCGCGCGGCTCGAGAAAGAAGTCGCGGCCGTTCGCGGCGAGCTCGAGAAGATCGAAAAGAAGCTCGGCAACGAGCAGTTCATGGCGAAGGCCAAGCCCGAGGCGATCGAGGAGCAGCGCGAGCGGAAGGCCGACTACGAGGCGACGCTCGCCAAGCTCGAGGCCGCCTTGGCGCGCATTGGCGCGGGGTAATCCGTTGCAAGGGCATTGTGCGCTCGACTACGCTCAGGGTGAGGAGAAAATTGAGCACGGCATCTTCCAGTGGTAGATGCCATATTCGAATCAATCCTCATCCTGAGCGTAGTCGAAGGACGCGCGATCGCTTTGCAACGAATCTAAAGCCTCACTCGCCCAACGCGGTCACGCCGGCGATCACCGTCTGCTCCGGCGTCGGATTGACGTCGCTGTCGCCGAGCTCATGCAGCGCCGCGACCAGCGCGGCGACGGCGCGGCGCGAGACCGCGTGGCTGTCGTCGAAGTAATCGCCGCCGTGGAGGAAGTCGTAGCTGCGCGCGGCGTCCGCGGGATTGCTCTTGCCCATGTCGATCAGGATCTTGATTGCGGCGTCGCGATGCGCGGGATCGCGGAACCAGTCGGTCGCCGCGTCGTTGGCGGCGAAGAAGTCCTTCGCCGCTTCGGGATGCGCCGCCGCCCAGCTGCGGTTGACGATCGAGCCGGTGAACGGCAGGTCCTTGGCGTAATCGCCGGCGATGCCGAGCGAGCGGAAGCCGTCGCCTTGCGCGATGAAGCTCAGAGGCGGCGCGAGGAAAGTCGCATCGAACGCGCCGGCCTTGAGCGCCGCATAGCGCGACACGGTCGAGCCGGAATACATCATCTCGACGTCATCCGGCTTGAGGCCGGCCGAGGCCAGCATCTTCGCGATGAGGATGAAGGTGATGTCGTTGCGGCTGCCGATGGCGACGTTCCTGCCCTTCAAGTCGGCGATGCTCTTGAATTGCGGCTTGGCGACGAGATCGTAAGGCGAGACGCGCAGCTCGATGCGGCCCAAGGCGATCGGCGCGCGGCGCGCGATCAGCCGCACCGGATCGACGAGGCCGGCGCTGCCGGCGATATCGAGCGAGCCGGCGGCGAGCTGCTGCAGCATGCCGGGCGAGGACGGCATGAAGATGACCTCGGGCGCGAGGCCGCGCTGGGCGTAGAAGCCCTCGGCGAGGGCGATCGCCGCCGGCCAGGTGAAGGCGTTGAAGCCGCCGACGATGCCGACCGCGACTTTCTCTGCCGCCCGCGCCGGGATGGCGGCCAAAACTGCGAACACACAGAGCGAGATCGACACGATCCGCTTCATATCTTTCCTCGTTGCCTTCTCATCCAGCGCCCTTCGACTTCGCTCAGGGTGAGGAGAAATTGAGAAGGGCATTTCCCGGTGGTGGATGCCTTACACAAACCCATCCTCACCCTGAGCGTAGTCGAAGGGCTCGCGGTGCGACTGCAACCTGCCGCTCACGCCTTATAAGCGATGATCTCGACCTGGACGATGCCGGCATGGATCGGCGCGACCAGGGTGCGCCGCGCCGGGCGGCGCTGGGGATCGGGGAAGGTGCGCGCCCATTCGGCGATCGCCGCGTCGCGATGCGCGTCGTCGGCGATATAGATCGTGATCTTGGCGACGTCGTCGGTGCTCATGCCGGCGGCGGCGAGCACCCGCTTCATATTGGCGAAAGTGTTGCGCGCCTGTGCCGCGGCGTCGGGCGGGAGCTGGCCGCTCTCGGGATCGCGGCCATAGATCGCGCCCGAGCACAAGAGCGGCCCGATCTTGCACGCCATCGGCGAGGCTTGCGGATGGTCGATGCCTTTGAGATTGATCACCTGTTGCGGCATGGGCTCCTCCCGATCATTTCGTTGCGGCGCCGATCATAGCGGTTGCAATACGATCCTGCGCCCCCTGGGCTTGTCGGAGGGCGATTACGCTCAGGGCGAGGGGAAATTGAGGTGGGCATCTTCCCGTGGTAGATGCCGGTAAGAAAAACGCCTCATCCGGCGCGGAGCGCAGCGTCGTCGAAGGACTCGCGGTAGTATTGCAACGTGTCCAGCCTTAGCCTCGCTGTTCTTGCTTTCGCCATCGTCGTGCTGTTGGGCGGCGCGCTGGCGATCCAGGTGTTGCGCCATCCCGCGCACCCGCCGCCGCGCGTGCTCGCCTCTGGGCACGGCATCGCGGTGCTGATCAGCTATGGCGTGCTGCTCGTCGCCCTCAGAGGCCCGGCCCGCGGCACCGATACCGGCACGGCGAGCTTCGGCCTCGCCGCCGCGATCCTCTTGCTGCTCGCGGCGCTGCTCGGTCTCGTCAGCCTCTGGCTGCATCTTCGCAAGAAGCGCATGCCGGGCGCCGCGATCGGCATCCATGCCAGCGTCGCGATCTTCGGCTATGTCATCCTCGCGGTGTATCTCCTCGCCGGATGAGCTATCTTTCGCGGCAACGATAAGAGAGGGAGGATCCCATGAAGGCTCTGACTTTTGCGGCGCTGGGCGCAGCGCTCGTCGCCGGCTCGCTCGTCGCCGCCGCTTCGGCGCGCGCCGAGGATTATGCGATGAAGGTCGGCACCGGGCCGGTCACCGCCGCGGGTCCGCTCTATATCGCGCGGGACCGCGGTTATTTCGCCGCCGAGCACATCACCGCCGAGATGGTGAGCATGGATGCGGCGCAATCGGTGGCGCAGGGCGTGGTCGCCGGCGCGCTCGATATCGGCCTCACGGCGGCAACGGCGGCGGCCTACAACCTCGCGGCCAAAGGCGGCCTCAAGATCACCGGCGGGCAGGGGCGCGAAGTGGCCGGCTGGCAGGGGGCCGCGATCCTCGCCTCGAACGAAGGCTGGGATAAAGGCCTCAAATCGTACAAGGACCTCGGCAACCGCACCATCGGCATCGTTCAGGTCGGCGGCCCGGTGCATTACGAGGTCGAGCTCGCCAACGAGAAATATCACATCGATCCGAAGAGCCAGCGCCTCGTCGCGCTGCAAGGTCTCTCGAATCTCGCCACTGCGCTCGCCGGCAATCAGGTCGATGCCGCGCCCGAGGTCTCGACCTTCGCGCTGAAGCTGCAAAGCAGCGGCAAGGCGCATATCCTCGGCTGGGTCGGCGACGAGACGCCGTGGCAGAACACCATCATCTTCGTCGCGACCAAGACCGCCGACGACAAGAAGCCGATGATCGACGCCTTCATGCGCGCGTATAAGAAAGGCGCGCATGATTACCACGACGCGTTCACCGGGCCGAACGGCGAGCGCAAGGACGGGCCGGGCGCGCCGGCGGTGCTCGCGATCATGGCGAAAGCGCTCAACCAATCGACCGAGCAGCTCGATCAGGCGATCTCCTACGACGACCCCGACGCCAAGCTCGACGTCAAGGACGTGCTGCACCAGCTCGAATGGTTCAAGAGCCAGGGCATGCTGCCCGCCGACGCCGACGGCAACAAGATGATGGACAAGCGCTACGTGGTGCCGCTGGATTAGCGGGCGACGTTAGAACATCGTTTCGTCCTTGCGAGCCCCTTCGACAAGAGCTCAGGAGCGAAGCAATCCACGAGCCGCGCGCGCGATGCCCTGGATTGCTTCGTCGCTGGACAACCCGTTCACGCGCTCTTCGCGCGTGAACCCGAAGGGGCCGACCGCGAAGAGCGGTTGGCCGGGTCGTCCCTCGCAATGACGGTTGTGAGGAATCTCGCGCAGGAAGATCGTGTTAGCCGACCAGCCGCGCTGCCGGTGCCGCGCGCTCGGCCGCGAGAATGGTGGCGACGATGCGCCGCGCCTGGATGCCGCCCGCGTCCTGGTTGAGATCGACCGGATCGGGCAAGGCGTCGCCATAGGCGCGCATCGTGTTCTGCTGCGCCTCGATCACCGCGAGGTCTTCCATGAAGGCGGTGTGCACCTGGCGGAAGATCAGCTCGCTGACGCTCGGGTCGCCCAACGCGAAATTATGCGCCTGGGCCCAGAAGTAATGCGTCGTCGTCTCGGTCTCGGGCGTGATCGCGTTGAGATTGCGCATCGAGATGCCTTGCGAACGGTTGCCCTCGGTCGCGCCGGTGCCGGTGCGGGCGCAGCCGACATCGAGCCGCACGAAAGCCGGCGGGGTGTAGTCGATGATCTGCCAGCGATCGACTCGTTCATCGGGGCCGATGTTGCCGGTCTTCTGGAAGAACGGCGGCGCCGTGTGATCGAGCATCCAGCGCGTGACGCGCACGCGGTTGGCGTCGCGCTCGGTCTTGATCGGATTGCCGGCGATCGCCTGCGTGCCGAGCGTCGTCGGATGGACGAATTGCAGATGGGTGAGGTCGAGCAGGTTCTCGACGATCAGCAGGTAATTGCCTTTGAGGTCGAGCCGCTCGCCGCGCGCGCGCCATTGCGGATCGTCCATCCAATGGAAATCCTCGATGAGATTCGGATCGGCCTTGGCGGGATCGCCCATCCAGATCCAGACCCAGTGATGGCGCTCGACCACCGGATAGGCGCGCACGCGCGCCGCCGGCGGGATCGCCTTCTGGCTCGGGATGCGGATGCAGGCGCCGCTGCCGTCATAGACGAGGCCGTGATAGAGGCATTCGAGGTCGCTGCCGCGCAGCTTGCCGTGCGAGAGCGGCATGTGGCGATGGCAGCAGCGATCCTCGAGCGCGACGGGCGTGCCATCTTCCGTGCGCCAAAAGACGATCGGCTCGTTGCAGATGGTGCGCGACACCAGCTCCTGCCGGCGCACTTCCCAATCCCAGGCGGCGACGTACCAGAAATTGCGCGGAAACATGGCGGCGCTCCCTGAAGTCTTTGCGGGAGCTTAGCGCCGGATCGACCGCGAGCGGAAGACGGCATTGTGGGCTTCAAGGAAGCAAGGCATGCTGCTGCGTGATGCCGCAGGAGTAGGATACGCGATGGGCGTCACCGAGGAGCAGCTCGCGCAGGCGATCGTCGGCGTCGCGACGACGTGGAACGAGGCCGCGCCGTGCAACATCTCGCTCTCGCGCCAGGCGCAGGCTCGTTAAGCGCCTAAAGCTGCGGCACGACCTTCGCGGCCAATGTCTCCATCTGGCTCTCATGCTCGTAGCATGGATTGAGCAGGATATGGTTCACGCCCGCATCGATGAAGCGCCTCAGCCACGCCACCGCCTGTGACGGCGTCGCGGCAAGCCCAACGTGGCTCTGATCGCGTCCCGCGTATTGATAGCTGAGCGCGGCGTTCAGCTTCTGGCGGGCCTTCGCCTCGTCGTCTTCCACCGCAATGTAGATGCGTTTGGACAGCCAAAATTTCTTAGGATCGACACCGGCTTCCGCGAGGTAGCCGTGCATCCGCGCGAGATCGACGAGCGATTCCTCGTTGCCGGTGGACCCGGCGGCCATCCAGCCGTCGGCGAGCCTGATGGCGCGGCGCATGGCGGGCTCCGAGTGTCCACCGAGGAATACAGGCATGCGCGGCTTCTGGAAGGGGCGCGGCTGCATTCCTTGATTGTTGAGTTTCCAGAACTGGCCATCGATGGTGACGCGCTCCTCCGTCCAAAGCGCGTTCATCACCCTGAACGCCTCCTCGAAACGCGTGACACGTTTCTTCTCATCGATGCCGAAGGCCGGGTAGAGGCTTGTGCCCCCGCCCAGCCCGAAACCGACCGTGAGACGGCCATTGCTCAGGTGGTCGACGGTCGCGAGCTGCTTGGCCAGTTGGATCGGGTTTCGATAGTTGAGAATGATCACGGAAATGCCGAAGCGAATCTTCTCCGTCAGCGCCGCGAGATGCGCGATATAGGTCACCGGCTCGAGCACGAAGTTCGGATTGAGGATACCCTCGGTCAGCCATCCGTCGTCGAAGCCCAGGGCTTCGGCGCGGCGCACGAAGCTGCGGATATACGCGTGGTCGACGCGCGCGTCGGGAAACGAATAGGGCAATGAAATGCCCA
>DASYAL010000073.1:0-2920 GCA_036501365.1 Allostellaceae bacterium | reverse complement strand
ACCCAGGAACCGCGATCTTGACCGCCGCTATCCTCGCTACCGCGGGCTGGCTGTATGCCGCTCGCCGGGGCCGGGTTCTCGGCCGCAAGCAACACACCTTCAATGTAATGCTTCATGCCGCGTTTAATAAGGAGTTCCGAGAGGCTTATAACGCCGTGGCCCCGTATATGCGGGAAAAGAATCTGCCCAAGCTTAGGATCTGACGCGAGACAACCGCCTCAATGAGGCGGTTGCGGTCGCGGCGCGATGGTGTAGTTCCATTCGCCGTGAAAGGCATCGCGCTGGATGTTGAGCGCGGCCATTTCGGCGTCGCTGACCGCGATGCCCTTGGGATAGCTGGCGCGGTCGAGGTCGCACGTGACGGTGAGGCCGGTGTCGGTTGTGGTGGCGCTGATCAGCTGGATGATGACCTGATGGCTGACGAGCGGCTTGCCGCGCCAGTTCTGCGAGATGTAGGCGAACAGCCGGTGCTCGATGCGGTTCCATTTGCTGGTGCCCGGCGGCAGATGGGCGACCGTGACGGCGAGGCCGGTTTCGTCGGCGAAGCGTTGCAATTCGCGTTTCCAGAGGCGCACCCGGGCGCCGTTGCTGCCGCCGCAGTCGGCCGTGATGGTGAGGCGTCGCGCCGCGGGATAGCGCGCTTTGCCGAGGCGTTGCCACCAGCGCCGGATGCTCTCGACCGCAAAGGCGGCGGTGTCGCTGTCGATCCCGACGTTGATCCAGCCGGCGTTGGCGGCGATGTCGTAGACGCCGTAGGGTGCGACCTTGCCGAGGCTCTTGATCTCGAAGTCGTGGACGCGCACGGGCTCGGGATCGCCGGCGCGGCGCAACTCGCGCCCGCCGTTCTTGAAGTCGCCGACCCGCTCCTTTTTCTTGGTGTCGACCGAGATCGCCGGCTCGCCCGCGGCGATCGTCGCTTTCACCGTGGCATTGATGTGCTCGAACTGCGCATCGCGGTCGGGATGGTTGGTGCCTTCCCGGGTCTTGCGATTGGCCTGACAGCTGTACTTCAGCTCGCGCAGCAACAGGCCGACCAGCTTCTGGCTCACCTCGAAGCCTTGGTGACGCAGCGCCGTGGCGATATGGCGCTGGCTCCGGCTAACCCAGCGCAGCGCCGCCTCGGGATCGCCGCGGATCGCGGCCTCGATCAAGGTCTCGAGCGCCACCAGCAACCCCGGTTGACGCACCACCGCGCGCTTGCGGCCGGCGCCGGGACGCCGGATGCCACGGCCGAGCGCGCGGGGCGCCGCTTTCAGCTCGCTGATCCCGCGATTGATCGTGCTACGCGCAACCCCGGTCGCCGCCGCGACCGCCGTCACCCCGCCGCGGCCAAGCGCCAAGGCCTCGTTCGCCACGAACAACCGCCGCGCCCGCTCGTCCAACAGCGGCTCGATCCGCGCAAATCGGGCGCCAAGAGTGCCGATATCGATCACAACCTCAAGATATCGCGATCAAGTCCCTCGGCCGATCAATATCGCGATTCTTTTCTTGCGTTGTTCTGATTTTCCGATTCGATAATTTCGCGGCGGATCCTAAGGGCGGTCAGTTCTTCGCAACCTCGAGCAGAAATTTGCGGCGCATCGCGCGCGCGAAATCCTCGAAGCCGTTCGCCACCTCGAGAAAGCCGCCATTGCCGCCGACCACGTTGGCCTTGTACCAGGTCGCCAGGTCGGGCTCGGCCGGCGTGACGATCGGCAGGCCGTTGACGCGGATGTTGCGCGCGACGATCTCGTCGCGTGCCAGGTAAGTCGAGACCGGCCCGTTATTCTCGCCGTCGCCCGAGACGTCGATGATCCGGCGCGCAGCCTCGCACGGACAAGCGTCGAGCAGATTGGCGGCGGCGTACAGCGCCAGCGACAGCGCGGTCGAATAACCGGGCACCCGCGACGCGGCGTTGATTCTGGCGGCAAGGGCGTGCGCGTCGCGCGGCGTGCGCAGGATCGTCCAGGGCACGACCACGCTGTGCTCGTCCGACCATTCCATCAGGGTGACGGCCAGGCCGCCGTCCAGCAGGTGCTCGATGTCCGCATCGGCAAAGATGCCCGCGATGCCGGCGCGCTGCAGCACATAGCGCTCGGCATTGACGCTGCCCGACACGTCGACCGCGAACACGATGGCGGTTGCCACGCGCTCTGCGGCATGTCCGGTGGCCGACGACAGCGCTGTCGCCAGCAGGAGTCCGAGTAGCCATCGCGGCCAGTGCTGCATCATGGTCTCGCCATGGTCCATTTTGACGATACACTATGGAATCGCCGCGACGTCGCGAAACCTGCGTCGGGCACGCCACAGGGGGAGTTCGTGACCGATGTTCGGATTGCGGCGCTCGATCCGGCCGCATACCGGCGCTCGCCCTGGAAGAACGGCGGCGGCGTCACGATCGACATCGCCGACGCCTACCGGCCTGGCGCGAAGCCGGGCGATTGGGATGGGGTGCTGTGGCGGCTGGGCCGTACCGAAATCCCGATCGGGGCGCCGTTCTCCGACTTGTCCGGGTACGACCGGCTGCAAGTCGTCGTGGCGGGGCGGGGCCTGGTGCTCGAGACCGCGGCCGGTGAGATCGATCTGCGCGAGCCGCTGCGGCCGGTTCGGTTTCGCGGCGAACCGCCGATTACCAGCCGGCTCGAGGCCGGGCCGGTCGAGGTCGTCAACCTGATCGGCGCGCGGTCCGAGACGCATCTCGATTTGCGCGTGCTCGATGCTGGCACACCGCTGACTTTGTCGCCGGGCACGCATGTCGTTTACGCACCGAGCGGGCCCGCCACACTCGACGTCGGCGTCGGTCGCCACGTCCTGCACGACCAGCACGCGCTGTGCATCGACTTGGCCGAGACCATTATGATGCGCGGTGCCGGCGGTGTTGCGCTGGTCGCCTCGATCGGCTCGGCCTGATGGCGCGGCCCGCCCATTTCACCGTGATCGG
>DASYAL010000072.1:0-52768 GCA_036501365.1 Allostellaceae bacterium | reverse complement strand
ATGCAAGCCACGCTCGCCCTCGAATGCCGGACGCGGCCGAGATACCGCCGGAGCCTCCGACACCACAACATGCGCATTCGTCCCGCTGAACCCGAACGAGCTCACACCCCCTACCCGCTCCCCAAACCCGCGACGCCAGGGGCGTAATGCGTTCGGCACGATCGCAGGAATAGCGTCGAGCGCGAGCCCGGGATCGGGCGTTGCGCAATGCAGCTGCGGCGGGATTTGCTCATGCCGCAAAGCGAGGACCAGCTTGATGAGGCCGGCCATGCCCGCCGCCGCTTCGCTATGGCCGATATTCGTTTTGGACGCGCCGAGAACCAGCGGATTGTCCGGCGCGCGGCCGGCGAATATCGCGGTGAGCGCTTGCACTTCAATGGCGTCGCCCAAGCTCGTGCCGGTGCCATGCGTCTCGATATGGGCAACGTCCTCGGCTGCCACGCCGGCCATAGCGAGCGCGCCTTTAATGGCCGCCGCTTGCGCTGGAGCGCTGGGGGCCGTCAGGCCATTGCTTGCGCCATCCTGCGTCACGGCCGAGCCGCGGACCACGGCGAGAATGTCGTCACCGTCGTTGATTGCGCGTGATAACGGTTTCAGCACGACCGCGCCGCAACCTTCGCTGCGCACATATCCGTCGGCGCCCGCAGCGAAGGTCTTGCAGCGACCGTCGCGCGCCAGCATCCCGGCTTGCGAGAAGCTGAGGCTGAGCTCGGGTGCGAGAATGACGTTGACGCCGGTCGCGAGCGCGATTTCGCATTCGCCCGCGCGCAGGCTTTGGCAGGCGAGATGCACCGCGACCAGCGACGACGAGCAGGCGGTGTTGAGCGAGACCGCCGGCCCGCGCAGGTCGAAGCAATAGGCGATGCGGCCGGACGCCACGGACGAGGAATTCCCGGTGCCGTAATAGCCGCCGATAGCGTGCGAGTCGTGGCTGCGAATCTGCACGATCTCGTAATCATGCGAAAAGATGCCGGTGAAGACGCCGGTCGCCGACCCGGCCAAATCCGTGCCCGTCAGGCCCGCATCCTCGAAGGCTTCCCAGGCGGTCTCGAGCAGCAAGCGCTGCTGCGGATCCATATAGGCGGCCTCGCGCGGCGAGATGCGGAAGAAACCCGCGTCGAAACTGTCGACGCTCTCGAGAAAGCCGCCGAAGCGCGAGGCGATCGCGCCGGTTTCTCCGGACGGTCCCTGGTAAAGACCGACATCGAAGCGCGACGGCGGCACTTCGGTGATCGCATCGACGCCGTCGCGCAGCAGCGTCCAATAGGCGGCGGGCGAGTTCGCGCCCCCGGGAAAGCGGCAGGCCATGCCGACGAGCGCGATCGGCTCTGCCGCGGCGACACGCGAAGCGGAACGCGGTGCCGCTGCAACGGCGCGAGGTTCGCGAAGGTGCTCCGCAATGCTGACGGGTCGGCTGTAACGAAACAGAAAAGTGGTATCGAGCTCGACCCCAAATGCGTTCGCGAGTCGCGCCGCCAGCGCCGTTAGGTCGAGCGATCCGAGCCCCATCTCGGCCAGCGGCAGGTCCGACGCATAGGCGCGTTGCCGTTCCTCGCCAAGCACCTCGCGGACGCAGGTTTCCACGATGCGCAAACTGGCATCATGACCGATCTCACGACCGGCATCTCGCGCACTCATCTGTCCGGCCCCCGCTTAAACGCGATCTTCGACGAATCGCCGTGTTTTGCCTGAGCATAGAAAGCGGTGCCCCGACCGGCAACACGTCCGGCACCGATTCTCGCGCGGTTTTCACCAATCGACGCACCAAGACGACGCAACGCTATTTACCGCTCGCACGACAAAACGTTATTATGTGCTGGGTGGCGAATCCTGAACCAGAAAAGGGATCGCCTCGGGGTAACTTTTTGCCGGTGCTCGCCGGTTCGGGGGATTTATGCGCACATTTCTGTGCAGAGCGGTGCCGTTGGCTTTTGCGTTGGCCCTCGGCGGCTGTCATCAATTGGTCGATTTCTCGGATTGGACGCAAGGCTACGACCTCGCCGCCGATAAGGCGCGCAATGAGAGCTTGCTGCTCAATGTTGTGCGCTCCTCTTATAACGAGCCGCTGCACTTCTCAACGGTAGCCGTGGTGCGCGGCAACGGCCAGATCACGCCGAGCTTCTCGATCACGGCGCCGTTCGGCGCGTCGCCGATCCCGACCGTCCGGCCGACGAAGTCGGCAACCATCGGCGCTTCGGCCAGCGAGGGCTTCAATTTCGACGTGCCGACGCTCGACACCTCTGAGTTCCTCAAAGGCATCCTGGCGCCGTTCCCTCCCGACACCGTCAATTACTATATCGCCGAAGGATTGCCGCGCGAGCTCATCTTCAATCTGATGATTCATCGCATCACGATCTCCGACGGCAAACAAACCATCACTTATGAGAACAACCCGACCGAGGACGGTTACCAAGGATTCCGGATCGCGCTCGACACCATGCTGAAGCTCGGCTTCACGACCGAGTCGACGTCGAGCCTCATTCCCTTCGGTCCGCCGCTGGCCGCCGCCGAAGCCAAGGACACGGCGAAGCTCGCTGCCGCCGCGCAGGCAGGGTTGATCCTGCAGCCCATCGGCACCGGTCCCAACACCAGCTATCAGCTCGTGAAGCCCGTCAAAGCATCGCGCTTCTGTTTCATGGGCGCGCCCGGAGCGCAACTTCCGCCGGCGATTTTGTGCCAATCGGCGCGTGGCGGCGCTTCCGCTCCCCTACCGGGAAGTACCGCCGACCAGGACACTTTTCACGTCGGTCCGGGCTTTGCCGGGTTCGAGAATGCGACGCTCAAGATCGAAACGCGGTCGACGCGTGACGTGTTCGACTATCTCGGCGATCTGATTTGGCTACAGGATGACAGTCCCAAGCCCTTGCATCTCAACATGGAGACGCAGGAGGCGAAAGATTACAACTATTTGCCGGTCGGCAACGAGTTGTTCGTCGTGCACAAGAACCAGTCGCACTCCGACGACATCGTGAGCATCGACTATCGCGGAAACACCTACAGCATTCCGTGGGCGAACCAGGGCAATTCGGCGATCGTGTTGACGATCCTCAGCCAGCTCATCACGCTCGGCACCTCGGTCGGTCTCATTCCCGAGACGAGTTCGGTCGTCATCAGCGGCACCAACGGCCACTGAGTCAGTGACGCGCCGCCGGCGCAGGGGGCGTCGCCCCTGCAGCGGGGCTAGCAGGAGGCTGCGCCGGCGACCCCAACCCGTTGGCCGGTCCCTGCGGCGATAGCGGCGGCGTGAGCCGGCCGACCGGCTCTGCCGTTCCTGTGGGATTTCGCGCAGGCGGCACCGACACCGGCGGCATTACATTCGTCTGTGGCGGATTCTCCGCTGCCGGCGCCGGTGCCAGGGCTGGCGCGGGTGGCAAGACGGGAAGCGGCGGCATCGCCGGGATGACCGCGGGGCCGCCTGGAGACAGCGGCACAGTCGCCGACGGTGGAATCGCCGGCGCGCTGCCGGTATCCAGATTGCCGAGGATGATCGGCAGGCCGCCCTGCCCAGAGCCGATCACGACGATTTTCCCATTCGGCGATTGGGCAAGTTTCAGCGTGGCATCGATGCCCGACCAGCGGAGATAGTTCTCGGTCAGGCCGGGATTGACGATGTTCTCGAAGCTCCGAATGCCCTCGGCCTCGATCACCTTGCGCTGCGCTTCCTTCTGTTCGGCGGCGAGCGTGTAGTCGTAGGCCTGGGCACGGGTGAACTCCGTCTGCTTCGCTTCGATCGCGCTCTGCAACGCCGCCGGCAAGGTAACGCCGCGGATCAGAACGTCCTCGAGGTCGATGAGATACAAAGAACCCTGACCCGGCGGATTGAAGCTTTCGAGAAGATGACGCGCCACGGCATCGCGGACCAGGGTCTCGATGTCGCGGCGCCGATCCGTGAATGCATCTTCGGAATTGTATTGCGCGAAGATGGTCCGCGCCTGCGAGCCGACGTCCGGGACGAGCAGCGTGTTGAGGTAGTCGGGACCGATCAGCTTGTGCAGCCAGCCCACATTCGCGGTATCGATGCGAAACCGGAACGCGATGTCGATGGTCGAGCGCAACTCGTCCGAGGTGAGAACGTCGTAGTTCTCGTCGACCAGTTGGAAGCGCGCGTTGTAGATGTACATGATGTTCCAGGGATAGATGAGATGGAATCCTTCCGGGAACACATCTTCCGTATCGGTGCCGCCAGCGAACCGCTGCCACAGAACGCCGACATCGCCGGCGGGAACGAACACCACCGCGAGCGGCCATAGCACGACGACCACAATGGTGACGACGACAGTCAGCACGGCGGCCGTCACCAGGTGATTGTCGATCCAATCCCAGATTCGTCCGAGGACATGCCGGAAATGAGCGCGGATCTTGTTCACGATGCACCCGCCACGTCGGCGACGACCTGGCCGTATTCGAGCGCCAGGCGGCGATCGGCCAAACGAAAGTACTGGTCGTCATGGGTGATGGCGATGATCGTCTTGCCCTGCCGCTTCAATTCTGGCAGCAGCTCCTCGTAGAATTTCTTGCGGAAGACCGGGTCCTGATCGGCCGCCCATTCGTCCAGCACGATGATGGGCCGGTCCTCGAGCATGGCGACGACCAACGCCACGCGCTTGCGCTGGCCCCCGGACAGGTCGAGCGTGTCGAACGTCCCATTCACGACATGCGTCTTATCATTAATTTCGAGGAGCTGCAGAAGCGCGTCGATCCGCAACTGCGCCGCATCCATCATCCCGAACAGCCGCTTGAACAGATGATAATCGGAAAACACGACGGCGAACATGTTGCGGTAGGGCTCGAGCATGCGCTCGTCGACGGGGCGGCCGTCGATCTCGATCGTCCCGGCCATCGGGCGGTAGAGCCCGACCAGCAGCTTGATGAGCGTCGACTTGCCCGATCCGTTGCCGCCGGTGATGAACACCGTCTCGCCGGCGCGGAAGGTAACATTGAGCGGCCCGACCGCGAACACCGGATCGTCGGTCAGATCGCGATGCTGGAAGAAGACGTTGCGCAGGGAGATCTCGCGGAAGGACGGGACGATCTCGGGGTTGGGCGATGCCGGGCGCGAGGCGCGATCGAGCTCGTCCTCGATCATGCGGATGTTGGTGGCGGCGGCATTCGCCTGCGCCAATACCGGCACGGCGCTGACGATCGTCGTGATCGAGCCGATCATGAAGAGCACGGCGGTCGCGACCTTGACGACGGTGCCCGAAAAGGACTCGGAGAACACCGGCACCACGAACACCATCGTGGCGATCAGCATATAGAACATGACCTGGGACAGCGTGAATTGCGCGGCCATCTTCGCCTGCGCCCCGATCTTGGTCTCGGCGGCGAGCATCGACTGATCGGTGAAATAGCGATACATGTCGGCCGCGCGCGCCGAATTCACCTTGATCTCCTTGAACCCGGCGAGCGAATCGGTGAGCGAGTCGAGACAGCGGTTCTCCTGATCCATTGCCGTGCGCAGTTCGCTGTTGACCGTCCGCATTTTGCGGAAATGCAGCGCCACCGCGAAGCTGACGAAGGCCGCGCCGATCACGAAAGCGGGGATCGAGAGCCAGGCGAGATAGAGCACCGCGAAGACCAGCATCGACAGCGATTCGGTCGCGTTCGCCAGCAAGAAGGTCGCCTGCGAAATTGTCTGCGTTTCCTTGCCGGCGCTGGCGAAGATGTTGCTGCGCCCGATGCGGTCCAGCGCGACGAGATCGCCTTGCATGACCTTGGAGACGATGCGCACGCGGATGTGATGGACGATCTTCTCCGTCTCGCGGATCGACGTCAGCATGATGAACCGCTTCGAGACGACGTAGACGAGCACGATGCCGAGAAAGGCGAAGAAATAGGCGGTCGTCGGACCGTGCTGTTGCACGCTGCTGGCGGCGGCATTGATGTCGGCGAGAACCGCGGCACTGCTGAGTCCGGCTAACCCGCTCATGGCCAGCGCGCGCGCCGGTTGCAGCGAGGACTCTTCGCGCAACAGCGCAAAGATGCCCATCCCGCCGCGTGGCCGCGGCTGGGCCGCCCCTCCCGATCGCGCGTCGTCCATCTGAATCCCCGCGGCTACCCTTAGGGAGGCGACGGACGCGGGTCTTTGCGAGGCTTCGGCCGGGTCACGATCAGAACAAGGAGGATCAGCGGCGGGGTGAAGAGCAGCGCCAGGACGAAGAAGCCGAGCACGCCGATGCGACGACCATAGCCGAGCAACGCGACCAATAAGGCCAGTCCCGCATAACCAGCCAGGAGTGTCGGGTTCAATAACATGCTCGCCCCCACCGGCAGCGCGCCTCGATCACGCCGGCTTGTCACGCAAAGCCGGTCGGCGGCTGGTAGCCGCCGGCCGGCAAACTTTATAAGCCTCCGACGCCCCCGACGATTCCGCGGGTTCCGGCCGTTGCCGGATCGACCGGCAACGATCGGCGACGCTTCATTTTCCGCCGGGCGAACGTCGTCTTAGACCGTGGCTCTGCCGCCTCGAGCCCCTTCGAATTCGGCGCGGTAATGTTCGCGCAGCTTCTCGGGATCGAAATCGAGGAAGTTGCCGCCGGTCTCGAAGTGTTGAATGAAGACCCGGCCGACTGCGATCGTGGTCGCGACCGACAAGGCCGGCATGGTGAGCACGCCGATCGTCGTGCCGATCACCGGGATCGACTTGATGCCCGACCCGACCACGCCCGCTGTCACCGCGCCAGCGCCGACGGAGCCGATCAACGATCCAATGGCGCTCTTCACCCATTCCGACTTGAACGGGAGCTCGTAGACCTTCGAAAGGTCAAAGAGCATTTTCATCTGGATACCCGAGACGGTGGCGACGTCAAGGGCGGGTAACGGAACCAACCCGCCTACGAACGCCCACTTCTCGTATCTCCGGACAATCTCATTCGCTTGTTCCAAACGCGTCATCGATCGGACTCCTCGCTGGGGTTCAGCACTCGGCCGAAAATTGTCATTGATTCTTCACGACGCCACACGCCCGGTCACGGCAACGCACCGCGTGAATTCACCAGGTGCCAGAGAATATCAGCCACGCCTCGTTCTCGCAACCGAGCACTCAGGGGTTAGCGGCACATGCCGATCGAACCAGGTCCGCAGATATGACCGTCGGTCCAGGTTGCATTCGTCAAATCCGCGCCGCGCCATTCGGTGCCCGAGACATTGGCGTGATCGAGATGCGCCGCCCGCAGGTTGGCGCCGCTGAACACGGCCCCTGTCAGATTGGCGTTCGTGAGATTGCTCTGCGCCATGTCGGATTCCTGCAGATAGGCGCCTTGGAGATCGACGCCGGAAAGATCGGTCTGCTGGAGATTGGCGCTCAGAAGATACGCCCCCGCCAGCCTCGCGCCGGTCATATCGGCTCGTGTCAGATCGCTGTTCAGCAGAAAGGCGCCCGAGAGGTCCACCTTCTGGAGATGCGCGGCACTGAGATCCGAATCATCGAAATGCATTCCGGAAAGATCTTTGCCGGCGAGATCGACGCCCGCCATGTCGGAGAAGGGGCAAACCGCCGCCGGCTTGGGCGTGCAAGGATAGAGCATTGACATGCTGACCCGCGGCGGCATGGCGGCAGGCGTGGGCGGTACCGTCTGAGCCGGGGTCGTGGCGGTGGACGACATCGATCCCGGGAACATCGACGAAGGCGTCATCGCTGCAGGCGTGGGCGGAACGGTCTGCGCCGGGATCGTCGGCGCCTGCGTATTCGACGCCGGTGCCGGAGCGGCCGCCGCGGCGGGACCGGACGGATTCGCCTGCGCGAGCGTGGCGGGCGCTGTGCCGGAGGTTGGCGCGGGGCTGGCGCCGGCGGCAAAGAGGAGCGCCGCAACAGCGACCGCCGTCCGGCTGAGAAAACACCATCGCACAGAGACACCGCCTTTCCCGTGGCGCGCGAGATCATATCGGCCCCCTAAGCCTTAAGATGGGCGAGTACCGCCCGTTCCTCAAGGCCCGGCCGAAGCGCGGGCGCAACGAGCGCCGAGGGTCCGGCCTACCGGCCGGTGCCACCGGGTCGCCGCAAGCGAGGCCGCCGAAGAGCGTGGAGCGGGTGAAGGGAATCGAACCCTC
Source organism: Allostellaceae bacterium (assembly GCA_036501365.1). Taxonomy (GTDB): domain Bacteria; phylum Pseudomonadota; class Alphaproteobacteria; order ATCC43930; family CGMCC-115725; genus CAIKMD01. The sequence continues at coordinate 44,719 of DASYAL010000072.1, read as the reverse complement.
GTCGTAAGCTTGGAAGGCTTCTGCTCTGCCATTGAGCTACACCCGCGACCGAATCGCGCCGCCTCTCCCGCTTGGCGTCGATATATCCCGAAATACCGCCGACGGAAAGGGCGGCGAGGCGGCCGCAGGCGGGCGGCGCCGCGGCGCCGGGCGCGGCGACCGCGGATTTCGCCTATAAGGTAGGGATAGCGTATCCTTCTGAGGAAGCACACGATGAAGCGCTTCGGTCGTTTCCTGATCGTGCCCCTACTGCTTGTCATTGCCGCCTGCGCCACCGCGCCGCCGGTCGCCGTATCCTTTCCGCCGCAGCCGGCCGGCACGGCGCGCATCGTGCTCTATCGCGACATCGGCTATTACGATCCCGCGAACGTATTGACCGTCTCGCTCAACGATAAAATCACCGGTGCCGTAGGCCGCGGCGAGGTGATCTATCGCGATGTCACGCCCGGTACCTATACGATCAGCTTCACGCCGACGCGCGTCGTCATTAATCAGTTCAAGACCGTGACAGTCGCGCCGGGCAATATCTTCTATGTGAAGATCGACGCAATGCCTGAGCGGCCCTGTGCCGGCACGCGGGGCGCAGTCGGCGAATGCGACATCGACGGCTTCACCGGGACGGTCATGGATCCGGCGATCGCCCGGCAAGAAATCACCGGACTGCGCCTCGGCCAGGGCTGAAGGGCGGATGCGCGCCAGGGCGTGGTGGTGGGGGAAGGATTCGAACCTTCGAAGACCGAAGTCGCCAGATTTACAGTCTGGTGCGTTTGACCGCTCCGCAACCCCACCAAGGCACGCTCAAGCGGCCGGCGCTCTTAGGAAAACCGCTGCGCGGCGTCAACATTGAGCCCGGTCGTTGCGGGTGCCGAAGCCTTGATGACAGCGCCTTCCCATGCGGCATTTCGGGGTGGCATTTCGCCGCGGATTTGCTCTACTCACCCGATAAACAAAATTCGCCGGAGGCAGGAGCGAGCGCCATGAGTCGGTTTCCCGAGATCACCCCCAACGATTACAGCGACGAGCAGAACGAGCTGGCGCAGAAGGTCGCGGCCTCGCGCGGCGGCATGCGCGGTCCGTTCGTTCCGGCGCTGCACAGCCCCGGCATCCTGCGCGCGATCGAGGCGACGGGCGCCTATGTGCGGTTCGATAATTCACTGCCCGACGATTTGAAAGAGCTGGCGACGATCGTGGTCGGCCGTTTCTGGGGTGCGCAATACGAATGGTACGCGCACGCTAATCTGGCGCTGAAAACCGGCGTCGAGCCGGCGATCGTCGAGGCGATCCGCAAGGGCGAGCCACCGCAGAGTCTCTCGCCGGCGCAGGCGGCGATCTACAATTTCTGCGTCGAACTCAACGGCACGCATGGCGTCAGCGACCAGACCTTCTACGCGGTGAGCGCACGCTTCGGCACGCGCGGAGTGATGGATCTGATCGGCATCAACGGCCACTACAGCATGATCTCCATGATCCTCAACGTCGCGAAAGTGCCGACGCCGGACGGATCGGTGCCGCTGCAGCCCTTAAGACACAAGCGCTAGGACGCATGACGCCGCGCCGCCGCCCGCCCGATCGGCGGCACCCCGTCATGCGCGAGCACCGCGCCGGCGAGACCCAGGCGGGGAAAGCGGCGTCATGGGTTTACGGCCGCCACGCGGTCGCCGCCGCGCTCGCCAATCCGCTGCGCCGGGTGCGCCGCTTCCTTTGCCTCAAGGAGGCGATCGAGGAGGCGGCGCTGCTCTTGGCCGAAGCGCGCGCTGCCGACCGCCCTTCCCGGCCCGAGCCGATCGATCGCCGCGCGCTCGAGACGCTGCTGCCGGCGGGCGCCGTGCATCAGGGACTCGCGCTCGAAACCGGACCTCTCGCCCCCGCCCTGCTCGACGACGTGCTCGCGGCAATACCCGCGCAAGGCCCGCCGCAGATCCTGTTGCTGCTCGACCAGGTGACCGATCCGCATAATGTCGGCGCGATCCTGCGCTCGGCCGCGGCCTTCGCGGCGCTCGCCGTGATCGTGCCGGAGCATGGCGCGCCGCCGGTGACCGGCGCGCTTGCCAAGGCCGCTTCGGGCGCGATCGAGACCGTGCCGCTGGTGCGCGTGACCAATCTCGCGCGGACGCTGGAGCGGCTGAAGACGGAAGGCTTCTGGTGCGTCGGCCTCGACAGCGAAGCGGCGGAATCGCTCGCGGCGCTGGCGCTGCCCGAACGCATCGCGCTGGTGCTGGGCGCGGAAGGCGCCGGGCTGCGGCGGCTGGTGCGCGAGCAATGCGATTTCCTCGCCCGGCTGCCGACGCGCGGCGCGCTGCATTCGCTCAACGTCTCGAACGCAGCGGCGGTCGCGCTCTATGCGCTGACGCAGCCGGCGGCCGCTCAGCGCAGCAGGTGAGGCCAGAGCCCGGTCGCGCCGACGACGATCAGATAGATCGCGACGACGTAGTTAAGGAGGCTCGGCACGACCAGGATGAGGATGCCGCCGATCAGGGCGATAAGCGGCGTGATCATAACGACATCGAAAGCCATGGTGCTTCTCCGCTGAGGAAGTTACGCCGCGAGGACAGGCCGCGTTCTTTCTCGGCGCGCTTTGGGGAGAATGTTGGGCGTTTTGGCGGAAACTTCGTGCCCGGCGATGCGGCTGCCGCTAAGGCTTCTCGCAGGTGAAGGACAGGAAGGTATCGCCCGTCATCGAGTTGCCGTCGCCTTGGACGGCCTGGCGGCCGTATTGGGCGCAATATTTCGTCGCGACGGCCGCAGCATCGGCGGCAGTCGCGTGCGATTGGCTGTAACGCACCACCACGCCTTGGTCGGATCCATTCAGCAGCACCGGTTCTGCGGAGCAGCCCGCCAGCAGCGCGGCGCCTGCGAGCGCGACGACACACATTAGCTTCATGACGCAGAAGTCTAATGGTTGCCGCGCGTGCCGCCAAGGTAGACGCGCGGCGGCGAGAGCATTTAAAACCATGCAAAACGCATCGGCGTCGCGACATTGCTCAAAGAGGGGAAAATCATGTTAGTCGACTGGATTTATAACGTGCCGACCTGGGAGATGGCGTCAGTCGCCTGTGCGGTCATCGTTGGCGTCTCGCTCATCGGTCTCGTCATCACGAGCCGCCTCATTCCTGTCGAATTTCGGCGCAAGCACAACGAGTTCGCCGGCTTCAACTCGGCGCTCGTCGGGGTTGTCTTCGCCGTGTTGCTCGCTTTCGTCGCGGTCGCGGCCTGGGGCACCTTCGACAAGGCCGCCGATACGGCGGAGATGGAAGCGTCCTTGGCCGGGGATCTGTTCCGCGACTCCTTTACGATGCCCGACCCGATCAAGGCCGATCTCGCGGGCGACATGCGCGATTATGTCGACGTCGTCCTCAACCAGGAATGGCCGGCCATGGCCAAGGGCGCGCACTTCGGCGACGACGGCTGGGCTCCGCTCTACCGGTTCCAGCAGCGGCTGACCCGCGTTCAAACCTCCGATCTGATCCAAGCGGCGGTGGTCTCGGAGGCATTGCGCCGTCTCAACTCGCTCTATGATGCGCGCCGCGAGCGCATTCTCGCGGCACGCGATCACATCGCACCGATGGTCTGGCGGGTGGTGCTGATCGGCGCGGGGCTTACCATCCTCTTCACCTATCTCTTCGGCATGGAGAGCTTCACGATGCATCTGGTGATGACCGGGGCTGTCGCGATAGCGCTGGCCCTGGTGATCGTCCTCATTGTCGCCTTCGACTACCCGTTCAGAGGCCAGGTGCAGGTCACGCCCGAAGGCTTCCAAAACGTGCGGCAAAGCATGGAGATGGCCGGGCTCACCTTCGGTCACGCCGCTCCCTGACGAATCGCCCGCCGCCAACGCCGCGGTGGACGCGCGGCGGCGAGAGCGGGTAAAAGCGTGCGAGCGCGCCGGCAGCCGGATTAGCTCAGCGGTAGAGCAGCGGTTTTGTAAACCGAAGGTCGGGAGTTCAATCCTCTCATCCGGCACCAGCGCAGAATCGCAGAATACGGGGAGGCGCGGTGCAGAGCGGGCGATCGGCGGCATTCCGCATCAAGCGGAGGCTGGGCGGCACGTTGGCCGCGGCACTGCTCGTCTTGCTTCCGGTCGCGTCGAGCCGCGGCGCCGATTGGGCGACGGAACGCGCAAGCCTCGCCGCCGCCGCCGCGAAAGAAGGCGAGCTCGACCTCTTCTCGCAGCCCAATCTCGCGGCGCGGACATTCCTCGCCGCCGCCTGGGCCAAAGCCTATCCGCAGATCAAGCTCTCGATCACGGCGACGGCGGGCTCGCAGATCGTCGGCCGCGTCCGCATCGAGCGCGCGGCGCAGAAATATCTCTGGGACGTGGTGATGACCGGCTCGACCATCGGCTTCGAGATGGCGAAAGACGGATTCGTGGATCCGTTCCTGCGCGAGTTGCGCGATCCCGCGGTGAGCGATCCGGCGATCTGGGGCGGCTGGGATCAGGCCTTCGTCGACAACGCCAAGGCCTATGTGTTCTCGACCAACCTCGCGCTGAAGAGCCCGGTCTACAACGCGCTGAAGCTTTCGCCCGACAAGGTCGCGAAAGAGGGATTGCAGATCCTGTTCGATCCCGTGCTCAAGGGCAAAATCTATTGGCACGAGCCTTCCGTGCCCGGCCCCGGCCAGCAATTCGCCTTCTATCTTGCGCGCCGCTTCAGCGAGGATGAGCTGCGCCGCTTCATCCGCGATCAGAAGCCGGTCTTCGTCGCCGACCAGAATCAGGTGATCGATGCGCTGGCGCACGGCGCCGCCTGGATGGGGCTCGGCCCGGGCAATTCGCACGCGCTGCTGGAGCCTTACATCAAGGCCGGGGTGCCGATCGACTTGCGGAAATTCGGCAATGCGCCTGAGCTCAACGACATCACGCTCGGCGGCTCGACGCTCTGGGTGATGAAGAACCGTCCGCATCCCAACGCGACACGGCTTTTCGTCAACTGGCTCCTCAGCAAGGCGGTGCAGGAGGGATTTGCCAAGGCGACCGAGCAGAATTCGCGCCGCAGCGACGTTCCCTCGGTCGCCGATGCCGACGGCACGCCCGTACCCGGCGCGCATTACGTCGCGCCGCAAGAGGAAGCGAATATGCCGCTGATGGACAAGGCGCTCGCCGAGGTCGCGGCGATCCGCAAATCGGCGCCGTGAAGAGAGACCGGCCTTGGCGCAGCTTCTGAAGATCGCTTGCTGGGATTACGACCGCATCAACGCGCTGCGCGACGGCCGCGCCGCGATCGAAGGCTGCGACATCGAATTCACCGTCAACGCGCCACATAATTTCTTCTTCCGCGCCGGCGAATCGCCGCCCTTCGACGTGATGGAGCAGTCGCTGTCGTCCTACCTGACACGGCGCTCGCGCGGCGCTGTGCCCTATACCGCGATTCCGGTCTATCCCGCGCGCATGTTCCGCCATTCGGCGATCTATGTCCGCACCGACCGGATCCGCGCACCCGCCGATTTGAAGGGCAAGCGCGTCGGCGTGCCGTTCTACGGCATCACCGCAGCGACCACGGCGCGCGGCCTTCTCGCCGACGAATACGGCGTGCGACCCGAGGACATCGTCTGGGTGAATGGCGGGCTCGAAGACCCGGCACAGCGGCTGACGCAAGATCTCGGCTTGCCGAACGCGATCCGCATTGAGCAGGCGGAGCGTGCGAGCCTGTCGCAACTCCTCGTCGAAGGCACGATCGACGGTATTATCACCGCCGCCTCGCCCTCGACCATGAATGCGCCGCAGGTCGGCCGCCTCTTCGCCGATTACCGCGCCGCCGAGCAGGCCTATTTCCGCAAGACGCGCATCTTTCCGATCATGCATGTGATCGGCATCAAGACCGAGCTCTTGGCGCGCGATCCGACGCTGGCACTGCGCATCTATCGCGGGTTTTGCGAGGCCAAGGACGTCTGCATCGCCGATCTCGACGGCGACGGCGGCGCCGTGAAGGCGACCGTGCCGTGGCTCGGCCCCGAGCTCGCCGCGACGCGTGCGGTGATGGGCGAGGATTTCTGGCCCTACGGCATCGAGAACAACCGGCCGACGCTCGAAGCCGTCACCCGCTGGTCTTTCGAGCAACATCTCTCGCCGCGCAAGCTCGCGGTCGAAGAGCTGTTCGCACCCGAGACGCTGGCGCTCGGCTGAGCTCAGCTTTTCGCCGCCGTCCAGGTCAATGCTTCTTTCGGATAAAGCTCGTCGACCGTCATCAGCCGCGTCGACATGTGCTGCTGATGGACATAGCGGCAGATGGTCTCGATGTTCCTGCGGTTGGCCGCCGAGGTGACGCCGTATTCCCACGGATCGGGGCCGAGGAATTCGCGCTCTTCCTCCCAATAGGTCTGATACCAGGCGAGCGGCACGATGCGCGGATTGGTGAGGTGCTTATAGGAAAGCTGCTTCGATTTCTCGAAAGCGTCCATCAGGGTCTTCACCACCCAGGGATTCTTGTCGACGATATCGCGCTTGATGATGGTGCAATGCATGACCGGAAAGAGACCGGTGCGCTTGTAGTAATCGACTTCGAGCTCGCGGTAGTTCGGCCACAGCCGTGCGATGTTCGGCTTCTTCTGCAGCCAAGCCTTGGGGAAGTTCGGCGAGAACACGGCGTCGATCTCGCCCGCGCTGAACATATCGTCGACGTTCTTCGCCGGCCGCATCTTCTCGATCTTGAGATTGGCCGGCCGCTCGAATTCGATGATCTCGGGATCGTTGGTCACCCAGGTCACGGATTCCGGCGCCACGCCGTAATCGTTTTGCAGTATGCCGCGCAGCCACACGCAGGCTGCGGGCTGATAGATCGGACAGCCGATGCGCTTGCCGGCGAGGTCCGACGGCTTGCTGATGCCCTTGTCCCTGTTGATGAAGATGAAGCCGTGGCGGAAGCGGCGATGGAGGAACAGCGGCAAGCCGGTAAAGAACCAATCGCGACTGGCGGCGGCGACATAGGCCGGGTGATTGAACTCGCCGACATCGCAGATGTCGTCATGCGCAACTTGGCGATGGATGTCCTCATAGCCGGGGTAATGCGGGAATTCGAGATCGAGCCCTTCGGCCTGGACCTCGCCCTCTCGCAGCGCGCGCGTGCTCTCGTAATTGCCGACCACCACGCGAAGCTTCAACCGTGCCACGTTTCTCTCCCCGCGATCGTTACGCGAGGCGTAGCACGCCCCTCCCGCCGATGCCAGCCCGCCGGGCTAGCCTTCGCGCCGGTCGAAATAATGCTTAAGGTTGGCGAAGATGAAGACGATGCCGAAGAGGCAGAGACCATAGCCGGCGCCGCTCGCGGCAACGCTGTCGGCGCGCGCCGCCAGCACCAGCCCGATCACCGCCATCACGACCAGCAGCGCGATCAGGACGACGATCGACGTTTCGTCCTCGACCAGCCAGCGATCACCGGCAGCGATGATCGGGCGGCCGCTGAGCGCCACGCCGAGCTGCCAGATCAGCGCCGCGAGCGCGAGCACTGCGGCGATATAGCCGACGGTGTCGGTGCCGACGTCATCGGCGCTGCTCGCGCACCACAACCCGCCGATGAAGACCATGATCAGGATGCCGGCAAGAATCCACGGCGCGAACCAGCGCGCGATGTCGCCGAGCGCCACGCGGCGCGCTTCGACCTCGGCCACCCGGGCGCGACGGTCGTCGGTCTCGATCTCGTTCAACATGCTTTCTCTCCTGGGGCGCATCGGCGCCTGAAGAGAAAACAGCGGCGCCGCCGCGGTCGTTCCCGCGGCGGCGTTGAAACAAAAACCGGAGCCGGAACGCTCTTTACTGCGACTTCACCGGCTTCAGGCTGTGCAAGAACGCGATGAGGTCGTTCAGATCCTCGTTGCTCATACCCTTGTACCAGTCGAACGCCATCAGTCGGACCAGCGGCCGATCCGGACGCATACCGGTAGTGATCGCGGTCTTGATCTGCTGATTAGTCCAGCCGGCGATGCCGCTGGGATTCCCGGGCGTCAGATTGGCCGAGATGATGACGCCGCCATTGGGCGCGCCGAACGGGTTGCCGCCGGCGCCCAGCTTGGTGAAATCCGGCCGGCCCTGCACATCGGGCGTATGGCAGTCCATGCAATGGCCGAGGCCGCTGGCGAGGTACTTGCCATAGGCGATGTGGTCGGTACGCGGCACGTCGGGATTATGCGCGACCACCGGCCCGTAGGACGGCGGCAGCGGAATCTTATAGGTCGACTTCTCGGCCTTGTGGCTGATCGGCTTCGCCGAGCGCAGATAAGCGACGATCGCCTTCACGTCCGTATCGGACATGCCGGGCGTGGCCGGCGTGCCGTGATAGAACGGGATCGGCATCGGCGGGCCGATAATGGTGCCGTCGGGACGCTTGCCGTTGCGGATCGCGTTGATGATCTGATCATCGGTCCAATTGCCGATGCCGGTGTCCTTATCGGGCGTGATATTGCCCGGCACCGCGTGGAAGACCGGCGAATCGATCGGATCGCCGCCCGAGAGCTCCATTCCGGCGATCGCCTTGCCGTCCGGCCCTTTGGGCGTGTGGCAATTGCCGCAAGCGACGATCGTGTTCATGAGATAAGTGCCGCGCTCGAGCGGCGTCTCGGCGAAGCTCGCCGACGCGGCCACCATCGCCGCAGCCGCAACGCCTAGCGCCGCAGCATATTTTGCCATCCGAAATTCCATGTGTTTCCCCTCTTACGATAGGCCCCGAACCCCTCTCCTATCATACGGAAGCCGCGCGATCCACCGTGATCGGAATGGGGATCGGAATGGCGCCGATGAACAAATCCGCCGGCTCGCGCGTTGTCATCGTCAAAGGATCGTCAAAGGGATGAGTGCGCTGGCGGCGTCCAAATTCTCTTAAGATGGGCGGCCGCGGCGCGAAAGCAGGAGGTTCGACGATGCGTTTGTGCTCACGAGGATTGGCGCGAATCCTTCTGGCCGGTGCGGTGGCGCTGGGCCTCAGCGGTTGTGTCTACCCGGCCGGCCCTTATTACGGCGGCTATGGTTACGCGCCCTATTATTATGGGCCGCCAGTGACCGGGACCGTGGTCGTTGGCGGCGGTGGATGGCATCGCGGCTGTTGCTGGCGTTGAGTTCTTCAACCCTTGCGCGCAACGATGTGAAAAATCTGCCAGTGCTTGGCCTCGCCGCGTGGCGTGACGGCGTCGGTTTCTTCTTCTTCGAATAGCTCGATCGCATAGCCCGCGAACAAGCCGCGCGCCGCTGCTTCGTCGTGGATGGTGACGATGCGGCCGTCGAGCCCGCGTTGTGCCCAGCTATCGCGCGGCCCGAAGAGCTGGCCGGCGAAGCGTCCGCCCGGCAGCAGCGACGCGTCGATCTTGCGCCACAGCGCCGGGAACGCCTCCGGCGGGCAAAACGGCAGGGCAAAGCTCGAATTGACGAGATCGACCTTGCCCCAATCCGCCGCCGCGAAAGTTTCGCAACGCGTATCGAGCTCGGCGTCGCGCGGCAGGTCGTCGCGCGCTTTGAGCCGCGCGATCGCCGCCGGCTCGGCGTCGATCGCGACCACCGACCAGCCGCGGCGCAGGAGCTCGATCGTATCGCGCCCGTCGCCGCAGCCGAGATCGGCCGCGCGCCGCGGCGAACCAACCCGGTCGAGGGCGAAGAGCAGGGTCGGGCGCGGCGGCCGGCCTTCCGTGCCCTTATAGTATTTGACCCATCCCGCAACGGTTGGATCGCTTGGCTGATCCGGCATTATTCGCTCGCTTCGCCCCGGCCGGTTAACGCGGCGTTTACCGTCATTGCCCAGAATCCGCCGAACGTCGCAATTCGAGCTTTTTGGCGAGATGCCATGGGCGCATCAATTGGTCTGCAGCTTCATCAGCACGTCTTGCCGCTGCTGCTGGGTGAGCCGTGTCTCGAAGATAGCGATCTGGTTGGCCTGAGCGTTGGGAACGCCAAGCTGCGCCGCCTCGCCATAGAGGAAATAGGCGGCGACCGGATCGGACGGTCCGCCGAGCCCGTTGAGCTTGCACCAGGCCAGCGCCTCAACCGCGCGCGGGTCCTTCTTCGCGATGAAGCCTTGCAGCAGCTGCATGTCCTTGTCGCTCACCTGTTGCGCCCGGATATCGCCGAACACCGAATCCAGCGTCGGGCCGGCCGGCGGCGGGGGCGGTGGTGGCGGCGGCGCGTCGGTCTCGCCCTTGCACGAGGCGTCGGTCTTCGTCAGGCAATGATAGACGCCGTCGAGATCGTAGAACTGCGCGCGAGCGGGTGGGCCGGCCGCGACCAGCGACAGGCCGAGGGCCAAGGACAGAAGGAGCGCGCGGAAATGCATCGCCGCCATCATACTCTAAACCGCGCATCGCGTTGCGCGGCATTCGGCGCCATGCTGATGCTTGGCGCCTGCGCGCCGATGACCCGGCCCGATCCTCCGGCCTTGCTCGGCTCGCTCATCGATCGCTGGCCGCCTTCGGTCCAGGTCGCTGCAAGTGGCCCCTATCCCGCCCCGCTTGCGAAGCCAGTGCCGGTGCTGCTCACGCCGGCGGCGGCCGATGTGCTCGTCGCGCTATCGCTGCGCGCATCGCTAAGTCCCGATGCGCGGCTGAGCCTCGCGCAGGCGAGCTTGCGCGCCGTCGCGGCGCAGACCGGCGCCACCGTGTTGTGGCAGAGCGCCGATGCCGCCGGCGCGGTCGTGCCGGCCTACGATCCCTACCGCGCGCATCGCGGCAACATCTGCCGCGACCTGCAACAGCAGGCGCAGACCGCGAACGGACCGGCGATCGCCGCGATCACGCTCTGCCGCGCCGACCTCGGCGACGGTCACATCGGCTGGCTGCCGGGCTCGCCCGACTGACGCGAGGCGCATCACTCCCGTTGCACATCGGCGGCCGGCGGCATATCACCGCCGGGCATGGGCGGTTTTTCGGGGGAAAGCTTCTGGGGCTGGGTGGTCGTGCCGCTCGCGGTTTGCGCCGCGACGCTCTGGCTCACCGGAATCGCACGTCGCTGGCTGCAGCGCCGCGCGATCCTCGATCATCCGGTCGAGCGCTCGTCGCATCAGAGCGCCGTGCCGCGCGGCGGCGGCATCGCGCTCGTTCCCGTGGCACTGTTCGCCTGGATCATGCTCGCGCTTGCCGGCCTCGCGCCGCCGGCCACCACGGCGATCGCCGCCCTCGCCACGGTGCTCGCGCTCATCTCCTGGTACGACGATCTCGGCGAGCTTGCCTTCGGCTGGCGACTCGCGGCGCATCTCCTCGCCGCCGCAGTCGGCGTCGCGCTGCTGCCCGGGCCGCTGCCGGTATTCCAGGGATTGCTTCCGCCGCTGCTCGACCGCATCGCCACGACACTGCTCTGGGCCTGGTTCATCAACCTTTACAATTTCATGGACGGCATCGACGGCATCACCTGCGTCGAGACCATCGCGATCGGCTTTGGCACAGTCGCGGTGACGCGGCTCGCCGGCGACGATGCGCGCGCGGCCCTGCCGGCGCTCACCCTTGCGGCAGGTGCGCTCGGCTTCCTGCGCTGGAACTGGCCGCGCGCCGGCATCTTCCTCGGCGATGTCGGCAGCGTGCCGCTCGGCTTCCTCAGCGGCTGGCTGCTGCTACTGCTCGCCAGCCAGGGCCAGTTCGCGCCGGCGCTGATCCTGCCGCTCTATTATCTCGCCGATTCGACCGTCACCCTGCTGCGTCGGATCGCGCGCCGCGAGCGCTTCTGGCAGGCGCATCGCTCGCATTTCTATCAGCGCGCGCTCGCCAGTGACGGCGATCACCGCGCAGTGCTGGCACTGATCATCGGCGGCAACGCGGCGCTGCTGATCCTGGCGCTCGTCGCGATTCGATGGCCCTGGCTCGCGCTCGCACTTGCGGCGCTCGCCGTCGCGAGTCTCCTGGCGCAGCTCGCGCGCCGCTCTCGTCGTGCCACGGCACCGCCTCTATAGTGAGCGCGATGCCTTTCCCCGATCTGAGTCTCAAGGCGCGCCTGCACGCCATCCGCAAGCTCGCCACCCGCCCGCGCTCTTATCTACTCGTCTCGATTCGCCCCGACGACATGGTGAAGCCGCGCCCGGCCGAGCATCGCCTTGCGCCCGTGGAGCAGCGCCTCGAAGCGGCGCGGCCGGCGATCGAGGCGCTGCTGACGCGGCTCGCGCCGGGGATGGAGCAGGCGCAGCGCAGCCTTGGGCCCCTCGCCGCCAATCGTTTCTTCGCCGGCGGCGACGCCGAAGCCGCTTATGCCATGATCAAGGATCTGCGGCCGAAGCGCGTGATCGAGATCGGCAGCGGCAATAGCACGCATATCATGCGCCGCGCCGCGAGCGATGCCGGGCTCGATCTCCACATCACCTGCCTCGATCCCGAGCCGCGACGCGAGATCGAGAGCGTCGCCGACACGATCGAGCGCCGCTCCGTCCTCGAGGCCGAGCCCGCCGCGCTCGCCGCCGGCCTCGCGCCCGGCGACGTCCTTTTCATCGACGGCTCGCATTACGCCTTCAACGGCACCGATGCGCCGTATCTGCTGCTCGAAGTGCTGCCGTTGCTGCGGCCCGGCGTGGTCGTGCATGTGCACGACATCATGCTGCCCTACGAATACGACGCGCTGTTCTCGGAGCGCAATTACAACGAGCAATATCTTCTCGCGGGCTTGCTGCTGGGCGGCGCCGCGTGGGAGCCGCTACTGCCGGTCTATTGGCTGTCGCGCGCGGGCCGCATGGCGCATGGCGCATCCTTCTGGATGCGCCGCCGCGAAACGGGGACAGACTGAGCGCGGCCGAGCCCGTCGTCGTGCTCGGCGCCGGCGGCTTCATCGGCCGGGCGCTGAGCGCGCGGCTCGCAGCGCGCAACGTGCTGGCGCGCACGGTGACGCGCGCCAATAGCGGCACGCTCGACGCGCAGACCGATTGGCCGGCGCTGCTCGATGGCGCCCGCATCGTCGTCCATCTCGCCAGTGCCGCCGCGGCGCCGCGCGATCGCGACTGGACGGCGAAGGAGGTCGCGACTGCCCAAGCGCTCGGCCGCGCGGCGCGACAATGCGGCATCGCGCGCCTCGTCCTCGTGAGCTCGATCAAGGCAATGGCCGAGGCCAGCGGCGCGGAGCCGCTACGCGCCGACGCCGCACCCGCGCCGGGCGACCGCTACGGCCGCACCAAGCTGGCGATCGAGGAGGCGCTCGCCGACGTGCCCGGACTTGCGATCCTGCGGCCGCCGCTGGTTTATGGGCCCGAGGTCAAAGGCAGCTTCCGCCTGCTGCTCGCCGCCGCCGCGCGCAGTCTTCCCTTGCCGTTGGCAAGCATCCGCAACCGCCGCGCTTTCGTCTTCATCGACAATTTGCTCGATGTGATCGAAGCGCTGCTCGCCGCGGAAGCGCCGCGCGGCGTCTATATGGTGCGCGACGACGACGAGGTTTCGACGCCGGAACTGCTGCGCCGCATGGCGCGGCATCTCGCAAGCCGGCCGCGCCTCCTGCCCTGCCCGCCGGGTCTGCTGCGCGCGGCGCTGGGCCTTGCCGGACGCGGCGATGTCGCCGCGGCCCTGCTCGATTCCCTCGCGATCGACGACAGCGCGACGCGGACGCGTCTCGGCTGGAAGCCGCGCGTCAGCCTCGATGACGGGCTCGAAGCGACCTGCCGCTGGTTCCGCGAGACCGCGCCATGAGCGGCGAGAAACGCAAGCTCATCTTCCTCGTTACCGAGGATTGGTATTTCTGGTCGCATCGGCTGCCGATGGCGCGCGCAGCGCAGGAGGCGGGCTTCGACGTCGCCGTCGCCACGCGCGTCGCGACGCATGGCGCGCGCATCGAGGCCGCGGGTTTCCGCCTCCTTCCCCTGCGCTGGCGGCGCGAAGAGCTGGGACTCTGGTCGAGCCTCTTGGCAATCATCGAGATCTATCGCCTTTACCGCCGCGAGCGGCCGTTCCTTGTCCATCACGTCGCGCAGAAAGCCGCGCTGCTCGGCGGCATCGCCGCGCTTTTGGCGCGGGTGCCGCGCGTCGTCAGCATCATCGCCGGCATCGGCTATGTCGGCACCAGCCCGAGCCGGCATGCGCAGCTGATCGGCGCCGCATCGCGACTGCTCTGGCCGGTGCTGCTGCTGCGCCGGAATTGCCGCGTCATCGTGCAGAACGACGAGGACCGGCGCGCAATCGCCGCGCTGCGCCGGGCGGCTGCCGACCGGATCGTCGTCATCCGCGGCTCCGGCGTCGATCTCGATCATTTCCGCCCGCTGCCCGAGCCACCCGCACCGCCGGTGACCGCCGCTTATGTCGGCCGCATGATCGCGATCAAGGGCGTCGCGACGCTGGTCGCGGCGCAGCAGGGTCTCTGGCAGCAAGGCGTCGCGCTGCAGCTGCTTCTGGCAGGCGCGCCCGACCCCGCCAATCCGAGCTCGCTCGATGCGGGAACGCTCGCGGCCTGGAGCAAGCTGCCCGGCATTCGCTGCTGCGGCCATGTCGAGGACGTGCGCGAGATCTGGGCGGGCGCGCATCTTGCCGTACTGGCCTCGGATGGCGGCGAAGGCTTGCCGAAAACCCTGCTCGAAGCGGCGGCGGTCGGACGCGCGATCGTCGCCACCGACGTGCCGGGCACGCGCGATGTCGCGCGCGCCGGCATCAACGCGATCCTGGTGCCGCCGGGCGATGCGCCGGCGCTCGCCGCGGCGCTGGGCAAGCTCGCGGTCGACCCCGAGAAACGGCGCGCCTATGCCGCCGCCGGCCGGGTGTTGGTCGCCGAGGGATTTTCCGAAGCCGCGATCGCTGCCGCGACGGTCGCGCTCTATCGCGCGCTGAGCGCGGCGGCTTAGAGCACGATCGTATCGAAAAGAAGCAGGTAGCTTCTTTTCGATACGATCGTGCTCTCGATTCAAAAAATTTAGACCATGATCACGGATGAGGCGGAATCGTCTGCGATTCCGCCTCATCCGATCATGGTCTAGGCCGCCTGCGCGCGCTCGACCGAGGCCGGCACCAGGATCTTCTTCAAAAGCTGGAGCAGCGCTTCGAGCTGCTCATAGGCCAAGCGCCGGCCCTGCGCGCCGCGCGTCCAGATGTCCCAGCAATTGATGGCGTGATCGATCTTGCTGAGCGAATCGCCGAGCTGCCAGTAGACCGTTTTGGCGCCGCGCAGGAAGTTGATGAAACCGCCGGGATTCGCGCTCGCGACGAACTCGCCGTAGAGCTTGTCGTATTGCTTCAGGACATCGTCGACCTCGACCCAGTGGCCGCGCAGCCGCTCGACGGTCGCGCGCCGGATTGGTTCGAGAATCTCGATGGCGTCGCGCGACAGCAGGTTCTTCGGCATGGCGTCTTCCTTGAGCCAATGCGCGAAGGCCTCGCGCTTCTTGCGCGTGCGATGATATTCGAAGGCATAGAAGTTGATGCCTTTCCAGGCGCCGAAAATCTCCAGCGCCTCGTCTTTCGGGAAGCGGAAGGCGAGGATCAGCGGCTCGAGCGCGTTGATATCCTTGGCTTCCCAGACCGCGTCGATCAACTGGATGACCTTGTTCGCGGGCGGCTTCTTGCCGCCATAAGCGGCGCCGACAAGCGGCTCCATCTTGCCGCGGATGAATTCCTGAATAGCCGCCCGTTCGGCCGGCGAGACGTCGAAATAGGCCTCGTTGGCCGCGATGCCCTCGAGCTCCAGCGCATCGCGCATCAGGAAGCCGTCGAGCGAGGGCAGCGTGTCGAGGATGCGGAACACCTTCAGGTCATGATCGAGCGCGCCCGAGCTCTCCTCGTCGTCCGTCTTGACGCCGAACTGCTCGTGGAAGACCTGGCGCAGAGTGGGGCTGTGAAAGAAGATCGAGCGGCCGCCCTCGTAAATCTCATCGGTGTTGTAGGGCAGATAGAGCTTGCTGCCGATCACCATGCCTTTCGGATGCCGCGGATCGTCGTAGCGCAGCGCTTCCTTGACGAGCACCAGGTGATGCATCGCCGGTGTCTTGAAGAGGTAGGGATTCGTCGACTCGCTGTGCTCGAGCTTGCGCGCGACGTCATTGCAATTGAAGACGCGCGACGACCCAGCATCGAGCATCGGCCTAAGATATCGGCTGCCTGACGACAAAATCCCCTCCGGCAACAAAGTGCGGTTCCCGTTTCCCCGTGCCGAAGTTATGCCTAATTGGTTGTTCGAGTATTAAACTGTTGTGGGGCAACCAAGATTCCCTCAGACCGTGTGCGCGTACCCGTGACGCGGGCTATATAGGGAGCGGCGCCGGTCTTGCTGCGCCGCACGCCCGGCCGTAGCGTGCCCCGCGCCTGACAAGGAAGCTTAATGAAGGTTACCAGTCGCGCCTTTGCCACCTTCGTCCATGACATCATCATGGCGGCGCTGTCGTTCATCCTGTCGTTCTATTTGCGCGTCGGCGCCGACATCGTCCATTACCCGCTTTCGCTCCTCGCGACCTACGACCTCGCTTTCGCCGCGACCGCCGCCGTGATTTTCCGCTGGTCGGGCCTTTATCGCGGCATCTGGCGCTTCGCCTCGCTGCCCGACCTGCTGGCGCTGCTCCGCGCGGTGACGTTGATCATCCTGATCTTCTTCCCGGTGATGTTCATGGTGACCCGCCTCGCGGAGATGCCGCGCTCGCTGGTCGGCATCAACTGGCTGCTGTTGATGGCGCTGCTCGGCGGGCCGCGCTTCGCCTATCGGATCCTGAAGGATCGCGGCCTCGATCACGTGTTCGAGAACAAAACCTATACGCCGGTGCCGATCCTCCTGATCGGCGCGCGCGACGGCGCCGCGCTCTTCCTGCGCGCCCTCGGCCGCGACCCGGGACGGCCTTATCGCGTGGTCGGCATCCTCGCCGACAGCGCCGCCCGGGTCGACCGCGACATCGCCGGCATTCCGGTGATGGGCACGTTCGACGACATCGCTGCGGTGGTCGACGAGCTGACGCGCAACGACGCGCGGCCGCAGCGCCTGATCGTCTGCCAGGAACTCGACCGGCCGGCGGCGCGGCAGCTCTTGGATTTTTCCGAAACATCCGGCATCCCGCTGGCGCGGGTGCCGCGGCTCACCGAGTTCCGCGAGACCCGCGCCGACGACCTGCAACGCATCGAGCCGGTGGCGATCGAAGATCTGCTCGGCCGGCCGCAAACCGTGCTCGATCGCGACAGCATGCGCGCACTGATCGCCGGCCGCCGCGTGCTGGTGACGGGAGCCGGCGGCACGATCGGCGGCGAGCTGTCGCGCCAGATCGCCGCCTATGGTCCGGCACGGCTCGTCCTCCTCGACAACGGCGAATACGCGCTCTACTCGATCGATCAGGAGATCAAGGAGCGCTTTCCTGCACTGGCGCGCCAGGCGATCATCGGCGACGTGCGCGAGCGCCGGCGCATCGACGAGGTGATGGCGGCCGAGCGGCCCGAGCTCGTCTTTCATGCCGCAGCGCTGAAGCATGTGCCGATGGTCGAGGCCAACCCGGTCGAGGGCATCGTCACCAACGCGCTTGGCACCCGCAACGTCGCCGAGGCGAGCCGCGCCCACGGCGTCGCCGCGATGGTGATGATCTCGACCGACAAGGCGGTCAATCCGGCGAATGTGATGGGCGCGAGCAAGCGCCTCGCCGAAGGCATCTGCCAGGCGCTCGACATCATCGAGGCGCGGCGCGACGGCACGCGCTACGTCACCGTGCGATTCGGCAATGTCCTCGGCTCGACCGGATCGGTGGTACCGCTGTTCCAGCGTCAGCTCGCTGCCGGCGGGCCGCTCACCGTGACGCATGCCGAGATCTCACGCTTCTTCATGACCGTGCGCGAGGCGGTCGAGCTGGTGCTCCAGGCCTCGGCCCTCGCCGGCAGCGAAAGCGAGGCGCGCGGCAAGGTCTTCGTGCTCGACATGGGCGAGCCGGTGAAGATCGTCGATCTCGCCAAGCAGATGATCCGCCTCGCCGGCAAGCGGCCGGACGCGGACATCAAGATCGACTTCATCGGCTTGCGGCCGGGCGAGAAGCTCTACGAGGAGCTGTTCTACGCCAACGAGACACTGCTGCCGACGAAGATCGGCGGCATCCGACTCGCGGCGCCGCGCGCCAGCGATTACGCGATGCTGGCGCGCGCGCTCGACGAGCTCGCCGAGCAAGCGCGCGACGGGCATGACGACCGCGTCCTCGCGCAGCTCCGCACGCTGGTGCCGGAATATGCCGGGAGTGCCGCCGCGGAGCCCGCCCCTTCCGAACGCGCGCCTTCGGGACGCGCCGGGGCGCGCGAGCCCTGAGCGCCGGCTCCGGCGCTGAGATCATGCCGCCGCGACCACGCGCCCTCGTCATCGGCGGCTCGATCGGCGGACTCTTCGCCGGCCATTTCCTGCGCCAAGCCGGCTGGGACGTCGCGATCTTCGAGCGCAGCGCCGGCGATCTCGCCGATCGCGGCGCCGGGCTCAACACTTCGGCGGAATTGTTCGACGCCATGCGCCGGGCCGGCGCGGCGGTCAGCCCCGCGCTTGCCTTCCATGTCCGCTCCTCGGCCTGGCTCCGCCAAGACGGCGTGATCGGCGTCGAGATTCCGCGCGGATGGCGCGGCAGCACCTGGGGCACGATCTACCGGCCGTTGCGCGCGGCCTTTCCGTCCGCGCTCTATCGCGCCGGCCGGGCAGTCGAGCGCGTCGAGCAAAATAGCGCCGGCATCACCGCGGTCTTCGCCGATGGCGCACGCGAGCACGGCGATCTGCTGATCGCCGCCGACGGCGTCTACTCGACCGTGCGCAAACAGTTTCTGCCCGAGCTCGCGCCGGTTCCGGCCGGCTATATCGCTTGGCGCGGGATTCTCGACGAAGCGGAACTGCCGCGGGAAGCACGCGGCCTCTTGCTCGAGCGTTCCGCGTTCTGCTTCCCCGAAGGCGAGCTCGTCGTCTCGCTGCCAGTGCCGGGCGCCGACAACGATCCGCGGCCGGGCCATCGTCGCTATTATTTCATCTGGTATCGCCCCGCTTTGGCCGCTGAGCAGCACGCGCTATTCACCGATGCGAGCGGCCGTCATCACGGGCTTTCGATCCCGCCGCCGCTGATCCGCCCCGAATTCGTCGCCGCCATGAAAGACGCCGCGCGAACCGGCCTGCCGCCGGTGCTCGGCATGATCGTCGGCCGCGTAGCGCAGCCGCTGCTGCAATCGATCACCGATCTCGAAGCGCCACGCATGGTCTTCGGCCGTGTCGCGCTGTTGGGCGATTCCGCTTTCGTCGCTCGGCCGCATGTTGCCGCCGGCACCACCAAGGCCGCGCTCGATGCAGCAGCCCTCGCCGCGGCCCTCACGGCGGCGGGCGGCGATATCGATGCGGCGCTCCGCCGCTACGAGACCGAGCGCCTCGCCTTTGGCCGCGCCATCATCGCCCATGCGCGCCATCTCGGCGCCTATTTCGAAGCGCCGCCGGGCGCGCGGCCGCCGCGCGATCCCGAGCAGGTGATGCGCGAATACGGCGCGCCGCATCTTGTTCGCGACGTCGACTAGCGCCGACCTTACTTCCCGCCGCGCATCTCTTTGATCAGATCGTGCGAGGCGCGTAGCGCGTCGACCGAGGATTCGCGCTGCGGCTCGACGTATTTCACGCCGAGGATCGGCTGCTCGTCCGGCGGCAGCTGCGACGGGATGTCGACCCGCGTCGAATCCTGGTTCTGGGCCTTGGCGAGCCGCGTCGCGATGTCCTTCGAGAGCATCCAGTTGACGAATACCTTGACCGCGCTGGGATGTGGCGCGTCCTTCATCACGATGAGGTTCGAGCCGCCGGAATTGGCATAGGCGCCGAGCTCCGGCGTGTTGCCGAGCGGGCGAATGTCGAAATCGAGGCCCGCGTTCTTATACTTCAGCAACATCGCATCCATGGTCGGACCGAGCGACATCGCGAACTGACCGCGCGCCATCCGGTCGACCAGGTCCATCATGTTGGCTGTGAAGACGACCTGGTCGTCGATGAAGGTCTTGAGCCCGTCATCACCGAGGAGCTTGCGCATGATGAGCGCGAAGGTCTCGCCCGAGCCGGGGATCAGCGGATCGTTCCAAATCACCTTCTTCTTGAGCGCGGGATCGAGGAACACCTTGGTGCCTTCGGCTTTCACCTTGTCGGGCGACAGCAGCCGCGTGTTGTAGAACGGCATCTTGAGGAAGTTCTGCGTCGCCATGACGTATTCGTGCTCGTTGTCGAAGAACACGCGATCCCAGCCACCCCAGGTTTTCGGGTCTTTGACATCAGGCAGGATCAGCAGCGGCTCGATCGGCACGGTGACGCCGTCGTTCTTCATCGTGTAGGAAGTCACCGAGCCCGACATCGCCGCGTCCCAAAGATACTTGCCCGTCTGACGCTCGATCCGCACGCGGGCGATCCAAGTCCCCTCGTCGATCGAATTGGTAACGAGAGAGATTTTTGGGAAGGCCTTCGGCCATTCGGCCGCGAGGAAATCGCGCAGCGCGCTGCCCGCCGGCATGTTGATGACGACCGAGCCTTCCTTCTCCGCCGCGGCGACGGCCTGGTCCCATTCGGGCGGCGCGCTGGCGGCCCAGTGCAGCGGCGCGAGCGCGAGCAGCAGGACCGCCGCGGCGAAGAGGCGAGGCTTCATGGCGATGCCTCCCTAATCCACGGCTGCGCCGGCATAGCGCGCGAGATCGATGATCTCGAGCACGTTGCCGTCCGGATCCTCGAAATAGGCGCGCGGGCCGTCGATGACGCCGTCCTGGCGATCCTCGTCGTAGAGAAATTTGGCGCCGCCGGCCTTGAGCTCGGCGAGCGCCGGCGCGTAATCCTCATGAGCGACGAGGAAGGAATGATGGATGTCGCGCGCGCCCGCAGTCGAGATCGGCTTGTCGACCTTGGCGAGGATGACGCAATCGCCGCCCGAATCGAGGAACACCATGCCGCGCTCGCCGGTATCGCGCAGCAGCTTCATGCCCAGCATCCGGCAGTAAAAGTCGCGGCTACGCGCCGTGTCTGTCACCGGAATGGTGAAATGGACGAGACCCTTGGTCTTGATCATGCTTACCTCCGCCCCAGCGCCGCTATTTTACCCACGGCGACCGCTTTGACGAGCCTGGCGACCGACCGTCAGCCGTCGATCTCTTCCTCGGCGAGGCGGAAGAGATAGCGGCCGTAATTGGATTTTTCGTTGAACTTCGCCAGCGCCAGAAGCTGCGTCTTGTCGATGAAGCCCTGGCGAAAGGCGACCTCCTCGATGCAGCCGATCTTCTGGCCGGTGCGGTGCTCGAGCGTGCGCACGAATTCCGAACCTTCGATCATCGCCTCGGGCGTGCCGGTATCGAGCCAGGCGTGGCCGCGGCCCAGCCGCTCGACATGGAGTTGGCCGCGCCGCAGGTATTCGGCGTTGAGGTCGGTGATCTCGAGCTCGCCGCGAGCCGAGGGCTTGAGCGCCGCGGCGATCGAGACAACGTCGCGATCGTAGAAATAAAGCCCGATCACCGCCCAATCCGAGCGCGGCGCTTTCGGCTTCTCCTCGACCGCTAGCGCCTTGCCGACACCATCGAACTGCACGATACCGTAGCGCTCGGGATCGTTGACGCGATAGGCGAAAACCGTCGCGCCTTTCTCGCGCGTCGCCGCGTGCCGCATCATCTCGCCGATGCCCTGGCCATAGATGAGGTTGTCGCCGAGCGCCAGCGCGCAGGATTCGCCGGCGATGAAATTGCGGCCGATGAGGAAAGCCTGTGCGATGCCGTCGGGCGACGCTTGCTCGGCATAGGCGAGACGCAGGCCCCATTGGCTGCCGTCGCCGAGCAGCATACGGAAATGCGGCGCATCGACTGGCGTGGTGATCAAGAGAATGTCGCGGATGCCGCCGAGCATCAGTGTCGAGAGCGGGTAGTAGATCATCGGCTTGTCGTAGATCGGCAGCAGCTGTTTCGAGACGGCGCGCGTCACCGGATAGAGCCGCGTGCCGGTGCCGCCGGCGAGAATGATGCCCTTCATCGCGCTTGCCCCGATCGTTCACTGCGCCCCAGCCGTTCACCTTGATAGCCACCGCTGCGGATTTTTTCCCACCAGTCGCGATGCTCGAGATACCAGGCGACGGTCTTCTCGAGACCGGTCGCGAGCGTTTCCTGCGGCTGCCAGTCGAGCTCGCGCCGGATCTTCCCGTCATCGACCGCGTAGCGCAAATCGTGGCCGGGCCGGTCGGCGACGAATTCGATGAGCGACTCATGCGGCCGATGCGGCGAGCGCGGCAGGGCCTCGTCGAGGAAGGCGCAGAGCGTCTTCACCAGCGCCAGATTGGCATGCTGCTCGCGGCCGGCGATGTTATAGGTCTCGCCGATCCGGCCGCGCCGCAACACCAGCGCGAGCGCCGCCGCATGGTCGCCGACATAAAGCCAGTCGCGGATATTGCTGCCCTGACCATAGACTGGCAGCTTCCTGCCCTCGATCGCGTTGAGGATCATCAGCGGGATGAGCTTCTCCGGGAATTGCCACGGCCCGTAATTGTTCGAGCAATTGGTCGCGACCACCGGCAGGCCATAGGTGCGGTGCCAGGCGCGCGCGAGGTGATCGGCGCCGGCTTTCGACGCGGCATAGGGGCTGTTCGGCTGGTAGCGCGCGTTCTCGTCGGCGGCTTCGCCGGCATCGAGCGAGCCGAACACCTCGTCGGTCGAGATCAGATGGAAGCGGAACTGCGCCCGCGCCGCTGCGTCGAGGCCGGTCCAATAGGCGCGCGCCGCTTCGAGCATGGTGAAGGTGCCGACAAGATTGGTACGGACGAAATCGGCAGGTCCGTCGATCGAGCGGTCGACATGGGTCTCGGCGGCGAGATGCATCACCGCATCGGGGCGGTGCTGCGCAAAAACCCGCGCCACCGCCGCCGCATCGGCGACATCGGCGATCTCGAGCGCATAGCGGCCGCCCTCGCCAAGCGCGCCCAAAGGCGGGTTCGAGCCGGCATAGGTGAGCTTGTCGAGATTGACGACGCGCTCGCCCTCGCCGAGCAGATGGCGCACCACTGCCGTGCCGATAAAGCCCGCGCCGCCGGTCACCAGGATTTTCGCCACGCGCTTCCTTTCGCTGCCATCGATCCTATCACGCCGCGCTGGTGCTCAATCGTCGCATTTCTCGATCCAGCCGGTCGGCTGCCCGCTCGCCTGGACGATGCCCCCGTGCACCGACAGCGTGCCATCGCTCGCGACCGCCTCGAAGGGGCGGATGCGGCGCTGATCCTTGAGCAAGGTCACGGTCATGGTCACACCGCCTTGCGGATAGGACAGGCGCAAATGATTGCCGTCGACGAGCGCGGCATCGCTGATCGGCACCAGGCTGTCGTATTGCGGCTTGCCGGTGATGATCTGCCGCGTCGGCTGACCGGCGGTCGAGGGCAGGAAGGTCATGAACGGGTTGGTCGGACTCGGAAAGGCTTTGCAATCGCGCGCCCAGTCGCCGATCAGACCGAATTTGACCAGCGCGTCGCTGTCGGCGCCGGCGCGCGCGGCAACCGCCGCGAGCACCAGCAAGGCAAGGCCGAGCGCGGCGGATCTCATGGCACTTCGCGCGGTGGGATCGGCTCATTGTCGATGAGCCGCGTCTTGCCGAGCCAGGCCGCCGCGAGCGCGCGGCCCGGCCGATCGCGCCCATCTCTTTCTAAGGGGGCAAGCGGCTGCAGCGTCTCGGCATCGCAGAGCGCGACGTAATCGACCTTGGCGAAGCCCGCCTGCAACAGCGCCGCCGCGGCTCGGGCGGCGATATCGGGCGGCGCCTCGCCGCGCCGCGCCCGCGCCGCCGCATCGGCGAGCACGCGATGCAGCGCCGGCGCGATGCGGCGTTCCTCGGCCGCGAGATAGGCGTTGCGCGACGATAGCGCCAAGCCGTCCGCCTCACGCACGATCGGCACGCCCTCGATCGCGCAATCGATATCGAGATCGCGCGTCAGGCGGCGAATGATCTGGAGCTGCTGATAATCCTTCTCGCCGAAGCAGGCGATGTCGGGCCTGGTCTGGAGCAGCAGCTTCGTTACCACCGTCGCGACGCCGGCGAAGTGGCCGGGACGGAAAGCGCCATCCAGCGGCTCGGCCACAGGCCCGGCCGCGACCGTGGTCGCAAAGCCGGCGGGATACATCTCGGCGGCATCGGGCGCGTAGAGGAGATCGCAGGAAGCGGCGGCGAGCTGCGCCGCATCGCCCGCCTCGTCGCGCGGGTAGCGGGTGAAATCCTCGTTCGGACCGAATTGCGTCGGATTGACAAAGATCGAGGCGATGACTCTGTCGGCGTGCGCGCGCGCCTGTGCGATCAGCGCGAGATGGCCGGCATGAAGCGCGCCCATGGTCGGCACCAGCGCGATACTCTCGCCGGCGCGGCGCCACTCGGCGACGGCGCGGCGCAGCGCGGCGATGGTGCGAGCCACGGGAAGCATGCCGACGGTCTCTGACATCGAGCGCGGGTCTATCGCGCGCCCTCTGCCGGCGCAAGGCTCGCGGCCGCTCGGCTCAGCCGCGACGCGTGCCGGCGAAAGTGAGCCCGGCGCCGACCACGATCACGATGATACCGGCATAAGGCGGGATGATGTAGTCGGTCTCGGTGTCCTTGGTGGCGGTGATCGGGCCGATCTTCGCCACCTGCTCCTGGTGATGGACCGGAATGACATTGACCACCAGCGCGATGATCCCGGCGATGATCAGAATAACTCCCACCAACGTCAGCCCGCGCATGTTCTGCTCCTGCAAAGTCCTGAAAACCAAGGAACAATGACGGGCACCGGGCAAAGGTTCCCAAAACAGAAGGGCCGCCCGGCGGCGGCTCCATGATAGAAGGGCCGCCCGAGGGCGGCCCTTCCCATCTGTCATCTATGCGGCGGAGCACTGCCGCGATAACACGCTACGCGACAGAGAGTCCTGCCGGGGCAGCGATCCCGATCGCGGTTTGCTCCAACCGCCGTTTGTGACAATGAGACACGGGATCACCTCCTTTCAAAGGTTGCTGGGACCTTAACCTTACCGGCGCGCCAGGAAGATTTCAAGCGTTTCCAACCGCTTCCGACGCGACATTAGACCGCAAGCGCGGCTTTCATCAGCCTGAGGGTATCGGGCAGGAGCTCGAGCTTCTGGAGCGCCTCCTCGGCGGTGTACCAGCCGACCGCGGTGGCGTCCTCAATCGGGCTGCCCTCGCCGGCCACCCAGTCCAGGACCACGCAGACCAGCACATAATGCGCGCGGATCCGCCCGTCCTGGTCCTTACCGATGACATCGAAAGCGTCGACCACCCGCCGCGGCATGGCGTCGACACCGGTCTCTTCTCTCAGCTCGCGCTGGGCCGCCGCGAGGATGGTCTCGCCGACCTCGTGCATGCCGCCGGGAAAGCCCCAGCGGCCGATCGCCGTGCTCGGCCCTTTGGCGCGCTGCGCCAGCAGCATCTTGCCGCCCGGCTTGCGACAGATGGCGAGCGCCGCGGCGAAGGGGCGGTTGGGATAGTCGCGGCTGATCGCCTGCGGCATCGCCTCGGGCGAGGTGGCGGGTGACTGAGCCATGACGCGCCCTACTCGATCGCGACCGCCTTGCCCTCGAGCACCTTGTAAATCTCGCCGCCTTCCTTGAGGAACGCCTCCGATTTCTCGGCCATGCCCTTCTCGGCATAGTCGCGAACCTCCTGCGAGATCTTCATCGAGCAGAATTTCGGCCCGCACATCGAGCAGAAATGCGCGAGCTTTGCGCCATCGGCCGGCAAGGTCTGGTCGTGGAACTTCTCGGCGGTCTCGGGATCGAGGGCGAGATTGAACTGGTCGCGCCAGCGGAACTCGAAGCGCGCGCGCGACAGCGCATCGTCGCGTTCCTTCGCCGTCGGATGACCCTTGGCCAAATCCGCCGCATGCGCGGCGATCTTGTAGGCGATGACGCCGTCCTTCACGTCGTCGCGGTCGGGCAGGCCGAGATGCTCTTTCGGCGTGACGTAGCAGAGCATCGCCGTGCCGAACCAGCCGATCATCGCCGCACCGATCGCCGAGGTGATGTGGTCGTAGCCGGGCGCGATGTCGGTGACGAGCGGCCCGAGCGTATAGAACGGCGCCTCGTGGCAATGCTCGAGCTGGAGATCCATGTTCTCCTTGATCTTCTGCATTGGCACATGGCCGGGGCCTTCGATCATCACCTGGACGTCGTGCTTCCAGGCGATCTTGGTCAGCTCACCGAGCGTCTTGAGCTCGGCGAACTGCGCCTCGTCGTTCGCATCCGCTGTCGAGCCCGGACGCAAGCCGTCGCCGAGCGAGAAGCTCACATCATAGGCCTTCATGATCTCGCAGATTTCCTCGAAGCGCGTATAGAGGAAATTCTCCTTGTGATGCGCGAGGCACCACTTCGCCATGATCGAGCCGCCGCGCGAGACGATGCCGGTGACGCGCTTCGCCGTGAGCGGGATGAAGGCCAGCCGCACGCCGGCATGGATGGTGAAGTAGTCGACGCCCTGCTCGCATTGCTCGACGAGCGTGTCGCGGAACACTTCCCACGTCAGGTCCTCGGCCTTGCCGTTGACCTTCTCCAGCGCCTGATAGATCGGCACGGTGCCGATCGGCACCGGCGCGTTGCGGACGATCCATTCGCGGATGGTGTGGATGTTCTTGCCGGTCGACAGGTCCATCACCGTGTCGCCGCCCCAACGGATCGCCCAGACCAATTTATCGACCTCTTCCGCCACCGAGGAGGTCACGATCGAATTGCCGATATTGGCGTTGATCTTCACCAGGAAGTTGCGGCCGATGATCATCGGCTCGCTTTCGGGATGGTTGATGTTGGCGGGGATGATGGCGCGGCCGCGTGCGACCTCGTCGCGCACGAATTCCGGCGTGCACACATCGGGGATCACGGCACCGAAGCTCTCGCCGGTCGGATCTTTCTTCAAGGCCTCGCGGCCGAGATTCTCGCGGATCGCGATGTATTCCATCTCCGGCGTGACGATACCGGCGCGCGCATAAGCGAGCTGCGAGACCGACTTGCCGCCTTTGGCACGGAGCGGCTGACGCCCGGCGCGATCGAAGAGCGGCACCGGACTCGTCTCTTTATCATCGAGGCCGTTGTCCTCGGGCTTCACGTCGCGGCCGACATAGCGCTCGACATCGCCGCGGGCGAGGACCCAGCGCTCGCGCAGCGGCGCAAGACCCGCGCGGATGTCGATCGATATCGCCGGATCGGTGTAAGGACCGGAGGGATCGTAGGCGCGGATCGGCTTTTCCTTCGAACTGAGCTCAAGATCGATCTCGCGCATCGCGACGCGCAGATCGTCATAGGTCTTGCCGGGGACGAACACTTTGCGCGAGGCCGGCAGCGGGCCGGTCGAGACTTTGAAGCTTTGGCCGATAGCGCCTTCGGGCATGACGATCTCCTTCCCGTTGCGAGGGACGATCAGATCCGGTTTTCCGACGAGAAGGGTGGCGCGGAGTTCCAAACGCCGTTCCTGTCCCTACGCCGGTACGATCCGGATCAGGTTCGAAGGGTTCGCGGCGGCTTTTGCCTCGCCTCGTCTCAGCCCCCGTCTCGGGGCTCCCCTTGGAAACGCGCCCAGTATGGATCGTGACAATCCGGCGTCAAGCGTGTCATTCCGCGACTGCCTCGCTAGACTGGCAGCGCGGGTCCAGGGAGGGCGCGATGAGAAGAGGCGGCTTTTGCGTCATCGTCTCGGCGGTCATCGCCGTCGCCGCCACGACCGCATCGGCCGCCGAGAAAGGCAAGCTCTTCACCCTCACCTCGCCCGCTTTCAAGGACGACGCGGTATTGCCGGTGAAATATGCCGGCGCCGCGACCTGCGGCGCGGGCAGCCACGGCAAGAACATCTCGCCGCCGCTCGCCTGGTCGAACGCGCCGCCTTCCGCCAAGAGCTACGCGCTGATCATGATCGATCCGGACGGACGGCGCGGGATGGGCTCCGTGCATTGGGTCGCTTACAACATCCCAGCCGCGCGCCATGCGCTCAAGGAGGGCGACGGCAATGCTGCGGCGAAAGACATCACCGGCGGCAAGAATTCGCGCGGCACCACGCTCTATACCGGCCCGTGCGGGCCGCCGGCCGACGCGCCGCATCATTATGTGATCCAGCTCATCGCGCTCGATCTCGCGCCCGGCTTTCTGCAGCCCGGCCTCGACCGCGACGAGGTCTTGAAGATGATCGACGGCCACAGCCTTGGACCGGCGAGCCTCGTCGTGCGCTATCGCCACCAGCCTTGATGCAAGAAGCCAACCCGGACGAACCCCGCATGTTGAAGCACGCTCTTCTTGCCGCCGCCGCACTCGCGCTCGCCTGGAGCAGCGCCACCGCGCCCGCGAGCGCCGCCGATGCGAAGCCGAAGTTCTTCGTCCTTTATTCCTCGGCGATGCGCTCTTTCGGCTACATGCCCGAGAAATATGTCGGCACCAATCCGAACGGAAATTGCAAAGGCCAGAACGTCGCGTTGCCGCTGTCCTGGGCAAACGCACCGGCCAACACGAAGAGCTTCGCCATCACTATGGTCGATCCGGCGGCGCGCGGCGGAGCAGGCTTCGTCCATTGGGTCGCTTACGACATTCCCGCCGACAAGAAGGGCCTGAAGGAAGGCGAGGCGAACAGCGACACGGCCTTCGGCGGCGGCAAGAACGGCACCGGCAAGATCGGCTGGGCGGGCCCTTGCCCATCGCCGACGGACTATCCGCATCCCTATACGATCATGCTGACCGCGACCGACATCGCCCCCGGCACGCTGCAGCCGGGGATGACGCGCGACCAACTCTTGGCGGCGTTGCAAGGCCACGCGCTCGGCGTCACGAGCTTCATCGCCCGCGCACCGAAGCCTTAAGACGTCACGAGCCGGAGACCGAATCCGGATCGATCACATCGGCGCAGGCGTCGGTCGGCGCCGCCGCGACGTGACCGACCAGCGGCACCGCCTTGATCGCGCCCGAGCTGATGCGGCAGGGCGCGGCGGCGACGCCGCAGCCAGCGAGCGCCAGCGCGACGAGCAGCAGACAACAAATCTTCTTCATAACCGGGAAACGCGGCGCGGACGCACCGGTTCCAGAGCGGACGCCGCCGGAAACGATCAGCGCTCGCCGCGCAGCACGTCGAGGCGTAGCGGCACCGGCTCGCCGAGCCAGAGCGAATAGATGGCGTGATCGCGGTAGCCGTTGCCGGTCTCGGGATGGACGAGGATACGGAGGCCAGCGCGGTTCAGCATCAGCCAGGGAACCAGCCGCGGGAACTCCTCGACCGGAAAGGCGAACTGATACATCGACACCGGATGCGGCCCGACCGCTTCGTCATGCCAGCGCCCGACCACGCCGCCGAATTCCTCGCCGATCGCTTGGCGGAGCGTCGCGGCGGTCTCGCGGCTCTGCGCGTCGTAATAGATATGCGCGTGGTAACCGGTGATGAGGGAAGGATCGAGAGTCATCGCCGGCATAATAGACCGGCGGCCCGGCCCGAAAAAGCGGCGCCGTAAGAAGCAAGAAGGAGGTTGCGCCCGTTCCCGCGATAGGCCAGCTTTGCCGCATGCGGATGCTCTGGCCCGTTTTGATCCTCGTTTCGGCCGCCCTCGGCGGGTGCAGCCTGCCCGCGCCCTATCAAACCTACTCGCCGAGCGACGTGCCTCCGCCATCGCTGCCGACCAGCGCACTTGTCGTTTACGGCGCCACCACCACGACGTCCGACATGGTGCCCGATTCGGCCGAACCCGAACCGGTCCCGGTGACCGCCGCGCCGGCCGGCGATGCCGGCAAAAAAAGCGACGGCATCTCGATTTGCTATAACCGGCTGTGGAACTCGCCCGACGCCATCAAGAGCGCCGCGGCTCAGGCTTGCGGCAACACGACCATGTCACCGCGCATCATCAGCCAGAATATCGATCTCGATGCCTGTCCGGTGCTGACCCCGACCAAGGCTGTGTTTTCCTGCGGTACGGCGCCCCCGGCGCCCTAGGATCCGAGTAGCCCAAAAACGAAAAGCCCCCGGAGCGGCGCTCCGGGGGGCTTCGTCTTTGCCGACGGACGGCAAAATTACATGGTCTTCGGCGTCGCAGTGCTCGGCGCCGCGCTCTTCTTCTTCGCAGCGGTGGTCTTCTTCTTGGTGGACTTCTTAGCCGTGCTCTTCTTCGCCGGGGCCTTCTTGGCCGGGGCCGGTGTAGCCATCGAGGTGCTCGGGGACGTGCTCTGGCCCTGCGCTTGCGCCGTCACGAACGGCACCGTCGATGTGCCGACGAACGCGAGCAGTGCAAAAGCGGAAATCAACGCCTTCATTTGGTACTCCTGGTGTTTTCTTGGGTGCGGGCAGGAGGGCAACGCCGCACCTGTCCTGGTCGAACCTTCGACCGATTGAATACGGCCGGATACTAACATGTTTAGGCGTATTGGCGACAAATTTCGCACATTACCGCGGCGATCGGTTGCCGTATCGCGCATCGCGCCAATGCCTTTGAAGGACACGGCAGTGTCCCCGGCGCCCCCGGCCCGACCGCCGGTTCCGCCGGCCGGGGCGAACCACTGCCCCGCGGCGCGGTCGGCCGAGAAGGTTCGGAGAAAACCCGGAAAATTCCGCCAAAACTTTACAATATAACTGCGCAACCGAGCCGGCTTTGATTTCGCCGATCCGGTTTTGTGCTGATAGTTAACGTCCTGTTAGTGGGCGTCGGCGAAGATGATTCTGTTGGAAAATCTGGTCCAGGAGAAAACTGTCCATGGCTATTGTGAAGAAACTTTTCGCCGACGAGTCCGGCGCAACGGCCATCGAATACGGCCTGATCGCGGCGCTCATCGCCGTGGCGATCATCACGGCAGCGACGACCGTCGGCACCAACCTGAACGCCACCTTCAATACGGTCGCCGGCGACCTTTAATCGCCGCACCGTAACGCTTACAGGTCGAAGCCGTCACCCGCATCGCGAAGCGGACGACGGCTTTCGTCGTTCCGCCGCCGGCGACTCGGGACCGTCAGCTCGAGCTTCGTACCGTCGCCGCCGACTGGCCAAAGAGGATCTTCGCCACCTCCGGATCGGTATTCTGGCGGTTCGACTGATAGGCCTTGCCCTTCTCGTACGCCGCCTTCACCCCCGGCCGCTCGCGCATGGTATCGAGCCAGCGCTTCACATTCGGGAACTCGTCGATCTTCTGCTGTTGGCGCTCCCAGATCATGGTCCAGGGATAGGATGCCATGTCGGCGATCGAGAAATCGCCGGCGAGGTACGGGTTGCTGGCAAGCTGCGTATCCATCACCGCATAGAGCCGGCTCACCTCTTTGACATAGCGATCCATCGCATAGGGCAGCTTCTCGGGCGCGTAGTGCACGAAGTGGTTGACCTGCCCCGCCATCGGCCCAAGCCCGCCGACCTGCCAGGCGAGCCATTCGAGCGTCTTGACGCGCCCACGCAGATCCTTGGGCAGGAACTTGCCGGTCTTCTCGGCAAGATAGATGAGGATCGCGCCGGATTCGAAAACGCTGATCGGCGCGCCTTTGTCGGCTGGCTCGGTATCGACGATCGCCGGCATGCGGTTGTTCGGCGAGATCTTGAGGAAGTCGGCCTTGAACTGCTCGCCGGCCTGGATGTTGACCGGCTTGATCGTATAGGGAATGCCGGCTTCTTCGCAAAAGATGGTGATCTTGTGCCCGTTGGGCGTCGGCCAATAGTAAAGCTCGATCACGGTGATGCCCTCCCGTTGCGCGATGTCGCGAAACTATGGGCGGCGGTGCCCAAGCCGGCAAGCGCGGGGGCCAGACGCCCAAGCAGGTCAGCCATGAAGCGGCACGGGTCGGCGGCGCGCATCGCCTCGCCCATCACGGCGATGCCGGTGGCGCCGGCGGCGACACAAGCGGCGGCGTTCGTCGCATCGATTCCGCCCAGCGCCAAGATCGGGAAACGCGACGGGCAACGCAACGCCGCGAGGCCGAGCGCCGGCCCGTAGCCGGGCTTGCTCGGCGAGACGAAGATCGGGCTGAGCGTCGCATAATCCGCGCCCGCTTCGGCCGCCGCAGCGATGTCCTTGTCCGAATGCGCCGAGACGCCGACGATCGCTTCGGCGCCGAGCCGGCGTCGCGCTTCGGCGACCGAGCCGCCTGCCGGCAGGTGAATCCCGATACCGAGCGCCGCCGCCGCATCGAGATCGTCATGCGCCGTCACTGTCGCGCCGCACCTCTTGCCGAGAGCGGCGAGGCGCTGGAGCAGCGCGCGCCGCTCGGCCGCCGGCAAGTCCTTCTCGCGCAAGCTCAGCCACCGGCAGCCGCCGGCGAACAGCGCGGCGGCGAGTTCGTCGAGGGGCAGCCGCGCTTGGCTGCGATCGGTGATGACGAGAACCGGGGGAAGCGGCAGGATCACCCGCCGACGAGACCCAGCTGCGGGCTCGACGGCTCGGCCTGCGTCCGCTTCGGGATGCGGCCGGCGAGCCGTGCGCCGCGGCCGGCTTCGATCGCGCGGCGCATCGCCTCGGCCATCATCACCGGATCGCGCGCCTTGGCGACGGCGGTGTTGAGCAGCACGCCGTCGCAGCCCAATTCCATCGCCAGCGCCGCGTCCGAGGCGGTGCCAATGCCCGCATCGAGGATCACCGGGACCGCGCTGGTCGCGACGATGCGCTCGATCGCATAGGGATTGGCGATGCCGAGGCCGGTGCCGATCGGCGAGCCCAGCGGCATCACCGCGGCGGCGCCAAGATCGGCGAGCTTGCGGCAGGTCACCGGATCGTCGTTGCAATAAGGCAGGACGATGAAGCCGTCCTTCACCAGCTGGTCGGTCGCGACCAGCAATTGCTCGACATCGGGATAGAGCGTCTCGCGATCGCCGATCAGCTCGAGCTTCACCCAGTTGGTCTCGAGCGCCTCGCGACCGAGCTGCGCCGTCAGCACCGCGTCCTTCACCGTGGCGCAGCCCGCGGTGTTCGGCAGCAGCGCATAGCCGTCCAGGAGATCGACGAGACTTTCGGCATAGGCTTCGAGGCTGATGCGCCGCAGCGCGACGGTGACCAGGGCCGGCGCCGCGACGGTCAAGGAATCGAGCAGCACCTGCTGATTGGGATAGCCGCCGCTGCCCATCAAGAGCCGCGACGGAAAGCTCCGCCCGGCGATGGTCACGGCGTCGACATGGGTATGGGTCGAATCGGGCGCCATCTCAGCCGCCGCCGAAAGGCTTGACGATCTCGATACGGTCGCCTGCGGCGAGCCGTGCCGCGGCCCAGGCGCTCGCCGGCACCACCGCGCCATTGAGCGCGACCGCGACCCCTTTCGGCTTGGTGATGCCGCGCGTGGCGAGCAGCTCCGCGACGGTGACCGCACTCACCTGCTCGTCCTTGCCGTTGACGCAAACGACCGCGCTCATGCCTTTTCCTTCGCCCGCTTGCGCGCCTCGGCGAACCGTGTCGGCGCGAAAGGCCGGATCGCCTCGACGATCTCTCCCGAGAGGATATAGCGCGCAAGCGCCTCGGCCGTCACCGGGGTCAACAGGATGCCGTTGCGGTGATGGCCGGTGGCATAGACAAGGCCGCCGATCTCGCCGGGGCCCAAAAGCGGCGCGTCATCGCGCGAACCCGGCCGGAAGCCGACCCACATCTCGTCGATCGGCAACTCCTCGACGCTCGGCAGGGCGCGCCACGCGCCTTCGAGGAGGCTGTAGACGCCGCCGGCGGTGAGATTGCCGTCGAAGCCGCGCTCCTCGCTGGTCGCGCCGACGATAAGGCGCCCATCCGCGCGCGGCACGAGATAGACGCGCGGCGTCCAGATCACGTGGCGCAACAGCGGCGCCGTCGCATCCATGCGCAACGCCAGCATCTGGCCCTTGATCGGGCGCACCGGCGGCCGCGCCGCCGGCGGCAATCCCGCGATCTCCCCCGACCAGGCGCCGGCGGCGAGCACGACGATATCGGCCAAGACACGCGTCTCGCCGAGAGCGATGCCGGTGACGCGCGCGCCCTCCGTCTCGATCGCACTCACCGGCGCATGTTCGTGGAGCGCGCCGCCCGCCGCGAGGAACGCGGCACGCAAGGCGCGCACCAGCTTGCGGTTCTCGACCTGATGATCCTGGGCGCAGAACACCGCGGCGGCAAGATTGGGATGAAGATGCGGTTCTCTTTGGCGGGCTTGCCCGCCGGTCAGCCAATCCAGCGCGATGCCGTGCTGGCGCTGGAAATCATAGGTGTAGCGAAGCTGTGCGGTGTCGTCGCGATTGAGCGCGACCATCAGCGTGCCTTCCTGGCGCAGCTCGACGCTCTGGCCCGCGGCCGCTTCGAGCTCGGCGGCAAAGCGCGGCCAGGCCTCTTGGCTGGCGCGGCAAAGACCGTGCAGCGCGAGCTCGCCGGGCTCGGTCTCGACGCCCGCCGCCAGCATGCCGGCGGCCGCCCAGCTCGCGCCCCTTCCCGCTTCGCCGCGCTCGAAAATCTCGACGGCACAACCCGCTTGCGCGAGGCGCCAGCCGATCGACAAGCCGATCACGCCGCCGCCGATGATCGCGGTTTTAGGCCCGGCTTGGGAAGTTTGGGCGCGTGAGGTCTGGCCGTCCATGGGCTCCCTTCGCTGGCATGACCCAGACAGGTTCCGTGGGTATGATCTCAGCCGGAAATCGCCGGCACCCCAGCCTTGTCAGCAAATTGAAGCGCCGCCGCCCTGCCCTGGCAAGCGGTTTGTTGCGCCGGTATCTTGGCGCCAGAAGCACAAGCGGTGACGGTTGCGGCGGCACGCGGGAGCGAGATGGGACGATCCGTGAACCCTGTGTCCGCCTTCCGCTGGCGCCCCGCGCGCGAGCCCGCCCGTGCGCCGATCCGCGGCCGCTGGGTGACGCTCGAGCCGATCAGGCCGCGCGCCCACGCCGCGGCGCTCTATGCCGCGACCCACGGGCCGGGCCACGACAAGCGGCTCTGGGATTTCATGTTCGTCGGGCCTTTTGTCAGCGAAGCCGACTTTGCGTCCTGGCTCGCCGCCTGCGAGCAGTCCGACGATCCGCTGTTCTTCGCGATCGTCGAGCGCGGCCGCGGCGCGCTCGGCCTCGCGAGCTTCACCCGCATCAATCCCGGCCATGGCGTCATCGAGCTCGGCAACATCTTCTTCGCCGCGTCCTTGCAGCGCAGCCGCGGCGCGACCGAGGCGATCTATCTGATGCTGCGCCACGCCTTCGACAAGCTCGGCTATCGCCGCGTCGAGTGGAAATGCGATGCGCGCAACCGCCGCTCGCAGCGCGCCGCGTTGCGCTTCGGCTTCCGCCATGAAGGCGTCTTCCGCCAGCATATGGTGGTGAAGGGCGAGAGCCGTGACACGGTGTGGTTCGCGATCATCGACCGTAACTGGCCGCGGCTGCATGCCGCCTATCGCCGCTGGCTCGACCCGAAGAACTTCGATCGCGCCGGCCGACAGCGCGAAAAGCTCAAAGCACGGTGGCGAGGATATTGACCGCCAGCGCGAGCACGCCGGCATTGAAGAAGAAAGAGAGGATGCCGTGCACCAGCGTGAGGCGGCGCATCGGTTTCGATGTCGTCTGCACGTCCGAGACCTGGCAGGTCATGCCGACGACGAAGCCGTAATACATGAAGTCCCAGAAATCGGGGTCGGCCTTGTCGGGAAAGTCGAGGCCGCCGCGATGAATGCCGTCCGCGTCGGGATCGCCGTAGAAATAATGCGCGTAGCGGATCGCGAACATGGTGTGGACGAGGCACCAGGAGAGCACCAATGTTCCCGCCGCGACCGAGACCCGGCCGACCAGCGAGCTGGCGGCCGCGCCTTCCGGTTTTTGCAGCACGAAAGCGAGCGAGGCGAAGGTTGCCGCGGCGGCGATCACGACGAGGACGAGGATGATCCAGACATGCGTGTCGCTGAGGCTGGCGCGCCGGCGCAGGCCGGCGACGCCCTCGCCCGCGACCAGCCCGGACAGAAGAAAGAACAGCAGCACTCCGGCGTCCCAGCCGATCGCGCTGCGCATCGCGGTCGGCACCTCGGGCGGCAGCAGCACGAAGATGACGAGCCCGAACGGAACGGCGATGCCGAGGCGGCGGGTGATGACGAGTCGGCGCAGGGAAGCGAGCACGGCACGAGGCTAACAAAAGCGGCGGCGCGCGCAAATCGCCGCGTTTCCGCCGCGACGGCGATGGTTAACGGCTTTGTCGGTTAATGATTATCTAACCCCGGCGCCGCGATAATTGCCGCCGGCTCGCCGCTTGCGTGCGAGCCGCGAGGGAAGCGAGATGGTGGCCATGAGCCAAGGCGCGCCGATCATGGGCCGCGCCGGTGTCGGAATTCGGGTGAAGCTGGTCGGCGCGTTCGGCGCGATGGCGCTCTTGGGCGTCGCCACCTGCCTCGTCGCCGTGCTGCGCGGCGAAGCCGTCCTCGCCGTCATCGCCGCCATCAGCCTCGTCGCCGCCGCGCCGGCGCTGCTCGTCGGCAGCCATCTCGTGCGCCGGCTCGACGCACTCAATCACGGCATGAACGACCTCGCCCGCGGCACTTTCGACGTGGTGATCCCGGATCTCGGCAACGACGAGATCGGCGAGATGGCGGCGGCGCTGGTCGTGTTCCGCGACCACGCGCGGCTCGGCCGCGAGCGCGAGCGCCAGTCGGAGCAGGATCGCGGGGCGATGACCGAACAGCGCCGCGCCGAGCTCTTGGCGCTGGCGCACAGTTTCGAGGCGAGCGTCAAGGGCGTGGTCGACACGGTCTCGGGCGCCGCCGACGCGATGCAGGCGACCGCCGCGGCGATGGTCTCGACCGCCGAAGCGGCGTCGCGGCAATCGGATGCCGTCGCCACTGCCGCGGAGCAGGCCTCGACCAACGTCCAGACCGTTGCCGGCGCGACCGAGGAGCTCTCGGTTTCGACCTCCGAGATCGGCCGCCAGGTCGCGCAATCGGCGCGCGTCGCTCATGACGCGGTCGCCGAGGCGCAGCGCACCACCGATACCGTCCGCGGCCTTGCCGAGGCGGCCCATCGCATCGGCGAGGTGGTGAAGCTGATCTCCGACATCGCCAGCCAGACCAATCTCCTCGCGCTCAATGCGACGATCGAGGCGGCGCGCGCCGGCGAGGCCGGCCGCGGCTTCGCCGTGGTCGCTTCGGAAGTGAAATCCCTCGCCAACCAGACCGCCAAGGCGACCGACGACATCGCCGCCCAGGTCCGCGCCATCCAGGAAGCGACCCGCGAGGCGGTCGGCGCGATCGAGAAGATCAGCGACACCGTCGCCAAGAGCAACGCGATCTCGGCAGCGATCGCCGCGGCGATCGAGAAGCAGGAAGCGACGACGCAAGAGATCGCGAAGAACGTGCTTGAAGCAGCCAAAGGTACGCGCGGCGTCTCGGGCAACATCATGGGCCTCAACCGCGCCGCCGATGAGACCGGCCAGGCCGCCAACATGGTGCTGAGTTCGGCCGCGGGACTCGCGGAGCAGGCCGAGACCTTGCGCAGCGAGGCCGACCAGTTCCTCTCGAGCGTCCGGGCGCGCTGAGCGCCGCGGCGTGTGTTATTAGGTGAGAGGTTCTGGATTCCCGGATTGGGGATGACCAGGCCGGACGAGGCCGGACAAAGGCCGTTGAAACGGGCGTTCTTGCGGAGTCGCTGTCCGGGCGTTGATCGTGGCGCCTTTTAGACGCCGCGCCATCTTCCGGTCATGATCGGCGGCCGGTTTTAGACTCCAGCGTCGTCGTCGGTCGGGGAATGGTCGACCAACCGCCAGCCGCGCTGCAGGTAGCTCTTGACGACGAGGCGGCGCGCGATGAACGGGAAGCCGAACCAAGAGAGGCCGCCCGTGAAGATTGCCGCGGCAAAGGCGATACCGGCCGCCGCCCATGCGCCTTTGTAGGCCAGATAAAAGAAGCCGAAGATCAAGCACCACAGGCCGGCATGGGCGACGGTCTCGCGATAGCCGTTCGCCGGGTTCACGAGCACGATCGGGCCGTCGGGTATCCGCAGGACGATCGTCATCGGCATCGTTTCCTCTCAGAGCCGCTTACAGATGCAGAGCACCCGGCCGATGATCGCAAGGTCGATGCCCTCGTCGTTCATGCTGATCTCGTCGGCCTGGTAGGCGGGGTTGTCGCTGGCGATCCGTAGGATGTGGCCGGGCCGCGGCTGCAGGCGCTTCACCTTAATCACGCCTTCATGCCGGATGAAGAAGACGCCCTCGCCGAGCTGCTTGCCGTGCTCGCTGATGTTGACCAGCAGCGGGTCGGCGGCATGGATCAGCGGCTCCATGCTGTCGCCGATCGACGTCACCATGATCACGTCGCGCGGCTCGACGCCGAACGAGCGCCGCAGCCAGGATTCATCGAAGAATACGACGCGCGCGGTCTCCTCGAGCACTTCGGAGCCGCCGCCCGCCGCCGGTCTGAGATATTCATAGAACGGCACGCCGACGGCGCTGCTGCCGTTCGCGGCGAGCTTGCTGTCGTGCTCGGCCTTCGCCTCCGCCGTCATCGTCGGGCCGTTGCCGTGCAGCAGCCAATCCGCCGAGAAGCCATGCTGATTCGAGAGGTAGATCAGCGCGCCGATGTCGGGCGCCGTCGTCCCGGCGAGCCAGGTGTGGACCGTTGAGGCCGCGGCTTTGCCATAGCCGCGGATGAAGGCCGCCGGGCCGCCGATTTTCTGGACGGCGGTCTTGAAGCGGGCGCAGAGCGCCGCCTTCTCCTCCTCGGAGTCCACCTTGGGCGTCCGACTTAGGACGGCGCGCTGCCTTGGCTTATCGCTTTGTTTTCTCGCCATAATTAACGTTCGCTCCGATTTGAAGGCCAAGGCGAAGTCGGACACTCCGATTTTTCGGTTTGAAGTCTCCGGAAAACCGGAGTATTTAGGCTGTCATGTCCGCTCGATTGACAGCCGATGAAGTCCCGACCGATCTCCGCGCGCGCCGCGCCTGGGTGATTTTCCAGCTCCGTTGCAAAGGCACCAACCTCAGCGAGCTCGCCGACGATCACGACGTGCGCCGCCAGGTGATGCAGCAAGCCCTCACCCGGCCGAATGCGCGTGCCGAAGACATCATCGCCGCAGCGATCGGCCTGACCGCTCGCGAGCTCTTCCCCGAACGCTTCGATTCCGCCGGTCAGCGGCTCTTCGTCATTCGGCCACGTCGGCAACCTAGCGAAAGCGGCGCCCCGCCGTCACGTCGAAAAGGCGGGGGTCGATAGACGTGGCGAACCGGGGGGATCAGCGGACCTTGAACCTTTTTGAGGCGCTGGTGGCTCCTTCTCGGCATCCGGGATCGCTCGCAGGATTAAAGCCGCGCATCGCGCATCTAATGTCGGCCGCGATTCGGCAAAGCGGCCTCGATCGCTACGGGATCGCCGCCGGCATGAGCGCGCTGCTGGGCGAAGACGTCTCGAAGATCATGCTCGACGCCTACACCGCCGAGAGCCGCGAAGACCAGAACATCCCGGCGCATCGCCTGCTCGCCTTCGTCGTCGTCACCGATGCCTTCGCCGCTTTCGACGAGCTGCTGCAGCAGATCGGTTGCCGGCTGCTGGTCGGCGAGGACGTGAAGCTGGCCGCGCTCGCCAAGCTCGAGGCCAACCGCAAGGCGATCGACCAGCGCATCCAAACGCTGAAGCGCGAGATCAGAGGCGATCATGGCTGAGGGCTGGTTCTCTGCCGCCGAGCTCGCCGCGCTGCAGATAACCGGGCTGCCGGCGACGGAGCGCAGCATCAACCGGGTCGCTCTCCGCGATGGCTGGCAAAGTCGCGAGCGCAACAAGCGTGGCGGCGGCCGGGAATATGCCGTCGCGGCATTGCCGGCGCCCGCGCGTGCCGCGCTCGCCAAGCGGCAAGTAGCGAGTGTGGCCGCCGTCGTTGATGGTGTTGGTTGCCAACAGCCAGCCGTCAACGAGTTAAAGGATCATCAGCGCAAGCGCATGGAGGCGCGCGCCTCGATCCTCGCGCTCATCGATCATCTCGTCGAGATCGAAGGCCATACGCGCTCGAAGGCGATCGAGGCGGTGGTCGAGCGGGCGAAGAACCAAGCGCTGCCGCCGCTGCTGCAGAATCAGATCGCGATCGCCAATGCGCGTGCCAACGGCGAGCGCACGCTCACCCGCGCAACACTGTTCAACTGGATGAAGGCGCGCGATGCCGCCGGCGGCGCGATCGCCGCGCTGGCGCCGGCGGCGGCGCCCGAAGCCGACATGCCGGGATGGGCCGGCACCTTCATGCAGCTCTACGCACGGCCCTCGAAGCCGAACCTCACCGAGGTGCTCGATGGCTGGCCGGCGGGCGACATCGCCCGCCCGAGCTACGACCAGGCGCGGCGCTTCCTGAAGCGGCTCGATGCGATCACGCGCAACAAAGGACGCATGGGGCCGCGCGCGCTGAAGGGCCTGCGCGCCTACATCGCGCGCGACGTCGCCAATCTCTGGCCCGGCGCGGTCTTCATCGGCGACGGCCACACCTTCAAGGCCGAGGTCGCGCATCCATTGCATGGCCGCCCGTTCCGCCCCGAGGTGACCGCGATCCTCGACGTCTACACGCGGCGCTGGGTCGGCTGGTCGGTGGCGCTCGCCGAGAACACCTGGTCGGTCGCCGACGCGCTGCGCCATGCGGTAACGACGACGACCTGCTGCGACGTCTTCTATTACGACAATGGCGCCGGCGCGAAGAACGCGGCCTGGGACGAGCCGATCACCGGCTTTGCCGCGCGGCTGTCGATCACGAAGCTGCATTCGGCGCCGTGGTCGAGCCAAGCGCGCGGCGTCATCGAGCGCTTCAATTCGAGCGTCTTCCACAAGCTCGCCCGCGCCCTGCCGACCTATATCGGGCAGCGCATGGACATGGAGGCGCGGCAAGCCGCCTTCAAGATCACGCGCCGCGACATCGCCCAAGCCGGCGGCGGCAGCTCGAAGCTGCTGATGGCGTGGGACGAGTTCCGCGCCATGCTCGAATCCGCGCAGCGCGTCTACAACGCGACACCCCACAGTTTTCTCCCGCGCGTCCTGATGGCGTCGGGACGTCGGCAGCATCAAACGCCGGATGCTGCATGGGAGGCGGCCGTCGCCGCCGGCTGGATGCCCGAGCCTGTGCCCCCCGGTGAGGCTCGGGATCTGTTCCGGCCGGCGGTGACGCGCAGCGTTCAACGCGGCGTCATCAAGCTCTTCAACAACGCCTATTTCCATCCCGCGCTCGAAGCCGTCCATGGCGAGAACGTCCAGGTCGCCTTCGACCTGCACGACGCGACACGCGTGGTCGTGCGGCTGATGGACGGCCGCTTCGTCTGCGAGGCGGAGTGGAACGCCAACAGCCGCGACTATGTCCCGGTGACTTTCGCGGAGCGCGCGCGCGAGAAGCGCCTCGAAGGCCGGTTGCGCCGGCTCGACGAGCATCGCGACGAGGCGCTCGCCGAGGCGGCGCCCAACCTGAAGCTGGTCGCGCACGCCGCGGCCGAGCCGCCGGCGCTCACCGCGCGCCAGCTTGAGATCGAGGCGGAGATCGCGGCCGAGCTCGAAGCGCCGCCGCCGGCGCCGCTCGATCCCGATCAGGAAAAGGATCAGCGCTTCCGGCGCGCCCTCGATCTCGAGCGCCAGGCCGCCGCCGGCGAGGGCCTCGCCGAGACCGATGCCGCGTGGCTCGCCCGCTACGTCAACACGCCGGAATACCGCACGCGCAAGCTGATGCTCGAAAGCTTCGGCGACTCGTTTTTGTCAGCCTAGTGGAGGGGAAATTGCCGAAAGAAGAAACCGTCTCGACCATTGCGCCTTTGCGGAACGTCACGCGCTTTTGCGAGCTGCTCGATCGGGTGATGAAGCGCTCTTACGGCCTGCCGGGGATGGCCTGCTTTTACGGGCCATCCGGCTTCAGCAAGACCACGAGCGCGATATGGGCGCGCAACAAGCATCGCGCCTACCATGTCCAGGTCAAGTCGGCGTGGTCGCGCAAGAAGCTCTGCACCGCGCTCTGCACCGAGCTCGGCATCGAGCCGGCGGTGACCATCGCCGACATGGTCGACGACATCGGCAAGGAGCTGGCGCTCAGCCGCCGGCCGCTGATCGTCGACGAGGCCGACTACCTCGTCTCGAAATCGATGATCGAGCTGATCCGCGACATCTACGAGAGCTCGCTCGCCACGGTGATCCTGATCGGCGAGGAGCAGCTGCCGCAGAAGCTGAAGAAGTTCGAGCGCATCCACGGCCGCATGCTCGATTGGGTGCAGGCCGAGGCGGCGTCGATCACCGATGCCAAGCACCTGGCGCGGCTCTACTGCCGCGGCATCGAGATCGGCGACGACCTGATCGAGGCGCTGCTGCTCGCCTCGGCCGGCTCGGCGCGGCGCATCTGCGTCAACCTCGATCGCGTGCGCGAGGCAGCGGAGACCGCCGACAAGCGCAAGATTGGCCGCGCCGACTTTGCCGGCGAGTTCTTTACCGGTCAGCCGCCGATGCGGAGGGCCGCGTGAGCAAGACGCATCTCGGCCTCCATCCATCGCGCAAGCCGCGACCGGCGAAGCCGACAGGCCGCCAGGGCATCTGGACGGCGATCCGCGGCCTCGCCGATGCCGGCTCCTTCAGCGAGCGCGATATCGGCGATGCCACCGATATCAGCCGCGGCACGATCCGCAGCTATCTCGCCGGCCTCATCGCCGAAGGGTTCATTGCGAAGAAGCAGTCGCCGCGCGGCAAGCGCACCACGGCGCGATATGTGCTCGTGCGCGATTGCGGCAGCGAGGCGCCGGTGGTCGGCCCCGAGGCGAAGCTGCGCGACGTGCTCTGGCACACGATGAAGATGCTCAGCGCCGGCGGCGACTTCAGCATCCGCGACCTTGCTGTCTCGGCGCGGACACCGGCCGTTGCGGTCAGCGACCACGAGGCGCGAGTCTATCTCCACAGCCTCGTCCGCGCGCGCTACGCCGCCGCGACCACCGCCGGCCGCTTCCGTCTCATCCAATATACCGGGCCGCGCGCGCCGATCGCGCAGCGCCTCGACACGCTCTTCGACCCCAATGTCAATGCCATCGTCTGGCACGGCGAGGCGGACCGATGAGCGGCCATCCGAACCAGACCAGCCTCGCGGCGCTGACGCGTGCGCGCCTCGCCTGGGGCGCGGCGATGCCCGATTGGGTCGAGCACCTCGCGCTCGCCGCCGATCGGACCAGCCAGTCGGCAGCAGCGCGGCGCATTCAGTATTCACCGGCCGTCGTCAGCCATGTGCTGAAGCGCACCTATCCCGGCGCGCTCGACAAGGTCGAGGCCGCCGTGCGTGCCGCCTTGATGCGCGAGACGGTCGCCTGCCCGGTACTCGGCGAGATCTCCGGCGCCGACTGCCTCGCGCAGCAGCGCGAGCCCTATTCCAACCAGAACCCGCAGCGCGTCGCGCTCTTCTCGGCGTGCCAGCGCTGCCCCAACAAAATCACCGGGAGGAATCGATGATGTTGCTGAGCCAGCAGATCAGGGATCTGCGCGATGAGCTGCTGCCGTACGAAGACGACGGCCGGTTCTTCGCGCCGGCGGCGATCGATGCCATCGCGCGCCTCTTGACCGCCTTCGCCGCGCAAGCGGTCGCGCTCGAGCGCGTCGCGCCGCACACCACGGCCGGCACGCTGCGCATCGCCGAGAGACTCGAGCGCATGGGCGTCAAGCGCGGCGCCGGCGCGCAGCCGCCCTTGTCGGCGCGGCTGCAGGACGTCGCCGAGGCGTTGCACGGCCACTTCAAGCTCAACGAGAGCATCTTGCCCGATCGCGTCATCGCGCAGCTCAACGAGCTCTCGGCCGCGCTGTGGTCGCTC
The DNA here is from genome assembly GCA_036501365.1 of Allostellaceae bacterium. Classification (GTDB taxonomy): domain Bacteria; phylum Pseudomonadota; class Alphaproteobacteria; order ATCC43930; family CGMCC-115725; genus CAIKMD01. The sequence continues at coordinate 1,237 of DASYAL010000072.1, read as the reverse complement.
GAGCAGCGCGCCGCGCTCGCGATCGGCATCAACCCCGAAAGCGAGCCCGCACCTTTGCTGGTCGATGCCGTCCCGCTGGTCGATCCGGCGCTGCGCGATCCGAAGATTGTCGATCTCTGCGCCGCGCGGCGGGAGCGCTCCACGTGAAACGGACCCCCGATCCCGACGTGCTGGCCGGCGTGCGGATCATCGAATCCGCCGTCGCCGAGGAATTCGACGTCAGCGTGCCGGTGATGCGCGCGCGCCGCGGCCAGCGCATCCATACCAATGCCCGGCATGTCGTCATGCTGCTCGCGCGCCAGCTGTTGCCGGGCGCCTCGGTGCCGCAGATCAGCCTGGCGCTCGATCGCGATCACACGACCATGCTCTCCGGCCTGCAGCGGCTCGACGACGTGCTGAAGCGCGATCGCGTTCTCGCCGAGCGCGTCGCCCGCTTGAAGACGAAGCTCATTTCATTGCTCGCCGCGCCGCGGACGCCGAACGGCAAGCTCGCCTCGCATCTGGCCCGCGACATCGGCCGCGAGCTCGGCCGCGCGTTCGCCGAAGAGATCGCCAACCAGGTCGCCGTCGCGCTGCAGCCGGTGATTTACGCGATGCTCAGCAGCACAGGAGGAACCCCATGAAGGCGCCATCCACGTTTCAGCGCGGCCTCGCGTTTCATTTGGTCAGAGCGGAACCGACCCGCGAGCTCGTCAGCCTGTCGCCGCGCCCGAAGCGGCATTTCCTGCGCGGGGCGCTTACCGGCGCCATCCCGGCCGCCGGCGCGCTGCTCGCCGCGCTCGAGCTCGTGCGCTTCTTCATCTCCGGAGGCTTCTGATGCGTGAGCTCAAGCACGTCCAGCTGCTCGACTTGATGTACGACCGCACCATTCCCGACGCGGCACTGCGCGCTGCGCGGGAGCTCGATCGTCAGGGCGTGCCAACCGGCGTGATGTGGTCGGCACCCGAGCCGCCGGCGCCACGCTCGGCGATCGCGACCGTCGCCCGGATGGCGCGGGTGATGATCGATCGCAGCACCGCGAGCGGCGCCTGCACCGATCAAGACCTGATCGCCGCCGGCTTCACGAAGGAAGAGATCGACAGCCATCGGCTCGCCGCCGCGGCGCTCGCCGCGCGCCTTACCGCCGATCGCGTGCGCGAGAAGATCAAGGCCGCGAAAGCGCGGCGGAAGGGAGGCAAGCATGCCGTGGTCGCCTGAGTCGAGAGCCGCAGCCGCGGAGCGGCTGCGGCTCCGAAAT
>DASYAL010000071.1:0-1637 GCA_036501365.1 Allostellaceae bacterium | reverse complement strand
GCGCGCGTGGCGACCACCGCGCTGCCCGCCGCCATCGCCTCGAGCATGGTGAGCCCGAACCCCTCGACCCGCGAGGCGAACACGTAGATCGAAATCCTCTTATACCAGAGCGGCACCTCCTCGATCGGCAATTCGCCCAAGAAACGGATGCGCTCAGTGAGGCCCGCGGCGGCGATCCGCTGCTTCAAGCCCTCGAGGAACGGCCGATTGTCGACGGTCACGAGCCCGACCACCACGGCGGAAAAATCGGGATATCGCGGCAGCAGCCGGCACATCGCCTCGACGAACAGATCGCTGCCTTTCTGCCGTCGCACCCGGCCAAACGTTCCAATGCCATACTTTCCGGGCAGGCCTGTTTCGGCAAAGGCGGCGAGGCGGTCGTCCGGCGGCCGGTAGAGATCGACGTCGATGCCGTGATGGATGACCGTCGCCGGACGCTGGATATATCGCGCCGCAGCCTCGCTGGTCGCGATCACAGCGTCCATCCGGGCGATGAGAAAATCGGTGATCCAGGTTTTCGGGCGCTGGGATGCAGAATTGAAGATCAGCGCAAACCCGTAGCCGAGCAGGTTCAGGAAAAGCCCGGCCAGCATTTCAACGTTGCGGCGCGCGTGCCAGATGCGGACCTTGCCATGTGTCAGAGGACGAAAGCGCAGGCGCAGAAGATCGCCTAGGCTCAAGCCAGCGATTCCCTCCGGCCGATCGGGCCCAAACCAGGCCGCGCGCCATCGCTTGGCGATCAGAGGCGCGATTGTGCGGTTCACCGCCGTGCCGCCCGAATAGCGCCAATTCAGGTTGGGAATGACGACCTCGAGCGCGCCGAGGGCCTCGTCATCGAATTTAAGGCTCATCCCGCCTCGCCCGATCGCATCGCCGCTGAAGACGAGCGCCTCAACGCTCCGCTTGAGCGTAGTACAACTGCCGATGCATCGCTTCGGTCATGAGAGAATACATGGCGCCCGTCGCGGCGTGGATGAAGCCCGCCCAGCCGCACAGGAAAAACCGGTTCCAGAAAAAGATGCGCAGGAAATAGATCGGCGGATTGAACACGAGCTTGAGCGTCGACGGCTTCCGCCCAAGCTTCAGCCGCTGCTCAGCCTTGAGCCGCGCGTAAACGATTTCCTTTTTCATCTGCTCGTTCAGGGGCAAGCTGCGCTCGTGCCTCAGCAGTCCTTCGCGCGAGGTCGGCGTCTCGCCGGAATCGGCGACAAGGCCCTCATGCACGATGAGAGCGGGATCGAAGCGCGCCCTGCCCCGTCGCACGAGCCGCAGGATGTGCTCGGGCCTTGTCCAACGGCTGACCGGCTTCGAGCGCCCGTAGAGCGTGAGCGAACGGCGCACCTTCCAGCCGGCGACCGACTCGTCGACGCTCATCAGGCGGGGCAGCGAGGCGCGCAGCTCATCGTCAAGCCACTCGTCCGCATCGACGCTCAAAATCCAGGGCTCTCTTGTCTGGTCGAGCGCGAACTGCTTCTGCAGCGCATAGCCGAGCCACGGCTGATGAATGAACCGGATGGGGAAGCCGCGGCGAACAAAGTCGTCGATGATCGCGGGCGTCGCGTCCGTCGAGCCGGAATCGACAACCACAATCTCGGCGCAGTCGCGAAGGCTTTCGAGGCACTTGCCGATGCAGGCGG
>DASYAL010000070.1:0-1934 GCA_036501365.1 Allostellaceae bacterium | reverse complement strand
GCCGTCGCGGCCATCGTGCGCAGCTGGGCCGACGGCTTGGCGCGGGCGTTGGGCGCGACCTATGACCCGGGCAAGGCGCGCTCGCTGCTGGCGCGCTACCGCGATGCTTTCCCGATCGATTACCGCGAGGTCTATCCGCCGCAAATCGCGGTCGGCGATATCCGTGTGCTCGAAGGGCTGACGCCGGAACGTCCGCTCGGCGTCGATTTTTACCGCCAGGGCGGCGCGGCCGCGGCACGCGTGGGGCTGAAGGTTTTCAGCGGCAGCCGGCCGATTTCGCTCACCGAGCGTGTCCCGGTGCTGGAAGACATGGGCTTTCGTGTCGTTGACGAGCGCACCTATCACATCCGGGCGCAAGATATGCCGGAAGCCTGGTTCCATGACATGGAACTCGAAGGCGCGTCGGGCGAGCCGGTCGACCTTGCATCCCTGGAGCAGCGGCTCGAGGCCTGTTTCCTCGTCGTGATGGGCAAAAAGGCCGAGAGCGACGGCTATAACGCGCTCGTACTGGCGACTGGCCTCGGCTGGCGCGAGGTAGCGCTGATCCGCACCATCTCGCATTTCCTCCAGCAGATTCGCGTGGCGTATTCGCAAGACTACATGGCAGCGACGCTGCGCAAACAGGCGACCATCGCGGCGCAGATCGTCGCGCTGTTCCGCGCGCGGTTCGATCCGCATCTCAAAGTATCACCTGAGGAGCGCGCGGCAGGAGAGGCGCAGATCGCCGCCGCCATCGATACTGCATTGCAGGCGGTTGAGAGCCTCGACGAGGATCGCATCATTCGCCACTTTGTCAACGCAGTGCAGTCCGCTATCCGCACCAATTACTTCCAGCTCGATCGCGACGGGCGAACCAAAGAGCTGATCGCAATCAAGTTCGCAAGCCGCAAGGTCGACGGCATGCCGCTGCCCCGCCCGCTCTACGAGATTTTCGTCTATTCGCCGCGGGTCGAGGCCGCGCATCTGCGCTTCGGCAAGGTGGCGCGCGGCGGCATCCGCTGGTCCGACCGTCCGCAAGATTTCCGCACCGAAATCCTCGGTCTGGTCAAGGCGCAGAACGTCAAGAACGCGGTGATCGTGCCGGTCGGCGCCAAGGGCGGCTTCGTGCCCAAATATCTGCCCGCCGTCGGACCACGCGAGGCGGTTCAGGCCGAAGGCGTGGCCACCTACAAAATGTTCATCTCGACGCTACTCGACATCACCGACAATATCGGCCCCGGCGCTGCGGGCGTCATCCCTCCCGCCGACGTGGTGCGCCAGGACGGCGACGATCCCTATCTCGTCGTCGCCGCTGACAAGGGCACGGCGACGTTCTCCGACATCGCCAACGACATCGCGATCGGCCACGACTATTGGCTCGGCGATGCCTTCGCATCCGGTGGCTCGGCCGGATACGACCACAAGAAAATCGGCATCACGGCGCGCGGCGCCTGGGAATCGGTCACGCGCCATTTCCGCGAGATGGACATCGACGTCGCCACCACGCCGTTCACCGTGGTCGGCATTGGTGATATGTCGGGCGACGTGTTCGGCAACGGCATGCTGCGCGAGAAGACGACCAGGCTGATCGCGGCCTTCGACCACCGCGATATCTTCATCGATCCCGATCCCGATCCGGAACGCACCTTCGCCGAACGCCGGCGCCTGTTCGATCTGCCGCGCTCGAGCTGGCAGGATTTCGACAAGGCGCTGATCTCCAAAGGCGGCGGCGTCTATCCGCGCTCGGCCAAGGAGATCCGTCTATCGGACGAAGCACGAAAGGTGTTCGGTGCAGGCGAACGGCTGACGCCGCAGGAGCTGATCCGCGCCATACTCAAAGCGCCGGTCGATCTTCTGTTTTTTGGCGGCATCGGGACCTATGTCCGCGCCGGCGACGAAACCGACGATGCCGTTGGCGACCGTGCTAACGACGCCATACGCGTCACCGGCAAGGA
>DASYAL010000069.1:0-1909 GCA_036501365.1 Allostellaceae bacterium | reverse complement strand
GATGCGCGACGGGCGCCTCGTCGGCGAGAAGCCTGTGCGCGACACCAATCCCGACGAGCTCATTGGTCTCATCGTCGGCCGCTCGACCTTCGAGCTCTTCCACAAGAGCGACAGCGCGCCGGGGCCGGCCCGGGTCGTCGTGCGCGGCCTCAAGACGCCGGGAGCGGGGCCGGTCGACTTCGACATTCGCGAAGGCGAGCTGCTCGGCCTTGTCGGCTTGAGGGGCGCGGGCCAGGAAGAAATCGGCCGCGCCCTCTTCGGCGCGATCCCGCATGACGGGTCCATCCTGATCGACGGCGAGGCGCCGGACTTGTCCTCGCCGCGCGCGGCCGTGCGCGCGGGCGTGGGTCTGCTCGCTCGCGATCGAGCGGAGGAATCCATTGCCTCCGCCCTCGCCGTGCGGGAGAACGCCTACCTCAATCCCAGCGCCTCGGGCCGCGGGCTCCTGTCCTTTCTGGGCCGGGGCGCCGAGGCTCGCAAGGCGACGGCGCTCGGGGCTACTGTCGGCCTTCGCCCGAATGCGCCGGAATTGCCGATCGAGGGTCTATCGGGCGGCAATCAGCAGAAGGTCATCGTCGGCCGCTGGCTCGCGACGGGACGCCGGCTGCTTGTCGCCGAAGACCCAACGGCCGGAGTCGATGTCGGCGCGAAAGCGGAAATCTACCGGCTCATCGAACGCGCGCTCGAAGCGAAACTCGCAGTCGCGGTGGTGTCGACCGACTTCGAAGAGGTTGGTCATATCTGCCATCGGGCGCTCGTCTTCAACCGCGGCCGCATCATTGCCGAACTTAGGGGTTCAGAACTCACAACCGAGTCGGTGATCGCCGCCGCCTCCGCGTCCGAAGCCGCTTAAGACAAGAGCTGAGAGGAAGCGAATGGCGACGAATTCGATCCGCTCCGACGCTCTGGAGCCGACCGCTGCCGATTTGAAGCAGGCCTCCTGGGGCGCGCGGCTCACCCGGCTCCTGCCGGTCTACGGCCTGCCGATTCTCGCCCTGCTTCTCATCGCGCTCTTCTCCATCATCCTGCCCGAGACGTTCCCGACCATTCTCAACCTGCGCTCGATCATCGCCGACAAGGCGATCATCGCGCTTTTGTCGCTCGCCGCGATGATCCCGATGGTGTCGGGCAAGATCGACCTCACGGTCGGATACGGCATCGTGCTGTGGCACATTCTGGCGATCAGCCTGCAGACGGTGTACGGCCTGCCGTGGCCGCTCGCAGTCGCTGTCGTCCTCCTTCTCGGCGCCCTGGTTGGGTTGATCAATGGAATTCTGGTCGAGGTCGCCTTCATCGATTCCTTCATCGCAACGCTCGGCACCGGCACCGCGCTCTACGCGATCGCGCTCTGGCACACGGGCGGGCGCCAGGTGCTCGGCGCGCTGCCAAAAGGGTTCCTTGCTTTGAACGGCACAATGCTGTTCGGCCTGCCGATCACCGGCTTCTACGTTCTCGCCTTTGCGTTCTTCCTGTGGTTCGTCCTCGAATATCTGCCGGTTGGGCGCTATTTGTACGCCATCGGCGCCAATCCGAGGGCGGCCGCGCTGAACGGCATTCCCGTCCGCCGCTATACGATCGCCGCCTTCGTCGCGTCGGGACTGCTGACGGCGGCGGCCGGTGTCCTGCTGGCCTCGAAGCTCCGGATCGGCCAGGCGAGCGTCGGCCTGGAATATCTTCTGCCCGCGCTTGTCGGCGCCTTTTTGGGTTCGACGACGATCAAGCCCGGCCGCGTCAACGTGTGGGGCACGATGGTCGGCGTGGCGATCCTCGCGGTCGGCATCGCGGGAATTCAGCAGTTCGGCGGCTCGTTCTGGGTCGAGCCGATGTTCAACAGCGTGACGCTTCTCATCTCGATCGGCATCGCCGGCTACGCCCAGCGGCGCCGCAGCGCCGCCGAGGCTCAGATCAA
>DASYAL010000068.1:0-1668 GCA_036501365.1 Allostellaceae bacterium | reverse complement strand
CTCGTCTTCGCAAATGCGCTGTTTCATTGGGTTCCCGACCATATCGGCGTCATGACGCGCATGGTCGGCGATCTCGAGCCCGGCGGATGCCTGGCGGCGCAGATGCCCGACAACGAGGACGAACCCACGCACGTTCTGATGCGAAAGATCGGCACGGCGCTACCTTTTCGCGCAAAGCTCGCGGGGGCGAGTGCGGCGCGAGAGAAAATTGGCGCATTGGGCGATTACGATGCGGCGCTTTCGCCCTTCTGCGATCTCGTGGACATCTGGCGAACGGTCTATCTGCATCGGCTCGAGGGTCCCGCGGCGATCGTCGCCTGGGTCGAGGGCGCGGGCTTGCGCCCTTATCTGGCCCCGCTCGCAGCGGACGAGCGCGAGGAATATCTCAGCCGCTACCTCGAGGCGATAACAGCGGCCTATCCACGCCAAGCGTGGGGCGGCGTGCTGATGCCCTTCCCTCGGCTGTTCGTCGTCGTCCGCCGCGCGTTGCCGCGCGTTGCGGATGGCCAACGGATCGTTAATGCTGCAGGCCGATAGTGCCGCGCTTCGCGGGAGGCCACGATGCGAATGAAGGTCATCGCTTTGATTCTGTGCGGCGCGGCGATCGTCGCAGTCGACGGCTTTGCCGAGGCGCAGGACAAAGGCACTCTCGACCCCAAGCCGCTGCCGCCGCTGGCCAACCCGGCGGATCCCAGAGTCGCGGCCAAGCAAGTCTTCGGTCGTGCGATGACCCCTAGCGAGGCGCGGACGCGCTCGATCGGCTTTTATTCCCACGGCTGCCTGGCCGGCGCCAAGGCGCTTCCGGTCGATGGCGAGACATGGAGCGTCGTGCGTCTGTCGCGCAATCGATTTTGGGGCCATCCTGCGATGATCGCGTTTCTCGAACGCTTCTCTCGCAAGGCGGCGAGCGAAGGGGTCTGGCCCGGCATTCTCGTCGGCGACATTTCACAGCCGCGCGGCGGACCGATGCTGACCGGGCACGCCTCGCATCAGGTCGGCCTCGACGCCGACATCTGGCTGACCCCGAAGCCCGAACATCCCCTCAGCGCGGCCGACCGCGAGGAAATGTCGGCGGTCGACATGGTCCGGCCGGACGGTCTTTCGGTCGACCGGGCGGTTTGGTCGGAAAAACAGGCCGGCGTGATCAAGGCGGCGGCCGAAGAGCCGGAGGTCGAGCGCATCTTCGTCAACGCGGCGATCAAGAAGGCTTTGTGCGAGACCCACAAGGGCGAGCCCTGGATGACGAAGGTGGAGGCCTATTGGGGGCACAATTATCACTTCCATGTCAGGATCAAATGTCCGGCTGGAGAAACCGCCTGCCAGCCGCAGGCGCCGGTTCCGCCCGGCGATGGCTGCGGCAAGTCGCTGGCCTGGTGGTTCACCGACGAGGCGCTGCATCCCCGATTGGACCCCAACGCCAAGCCGAAGCCGCCGCTCACGCTGGCGCAGCTGCCGCCCGAATGCCGGAATGTCGTCCTCGAGAAATAATTTCCTGCGAGTTCAGTCGATCAGCCGATAGGCCGGCAGGGTCAGGAATTCCTCGAAGGTCGGGCTCAGCGACATGTCCGAGAACAGCCGGATCGCCTCGGCGAAGCGGCTGCTCTCGAATGCCTTGGCGCCGAGCGCCGCCGCCACCTTTTTCATCTCGTCGTCGAGCGTCGCACGAAA
>DASYAL010000067.1:0-16973 GCA_036501365.1 Allostellaceae bacterium | reverse complement strand
GGGATGGTGAAGGCGAACATCCCCATCGAATGGAACATGCCGGAGATGGCGATGCCGGTCAGCGAGGTGCCGCATTCCGAGAGCACCAGCGACATCAGCACCATCACGATCGACATGTTGCCCTGGACCGAGCAGTTCGAGACGATCGCCATGCGCGTCGCCGGCCGGCGCAGGAGCTCGAGCGCGTTGAAATGGCTCGGCGTCGCGGCATCGCGCCGCTGCGGCGGCGCAACATGGTCCGGATAATAGAGATGCAGATTCTGCCCGATCTGTTTCGGGTCGGGGCGCACGAAGGCGATCAGCCCCATGCCCGGGACGATGAGGACCGGCAGCATGTACCAGGCGAGGCCGAGCGGGTCCGTGCCGAGTCGCTCGGACAGCGTCTGCGACAGGCTGATCATGAGCGGGTTCACGACCAGGCCGAACAGCGAGCCGAGCGCGATGTAGCCGAGCGCGGTGGCGCGATGCGACGGCGGGTACATGTCGGTGGCGGCGACGCGGAGCTGCTGCGTCGCATTCATCCCCATGCTGAAGATGAGCAGGCCGATGACGAAGGTGGCGAAGCTGTGCCAGCCCATCGCCAAGCCGACGATCAGCGCGCCGGCGAGGGCGAGGCTGAGGCCCAGGAGGATGCCCGGCTTGCGGCCATAGGTGTCGGTGATCTTGCCGGCGGGATAGGCGACGAGGAAACGGCTCAAGCCGACGAGGCCGACCGAGACGCCGGTGAGATCGGGCGAGCCGGTCAGCGCCAGCACCATCAGCGGCCCGAAACCGTAGGTGAGCGACATGCCGGCGCCGGTGAAGGTTTGCGACAGCGCGAACAGCGTCATGTTGCGCTTGATCGTCGAAGGGACGCGGAAGGGGGCGGGGCGGCTGGCGGCGGCGGTCACGGGGAAGGAGATTACCAGAAGCTGTTTTTCTGGCAATTTCCGTCATTGCGAGCGAAGCGAAGCAATCCAGGGTAGTAATCGCTGCTCTGGATTGCTTCGTCGCTTTGCTCCTCGCAACGACGATTTCTAAGATAGGGATCAGAAAGAGGGAGGAACCATGACCACCAACACTGCGCCGGCCGTCAATCCCAATGTCACGCGCTCGCGTCTCGTCCTGGAGATCGCGTCGGAGATGGTCGGCGGCACGGCCGACAATCCGGTGCCGGAATGGTTCCAGGCAAAGGTGATCCTGCGCCATGCGAAGGGCGGCAAGCCGGTGACGCTCTTCGCCGTGAGCTCGGCGGAAGGCATCTTCGCGGTCGCCAACCGCGAGGCCGATCTCGCGATCATCAACCCCGCTTGCGTGCTCTCGGTCGCGACCCGCGGCCAGGGCATCTTCAAGGAGCCGCTGCCCTTGAAGGCGGTGACGGTGATCCCGTCCTGGGACCAGTTCGTCTTCGCCGTGCGGCCCGAGACCGGGATCATGCGCTTCGAGGAAATCGCGCAGAAGCAGCCGAAGCTGCGCATCATGATGCGCGGTGCGCTCGACCACACCCTCCATCACATGTTCGACGACGTCGCCGCGGCGGCGGGCTTCTCGCGCGACGACATCGCGCGCTGGGGCGGCGAGGTGCTGAAGAAAGGCTCGGTGCCCTGGCCGCACACGCCGACCTTCAAGGCGCTGGTCAATGGCGAGGTCGATGCGCTGTTCGACGAGGCGGCGCATTCCTGGGTGCCGCAAGCGCTCGACGCCGGCATGCGCATCCTGTCGCTGAGCGAGGTGACAGTGCAGAAGCTCGAAGCGATGGGCTATCGCCGCGCGGTGCTGCCGCAATCCGCCTATCCGAAATTGCCGGCGGACGTGCTGTCGATCGATTTCAGCGGCTGGACGGTGTTCGTGCGCGCTGATGCCGACGATAGGCTGGTCGAGCAGATTTGCGCCGGTCTCGAGGCGCGCAAGACGCGCGTTCCTTGGGAAGAGCCGGGCGATCTGCCGGTCGAGCGCATGGCCAAGGAGGGCCTCGATACGCCGCAATGCGTGCCGCTCCATCCCGCCGCCGAGCGCTATTGGCGCAGCAAGGGCTATCTCTAGTCTCACGGGGTTTTGACCGCGTGTGATGTGGCGAGCGCCGATAAGCGCGGCCGTCTGCGACGGCGGCGACGACGCCGCGCTTTCGGCTCATTGGAGCAAGAACACAGTCCTACCTTGTCCTGAGCGAAGTCGAAGGACGCGCGATCGTTTTGCAACGTTGCAAAACCAGCCTGCGGCCTTCGACAGGCTCAGGCTGAGGTAATAAATTGTGTGGGGCATCAGCCAGATAACCATTTAGCTTCGCCAGATAATCATCTGATTCTACGGCTTCTTGGCGCTGCTTTTCGTCACCCCGGCACAAGCCGAGATCCATTCTTCAGCCCGCGAGACGTTGATAGATGGATTCCGGCTTACAACCGGAATGGCGCTAGCGCCGCGCCGCGCCAGCCGCCTTGAAACGGCCATGACGATGCCGCTTTGCGAGCGACAACGCTCCCCATATCTCCGGCATAGCTTCGCCTTATCCGTAGGTCATAGGGAGTTCCGCGATGATGAAGGGAATGTCACCGGTCGCCTTCGCGCTCGCCGTCGCCGTCTTCGCCGCGCCGGCGGTCGCGCAGACGAGCCTCATCCTGCCGCCTTATGACGGCAGCCCGGCGCCGAAGATCGCGACCGAGCAACAGGCGCTCGCCGCGCTCCAGGCGCACGGCGTCGTCGATGTGCAGCGCCTCGGCCGCGTCGGCGATTATTGGGAGGGCGCGGGGCTCGAGCGCGGCCGGCCGGTCGTCGCCTATGTCTTCACCAGCGGCGCGATCGAGACGCGCCAGGCAAGTCCAGATCAGCTGCACCAAGCGCTCCGCGCATTGCCGCCGGCGGGCTGATCAGCGCGCCGGCGTCCTGGCTGCGGGCGACGCGTTAGCCGCGCCGCATGCCCGCGTCTATTCGGCGGCTTGCCCGGCCGGCGTGACGGCGGTCGAATCCAGCGCGGTCTCGCTGCCTTTCGGATAGCGATACTTGCCGAGCGGCAGGAACAGCACCGCGGAGACGATCAGCACGGCGAGGAACACCTCCAGCATCGGATCGTAGCTGTGGAAGTGGTCGTAGCTGAAGCCGAGGATCGCCGGGCCGGTGCCGACGCCGATGGTGAAGGCGGCGAAGACCAAGCCGTAGAGCGTGCCGAAGGAGCGGCGGCCGAAATAGCGGCTGACGAAAAAGCCGAGCATGTCGATCTCGGCGCCGATCGCGAGGCCCAAACAGATCGCGGCGAAAAGCGGCGCCGGGCTGCCCGCATGGCTGAGGAGAAGCGCGACGCCCGCGGCCGGCAGCAACATGACGATCGCGGAGAAGATCGGCCCGTGCAAGAGATCGAGGCCGACGCCGACGACGATGCGCATTCCCATCGCAGCGAGGCCCGAGACGCCGAGCAGCGCCGCAGCCTCCGCCGGCGCATAGCCGCGGTCGTGCAGTAGGGGCACGAAGTTGCCGCTGAGGATGCCGTTGCAGGCGGTGCCTTCGAGCAGGAAGATGGCTGCGAGCAGCCAGAACTGATACGTTCCCGTGATCGCCTGGCGCGTCGACATGCCGAAGGGCTGATGCCCTTGTCCCTGCGCGGCTGCGGCTTGCACCGCGCGCATGCGCGAGACATAGCCGGGCGGCTCGCGCACGAAGAGCGCGATCATCGAGAAGGCGAGCACGAACGTCGTGATGCCGATGGCGATGTAGCCGGCGCGCCAGCCATAGACGGCGATGACGTGGGTCGCGATCTCCGGCAGCACCAGCGTGCCGAGGCCGACGCCGCAGCAAGCGATGCCGAGGGCGATGCCGCGCTCCTTGTCGAACCAGGCGGCGATCGATTTCGAATAGACGATCGGGCCGAGGCAGGCACCGAACCCGGCCGAGCAGGCGATCATGAGGAAGAGCGCCCAGTAAGCGCTGGGACTGAGGAGCGCGAAGCTGCAAAGCGAGAGCGCGTAGAGTACGGTCGTCGGCAAGGCGACGCGCCGGATGCCGTAACGGTCGAGCAGATTCCCGTAAAACGTCGTCATGATCGGCGAAGCGACGGCACTGGCGAGCAAGCCCGCCGAGAACATGCCGCGCGACCAGCCGAGCGCGGTCGTGACCGGCACCATGAAGACGTTGACGGTGAAGATGACCGCGGGTCCCGGCCCGACGATGTTGCCGATGAGCGATGCCGGCACGATCCACCAGCGATTTTGGAAGATCGACTGGCTCCCTCCTGCGGACGCAATGCTTGCCACGGGTGGCTCCCTCTGCCGGCGTGTTGTGGTACCGCGTTGCCTATCGCGCGTCTTGGGGCCGGGTATCGTTAGCTAGCGGTAACGAAATGAGAATGCAAGCGGAATCGCAAACCAGCGAGGCCGACTAACAGGAATATTATCAAGAGCTTGCGGCGCGTTCCGCCAGCGAGTCGGATGGCACGCGGAAGAGCGGCGAGAGGCGGCGTCTAGCGCGCGCGAATCTCGGCGGCGGCCTCGATCTTCTCGAAATAATTATCGTATTCGGACTCGAAAGCGGGTGCGATGCCGCGCTGCTCGCGGCCGATCTCGATCATCGGCTCGTTCTCGCTCGGGTCGCGGACGAGCGCCATCGGCTCCTCGCCGCGCTCGACCCGGTCCATCTGCTCCATCAGCAACTTGTGATAGAGCGCGACGCCGCGATCGCTGGTCGCGAGATGCTCGCGGCTGCGGTCGGAGATCGGACCCTGGCCGACCCAGGCGGTCATGTCCTGCTTCGGCACGTTGTCGGCGACGATCTTGCCGTCGGCGCTGAAGAGAGCCGAATGTTTCACCGCGATCGGCCGCGGCGCCGCGCCCGTGGCGCGCTGCGAGGTGCGATAGCCGAACTGGATCGTATGGGTGTCGTCGATCGGCACGCGGTATTGCAGCATCGGCGCGCCATGGCCGCCGACCGCGAGGATGTTGGGGAAAAGCAGCGGATGGCCGGTCACCCATTCGTCCGAAGTCTCGGGCTCGCCTTCCAAGAGGCGGCGCTTGACGATGCCGTATTTGAACAGCTCGAAAGCGATCTTCGCATGCCGCGCCGGATTCATCGCCGGCGGCCGGCCGAGCTTCTTGAGCTGGTAATTGCCGAAGCCGGCATGGAGGAATTCGAAATGCACGGGATCGGCGGCGTTGTCCATGCATTGCAGCCAATTGCAGGGCAGCTCGTGGATCTCGATGACGCGATCGAGATCCTCGCGCAGCAGCACGTCCCAGCGCGGCAAGAGCGGTACCGGCGCCGGGCCGAAATAGGCGAAGACGAGGCCGCCGAGCGCCTCGACCGGATAGGCCTTGATCTTGATTTTCTCTTTGTAGCGCAGCTCGGGATGGGTCAGATCCTCGAACGGCATTTCGAGGCAGTTGCCCTGGGTGTCGAACATCCAGCCGTGATAAGCGCAGCGCAAGCCGCATTCCTCGGGGATGCCGAATTCCAGCGACATGCAGCGATGCGGGCAGCGGTCGTCGATGAGGCCGTAATCGCCGCGCTCGGTGCGGAACAGCGTCAGATCCTCGCCGAGAATGCGGACGCGTTGCACCGGTTCCTTTGCCAGCTCGGCCTCGGTGCCGACCGGCTGCCAATAGCGCCGTAGCAGCTTGCCCATCGGCGTGTCGGAGCCGATGCGGGTGAGACGGTCGTTCTCTTGCTGCGTCGCCATCGCCTGCCCTCGGATGCCATCGTCATCGCCGCGGAAGGCCGATAGTATACGCGCGGGAGGCGCGCTATGGCGAGCAGGCAAGGGATCGACACATCGGTGCCGCGACGGTTGCGGCTCGGCATTGCCGGGCTTGGCGTCGCCAGCACTTACATCTTTCCCGGCGCGGAGACTTCGCCGGTGACCGAGATCTATGCCGCGGCCGATCTCCGGCCGAGCGCGCGCGAGGCTTTCGCCGCCAAATACAAAGCGCGCGCTTATGCCAGCGTCGAAGAGCTCTGCGCCGATCCGCAAGTCGACGTGGTGTGGATCGCGACGCCCAACCAGCTTCATTGCGATCACACCGTCCTCGCCGCCGCGCACGGCAAGCACGTCATCTGCACCAAGCCGGTCGCGCTCAGCGTCGAAGAATGCGAGCGCATGTGCGACGCGGCCGAGCGCAACGGCGTCAAGCTGCTCTGCGGCCAGACCTGGAGCATGAGTCCCGACGTCCAGGCGATGGCGCGGGTCGCCGCTTCGGGCGAGATCGGGCGCCTCATCGCGGTCAACACCTGGCTCTATACCGATTGGCTGCTCAAGCCGCGCGTCGACGAGGAGCTCGACGAGACGCTCGGCGGCGGCGTGGTTTATCGCCACGGCCCGCATCTCATCGACACGGTGCGGCTGTTGGGCGGCGGCCGGGTGCGCAGCGTTCGGGCGATGGCCGGGCGCTGGATGAAAGAGCGGCCGTGCCCGGGCAATTTCTCCGCCTTTCTCGAATTCGAGGACGGCACGCCGGCGACCATCGTCTATAACGGCTATGGCTATTTCGACACCTCGGAGCTGACCTGGGGTATCGGCAACCGCATGTATTCCGATGCCGAGCGCATCCCCGTGCGCCGCGCGCTCCGTCGCGGCGAGATGAAGAGCGAGGAAGCGAAGGAAGGCATGCGCTTCGGCGCGGCGGCCGAGACCGCGGCGAGCCGCGGCACCGGGCAGGAAGCGGCAAAAGCCGCCGGCACGCGCGCGCATATCGGCTGGTTCGGCTTGACCGTCGCGAGCTTCGAGCGCGGCGATCTGCGCCAATCGCCCAACGGCCTCTATGTCTATGACGACGAGGGCCGGCGCGAGCTACCCGTCACAGGCGGTCGCGGCGTCGGCACGCTCGAGATGCAGGAGATGCACGACGCGATCTTCCAGAACGCGCCGATCGTCCATGACGGGCGCTGGGCGACGGCGACGCTCGAAGTCGCGATGGCGATCGTCGCCTCCGGCCGCGAGCGGCGCGAGGTGGTCCTATCCCATCAATGCGCGCTGCCGCGATGAGCTGGTGGCGGAATTACTATCGATGCCCGACGCAAACGGTCCTCAGCCTGGCCGACCCGGCAGTCGAAGGCCGCAGGTTGGCTCTGCAACGTTGCATGACCATCGCGCATCCTTCGACGTCGCTCAGGATGAGGGATATCGGGCCGGGCGCCATCCAAACGAAAGCAATGTGCGGTAACCGTGGCGCTTGCCTAAAGCGGCGCCGCCCGCGACAATCGCGGGAGTTGGAGGAGGGACCATGTCGGGCGCACGGCCGGTCATCTCTCATATCGTCATCGCCTGCTTCGATTTCGCGGCGATGGTCGCGTTCTATACCAAGACGCTGGGCTTCGCCGTGTCCGACATCGGCAAGATCCGCGACAGCGACCTCTGTTTCCTGACCTTCGATCCCGAAGCCGAGCATCATCAGATCGCGCTGACCGGCGGCCGCCAAGGCGCGCCGGGCGAGGGCGCGCTGGTCCATGTCTGCTTCCGCTTGGCCGACTATGCGGCATTGCAGGCGCGGCATGAGGGCTTCGCGTTGAAGCATGTCGACGGCATGACCACGGTCAATCACGGCTCGTGGCTGTCGCTCTACGTGCCCGATCCCGAAGGCAACAAGATCGAATTCCGCTGGGACCTGCCCTGGTATACCGGCCAGCCTTTCGCCGAGCCCTTCGATCTTGCCATGAGCGAGGACGAGATCCGGCGCGCGATCCTGGCGCAGAACCGCGACAATCCGCGCTTCCAGCCGATGACCGAATGGCGCGCCAAAGCGCTGGCGAAACTGACCGACTGATCGAAGGAGGATATGCCATGGCAGACGGTGCGATAAGCGAGCGGATCGAGACGATCCGGAACGTGCCCGGCCTCGACGCGCTCTATGCGGAGACCGCCAAGATCAGCACCGCGCCGGGCTGGACGCGGCGCGACGAGACCGCGCCCGCCGACAAGCAGCAATCGGATTATGTGCCGGCGCATTGGCGCTACGATCTTTGCAAGGCGGCGCTCGATGCCGCCGGGCGGCTGATCGACGTGTCGCTCGCCGAGCGGCGCAATCTCGTCATGGTCAATCCCATCCCGGGGAAGGGGGTGATGACCACCAAGACGCTGGTCAGCGCCTATCAGATGATCCTGCCGGGCGAGAAGGCGCCGTCGCATCGCCACACCGCGCATGCGTTGCGCGTGATCATCGACGCGCACGGCGCTTATTCGACCGTCGACGGCGAGAAGACGCCGATGGAAACCGGCGATGTCGTGCTGACGCCCGGCTGGTGCTGGCACGAGCACGGCCATGACGGCGACGCGCCGGCCTATTGGTTCGACGGGCTCGACGTGCCGCTGGTGCGCGGCCTCGAGGACATGTTCTACCAGGACAACCCCGTCCGCTTCGATCCCAATCCCAAGGAAGTAACGACTTCGCCCTATCGCTTCCCGCGCGACGAGATCGCGCGCCGGCTCGACAAGGCGATCGCCGACAACGAGGGCTTCCATGGGCCGCGCATCACCCTGGAAGCGCCGACCATGCCGACGATGACATTGACGATGGAGCGGCTCGCCGCGGGCGCCAAGACGCGGCGGCAGCGCTCGACCACCAACCGTGTCTTCTGCGTCGTCGAAGGCAGCGGCGAAACCGTCGCCGGCAAAGAGCGCCTCCCATGGCAGCGCGGCGATATCTTCGCGATCCCGACCTGGACGAAGTTCGAGCATAAAGCGACAAGCGACGCGCAGCTCTTCTGCATGTCGGACGAGGCGCTGATGAAATTCGCGCGCTTCTACAAATTCGAGGCGGATTAGGACCGTCCGGACGATCGTCAATAATCTGACCCAATCTGAGAGGGGGACCTTCTCGTTATGAATGCTCACGACGCAGTGCGCGCCAAACGCCGGAAATTCCGCGAATTGTTGACGGGCCCGCGCTGCACCGTGATGCCGGGCGGCTTCTCGCCGCTCTATGCCAAGATGGCCGAGCGCGCGGGGTTCGAGTCCTTCTTCTTCGCCGGTTCGCAGATGTCGGCCTTCCTGTTGGGTGTGCCCGACAACGGCTTCATCGGGCTGCGCGACGTGGTCGATCACGTGCGCCATGCGGCGGCGATCTGCGATATCCCGATCTTCGTCGATTGCGACACCGGCTACGGCAACGCGGTCAACGCCGATTACGCGGTGCGCGAGGTGTGCCGCTCGGGCGCCGCCGGCATGCAACTCGAGGATCAGGAAGCGCCGAAAAAATCCGCGACCATGGCGGGACGGCGCTGCGTGTCGATGGCCGAGCATGTCGGCAAGCTGAGGGCGGCCGTCGCCGCGCGCAACGAGATGGACTCGGAATTCGTCATCTGTGCCCGCACCGATATCCTCGGCGCCGAGGGCGGCAATTTCGATCAGGCGCTCGAACGCTCCATCGCTTACGTGACCGAAGGCGGCGCGGATTTCATCTGGCTGAATTCGTGCGAGACGCGAGAGCAATTGAAGCGCGCCTGCAAGGAAGTCCCGGCGCCCGTCTTCGCGCTCTGGGCCAACACGATCGAGGCCGCGCCGACCAACCAGGAATATGCCGACCTTGGCGCCTGCATGATCATGTATCCGACCATCGCCGCTACCTGGGGCCTCCAAGCCTCATGGGAGAAGCTCAACGACATGCGGGAGCAGGGCGGCGCCTATATCGATGACCGTGCCCAGCGCAAGGCGGGATCCTACGGCAAGTGGGGGCCGGTGGAGCAGGCGGTGCTGACCAACACTGCGCGCGTGCGCCAGATCGAGGAGAAGTATCTCACCGACGAAGACAAACGCGACTACGACAACACCTGGGGGCACTAGTGTGGCGAATCCGAAATTTGCCACATCTTGGTGCGAGACCCAGAGCGAATTTCGAGCATAAGGCGACGAGCGACGCGCAGCTTTTCTGCCTGTCGGACGAGGCGCTGATGAAATTCGCGCGCTTCTACAAATTCGAGGCCGATTGACTTCGGCCTCGAATTTAAAGCTCCTTCCCGAGCAGTCGGTCGATCGAATAAGGACCTCCGCCGCGGATGGCGAAGGCGAAGCACGTGGCGCCGATCAGGAGGACATATTCGTAGCCGCCGCCTCCGACCCCATACCCATGTGGCAGGTGTACGAAGAGAAACGCGATCAACATCTCGATCGCGAGCACGGCAGCGACAAAACGCGTAAACAGACCGAGGACCAGGCAAGCGCCGCCAACGACCTCGACGAACATGGCGACATAAGCCCACGCCAACGCAGGCTCGATGCCGTTCTTGGCGAAGATGTTCGCGGCAACCGCGCCCGCGCCGACATTAAATTTCCCCGATACGTGCATCAAAAACATCGCGCCGACGACGAGGCGCACCAAGGTTTCGGCGACCGGTAGCATGGCCTCGTAAAATCCCGCGAGACCCGGATAGAGCAGTTTCGCTTGAGCCATTGGACGTTCCTTCCCCCGTTTGCACGTGCCGCGAATAGGATTCCAAACCGCGATCAGAATAGGGCCGTCAGGATTGCTTGTTCGGGAATGTTGAATCACATCCGCGTGAAAAAGGGAATCACTTTAGCTTGGAGCGCCGGACGGGCCGCGCGGGTCGCTCAGCGCGGCGGCGGCTCCGCGGTCAAAGCGGCGGTCGAAACGAAAGCCGGCCGGGCCGCAAGTCGCGCGGCATAGCGCTTCACCTCGGCATAGCGCGGACGCCAGTCGAATCCCGGCAGCACGCGGTCGAGATAGCCGAGCGCGGTGCCGCAGACGACATCGCCCAGGCTGAAACGCCCGCCGTGGACGACGTCGGCGCTGGCCAAAGTCTTGTCGAGCATGGCCAGGGCGGCTTCGATCTTTTTCATCTGCCGCGCTTCGTACTCCGCGCCTTGCTGTTTTTCCGCCGGCAAGCGGCGGTCATGCATGATTGCGACCGTCGCGTCGATCATGCCGTCGCCCAGGGCTGCCCAGCGCCTCACCGCGATGCGCTCGGCGAAAGCCTCGGGGATGAGCTTTGGGCCCGGTGCGAGCCCGTCGACATATTCGGCGATGACCGAGGAATCGTAGAGGCCGGTGCCGTCGTCGAGGACGAGGGTCGGCACCTTGCTCAAGGGATTGGCGGCGGCGACGCCGGAAGCGGAATCGCGCGGATGCGCCGTCACGTAGTCGCAGGCGACGCCTTTCTCGGCGATCGCGACGCGCGCCTTGCGGACATAGGGGCTGCCGTCCGTGCCCAACAGTTTCATCGGTGATTTCCCGGGGAAAGCGGTCGGCGGGCTTTAGGCCTTGTTCTTTTTGAGCAGCGTCTCGCGCTGCTCGGTGAGCTGCTTCAACCGCCCCTCCTGTGTGGCGATGCGGCCCGAGAGCAGATCTTCGTCACCGGCACCGGAGCTGGCGGCGGCTTGCTCGACCAGCTGGCGCAGATTGTCGCGGAGGATCGCGATCCGATTATCGAGCTCCGCGAGGTCAAGCGGCGTGTCGGCCATGGCAGGTGATCTCCTCAGCGCAGAAGGCCGGATACTCGCCACCAGCCGGCGGGCTCGTCAAGCGCCGGGGGCCCTTAGCGCATCGTCGGCAGGGTGAATTCGGCGCCGGCGCGAATGCCGGTCGGCCAGCGCGAGGTCACGGTCTTGAGCCGCGTATAAAAGCGCACGCCTTCGGCGCCGTGGATATGGTGGTCGCCGAACAGCGAGTGCTTCCAGCCGCCGAAGGAATGGAACGCCATCGGCACCGGGATCGGCACGTTGACGCCGATCATGCCGATCCGGGCGCGGGCAGCGAAATCGCGCGCCGCGTCGCCGTCGCGGGTGAAGATCGCGGTGCCGTTGCCGAATTCGTGCGCGTTGACGAGATCGAGCGCGGCTTCGTAATCGGCGGCGCGCACCACCGCCAGCACCGGGCCGAAGATCTCCTCTTTATAGATGCGCATCGCGGGCGTGACGCGATCAAAAAGGCAGCCGCCGAGGAAGAAGCCGTGCTCATAGCCCTGCAAGGTCACGCCGCGGCCGTCGACGACCAGCGTCGCGCCTTCCTTGACCCCGAGATCGACATAGGATGTGACGCGCTCGAGCGCCGCGCGCGTCACCAGCGGCCCCATCTCGGCTTCGGGATCGGTCGAGGGGCCGAGCTTCAGCGCGCGCACCCGCGGCGCGAGGCGCTCGACCAGCGCGTCGCCCGCCTTGCCGACCGCAACCGCCACCGAGACGGCCATGCAGCGCTCGCCGGCCGAGCCGTAGGCCGCGCCGATGAGGGCATCGATCGCCTGGTTCATATCGGCGTCGGGCAGCACCACCATGTGGTTCTTGGCGCCGCCCAGCGCCTGGACGCGCTTGTTCGCGGCCGTGGCGCGGTGGAAGACCTGTTCGGCGATTGGCGTCGAGCCGACGAAGCTCACCGCGTCGACGCCCGGATGATCGAGGATCGCCTCGACCGCCATCTTGTCGCCGTTGACGACGTTGAAGACGCCCGGCGGCAAGCCGGCTTCGCTCAAGATCTCGGCGAGGAACAGCGGCGCCGAGGGATCGCGCTCCGACGGCTTCAGGACGAAGGCATTCCCGCAGGCGATCGCCACCGGGAACATCCACATCGGCACCATCGCCGGGAAGTTGAACGGGGTGATCCCGGCGCAGACGCCCAAGGGCTGGCGCAGCGCGAAGGAGTCGATATTGGTGCCGACATTCTCGGTGAATTCGCCCTTGAGCAATTGCGGGATGCCGCAGACGAATTCCACCACCTCGATGCCGCGCGTCACCTCGCCGACGGCATCGGCCTCGACCTTGCCGTGCTCGCGGCCGATCAGGCGCGCGAGCTTCTCGCGGTTGCGCTCCAAGAGCTCCTTGTATTTGAACATCACCCGCGCGCGGGCGAGGGGCGTGGTCGCCGCCCAGGCGGGAAAGGCGGCGCGCGCCGAGGCGACCGCGGCATCGACCTCGCCGGCCGACGCGAAAGCGACACGCGCGACGGGTTGGCCCAGAGCCGGATCGAAGACCTCGCCGATACGACCGCTCGTTCCGGCGATGCGCTTGCCGGCGATGAAATGCCCGAGTTCCTCCACCATGCGAGACCTCCCTGGGAGCGGTCGTCTTCTGTGGCAGGAGAATAGTGCTAAACTGCGCTCGCCGCCCTCGGTCACATTTTGCGGGATAGGAAGCGTCGATGAAATGCCCCAACTGTAATGCGGATCTGGTCGCGCTGAAGCGCGACCGCATCGACATGGATGCCTGTCCATCTTGCAAGGGGATGTGGCTGAGCCGCCAAGAGCTGGAGCAGCTCGAGGACGAGGCCTTCGATCTCGGCGACGACAAGAAGGGCAGCCTGATGCTGAGCACCAGCGACAGCGCGCGCAAATGCCCGCAATGCTCGCAGCCGATGAAGACGTTCGATTATCGCGAATACGATCTCGAATTGGATTTCTGCGGCGCGGGCCACGGCTACTGGCTCAATGCCGATGACGATAAGCGCGTTCTCGCGCTGATGAAGAAGGAAGAAGGCGGGCTCGAGCGCAGCGTTCTCGCCGAGGACAAATGGGCCAAGAGCATGCAACGGATGCGCTCCGGCGGCTTCCTCGACAAGATCAAGAACTGGTTGCGCTGAAGACCGACAGCACACCGCAACCGCCGGCGCAAACACTTTCGATGGTGGAAGAACGCGCTTACGATCCGGCGCGGATGTCGGCGATGTCCTTGCGGAACGCCGCCAGCACATGGGCGCCGTCGGGCGTGCGCTTCACCCAATCGGCGACCACCGGCTCGATCAGCTTCTTCCCCTTCGCAAGGTCCGCCGGCGCCAGCTTGACGATCGACTGATTGCCCATCTTTTCCGTGGCGGCGATGTTGTCGTGCTCGGTGTCGTCGATCACCTTGTCGAACCAGTTGGTGTAGAAGATGCCGCTATTGGCGTCGATCGCCGCTTTCGCCTTGCCCGACAGGCTCGCATAGGTCTTGTTGTTCATGATCATGATCGCGGCCTCGCCGCCGAGCGATTCCTGCACATGGTTGTGCGCGATATCGGTCAGCTTGAACGCGACGGCGGCGGGCCAGCCGATGGCCGCGCCCTGGACCGTGCCGCGGTGCAGCGCTTCGTAAACCTCGTTGATCGGCAGCGAGATCGGCGTGCCGCCGAGCGCCTGCAAGGTCTGGCTGGCGATGCGGCCTTGGACGCTGAGCTTGAGGCCCTTGAGGTCGTCCAGCGTCTTGACCGGCGGCACGGTGTGATAGGAGAGGTTGGCGAAGACGCCGAAGGCGATCGGCTTCACCTTGGTCCACTCGTCGGCGATGACGCCTTGGTCGTAAAGCCGCTGCAGCGCGAGCCCGGCCTCATGCGCGTTCTCGGCCTCGAAGGGAAGGGTGGCGACCAGGGTCTTGGGGAATTGCGACGACACCGGCCCGAGAATGCAAAAGGCGAAGTCGGCGACGCCGCTGGTCACGCGGTCGAGCGTATTCAGCATGTTGACCAGCGAATAACCGACGAACACCTTCACGTTGAGCGTGCCGTCGCTGTCCTTGTTCACCTTGGCCGCCCACGGCGCGATCAGGTCGGTGTGGATCGAAGCGTCGGGCGGGCCGGGATCGCCGTAGCGCAGGAGCGGCGGCTCATCGGCAAAGGCGGTTGCGGAAAAGCCTGTAATCGCTGCGGCCGCGAGGACGCAGAGCGTGCGGCGGATCATCGGATGCCTCCCTGGATCGTTTATCCCATGCGCCGCGACCGTTTCCCGGCTCGTTCCTTGCGGCGTATCGAACCTTGCCGGCCTGAGGCTATCCCTTCGACGCGGGCTGTCAAACCGCCGCGCTCGCTCGAGCTTCCCTCCGGCACCCCGCTTTTGCGCTATCCTCGATGCCGCGTGCCGAACGAAACCAAGGGGAGGATCATCCGATGACCGCGCCGCGTATCCTGGCGGCGCTCTTTGCCGCCGCCATCATCTCGCTGCTCGCCTCCGTCCCGGCGCCGGCGGCGATCAAAGCCCAATGGATCGATTACAAGCAGGGCGACCAGGCGCTGCAGGGCTATCTCGCCTATGACGACAGTCGCACCGGCAAGCGGCCCGGCGTGCTGCTGGTGCATCGCCGCGACGGCATGTCGGCAATGACCCTGAAGGATGCCCAGAGGGTGGCCAAGCTCGGCTATGTCGTCTTCGCGCCCGACATTTACGGCAAGGAGTTCCGCCCCACCGATGTCAAAGAGATGATTGCGCTCAGCGGCAAATTCCAAAACGACCGGCCGCTGATGCGGGCGCGCATCGCCGCCGGCTTCGCGGTCCTGCGCGACAATCCGCGGGTCGAGCCGGCGAAGATCGCGGTGGTCGGCTATTGCTTCGGCGGCAACGTCGCGGTCGAGTTCGCCGAGCAAGGCGCACCCATCGTCGGAACCGTCGTCATCCATGGCAGCTTCCGCAACTTCGCTCCCGGCGCCGCCAAGAATATCCATGGCCGCATGCTGATCCTGCATGGCGCCGACGACGATCAGGCGCCGCTCAGCGATGTCATGCGCCTGACCAGCGAAATGAGCGCTGCCAAGATCGGCTGGGAATTGCGGCTCTATAGCGGCACGGGTCACGCCTTCACGGTCGAGCAGCAGAACGCCGAGGAGCAGCGAGCCAACACCGAATCGATCGCCGCCACGGCGAGTTTCCTCAAGGGGGTCTTCGGGCGCTGAGCGCTAGCGGCGTTCCGCCGCGCGGCTGAGGAAAGATTTCGACAGCGCGTGATAGATGCCCTCGGGGCAGATGAGGCGCGAGGTCGCGTAAGCGATCAGCGCTGCGTGGTCGCGACGGTGGGGGCGATGAGCTCGAGGAGGTCGAAGCTCCAGGGAAGCGCCGCGCCGCTTTCACGCGTAGCGCGTGAGGTTCTCCGCCACCGAATCGGCGACGTGCTCTTTCGAGATGATGCCGCGCACATCGGAAGCGAGAGGCGTGCCGGTGCCCACGACCACCACGGCCATGGAGGCGCCGGCCTGCCACAGGCGCTCGATCACGTCGAAGCCGATATCGTCGTCGCGGGCGACGACGTAATCGCGCTGCGCGATATCGCCCAAAGTGACGCCGGTGAATGAATCCTCGAGGCCGCGCCGCAAGCCGGTGTTGACGCGCAGCACGCCCTCGATGCGATGGTCGCGCGTCACCACCACATGCTTCAGCGCGCTGCCCTCGGCGGACTGGCGCAGGAAGGCGTCGAAGCCGGTCTCGGCCGGCAGCACCAGCACGTTCTTGTCCATGATCTCGTTGGCGTGGCGAACCAGGAACATGTTGGCGTGCAGCGCCTTCGGGATGAGGTGTTTCCGCCCGACCAGCTTGACGGTGTAGATGTTCTCGCGCGACAGTATGCGGCGCACGCCGATCGCCAGCGCCACGGCGACGATCATCGGCATGACGAGGCTGTAGTCGCGCGTCATCTCGAAGATCATGGTGACCGCGGTCATCGCCGCGCCGGTGCCGCCGCCGACCATCGCCGCCATGCCGACGATCGCAAAGCTCGTCAGATTGGCGTCGGCGACGGGATGAATAATCTGAATGAGGAGCCCGAAAGCGCCGCCGAAGGTCGCGCCCATATAGAGCGAGGGCGAGAAGATACCGCCCGACGCGCCCGAGCCGAGGCTGGTCGAGGTGGCGAAGAGCTTCGCGAAGAACAGCGCCGGCAGCAGCCACAGCGGCGAGAACTGCCCGAGCAGGATCGATTGGATGGTCGCGTAGCCGACGCCTTCGA
This sequence comes from Allostellaceae bacterium, assembly GCA_036501365.1. GTDB lineage: Bacteria > Pseudomonadota > Alphaproteobacteria > ATCC43930 > CGMCC-115725 > CAIKMD01. The sequence continues at coordinate 394 of DASYAL010000067.1, read as the reverse complement.
CGTAGTAATGCCCTTGGTAACGGAAGAGCGCGTACATCAGGCAGCCGACCAGCAGCATGCCGATCGCGTGACGCAGATAGGCGTTCTCGATCTTCTCGAAAATGTCTTCCGCCGCCGTCAACCCGCGCACGAAAGCGGTCGCAGCGAGGCCGGTCAGCGCGCCGAGGATCGCATAGAGGCAGAGCGCGAAGATCGAGACCGCATGCGCCGAGCCGATCGGCGCGGGCGGCATCGCGAAGGCGGGCGAGGGGCCGAGGATCCAGTTGCCGACGAAAGTCGCGGTGCCGGTCGCGAGCGCGACCGGCAGGAAGGTGCGCACGCTGACCTCGGGTAGCATCAGCTCGATCGCGAACATCACGCCGCCGATCGGCGTGTTGAAGGTCGCGGCGATGCC
>DASYAL010000066.1:0-27585 GCA_036501365.1 Allostellaceae bacterium | reverse complement strand
GAAAGCCGCGATCGTCAAATGGATGGGGGATGGCGGCACGGTGCTGCGCTTCGCCGGGCCGCATCTCGCCGACGAGACCGACGACGACCTGCTGCCGGTGACCTTGCGTCGCGGCGGCCGCACGCTGGGCGGCGCGCTCTCTTGGGAGACGCCGGCCTCGCTCGCGCCGTTCGATGCGTCCAGCCCCTTTGCGGGACTGGACATTCCCAAAGACGTGACAGTGTCGCGCCAGGTGCTGGCCGAGCCGACTGTCGATCTCGGTAGCAAGACCTGGGCGCGGCTGACCGACGGCACGCCGCTCGTCACCGCCGAGAAGCGCGGCAAGGGCTGGCTGATCCTCGTCCACACCACCGGCGATCCCGAATGGTCGTCGCTCGGCATCTCGGGCCTCTTCGTCAACATGCTCCGCCGCATCGTCGCGCTCAGCGCCGGCGTCGCCGGCAGCAGCGACAAGCCGCTGCCGCCGGTCGAGACGCTCGACGGCTATGGCCGGCTGCAGCCCGCATCAGCGACCGCGGCGACGATCCCCGCCGGCGGCTTCGCCGCGACCGTCGCTTCGGCGCGCTTCCCACCCGGCTTCTACGGCACGCAGGATGCGCGCCAGGCCCTCAACCTCGCGCCGGCGGTGAAGAGCCTCAAGCCGCTGCCACCGCTGCCGCCGGGCATCGAGCGCGACACCTATGCGCGCGGCCCCGAGGTCGATTTCCGCCCCGGGCTCTTAGGCGCGGCGCTCGCCCTCGCCTTGATCGATCTCGTCATCGCCTACGCCTTGCGCGGCCTGCTCGCCGGGCTGTGGCGCGGCCGGCGCGGCGCCACGGTTGGTTTGCTCGCTTTGCTCGCGGGTGGCGCGCTCGTCCTCGCGGCGCATGCGGCGCAGGCGCAAACCGCCGCATCAAGCGACGACGATTTCGCGGTCAAGGCGACCAGCGGCTTCCATCTCGCTTATGTCCGCACCGGCGTTCCCGATGTCGATGCCGAATCGAAGGCCGGGCTCGTCGGCCTCTCGAACGTGCTCACCCGCCGCACCGCGGTCGATGCCGGCGATCCGATGGCGGTCGATATCGAGCATGACGAGCTGGTGTTCTTCCCGCTGCTCTACTGGCCGGTGGTGGCGGGCGAGCCGCCGCCCTCGCCGCAAGCGGTCGAGCGCATCAACAAATTTCTCTCGACCGGCGGCACCATCCTCTTCGACACCCAGGATCAGGGCGAAAGCACGCCCTTCACCGCGAACCAAACCCAGCAGCGGCTGCAGCAGATCGCCGCGGGACTCGAGATCCCGACCTTGATGCCGGTGCCGCCCGATCATGTGCTGACCAAATCCTTCTACTTGATGCAGGAATTCCCCGGCCGCTGGAGCGGCGGCACGCTCTGGGTCGAGCCCGCCGACGATACGGTGAATGACGGCGTCGCCAGCGTCATCGTCGGCAGCAACGACTATGCCGGCGCCTGGGCGATCGACAATGGCGGGCGGCCGCTGCACGCGGCGGTGCCCGGCGGCGAGCCGCAGCGCGAGCTCGCCTATCGCTTCGGCGTCAATCTCGTGATGTATGCGCTGACCGGCAATTACAAGAACGACCAGGTGCATGTGCCGGCGATCCTCGAAAGGCTGGGGCAATGAGCGGGCTCGTCACGCTCGGCGGCTACAGCATCGCGGCGTCGCCGCTGCTGCCGTGGTCGGTGATCCTCGCTTTCGTCATCCTCGCCTGTCTGGCGCTGATTTTCGGTGCGTTCCGCCGCGCCCGCGGCACGCTGTGGCGGCTCGCCGCGGCGGCAATGCTGGTGCTGATCCTGCTCGATCCGTCGCTGGTCGAGGAGCAGCGCCAGCCGCAGAAGGATGTCGCCGTCGTCGTGGTGGACGATTCGCCGAGCATGCGCATCGGCCAGCGGCGGCAATATGCCGACGCGGCGCTGCAGGCGGTGACGCAGAAGCTCGCCGCCTTCAAGGACCTCGACGTCCGCGTCGTCCATGCCGGCGCGCCCGACGCCAACGCGCCGATGGCCGATACCGGCACGCAGCTCTACACCGCGCTGTCGCGCGCCTTGGCCGACGTGCCGCGCCAGCGCGTCGCCGGCGCGGTCATGATCACCGACGGCGAAGTGCACGATATGCCGCCGCCGGCGCAGCTTGGCCTCGACGCGCCGCTGCATGTGCTCTTGACCGGCCAGCCCGGCGAGGCCGACCGCCGCCTCGTCGTCAAGGACGCGCCGAGCTTCGGCCTCGCCGGCAAGGACGTTCAAATCAATGTGCGGATCGAGGACCTGCCCGATGGCGGCCCAAACAGTAACACGGGGGCCACGACGCAGCTCACCATGCGCAAGGATGGCGGCGACGCGGTGATCCGCAACGTCCCGGTCGGCCAGGACGTGCCGCTGACCGTGCCGATCGATCATGGCGGGCCCAACGTCGTCGAGCTCCAGGTCGCGCCCGGCCCGCATGAGCTGACGCTCGACAACAACCGCGCCGCGCTCGTCATCAACGGCGTGCGCGACCGCTTGAAGGTGCTGCTCGTCAGCGGCGAGCCGCATCAGGGCGAGCGCACCTGGCGCAACATCCTCAAATCCGATCCGTCGGTCGACCTCATCCATTTCACCATCTTGCGTCCCCCTGAAAAACAGGATGGCACCCCGATTCGCGAGCTCTCGCTGATCGCCTTCCCGATCCGCGAGCTGTTCGACGAGAAGCTCAGCCAGTTCGATCTCATCATCTTCGACCGCTACAAGCAGATGAACGTGCTGCCGCCGGCCTATCTCGAGAACATCGCGCGCTATGTGCAGAATGGCGGCGCGCTGCTCGACGCGGCGGGGCCGGCTTTCGGCACGCCCGAGAGCCTTTACCGCACGCCGCTCGGCGCGGTGTTGCCGGCCGAGCCGACCGGCAACGTCCTCGAGCAAGGCTATGTGCCGCATGTCACCGCACTCGGCGATCGCCATCCGGTGACCTCGGACCTGCCGGGCCTGCCGGCCAAGCCCGATCAGACGCCGCCCTGGGGGCGCTGGTTCCTCGATGTCGAGGCGCAGGCGCATCGCGGCGACGTGGTGATGAACGGGCTCGGCGACCGGCCGCTGCTCGTGCTCGATCGCGTCGGCCAGGGCCGCGTCGCCGAGCTGCTGTCGGACGAGATGTGGCTCTGGACGCGCGGCTATGAGGGCGGCGGCCCGCAGGCCGAGCTGCTGCGACGCGTCGTCTATTGGCTGATGAAAGAGCCCGATCTCGAGGAGAACGATCTGCGCGCCGAGGTCCAAGGCAATCGCCTCGTCGTGACACGCCAATCGCTGCAGCCCGACGACAGCCCCGTCACCGTCACGGGGCCCGACGGCAAGCCGCAGAGCCTCTCGCTCGCGCCGCAAAGCGGCGGGCGCAGCACCGGCTCGCTGCCGGTGACCGAGAGCGGGCTCTATCGCGTCACCGACGGCAAGCGCACTGCGCTCGCCGCCGCCGGCGCGCTCAACCCGATCGAGCTCGCCGACGTCCGGACCACCGACGAGAAGGTCAAGGCCGATGTCGCCAAGACCAGCGGCGGCATCTATTGGGTCGGGCCAGGCACTGCTCCCGATATCCGCCGCGTCGGGCCGGACCGCACCGCCTCCGGCCGCGGCTGGATGGGCATGCGACAGAATGGCGACTACGTCGTCACCGGCGTCAGCGAGATGCCGCTGCTGCCCGGACTCGTCGCGCTCCTCTTGGCGCTCGGTGCCTTCATCCTCGCCTGGCGCCGCGAAGGGCGATAGAAGCGGTAACTCTTTTCCGCTAACCTTGTTCGCGTCATTGCGAGCGAAAGCAAAGCAATCCAGCGCAATCGCTTCCTGGATTGCCTCGTCGCCGACGACCCGTTCACGCGCTCTTCGCGCGCGAACCCGGAGAGGTCAATCGCGAAGAGCGATTGACCCGTGTCGTCCCTCGCAATGACGGGATCGACGGAGCGCGGAGGCTCATCGTTGCTGAAATATGTTTTTTCCCCCATCCACAAGGATGGCTGGCGCTTCATCGCGATCTTCGCAGTGATTACGCTGCTCCTCTTCTGGCTGGCGCGGCCGCTCGGCTGGCTCGGCGTGATCGCGACCGCTTGGTGCGTCTATTTCTTCCGCGACCCGTGGCGCGTCAGCCCGCAGCGCGACGGGCTGGTGCTCTCGCCGGCCGACGGCACCATCATCCTCGTCGATGAGGCGCCGCCGCCGCCCGAGCTGGGCTTCGGCGGCGAGCTGATGTGGCGCATCGCCATCTTCATGAGCGTGTTCGACGTGCACGTGAACCGCGCGCCGATGGCGGGACGGGTGGCGAAGCTCGCCTATACCGAGGGCAAGTTCGTCAATGCCAGCCTCGACAAGGCGAGCCTCGACAACGAGCGCATGGCGATCCGGCTCTCGACCGCGCAAGGCGATATCGCGGTGACGCAGATCGCCGGCCTGGTCGCCCGGCGCATCGTCTCGACGCTGCGCGAAGGCCAGGAGATTATCGCCGGCCAGCATATCGGCCTCATCCGCTTCGGCAGCCGCGCCGAGGTCTACCTGCCGCGCGGCTGGGCGGTGCATGCGATCAAGGGCCAGCGCGCGCTCGGCGGCGAGACCGTGCTCGCCGACGCCCATTCGCAAGAGCGGCCGCGCCGCGGCACGGAGCATTGAGATGGAGCGCCCGCACTTGCGCCAGCGACTGCGCGTCCGGCCGATGCGCCGGCTCTCGCTCAACAAGATGATTCCGAACATCCTGACGCTGCTGGCGCTCTGCGCCGGTATGACGGCGATCCGTCTCGGCCTCGAGGAGCATTATCGCGAGGCGGTGGTCGCGATCATCGTCGCCGGCATCTTCGACGGCATCGACGGCCGTATCGCGCGGCTCTTGAAGGGCACGTCGGAATTCGGCGCCGAACTCGATTCGCTGTCGGATTTCGTCAGTTTCGGCGTGGCGCCGGTGCTGCTGATGTATATCTGGACCTTGCAGAGTTTCGCGAGCCTCGGCTGGGTGGTGGCGCTGCTTTTCGTGGTGTGCTGCGCGCTGCGCCTCGCGCGCTTCAACACCCAGATCGGCGCCGATCTTCCGCCCTACGCCTATAACTTCTTCACCGGGGTGCCGGCGCCCGCCGCCGCCGGCCTCGCCATCGTGCCGATGCTGCTCGATTTCGAATTCGGCTGGTCGGGCTTCCGCAATGCCTGGTTCGGCGCCGCGGTGCTCGCGGCGGTCGCGGCGCTGATGGTGAGCCGCGTGCCGACCTTCTCGATGAAGCGCTTCCATATCCCGCGCGAATGGGTGCTGGCGCTGCTCTTGATTATCGGCGGGCTCGCCGCGCTCGCCACCACCGAGCCCTGGGCGACCTTGCTGCTGATCGGCGTGATCTATATCGGCTCGATCCCCTTGAGCATCCGCGCCTATAACCGGCTGCGCCGCACCGCCGCCGAGATGCGCGCGGCGAGCCGCGGCGAAGTCGTCGCGCTCGAGCCGAAACAGGGCTAGGGGCGCGCCTCCAGCCCGAACGCGTCGGCCAGCAACTCGTAGGATTTGAGCCGCGCGGCAAAGTCGTAGGTGATCGTCACCACCACGAGCTCTTCGACGCCGTAGCGCGTGCCGAGGGCGAGGAGTTGTTCCTTGCATTGCGTGGGATCGCCGATCACCTGGCGCTGGCGGTTGAAGGCGACGCGCAGCCGCTCCTCGCGCGAATATTGATAGGCCTCGGCCTCCTCGACGCTCGGCACCGGCCCGAGCACGCCCTGCTCCAGCCGCAGCCGCGACAGATCGCGCGACTTGGCGAGGCGATCCGCTTCCTCGCCGGTCGCGGCGCAGATCACCGCGACGCCGATGCTGCCCTCCGGCTTGTCGCGCCATGCCGACGGCCGGAACTGCTCGCGATAGGCGGCCATGATCTCGGGCCCATGCCGGTCGGTGATGAAATGGGCGAAGGAGAAGGCGCAGCCGAAATAGGCGGCGTAGAGCGCGCTCTGGTCGGAGGAGCCGAGCAGCCAGGGCTCCGGCATGGTGGCGCCGCGCGGCTGCGCCGAGATGCCGGCGAAAGGATGACCGTCGGGGATCTGGTCGCGCAGATAGGCGAGCAGGTCCTGGATCTGGCGCGGGAATTCCTCGATGCCGAGCGCGCCGGGGCCATGCGCCAGCGCGCGCGCCGTCACATAATCGCTGCCGGGCGCGCGGCCGATGCCGAGATCGATGCGGCCGGGATAGAGCGCCTCGAGCATGCGGAACTGCTCGGCGACCTTGAGCGGGCTGTAATGCGACAGCATCACGCCGCCGGTGCCGATACGCAGGCGGCTGGTCGCGCCGGCGAGCCGACCGACGAGGATCTCGGGCGCGGCGCCGGCGAGCCCTTCCGAGGAATGGTGCTCGGCGACCCAATAGCGGTGATAGCCCAAGCGGTCGCAGGTCTCGGCGAGTTGGATCGTCTCGGCGATCGCCGCGGCGGGCGTGCCGCCGCGCCGGATCGGCGACTGGTCGAGGACGGAGAGGCGGATCATGCGGCGCGACTCATGGCACGATAGGGCTCATGGCACGATAGGGCTCATGGCACGATAGTGGTGAAGAGGTATACCGCGAAAATCACCAGATGCACCGCGCCTTGCAGGATGGTGGTGCGCCCGGTGCCGAGCGAGGTTATCGCGACCAGCAGCGAGAGCGCGAGCAGGATCATCTCCTTGAGGTCGAGCCCGAGCGCGAGGGTCCAGCCTTGCGCCAGCGCGACGGCGGCGACCACCGGGATGGTCAGGCCGATCGAGGCGAGCGCCGAGCCGAGGGCGAGGTTGAGACTGGTCTGCAGCCGGTCGGCGAAGGCGGCTTTCAGCGCGGCGAGGCTTTCCGGCAGCAGCACGATGACGCCGATGACGACGCCGAGCACCGCGCGCGGCACGCCCGCGGCGTCGATCGTCGCCTCGATCGTCGGCGCGAGATCATGCGCGCTCAGCACCACGGCGCCGAGACAGGCGAGGAGCAGCAGCAGGCAGATCGCGGCGACGGCGCCCGGCGGCACCGCCTCGTCGGCGCCTTCGTCCTCATCCTCCGCGAAATAATTGCGATGCCTGACGGTCTGAACGAAGACGAAGACGAGATAGAGCACCAGCGAGACGATGCCGACGAAGGCGAGCTGGCTCGGCGAATAGGCCGGGCCGGGCGCCTGGATCGTCGCATTGGGCAGGATGAGGATCATCACCGCCAAGGTCGCGAGCGCCGCGAGCGCGGCGCTGACGCCGTGAACGCCGAAAGCCTGCTCGTGATGGCGCGTGCCGCCGAGGACGAGGCAAAAGCCGACCACGCCGTTCAAGATGATCATCACCTCGGCGAAGATGGTGTCGCGCGCCAGCGCCGTGGTTTCCTGCGGCTCCGCCAGCATCAAGGCGACGATCAGCGCCACCTCGATCACGGTGACGGCGAGCGCCAGCACCACCGCGCCGAGCGGCTGGCCGAGGCGGTGAGCGATGATCTCGGCCTGATGCACGGCGGCGAGGACGCAGGCGATCAGCGCGACGCCGATCGCCGCCTGGAGTGCCGGATGCGGCGCCGCGGCGAAAGCCGCGAGCAGCGCCCAGGCACAGAGCGGCGCAAGCCAGGTCCAGAGCGGCAACCAGCGACGGATCATCGGGGCGTTTTAGAGGAAAAGTCGATTATGCCGAAATGCTGCACGGAGCCGGGATTCGTTCTTCCCTCATCCTGAGCGAAGGCTGAGCCCAAGGGCGAAGCCGTGGTCGAAGGACCCTCGCTGCCATTGCGACAGTGCATTGCCATCGCGCGTCTCCTGAGCTTGTCGACGGGCGACGTCGCTCCGGACGAGGGCGTTATGTATCTCGGCCCAACTGCCCGATTTCCGCCCGCGCGGTCAGGCCATTTCCTCGGCGGTCTGCTCGCGCGTCGCGGCAAAGCGCAGCGCCGGCCAGTCCTTGGTCATGCGATCGAGGTCCCAGCTGTTGCGCGCGAGGAACACTTTGACGCCGTCGTGATCCTCGGCCATGAGCGAGCGATGCGCATCCTCGAAGCGCTGAAGTTCGTCGGGGGCACCGGCGAGCCAGCGAGCCGTCTCAAAGGCCCCTTGCTCGAAGCGCACGCCGAGGTCGTATTCGGTCTTGATCCGCGCCGCCAGCACCTCGAGCTGCAAGGCGCCGACCACGCCGACGATCCAATCGCCGCCGGTCAGCGGCTTGAAGACCCGGGTGACGCCTTCCTCGGCGAGCTGCTCGAGCGCGCGTTTCAGATGCTTCGACTTCATCGGGTCTTCGAGATGCACGCGGCGCAGGATCTCCGGCGCGAAGCTCGGGATGCCGGTGATGCGGAGCTCCTCGCCCTCGGTCAGCGTGTCGCCGATCCTGAGCGTGCCGTGATTGGGGATGCCGAGAATGTCGCCGGGCCAGGCCTCTTCGGCGAGGTTGCGCTCGCGGGCGAGAAACAGCACCGGATTCTGCACGCTCATCGTCTTGCCCGAGCGCGCATGCTTCAGCTTCATGCCGCGGGTGAAGCGGCCCGAGCAGAGGCGCAGGAAGGCGACGCGGTCGCGATGCTGCGGATCGATATTCGCCTGCACCTTGAAGACGAAGCCGGCGACCTTGGGCGACTCCGGCGCGATCGGATGCGGCAGCGCCGGCTGCGGCCGGGGGCTCGGCGCCAGCGTGCCGAGGCCGTCGAGCAATTCGCGGACGCCGAAATTGTTGAGCGCCGAGCCGAAGAACACCGGCGTCATATGGCCTTGAAGATAAGCGTCGCGATCGAAGGTCTTGGTCAGCCCGCGTGCCATCTCGACTTGCTCGCGCAGCGTCTTGAGCGCGGCGGCGGGCAACAGTTGCTCGAGCTTCGGGTCGTCGAGCCCGGCGCAGCGCACCGGCTCGGTCACGTGATCGCGCTCGACGCGATCGAACAGCAAGAGCGCGTCGTTGAAGAGATCGTAGGTGCCGAGAAAATCGCGCCCCATGCCGATCGGCCAGCTCGCCGGCACGACATCCAAGGCGAGTTTCCGCTCGACTTCGTCGAGCAAATCAAAAGGATCGCGCGCCTCGCGGTCGAGCTTGTTGACGAAAGTGATGATCGGCACGTCGCGCAGCCGGCAGACCTCGAAGAGCTTCAGGGTCTGCGTCTCGATGCCGCGCGCCGCGTCGAGGACCATCACCGCGCTGTCGACCGCGGTGAGGGTGCGATAGGTGTCCTCGCTGAAATCCTGGTGGCCGGGCGTATCGAGCAGGTTGAAGGCGTAGCCGTCATGCTCGAAGCTCATCACCGCCGAGCTCACCGAGATGCCGCGCTCGCGCTCGATCTCCATCCAATCCGAGCGTACGCGCCGCCGCTCGCCGCGCGCCTTCACCTCGCCGGCGAGCTGGATCGCGCCGCCGAACAGCAAGAGCTTCTCGGTGAGGGTGGTCTTGCCGGCGTCGGGGTGGGAAATGATGGCGAAGGTGCGCCGTCTTGCGATTTCGGCGGCGAGCTGGTCCATGGCGGGTAATTAGGCGCCGCAAGCGGCAAAAGCAACGCAGCCGATAACAGAAACGTGAGCCGCTTTGGCCCTGCCGCGGCGGGCGGCTTCATGGTAAGAATCGCGCCGAATTCCGCCGCAAACGCTCCGTTTGGGCGAAGAAACATAATCGGGAGGTCATTCGATGCGCACCAAACCTTTACTGGTCGGTCTGCTGCTGACGGCATTGTCGCTGCCCGCCTTCGCCCAAGCTCCGGCGGGCGGTCCGCCGCCGACCGCCAATGTGCGCGGCACTATCGTCAAGCTCGACGGCCAGACCCTCACGGTGAAAACCCGCGAAGGCCAGACGGTCAATGTCGCACTCGCGCCCAATGCCCAGGTGCGCGCGCTGAAGAGGGAGAAGCTCAGCGACATCAAGAACGGCGATTTCATCGCCTCGACCTCGATGCACGGCAAGGACGGCAAGCTGCACGCGGTCGAGATCCACACCCTGCCGCCGGCGGCGCCCGAATTGCAGATTCCTTACGACCTGGCGCAAGGCAGCGTGATGACCAACGCGCATGTCAGCGGCATCGCCAAGGCGAAGAACGGCAACGTGATCTCGGTCACCTATAAGGGCAATTCGACCGATATCGTCGTCGACAAGAGCACCAAGATCGTCGCGCCGACCGACGCGTCGATGAGCGACCTCAAGCCGCATAGGGCGGTGTTCATCCGCGCCACTAAGGCGCCGGACGGCAGCCTCTCGGCGAACAACGTCACCGTCGAGAAGAACGGCATCAAGCCGCCGATGTAAGCATTGATACGCGCCCCGCGAGACGATACCAATGTCTCGCGGGGTTCGCGCTCGCCCTCGAAAGGATAACACCATGCGCACGAAGCTCTTCATCGTCGCGGCGTTGCTTGCCGCGCTCGCAACGCCCGCCTTTGCCCCCTTTGCCTTTGCCCAGACGCCGCGCGAGAATGTCCGCGGCACCATCGCCAAGCTCGCCGGCCAGACGCTGACGGTGAAGCAGCGCGACGGCCAGACCGTCAATGTCGCGCTCGCGCCCAATTACACCGTGCGCGCTTTGGTGAAGAAGAAGCTCAGCGATATCAAGCCGGGCGATTTCGTCGGCACCACTTCCGTGCCCGGCAAGGACGGCAAGCTGCACGCGGTCGAGGTGCATTTCTTCCCGGCCAATCTCAACATCCCCGAGACGCAGTCGCCCTGGGACCTCGTGCCCAACGCCACCATGACCAACGCCCATGTCGACGGCGTCGCCAAAGCCGCCTCAGGCTCGATGCTGGCGATCAACTACAAGGGCAGCGTCGCCCAGGTGCTGGTCGACAAGAAGACGCAGATCGTCGGGCCGGCACCGACACCCGCCTCGGCCGCGGATTTGAAGCCCGGCCGCACCGTCTTCATCCTCGCCACCAAGGGCGCCGACGGCACCCTCACCGCCGCCAGCATCACGGTCGAGAAGAACGGCATCAAGCCGCCGATGTGAACTCTCTTTTGGTGGTTAAACCGCCCGCGTTCGGAATCGGAAGCTCAGTCGGCGACGGCATTACAAAAGAACGCGACGCGTGCGCTCGCTTCGCGCTGAAACTCGTGAAATACCCAGCCCGGCATTCTTTCCTGAAATTCGCGGAAGGCTCGCTGCTGCCCTCTGAAAGGCGACCCGCGATAACAAAACCAATCGTCGAAGACGAGAATCGTCCCGTCGACGATCAAGTCTCTGATGAAATCGAGCACCTCTTTGGTCGATTGATAGAGGTCGCAGTCGATCCAGCAAATGGCCGCCGCTGTCAGACCGAGCCGTTCTTTGGTCGCGGGCACGCAAGTGTCTTCATACCATCCCGCGACAAATTCGACCTTGGATAAATCGACGCCGCTTTCGCGCAGGTTGCGCGCGACGTCTTCCCGCGAGCATGCATACTGGCCGGCACGGAAATCCGCTCCGTCCAAGTCGATGCCGCGCAACACCGGCAGGCCTTGGAAGGAATCGAAGGCGACGAAGCGCATCGCCTCCCATTGTTTTCGACAGTCGGCTTCTTGCTCGGCGCTCATGAGCGCATGCTCGTTCGCCAGCCGGTTCCCGAACGTCGCCGCGAAAGCCTTGTAGGCATTGGTCAGGCTGCGGCCGCGAAACGTGCCGAATTCCAGATAGTCGCCCACGATCTGATCGTAGGTGACGCGCAGCGCCGCCTTCTCAATGAGGGTCTGTGCCATCTACCGCTCCCGCGAGTGGCTTGTTTTCGCATCCCGATGGTTACCGAGACGTTACCGTTGGCAAATCGGCCGGGAAAAGTCCGGGCAAACCGCCGGGGGCAAGCCGGCGCTGCCTCACCCCGCGGGATCGGAGCCCGCGCCGATCCGCGCCTCGATGCGGCGGTCGGGCACCAGCCACAGGATCGCGACGCCGAGATAGAGCGCCAGCGCGATCCACGGGCTGACAAAGGCGAGCGGCATCGCCGCGAGATAGGCCAGCAGCGAGGCCCAGCCTTTCCAATCGCTGCCGATCGCCTCGGCGAGCAGCGCATTGCCGGGACCGGCGGCGATGATCGTATGCTCGAGCCGGGAATAGCCGAATCCGCTCATCAGCAGGACGAAACCGTAGGTCGCGACCGGCCACGGCGACAGCCCCGCTTCGCCGATCCAGCGGATGACGAAAGGCACGAGCGACAGCCAGAACAGCAGGAACAGGTTCGCCCACAGCACGCGCCCGTTGATGTGGCGCGTCGCATGCAGCATGTGGTGATGGTTGTTCCAGAAGATGCCGATGTTGACGAAGCTGAGCGCGTAGATGAGGAGCGTTGGGGCGATGGCGAGCAGCCCGGCGGCATCGCTGCTCGGCGGCAGTTTCAGCTCCAGCACCATGATGGTGATGACGATGGCGATCACGCCGTCGGTGAAGGCTTCGAGCCGCCCTTTGCCCATGATCCCGTCAAGCTCCGGCGCCGGCGGTAGTCCGGGGAACCGGGCCGGTGCGCCGCGACTATCTCCCGTGACAGCAGGAGGAGGCAAGCCATGAGCGATGCCAAGCCGGACGACCGCAGCGAAAAGGACTTCTACAAAAAGCCGGGCGGCGGGCTGATCGACCCGCAGGGCGAGCCGAAACGCGACGACTCTGACGGCGAGGAAGGGGCGCGCGAGCCGACCGAGGAGTTGCCGCCCGAAGGCCTCGGCAAGAAAAGCCCACAGCAGAAAGTGGGCCGGTAGCGCGGCGGGCCCCGCCATCGGTTGACACCACCGGCACCGTCTTTAGTCTCGCGCGCCTGCCGCCAAAACGGCCGCGAGGAGTGGTTTGCCCAAACGCGATCCCGTCATCATCGTCGGCGCCGGCCCTGCCGGCCTCGCCGTCGCCGCGATCCTGGCGCAGGCGGCGGTGCCGTCGCTGGTGTTCGAGGCGGAGGAAAAGCTGCCGCGCGATCTGCGCGCCGGCTCGTTCCACCCGCCGACCGTGGAGCTGCTCGACACCATCGGCGTCGCGAAGGACTTCCTCGCGCTCGGCATCCGCGTGCCGCGCTGGCAGATCCGCGGCCGCGAGGAAGGCGTGATCGTCGAATGGGATCTGTCGCTGCTCGCCGACGAGACCCCCTATCCATTCCGCTTCCATTGCGAGCAATTCAGGCTCACGCCGCTCTTGAAAGCGCGCTTCGAGGCGCTCGGCGGCATGGTGCGCTTCGCGCATCGCTTTCTCGATGCGAGCCAGGACGCGGACGGCGTCACGGCGCGGTTCGAGACGCCGGGCGGCATCGCGACCGCGCGCGGCAGCTTCCTCGTCGGTGCCGACGGCGCGCGGAGCGCGGTGCGGCATCAGATGGGCGTGATCTTCCAGGGCTTCACCTGGCCCGAACGCTTCCTCGTCGTCGGCATCCGCCAGGACCTGGCGCCGCACGGCTACACCTACAACGCCTATGTCGCCGACCCGGTCGATTGGGGCGCGATCTTCAAGATGCCGCATGAAGGACCGCCCGGCCTCTGGCGCGTGCTGTTCCCGCCCGACCCCGCTTTGCCCGACGCGGAAGTGCTGAGCCATGCCTTCGCCGCGCGCGGCCTCGCGCATTTCCTGCGCCTGCCCGGCCCCTACGACATCGAGCACACCAACATCTACAGCGTGCACCAGCGCGTCGCCGCCGAATTCCGGCAGGGCCGCTTCGTGATCGTCGGCGACGCCGCGCATGTCAACAATCCGCTCGGCGCCTTCGGCCTTAACGGCGCCTTGCATGCCGCCTTCAATCTCGGCGAGAAGCTCGCGCAAGTGTGGCGCGGCGAGGCCGACGATCGCCTGCTCGACCGCTATGTCCGCCAGCGCCGCGCCGCCAATGTCGCTTTCGTCCAGGCGCAATCGATCCGCAACAAGCAGGTGCTCGAAGAGAAAGACCCCGCGATGCGCGCGGGCAACCTCGACGAGCTGCGCGCCATCGCCGCCGATCCGGTGCGCCACAAGGAGTACCTGGTCCGCAGCTCGATGATCTGGAGCCTGCGCCACGCCGCCGGCATCGAATAAATGGGTATCGACCGAGTGGAATTTATTTAACTTCGGCAGGATGCCGCCGCGGCCCCGGCCGTTATAATGGGCGAAAAGCGCGTTCCTCTGGAGACCGGTGCCCCTTGTCCGTGACACCCAAGCTTTCCCATTACTTCGTCGTGCTCGTGATCGCCTGGATGGCGGTGATGACTTGGCGCATCTATCCGCAGTTCAAGGACGCGGTGCGCGTCGACGGGCGGCTGACGACGGTCAACGACTATATCGACGATGCCTGCGGCGAGCGCGTCGGCCCGGCGGCGGAGACTTGCTTCGCCGAGGCGCGCGAAACCGCGCAGCGGCTGCTGCGGCACGAGCAGGGCAAATCGGTGCTGCTGATCGAGGCGCCGCTGCTCGCCTATCTTCTGGTCTATGTGCCGATCGCGCTGTGGCGCGGGCGGCGGCAGAATGCGCGTGCCGGAGTAATGCCATGACGAAGCGTTTGCTGCGGGCCGGCCTGACCGCCTTGGCGCTGGCGGCGTTGATGGCGCCGGCGGCACCGCGGCTGGCACGCGCCGACGCGCAGCAGCAGGCGAATTTCGCGGTCTGGCACATGATGGCGGCTTGCGCCCAACTCGCCGCTAAGCAGTACCCCGACCATACGCCGGAAGGGAATGCCAAGCGCGAAGCGTCGCGCCAGGAATGCCTGCGCCGCAATCACCTGCCGGTCACTCCCCTGTCGGTCGCGCACTGAGATCGCGGCGCGGCGGCGACGTCGCCGCCGTTACGCCACACGCCGCAGCGCCGCGTCGATCTGCGCGATCTGCGCCTCGATATCGATCGGCAGCGCCGAGGTCACTTCGAGACGCCGGTCCTCGAGCACGTGGACCTTGGCGCGGCGGCGGCGGCGCCAATCCATTACCGCCGCGTCGCGCCGCGCGAGGAGGTCGCGGAGCTGCGGCTTGTAGAGGCCGAGCAGCGCCGCGATCCAGCGGTTGAGCAGGGGCGATGGCGCGACCTCACCGAGCGCGAAGCGGTCGAGCATGCGCGCGACATCGGCGGCCGGATACCAGGTCTCGCCGGTCACCCAGCGATTGGTGGTGAAGAAGCGCAGCGGCCGTCCCGCGCCGTCCATCGCGACCGCGACGAGATGGCTCCAGGGATCGGCGGCTTCGCCGGCGACGCTTTGCGGCGCCGACGGCACGAGCGGCGTTTTGGGCGCCGCCGGATTGTTCGCGACCGCGAATTCGGGCATGACCAGCGGGCTGACCCCCGGCGGCATCCCCCGCGCGCGCAGGAAGATATGGAAATGGCCGTGCTCGTCACCGCCGGGCGACGCGCGCTCGCCGGCCGGATGCGCGTGATAAAAATACTGCGCGTGATTGGCGCCGTCATAGACATCGCCGTCGGGGTAATGGCGCCATTCATAGACCGGCGCGGCGCCTTGCAGCGCTTCCGCCACCGGCGACGCACCGAGCGCCGCCATCGCGCGCTGGCATTCGGCCAACGCCTGGGCCGACGCGGCCATGGTCTCGAGCGTGGCGCGGCTCAGCCGGGCGAAATCGGATAACGGATTATCAAGCGATTCGATGACGGTTCCCCTAAGGAGGGTTATCTCCCGAGGGCCATGCCGCTGGCAAGTGCCGCCTTGTTCAGGGACGCCGGAGGAATCTGACGTAGAAAGCGGCGAACACCAAAACAATGCCGATATTCACGGCGAGCCGTTCCCAGAATCGGTTTCTGAAGAACCCGAAATCGACACCGACGATGACGGCGACCAGCGCCGCCACATAAAGCACGACAGCGAGCTGTCTGCCCATTTCAGCGGGAATCGCCATTTGGGTTCTCCATCAGTGCCAGCCGGCATCAGCTCGGACGGCGGCGCGACAGCGTATCCGCCGCCCAGTCGACGATCTGCGCGGCGACGCCGCGCCAGGCTTTGTCGGCGGCATCGACGATCGCGGGCATGTCGTTCTGCGCCGCATCGGCGGTGGCGTTGAAGGTGCGCGTCGCGAGCACCTTGCGGTCAGCCGCGGCAATCAGATCGGCGGTCAGCTCGATATGCCAGCGCGGCGGCCCCGCGGCACCGTATTCCGCCTCGAAATGCCGCAGCGAGAGGGTGAGGATCGCATCGCCATGCGCCGCGCCGGCCGCCCCCGCCAGGACGATGAGGCGATGGGCGTTCTGGAAACTGTCGAACAGCCGAGCCTGCAGTAGGACCGGCAGGCGGTCGGTCCACGCCGAGTCGGCGAAGTAATCCAGCGTGGTCGCGCTGCGGCTCAAGGCGATACGCGTCGCATCGAGCGCTGCCTCGGCTGTCGGCGTTTCGATCAACAGCTGCACCGGGCTGACGCCGGCGGCGGCCGGGAAATCCGCAGCGGCGGTCAAGCGATAGAGCGCGGGTGGCGGCGCGGGCTTCGGCAGGATGCCGCTGCAGCCGGCCAGAGCGAGCGCGGCAGCACCGAGAAGCGCAATCGGCCAATTTCTCATCGGCGAGCGTCTCATTGCGGACGGTATCCCTGGCGGCGATCGCCATAGAGCAGGCTCGACGGATCGCGATTGAGCGCATCGACGGTGCGCGACAGCTCGGCGACGAGGTTGCGCGCGTCGAGCGCCAGCTGCTGGAACTGCGGCAGCCCGTCCTGGGTGAAGGTCTTCAGCGCGCCGCGATTCTCCTGCACCGCCCCCTCGATGCTGCGCATCGTCGTGCTCGCCTGATCGGCGACCTGGTCGAGCTTTTGCGTCACGTCGTTGAGATTGGCGATCGCCTGGTGCAGGTCATGCGCGTCGGTCGCGCTGTCTTGGAGAAGGCGCGCAAGATCCTCGCGATGGGCCGCGGCGACCGCGCTGAGCTGCGACAGGTTGTCGAGCGTATCGGTGAGCGCCTGGCGGTTCTGGTCGTCGACCACCTTGCCGAGCCTGTCGGTGAGGCCGGCGAGCTTCGCGACGAGATCCGGCACCGCGTCGACGATCTGCTGCAGATTCGACTGCCGCGACCAGATCACCGGGTACTGCCGGCCCGGCCTGATCGCGATGGGCGGCGCGTCCTTGCTGCCGGGCGTGATCTCGACCGCGGTCGTGCCGGCGAGGCTCTGAATCTCGAGCGAGGCGACCGAATCCGAGCGGATCGGCGCGTCGGTGTCGATATCCATGCTCACGCGCACCCGCGTCGGATCGTCGCGATCGAGCGCGACCGACACCACATGGCCGAGCTGCACGCCGCTGACGCGCACCGGCGAACCCTGGCTGAGCCCCGAGCCGACGCTGGCGAAATAGGTCTCGTAGCGCGTGACGTGCTCGACGAGCTGGCCGTGCGCGAACCACAGTACCGCGACGACGAGCCCGGCCAGGAGCGCGATGACGAAAGCGCCGACGGCGACATAGCTGGCGCGCGTTTCCATGATTCACCCTCCGTTTTCGGCTTCCGCGCGGGCCTGCGCCGCGCGGCCGCGCTCGCCGCCGAAATAGCGCACGATCCAGGGATCGTCGTCGCGGCGCAATTCCTCGACGGTGCCGATCTTCAAGCCCTGATGGACCAGCACCGCGACGCGGTCGGCAATGGTGTAGATGCTGTCGAGATCGTGCGTCACCATCAGCACCGTCAAACCGAGGCTGGCGCGCAGATCGGCGAGCAGCCGGTCGAAATCGGCGGCCGAGATCGGATCGAGGCCGGAGGTCGGCTCGTCGAGGAAGAGGAGCTCGGGATCGAGCGCCAGGGCGCGGGCGAGCCCGGCGCGCTTGCGCATGCCGCCCGAGAGTTCGGACGGGTATTTGTCTCCGGTGTCGGGCGGCAGGCCGACGAGCGCGAGTTTGAGCGCCGCGATCTCGTCGCGCAGCGGCGCTTCGATATCGAGCGTCTCCTTGAGCGGCACGGCGATGTTCTCGGCGACCGTCAGCGAGCTGAACAACGCGCCGTCCTGGAAGAGCACGCCCCAGCGGCGCTCGATTGCCCGCATCTGCTGCGGGTTGAGCGCCGTCAAATCCTGGCCGAAGGCCTCGATCGTGCCGGCCGCCGGCCGGATCAGCCCGAGCAGCGTGCGCAACAGGACCGATTTGCCCGAGCCCGAGGCGCCGACCAGCGCCAGCACCTCGCCCGAGCGCAGCTCGAGCGCGAGATGCTGATGCAGCACCTGGCCGCCGAGCCGGGTGGTCAGGCCTTGGACGCGGAGCACGAGCGCGTCAGATGCCGAGCTGGGCGAAGAGGATCGAGAAGGCCGCATCGAGAACGATCACCAAAAAGATGGATTCGACGACCGACAAGGTGGTCCTGCGGCCGACACTTTCGGCGCTGCGCGAGACCCGCAGGCCCTCGCGGCAACCGACCACCGCGATGGCGGCGGCGAAGAAAGGCGCTTTGATGATGCCGAGCCAGAATTCCCAGCCGGTGAGGGCCTGGTTGAGCTGGGAGAGGAAGATCGGCAGCGGAATGTCGAGCGCCAGGTAGCAGATCGCGGCGCCGCCGAGCAGCCCCATGACGTTGGCGTAAAAGGCGACGAGCGGCAGGGTGACGACCAGCGCGCCGAGCCGCGGCAGCACCAGCACGTCGATCGGATCGAGTCCGATCGTCGTCATGGCGTCGATCTCCTCGTTCACCTGCATGGTGCCGATCTCGGCGGTGAAGGCGCTGCCGGAGCGGCCGGCGACGATGATCGCGCTCAAGAGCACGCCGAGCTCGCGCACGAAGGCGATGCCGAGAAGATTGACGGTGAAGATCTCGGCGCCGAACTGGCGGAGCTGGTCCGCGCCCTGATAGGCGAAGACGACGCCGACGAGGAACGACAGCAACCCGACGATCGGCAGCGCCGCCGGTCCGGTGCGCTGCATCTGGCTGAGGAACGCCATCGGCCGCAGATACCGCGGCCGGCGCAGCACCCGTCCCGCCGCGACGGTAACCTCGCCGACGAAATCGAGCCCGCCCCAGACCTCTTTCGCCCCGATCGTTGCCCAGGCACCGAGCGCGACGAGCACGTCGACCGGCCCGAAGAAGCCGCGGCGCGGCCGCGGCGTCTCGCGCGGATGGTATTTCTCCGCTTGCGCGAGGAGCGGCGTGAAGCGCGCAGCGAGATTGTCGAGCGAGACCTCGGCGCCGCGCCCGCCCAGCGCCGCTTTCAGCCGCAGCATCAGCCACGCACCGACCGTGTCGAGCGCTTCGAGATCGACGCAATCGACATGCACGCGCTGCCGTCCGGAGAGTCGCGCCGGCGCCGAGCGCTCGAGCGCGCCGAGCTGGCGATCGAGCGCCGGCGCAGCGGCAACGAGCCAGCTCCCGCCGGCGGCAAAGATCCCTTCCCCGCCGCCGGGCTTTGCCGCGATCCAGCCTTCCTCGGCCATCCCTTAGACTCTCCAGGCCAATAACGTCGGTCTTGCGTCTTTCGATGCTTTCCCCGGGCATCCGGTCGGGTAGATTAGGCGGGTCGGGGCCCCCAGCGAGAGATCGGCATGGACTTGAAGCAGCATATCCGAGGCATCCCGGATTTTCCCAAGCCGGGCATCTTATTCTACGACATCTCGACCCTGCTGAAACATCCCGGGGCGTGGAAAGAGACCGTCGCCCAGATGACCGAGGCCCTGCGGCCGCTGAAGCCCGACCTGCTCGCCGGCATCGAGTCGCGCGGTTTCCTGGTCGCGGCCCCGGTCGCGGTGCTGCTGGGTTGCGGCTTCGTCATGATCCGCAAGAAGGGCAAGCTGCCCGGCAAGACCATCCCGCACACCTACGATCTCGAATACGGCAGCGATACCGTCGAGATCCAGTCGGACGCGATCGAAGCCGGGCAGCGTATCGTCGTGGTCGACGATCTGCTCGCGACCGGCGGCACCGCCGCCGCCGCGGTCCGGCTCTGCCGCATGGTCGGCGGCAATGTCGTCGGCACCGCCTTCATCATCGAGCTGACCGGCCTCAAGGGCCGCAAGCGGCTCGATGCGCCGGTCACCTCGCTGCTGGATTACGAGTTCTAGCAACGAGCGTGACAGATTTGACATTCCTATTCCTTTGCTGCGACTCGCTAGGAACGTCGGGATCGGGACACCAGCCGCCCGGCGATAACGATCACGACCGCGACCACGACCAGGAGGATGGTCGCGAGTGCGTTGATCTGCGGGCTGACGCCTAAACGCACGCTCGAGAAGATCACCATCGGCAGCGTCGTCGCGGCGGGGCCGGTGGTGAAGCTCGCGATGACGAGATCGTCGAGCGAGAGGGTGAAGGCCAAGAGCCAGCCGGCGACCAGCGCCGGCGCGATCAGCGGCAGGGTGATCACGGCGAACACCTTCGCCGGCTTGGCGCCGAGGTCGAGCGCCGCCTCTTCGAGCGAGCGGTCGAAGGACGAGAGCCGCGCCTCGACCACAACCGACACATAGGCCATGCCGAGGGTGATATGCGCGATGACGATGGTCGGCACGCCGCGGCCGCGTGGCCAGCCGATGGCCTGCTCCAGCGCGACGAACAGCAGCAGCAGCGACAGGCCGGTGATCACCTCGGGCATCACCAGCGGTCCCGTCACCAGCGCACCGAAGATCGTGCGCCCGGCAAAGCGGCGATAGCGCGACAGCACGAAGCCCGCCAGCGTACCGAGGACGAGCGCGCCGGTCGCCGCCATCAGCGCGATCTCGAAGCTGATCAGCGCCGCGGTCTTGATTTGCTCGTTGTGCAAAAGCTCGCCGTACCAGTGGGTCGAGAAGCCGGCCCAGACGGTGACGAGGCGCGAGGCGTTGAAGGAATAAACGATCACCGAGGCGATCGGCCCGTACAGGAAGACGAAGCCCAGGGCCATCATCGCGGCGAGGAAGGGCGAGAGGCGATTCGTCATGCACGCTCGCCCGTCAAGAAGCGCCGCAGCAGACCCATCGGCAGCACCAGCAGCACCAGCATCGCCACCGCCACCGCCGAGGCGACCGGCCAGTCGCGGTTGGTGAAGAACTCGTCCCACAGCACATGGCCGATCATCAGCGTGTCGGGGCCGCCCAAAAGATCGGGGATGATGAACTCGCCACACATCGGGATGAAGACCAAGAGCGCGCCGGCGATGATGCCGGGCAGCGACAGCGGCAAGGTCACGCGCCAGAAGGCCTGTCGCGGCTTGCAGCCGAGATCGGCAGCCGCTTCGAGCAGCGCCGGATCGAGCTTCTCGAGCGCCGCGTAGAGCGGCAAGACCATATAGGGCAGATAGGAATAGATGAGGCCGACATAGACCGCGAAGGCATTGTTGAGCAGCGTCAGCGGCGTGTGGATGAGGCCGATGTCGAGGAGCAGGTTGTTGATGAAGCCGTTGCTCTTCAAGAGACCGATCCAGGCATAGACGCGGATCAGGAAGCTGGTCCAGAACGGCAGGATCACCAAGAGCAGCAGCGCGTTGCGCCAGCGCGGCGGCGCGCGCACGATCGCGTAGGCGAGCGGATAGCCGATCAGCAGGCAGCCGAGCGTCGCCCAGGCCGCGAACCAGAGCGCGTTGCCGTAAGCCCGCGCGTAAAGGCTGTCGCTGAGGAGGAATTGATAATTGGCGCCGGTCGCCTGCACGCCGCCATTCGCCAACAGCGGCGTGTAGGGCGGGATGCCCATCGCCTGATCGGCGAGGCTGATCTTGAGGACGATGAGGAACGGCACCAGGAAGAACAGCGCCAGCCAGGCATAAGGCGGCAGGATCACCGCGACGCGGCGCCAGTTCATGAGTCGAGCACCACGGCGGCGTCGCGCCGCCAGCCGAGAAACACCTTCTGGCCGGGCGCGAGCGCGGCGCGGGGTTGGCGGTCGGCATTGGCGAGCGTCGCCCGCATCGTCTTGCCGGTGCCGAGCTCGATCTCGATGTCGGAGGCCTCGCCGCGATAGGCGATGTGGCGCACGGTGCCGGCGAGCGCATTGGCCCAGGCGGGATTGGCGGCGCTGCCGAGCATCAGCTTCTCCGGCCGCACCGCCACCGTCACGAGCGTGCCGCGCACCCACGCGCGCCCGTCCGCGACGGTCAAGGCGGCACCGGCTTCCGCGCTCTCCAGCGTCGCCATGCCGCTTTCGAAGTCGGTGACGCGAGCCTCGAGCAGATTGACCGCACCGAGAAAGCCGGCGACGAAGCGATTGGCGGGCCGCTCGTAGACCTCGGCCGGTGCGCCCATTTGCGCGATCCGCCCCTTGTCCATCACCGCGATCCGCGACGCCATGCTCATCGCCTCTTCCTGGTCGTGGGTCACGAGCAGGAAGGTGATGCCGACACGCTGCTGAATGCGCACCAGCTCGAAGCGCGTCTCCTCGCGCAGCTTGCGGTCGAGCGCAGTCAGCGGCTCGTCGAGCAATAAGAGTTTGGGTTCCTTGATGAGCGCGCGCGCCAGGGCGACGCGCTGCTTCTCGCCGCCCGAGAGCTGGCCCGGCTTGCGCCGCGCCAGCGCGCCGAGCTTCACGAGATCGAGCATGGCCCGGACCCGCTCCTCGATCTCGGCGCGCGGCCGCTTGTCCTGGCGCAGGCCGAAGGCGACGTTGTCGGCGACGCTCATATGCGGGAAGAGCGCATAGGACTGGAACATCATGTTGGTCGGGCGCGCATAGGGCGGCACCGTCGCCATGTCCTCGCCGCCGATGCGGATGTGGCCGGAATCGGGCTGCTCGAAGCCGGCGAGCATGCGCAACAGGGTGGTCTTGCCGCAGCCCGAGGGGCCCAGGAGCGCGAAGAACTCGCCGGGTGCAAGGTCGAGCGACACGCCGTCGACCGCCGGCGCGGTCGCGCCCGGAAAGCGTTTCACCACATTCTCGATCGCGAGATGGGCGATCGCGCGCTGGTCCGCCACGAGTTACGCGCCCGTCTTGATCCGCGTCCAGGCGCGGGTCCGGAGCCGCTCGTATTGCGGCGTCACCGGCTTGTCGAAGAACAGCCGGGCACGCACCTCGGACGGCGGATAGATGTTTGGATCGCCGCTGAGCTTCGGATCGACCAGCTTGGTCGCGGCGAGATTGGGATTGGCGTAGGCGACGGCATCGCTGATCTTCGCCGCGACCTCGGGCCGAAGGATATAGTCGATAAAGCGCAGCGCGTTGCCCGGATGCGGCGCGTCGGCCGGGATCGCCATCATATCGATCCAGATCATCGCGCCTTCCTGGGGAATGGTGTAGGCGATGTCGACTCCGTTCTTCGCGTCCTCGGCGCGGCTCTTTGCCTGGACGACGTCGCCGGAATAGCCCCAGGCAACGCAGATATCGCCGTTGGCGAGATCGTTGATGTATTCCGAGGAATGGAACTTGCGGATAAAGGGACGGATCGCCTGGATCACCGCGACGGCGCGGTCGAGATCGGCAGGATCGCGGCTCAAGGGATCGCGATGGAGATAGGCGAGCGCGGCGGGGAACAGCTCCTGCGCGCTGTCGAGGAGCTCGATGCCGCAGCCGGCGAGCTTCTTCGCATTCGCCGGATCGAAGATCAGCGCCGAACTGTCGGTCGGCGCGCCGGCGCCGAGCGCCGCCTTGACCTTGGCGCGGTTGTAGCCGAAGCCGGTCGTGCCCCACATATAGGGCACGCCGTATTGGTTGCCGGGATCGGCGTTGGCGGCAGCCGCGAGAATCTGCGGATCGAGATTGCCGTAATTCGTGAGCCCCGCCTTGTCGATCTTGCGATAGACGCCCGACGCCGCTTGGCGCGCGAGATAGGGCGCGGCCGAGGGCACGACGAGATCGTAGCCCGAATGGCCGGCGAGCAGCTTCGCTTCGAGCACCTCGTTGCTGTCGTAGACATCGTAATGAACCTTGAACCCGGTCGCCTTCTCGAAATTCGCCACGGTGTCGTCGGCGATATAGTCCGACCAGTTGTAGACGTTGAGGACCTTCTCTTCCTGAGCCGCCGCCGCGCCGGCAGCGAGCATGCAGGCAAAGGCGGCGAGAAAGACGGCGCGTGCGATCATGCTTTCACCTTGCGCGGCGTGGCTGCGCCGCGGGGGCTGTCCGACGCCTCGACCGTGTCGTGGAAGCGCCGATAGTCGATGCTGCGGCGGCCGTCTTCGGCGCGGCTGAGGATGTCGGCGAGGCGCCGGTTCCAATGGATATCGCCGGCATCGTAATCGTGGCGCGCATAGACCGTCTGCGAGAAGGTCTCGTCGATGCCGACGATGCTGGCGACGATCTGCGCATGCGCGGCGGCGAGATCCTCGCGGCTGAGGCCGTAGAGCGGGCTCTCCTTGTCGATCGGATGGATCACCGTCCAGGTCAGCGCGAACATCGGGGTATGCGGACGCGACACGACCATGTCGTGGAAGCGCCGCATCTCGACGCCCTCGCTGCTGACCTCATCGCGCAGCAGCATCACCGTCACCTGGGCTTCGAGGATTTCGTTGCGGCGCTGGTTGGCGGCGCGGAACATCAGGCTCGGCACCCCGTCTTGGTTGGTGATCACCGCGACCTTGCTGAACATCACCCGCGCGGTCGGCCGCGAGAAGCGGGCGAAGACGAGACCCGAGGCGACGGCAAGGCCGGTCATGCCCAAGAGCACCTCGACCGTGACGAGCAAATTGGCGTAGAGCGTCACCGGCCGCATCTCGCCATAGCCGATCGTCGCCATGGTCTGGACGCTGAAGAAGAAGGCGTCGGTAAACGAGCGCGGCCTGGCATTGGCGATCGCGCCCGGCTGCAGCAGGTAGAGGCCCGCGAACACCAGGTTGAAGGCGATATAGGCGATGGCGAGAACCACGAACAGCCGCCGCCACGGCGTGGTCAGCAGGCGATGGTAGAAGTCGAGCGGCCAGTCGCCGCGCGTCGTGATGCGCTCGACCGCGGGGGCGGCCGATGGCCGGCGCCGCGCCGTGCGCCTCGCCCGCGAACTGCGGCGCGCGGCCATCAACCCGTCTCGCCGGATCGGCGGACCGAGGGCGCGGCGGGGGCGGCGAACGCGGTCACTGCAGATGAGCGCGGTTGTAGTCGAGCTGGCTCTGCGTGAGCTGGAACCCGACCACCAGGGTATAGATGTTGCCGAGCTGCGCGTTTTTGAGCGGCAGATGGACGGTGACGTTATCCGTCGCCTTGGTCACCGGCGCATTGGGGTCGAAACCGAGGATCATCGTGTATTGCTGCTTGCCGAGGATATTGCCGGTCGCGTCGGCCACGGCGACGAAGTAAGGCAGGGCGAGTTGGGCGACGGCCGGCGTGGTGCGCAAACCGGCGAAGTCGATGGTGAGATTGCTGACGACGCCGGTGTCGCCGTCGCGATCGCAGGTGGCGGTGAGGGTGTTGACGCGGCCCGAGGATTGGATCGTCGCGCCATTGGCGCCGGGAACGATCGTCACCAGCGACTGCAGCTCGGGCACGACGGTGGTGGCGGGACAGGTATAGGTGCCCTGCCGGGTGCCGAAAGTCGAGCACGCGGCAAGGCCAGCCAGCGCCGGCGCGGCGATGCTCCATGCGGCGACGCTCCGTCGCCAGGAGGGGCGCTTGGCCCGCGTCGATCCCGTCATCTCCTGTTCCTTGTGCGTGGATTCCGGTATTCGCTTGCTCGCCCGCAGCGGCAGTCGGATGATGCGGCCCGCACTTTATTCGACGCGTGCCGGAGGCACAAGCGCCGGCCGCGTCGCGCAACCCGCAACCGCGAGCCTTCGCGCATGGCTGTCTATACCGACGTCCCCGACGACGAGCTGAGGGCCTTCCTCGCCGACTACGCGCTCGGCGAGCCGGTCTCGTGCAAGGGCATCGCCGAAGGAGTTGAGAATTCGAACTATCTGCTGCGCACCGAGACCGGCACCTACATCCTGACGCTCTACGAGAAGCGGGTCGATCCCGCCGACCTGCCCTTCTTCCTCGCGCTGCTCGACCATCTCGCCGGGAAAGGCATCGCCTGCCCGACGCCGATTCACGCGCGCGACGGCAGCGCGTTGCGGGAACTTTGCGGCCGGCCGGCGGCGATCGTCAGCTTCCTCGACGGAATGTGGCCGCGGCGGATCGAGCCGCGTCATTGCGGCGCCATCGGCGGCGCGCTCGTCCAGCTGCATCGCGCCGCAGGCGACTTGGGCTTGCGGCGCGCCAACGCGCTTTCGCTCGACGGCTGGCGCAAGCTCTATCAATCCTGCCGCGCCCGGGCCGACGAGATCGTCCCCGGGCTCGCCGCGGAGCTCGGCGACGAGCTCGACGCGCTCGGCAAGCTCTGGCCGCAGGACTTGCCCGAAGGCGTGATCCACGCCGATCTCTTCCCCGATAATGTCTTCTTCCGCGGCGAGGCGATCTCGGGCCTGATCGATTTCTATTTCGCCTGCAACGATTTCCTCGCCTATGACCTGGCGATCTGCCTCAACGCCTGGTGTTTCGAGGCCGATGGCAGCTTCAATGTCACCAAGGCGAAGCTGCTGCTGCGCCGCTACGGCGCGGCGCGCGCGCTGACGCCGGACGAGATCGCGGCGCTGCCGATCCTCGCACGCGGCAGCGCCCTGCGCTTCCTGCTGACGCGGCTCTACGACCGCCTCAACCATCCGCCGGGCGCGCTGGTGAAGCCGAAGGACCCGCTCGAATACCTGCAGAAGCTGCGCTTCCATCGCGGCATCACGCGCAGCAGCGCCTATGGGCTCGACCCATGAGCGATGCGGTCTTGCCGCGCGTCGACATCTACACCGATGGCGCGTGCAGCGGCAATCCGGGACCGGGCGGCTGGGGCGCGCTGCTCGTCGCCAAGGGACACGAGAAGGAGCTCATCGGCTCGGCCAATCCCACCACCAACAACCGCATGGAGGTGATGGCGGCGATCGCGGCGATCGAGGCGCTCACCCGGCCGAGCGAGGTGCATCTCCATACCGACAGCATGTATCTGCGCGACGGCATCACCCGCTACATCCACAACTGGAAGCGCAACGGCTGGAAGACCGCCGACAAAAAGCCGGTGAAGAACGTCGATCTGTGGCAGCGGCTCGAAGCGGCCATGGAGAAGCACCGCGTCGAATTCCACTGGGTCAAGGGCCATGCCGGCCATGTCGAGAACGAGCGCGCCGACGCGCTTGCCCGACAAGGCGTCGAGCAAGCGAAGGCTTCTCTATAGCTGCTCGCGCGACCACCACCTAGCCAACCTAGGTCGCGCGAGCAGGGTTGGTGTGGCGGCTGCGAGCGCGACCTAAATTAAAGCGCCTTCAGGATCGCCTCGGCGCTCGAGACCTCGAAAGCGCCCGGCGCCTCGACGCTGATCGCCTTGACGACACCGTTGTCGACCAGCATCGCATAGCGCTTCGAGCGCACGCCCATGCCGGGGCCGGTGAGGTCGAGGTCGAGGCCCAATTGCTTGGTGAAGGCGGCGGCGCCGTCGGCCAGCATCAGCACCTTGTCGCCGGTGTTCTGCGCCTTGCCCCAAGCGCCCATCACGAAGGCGTCGTTGACCGCGAGGCAAGCGATGGTGTTGACGCCTTTGCCTTTGATCTCGGCAGCTTTCTCGACGAAGCCCGGCAGATGCTTGGCCGAGCAAGTCGGGGTGAAAGCGCCCGGCACGGCGAACAGCACCACTTTCTTGCCGTTGAAGATTTCGTCGGTGGAAATGTCCTTCGGACCTTCCGCCGTCATGGTCTTGAGCTTCGCCGAAGGAATCTTTTCGCCAACCGCAATCGCCATGAACGCCTCCT
The DNA here is from genome assembly GCA_036501365.1 of Allostellaceae bacterium. GTDB lineage: Bacteria > Pseudomonadota > Alphaproteobacteria > ATCC43930 > CGMCC-115725 > CAIKMD01. The sequence goes on along the minus strand of DASYAL010000066.1, from coordinate 194 downwards.
GGTTTTAGGGACCGGTTTTTGGATGCCGGAGCTTAGCTAGTGTCCCGCCGCCTGGGCAAGCGCTCCCGTCACCGCGCTCGCGGTGAGGAGTTCCGGCAAGGGCAGCCCACCCGGCGCCGCTGGCCCATAAATCGCGTTGAACGGAATCCCATAGCGGTCGAAGCGGCCGAGATAGGCGGCGATCGCCGGGTCGG
>DASYAL010000065.1:0-65608 GCA_036501365.1 Allostellaceae bacterium | reverse complement strand
CGGCGGCAGCACGAATGCAAGCTTCAACATGTCGAATATCGGCGCCGCCGCGCAGTACCAGGGCTTCGGCGTGTTCCAGAAGACCGGCAGCAGCACGTGGACGCTCACCGGCACGGCGGGGACCGCGACGAGCTGGACCGTGACCGGCGGTCTACTCAACTTCAGCTCGACCAGCGCCTTCAACGGCGGGACGCTCACGCTCAACGGCGGCGGGCTGCAATGGGCGAGCGGCACCAGCACGGATATCTCCTCGAGCCTCGCTGCGCTCGGCGCTGGGGGCGCGACCTTCGATACCAACGGCAACAACGTGACGTTTGGGACCGGTCTCTCGGGCACCGGCGCGCTCACAAAGAGCGGCAGCGGGACCCTGACCTTGTCCATCGCCAACACGTATTCGGGCGGCACGGATGTCGAGGCCGGCACGTTGCAGCTTTCGGGGCCGGGCACGCTCGGCAGCAGCTCGGGATCCGTCACGGTATCGGGCGGCACGCTCGACCTCGGCGGCACGAGCCAGATCGTGGGCGCGCTCTCCGGCAGCGGCGGCGCGATCGCGCTCGGGAGCGGCGCGCTGACGGTGAACCAGAGCACGAGCACGAGCTATGCGGGCGCGATCTCCGGCACGGGGTCCCTGACCAAATCCGGCACCGGCACGCTGATCCTCGACGGGGTCAACACCTACACCGGCGGCACGACGGTCACCGCGGGCGCGCTCGAGATCGGCGACGCATCGACTCCCGGCGCGAGCCTTGCCGGGGCCGTGACGGTCGGCGCGAGCGGCACGCTGATGGGCCACGGCGCGATCGGCGGCAACGTGATGAACATCGCGGGGGGCATCGTTTCGCCGGGCGGCACCATCGGCACGCTGACGGTGAGCGGGAATTACACGCAAGGCGCATCGAGCACCTTGTCGATCGAGGCCTCCCCCACCGCCGCAAGCAAGCTGCTCGTCGGCGGCAGCGCGTCCCTCGCCGGCACCCTCGCCCTCGTCTACGACCCCGGCGTCTACACCGGCAAGAGCTTCACGATCCTCAGCGCCGGCAGCATCGCCGGCACTTTCTCGACCATAACCAGCAACGCCGCAAGCATCGTCCAGACGCTCGCTTACGGCCCGACCTCGGTCGACCTCTCGTCTTTCGGCAGCTTCGCCATCGCGCCGACCGCCGACACCGCCTTCACCGCGCTCGGCACCGCGGCGCTCGAGGGCGCGCAGCAGTCGAATTCGCTGCTGCTCGGGCATCTCGCCAATCCGCAAAGCGGCGGCAACATCGAGAGCGGGGCGGCTTCGCCGCCGGCAACGCAAGCGACGCAGCTCGCCTTCAACGGCGGCGCGGAACAACTCAGCCAGGTGGTCGCGGCGCTGCCCGCGGCGATGTCCCAGCTCGGCGGCTGGTTCCGCGGCCTCGGCGAATTCGATCATCTGAGCGGCAGCGCGAGCATGCCCGGCTTCACCACGCAAGCCGGCGGCTTCCTCGCCGGCATCGACCGCCCGGTCGCCGATCATCTCATCGCCGGCATCGCCGCGGGCTACGGCCATACGGATCTTTCGCAGGGCGATGGCGAGCGCGGCAAGATCGACACGCCGCGTTTGGCGCTCTATGGCAGCGACGATCTCGGCGCCTGGGCGCTCGACGGCACGATCGGCTACGGCTACGACCGCATCGCCGCGACGCGCGCGATCGCCGCGCTCGGCGCGACCGCGATCTCCAACCACGATGGGCACGAAGCCAATGCGGCGCTGCAAGCGCGCACGCGCTTAATCGCCGGCGGCATCGCCGTCACGCCGGCGGCCGGGCTGCAATATACGCATCTCTTCGAGACCGCTTTCACCGAGAGCGGCGCGAGCGGCTTCGACCTTTCCGTCGCCAAGCGCAATTCGGATTCGCTGCGGCCGTTCCTCGGGGTCAGCGCGGAAGAGTCATTCACAACCGCGAACGGCACTATGCTCACGCCCGAAGCCGACCTTGCCTATAGCCACGAGCTCTTCAACACCCCGCCCTCGCTCGTCGCGGTCGGCGGCGGCAGCTTCAGCGTCGATGGCCTGACGCCGTCGCGCGACGCGCTCACCCTCGGCGGCAGCGTCAGCGCCGCGATGAACGACCGCCTCGACCTTTACGCCGCCTATCACGCGACCTTGCCGACCGGCAATCTCCTCGCCCAAACGGTCGAGGCCGGAGTCACCTATAAATTCTAAGCCGGGTAAATTCTAAGCCGGGTAAATTCTAAGCTGGGTAAATTCTAAGCCGGCTCTTCGAGGACGACGTTGCGCGCCGTCTCGCCGTCGCACCGCAGCCGGTCCTGAATTCACCACGGCTCGAGCTGCTGGTCGTGGCAGGCCGGCGCATCGTATTTCGAATCGATGACCCGATTGTTCTGCAGCAGGTAGGCGGTGCGAAAAGCGCCTGTGCCCTGCGCCCCTTTCATCTCGACACAGACGATCGAGCCATTCTGCCCATTCACCGTGCCGGCAAAAGGCTGGCCGATCTTGGCCTGCTGCAATGAAGCGGGATCGCGGGCGTAGCGCTTGATGTAAGCCGCGAGCGTCTGTTTGTAGGGCGCGGGGCGCGGCGGTTGCGGCGCGGTTGTTGCAGCCGGCGTGTCGGCTGGCGCGGCGGCCTGCTGCTGCATGAGCCGCGTCGGCGGCGCCGAAGCGGCCTGGTCGGCAGCCAGCGCGGTCGCGGCGGAAGAAGATGACGGCGCCGCGAAGGACGACCCGTCCGCGGACAAGGTTGACAGCTGCGGCTGCGGCGCGACCGCGGCCTGGGGCGCCGGCGCCGCCGCGCGAACCGACGAGGTGCGAATGGAATCCGCGCCGGGCGACGAGGAAGCCTGGCAGCCGGCGAGCAACAACAATCCCAGCAGCGCGAACCAGCGAGACATCACCACCTCACAAGGCGACGGCCTCCGTGGCCGGAGAGCCGCAGGGAAATCGGGATCGCCAATGCTGGTGGCTAAAACGCATGGCTCGCGAGAATGTTCCGAGCGCGTGCGCGGACGGCTCCGCCGGCCGCCGCTTAGAGCACGATGTTGCGCGCCTTCTCGCCATAGAAGCGCAAGGCATGCTCGCGCATCGTCTGGCTGCTCGCGATCCTGAGCTCGCCGGCGAACTCGTTGAGCTGCATCATCCACGGCCCGGCGCGGAAGCCGCTGACGCCCAGGGCCCGCCACTGGTCGTATTCCTCGCCAACCCGCTGCGTGACATCGAGATGCAGCACGTCCTCGTCGTCGACGCTGAGCTTCAAGTCGCCGAGCCGCGTCCCGTCGACGCTGTCGTTGGAGACGGCGTCAAGCTGCAAGCGGAAGCGGAGATTGTTCCGCGTCCAGGCGATCCATTTGGGCTTGCCGTTCGCCGCGTCGCTGCCGTCGATTCGCGCGACGCCGGCCGGCATCGGCCAGCCCTCGTGCTTGGACTGCGCCGGCCAATGCCACATGATCTTCAAGAGATCGCAGGCCGAGCCGCCGACGCCGCTTTGGGCGACCAGCCGGCGCGCCTTGCGCAACTTCTGCTCGATCGGCTGCATCAGCGCGCGCTGCGCCTGTTCGATGGCTTCGTGCTCGCGCCGCCAATAGGCGGCGGTCGCGAAGGCTTCGCGGATATGGATCTCCTCGTCGGAAAGGAGCAGATCGATCGCCTCGGCCTCCGAGCGCGCGTCGCCGCTGCGCAGCGCATAGGGCGGCGGGGCGTACGACACCACCACCCGGTGCTTCGTGCCGGGCAGCGAATAAGGCTGCGAAATGCCCATCCTCGACCGGCGACGATGGCGCCGCTTGCGGAACGCCCACAGCGCGAACAGCACCGCCACAACCGGAACGACCGCGATCACGACTAGGTCCATGAGGCCCCCGCCCCCCGGCTGTTTTCTCGCCGGCTTAATGGTCGGCAGCATAAACAATCGCCCCGCAATATTCTATCGGCGCGTGTTGCGGCCTGATGACCGTTAACCAGGAACGATTAGCCATTGCGAGCGGTCGATGCGCCGCTCGCCGCTGCCGCTCCGGCAGATATTTCGCTGGAATCTCAGTGGCTTGGCAGGTCCGCCGGCGGGCCTAGAGTCCCTTGATCTCGGCTTTTGGCTCCAGCACGACCACGGGAATTTCGCGCGTGGTCTTGGCCTGGTAGTCGCGATAAGGCGGATAAAGGCCGGTCATCAGCGCGAGCAACCGATCGCGTTCCGCGCCGGCGGCGATGCGCGCCGTGCCGCGATATTTCTTGTTCGCGACCTGAAACCGCACCGCGGGCGTATCCTCGAGGTTGAGGTACCACGCGGGATGCTGCGGCGCGCCGCCCTTCGAGGCAACGATCACGAAGCCGCCGCCGTCCCTGCCGTAGATCAGCGGCGTGGTTTGCGCGGCGTGACTTTTGCGCCCGGTGGTTTGCAACAGCAGACACTCGACCGGCGGCAGGCCCGGCAGCCCGAAATCCACCGTATGCCCTTCGGCGCCATCGGTCTTGAGATAGAGCTCGACGTGACGCTTTTGCCAGCCCGGCATACCGGGTTCGATCTTCATCGCCATTGCATGCTCCCAACCCTAGAGAACTCACCCCCACCCGCCGATCGCTCGTGAACGTGTCGAAGGAGCGAGCGGCTTCCCTCCCCCTCGAGGGGGAGGGTTAGGGAGGGGCTTTATCGCTTCCCCGGCAATTCATAAACCGTGCGTTTCAGCTCGGCCTGGTATTCGGCGCGGCTGATCGGCGGATATTTCGCCGGGTTGTCGGCGCTGTGGCAGCTCGGCAGGCATTCGAGCTTCACATCCCAGCGCGGCGAGACGAAGAACGGAATCGAATAGCGCTCGTCGCCCTCGAGATTGAAGACGCGATGCGGCGCCGAGCGGAAGCGATCGTTCGACCAGCGCTGCAGCAGGTCGGCGTTGTTGAAGAGCAGCATCCCGTCATAGGCCGGCGCCTGCACCCATTCGCCGCTCTTGGTGAGGATCTCGAGGCCGGGCTTCTGCGCCTGCGCCAGGATGGTGCAATAGCCGAAATCGGTATGCGGGCCGATGCCGTACTGGCCCTCGTTCTCGGGCATGCGCGGCGGATAGTTGAGCAGCCGCAAGGTGCAATTCATCGGCTTGAAGCCCGCGTGACGCGAGAGCCAATCCGCCGGCAGGCCGAGCGCCAGCGCTTGCAGCGGCAGGAGCCTGGTCATCAACGCATGCATCACCGCGAAATAGGCGAGCGTCCGCTCGCGGAAGCCCGGCAGGTCCTGCGGCCAGCGATTGTCGAACACCCAGGATTTCCCGGCGAGCCGGTCCGGATGATCGGCGGGATACTCGTCGCGGATATAGAAGGAGGCGCTGCGGTCGGGATGCTTCGAGCGCACGCCATACATCTCGGCACGCTGCGTCTGGCCGCCGACCGGGAGATAGCCGATCGGCTCCTCGAGCGCGCGCACCGCCATCTTGCGCTCCAGCGGCAGCGCGTGGAATTGCGCGGCGGCGGCGAAAGCGTCGTCGATCAGCGCCTGCGGCACGCCGTGATGCTTGAAGAAGCAGAAGCCGATGCTCTCGCTCGCCGCGCCGAGCTCGGCCGCGGCGCGCGCCATCGCGCCGCTTTCGCCGGCGAGATACGGCCCGAGATCGAGCACCGGAATCTTGAGGCCGGCGCCCGCTTCAATCATCGGGCCATCGACGATGGCGTTGGTATCGGGCATGGCGTGTCTCCTCGCGCGCCAGCGTAGCCCGGCCGGCGGCGCCGCGAAAGCGGGCGCCGCCGGTGCGAAGCTCAAGAGCCGCCTTATCCTTTCGCCGTTGCGTCTTGTTTGCGGAACCTGGCTTCGCCGGCGTCGGACACCTCGACCCATGTCGGATGCGGCGCCGTCTCGGCACCGTAGTTGTCGTGCCAATTCCACCACTTGTAGGGCGGGCTCTGGGGGTAACCCTCCGGCGAATCCTCCCAAGTCTCCTGACGGCCGAGCGGCGTGATGTCGAGGTAGCTCCACACCGTCCCCATCGCCTCGTCGCCGCGCCAGTTGACGAAGTAGGTGCGGAACACCTTATCGCGATCGCGGAAGAACACGTTGTGGCCGTGATATTCGTCGACGCCGAAATCCGCATCGAAGCTGTCGGTGATGGTGTACCAGGGCATCTCCCAGCCCATCCGCGCCTTGAGTCGCGCGATGTCCGCCTGCGGCGCGCGCGAGGCATAGGCGAGCGTGGTGTCGCGGGCGTTGAGATGCGCGAGGTCGCTGACCTGGTCGGCGCCCAGCGAGCAGCCGCGGCAGGCATGCTCGGGCCAGCCAAACACGCCGGGCTCGAAGAAGGCGCGGTAGACGATCAACTGCCGGCGGCCGGCGAACAGCTCGAGCAGGCTTGCCTTGCCGTTGGGCCCCTCGAATTCGTACGGCTGCGCGACGGCCAGCCACGGCATCCGCCGACGTTCGGCGGCAAGCGCGTCGCCGGCCCGCATATGGGCCTTTTCCTTCACCAGCATCCGCTGGCGCGCCGCTTCCCATTCCTGCCGTGACACGATCGGAGGTGTATTCATTGCACGATCTCCTTGCTGGTGTTGCGGGTCGCTCGCTTGGGCCCGGTCCATGGGTCTCGCCTTCGCCTAAGCTTCAGCCAAGGCGGCTGCAGCCAAGGCGCGCGATGGAACGCGGCCATCAGCGCATAGATTGTCGTCATGCCGTCGAGCCGCAACATGCCTTGCATCGCCGCGCCGAGCGCCTGTTGCGGCCCGCCGACAACGCGCGTCGCGGCGCCGTGACGGCGCAAATCGGCGCCGCGGCGAGAACATCGCATCCAGAAGATCGATCCCGAGACCGGCAATCCAACCACGTCATCACCGACGTCATCTGGTCGATGGCGGCTCTTGGGTCGATGGCGAGCTGTGGCACGGCACCTGGGAAGGCGAGGAAAGCGAGCTGCGGCGCGTCGATCCGACGGCGGCGACCGCTTCTTCTGCGGCGGCGGCAAGATGCGCGCCGTCCGCCGTCGCAAACGCGCCGCTTAGCCCGAACGCTCCGCGACTTTGAGCGCGGTCCGCATGTTGCGCACGACGCGCGTCGCGCTCAGCGTCGTCCGTGTCGCGCCGATCAGTATTTCCAATCCGCGCCGCGCCTTGGGATTGAACGTAACCGCGTGCAGGCTCCGGTAGCCGCGGATTTTCTCGCGCAGCGCCCGTTCCATCTCTTCGGGTTCAAGATCGGCAATCACCGCGCTACCGCCCCCATAGCCGACGCGTGATGCTAGCATCTCGCGCCTTGCGCGACGGTTAACGCAACGCCGGTATCGCTGGGCCGCGAAGATTCTGGGGGAAAACACTCAATCGCCAACGCGTCCAGCGCGCTAGCGTCGACTCTTTGTGCCTTACGACCGTTGCTGTCCCAAAGTCACCGATTTCGCTCGGCAAACGGCGCGAGCGCCGACTCGGCGAGCAGCGCCGGCAATGCAAACTGCCACGACGTTGTCACGAGATCGAGGAAGCAGAGCCCGGATGGCGCCGGCCCCGCGCGGAGTCGCCCGCGCTGTCGCTCGGGCGTGCACTTCCAAACCCGAGCAGCGTCCGGATGTCCGCATCCGAGGTGACGCGGACGCGGCCGATAGATTACATAACGAAGCACGATCCAATGTGCTCCTATGGATTCGCGGCGATGAAATGTATGACTTTGGGCGTGCCGTCGAGGTGGAAACGGACCACGCATTCTTCGACCAGGCGATCGGCATTTGTCACGCGCTCGTGCTGGCGCAAATGCTCCGTCCAAGACGCAACGAGGAAAGCCTCGATGACGCGCCCTTCGTCGGCGGCATCCTCGAACACGCCCCAGCGATAGGCGCCGTCGCGGCGCCGTTCATATCCGAGCTGCGCGACGGTTTGCAGGAACTGTTGCCGATCCTGCGGCCGAATGCGGTATTCCACGGTGACGAGGACGGGCCCTCGGTCGCGGTCGATCGGATGGGCGGTGAGCGGCGCCGGCCAATGCATGGAGGGCGTCATGTCGGCGCCCGTGCCGGCTTGTAGTTTCCAGCGCCACGTCAGCGGTATCGCGACGAGCACCCCAACCGCGGCGAGAAAGTGCGCGTCCGGCAATCCGAGAACCGCCGCGACCTTGCCCCAGACCGCGCTGCCGACGGTCAGGCAACCGAAATACACTGTGGTATACAGGGCAAGTCCGCGGCCGCGCACCCAGTCCGGTAGAGAAACTTGGGCCGATATCGCCAGCGTCGCGAGCACGGCGATCCAGGAAACGCCCGCCAGCAGGCTGGCGACCACCGCCGTGATCGCATCGTGCGCAAGGCCATAGAGAGCGAGTGTGACGGCGGTACCCGCCATTCCGCTCGCCACCAGCCGGTCCGCACCGACCTTCGCGCGCAGCCATGGCATGACCAAGGCGCCGCACACCGCGCCAGCCCCGATCGCCCCGAGCAGGATTCCGTAAAGGCCGGGGCCGCTGGCGATCTGTGTGCGGGCAAGCAGCGGCAGCAGCGCCCAATAGGTACTGGCGAAGAGAAAGAAGCCGGCCGATCTCATGAGGGTCGCGCGCAGCGCCGGACTATGCCGGGCATAGCGCAGGCCCGCCTCGATGGCGCCGCCCAACCGCTCCGGCGGCAGAACCGTGTTGGATGAGCTCGCCCGCCGCCACCATAACAACGCGCCGATCACGCCGAGATTGGAGATCGCGTTGATCCAGAACGGCGAGACGATGCCAAGGCTTACAATCGCCGCACCGCCCAGGGCCGGACCGACGGCGCGTGAGACGTTCACGCCAAGGCTGTTGGCCGCGACCGCGGAGGTCAAATCTCCCTTGGGCACCAGTTGCGGAACGACCGATTGCCAAGCCGGAAGGGTCAATGCCCCGGCCGCTCCAATAAGGAAGGTAAACAGCAATAAATTATTCGGCGTGGCCAAATCGAGACCGACGACCGCCGCGTATGCCACGCACAACACCGTGTAGAGAGTTTCGACGGCGATCAGGAACTTGCGCTTGTCGAAAATATCGGCGAGCGCGCCCGCCGGTATGGCGAGCAGGAATACCGGCAGCGTGCTCGCGGTCTGCACCAACGCAACCACCAAAGGGTCGGGGTTGAGACTGGTCATCAACCAACCCGATGCGGCGCCGTACATCCAGCCGCCCACGTTGGAAACGAGCGTCGCAGTCCAGATCACCGCAAAAACCGGATGGCGGAACGCGGCGGTCAAGGACCCCGATTGCCGCGCGGAGGCCGCGGCGCTGGTATCGCTCATGACCCCTCCAATTTGCTGACGTGTCGCTGCGATCCAGCCGACAGCTTAGCGAGCGCCGCCGAAGCTCTGCAACGTTGGCGCGGCCTATTGCTTGGCTGGCTATCGCTGATAGCCGCCGAATGCGGCGACGGGAGACCACGCCGGGCTTACCGGCGGCAGCATTTCGGGGGCGAACGCCGCGAAGGCGGCGGCGGAATACACCACGTCGCCGCCCGTCACCGTCAATACCGATTCGATGCCGCGTATCTGCTCCTCGGGAACCGTGCGGTAATCGGCCGAGAGGATCGCGAAATCGGCAAACTGACCAGGCGCGATCGTGCCTTTCATCTCTTCTTCGCCGCTGAACCAAGCGCTTCCGACGGTGTAGAGCCGCAAGGCCTCGTCGCGGGACAATCGGTTCTCCGGCGACGCGAGTTGGGTCCCGCCCACGGTCTTACCCGTCACCATCCAGTACAGCGAGATCCAGGGATTGTAACTCGCCACGCGCGTTGCATCCGTTCCAGCGCCAACGATGAGTCCTGCATCCAGCATTTGCCGGATGGGTGGAGCGTGCGCCGCGGCCTCCGCGCCGTATCGCTCGGCAAAGTATTCGCCGGCGTAGGCCATGCGGTCCTGGACCGCGATCGCGCCCCCCATCGCTTTGATACGCGCGATGTTGCGCGGCGTAATGGTTTCGGCATGGTCGATCCCCCAACGCCCGCGGTATCCGGTCTCCTTGAAGATCGGCTCGAACACGTCGAGAATTCGCGAGACCGACTGGTCATAGGTCGCATGTTGCCGGATCGGCCATTGTTTTTCGGCGACCAGGCGCGTCACCTCGGCAAGCTCGCGCTCCATTTGCGGCTTCAGCTCGGGACGCGCGGCCATGAAATCCTCGAAGTCGGCTGACGACCAGACCAGAACTTCTCCGGCGCCTTCAAAAACATAACCGTTCAGCCGCGATGCGGCCTGATTGACGTTGCGCTTCTCCTCGGCGGACAATTTCTCGTAAAACTCGCGCTCGGTTCCGGGACGTTGCGCGAACAGCAAGTTCGACACGCGGATGGGAAAGCCGGGCCGGGTGGCAAGGATCGCGAGGGCCTGGTAATCGCTGGGATAAGGCAGGTTGGTGCCGCCGGCATCGATGACGCTGGTCAAGCCGAAGCGGTTGAGCTCGCGGAAGAAATGCTGGGTTGAGTTGAGCTGATCCTCGGCTGAAAGCGGCGGCAGCTTGCCGATCGGCGTGTAGGCGGCAGCCGGCTTGCGCAGGATCGCGCCGCCATCGACAAATTCGTAGCTTCCACCCTCGGGCGGTTTTGTATCGGGCGTCCACCCGAGCGCCGCCATGCCGGCTCTGTTGAGCAGACCCTCGCTGTAGGCGAACAGCACGTAGGTCGGGGTATCCGGGGCGGCGGCGTTGAGTTCCGCGATGGTCGGCATCCGCTTCTCGGCGAATTGATAGGGAGACCAGCCGCCGATCACGCGCACCCACTGGCCTTTGGGGGTGCGCTTTGCTTGCTCGGCAATCATCTGCAGTCCCCGGTGCAGCGATTCAACGCCGTCCCAGCGAAGTTCGAGGTTGTAGTCGCGTGCACCTCGCACAAGATGGATATGCGAGTCGTTGAGGCCAGGGATGATGCGCCGTCCGCCCGCGTCGATCACGCGGCTATTTTCGCCGCGCAGGCCGATCATGTCGGCCTCACCGCCGACCGCGACGATCTTTTCGCCGCGAGCGGCAAAAGCTTCGGCCTCGGGCCGGCTGCTTTGCAGCGTCGTCACCTTTGCATTGTGCACGATCAGGTCCGGCGGCGTCGCCATGCCCGTCTCCTCTTGAGGTCCTTTATCTGAGCCGCGAATTCGGGAGGTGGCAACCGTTACCCGTGGTCACGTCTCCGTCGAGCGGTCGCTGGCCGTGCTTCACCGTCCATGGAAAACCAAATCCGGCGGCTCGATGTCACGATCGAACGCCTTTGCCGCATTCGCGAAGCCGCGGGTCGAATCCTCGGTGCTGTAGAGATCCATGGTGACGTCGAGCATCATCGCGTCGGCCGCAGGCACGCCGCCCGCCGACCAGGCCTTGAGCAGCGTCCTTGTCGCGGCGTAGGACTTTGTGGGCCCAACTGCGAGTTTGTGCGCGAATGCTTCGACTGCGGGCGCGAGCTCCGCTTCGGGGACGACCTGCGTGGCAATACCGAGCTCGCCGGCCATAGTGCCGGGGATTGGTTCGCCGAGCATGGCGTAGCGCGACGCGCGTGCGCGACCGACGCGCTCGGCGAGGCGTTGCAGCGCCCCGGCGAGCGGCAGCATCCCGGTCGTCACCTCGACGCACCGGAACACGGCGTTTTCGGCGGCGACGATGAAGTCGCAATTGAGCGCGAGTTCCAACCCGCCGCCGAACGCCACGCCCTGGACCGCGGCGATCGTCGGAACCCTTAGCGCCTCGATCGCGCGATAGGACAAGTTGACTTCGGCGACGAAAGTGCGAAACCAATTGATGTCCTTGCCGGGCCATTCGCGCACCTCACCGCCGAAACTGAAATGCGGTCCTTCCGCCCGGACCACCAGGACGCGGATATCGCTTTCGCTGGCGTCATGGACCGCCTGCCGAAGCGATTCCGCGAATTGGAGATCAATGCGGTTGAACGGCGGATTGGCGAGAACGATGCTGCCGATGGCGTCTTGGCGTTGGAACCGGATGGTGTGCATGGCTCGAGTTTCCTTGTTGCGCGTTCAGAGGCGCCTCTTTGCCTTGGCGTAAGGGTAGATCAGCGCCCCCGAGGCAAGGCGCGGCGGCCAGACGACCGCTTGCGTCCTGACGTCCTTGAACTCCGACAGGTCGGCGCCGTTGATGTCCTGATATTGCACCTGAAGGACGCGCGCCTCGGACCAGCCGCCGCCCTTTCCGAACTTGACGTCGCCGACGACGGTCTTGAACGAACCGTCGCGCGTGAATTGCGCGAGCTTTGCATCATCGAGCGAGCCGGTGCCGGCGACCGCCTGCTCGACGATCTGCATCTGGGCGTAAGCCTGCGGAGCGACATAGTAACCCAGCGGATCGGCACCCGCGCTTTGAGCGAGCGACTGATATGTCGCGATCATGTCCGCGACCCCGGGATACATCATCTTTGGGACCGGCAGCCAATACTCGTAGTTGACGAGTCCGTTGAGAAGCGGACCCAGCTGCGCCTTGATGGAACCGTTTTGCGGGCCGATCATCGCACCGCCGACGATCTTCGGCTGCAGCCCGACCGCATCGATGGCGCGAAGCAGGCCGGCCGAATCGTTCAAATACGAGCAAAGAAACAGTATGTCCGGATTGATCGGTTTCAGATCGCGGATGAACGGTGCAAAGTCCGTCGCCGACAGCGGATATCCGCCTTCCGAGACAAGCTTGAAGCCATGTTTGGCTGCGTGCGCCTTGGCGCCTTGAACCGGACTCTTCGAAAATGGCGCGTCCGCAGCAAGGATCGCCATCGACACGGGTCTGGGCGATTGGCTTGCCGCGACGCTGAAAAACCCCTCCGTCAGCGCCTCGGCCGGTTGCGGGCCGGTGGGGATCATCACGAAATAGTTCGCGTAGTTCAAAGACGCGTTCACGGCCAGCGCCATCAACGCAACGAGATAGCGGTTGCGCTCCATCAGCAGCGGCATCGCCGGCGACACGGAATTGTCGCCGTAGCCGCCGATCACCAAGTCGACTTTTATATCGTCGAGAAGCCGCTTGTAGATATCCGGCACAAGCTTCGGATTGGTCTCGTCGTCGATGCAGACCATCTCGACTTTTCGCCCGAGGAGCCCACCCTTGCGATTGACGTCTTGCTCCCAAATCTGGTGAGCGAGGCGGGCGGTCTTGCCGTTCGAAGCAAGCGGACCGGTCAGAGAGAGGCAATAGCCGATGCGAATAGGCTGTTCGCTCATGGGTGGGGTTCCGGCTGTATGTTGGGGCGATAGTCGTTTTGCCGATTGCTCATGAGCCAGGTGCCGAGCTCGTAGGTCTGGTAGGCGCCCCGGATCATGGGATCTTCCTCTGCGATCGCTTTCGCTTCGGCCAAGCTTGCGACGCGAAGCACGATCAGGCCGCCCGCATGTTCCGGAATAGGTCCGGCGAGGACCAGCTTTCCGTCGTTATCGAGCTCTTTCAGATGCGCCGCGTGGAGGTTGACGACGTCCCGAGACAGCGACTTTCCCGGGATCGAATTGAGGAAGATCAGATAGTACGTGGCTTCTGGGATGGACATGGCGGTCGCCCGATCAACGTCTGAGGGCCGCTTGAAGATTCATGAAGACGCCGAGTTGCTCCAAAAGGATCGGGACGGCCACATAACAGTGGAACGAGAAAACCTTGCCATCCTTCAGGCGAAACACGTCGCAGCACGGCGCGTGCATCTGCTTGCCCGTGGGAGAAATCGTGCCTGGCGGGATCACGAGGTCGCCCTTGTGGGTTCCGTTGAGAGACAACTCGACAAGGACATGATCGCCGAAGCTGCGGAGCGAATAGAGCTCGCGGTGCATGTCAGGGAATGCCGCGGCATAGACATCGACCGTCAGCCCGATTTCGGGACCGAAATATTTCTTCCCCGCTCCCACGTCGTAGAAGTAACCGTCGTCCGTGAACTGCGAAACGAAGGCGGATGTGTTTTTCGAGTTGCCCTCGGCCAGCGAATAGAGCGTGCGAATGACCTCTTCGTTGCGGGCTTCTTCCGACGTCTTAGCGCTCATGAGCAGTGCCTCCTGATGTCCGCCGCCGCATCGAAGCTACGAACCCGGCCAATGCCGCGAGAAGCCGTCGCATGGGCAACGCGCCGTTCCGCATATGGAACGATCTGCATTCGTGCTACCTTTCGGCCGCGGGGAGCCCGACGTCATGCACGACCTGAACGACATTCAATATTTCGTGGCCGTGGTGGAGCATCTGGGGTTTTCGGCCGCGGCGCGCGCGTTGAACCTGCCCAAATCCAGCGTGAGCCGGCGCATCTCCGCTCTCGAGACACGGATGGGGGTGCGCCTCATCGAGCGTTCAACCAGGAGCCTGCGTCTTACGGAGGTCGGCGCTGCCTTCTACGACCGCTGCCGTGCAATCCTTGCCGATTTCGACGCGGCCGAACGAGCGGTTGCCGTTACCCGTGCCGAACCGGTCGGGCTGGTCCGAATGAGCTGCCCGACCGGCCTCGCGCAGTTCGTGCTGTCCAAGATATTGCCGGACTTTCTGACCCGATACCCAAAGGTGCGCTTACAAGTTCTGGCCACGAACCGACCGATCGATCTGGTCGAGGACAACGTCGATATCGCGATCCGTGCGCGCGTGCGATTGGCCGACGAAGCCTCTACCATGCGAACGCTCTACAAGAGTGAGCTGATATTCGTCGCCAGCCCGGCCTTCGCGGCGATGAGCGCAGCTTCGCTTCGGATCGAGACGCTCGCGTCGCTGCCCTTTTTCAGCTTTTTAGAAGAAGCGGCCCGGCCGGTGTGGACCCTCATCGGTCCGAACGGCGCGACGAAGGCGCTCTCGTTCGATCCGATCCTGCGAGCGGGCGATCTCACCGTGTTGCTCGAGGTCACGGCGGCCAGTCTGGGGATTGCTTTGTTGCCATCTGAGGTCGTTGAGGACGACATCCGCGAAAAGCGCCTCGTCCGGATTTTACCCGACTGGCACTCCGATGAAATCACCATCCATTTGGTATTCGCCACCAATCGCGGGATCGTGCCGGCGGTGCGGGTTTTGATCGACTACCTGGCCGAGCACTTCAATTTTCGAAACGACAAAAACTTCAAAAAGCAGAAACACGGGACGACCCGTTCGCAAAATCAAAAACGCAGGCTGGTGAACGTCACATAGTGGACAAACCCTCCGGGGCTGCGTTCGCTCGCTTTCGGCTTGTGGGCACATAGGCGACATGTTGCGTCGCCGCGCGGGCGCAGTCGCCAACAGGTCAACGCAGACTTTGGGGTTATGAGGACACGCCCTAGCCGATCTCTTGGAAGAACTCGCGCATCAGCGCATAGCTCTTCTTGCACAGCTTGACGTCGTAGCGCGTCGGGCCGGCATTGGCGGTCGGATCGCAGAAGGAATGCACGGCCTGGCCGAACAGCATCACCTGCCAATCGATCTTGGCCTCGGTGAGCTCGGCTTCGAGCGAGTCCATCTGCGGTTTCGGCGTCACCGGATCGGCCGCGCCGTGGATCGCGAGCACGCGGCCCTTGATGTTGCACTTCGTCCCCGGCGCGACCGGGTTCGGCGCGGTGACGTGGAACACGACCACGCCTTTGTAGTCGGCGCCGGCGCGCGCCTGCTCCAGCGCATAGCCGCCGCCGATGCAGTAGCCGATGGCGAATTTCGACCCGGCATCGATCAGGCCGAGCTTCTGCGCCTCGGCGCTCAACACCTGGTCGGCCTTGCCGCCGCAGCCGTTGATGAAGGCGAAGTTGCCGCGCACCGCGCGCGAGGATTTCATCAGATCGTCCTGGGTCTTGGGCTTGGCGCCGTAGCCTTCGCCGAACATGTCGGCCATCAGCACGACGTAATCCTTGCCGGCGACGGCGCGCGCCTGCTCGAGCGTGTCGCCGCAGACGCCCTTCCAATCGGGTTGCATGAAGATCGCGGGCCGCTTGCCCTTGACGCTGTCGTCATAGACGATCGCGCCCTCGAATTTCCGCCCGTCATGCTCGTAGGCGATCTTCTTCTCGGCCATTCGGTCCTCCCTTTAAGCGTGTGCCGAGTTTAGCCGAAGCGGCGCGCGTCAGCGATAGCCCAAGAGCCACAGCGTCGCCACCACCGTCCGGCCCAAAGCCCAAGGAACGGCGCCGTAATAGATCGCGGCGCAAGCACCGGCGGCGAGCGCCAAGAGCGCGGCGAAAGAAGGCGCGAAGGTCCGGCGCGGGGTCATCGGTCGCGCTTTATGCCCGGTCCGGCGGCGGCGCGCAACCGCGGAGGATCAAGAAACCGTCACCGCTCTCGGCATTAAAGCAATTGGCGCCGTCATGTCCCGCAAGGCCGAGTGCAGCGCCGCTCGACGCCCGCTATAACCCGCGCGGGGAATTTGGGGGAAACAGTATGCACGCAGCGTGGATCAGCGTCCTGTCGGGATTCCCCGTGCTCATCGTCCAGCTTGCGGCGACCACTGCGCTCTTCGTTATCGGCCTTGCGATCTATGTCTGGGTGACGCCCTATCGCGAAGTGAAGCTGTTGCGCGACGGCAATGTCGCCGCGGCGATCTCGCTTTCGGGCCAGATGCTGGCGCTGGCCATCCCCTTGGCCGCGATGCTGGCGCATAGCGTCAATCTCGCCGATATCGCGCTCTGGGGCATCGTCACCGTGGTGCTGCAGCTCATCGCTTTCGCCGCGGTGGCGCTGGTCGTGCGCCGCTTGCCGCAGGCGATCGAGCGCGGCGAGATCGCGCCGGCACTGGCGCTGGCGACGGCGCAGATCGTCGCCGGCATCTTCAACGCCGCGGCGATGTCTGGCTGAGCCGCGATGCCGTGGTATTGCCGGCTGATCCTCAGCCTCCTCGTGCTGGTGGTGTTGCCGCAGATCTTGGCCAACCTGCCTGATAGCTGGAGCAGCAGCGACGAGGATCAGCCGCCCCTACCTATGCCGACCGATCGCGTGCGCCGCCCCTTGCCGCAGCCGAGCGCGGAGGATCCGCTCTCGACCGTCTATGACGAGCCGCTCGAGAGCGGCGAATTCTCTTATGGCACCTCGTTCCCGATCGGCGCCGGCATCTGGCTCACCGCGCGCCATGTCGCGAACGAGAGTTGCTCCCGGGTGGTGATGGCGATCGCCGGCCGCCGCGTTGCCGCGAGCATCGCCTATATCCATCCCGATTCCGATCTCACCTTGCTGAAGACGGCGCCGGTCGATGCGCCGGCGCTGGCGCTCGAGAGCGGCGCGCTCCAAGAGACCGACACCGGCTATTCCTTCGGCTTTCCCGGCGGCAAGCTCGGGGCGACGCAGGATGAGCTCTTGGGACGCGCGCGCATGAGCATCACCGGCCTCACCAACGGCACCGGCCCGAGCCTCACCTGGGCCGAGGCGAAGCGGTTTCCGGATGCGCTGAGATCGCTCGGCGGCATGAGCGGCGGGCCGATGCTCGATCGGGACGGCAAGATCGTCGGCATCATGATCGCCGCGTCGCTGCGCCGCGGCCGCATCGACACAGTCGCACCCGAGGTGCTGCTCGCGACGGCGAAAGAGTATGCGCCCGACAATGCGACACAGGGGGCCGCGGCGAGCGAAGTGGCGGGCCAGGACGTCGCGCTCGACAAGGCGGCTCAGGCCTTCAGCCGTAACAACCAGGTTGCCAAGACCTATTGCCTGCCGCTGGGCGTCGCGGCCGATCAGGTGCCGGGATTACCGCTTTATTAAGAACAGCAGCTCACGGCGACAGCTCTTCGAGCGCGCGGCGCTTGGTCTCCTCGCCCATGAACCACACCACCGCGGCGGCGAACACCGCGATCACCGCGAACATGGCGAAGACGATCGAGATCTGGACGCCGGCGGCGAGCATCCAGCCGACGATCGAGGGCGCGAGGAAGCTGCCCAGCCGATTCATGCTGCTGGCGGTCGCGGTCGCCCAGGCGCGCATCCGCGTCGGATAGAGCTCGGGGGTGTAGAGATAGACGCCGAGCCCGTTGGTGCCGGTGCCGGTGATCATGACGATGCCGCAGACGACCAGCGGCAGCCAGCCATGCATGCCGAGCAGGCCGGTCGCGACCGCGCCCATCACCGCGCCGACGGCGGCGAGCGCGAAAGCGCCGGCGAACCATGGCTTGCGGCCGTGCTTGTCGACCGAGACCGCGACGATGTAGCAGGTGACGAGCTGGATCGCGCCCGAGAGGATGGTCAGCTTCAGTGCCGCCGAGGCCGGCAGCCCGCCGATCTTCATGTAAAGCGTCGGCGCCCAGGAATTGAAGCCGTTGGAGATGAAGTAGGAACAGAACCACATCGTCCAGACGACGAAGGTGCGCTTGCCGTAGATGCCCTGGAAAAGCTCGCCGAAGCGGGTGCGCTGCGGCGCGACCCTGACGCGCTGCGCCGGGAGCAGCGGCTTGCCGCGGCGCTGCGCCTCGTCCTCCATCGCCTCGACCACCGCTTGCGCCTCGGCGAGCCGGCCTTTGGAAGCGAGCCAGCGCGGCGATTCCGGCAGCTTCACCGCCGCGATCAGCGCGCCGATCAGCGGCAGCCCGCCGACCGCGAACACCATGCGCCAGCCGAGCTGCGGCCCGAACCACGAATAGCAGGCGAGCGAGACCACCGGCGCCAGGAAAATTCCCCAGACGAAGATGGTCTCGTAGACCATGATGAAAAGCCCGCGCGCGCTGCCGCGGACGAATTCGGTGAAGAGCGCCGCCGCCACCGGCACCTCGGCGCCGAGGCCGACGCCCTGGATGATGCGCGCGATCATGATCTGGTTGACCGATTGCGCCGTCGCCGCGCCGATCGAGCACAGGCCGAAGATCGTCAGCGCGATGACGAAAGCCCATTTGCGGCCGATGCGCTCGCCGATATAGCCGAAGGCGATCGCACCGACGAACTGGCCGGCGAAGGCCGAACTCAAGAGCGCGCCGCCGGTCTTGAAATCGAGGCTGAAGGTGGCGACGATCATGGTCATCGCCGCGCCGATGCTCAGCGAATCGAAAGCGTCGAACAGCGTGCCGGCGCCGAGGATGCTGGCGATGCGCCAATGGAACGGCAGGAAGGGCAGCGCGTCGATGCGGGTGGAGATGTCGTCGGCGGTCGCGGTCGCGACGGCGACCTCGGCCGTGATATCGGTTGCAGCCAATGCATCCTCCCGGTTGTGCGCGCGGTTTCCGTGCCGCAGCCTTCATCGCAGCATGAACATTCATGCCGCGCTTGGCAAGGAAAGCGGCGCGCTAGAACGCGGCGCCGAGCAGCCGGTCGAGCGCGATCGCGCCACCGCCGGCGCAGGCGAAATAAAGCGCGACCAGGCCCCAGAGCGCGGGATATTCCATGCCGAGCTTGTTCCAGAAATAGCCGTCGAAACGCAGATGGTCGTAGGCGGCGCCGAGGAAGAACAGAAAGATCAGCAGCGCCGCCAGCCGGGTGAAGAGGCCGAGCGCCAGCGCCGGGCCGGCGACGAACTCGACCAGCGCGATGACGACCGCCCAGAAACGGCCGGGGCGAAAGCCCGAGCGCTCGATCCCGGAAGCGAGCAGCGCCGGGCTGAGGATGCGCGAGCCGGAATTGGGGAACCAGCCGAAGAAACAGCGCATGCCATGGGGCAGCAACGCGAGGCCGCACCAGGCGCGCAGCAGCGCCTCGGCCCAGGGCGTGATCGTCGCATAGAAGGGGCCGAGCGCCGGCCAGACGGACTCCATCGCGCGCCAGCGATAGAGCCGCGCCGGTTCAGGCGCAAGTCGCGCTAAGCGTTGCCAGGATTCCGCGCTGCATCACGGCATTTCTTGGACTCCGCGCGTCGTTGCATGTTATGCAACATCGACGGGGGACATTCGCGCATGAATCGAGGCAAGGCGGTTGTCGTCGCGATCGCGGTCGCGGCGCCGGTGATCGCCGCCAATGTCGCGGTGGCGGCGATGGCGGCCGCGACCAATTCGCCGCCGGAAGCCGCGACCTTCGGCATCACCGGCCTGACCGCCGCGCTCATCGCCCTGATCCTCGCCATTCTCTGGGCGTGGCGCAGCGAGCCGGCGCAGCCGCGCGCCGCGGCCATCGAGCCGATCGCACCGGCCATCGCGCCGCCGCCGGCGCAGCCTTCCTCGGTCGCGGTGAGCGGCGCGGTGATCGTTCTCGCGGACTGGCTGAAGGCGCATAGCGTGCAGCTCAACGCCTAACTGGCGCGCGGCCCCATCACCGTCTCGATCAGCGCGCCGGTCTCGGCCGGCGCGAAAGCCTTTTCCGTCATCAACCGGCGAAAGAAGATCGCGCCGAGCAAGGCCTCGGCCGCGAGCTCGGGATCGAGCGCCGCGGGGAAATCGCCGCTCGCGATCCCGGACGCGATCAGCGCGATCAGCGGCCGGCGCGCCTCGGCCTGGAAGCGATGGTGGAAGCGCCGCAGCGCGCGGTCGCGCGCCGCGCCGTCGATCAGCGCCGGCAAGCAGGCCGAGAACGGCGAATCGGCGACGATCGCGGCGACATGGCGCAGGATGCGCTCGAGCTTCTCGCGCGCCGTGCCGGCGGCGAGATCGGGACCGCCGGCCTGATGCAGCGTCTCGAAGGCGTCGGCGATCAGCGCCAGCTTGTCCGGCCAGTGGCGATAGATCGTCGACTTGCCGACGCCGGCGCGCGCCGCCACCGATTCGATGGCGAAACCGCCATAGCCGACCGCGCCGAGCTCATCAAGCGCCGCCGCGAGGATGACCTGCCGCGAGCGCGCGATACGGGGATCGGGCCCGGGATCGACCGCGCGCCGCGCCGCCGCCGCCACGGGGGAGCGGCTTTAAGCCTTGCCCGCCGAACCCGGCCCGCGATAGGCGGCGGTATTCGGCTCGAACAGCTCGACGAGATTGCCCGAGGGATCCTCGAGCAGGATCTGCTTGCCGCCGGTGCCTTGCACGACCGCGTTGCGGAAGCGCGCGCCCGCGGCTTTGAGCTTCGCGATCGTCGCGTCGAGATCGTCGACGATGAGATGAATCCGGTTCCAGCCGCCAGGCGCCTGCTGCTCGCCCGAAGGCAACGGCGCGCCGCCGCCGGCACCGCGGCCCGAGGGCTGCGTCAGGTAGAGATGCATCTCGCCGCGCGAGATCTCGGCGAAAGGCGGCGCCGGATGCATCTCGAGCTTGAAGCCGAGATGCTGTGTGTAGAAGGCGATCGATGCGTCGACGTCGTTGACGATGTAGCGAAAACAGGCCGCCATGGCTGCCTCCTCCTCTTTTGATTTATAGAACGTATCCGTTTCGTAGCGATACGTCAACGTATCAAAAACCAAATACCACGAACTCGGCCGCGTTGTTTGCGCGCCGGTTGCCGGCTCGCCAGCGGAAGAAGCGCGCGTGATGGCGTCCGAAATGACCGCCGCGGACTCGCAAGCGACGCTGTTCACTATCGCCGAGCAGTCCGAATTATTGGCGCAGCTGGCCGAGCACGAGCAAGCAGCGCGACGCTAAGCTTTCCGGGCCGCAGGGCTGCGACCTCTCTTTCGCGATCCTCTTAAACGCGCACTCGACTAAACGCGCGCTCGAAATCCGCTGTCGAGCCTTCAGCGTCGACGCCAAACCAACGTCGGCTTGGCAGTCGCCGGTCGCTTCTGCCAAACCGTCATAACATCGCCCTATTTGCTTGTTCTGCTAACAACCGGGCGGGGCAAGATCGGTCGTATCGATGGCGGACGGCGAATCTCGAGCAATCTATTATCGCGAGCAAGCGCGGCAGATTCGCGCCTTGATCAGTCTGGTGATCCATTCCGAGGTCAAGGCGGAACTGGCCGAGCTGGCGGACCAATTCGAGCGCCTCGCCACGGCCGCCGATAGCAACGCAACTATTTAGCGGCGCGAGAAGCCCGCGCCGATTATCTTTCGCGGGCAATTGCCCGTCGAGGCGTTACTTCCAGACCGGCTGGCCGAGATAGATCTGCGACGGATCGGTCGCCGCGCCCGCGGTCGCGCCGACCGCGCCGCCCGCCAGCGCACCGATCATCGGGGCGCCCACCACCGAGCCGAGCAGGGCGCCGCCCGCGGCGCCAATGCCGGCGCCGGTCAGCGCGCGATCGGTCGTGGTCTGGCCGCAAGCCGACAGCAGTAGCGCCGCACCGAAAACCAGGACCGTGGAAATGCGCATGGAAGCTCCTCGCGTCTAAAGGTGCTCGGAGCCTAGCAAAAGAAGCGATTGTTTACAATAGGTTCTATAAATTTTCTGATTTTCTTAACGAGATTCGATGCTTAGCCCTTTGATTCAGGTGAAGAGCCTCTCGCCTTTGAGGTTGTCGTAGAGGGGCGCGACGAACGGCCCGTAGCCGTTCCAGATCAGGGTCGGAACCCGTTCGTTGGTGCCGAGCACCCGCTCGGTCGCCTGGCTCCAGCGCGGATGCGGCACGGCCGGATTGACGTTCGCCCAGAAGCCGTATTCGGTCGACGACAGCTTCTCCCAGAACGACACCGGCCGCTTGTCGGTGAAGGTGAACTTGACGATCGACTTGATCGACTTGAAGCCGTATTTCCACGGGGTGACGAGGCGCAGCGGCGCGCCGTCCTGCTTCGGCGTCGGATGGCCGTACATGCCGGTGACCAGGAAGGACAGCTCGTTGGTCGCCTCGGCCATGGTCAGGCCCTCGATATAGGGCCACGGATACCAGAACATCTTCTGCCCCGGCGCCATCGACACGTCCTTGAAGGTGGTCATCACAAGATAGGTCGCGCTCGCGAGCGGCTTCGCCATGTCGACGAAGCTCTTCAGGGGAAAGCCGGTCCACGGCACCGCCATCGACCACGCCTCGACGCAGCGATGGCGATAGAGCCGCTCCTCGAGCGGCATTTGCTTCAGGAGGTCGTCGATGCCGATGGTCATCGGCTTCTCGACCATGCCGTCGATCGTCAACGTCCACGGCCGGATCTTCAGCTGCTGCGCCGCCGCGGCGATGTCCTTGTCCTCGCCGTATTCGTAGAAGTTGTTGTAGTCGGTCGAGTACTTGGCGTCGGTGACCGGCCGGTCGATCGTGTATGTGTCGTTGCGCTTGGCGGGGTAAAGGCCGGCCGAGGGATCGGCCTCGGCGGCGCCCTTGTCGGCGGCGAAGGCTTGGCCGAGCGGCGCGGCGATGCCGCTTGCCGCGAGGATGCTGCCCACGCCCATCGCCTTCACCAGGTCGCGCCGGTTGAGGAAGGCCGCCTCGGGCGTCGCCTCGCTCTCGCGCATTTCCCAGCCGCGTTTCACCTTGATCAACATCACCGACCTCCAATACCGCCCGCCAGCCTGATGCCGGCGCCGCGGCGCCGCAAATCACAGAACGGCGAGCGGCGCCTATCGGAGTATACGCAGCGGCGCGGAAAAAGGTTACGTCCCTGCCCTGTCTGACAATTGATTAACGGTCGGGTATGAGCGGTCGGCTCGCCTGCGAGCGCCATCGCAGGGCGCGGGCGGAACCGGTTCAAGGCGAGGGCGTTATCATAACGCGCGTATTGCCGCCGAATCCCAAATTCTCTATCGGCAATTGCCCGTCTTTCCGCGCCTCCGATTCACATCATGGTGCTATCCTCGCTCATGGCAGATCATCCTCACGTCAACGCCACGTACAACCTGATCGCGCTCGCGGACAACTCGTTCGCGGTTGAGGTGGCGATTCCGGAAACCAAGCCGACCAAGGTCAGCGGCTTCGACACGCAAGCGAAGGCGGACGCGTGGATCGAGCGGCACAAGAAGCAAATCGCGACGGGGACGCTGTCATCGGCCCGGCCGAATTGGAGCCAGCGCAGAAAGCCGGGATAAAAAATGGGACATCCCTCTCCCATTTCGTGGGAGAGAGACGTCGACCCCGACCGCGCTTGACTATTGCGCGGCCTCGCCGGCGCGGGTCTGCAGCACTTTCTCGGCGAGCTTGCCGGTCAGCTCCTGCAGATGATCGAAGCGCGCGCCATAGGTGCCGACGCCCAAGGTCACCGAGCGCAGCTCGACGATCAGGTCGTGCAGCTCCGACATCGGCATATTGGCCTCGACCTGATCCCAGCCGTCCCAGCCTTCCTTGCCGTCGAAGCCGAGGATCTGGCCGCGGCGGCCGGAGACGATGCGCTGCACCCGCGAGGTGAAGGCGTTCGGCACCGCGATGCCGACATGGCAAACCGGCTCCAACAGCACCGGATTGCATTTCGGCATCGCCTCGCTCATCGCCTGGCGCGCCACCGTCTTGAACGCCTGGTCCGAGCTATCGACGTCGTGGAACTGGCCGGTGATCAGCGTCACCGCCACGTCGACCACGGCGAAGCCGAGCGGGCCGCGCTTGAGATATTCCGCCACCCCCTCCTCGACCGCCGGGATGTAGTTGCGCGGGATCGCGCCGCCGACCACCGCGTCCTTGAAGACATGGCCGGTGCCGCGCGGCAGCGGCTTGATCTCGATCTGGATATCGGCGAACTGGCCATGGCCGCCCGATTGGCGCTTGAAGCGCGAATGGATCGAGCCCGGCAGCTTGATCGTCTCTTTGTAGGGCACCTGCGGCTTGCGCGCGATCGTCCCGAGGTTGAAGCGATGCTTCAGGCGCTCGAGCGCGATCTGGAGATGGATGTCGCCCTGGCCTTGCAGCACCTGCTCCTGCGTCTCGGCATTGTGCTCGATCGACAGCGTCGGATCTTCCTCCATCAGACGCTGCAGCGCGCCCGAGAGCTTGACGTCGTCGTTGCGGTTCTGCGCCGCGATGGCGAGGCCGTAAACCGGCGTCGGGATCGGCAGCTTCGGAAATTGCGGCGCCGTGCCGCTCGACAGCACCGTGCCGGTCGGAATGCCTTCGAGCCGCGCCAGCGCCACCACTTCGCCCGGCCCGGCCGACGCGACCTTGCTCGACTGCGCGCCGATCAGCTTCAACACGCCGGCGACGCGCACGCCGTTGAGGCTCATGCCTTCGGTCACCTGGCCGCTCCACACCCGCGCCAGCGACAGCTTGCCGGCATTGGGCGGGTGATAGGTCTTGATCACATTGGCGACGGTATCGCGCGATTTCGGATCGAGCTTCAGCCGCGCCGCGGTGGTCGCGACCTCGGGCGTCTCGTGGCGCAGCGCCTTGAGCAAGCGGCGCACGCCGTGATCCTGCGCCGCAACGCCGAGGAACACCGGCACGATCAGGTCGCGGCGCAGATTCTGCGTCAGATGGCGATAGATGTCCGCTTTCGAGGGCTGCACGTCTTCGAGCAACTGCTCCAAGAGCTTGTCGTCGAAATCGGCGAGCTTCTCGACCAGACCGGCGCGCGCCGTCTTCTCTTCGTCGAGCATCTCGTCCGGCAGCTTGATGAGATCGGAAGCCTGGCCGGGCTTGTATTTGTAGGCGCGCTCGCTGACGAGATCGACATAGCCGTCGGGATGGTCGCCGCTCGATGTCGGCACTTCGCGCAGCACCAACGGCCGCTGCGACACGCCTTGCAGCGCCGCCAGCACCTCGGAGACGCGCGCCGAAGCGGTGTCCATCTTGTTGATGAACACCATGTGCGGGATTTCATGATCGTCGAGGAATTTGAACAGCGGCCCGAGGGTCAGGGCGCGCTCGATCTCGGGCTCGCACACAACCACCGCGACATCGGCGGCGAGCAGCGCGTTCTGCGCTTCCCAGGCGAGCTCGACCGAGCCGGGGCAATCGAGGAAGCACCAGGGATCGTCGAGATAGTTGGCGCGGGCGACGTTGATCTCGGTCGACATCTGCCGCGCGCGCGCTTCCGGCGTCGCGTCGCCGACGGTATTGCCGTCTTTATGGCTGCCACGCCGGTTGATGGTGCCCGAGGCGAACAGCAACGCCTCGAGCAGGGTAGTCTTGCCGGAGAGGTAGGGGCCGACCAAAGCCGCGCAACGCGGCCCCGCAGGTCTGTCGCTCATGTGCACGCCTCCTTCGCGTCCATTGCGGCGCGCCGAAAGCCTGCCCGAGGATCAGACGGGCTCTTCGACCACGCCTGTTATTTGGAGAATGATGGTTGCGCCGAATCACGGGTGGAGCAAGGGGGATTTTTTTGAAACAGATCAATGCGGGATGGCAGCGATTACATCGGTGCAACGACACCGTCAGCGCGCATCCAAACTAGTCACTAGTGGCTGACCTATAGTCGAGCCTCGCCAATCGCTCCAACGCGAGTGTGATTAAGCGCTCGCTAAACAAGCGCTGTTTCCTTCGCGCCGCCTCACGTCCGCCACCCCTCCAATTCGCCAGTCCGACCTTAACTGCTTCTACAGTAGAGGGCACATGCTCGACCTTTAGAAGCCAATCCACCGTAGCGAGCAGTTCCATTCCTAAAGGCGATTCGAATCCATTGATCAACTCTGTAGTCGCTTCAAGCGCCGGCTGATAGACCTTCGCTTCGGACGCGAGGTACAAAGCGACACGATCCTTCTTGGCATCAGTAAACCAGATTACGTCAAAGGGACCAGCGTCACCGATCCGCTTCTCGCAATGCAAGTAGCTACCGTCCAATGCGTTCAGCAAATGAGATAATCTCGGCGCATAAGGTCCAAACTTGTCGGCCTGGAACCGCAAATCGAGTTCATTCGGCAAGCCAAGAATTGCAATGTAGCGCTCTATAAAATACGCGAGTTTTTGTATTTCTAACAAAGTGCACTCAATACCCAAAATCCAGTAGCGCCGCACAAGCTCCGCTATAAGTGCGCGTGACGGCGTCAGTTTCTCGACGCCAGTCCTCTTCGCAACGTTTTGATACTGATCGGTCGGTTCATAAACGATCACTTGGATGTGATCGAGATCTCCTAATGCTGCTTCGATCAGCGGTCGCACCTTTTCCCACTTGAGATGTCCGTTACCGGATCCAAGAGGGGGAATCGCAATCGAATGAATACTCTTCTCGATGATGAGGCGCTTAAGGTCTGCTAGACCCGTCTCTATCCATTCGTATTTCGATGGCTGGAACCACTTCTCCTTGGTCGGGAAATTAATGATCCACTTTGCCGGTTGGCCGAGCCGCTGGATATGAGTTACGAACATCCGACCCGTCCGCACCTCGTGACGCTTACACGCCGACTCGTAGGCAGCGAAATTCTCGGGAAACGCCTCCTTGAACATGAGGGCGACGCCTTTGCCCATCACGCCGACGGTGTTGACGGTATTGACCAAAGCCTCTGCGTCGGATTCCAGCAGGTTGCCCTGCGTAAATTCGATCATCAGAAATACCACCCTCTTTTGGTGACCACTTTCACATTCTCCCCTACATTCCCGAGTCGTTCTTTCATAGAACTTGTGGCTATGTCGTTATAGCACACAATACCTAGAAGTGCATCAACCGGCACGTGCTGATAGGCCAGTGCCTCCGCTTGGTACCTTTCCTTCTTATCTGGATGCTCAGGATCGATCTTGAAATCGCGATTTCTCCAACTCGGCCAGTCGAGTTTTCCGAGGTCGTCGAGATCGGACGTGAATTCCGCTGAGCTTAGGGAGGCATGCCGATCGCTGAATAGGTACTGGACGCCGCGCTCGCGTAGCTTATGAAGCGAGGAGACCACAATTGCGATCTCTTCGTTTTCTCGTTGTCGTATGCCGTTAAAACCCGTCTTAATCTGATACATCATCATCGAAAAAGGCGTGAAATAGAACGGCACATAGTCGCTCAGCAGCCCGCCCGGAAGGACCGGAACGAGTTGCGTCCGACGGCGTTCGATCAGTTCCGGATTTCCTATAGGGACGAAATTAGGATCAATTACCCCGGAGTTTCGACAGTGGAGTCCGTTCTGGATGATCCACGGAACGTTGTCCCGGTGGGTAATCCTGAAGATCAATGCACGCTGCGGCGTAAGGTCGATCGCCATGATTCGAGACGATGGCATAGAGCCTTGAACTTGTCATGCGAGCAGCGCATGCCCCGACCAGCCCGGTCGCTAAGCCGATTTGACTCGTTCCCCGCTTCCCTGTTCTCTCCGGAGCTTGTGAAAACGCGAGCGGCGGCGCGGCAAACGCGCCGTCCGGGTTTGGGAGCGATCGAATGAGCGTCGAGAAGCCGACCGGCGAGGGCATCGGGCAAGCGCTGCCGCGCCAGGAGGATTTGCGGCTGCTGCGCGGCCGCGGCCATTACGCGGCCGATCACGTCATGCCGAACATGGCCTTCGCCGCGATGGTGCGCAGCCCGCACGCCCATGCCCGGCTCAAGCGCATCGACACTGCCGCCGCCAAACAGGCGCCGGGCGTGGTCGCGGTCCTGACCGGCGCCGATTGGGTCGCGGACGGCCGCAAGCCGATCCCGCATGGCGCCTCGTACATCGGCCCGCCCGATGTCGAGCTGACCGTGAAGCCCGGCTACAAGGTCTATCACGCGCGGCATCTGCCGATGCCCGACAAGACGGTGCAATATGTCGGCGAGCCGGTGGCGATGGTGATCGCCGAGACGCTCGATGAGGCGAAGGACGCGGCCGAGCTGGTCGAGGTCGATTACGAGGCGCTGCCGCCGATCGTGCGCGCCGCCGACGCGGTGAAGCCGGACGCGGTCGCGGTGTGGGACGACCGTCGCGACAATATCGCGATCGATGCCGAGGTCGGCGACAAGGCGAAGACCGACGCGGCTTTCGCCAAGGCCAAGCACGTCGTCGAATTCGAGACCTGGATCAATCGCGTCACCGGCACGCCGATGGAGCCGCGCGCCGCCTTGGGCTTCATCGACGAGAAAGGCCGCTACACGATCTGGGCCGGCACCGGCGGCGGCATGATCCGCGAGCGCCAGAACTTGGCCGGCGCGCTCGACGTGCCGGTCGAGCAATGCCGCGCGATGTGCGGCGACATGGGCGGCAATTTCGGCACGCGCAATACTTTCTTCGCCGAATATGCGCTGCTGCCCTGGGCGGCGAAGAAGCTCGGCCGGCCGATCAAGTTCCTCGCCGACCGCAGCGAATGCTTTTTGACCGATTACGAGGGCCGCGATCTCACCTCGAGCGTCGAGCTCGCGCTCGATGCAAGCGGCCGCTTCCTCGCCATCCGCGGCACCAACTTGAGCAATATCGGCGCCTATTGCGCGCATTTCACGCCGCTGAGAAAAGGCCTCGGCATCATGTCGGGGGTCTACGACATCCCGGCGGTGCATTTCCGCGGCTGCGCGGTGATGACCAACACCGTGCCGACCACGCCCTATCGCAGCGCCGGCCGGCCGGAAGCGATCTACATCATCGAGCGCCTGGTCGATCTCGCCGCCCAGCAATGCGGCTTCGACCCGGTGGCGCTGCGGCGGAAGAACTTCATCCGCCCCAACGCCTTCCCCTATACCAACGGCGTCGGCATCACCTATGACAACGGCGAATACGAGCGCGGCCTCGACGCCGCCTTGCGCCTCGCCGATTACCAGGGCTTCGCCGCGCGCAAGGCGGAGTCGAAGAAGCGCGGCAAGCTCCGCGGCATCGGCATCGCCAACTACATCGAGGGCGCGGGCGGCGCGCCGCGCGAGCGCGCCGAGGTGACCGTCGGCGCCCACGGCCGCGTCGAGCTGGTGCTCGGCACGATGAACAGCGGCCAGGGCCACGAGACCAGCTTCCCGCAACTGATCTGCGAATGGCTCGGCGTGCCGTTCAAGAGCATCGATTTCGTCGCCCACGACACGGATCGCGTCAGCGCCGGCGGCGGCTCGCATTCCGGCCGCTCGATGCGCATCGCCAGCCTCGCCATCGGCGAGGCGACCGACGCGATCATCGAGAAAGGCAAGAAGATCGCGGCGCATGTTTTCGAGGCGAGCCCGGTCGATGTGCACTTCGCCAAGGGCGTGTTCGCGATCGAGGGCACCGACCGCCGCATGACGATCTTCGAGGTCGCGAAGGCAGCGGCGACGCGCAACGACCTGCCCGACGATCTGAAGGGCAAGCTCGACGCCATCGGCGATCACACGGTCTCGGTCGGCGCCTTCCCCTCGGGCACGCATATCTGCGAGGTCGAGGTCGATCCCGATACCGGCTACGTCCAGCTCGTCGGCTGGTACGGCGCCGACGATGTCGGGCTCGCGGTCAATCCGCTCATCCTGCACGGCCAGACCCATGGCGCGGCGGCGCAAGGCATCGGCCAGGCGATGCTCGAGGACGTGCATTACGACCGCGACAGCGGCCAGATGCTCGCCGGCTCGTTCATGGATTACGCCGTGCCGCGCGCCGACTTCCTGCCGTCGTTCGATTGCGAGCTGATCGAGGTGCCGGCGACCAGCCACAAATTCGGCATCCGCCCGGGCGGCGAAGGCGGCACCACGCCGGCGCTCGGCGCCTGCATCAACGCCGTGGTCGACGCGCTTTCGGAGCTCGGCGTCCGCCATGTCGAGATGCCGGCGACGCCCGAGCGCGTGTGGCGCGCGATCCGGGAAGCAAGAGCGAAGTAGGATATATTCGGTCGTCATTGCGAGGAGCGAAGCGACGAAGCCATCCACCGCAACCGCCGGATCGCCACGACCGCGTTGCGGCCGCGCGATGACGAAAAGAGAAACCAGGGAGGCGTCATGAAGCTCCATCGCACGATCGTGCTCGCGGTCACCGCCGCGCTTTTCGCACTACCGGCGGCCGCGCAAGACAAGATCCGCTTCGGCAAGGCGTTCCCGACCCTCTTCCAGTTCACGCCGGTCGATCTCGGCATCGAGAAGGGTTTCTTTTCGAAGCGCGGGCTCGACATCGAGATCGAGAATTTCTTCGGCGACGCCAAGCAGCAACAGGCCTACACCGCCGGCGCCATCGATATGGGCATCGGCGGGGGCGCGGGGATGGGCTTCATCGCCAAGGGCTCGCCGATCCTGGCGGTCGCCGAAGCCGCCGGCCCGCCGCTCGGCATCACCCTCAGCGTCTGGGCCGACACGCCCTACAAGACCGTCGCCGACCTCAAGGGCAAGATCGTCACCGGCGCCAGTGTCGGCGACCAGACGGAGTGGATGGTGCGGCAGCTCTCGATCCTGCAAGGCTGGGGACCGGACGGCTTCAACTACGTGCCGCTCGGCGCGTCGGAGGCGCAGATCGCGGCGCTGAAGACGCATCAGGTCGCGGCGGCGCCGCTCGACATCACCACCGCCGTCAACCTCGAGTCGCAAGGCCAGGCGCGCATCGTCGTTCGTTTCGGCAAGGTCATCAAAAACTACATCAACCACGTAATCAGCGCGACGGACGACGTGATGACCAAGCACCCCGACGACGTGAAGAAATTCCTCGCCGGCTGGTTCGAGAGCGTCGCCTATTTGAAAACGCATAAAGGCGAATCCGTGGCGCTCGCGGCGCGCATCCTGAAACAGCCGGAGGCGATCGTCAGCCGTGTCTACGACGAATCCTCGCCGATGCTCACCGACAACGGGCATTTCGATCGGAAGGGCCTCGCGACGATCCGCGATTCGCTGGTCGAGATGAAAATCCTCGACACGCCGCCCGACATGGCGAAGCTCTATACCGAAAAATATCTGACGAATTGACGCCTATTCCTCGGCTACCGAGCGATGGCGTCGCCAGCTATCCGGCCTAGAGTCGCGTCTTTCGCTTCGCGGCCAACATGTTCTCCGTACTGAGGCTCTCATTCGCGAGCGCGGCCTCGCGCACGGCGCGGGTGCGGCGCTCGATATCGCGCGCCTTCGATAAAAAGACGCTGGCGCGCTTTTCAAAACCCCGCTCTTCCATATGTTCGCCGAGATGTCGCAAGAGCATCACCGCCTCCTCCATGCTCCGCATCACCTGCCAAAGCATTTCGCCGGTGTGCTCCATGACGTCTTCCAGAAGAGAAGAGTCGCTGTAGGCATGTCCGGTATGGCAACGATAGCGGGTCATGTTGCCTTCCTTGAGCTTCACGAGAGCGCCGTGGCACTCAGGGCATGTAAAGGGCGTTAATTCTCCCCAGTCCATGATGCCCTTCTGAAACGCGCCGGCTTCGGCCGCGATCTTCATTTCTGCGCTTAGTCGCTTCCTGAGGGTTGGGTCGTTTGTTTTATGGATTGCGGCTTTCTTCGACGAAAGCTTGCCGATGAGGGGACCGATGGCCGAGGCTTTTAGCTTGTAATCGATCTTCACCTGCTCCATGGCGCTGAGCGGCATGGACTCGAATCGAGCGTCCTTGGGGTCTTGAACGACCGAGATGCCGCCGAGCCTTTTTATGCTCCACAAGCCCGACGTGCCGTCGTCGAGCGCCCCGGAGAGCACGACGCCCACGACTTTCGCGCCGAAGCTATAGGCAGCGGAACGAAAGAGAGCATCGATCGACGGGCGGAAGCGATTCTCTTTCGGACCTTTCGTCACGGATATCGTTCGCGCGCTGAGCAACATATGGTGGTCTGGCGGCGCGACATAGATCCGGCGGGCCCGGATGCGCTCTCCGTCTTCTGCATGAGAGACGGGTAAAGGACCGGACCGGCCGATGATCTCTGGAAGCGCGCTCGGATCGTAAGGCGGTACGTGCAGCACGACGAAAATAGCAGCACGGCAATCCCCGGGGATTCCCGCCACCACCGCGCGCAAACTCTCGATACCGCCCGCCGAGGCGCCAATCGTAACGATGCGATTAGGATTGTCGGAAGCCATGGCTGTCTCTTCTCGACCACATCCCTGAAACGTCAGGCGCATCAATTCCGTTGCCGGTCGCGGTCGATCGCGTCCTCTCGACTTTGCGTTATGCGTATCGCCACCCCACCCGCCCCGACGCGCGCGCGTCGGGCCTATTCCGCCGCACCTTCGAGCGCGGTGTCGCGGATGTCGAAGCCGCCCGACTGGCGGCGCCACAGCCGCGCATAGGTGCCGCCGCGCCGCACCAGCTCGGCATGCGAGCCAGTCTCGATGACGCGGCCGTCGTCGAGCACGATCAGCCGGTCCATGCGCGCGATGGTCGAGAGGCGATGCGCGATCGCGATCACGGTGCGGCCTTGCATCAGATTGTCGAGCTGCTCCTGGATCGCGGCCTCGACCTCGCTGTCGAGCGCCGAGGTCGCTTCGTCGAGGATCAGGATCGGCGCGTCCTTGAGGATGACGCGCGCCAGGGCGATGCGCTGGCGCTGCCCGCCCGAGAGCTTGACGCCGCGCTCGCCGACATGCGCCTCGAAGCCGCGGCGGTGCTGCCAATCCTCGAGGCCCTCGATGAAGTCGAGCGCATGGGCGCGCGTGGCGGCGTCGTGCACCGCTTCCTCGCTCGCCTCGGGCCGGCCGTAGCGGATGTTCTCGGCGATCGAGCGATGCAGCAGCGAGGTGTCCTGCGTCACCATCGCGATGCGCGCGCGCAAGGATTCCTGCGTCACGGTCGCGATATCGGTGCCGTCGATCAGGATGCGGCCGCTCTCGACCTCGTAGAAGCGCAGCAGGAGATTGACCAAGGTCGACTTGCCCGCGCCCGAGGGGCCGACCAGGCCGACGCGCTCGCCCGGCGCGATCGCGAGATCGATGCCGTGCAGCACGCCGCGCGTCGTGTTGTAGCCGAAATGCACGTTCTCGAAGCGCACCGCGCCGCGCGTCACGCGCAAGCTCGTCGCATCGGGCCGGTCCGGCATCTGGCGCGGCACCGCGATCGAGCGCATGCCGTCCTGCACCGTGCCGATATTCTCGAAGATCGAGGTGATGTTGCGCGCCACCCAGCCCGAGACGTTCGAGATCTGCCAGGTGAGCGGCACCGCCATCGCGACTTCGCCGACGGAAATACGCCCGGTGCTCCACAGCCAGATCGCGACGCCGGCGGTGCCGACGATCATCGCCGAGTTGAGCACGGCGAGCGTCAGGCCGAAGCCGGTGATGAAGCGAAGCTGGGCGCGGAAGGTGTCGGTATGCTGGTCGACCGATTCACGGACGAATTCGTCTTCTTCCTTGGGATTGGCGAAGAGCTTCACCGTCAGGATGTTGGTGTAGCTGTCGACGATGCGGCCGGTGAGCGTCGAGCGCGCCTCGGACATGGCGCGGCTGCGCGCGCGCACCCGTGGCACGAAGTACCAGAGGCAGACGGCATAGGTGGCGAACCACAGCACCACCGGAATCGCCAGCCGCGCGTCGCGCGCGGCGAGGAGCGCGAGCGCGATCGAGCCGTAGACCAGGATGTACCAGACCGCGTTGATGCCCGAGACCACGCTTTCCCGCAGCGAGGGGCCGGTCTGCATCACGCGGTTGGCGATGCGGCCGGCGAAGTCGTTCTGGAAAAAG
Organism: Allostellaceae bacterium; assembly: GCA_036501365.1. Lineage (GTDB taxonomy): Bacteria > Pseudomonadota > Alphaproteobacteria > ATCC43930 > CGMCC-115725 > CAIKMD01. The sequence continues at coordinate 31,745 of DASYAL010000065.1, read as the reverse complement.
CTCCAGCTCTGGCGCACGACGTGCCAGTGATTCTGCCAGCGCACCATGTTGGAGAAGCCGGGATTGATCGCCTGGTTGGTGATCATGTCCTGCACCGCTTCCATGCCGGGGCGCAGGATCAGGAGGATGACGGCCATGCCGACGAGCTGCGGCCAGGCCGCGGCGAGCGCGATCTCGGGCTTCAAGCCGGTCAGCAGCGAGACCAGCCGGCCGATGAAGACCGGGATCGCCGCATCGAACACGGCGGTGATCGAGCCGACGACGAACAGCGCGATCAGCAGGCTTTTCACCTGGCGCGAATGATGCCAGTAGAACGCGCCGAGACCTTTCGGCGGCGGCGCGTCGGGCGCCAGCGCGGTCGGCCGCAACAGGTCTTCGAAGAAGCGAAAGAGGGACATCACTGCATATTAATGCATCGTCACCCCGGCGAAAGCCGGGTTCAGATCGACTTTCCGTCCGTCATTGCGAGGCCGAGCCTATCGAGGCCGAAGCAATCCAGAGCGACGACTCAATCCCTGGATTGCTTCGTCGTGCTTCGCACGCCTCGCAATGACGCCGCCATAACGAGGGAGCGCCGTGCCTAAACCAGCGCCGCACAGGCCTTCTGGATGCGGCCGCAGGCGTCCGTGAGCTGCTGGTTCGAGGCGGCGTAGGAGATGCGGAAATACGGCGCGAGGCCGAAGGCCGTGCCCGGCACCACCGCGACGCCGACCGATTCGAGCAGATACTCGCAGAAATCGTTATCGGTCGCGATCGCCTTGCCTTGCGGCGTCTTCTTGCCGATCGCGCCGGCGCAAGACGGATAGACGTAGAACGCGCCTTCCGGCACCGGGCATTGGATGCCCGCCGCTTCGTTGAGCATGCCGACGACGAGATCGCGCCGCGTCTTGAAGACGGCGTTGTTCTTCGGGATGAAATCCTGCGGCCCGTTCAAGGCCTCGACGCCCGCGGCCTGGCTGATCGACGAGGGATTGGTGGTCGATTGCGACTGCAGCGCGCCCATCGCCTTGATGAGCTCGACCGGGCCCGCGGCGTAGCCGAGGCGCCAGCCGGTCATGCAATAGGCCTTCGACATGCCGTTCAAGGTCAGGGTGCGCGGATAGAGCTTCGGCTCGACCTGGGCGATGGTCGCGAATTTGAAATCGTCGTAGGTCAGGTGCTCGTACATGTCGTCGGTCAATACCCAGACATGCGGATGCTTCAACAGCACGTCGGCGAGCGCGCGCAGCTCCTGCGCCGTATAGGCGGCGCCGGTCGGGTTCGACGGCGAGTTGAGGATCAGCCACTTGGTCTTCGGCGTCACCGCCTGATCGAGATCCTCCGGCCGCAGCTTGAAGCCGTTGTTCTGCGGGCAGGTGACCGCGACCGGCGTGCCCTCGCAGAGGTTGACGATGTCGGGATAGCTGACCCAGTAGGGCGCGGGCACGATCACCTCGTCGCCCGGATTCACCGTCACGGTGAGGGCGTTGTAGAGCACCTGCTTGCCGCCGGTGCCGACCGAGATCTGGTTGGGCGCGTAGTCGAGCTGGTTCTCGCGCCGGAACTTCGACGCGATCGCCCGCTTCAAGTCCATCGTGCCGTCGACCACGGTGTATTTGGTGTCGCCGCGGTCGATCGCGCGCTTGGCCGCGTCCTTGATGTTCTGCGGCGTGTCGAAATCGGGCTCGCCGGCGGCGAGGCCGATCACGTCCTTGCCCTCGGCCTTGAGCATCAAGGCCTTGTTGGCCATGGCGATGGTCGGCGAGGGTTTGATCCGCAGCAATCGGTCGGCGATGAAGCCCATGGTAAGCCCGCAATGCGTCGAGGTTTGGGAGAGATTGCAGCTTAGCCAGCCCCGTGCTGCGGCGCAACACGAAGCGCGAAATCGGCGCGCGCCACGCTGGCTGGAAACAGCCGCCCGCGCGCCTTATCTTAGCTTCCCATGCCGATCCTCACCGCCGAGCGCCCGCTGGCCGACCAGGGGAAGCGCTTCGTCATCCATTCGGAGTTCCAGCCCGCCGGCGACCAGCCGCAGGCGATCGCCGGCCTGGTCGAAAGCGTCTCGAACGGCGAGGTCGACCAGGTGCTGTTGGGCGTCACCGGCTCGGGCAAGACCTTCACCATGGCGCATGTCATCGAGGCGACGCAGCGCCCGGCGCTGATCCTCGCGCCCAACAAGACGCTGGCGGCGCAGCTCTATGGCGAGATGAGGAGCTTCTTTCCCGAGAACGCGGTCGAGTATTTCGTCTCCTATTACGACTACTACCAGCCCGAGGCCTATGTGCCGCGGACCGACACCTATATCGAGAAAGAATCCTCCATCAACGAACAAATCGACCGCATGCGCCATTCGGCGACGCGGGCGATCCTCGAGCGCCGCGACACCATCATCGTCGCCTCGGTGTCCTGCATCTACGGCATCGGCTCGGTCGAGACCTATTCCGAAATGACGACGGTCATCGAGACCGGCGCGAGCGTCAACCGCACCGAGCTGCTGAAGCGCCTGGTCGAGCTGCAGTACCGCCGCAACGACACGAATTTCGTCCGCGGCGCCTTCCGCGTGCGCGGCGACACGGTCGAGATCTTCCCGGCGCATTACGAGGACCGCGCCTGGCGGCTGTCGCTGTTCGGCGACGAGATCGAGGCGATCCACGAATTCGATCCGCTGACCGGCGAGAAGATCACCGCCCTCGACGAGGTGAAGATCTATCCCAACAGCCACTACGTGACGCCGAAGCCGACGCTCTATCAGGCGATCGAGGAGATGAAACGCGACCTCAAGATCCGGCTCGAGGAGTTCCGCCGCGCCGGCAAGCTGCTCGAGGCCGAGCGGCTGGAGCAGCGCACCACCTTCGACATGGAGATGATGGCCGCGACCGGGAGCTGCGCCGGGATCGAGAACTATTCGCGCTATCTCACCGGGCGCAAGCCGGGCGAGCCGCCGCCGACACTCTTTGAGTATTTGCCGAAGGAAACCCTGATCTTCATCGACGAGAGCCACGTCACCATCGGCCAGCTCCATGCGATGTATCGCGGCGACTTCTCGCGCAAGTCGATCCTGTCGGAATACGGCTTCCGCCTGCCCGCCTGCGTCGACAACCGGCCGCTGAAATTCGAGGAATGGGACACGATGCGCGGCCAGACCACCTTCGTCTCGGCGACGCCCGGCCCGTGGGAGATGGAGCGCACCGGCGGCGTGTTTGTCGAACAAGTCGTGCGTCCGACCGGGCTCGTCGATCCGGCGCCGATCGTGCGCCCGGTCGAGAACCAGGTCGACGACCTGATGGCCGAATGCCGCGACGCGGCCAAGAAGGGCCAGCGCGTCCTCGTCACCACCCTTACGAAGAAGATGGCCGAGGCGCTGACCGAGTATTTCCACGAGAACGGCATCCGCGTCCGCTACATGCATTCCGACGTCGATACGCTGGAGCGGATCGAGATCATCCGCGATCTTCGTTTGGGCGTGTTCGACGTGCTGGTCGGCATCAACCTGCTGCGCGAGGGCCTCGACATTCCGGAATGCGCTTTGGTCGCGATCCTCGACGCCGACAAGGAAGGCTATCTGCGCTCGCGCACCGCCCTCATCCAGACCATCGGCCGCGCCGCGCGCAATCTCGACGGCCGCGTCATCCTTTATGCCGATCACATGACCGAGAGCATGAAGCAGGCGATGGACGAGACCATGCGGCGGCGCGAGAAGCAGCAGGCCTACAACGCCGCCAACGGCATCACCCCGGAAAGCATCAAGCGCGGCATCGCCAACATCCTCGAGAGCGTTTATGAGAGCGATCACGTCACCGTCGGCCTCGGCGAGAGCGAGCAGGCGCATTACCAAGGCTCGAACCTCCAGGCGGTGATCGCCGATCTCGAGAAGCAGATGCGCACCGCCGCCGCCGATCTGGAATTCGAGGAAGCGGCGCGCCTGCGCGACGAGATCAAGCGGCTCGAGGAATACGATCTCGGCCTCGGCGGCGCGCTGAGCGCCGCCGGCGCCGCCGGCGCGACGCAGACCCCGCGCGGGCGCTCGATCGGCGGCCGCGCCGGCACCTCGGGCAAGGAGATCGCCAAGCGCAAAGCGCGCCAGCGCTTCCACCGGGACCGCCGTGGATAAAAGGGGGCGCGGATGAGCGGCGCCGCGAAAGGCGCCGCGCTGGTGACCGGCGCCGCCAAGCGCATCGGCCGCGCCATCGCCCTCGCGCTGGCGGCGGACGGCTACGATGTCGCGGTGCATTACGGCGCCTCGCGTCAGGATGCCGAGGAGGCGGTCGCCGCGATCGCCGCCACGGGCCGGCGCGGCGCGGCGTTTCCCGCCGATCTGCGGCGCGAGACCGAGACGCTGGCGCTGCTCGAGGCAGCGACGCGGACCTTCGGCCCGGTCACCTGTCTTGTGAACAACGCGTCGCTGTTCGAGCGCGACGAGGCGCTGACCGTCACGCGCGAAAGCTGGGACGCGCATCTCGAGACCAACCTGCGCGCGCCGTTCGTGCTGATGCAGGAATTCGCCCGGCTGCTGCCCGCCGAGGCGAGCGGCGCCATCGTCAACATCCTCGACGAGCGGGTGTGGAACCTGACGCCGCATTTCGTCTCCTACACGCTGAGCAAGGCCGGGCTCTGGACCTTGACCCAGGTGATGGCGATGGCGCTGGCGCCGCGCATTCGCGTCAACGGCATCGGGCCGGGGCCGACCTTGCCGAGTCCGCGCCAGAGCCAGGAGCAGTTCGCGCGGCAACAGGCCGGTGTGCCGCTCAAGCGCGGCGCGACGCCCGACGAGATCGCCGCCGCGGTGCGCTTCATCCTCGCCAGCGGCGCGATGACCGGTCAGATGATCGCCCTCGATGGCGGCCAGCATCTGGGCTGGGCGCAGCCCGGCGCGCAGCTGCAAACCGAATGAGGCGAATTATGGCAACCGCAGATCACGCTTTGAGAAGTAGAGCTAACACCGTGAACGAAGGCGATTTTTTACTACGCCAAGGGGTATCGGAATCTGGCCATGGAAGTTGTTCACACCCCGGTCGAGGTCCTGAAAACCAAAGCAAATTCATGGCGAAATTGTGATCCGTGTCATCGCGATGACTCTTTGTCATAAATAAAGCCAATGGAATCAGTGCTATAACAGAAATGCCCAATTTTTATGCAATGGCTGCAAATTGGCGTCACAGTGCGGTCGCGGATCGTTGGGCGAAGCCTTCTCAACAGAGTTTTCCACCGGAATCGTGGATAGCCTAAAAAGCAAGAGAAAAACGTGGCCGATCGGATGATCGGGCGAAAATGATCGATGAGGGCGCGCCGAAGAGCGGCGCGCCGAGTAGCAAGGCGATGATCGACGACCCCGAAGGTTACGTGCCGGCGGAAGACGATCCGGCGGAAGACGACGAGCTCACCCCCGCGACCGGCCAGCTCGCGCAGGGCGTGGCCGCGATCCGCGAGGTGGTGCGCACCTTGCCGCCCTCGCCCGGCGTCTATCGCATGCTCAACGCCAAGGGCGACCCGCTTTATGTCGGCAAGGCGAGCAACCTCAAGAACCGCGTCGCCAACTACACCCATCTCGGCAATCTGCCGAACCGCTTGCGGCGCATGGTCGCCGAGACGCGGTCGATGGAGGTGGTGCTTACCCATACCGAGGTCGAGGCGCTGCTGCTCGAATGCAATCTCATCAAGCGCTTCATGCCGCGGTACAACGTGCTGCTGCGCGACGACAAGTCGTTCCCCTATATCCACCTGACCGCACACGATTTCCCGCAGATCGCCAAGCATCGCGGCGCGACCGGCGAGCCCGGCGATTATTTCGGCCCGTTCGCCTCGGCCGGCGCGGTCACCCGCACCCTCGTCGCCCTGCAGCGCGCGTTCCTGCTGCGCTCCTGCTCCGACAGCTATTTCGCCACCCGCACCCGGCCCTGCCTGCTCTACCAGCTCAAGCGCTGCAGCGCGCCCTGCACCGGCCGGATCGACCAGGCGGGTTACGCCAAGCTGGTCGACGACGCCCGCGCCTTCCTCAAGGGCCGCAGCCAGGACGTGCAGGCGCGGCTCGCCGGCAGCATGACGGAGAAATCCGATTCGCTCGATTTCGAGGGCGCGGCGTTGCTCCGCGACCGCATCCGCGCGCTGACCCAGGTCCAGGGCCGGCAGGACATCAACATCCAGGGCCTCGGCGATGCCGATGTCATCGCCGGCCATCAGGCGGGGCCGCATTCCTCGGTCCAGGTGTTCTTCTTCCGCGGCGGCCAGAACTGGGGCAACCGCGCCTATTTCCCGAGCCACACCCAGGACACCGGCCTCGCCGACATGCTCGGCGCCTTCATCGGCCAGTTCTACGCCAACCGGGTCGCGCCGCCCTGCGTCTTCGTCAACGAGCTGCCGGCCGAGGCAGGGCTGATCATGGAAGCGCTGTCGAGCCGCGCCGGACGCAAGGTCGACCTCGTCGCGCCGCAGCGCGGCGACAAGAAAAAGCTCGTCGAGCAGGCGCTGATCAACGCCCGCGAGGCGTTGGCGCGGCGTCTCGCCGAGGGCGCGGCCCAGGCGAAGCTGCTGCAGGGCGTCGCCGACGTCTTCGGCCTCGACGCGCCGCCGGAGCGGATCGAGGTCTACGACAACAGCCACATCCAGGGCGCCTTCGCCGTCGGGGCGATGATCGTCGCCGGCCCGCAAGGCTTCCTCAAAGCCGCCTACCGCAAGTTCAACATCAAATCCGAGGAGATCACGCCGGGCGACGATTTCGGCATGATGCGCGAGGTGCTGACGCGGCGCTTTTCCCGCGCCTTGAAGGAGGATCCCGAGCGCGACCGCGGTACTTGGCCCGACCTGGTGCTGATCGACGGCGGCGAGGGTCAGGTCGCGGCAGTGATGCGGGTGCTGGTCGATCTCGGCATCGACGACCTCGCGGTCGTCGGCGTCGCCAAGGGGCCGGATCGCAATGCCGGGCGCGAGCGTTTCATCCGCGAGGGCGAGGAGCCCTTGAGCTTGGAGCCGAAGGACCCGGTGCTCTACTACCTCCAGCGGCTGCGCGACGAGGCGCATCGCTTCGCGATCGGCGCCCACCGCCAGCGCCGCGCCCAGGCGATCACCCGCTCGCTGCTGGACGAGGTTCCCGGCATCGGTGCCAAGCGCAAGCGGGCGCTGCTCCATCATTTCGGCTCGGCGCGCGGCGTCGCCGGCGCCGGTCTCGCCGATCTCGAACGAGTCGAAGGCATCAGTAAATTGGTCGCAAAAAAGGTTTATGATCATTTTCATGCCGAAGGCTAAGATCGCGCCACGCCGATGCTGACCACCCTGCCCAATCTGCTGACCTTGTCGCGGATTCTCGCGATGCCGCTGATCGTCGCGACCTTCTACCTCGATCCGCCGGCGGGACCTTGGATCGGCTGCGCGATCTTCGCCGTCGCCGGCTTCACCGACTGGCTCGACGGCCGGCTGGCGCGCGCCTGGCAGCAGCAATCGGAATGGGGCCAGTTCCTCGACCCGATCGCCGACAAGGTGCTGGTGGCGGCGACCTTGCTGATGCTGACCGCGACACAGCGCATCTCCGCCTGGGCGGTGCTGCCGGCGGTGGTCATCCTGTCGCGCGAGATCCTCGTCTCCGGGCTGCGCGAGCATCTCGCCGGCATCCGCGTGAAGGTGCCGGTGAGCAGCCTCGCGAAATGGAAGACGGCGGTGCAGATGATCGCGATCGGCGTGTTGCTGGTCGGCGATTCCGCGCCCGAGATCCTGCACGCGAAATTCCTCGGCGAAGGGCTGCTCTGGATCGCCGCCGGCTTTACCCTCGTCACCGGCTACCAATATCTTCATGCCGGCATCGTCCATGTGAATGTCGCGGAGACGCTCCGGCAGGATGCGCGGGTCAAAGCCGGGGCGATGAAAGCCGCCAAGCGCAGCCAGGCGACTTCGGTCTAGCGCATGCACATTTTCGGCCTCGCCGGTTGGAGCGGGAGCGGCAAGACCACCCTGATGACGCGATTGCTCCCGGCGCTGCTGCAGCGCGGCGTCACGGTCTCGACGGTCAAGCACGCGCATCACGAATTCGACGTCGACCAACCCGGCAAGGACAGCCATCGCCACCGCGAGGCCGGCGCGACCGAGGTAATGATCGCCTCCGTGCGGCGCTGGGCGCTGATGCATGAGCTGCGCGGCGCCGCCGAGCCGTCGCTCGAGGAGCTGCTGGGTCATATGTCGCCGGTCGATCTCGTCATCGCCGAGGGCTTCAAACGCGCCGCGATGCCGAAGCTCGAAATCCACCGCCCGTCGCTCGGCAAGCCGCTGCTGGCGCTCGAAGACGACAATATCGTCGCGGTCGCCTCGGATCTGCCGATCGCCGGGCTCGGCGCTCTGCCACGCTTCGCGCTCGACGATGTCGGCGCGATCGCCGATTTCATCCTCGATCATCTTCGCATCGTGGTACAGGACCGTGGCGCAGCTCAGTGACGATTGCTTCGCCTTCGGCGGCGAGCTGATGTCGGCCGCCGCCGCGCTGGCGCTCTTGAAGGAGAAGCTGGCGCCGGTCGCCGAGGCCGAGCGCGTCGCGCTGAAGGACGCCGCCGGCCGCATCCTCGCCGCGCCGCTGGTCGCGACCAGCGACGTGCCGCCGGCCGACAACGTCGCCGTCGACGGCTACGCGGTGCGCTTCGACGATCTCGTTCCCGGCGCGGAGACCGTGTTGCCGCTCGGCGGCCGCGCCGCCGCCGGCCATCCGCTGCGCGAGGCCGTGCCGCCGATGAGCGCGATCCGCGTCTTCACCGGCGCGCTGCTGCCGCACGGCACCGACACGGTGCTGATGCAGGAGGATTGCCGCGTCGCCAACGGCGCCGTGACCATCCCCGCCGGCATCAAGCGCGGCGCCAATTGCCGCAGTGCCGGCGAGGACGTCAAAGCCGGCACGCTCGTCCTCGGCGCGGGACGCCGCTTGCGGGCACAGGAGATCGGCCTCGCCGCCTCGCTCGGGCTCACCTCGCTCGCGGTCTATCGCCCGCTCAAGGTCGCGCTGTTCTCGACCGGCGACGAGTTGCGCGAGCCCGGCAACGCGCTGTCGCTGGGCGCGATCTACGACGCCAACCGCTACACGCTGCAAGCGCTGCTCGCGGGGCTCGGCGCCGCGGTCTCGGATCTCGGCATCCTCGCCGACCAGCCCGAAATTGTGCGCGAAGCGCTCGATGCGGCCGCGAAGACGCATGATCTGGTGCTGACCTCGGGCGGGATGTCGACCGGCGAGGAGGATCACGTCAAAGCCGCGGTCGAGGCGACCGGCAAGCTGCATTTCTGGCGTCTGGCGATCAAGCCGGGGCGGCCGGTGGCGATGGGCCAGATCGGCCGCGTGCCGTTCGTCGGCCTGCCCGGCAATCCGGTCGCGGTGATGGTGACGTTCTTCCTCCTGGCGCGGCCGCTGCTGCTGCTGCTCTCCGGCGCGGTCGATGCCGGCCCCAAGCTCTACCGCGTGCGCGCCGGCTTCGATTACAAGAAGCGCCCCAACCGCACCGAATATGTCCGCGCGCGGCTGGTGCGCGACGGCGACGGCGGCTGGATCGCCGAGAAATTCGCGCGCGACGGCGCCGGCATCCTCACCTCGATGGTCGAGAGCGACGGCCTCGCCGAGATCGCCGAGGGCGTCACCAAGCTCGAGCCCGGCATGGCAGTCGACTTCCTGCCCTTCAGCGAAGTGATTCCTTAGGCCGAAACTTTCGTCGTCGAGGCGTCGTGCGCCGCCTGAGCGTGACGAAGGGCGACGACGCCTGCGCTGCGCCCCGGCTCGCCTTAGGGTGAGGAGAAATTATGGCGGCGTTGTGCACCGCTCATGCGGCGCACCCTCTATCCTCATCCTGAGCGAAGTCGAAGGATCCACGATGTTTTGCCCGCATGGTTCTATTGGCCGGAAGAACAACCTAAATTAGTCCTATGAAACTCCTCTATTTCGCTACGCTGCGGCAGAAGATCGGCACCGCGGAAGAAAATCTCGATCCGCCGGGCTCGGTCGCGACCGTGGCGCAGCTCGTCGATTGGCTGAAGACGCGCGGGCCGAACTACGCCGCGGCGCTGAGCAATCCGAAGCTCGTCCGCGTCGCCGTCAATCGCGAATATGTCGGCTACGCGCATGGCGTCGCGCCCGGCGACGAGGTCGCGCTCTTCCCGCCGGTCACCGGAGGCTGAGGCGATGATCCGCGTCCAGCGCGAGGATTTCGATCCCGGCCATGAGATCGCGGCGCTGACGCGCGGCCGGAGCGATATCGGCGGCGTCGTCTCCTTCATCGGCCTGGTGCGCGAGATGGCGGGCGCCGAGAAGATTAAGGCGATGACGCTCGAGCATTATCCGGGCATGACCGAGCGCGCGCTCGAAGCGATCGAGGCCGAGGCGAAGCAGCGCTGGCCGCTCGACGCGGTGCTGATCGTCCATCGCTATGGCGAATTGAAGCCCGGCGATCGCATCGTGCTGGTCATCACCGCCTCGGCGCATCGCGACGCGGCCTTCGATGCCTGCCGCTTCCTGATCGACTGGCTGAAGACCCAGGCGCCGTTCTGGAAGCTCGAAGACACCGAATCCGGGCCGCGCTGGGTCGAGGCCAAGGACAGCGACGATCAGGCCGCGGCGCGGTGGAAAGCCGATTAGCGCATAATTATCTGTCGCTGCGAGCGAAGCGATCCAGCGCGTCCACGCAATTCTGGATTGCTTCGCTCCCGATGGTTGCTCGCAATGACGAAGATGAAAGGCGGGCGCAGGCCGCGCTTACTTCGCGCCGACGGTTTCGGGCGTCCGCACCAGCTTGTCGAAATCCGCCATCAACTGCTTGGTGATCGGTCCGACCGGGAACTTGTGCTCGCCGATCTGCGTCACCGGCGTCACCTCGGCGGCGGAGCCGGTGACGAAGACTTCCTGCGCCTGCTTCAGCTCGTCGGGCATGATCGCGCGCTCGATCACCTTGATCTGCCGCGCCGTGGCGAGGCCCATCGCCGCGCGCCGCGTGATGCCGTCGAGGAAGCAATCGGGCGTCGGCGTGTGCAACACGCCGTCGATGCCGAGAAAGATGTTGGCCCCGGTCGCCTCGGCGACCTGGCCGCGCCAGTCGAGCATCAGCGCGTCATCGAAGCCTTCGGCCTCGGCGGCGTGCTTGGAGAGGGTGCAGATCATATAGAGGCCGGAGCATTTCGCCGCGGTCGGCGCGGTGGTGGGCGCGGGCCGCGCCCATTTCGACCACGCCATGCGGATGCCCTTGGAGCGCGCCTCGGGCGTGAAATAAGCCTTCCAGTCGTCCCACACCGCGATCGCCATGTGAATCTTGGTGAGCTGCGCCGAGACGCCCATCTGCTCCGGCCCGCGCCAGGCGATCGGGCGGACATAGCCGTCGGCCACGCCGGAGGCGCGCACGGTCTCGTTCGAGGCGGCTTCGATCTCCTCCAGGCTCCAGGGAATGGTGAAGCCGAGGATGCACGCCGAATCGATCAGCCGCTGGCTGTGCTCGCGCAGCTTGAAGATGCGGCCGTTATAGATGCGCTCGCCTTCGAAGACGGAGCTCGCGTAATGGAGCGCATGGGTCAGGACATGAACCTTGGCGTCGCGCCACGGCACCAGCTTGCCGTCGAACCAGATCGTGCCGTCGCGCTCGTCGAAAGGTCTTGTCGCTGTCGCCATGCTCCGCGGTCCTCGTGCGTGTCGCTCGACCTGAATCGTTTTTATATGGGACTTCTGCGCTTGCCGAACATGTAACAACCCTGCTAAAAATATGTCAACATGTCTGACGTAAAGTCCGTCGAAAGCGTCACCAGCCCGCATGAAGACGAGCTGCGCCAGGGCATCGAGTTGCTGTTTTACGCCTATCGCGATTTCACCGCCGAGCCTGACACGATCCTGTCGCGCTATGGCTTCGGCCGCGCCCATCACCGCGTGATCTATTTCGTCGGCCGCCATCCGCAGATGAGCGTCAGCGAGCTCTTGGGCATTCTGCGCATCACCAAGCAAAGCCTCGCCCGCGTCCTCGGCCAGCTCGTGCGCCAGGGCTTCATCGTCCAGCACACCGGCAAGAGCGACCGCCGCCAGCGGCTGCTGCAGCTCACCCCGGCCGGCACCGACTTGGAGCGCGAGCTCTCCGAGAACCAGCGCCAGCGCATCGAGCGCGCCTATGGCGAAGCCGGCGCCCATGCCGTCGAGGGCTTCCGCAAGGTCATGCTCGGCATCATCCAGAGCGATCTCGACCGCAGCCGGTTCCGGCGCGGGCGCTGAGCCCATCTTGCTCAGCGGGGCGCGCCGGGACGCCCCGGTGTATAATGATCGGATGAACGGCGCGACTTCGGGCGACTCGGCCGAAGCCCATCTCCTGGTGATCGACGACGACGAGCGGCTGCGCGATCTGCTGCGCCGCTATCTCGTCGAATCGGGCTTTCGCGTCACCACCGCGGGCGACGCCGCCGAGGCGCGCGTGAAGCTGCAAAGCCTCGCTTTCGACCTGCTGATCGTCGATGTGATGATGCCGGGCGAGAGCGGTCTCGACCTCACCGAGAGCCTGCGCCAATCGAGCGCCGTGCCGATCCTGTTGCTGACGGCGATGGCCGAGCCCGAGAACCGCATCGACGGGCTGGAGCGCGGTGCCGACGACTATCTCACCAAGCCGTTCGAGCCGCGCGAGCTGGTGCTGCGCATCCGCAACATCCTGCAGCGCGTGATCGCGGCGCCGCCCGCGGCGGCGGAAGAGCTGCGGCTCGGCGGCTTGCGCTTCGACTTGAAGCGCGGCGCGCTCTATCGCGGCGAGGACGCCGTGCATCTGACCGCGGCCGAGGCGGCGCTGCTGGCGGCGCTGGCGCGCAAGCCGGGCGAGGCGGTGTCGCGCGAGGCGCTGTCGCTCGAGGCGCAATGCAGCGGCAACCTGCGCACCGTCGACGTGCAGATGACGCGGCTGCGGCGCAAGATCGAGCGCGACCCGAAATTCCCCCGCTATCTCCAGACCGTGCGCGGCACCGGCTATGTCCTCAAGCCCGATTGACCGCGCGCAAGAGCGGCTGCCGCTCTTTCCGGCGCCGGCGGCGCTCGGCGGCGACACGCATCGCCGCTGGTTCAAGCGCGTCCTGCCGCGCTCGCTCTGGGGCCGCTCGCTGCTCATCATCGTCTTGCCGATGGTGATCGTCGAGCTGCTCGCGACCTGGGTGTTCTACGATCGGATCTGGGACACGGTCGAGCGCCGCCTGTCCACCGCGGTCGCCGGCGATATCGGCTTCACCCTCGATGCCATCAGCAGCGCCGCGAGTCCGGCGGAGCGCACGCGGCTGCTCACCCGCGCCGACGACGTGACCGAGCTGGCCTACGGTTTCCGCAGCGGCGAGACCCTGCCCGGCGGCATGCAGCGGACCACGGGCGGCGGGACCGAGGAGCTGCTCGCCCAGGCGATGGTCGAGCGTGTCGGCCGCCCGTTCGAGATCGACGGCGATTTCGACCCGCGCGATCTCCTGGTTTCGGTCGCGATGCCGACCGGAGTGATGCAGATCGCGGTACCGCGCAAGCGCCTCTCGACCCCGACCTCGTCGCTGTTCGTCTTGTGGATGGCGGGCTCGTCGCTGGTGCTTTTGAGCATCGCCTCGGTCTTCATGCGCAACCAGGTGAGATCGCTGCAGCGTCTCGCCGCGGCGGCGGATTCGCTCGGCAAGGGCCGCGACGTGCCGAATTTCAAGCCCGAAGGCGCGACCGAGGTGCGCCAGGCGGCGCGCGCCTTCATCAAGATGCGCGATCGGCTGCAGCGCCAGATCACCCAGCGCACCGAGATGCTGGCCGGCGTGTCGCACGATCTGCGCACGCCGCTGACCCGGATGCGGCTCGCGCTCGAGCTGATGAAGGACGATTCGAGCGTCGCCGAGCTCAAATCCGACGTCGCCGCGATGCAGCGCATGGTGCAAGGCTATCTCGACTTTGCGCGCGGCGAGGGCGAAGAGGGCGAGCGCGAAACCGACATCGTGCCGCTGATCGATGAGCTGGCCGCGCTGGCGCAGCGCGACGGGCCGCCGATCTTCGTCGCCCTGCCCGAGCGCCATGTGATGCCGCTCCGGCCCGATGCGACGCGCCGCTGCATCGGCAATCTCGTCGCCAATGCGCGGCGCTACGGCAAGCATATCTGGATCGCCGGCGTGACCGTGCGCGACGGCTTCGACATCACCGTCGACGACGACGGGCCGGGCATCCCGGCCGAGCAGCGCGAGAGCGTGTTCCGGCCGTTCTACCGGCTCGATGCGGCGCGCAATCCGAATACCGGCGGGCTGGGACTCGGCCTCACCATCGCGCGCGACCTGGCGCGCGGCCAGGGCGGCGACGTGACCCTCGAAGGTTCGCCGCAGGGCGGGCTGCGCGTCCGCGTGCATTTGCCGGCCTGAACCACGCGCCCCGGCATGCAGCACGCGCGATAAAGCCGCCAGCACCGCCGACAGCACGATTCAAAAATCGATACCGCGATTCACGGGACGAGACGGAATTTCGTCTCGTCCGATCATGGTCTAGCATCGCGCGATGGAGATCCGTTTCATCGGCACCGGCGATGCTTTCGGCAGCGGCGGGCGGTTCAACACCTGCTTCCTCGCGACCGGCGCGCGCTGCCGCTTCCTCATCGATTGCGGCGCCTCGAGCCTCGTCGCTCTGAAGCAGGCGGCGATCGATCCGGGCACCATCGACGCGGTGGTGGTGAGCCATCTCCACGGCGATCATTTCGGCGGCCTGCCGTTCCTGCTGCTCGATGCGCGGCTGATGGCGAAGCGCCGACGGCCGCTCGTGCTCTGCGGCCCGCCCGGCCTCGACGAGCGCCTCGCCGCGACGCAGGAAGCGCTGTTTCCCAGCTCGTCGCAGCGCCCGCTCGGCTTCGCGCTCGAGCATCGCGCGCTCGCCGCCGGCACGCGCTGCGTGACGGACGGTTTCGCGGTCACACCCTATGCCGCCGCGCATGAAGCGGGCGCGCCGTGCTTCTCGCTGCGGATCGAATGCGACGAGCGGACGATCGCCTATTCCGGCGACACCGAATGGACGGAAGACCTCGCCGCCGCGGCCAGCGGCGCCGATCTCTTCATCTGCGAATGTTCAAGCTGGGAGCGGCCGCTGAAGGGCCATCTCGATTATGCGCGGCTCGCGCCCAAGCTCGCCGCGCTCGGCGCCAAGCGCGTGATCCTCACGCATATGAACCCCGATATGCTCGAACGCCGTTCCGCGCTTGCGCACGAAACGGCGTCCGATGGGATGGTCGTGATCTTATGACACCGCCCGAGGGCGGCAGAAAAACGACGGCGTTCGGTTAGGCAGCCTTCGCCGCGACGTCACGCAACTCCTCGAAGCTCTCGGTGACGCGCTTGGCGATCACCTCGAAAGCCTCGGCATTCGCCTTGGTGACAAGCTCGCCGAGCTCCTTGGCGGTGGCGAGATTCTTCTCGAAGGTCGCCTTGGCGATCGCCGCGTTCTTGGCGATCCGCTCTTGCGGGGGCGTCGGCTGGCTCAGCTCCTTGAAAAACGCGGGAGCGCCTTCGAACGCCTCGCGCGCGAGCTCGACCTGCCGGCGGGCGAGCGCCTGCACGCCTTCGATCGCGAGCTGATTGGCCTGGGTGAAGGCCTCGACGTTCTTACGCTGGGCGGCCATTACCGCCTCGACGTTGAAGCCGGGGAAGGTGAACGCGGCAAACGCCTTGCTCACATCGTAATCGAGAAAAGATTGCTTGCCATTGATCATCGGTACCATCCTTGGGTTGTCGGTCGCGGGGGTCGCTGCAGCCCGTGATGCTGCACTGCACAATGAGCAATATGGCAGCAATAACGGGTCAGGTCAAGAGCAATTGCCTATAAATTTTGCGCCGCACAACGGATGGCTTTAGGACCGTTGACGGGTACTGCCCATAAGCGGACCCAGGGTCGACACCAGGGTCTCGACCTGGCGCAAGCGCTTGTCGAGCGCTGCCATGGTGCTCCCGAGATCGCGGCCATCGTCGTTAAAAAACGTTGGCAAAATCGAGACATAGACCGCGCCGACGACGCGCCGGGCAAGATGGCCGCGGCAGCCGCTGGCAGGCAGGCCGGCGGCGCTCAAGGTCCAGCCCATCGAGCGCAACAGGCCGGGAAGAAAACCGAGGACGGCCGGGCTGCCAACGCTGTCCCGGAGCACCGCCCGCACGCCCACCCGATAAGGCCGGAGCGCCTCGAAGCGCCGCATCAGCGCCTCGAACAGCCGGTCGCGTGGCGCCTCCCCGCCTGCCACCCCGCCCGCCAGCATCGCTTCGTCGATCTGGCGCCGCAGGATCGCGAGGATTCCGGGCTTGGAACGCGCCAGCCGGTAAGTCTCGCCGAGCGACAGGCCGGCGGCATCGGCGATCTCGGCCATCGAGGTCCGCCGCCAGCCCTGCTCGGCGGCAAGAGCGAGCGCCGCCGCAATCAGGCGGTGCCTCGGATCTCCGGATGGCTGTTTCGGCCGCTTTCGTGCCGCCATGCGCTTCCTCTAATCCTGAAGATAGAGGCGCCCAGGCAGAGCCGCAATCGGGGATGGTTAATCGGCGAGTTCGCGCGAACGCTGGGTCGCCGCGGCGACGGCGCGGCGCATCAGCGCGGCAAGACCGTCCGCGCCCATCAGCACTTTGAGCGCGGCCTCGGTCGTGCCGCCGGGCGAGGTGACATTGCGCCGGAGCTGCGCCGCGTCCTCGCTCGAGAGCCGCGCCAGCTCGCCCGAGCCGGCGACGGTGGCGCGCGCCAGCGCCATCGCGAGGTCGCCGGGCAGTCCCGCCGCGACGCCGGCTTCGGCGAGGCATTCGATCAGCAGGAACACATACGCGGGTCCGCTGCCCGAGACCGCCGTCACCGGATCGAGCAGCATCTCGTCCTCGACCCAGGCGACCTCGCCGACCGCGCCCAAGAGCTTGCCGCAGAGCGCGCGCTGCGCCGATGCAACGCGCGGATTGGCGCAGGCGACAGCGATGCCGCGGCCGATCGCCGCCGGCATGTTCGGCATCGCACGCACGGTTGCGGCATCGTCGCCGAGCGCGCGCGCAAAGAAGCGCAAGGTCTTGCCGGCGGCGATCGAGAGAAACACCGTGCCGCCGCCGGCGAATCGGCGATAGAAAGGCAGCGCTTCGGCAAGGGATTGCGGCTTCACCGCGAGGACGATGGCGGCCGGCGCGTAGCGTTTCGGCAGCGCCGCGGGCGCGGCGTAGCGCTTCACGCCGGCGGGCAGCACGACCGGCTGCGGCTCGACCACGGCAAGCGGCTGCGCGAGGCGCCGCCGCTTCCACCCGGCAAGCAACGCGCTCCCCATCTTGCCGCAACCGACAAGCAGAATGCCGCGAGGCGCGGTGGTCACGCCTCGCCGACCGGATCGATCATCGCCGCGGCGATCGCTTCCTTGGCGCTCTTGCCGCCCCAGACCACGAGCTGGAAAGCGGGGAAGAAGCGCTCGCATTCGCTGATCGAGATATCGACCATATCCTCGATCTGCTCGACGCTGGCGCCGAACACGCCGCGCAACAGCACGCCCTGACGGAAGGACGGCGATTCATCGCCTTCCGCGAGATCGAAATGCCCGAGCCACAGCCGCTCGTTGACCGCCGCCAGCAGCTCGTAGATCGGGCCGCGCCGCCCCCGCGGCACTTTCATCTCGAAGCAGCACGAGTAATGCAGCGCGCTCATCTCACGCTGCCAGACGAAGAGCAGCCGGTAATCGCACCAGCGGCCGGAGATTTCGACCACCATCTCCTCGTCGCAGGCGCGGTCATGCGGCCATTCATTGGCTTGCACGATCTCTTCGACGAGATCGATCGGGTTGGCAGAGGCGGCCTTGGTCTCGAGCGACAAGGCGGTCATCGCGCACTCCTGGCACCCGGGCCACCTATTGTAGGTGGCACCCCCCGAGCCCACTAGGTGTAAGCTGCCAAAGTCAGGACTCACGCGCAAGAAAGAAGTCGCGCGCGGCCTGAAAAACCCGTGGGAAAGTGCGGCTCGACGCGATTTCTGCGCTTAACGGCGCTTTGCCGGAGTCCGGCGGCGTTTGACCGGCGCCGCCGTACGGCTTGCCGACTTGCCGCTTCCCCCGAGCCGGGCTTCGAGCGCGGCGAGCCGCTTCTCCAGCGCCTCCTGCGCGGCGCGGGCCTTGGCGGCCATCGCCTTGACCGCGCCGAACTCCTCGCGGGTGACAAGGTTCATCCGCCCGAGGATGCGCTCGAATTGCTCCTTCATGCGCGTCTCGACCTCGCCGCGCATCCCGCTGAAGGCGCCGAGCGCGCCGGTGGCGACGCGGGCGAGATCGTCCAGCAGCCGGTTTTGCGTTTGCATCGGCGCTCCTTAACACAGAAGCCCCCTATCACGGAAGACTGGCGGGCGGAACCGTTCCTTGGCGGGCCTTCCTTCGCGGCCGTTCCTTGGAGGCGGGGTAAACTGCGCTATAACGGGGCCCATGATTCTCGTCACCGGTGGCGCCGGTTTTATCGGCTCGAACCTTGTCGCGGCGCTGGAGGAGCGAGGCCTCGGCGACATCGTCGTCTGCGATCGGCTCGGCCGCGACGAGAAATGGCGCAATCTCGGCAAGCGCGAGCTGGCGGCGCTGGTCCCGCCCGAGGCGCTCGGCGGCTTCCTCGCGAGCCATCCGCGCGGGCTCGACGCGATCTTCCATCTCGGCGCGTCGTCCTCGACCACCGAGACCGACGCCGATTTCATCATCGCCAACAATTTCGCGCTGTCGCTCGAGCTCTGGGACTGGTGCGCGACCACCGGCACGCGCTTCATCTATGCGTCTTCGGCCGCGACCTATGGCGACGGCGATGCCGGCTTCGACGACGACGCCTCGCCCGCCGGCTTGGCAAAGCTGCGGCCGCTCAACGCCTATGGCTGGTCGAAGCATCTCTTCGACCGCCGCGTCGCGCGGCTGATCGAGCGCCGCGCGGCGCATCCGCCGCAATGGGCGGGCTTGAAATTCTTCAACGTCTACGGGCCGAACGAATATCACAAGGGCGGCCAGAAGAGCGTCGTTGCGCAGATCTTCCCGCGCGCCCAGGCGGGCGAGGCCTGCCGGCTTTTCCGCTCGCATCGCGCCGGCATCCCCGACGGCGGGCAGAAGCGCGATTTCGTCTATGTGCGCGACAGCGTCGCCGAGATGCTGTGGCTCTACGACCATCCGGCGGTGAGCGGCCTCTTCAATGCCGGCTCGGGCGAGGCGCGCAGCTTCGCCGAGCTCGCCGCCGCGGTCTATCGCGCGCTCGGTGCGGCGCCGCGCGTCGACTTCGTCGATACGCCGATCGAGATCCGCGAGAAGTATCAGTATTACACGGAAGCAAGAATGGAACGAATTAGAGCGGCGGGATTTACCGCAGCGCCGATCTCGCTCGAGGACGGCGTGCGCGACTACGTCCAGAACTTTCTCGCGGCTGCGGACCCTTATCGCTGATGTTGTCCATCGCCTTTCCCGATTTCGATCCCGTCGCGATCTCGCTCGGGCCGTTGGCGATCCGCTGGTACGCGCTCGCCTATATCGTCGGGCTGCTGCTCGGCTGGCGCTATTGCCTCTGGGTGGCGAAACGCCCGCCCGCGGTCGCGTCGCCGACGGCGATCGACGATTTCCTCGTCTGGGCGACGCTCGGCGTCGTCTTGGGCGGCCGCGCCGGCTACGTGCTTTTCTACAAGCCCGATTTCTATTTCCACAATCCGAGCGAAATCATCGCGCTGTGGCATGGCGGCATGTCGTTCCATGGCGGCGCGCTCGGCGTGATGACGGCGCTGGTGCTGTTCTGCCGCCAGCGCAGCCTGTCGCTGCTCGCTTTCTCCGACGTCATCACCCCGGCGGTGCCGATCGGAATCTTCTTCGGCCGCGTCGCCAACTTCGTCAATGGCGAGCTGTGGGGACGGCCGACCGATGTCCCCTGGGGCGTGGTCTATCCCGGCGCCGGCGTCGTGCCGCGCCATCCGAGCGAGCTCTACGAAGCGAGCCTCGAAGGCCTCGTCCTGTTCCTGATCCTGTTTTTCATGGTGCGCTTCACGAATGCGCGCGAGAAGCCGGGGCTGGTCTCGGGCGTGTTCCTGATCGGCTATGCCTGTGCGCGCATCTTCTGCGAATTCTTCCGCGAGCCCGACCCTTTTCTCGGCTTCCTTTGGTTCGGCGCGACCATGGGCCAGCTGCTCTCGATCCCGGTGCTGCTGCTCGGCCTCTACCTGGTGTGGCGCGCCCAGCCCGCGAAATAATAGGCCCACGTCGTGAACGATCCCGATTTCGCGGCGCGCCTTAAGGCGCGTATCCGGGACGAGGGACCGATCTCGATCGCTCGCTACATGCGCGACTGCAACGCGCATTACTATGCGACGCGCGATCCGCTCGGCGCGGCCGGCGATTTCACCACCGCGCCGGAGATCAGCCAGGTCTTCGGCGAGCTCATCGGCGCGTGGTGCGCCGATTACTGGCAGCGCTTGGGCGCGCCCGATCCGGTGCTGCTGGTCGAGCTCGGCCCCGGCCGCGGCACGCTGATGGCCGATGCGCTGCGCGCGACGCGGCGCGTCGCCGGCTTTCACGAGGCGCTGAAGCTCCATCTCGTCGAGGAGAGCCCGGTGCTGCGGCGGCTGCAGCAGGAAAAGCTCGCGGGCTTCGGGCCGCAATTCCATGATCACATCGGCAACCTGCCCGCCGGCCCGATGCTGCTGATCGCGAACGAGTTCTTCGACGCGCTGCCGATCATGCAGTTCGAGCGGCGCGACGGCGCTTGGCACGAGCGAAAAATTGCGCTTGCGGGCGGGCGCCTTGTCTTCATCCGCGATCCGCAACCAATCGCGCTCGACGGCAGTATCCCGGACGCGACGGAGGGCGAGACCAAGGAAGTCTGCCCGGCCGCCGCGATCGTCGCGCAGGCGATCGCGGCGCGGATCGCGCGCGGCGGCGGTGCCTTTCTGCTCGTCGATTACGGCTATTTCCCCAGCGCGCCCGGCGACACGCTGCAAGCGCTGCAACGCCATCGGCCGATAGCGGCGCTCGCAAGCCCCGGCGAAGCCGATCTCACGGCCCATGTCGATTTTCAAGCCGTCGCGATCGCAGCGGCGCTCGGCCACGCACGGGTGCACGGGCCCGTCACCCAAGCTGCGTTCCTCACGCAGCTCGGCATCGTCGCGCGCGAGGCGGCGTTGCTTGAGGCGGCGACACCGGCGCAGCGCGACGCGATCCGCAGCGGCTGCCGGCGCTTGATCGAGCCGGCACAAATGGGCACGCTGTTCAAAGTGCTGGGATTGACGCAGCAAGGAGGACCGGTGCCGGCGGGATTCGCGACGCCATGATCATCCGCTCGGGCCTCTTCGCGACGCCGGTTCTGCGCCACGGCTTCTTCACCCGCGAGGGCGGCGTCAGCAGCGGCATCTTCGCCTCGCTCAATTGCAGCCTCGCTTCGGGCGACGATCTCGCCAACGTCGCGGAAAATCGCCGCCGCGCGCTGGCCGAGCTCGGCCTGCCCGCCGAAGCGCTGGCAACGGTCTATCAGGTCCACAGCCCCGACATCGTCACCGTCGAGCAGCCCTGGCCGCAGGACCAGCGTCCGCGCGCCGACGCGATGCTGACCAAGCGCAAAGGCCTGGCGCTCGGCATCCTCACCGCCGATTGCACGCCGGTGCTGTTCGCCGACGAGCGCGCCGGGATCGTCGCCGCGGCGCATGCCGGCTGGCGCGGCGCCGTCGGCGGCGTACTCGAAGCGACGGTTCAGGCAATGCTGCGCGAGGGCGCGAGCCTCACGCGGCTGATCGCGGCGATCGGCCCCTGCATCGGCTTCAACAGCTATGAGGTCGGGCCGGAATTCCCGGCGCCGTTCCTGGCGCAGGATCCCGCGAATACGCGCTTCTTCCGCGCCGCGCCGCGGCCGCGCCATCATCTCTTCGACCTGCCCGGCTATGTCCGCGCGCGGCTGGAAGCGGCGGGCGTGCAGCATATCGACGGCACCGGCGGCGACACTGCGCGCGACAGCGACCGCTTCTTCTCCTATCGCCGCACCTGCCTCGCGGGCGAGAAGCGCTACGGGCTGCAGCTTTCGGCGATCTGCCTCGCGCCGTAAAAGCAGCAGCGGATTTCCGAGTCGCCACGCGCGTGTCGCGACGATATCATCCGCCGCCATGCGTTTTGTTCCGATCTTCGCGCTGCTCATTGCGCTTTCCGCCTGTCAGCCGCTGCCGCATCCTTTTGCCGACAACACGCCGCCGCCCAATTCGCCGCTGATGACGCCGCCCGACAGCGCCGGCGTCATGATCGAGGCGGTGAGCGGCGCGCCCGATAAAGCCGCGCATGGTCTCGCCGAGGCGATGGCGAAAGCGCTCCAGGACAACGACGTGCCCGCCAGCACCGATGCGCGCAACAGCCGCTCCTATCTCCTCCAGGGCAAGGCGACGACGCGCGATGCCGGTGGCGGCGCGCTGCAGGTGACGGTCGCCTGGGAGATGCACGCGCCCGACGGCACCCTGACCGGACAGCAGGAAGCCAGCGCGACGCTGCCGGCCGCCGCCTGGAGCCAAGGCGGCGATGGCATCAGCGACCTCGTCGGTCCCGCCGCGCCGGTCCTCGCCAAGCTGATCGAGAGCAAGGCACCGACGCCGGTCCCGAACAACGATCCGCTGATCGCCGTCCATCCCGCGATCGGCGCCCCCGGCGATGGCGGCCAGGCGCTCGCCACCGCGATGTCGGCGGCGCTGCGGCGCTCGCAAGTCTCGCTCGCCGATTTCCCCGGCGCCGCGCCCAGTTTCATCGTCGACGTCACGGTCGCGGTCGCGCCGCCGATTTCCGGACGGCAGAAGGTGACCATTGCCTGGTCGCTGCACCGGCCGGATGGCGCCCAGGTCGGCCAGGTGAAACAGGAAAACGCGGTCGACGCCGGCAGCCTCGACAAGGTCTGGGGCCTCACGGCCTACGACGCCGCCAATGCCGCGGCGCCGGGCATTACGGCGTTGATCGAGCAGGCGAAACGGGCGGCGGAGCGCCCGTCTTAACCAAAAATCCAGACGGGCGGGCGGTTTACAGTGCGGGACCGCTTTGTTACAGTCGGCCCGCTCGCGCAACCCGGCGTCCGGACATGAAAATTCTCGCCTGCAACAGCAATCGGCCGCTTGCCGAGGCAATCTCGGCCTATTTGCATTTGCCGCTGACCGATGCGAGCGTGCGCCGCTTCCAGGATCAGGAAGTTTTCGTCGAGATCCACGAGAACGTGCGGGGCGAGGATGTCTTCATCATCCAGTCGACCTCCTTCCCGGCGAACGACAATCTGATGGAGCTGCTGGTCACGCTCGACGCGCTCCGGCGCGCCTCGTCGCGACGCGCCACCGCGGTCATCCCCTATTACGGCTATGCCCGGCAGGACCGCAAATCGGGCGGCCGCACGCCGAACTCGGCCAAGCTCGTCGCCAACATGATCACCGCGGCAGGGGCCGACCGCGTCCTGACCCTCGATCTCCATGCCGGACAGATCCAGGGCTTCTTCGACATCCCGGTCGACAATCTCTTCGCCGCGCCGGTTTTCATCGACGATATCAAGCAGCGCTACAACGGCGGCGATCTCGTCGTCGTCTCGCCCGATGTCGGCGGCGTGGTGCGGGCGCGCGCCATCGCGCGCCGCGTCGATGCCGATCTCGCGATCATCGACAAGCGCCGCGAGCGCGCCGGGGTCAGCGAGGTCATGAACATCATCGGCGAGGTCGAAGGCCGCCGCTGCCTCCTCATCGACGACATCGTCGACAGCGCCGGGACCTTGTGCAACGCCGCCGAGGCGCTGACCGAGCGCGGCGCGAAATCGGTCGCCGCCTATGTCACCCATGGCGTGCTCTCGGGCGGCGCGGTATCGCGCGTCATGTCCTCGCCGCTCGAGGCGTTGGTCACGACCGACAGCATCGCCGCCACCGAGGCGGTGCGCGCCGCGCACAACATCCGCCGCCTCACCATCGCGCCGCTGATGGCGGAAGCGATCTTGCGCATCAGCGAGGAGCGCTCGGTCTCGAGCCTCTTCGTCTAGAGAATCACCAACCGCGTCCGGCACCCCTGGAGGCCGGCGCATCACTCGAGAGCAAAGGAGCTCCATCGTTATGGCTGATACCACCACTTTGCGCGCCGAGCCGCGCGACCGGGCCGGAAAGGGGGCCGCCCGGGCCGCACGTCGCTCGGGCCGCGTTCCCGGCGTCCTCTATGGCGAGGGCAAGCCCGCCACCCTGATCTCGCTCGACCCGCGCGAGCTGTCGCGCGAGGTGCAAAAGCACGGCTTCTTCGCCCGGCTCCTCAATGTCGAGCTCGACGGCAAGAGCCATCGCACCCTGCCGCGCGACGTGCAGCTCGATCCGATCACCGATCACCCGATCCATGTCGACTTCCTGCGTGTCACCGCCGGCACCAAGATCACGGTCGCGGTGCCGGTGCAGTTCACTGGCCAGGAAAGCTCGCCCGGCATCCGCCGCGGCGGCATGCTCAACGTCGTGCGTCACGAGATCGATCTCGTCTGCCCGGTCGAGAGCATTCCCGACAAGCTGACCATCAGCCTCGAAGGCCTCGAGATCGGCGACAGCATCCATATCGGCGCGGTCGCGCTGCCGCCGGGCACGCGGCCGACCATCACCCGCAATTTCACTGTCGCCTCGATCGCGGCGCCGACCGCCGTCCGCGAAGAGCAGGCCGCGGCTGCCGCCGCGGCCGCCGCGGCGAAAGCCGCCGCCGAAGCCGCCGCCGCTGCCGGCACGGCCGAAGGCGAGCCGGGGGCTCCGGGAGCCGCGCCCGGCGCGGCACCGGGTGCTGCGGCACCGGCCGCGGGCGGTGCGGCCGCTCCGGCCCCCGGCGCCGCGCCCGCCGCCGGCGCTGCGGGCGGCGCCAAGCCCGCCGGCAAAGGCTGAGCCTCAAGTCCTGGCGCGGTGCAGTGCGCCGCGCCTGGGACGGGGCTCCGCGCCGCCATGCGCCTTCTGGTCGGGCTCGGCAATCCGGGCTCCCGCTATGCGATGACCCGGCACAATGTCGGCTTCATGGCCGTCGACGCGATCGCGCAGCGCTATCGCTTCCCGACGTTTCGCGCGAAGTTCCAAGGGACCTTCGCCGAAGGCACGGTCGGCGAGGCGCGCCTCCTCGCGCTCAAGCCCGAGACCTATATGAATGCGAGCGGCGACAGCGTCGGCGCGGCGGCGCGGTTCTACAAGATCGCGCCCGAGGAGATCGCGGTCATCCATGACGACATCGATCTCGCCGACGGCAAGCTCCGGGTGAAGCGCGGCGGCAGCTCGGGCGGCCATAACGGGCTGCGCTCGATCGACGACGCGCTCGGCCCCGATTACTGGCGCGTGCGCGTCGGCATCGGCCATCCCGGCATGAAGGAGCTGGTCGAGCCTTACGTGCTGCAGAATTTCCCGGCCGAGGAGCGGCAATGGCTCGAGCCGCTGATCGCGGCGCTCGCCGAGGCGCTGCCGGTCCTCGTCGCCGACGACACGGCGGGCTTCATGAGCAAGGTCGCGCATCTTTTGCGGCCGAACAAGCACACCGCCCGGCCCGATCCGGAAGAAAAGGACTAGCGTGGGTTTCAATTGCGGCATCGTCGGTCTGCCCAATGTCGGCAAATCGACTCTCTTCAACGCGCTGACCGCGACGCAAGCGGCCGAAGCCGCGAATTATCCCTTCTGCACCATCGAGCCGAATATCGGGCGGGTTGCCGTACCCGACGAGCGGCTGGAGGTGTGTGCGAAGCTCGCGAAGTCGGCGAAGATCGTGCCGACCCAGCTGGAGTTCGTCGACATCGCCGGCCTGGTGCGCGGCGCCTCGAAAGGCGAAGGCCTCGGCAACCAGTTCCTCGGCCATATCCGCGAGGTCGACGCCATCGCCCATGTGCTGCGCTGCTTCGAGGACGGCAACGTCACCCATGTCGAAGGCTCGATCGATCCGATCCGCGACGCCGAGGTGGTCGAGACCGAGCTGATGATCGCCGATATCGAGAGCCTCGAGAAACGCGCCGCCGCCGCGGTGAAGAAGGCGCGCGGCGCCGACAAGGAGGCAAAGGCGTTCCTCGACGTCGCCGAGCCGGCACTCGCGCTGTTGCGCGACGGCAAGCCGGCGCGCGCGCTGACTCTCTCGAACGAACAAAAGCCGATCCTCAAGGGCATGCAGCTCTTGTCGGCCAAGCCGGTGCTCTATGTCTGCAATGTCGAGGAAGCGAGCGCCGCCACCGGCAACGCGCAATCCAAACGCGTCGCCGATTATGCGGCGGCGCGCGGCGCTGTCAGCGTCGTGATTTCGGCAGCGATCGAGGCCGAGGTCGCGGTCTTGAGCGACGAGGCCGAGAAGCGCGAATTCCTCGAGACGCTGGGTCTCGAAGAGGCGGGTCTCGCGCGCGTCATCCATGCCGGCTATCGCCTGCTCGATCTCGTCACCTTCCTCACCGTCGGCCCCAAGGAATCGCATGGCTGGACGGTGCCGGGCGGCGCCAAGGCGCCGCAGGCCGCGGGCGCGATCCACACCGATTTCGAGAAGGGCTTCATCCGCGCCGAGACCATCGCCTATGCCGATTTCGTCGCCTGCGGCGGCGAACAGGGCGCGAAGGACGCCGGCAAGATGCGTTTGGAAGGCGCGGAATACATCGTTCAAGACGGCGACATCTTCCATTTCCGTTTCAACATCTGAGCTCGTGTCCCGATAGGGTTTCGCAAGCGCCCGCGACCTTCTATGATCCGGGCCAACAACGATCAGCCCCAACGAGCAAAACCGAGGAGGAGTGAAAATGGGTCAAGACATCACGCTGACGTCGAAGGACGGCTTTCAGCTCGGCGCCTATAAGGCCGAGCCGGAAGGCAAGGCACGCGGCGCCATCGTCGTCATTCAGGAAATTTTCGGCGTCAACCACCATATCCGCTCGGTCACCGACCGCTACGCGCAGCTCGGCTATCTGGCGATCGCCCCGGCGCTGTTCGATCGCGGCGAGAAGAATTTCCAGTCCGGCTATGACGGCGCGGCGATGGACAAGGCGCGCGGCTTCGCCGGCAAGATTCCGCTCGACCAGCGCCTCGCCGACACCCAGGCGGCGATCGACGCCGTGAAATCGGCCGGCAAGGTCGCGGTGCTCGGCTATTGCATGGGCGGCTCGATCGCCTTCCTCTCGACCACGCGGCTGAGCAACGTCGCCGCCGGCGTCGGCTATTACGGCGGCCAGATCGCGCAATTCGCGACCGAGAAGCCCAAGGCGCCGGTGATGCTGCATTTCGGCGAGAAGGATCAGAGCATCTCGCAGGCCGACGTCGAGAAGATCAAGGCGGCGCAGCCCGGCGTGCCGATCTTCGTCTATAAGGACGCCGGCCACGGCTTCCATTGCGACGAGCGCGGCTCGTTCAACGCCGAGGCGGCGCAGGTCGCGGCCTGCCGCAGCCAGGAATTCCTGGCCAAGCATATCGGCTAGTCCTTAGCCAAATTTCTCGTCATTGCGAGCGAAGCGAAGCAATCCAGAATCCCTCTGGATTGCTTCGTCGCTTACGCTCCTCGCAATGACGATTAGCGTTATTCCCCGGCGGCGCGGGGTTTCATCTCGGGAAAGAGCGACAGCAGGCCCTCGCGCGAGGCCGCGGCGACGCCGCGCTCGGTGATGAGGCCGGTGACGAGCCGCGCCGGCGTCACGTCGAAAGCGTAGTTCGCGGCCGCGCTGCCGTCGGGCGTGAGCTGGACGCGCACCATCGCGCCCGTATCGCTGCGGCCCGTGATATGCGTGACCTCGGTCGCATCGCGCTCCTCGATCGGGATTTGCTTGACGCCATCATCCAAGGACCAATCGATCGTCGGCGAGGGCAGCGCGACATAGAACGGCACGCCGTTGTCATGCGCGGCGAGCGCCTTGAGATAGGTGCCGATCTTGTTGGCGACAGCGCCCGACGCGGTGGTGCGGTCGGTGCCGACAAGGCAGAGATCGACCCGGCCGTGCTGCATCAGATGGCCGCCGGCATTGTCGGCGATCACGGTATGCGGCACGCCGTGCTGGCCGAGCTCCCAGGCGGTGAGGCTGGCGCCCTGGTTGCGCGGCCGCGTCTCGTCGACCCAGACATGGACCGGAATGCCGCGATCATGCGCCAGGTAGATCGGCGCCAGCGCCGTGCCCCAGTCGACCGTCGCCAGCCAGCCGGCATTGCAATGGGTGAGGATATCGACCCGCGCGCGCTTCTTTTGCTGCGCCGCCTCGATCAGCGGCAAGCCGGCGGCGGCGATGCCGCGATTGATCGCGACGTCCTCGTCGCAGATCTCGGCCGCGCGCGCATAAGCGGCTTTCGCCCGCATCGCCGGCGAAAGCGGCAATAGAGTCCGCCGCATGTCCTCGATCGCCCAGCGCAGATTGACCGCGGTCGGCCGGGTCGCGAGCAGCGTGCGGCCGGCAGCATCGAGCGCCGCATCGCTCGCTCCGGCGCGCATCGCAAGCGCCATGCCGTAAGCCGCCGCGGCGCCGATCAGCGGCGCGCCGCGCACCTGCATCGCGCGAATGGCATGGGCGGCCTGATCGAGATCGGTCAAGGTCAGCGTCACCAGCGCATGCGGGAGTTGCGTCTGGTCGATGATGCCGACGCTCGCGCCGTCGGCCTCGAGCCAGATCGTCCGCATCGCGCGGCCGGCGACTTGCATGCCTTATGCTTTCTTCAAGACGCGGCCCGCCACCGCGTCGAGCTTGGCCAGCAGCGCCGGATCGCGCGCTTCGGGCGCGGTGATGAGCGCGTGATCGAGCGCATGGCGGCAGCCTTGCGGGCAGTCGGCGTCCTTGGCCGCGAGCGGCACCACCGCCTTGACCAGCGCCTTCGCGGTATCGGCATTCTTGAACAGCACCTTGAGGATCATGTCGACAGTGACGTGGTCGTGGTCCGGGTGCCAGCAATCGTAATCGGTCACCATCGCGACCGTCGCGTAGCAGAGCTCGGCCTCGCGCGCGAGCTTCGCCTCCGGCATGTTGGTCATGCCGATCACCTCGCAATTCCAGCTCTCGCGATAGAGATTGCTTTCGGCGAGGGTCGAGAATTGTGGCCCTTCCATCACGACATAGGTGCCGCCGCGCCGCAGCTCGACGCCGATGGCGCGGCCGGCCTCGGCGAGATGATGGCCGAGGCGGTGGCAGACCGGATGCGCCATCGACACATGGGCGACGCAGCCGGTGGCGAAGAAGCTCTTGGCGCGCGCGAAGGTGCGATCGATGAACTGGTCGACCAGCACGAACGTGCCGGGCGGGATCTCTTCCTTGAGGCTGCCGACCGCCGAGAGCGAGATCAGGTCGGTGACGCCGGCGCGTTTCAGCGCGTCGATATTGGCGCGGAAGTTGATCTCGCTCGGCGGGATCTTGTGGCCGCGGCCGTGGCGCGGCAGGAACACCACTTGCGTCCCGCCGAGCCTGCCGAAGCACAGCGCGTCCGACGGCTCGCCGAAGGGCGAGGCGACGCGCCGCCAGGCGACGTCGGTCAGGCCTTCGATCTCGTAAAGCCCGCTGCCGCCGATGATTCCGATCACGGTCATGGCGCCAGTGTGAAAGACCGGATGCCCAGCGGCAACCGGAATTGTCGCCGCCGCGCGGCTGTGGAAGAATGGCCGCGATGAAGCCCGGCGCGCTCGCCCTCGCCGCCGTTCTCGGCGCGATCATGCTGGCGCAACCGGCGCCGGCCGCGGTGCCGTTCGCGCAGCTCGCGGTCAGCGTGCCGAGCACGACGGGCGGCATCCCGCAGGATATCCCCGCGGCGCTGTTCAAGCCCGACGGCAACGGTCTCTTCCCCGCCATCGTGATCCTGCACGATTGCAGCGGCCTCGGCCCGCGCTCCAGCGGCTCGCCCGGACGCTGGGCGCAGCGCCTCGCGGCCGAGGGCTATGTCGTCATCCTGCCCGACAGCTTCACGCCGCGCGGCTACCCGCAAGGCGTCTGCACCGTCTCGCCGACGGCGCGCACCGACACCGTCAATCCGCTGCCGCGCGCCTACGACGCCTATGCGACGCTCGCCTTCCTGCGCTCGCTGCCTTATGTCGACGGCGCGCATGTCGGCGTCATGGGTGGCTCGCATGGCGGCTCGACCACGCTCGTCGTCGATACCATGCCGGTCTCGCCGGCCGCGCCGCTCGCCGCCGCGCGCGAGCACGGCTTCGCCGCCGCGATCGCGCTCTATCCCGGCTGCGGCAGCCATCTCGGCACCTGGAACGTGCAGCGCAGCGGCGGCTTGATCGGGCCGGTGACGCAATATCTCGGCACCTATCAGCCGGTCGCGCCGCTGATGATCCTCGTCGGCGGACAAGACGATTGGACGCCGGCCGAGCATTGCCGCGTGCTGGCGGAGCGCGCGCAGGCCGCGGGTTATCCGGTGACGATCAAGATCTACCCCGGCGCCAACCATTCCTTCGATAGCAATGCACCGGTTCGCTATCTCGACAATCGCCGCAACGCCAACAAGCCGGAAGGCCATGGCGCGACCACCGGCGGCGATCCCGCCGCCTGGGCCGACAGTATCGAGCAGGTGAAGGCGTTCTTCGCGCGCTATTTGAGGCCGTGACCGGGCGCTTCTCGCGCCCGGCTCAGTGCACGTCGGCCCAGATCTTGCGCTTGGCGGCGTAGAGGATGCCGGTCAGCACCAGGAGGAAGATCAGCACCTTGGCGCCGGTGCGCTTGCGCGCTTCGAGTTGCGGCTCGGCCGCCCAGGTGAGAAAGGTGACGACGTCATGCGCTTCCTGCGCGACCGTCGCCTTGGTGCCATCATCATAGGTGACGACATCGTCCGAGAGCGGCGGCGGCATCGCGATGTGATGGCCGGGGAAATCGACGTTGTAATAGCTGTTGTCGGGTATCTTCTCGCCCGCCGGCGGATTTTGGAAGCCGGTCAGGATGCCGTAGACGTAATCGGGGCCGGTCGCTTCCCAGGGCAACGCCCCAAGACCGCCGGCGCGCTCCTTGACGATGAGCGAGAGATCGGGCGGCAGCGCGCCGTTATGCGCCGCGCGGTTCGCCTGATCGTTCGGGAAGGGCGGGACGAAATGATCCGACGGCCGCCCCGGGCGCTGGAACATGTCGCCCTGGTCGTTCGGCCCGTCGGTGACCTGCTTCTGCGCCGCGATCGCCTTGACCTGGTCCTCGGTATAGCCGAGGCCGCCGCCCGGCCCGTCGGGACCGAGATCGTCATACGCGACCAGGTTCATCGAATGGCAGTTCGAGCAGACCTCTTGATAGATCTCGAAGCCGCGCTGCAGCGCCGCGCGATCATAGGTGCCGAACGGCCCCTCGAAGGACCAGCCGGGCCGCGGCAGCGGCGGGGTCGTGTCGTCCTGCGCGAAAGCCGCCGGAGCGAGCAACAGAACGGCGCCGGCGAGGGTGAGAGCGAGACGGCGCATCACGGCTTCTCCATCGGCGCCGACGCGCCCGCGAGCTTGCCGCCGCCCTTGGTCACCGCGGCGCTGATGCTGGTCGGCAGCGGCAGCGGCCGCTCGAAGATGCCGATCAGCGGGAAGAGGACGAGAAAGTGGACGAAATAATAGAGCGTCGCGACGCGGCCGAGGACGACATAGAAGCCCTCGGGCCGGTGCGCGCCGACATAGCCGAGCACGAGAACGTCGATCACCAGCAGCCAGTAGACCCACTTATAGGTCGGGCGGAAGCGCGCGCTCCTGACCGGCGAGGTATCGAGCCAGGGCAGGATGAAGAGGATGAAGATCGAGCCGAACATCGCGATCACGCCGGCGAGCTTCGCCTTGATGAAGAGGATGTCCGGCACCGAGCGCAGCATCGCGTAGAACGGCAGGAAGTACCATTCGGGCACGATCTCGGGCGGCGTCTGCAGCGGATTGGCGCGGATGTAGTTCTGCGGATCGCCGAGCGCGTTCGGGAAATAGAACACGAAG
>DASYAL010000064.1:0-1739 GCA_036501365.1 Allostellaceae bacterium | reverse complement strand
TGTGGGGCGCGATCGGCGCCGTGTTCTCGTCCTGGATGAACCAGCGCGCCATCACCTATCGGCGCCTCAATGCCATTCCCGCCGACTGGGGCACCGCGGTCAATGTGCAGGCGATGGTGTTCGGCAATATGGGCGAGACCTCGGCGACCGGCGTCGCCTTCACCCGCAATCCCTCGACCGGCGCCAAGGAGCTCTACGGCGAATTCCTCGTCAACGCTCAGGGCGAGGACGTCGTCGCCGGCATCCGCACGCCTCAGAACATCACCGAGGCGGCGCGAAAGGCGGCCCATTCCGACCAGCCTTCGCTCGAATCGCTGATGCCCGAGGTGTTCAGCCAATTCGTCGCCACGACTCAGCTCCTGGAGAAGCATTACCGCGACATGCAGGACCTCGAGTTCACGGTCGAGCGCGGAAAACTGTGGATGCTGCAGACCCGCAACGGCAAGCGCACGGCGAAAGCCGCGTTGCGCTGCGCGGTCGAGATGGCGAACGACGGCCTCATCTCGCGCGAGGATGCGGTGAGCCGCATCGAGCCGAGCGCGCTCGATCAGCTCTTGCACCCGATGCTGGACCCGAACAGCAAGCCGCCCGCGCTCGCGACCGGCCTGCCCGCTTCGCCCGGCGCGGCGAGCGGCGAGATCGTGTTCTCGGCGGACGAAGCGCAGGCTTTGCGTCAGGCGGGACGAAAATCGATCCTCGTCCGGGTCGAGACTTCGCCGGAGGACATTCACGGCATGCACGCCGCCGAGGGCGTCGTGACCACGCGCGGGGGCATGACCTCGCACGCCGCGGTGGTCGCGCGCGGCATGGGCAAGCCCTGCGTCTCAGGCGTCAGCGCGATCCGCATCGACTATGCCGGGCAGACCATGACTGCTGGCGGAAAAACGCTGAAGAAGGGCGACATCCTCACCATCGACGGCGGCTCAGGTGAAGTGATGGCTGGCGCGGCGCCGATGGTGAAGCCGGAGATGACCGGCGATTTCGCCACGCTCATGACTTGGGCCGATGCAGTCAGGCGCATGAAGGTGCGCGCTAACGCCGAAACTGCGGCGGACGCGCGCACCGCCCGCTCGTTCGGCGCCGAAGGCATCGGCCTCTGCCGCACCGAACACATGTTCTTCGACGGCGAGCGGATCGTTGCCGTGCGCCAGATGATCCTGGCCGATAACGAGCAGGGACGCCGCGCCGCGCTCGCCAAGCTTCTCCCGATGCAGCGCAAGGACTTCGCCGAACTGTTCGAGATCATGAGCGGCCTGCCGGTCACAATCCGCCTGCTCGACCCGCCGCTGCATGAGTTCCTGCCACACACCGACGCGGAGATCGACGAGGTCGCCAAGGCGATGAAAGTGAGCGCGGACAAATTGCGCGCGCGCGCGGCGGAATTGCATGAGTTCAACCCCATGCTGGGCTTCCGCGGCGTGCGGCTCGCCATCCGCTATCCCGAGATCGCCGAGATGCAGGCGCGCGCGATCTTCGAGGGCGCGGTCGAGGCGGGACGAAAGACGGGCAAACCGGTGACGCCGGAAATCATGATCCCGCTCACGATCGGTCGGCCCGAACTCGACATGGTGAAGGCCGTCATCGTCGCCATGGGCGACGCCGTCGCCGGGGAGACGGGCGTCAAGGTCCCCTATCAGGTCGGCACGATGATCGAACTGCCACGCGCGGCGCTGAGAGCCGGCGAGATCGCCGAAAGCGCCGAGTTCTTCTCGTTCGGCACCAACGATCTCACGCAAACC
>DASYAL010000063.1:0-1637 GCA_036501365.1 Allostellaceae bacterium | reverse complement strand
TCGGTCGCGCTCGCCATCATGGTGTCGAACGACATCGTGATGCCGCTGGTGCTCAAGCGCCACGCCAGGATGGGCCAGCCGCGCGATCCCGCCGCGCAGCTCCTGATCACCCGCCGCATCGCGATCTTCGTCATTTTGTTTCTCGCTTATATCTACTACCGCTTCGCCGGCGACGCCCAGCTCGCCGCCATCGGACTGTTGTCGTTCGCCGCGGTAGCGCAATTGGCGCCGGCATTTTTCGGCGGGCTCGTCTGGCGGCGGGGCACGGCATTCGGCGCCATTGCCGGAGTGAGCGCCGGCATTCTGATTTGGTTTTACACGCTCTTATTGCCGAGCATTTCCGACGCCGGCATTGTCGGCGCCCGCATCCTCGCCGAAGGCCCATGGGGCATCGGCTTTTTGAAGCCGCAGGCGCTGTTCGGCGTCGACTTGCCGCCGCTCGTCCACGGCGTGCTGCTCAGTCTGCTTTTGAACGTCGTCTGCTATATCGGCTGCTCGCTCGTCCGGCGTCCGGCGCCAATCGAGCGGGTGCAGGCGGACCTGTTCGTGCCGTCGACGCTCAAGCCGATTGCGCCCAGCTTTCGGCTGCGCCGCGCCTCGGTGACGGTCGAAGAGCTGATCGCGACGGTGGCCCGCTATCTCGGCGAGGAGCGCACCCGCGAATCCTTCTTGAGCTTCGCCGCGACCCGCCGAATCGATCTGGCGCCGCAAGCGGAAGCGGATTTTCAGCTCCTGCAATACGCCGAATATCTGCTGGCGTCGGCGATCGGCGCGGCGTCGTCGCGGCTCGTGCTGTCGCTCGTTTTGCGCAAGCGCACCGTTTCGACCAAGGCGGCGTTGAAGCTGCTCGACGACGCCAATGCCGCGATCCACTACAACCGCGAAGTGCTGCAGACCGCGCTCGATCACGTGCGGCAAGGCATCGCCGTGTTCGACAAAGACCTGGCTTTGGTCTGCTGGAACCGGCAGTTCGGCGAGATCTTCGATTTGCCGAACGAATTGACCCATGTCGGCGTCGCCCTCGAAGACATGCTCCGGCATATCGCCAAGCACGGCGACCGCAACGCCAAGAGCGTCGACGAATTTGTCGTCGAGCGCCTCGCCAGATACGCCTCCGAAGCCGAACCGTTCCTGGAGCGCTTTGCCGACCGCGGGGTGGTCATCGAAGTGCGCGGCAGCGGCATGCCCGACGGCGGCCTGGTGACGACTTTTACCGACATCACCGAAAGCGTGAAGGCCGCCGAGGCGCTGGAACGCGCCAATGCCACGCTGGAGCGCCGCGTGCGCGAACGCACCGGCGAGCTGACCCGGCTCAATGGCGAACTGGCGCGCGCCAAGGCGGAGGCCGACGAGGCGAACGTCTCGAAGACGCGCTTCGTCGCCGCGGCCAGTCACGACATTTTGCAGCCACTCAATGCGGCGCGGCTGTACGTGACCAGCCTGATCGAGCGGCAGCGCCAAAGCGGCGGCGACGATGCCGATCTGGTGGCGAATATCGACGCCTCGCTCGAAGCGGTCGAGGAGATCTTCACGGCGCTGCTCGACCTATCGCGGCTCGACACCGGCGCGATGAAGCCGGAGATCGCCGAATTCCGCATCGACGAATTGCTGCACCGGCTCGAGGTGGAGTTTGCGCC
>DASYAL010000062.1:0-9837 GCA_036501365.1 Allostellaceae bacterium | reverse complement strand
CGCTGACCACGCCCGATCACAGCGTGTTGCGCTTCCTGTTCTCGCCGCGCAGCCTCGCTCTCGAGACGCCAAGCGTCGGCCAGACCCCGGGCGTCGATTATGCGGGCGTCGCCTGGAACCTCTTCGACTACAAGCAGCTGTTCGGCAGCGTCGCCTTCTCGAGCGCGGTCAACCGCCAGGGCAACAGCGATCCCACCAGCCGGCTCTACGGCCCGCTGATCTCGCTGCACTCGACCTTCGAGCTCGGCTATTCGCTCGCGCCGCGGCAAAGCCTGTCGCTCGATCTCGACCAGGCGACCCCGGCGCCTTATCTCGGCGATCGCACCGCCACCGGCGAAAACCTCCGCCTGCAATACGGCTATCATTTCTGATCCGGCCTCACGCCGGCCCGTGCTAGGACAGGCCTGTGCTAAAGAAGGCTGCGAAAAAATAGTGGGGAGGATCGAGAGATGAAGCGCGCGCACGGATTCCTTGCGGCGGCGGCCGGCATGCTTTTGGTGGCGGGCGCCGCGCAGGCCGCGCCGGTCAAGCTGCGCATCGCCTGGATCGTGCCCGCGGGCGACGCGCCGCTGGCGCTCCTCGGCAAGCCCGGCATCGCGCAGCATGAAGGCAAGAGCTACACGCTCGAATTCGATCATTTCACCGGCACGCCGCCGATGATCACCGCGGTCGCGGGCGGTCAGATCGATATCGTGCCCTTCGCCTTCTCGTCCTTCGCGCTCGCGGTCGAGAACGCCAAGCTCACCGACCTGCGCATCCTCGCCGACGTCTTCCGCGACGGCGTTCCCGGCTATTACAGCACCGAATACATGGTGCTGAACGACAGCCCGATCAAAAAGGTCGAGGATCTGAAAGGCAAGGTCGTCACCAGCAACGCCGCCGGCAGCGCCGTCGATATCGCGCTGCGCGAGATGCTGAAGCGGCACGGGCTCGAGGACAAGAAAGACTACTCGCTGGTCGAATCCGCCTTTCCCAACATGAAATCCGAGCTGCTCGACAAGAAGGTCGATCTCATCACCGGCGTCGCGCCGTTCAGCCAGGACCCGCAGCTGCGCAAAGCGGCGCATGCGCTCTTCCTGCAAAAAGACGCGATCGGCGTGTCGCAGATGATCATCATGACCGCGCGCGCCGATTTCATCGCCAAGAACCGCGCCGCGCTGGTCGATTTCCTCGAGGACAATCTGCGCGAGCTGCGCTGGTATGAGGATCCCGCCAATCACGCGGCGGCGATCAAGGCGGTGACGGATTATACCAAGACGCCGGCGAGCCTGTGGAACAGCTGGCTCTTCACCAAGGGCGATCTCTATCACGATCCGAACGGCCTGCCCGATCTCGACGCGCTGCAGAACAACATCAACGCGGCGCATGGCCTCGGCTTCGTGCCGGCCGAGCTCGATCCGCATCAATACGCCGATCTCAGCCTGGTTCAAGAAGCGGCGGCGCGGCTGAAGAAGTAGCCGCCGCGCTCGCGGCTCAGATCACCGCCGGCGGACGCGCCGCGCCGAGCGTGCACCAGACCGGCGTATGGTCGGACGCCTTCTCCTCGGCGCGCGGCGCCTTGTCGATCTCGCAAGCTTCGAGCCGGTCGGCGGCCTGCGGGCTGAGCATCAGGTGATCGATGCGCAGCCCCTCGTCGCGATGCCAGCGTCCCGCCTGGTAGTCCCAGAAGCTGTAGCGATGCGGCTCGGCATGGAGCGCGCGGAACGCGTCGACATAGCCGAGATTGGCGATGGTCCTGAAGGCGAGACGCGATTCCGGTTTACACAAGGCGTCGTCGCGCCAGCCGACCGGGTCGTAGACGTCGTCGTCGGTCGGGCAGACGTTGTAGTCGCCGGCGAGCACCACCGACTGCTCGCTCTCCAAGAGCATGCGCGCTTGCGCCGCGAGGCGCTTCATCCAGCCGAGCTTGTAGGGATACTTGTCGGTCGCGACCGGATTGCCGTTCGGCAGATAGAGCGAGGCGACGCGGACGTCGCCGAAGGTCGCCTCGATATAGCGCGCCTGGATGTCGCTCTCGTCGCCGGCCAGGCCGCGCTTCACGTCTTTCGCCGGCTCTTTCGACACCAGCGCGACGCCGTTATAGCTGCGCTGGCCGGCGGCCTCGACGCGATAGCCGAGGCCTTTCAGCTCAAGCGCCGGGAAGTCCTCGGTGAGGCATTTGATCTCTTGCAGGCAGACGACATCCGGCTCGGCGCGCTGCAGCCACGCGAGAAGATGCGGCAGCCGCGCCTTGACCGAGTTGACGTTCCAGGTCGCGATCTTCAACGCGGCAATCAGCCGATCGAGAAGGAATTGCCGCAGCCGCAGGACGAGGCCGCGTTCGGGTTCTTGACCTGGAACGACGCGCCCATCATGTCCTCGACGAAATCGATCTCTGCACCTTTGACGAGATCGAGCGAGACCTCGTCGATGATCAAGGTGACGCCGTCGCGCTCGAAAGCAAGGTCGTCGGCATGGCGCGCATTGTCGAAGCTGAAGCCGTATTGGAACCCCGAGCAGCCGCCGCCGGACACGGCGAGGCGCAGGAAGGCGCCGGGCGCGTTCTCTTGCTGCTTCAGTTGCGCGACCCGCTTGGCGGCGCTCGCGGTGAGCGTCACCTCGGCGGGGGCTGGGGCGGGGGAAGGGGTGGCTTGGCCGTCCGGCATCGGTTTCCTGGCTTTGCCCAAAGCGTCTGGGCCCAGTTTTATGTGGGGATTCTCAAGGATTTGTCAAACCAGCCGCCTGAACCACCCCGGTCCTCCTCTTATTGCGCCAAATAGAAGTAGCCGACCTTGTTGTTGGCCGGCGTGCCGAACCACATCCGTCCCTGGTCGTCGGGATAGAATTCGCGCATCGTGTTCTCGGATTGCGGCGTCGGATATTTCGTGACCTTGCCGGTCGCGGGATCGAGCCGGCCGATATAGTCCATATATTCCGACGAGTACCAGATCGAATGGTCATGGGCGATGCCGAGCGCATAGGGCGTCGCCTCGGGCCCGGGCAGGTCGTATTCGGTGAAGTGCTCGGTCTTGGGGTCGAAATGCGCGAGCTTGCCGGCGGTGTATTCGGCGACCCAGATCGTGCCGTCGGTATCGATCTGAATGCGGCGCGGGAAAGCCTTCGCGGTCGGCAGCTGATACTTCGTCACGTGCAGGGTCTTGGGATCGATCTGGCCGATCTGACCCGCGGGTGTGAATTCGGCGAACCAGATCGTGCCCTGCTGGTCGAGCGCGATGCCGTAGGCGCTCGGGATCTGCGGGATCTCGGTGAACTTGCCGGTCTTGGGCTCGAAGCGCGACAGCGGTCCGCCCGTTGCCCAGACATCACCATCCGCCGCGACGCGCAGCGTATGTTTCGAGCCGCCGGCGAGGGTGTTCTCCTTGCCGGGGATCGAGGCGTCCTGGAACTCGGTGATCTTCTGGGTCTTCGGGTCCCAGCGGCCGAGCTTGTTCGAGCCCTGCTCGGTGAACCAGACGGAGCCGTCGGCGGCGGGGACGGCGGAATGGATCGCGGCCGTGCCGTTGTTCGGCGCCTGGTACTCATCGATCTTGCCCGACCCCGGATCGAGGCGCGCGATCATGTTGGCGTCGCCGTAATAGGGGATCCAGTAATGCCCGTCCTTCGCCGGGAAGGCGCTCCACGACATGCGGTTCGGGCCCGGCATGTCATATTCGACATAGACGATATTCTGGGCCTCGGGGCCGAAGCCCTGCTTCACCTCCTGATATTTCGGCATGGTGTCGGGCGGCGGCAGCTTGGAGTCGGGTCCGAAGTTCTGGGTGAGATAGGCGACGAGCTCCTTCTCCTCGTCGGGGCCGACATGGCCGACCGTGCCGAGGAAGAAATGCATCGAATTGACCATGTAGTCGACCAGCGTCTGCCATTCCTGCTCGCTATGCGGCGCGCGTCCCGCCATCCGCGTCTCGAAGCCGTGGCAGGCGAAGCAGTTCTGGAACATGATCGTCTTACCCTTGGCGTCGGGCAGCAGCGCCCGGCCTTGAGACATCGAGATCTCGGTCCATTTGAGCGGCGCCGGCGCGGT
Source organism: Allostellaceae bacterium (assembly GCA_036501365.1). Lineage (GTDB taxonomy): Bacteria > Pseudomonadota > Alphaproteobacteria > ATCC43930 > CGMCC-115725 > CAIKMD01. The sequence continues at coordinate 5,816 of DASYAL010000062.1, read as the reverse complement.
CTTGAGGTCGAGAGCGAGGGTCTGGTCCGCACTGACGGTCGCGGTTTGCGGCGTGCTGGCGAGGCCGGTGCTGCCGGTGCCATGCGCCGATATCGTCCATTGGCCGGCCGGAAGATTCGGCAGGCGGAAATGCCCGGCGCCGTCGGAGAGGACGCTCACCAGCCGATTGGCGGCGGTGTTCTCTGCCTGCACGAAAACGCCGGCGACCGGCGCATTGCCCGCGCCCGTGACCGTACCGCTGATCGTCGCCGCCTGCGCGCCGCCCGCGAATGCCGCCGCGGCCGCGGCGCAAGCCAAATCCCGAACCCGCATCGTTTCCTCCTGTTTATCTTCTGAACGAACGCTCCCCTTACACGTTCACCGGCGCCAAGGCCGGACGACCGCGAATGACGTCGGCCATCTTCTCGGCGATCATGATGACGGTGGCGTTGATGTTGGCGCCGACGAGGTCGGGCATCACCGCCGCATCGACCACGCGCAGCCCCTCGATGCCGCGCACCTTGCATTCGGGATTGACCACCGCGGCGGGGTCGCTGTCGACGCCCATCCTGCAAGTGCCGAGCGGATGATGGGCGGTGGCGCCGATCTTGCGCACGTGCGCGTCGATCTCCGCGTCGCTGTCCTTGCCCGGACCGGGCGCGAGCTCGACCGCGGCAAAGTCCTGCACCGGCCCCTGCCGGCAGATGTCGCGCACCATGCGCACGCCTTCGCGAATCAGTCTCACATCGGCGTCGGTGCCGAGGAAGTTCTGATGGATGTGCAGCTTGTCGCGCGGATCGGTCGAGGCGAGCTGGACCGAGCCGCGCGAAGTCGGCCGCAGCAGCACCGCGCGCGGGCCGAAGCTGTCGGACGCCGGCTGCTGGATGAAGGGCCAATAGGGCCGCACGCCGCCCGGCGCCATCCGGAAGAGAATCTGGATGTCGGGCATGGTCTTGGCTTGCGAGGTCTTGACGAAGCCCATCAAGCCGCCGGGCAGGTCGGTCGCCGGGCCGGTACCGAAGAGATAGGCCTGCACCATCTCGCGCGCGATATTGTCCATGCGCATCCGGGCAGGGAAAGGCCCGCTGCCCTTGCGCTTGTATTCGACGCCGACCGAGAGATGGTCCTGCAGATTCTTGCCGACGCCTTTCAGGCCGACCTTCACCGGAATGCCGAAGCGCGACAGCTCGTCCGGATCGCCGATGCCCGAAAGCATCAGCACCTGCGGCGAGTTGATGACGCCGCCGCAGAGCAGCACCTCGCGCTCGGCGCGCAACACCGCGGTCTGACCGTCTTTCGCATATTCGACGCCGACGGCGCGGTTGCCCTCGAAGACGAGCTTCGTGACCATAGCGTCGGTCTCGACCTGGAGGTTCTTGCGCGCGAGGGCGGGGCGGAGATAGGCGGTCGCGCCGCTGGCGCGTCGGCCGTTGACGATATTCGCCTGGGTGCGGCCGAAGCCATGCTGCTGCGCGCCGTTGTAATCTTCGGTCGAGGGATGGCCGAGCATCGTCCCCGCTTCCTTGAAGGCTTCGATCAGCGGGTCTTCATAGCGCGTGTAACGTGTTGCAATCGGCCCGTCGCCGCCGCGATATTCGGTCGCGCCGCCTTCCCAGCTTTCCTGCCGCTTGAAATAGGGCAGGGCATGGGCATAGGACCACTGGCTCAACCCGCTCTCGGCCCAGCGATCGTAATCGCCGCGATTGCCGCGCACATAGCCCATGACATTGATCGAGGATGAGCCGCCGATCACCTTGCCGCGTGCGCATTCGATGCTGCGTCCGTCCATGTTCGGCTCGGGCTCGCTGAAATACATCCAGTCGTGCAGCCGCTCCTCGAAGATCTTGCCCCAGCCGAGCGGGATGTGGATCAGCGGGTCGCGGTCCCAGTCGCCGGCTTCGAGAACCAGCACGCGGACATCCGTGTCCTCGGTAAGGCGATTGGCGAGGCAACAGCCGGCCGAGCCGGCGCCGATGATGATGTAATCGTAGCTCGCCCCCGTCGCCATACGCGCCGCTCCCTCTTGGTCTTTGCCGTATTCAACAGGTCGTGACGCCGCGCAGCAAGCGGGGAAAGTGCGACTCGGCCGCGCGGCGTTGCACCGTAAGGTCGCGCGGATTAGGTTGCCCCCATGACGCAACCGGCGCTCGCCGCCTATGCCTGCCGCCCGGAAGAAAGCCGCGGCCGGTTTCATCCCGAGCCCGAGAGTCCCGCCCGTTCGGTGTTCGAGCGCGACCGCGACCGGATCATCCATTCTTCGGCTTTCCGGCGCCTGCAATACAAGACCCAGGTCTTCGTCTATCACGAAGGCGACCATTACCGCACGCGGCTGACCCACAGCCTCGAAGTCGCGCAGATCGCGCGCAGCATCGCGCGCCGCCTCGGCCTCGAAGAAGACCTCGCCGAGGCGCTTTCGCTCGCCCACGACCTCGGCCACACGCCTTTCGGCCACGCCGGCGAGGACGCGCTTGACGGGCTGATGCAAGACTTTGGCGGCTTCAAGCACAACGACCAGACCTTGCGCGTGCTGACTAAGCTTGAGCATCGCTATTCCGGCTTCGACGGCCTCAACCTCACCTGGGAGACGCTCGAAGGTATCGTCAAGCACAACGGGCCGATCGGCGGCTCGCTGCCGGCAACCCTCGCCGATTACAACCGGCGCCACGATCTCGAACTCGGCACTTGGCCGTCGGCCGAAGCGCAGGTCGCGGCGCTCGCCGATGACATCGCCTACGACAATCACGATACCGACGACGGCTTGCGCGCCGGGCTTTTCTCCATCACCGACCTCAAGGATGTTCCACTGCTCGGCCCGGCCTTCGCCGAGGTCGACAAGCTCTACCCCGGTCTCGAAGAGCCGCGCCGGATCCATGAGGCGATCCGTCGCCTGATCGACCGCATGGTCGGCGACGTGGTCGAGGAATCGCGCCGCCGCATCGCCGCGATCAAGGCGAAGAGCGTCGCCGACATCCGTCGCCATTCGGGCGCGGTGATCGCTTTCTCGCTGACGATGCGTGAGGAAGAACGCGGCTTGCGCGGCTTCCTCTTCGATCGCATGTATCGCCACTACCGCGTCAACCGCATGGCCTCGAAAGCGCATCGCATCGTGCAAGAGCTGTTCCGCTTGCTGCTCGCCGAGCCGCAATGCCTGCCGACCGAGTGGCAAGCGCAGGCGACCGGGCCGGGCACAAGCGAGACCGCGCGCGTCGTCGCCGATTACATTGCCGGCATGACCGATCGTTTCGCGCTCGACGAGCATTATCGGCTGTTCGACAGGTACGCGACGACGTGAGAGACATCTTCACCCATTTCCGCTTCGTCGTGGTCGGCGAGATTGAGGCGCTGGTGAAGGCCGGCGAGCTGCCGCAAGACCTCGACCTGGCGCGCGTCGCGGTCGAGCCGCCGCGTGATCCGGCGCATGGCGATCTTTCGACCAACGCAGCGATGGTGCTCGCGAAAGCGGCGAAGATGCCGCCGCGCGACCTCGCGCAAAAGCTCGCCGCGCGCCTCGGCAAGGAAAGCGACATCACTGCGGCCGATGTCGCCGGGCCGGGTTTCATCAATCTGCGCGTCGCCGATGCCTTCTGGCAGGCCCGGCTGGTCGACATTCTCGAAGGCGGCACGAGCTATGGCGATAGCGATCTGGGGCAGGGACGCCGCGTCAATGTCGAATATGTCTCGGCCAATCCGACTGGACCGATGCATGTCGGCCATGGCCGCGGCGCGGTCGTCGGCGACGCGCTCGCTTCGCTCCTGGAGAAGGCCGGCTTCCAGGTGTGCCGTGAATACTACATCAACGATGCCGGCGCCCAGGTCGACGTGCTCGCGCGCTCGCTCCACCTGCGCTATCGCGAGGCGCTCGGTGAAACCATCGACGCGATCCCCGAAGGGCTCTATCCGGGCGACTATCTCAAAGACACTGCCTGGCTGCTGGCTAAACGCGACGGCGCGAAATGGCTCAATCTCGGCGAGGAGCATTGGCTCGGCCTGTTCCGCGACTTCGCCATCGGCAATATGATGACGATGATCCGCGTCGATCTGAAAGCCCTTGGCATCGAGCACGAGGTCTTGACCTCGGAGCGCACGATCGTCGGTGCCGGCGGCATCGACAAGGCAATCGCGGCGCTGGAGCGCGACGGCCTTATCTATGTCGGCACGCTCCAGCCGCCCAAGGGCAAGCTGCCCGACGATTGGGAGGCGCGGCCGCAGACGCTGTTCCGCGCGACGCAATTCGGCGACGACGTCGACCGGCCGCTGAAGAAATCCGACGGTTCGTGGACCTATTTCGCCGCCGATATCGCCTATCATTTCGACAAGGTGCGGCGTGGCTTCAACGAGATGATCGATGTCTGGGGCGCGGATCACGGCGGCTATGTGAAGCGCATGCAGGCGGCGGTGACGGCGCTCACGCAGGGCAAGGCCGGCCTCGATGTGAGGCTGTGCCAGCTCGTCAATCTGCTCGACAAGGGCCAGCCGGTGAAGATGTCGAAACGCGCCGGCACTTTCGTCACCTTGCGCGAAGTGGTGGACGAGGTTGGCAAGGATGTGTTCCGTTTCGTCATGCTGACACGGCGCAACGACCAGGCGCTCGATTTCGACTTCGCCAAGGTGGTCGAGCAGTCGAAGGACAATCCGGTGTTCTATGTGCAATATGCACATGCCCGCGCCTCGTCGGTGATGCGCCACGCCCGTGACGAATTCGCTGCCGAAGCTCTCGTGCCGCCGGCCTTGGCCAAGGCCGAGCTCGCGCTGCTCGCCGATCGCGACGAGATCGCGCTGATCCGCCTGCTGACGCAATGGCCGAGCATGGTCGAAGGTGCCGCGCAAACCCACGAGGCGCACCGCATCGCCTTCTATCTGCAAGAGGTCGCGGCGGCGTTCCACGGGCTCTGGAATAAAGGTAATGCCGACGCCACCTTGCGCTTCATCCAAAGCGATGCGAAACCCTTGACTCTGGCACGCCTCGCCTTGGTTCAGGCGGTTGCGTTTGTCGTCGCCTCGGGCTTGCAGGTCTTCGGCGTGACGCCGGTCGAGGAGATGCGCGGATGAGCTCGCGGATCGAGATCGATCCGGAAGACCGGCAAGACGTCGAAGACGCGTCGCCGCGCCGCCGCGGCGTGATCCGCGCGGCGGTGCTGAGCCTCGCCGTCGCGGGTCTCGTCGGCGGCTCGTGGTGGGCGGGGCACGGCAACAAGCCCGGCGCGTCGGATCTCAGCGTCGTGCCGGTGATCCATCCCGATACGGCGCCGGTGAAGGCAGCGCCGGCCAGCCCCGGCGGCATGGTTGTTCCGGATCAGGATTCGGTGCTGCTGAATCACGATGACAAGCCGAAGTTCGAAGAGCTGTTGCCGTCGCCCGAAGCGGTGAAGCCGCGGCCGGTCGCGGCGGCGCCGGCACCAGCGGCAACGACACCACCGGGATTCGCGCAAGCGGCAACGCCGTCGCCGGCGGTCGCCAGCGCCGCGCCGCCGTCGACGGTCACGAACGCAACGCCGCCCATGCCTTCTGTCGCGTCATCTACACCGGCCTCGTCACCGACATTGGCGCCTGCTTCGCCACCCGCGGCGCAAGTGGCGACGACCGCCGGGGCCCCGCCGGCTGTTGCACCACCGGCCAAGGCCACGCCAGCGACGACGGCAGGCCGCAACTATCGCCTTCAGCTCGGCGCGCTCAAAAACGAAGACGCGGCGAAGCAGGAATGGCTGCGGCTGCAGCGGCAGCAGCCTGATGTGCTTGGCAAGCTGGCGCTCACCGTCACGCGGGTCGATCTTGGTGATCGCGGCATCTATTACCGTATCCAGGCCGGGCCGCTCGCCGATGCCGCCGCCGCCGCGCAA
>DASYAL010000061.1:0-1759 GCA_036501365.1 Allostellaceae bacterium | reverse complement strand
CTCGCCCGAGGCGGTCTCGTACATGAAGAACGCCGTAGGGCCGGTCGGGCCCGGCAGAAGCCTGCCGCCGACGAGTTTCAAGCCCATCTTCTCCAGTTCGGGAATTCGCACCGGCGAGCCGACGCGCTTGGACAGCCACTGAGTCAGATGCGGCCGCTCGTCGCCCGGCACCTCGACCGGATGGCGGACCTCGACGACATAGAGCCGGTAGGCATCGAGCGCCTCGGCCGTATAGCGCTTCAAGTCCGACGGAGCGGCGGCCGTGGTGCCGTGCACAAACCAGCCGGTGGCGCCGCCGCCGATGAAGGCGACGAGCGCGGCCGCGGCCGCGACCGCGACCCAGCCGTTACGGCGGCGGCACGCGAGCCGCGCGACGCTGAGCCGATCCGGCGTCGGCTCATCGGCGACGCCGCCGTAACGCGCCTGGATCAGCTCGGCCTGGCTGCGCCAGGCTGCCACAGCGGCCGCAGCATCGGGATGTGTCGCGAGCCAAGTCTCGACCGCGCCGCGCCGCTCACCGGGCAGTTCGCCGTCCACGTAGGCGTGAAGCTCGTCTTCGGTCACAATGGAATCTCGATCAATCATTTATTTTCTCTCTTTGTCATTTCACGCGGCGCAACGCCGGGCGCTCGCCGTCCAAATAAGAGCGGATCTGCATGCGGGCGCGCGCCAGCCGCGACATCACCGTGCCGATGGGCACGCCCTGCACCTCGGCGACCTCGCGGTAGGTCAACCCTTCCAGCACGACAAGCAGCAGCGCCGCGCGCGGCTCCTCGGCGAGATCGTCGAGCGCGCGGCCAATGTCGCGTCCACCCGCTTCCGGCCCGGCCGTCGCAGAGTCGCTGTCCTTGATCGGAGTGATCACCGGACGCCGCGACAAGCTCCGCAGCCGGTTGCGGTTGAGATTGGTCAGAATGGTGTAGAGCCATGCCCGAACGTCGCCGCCGTAGAACAGATGCTCGGAACGCAACGCCCGAACCAGCGTGTCCTGCACGATGTCGTCGGCCGTATCGGCGTCGCGGGTGAGCGCCCGCGCGTAGCGCCGCAGCGCCGGTATGGCCGCCTCGATCTGAGCTCGAAAATCACTCAATCATGCGCTCCACCGTTGAGCAAATTGTCAGCAAGAACCCGGTACGGCAACCGGACAAATACGCTGCCCGCATCCAAACAACACCACGGCGGGCGCGCTATTCCTTAACGCGAAGAAACCGCCACGGCGCGCGACAGTCGGGGCGAGATTTGTATCAAGGCCCCCCATTAAGGCCCGTATCAAGGCCAAGCCACGCGCTTGTCGGATCGGGCGGCCCTATGCCATAGGTGGCGGCGGGGGATTTGGGGCCATTGAGTTCGGACAGGGTCAGCGCGATGCCGGAAGCAGCGGGCCTGATGCGCGGCAAGCGCGGCCTGATCATGGGGGTTGCGAATCAGCGCTCGCTCGCCTGGGGCATAGCCAAAGCCTGCCGCGGGCACGGCGCCGAGCTTGCGTTCACCTATCAGGGCGATGCGCTGAAGCGGCGCGTCGAGCCGCTCGCCGAAGAGGTCGGCGGCATCGTGATCGGCGACTGCGATGTGTCGGTCCCCGAGACTATCGACGCCGCGTTCGCTCAGCTTGCCTCAGCCTGGGGCGGCATCGATTTCCTGGTCCACGCCATCGCCTTTTCCGACCGCGACCAGCTCGACGGTCGCTATGTGGACACCACCGCCGACAATTTCACCAAGACGCTGCTGATCAGCTGCTATTCGTTCACCGCAATCGCGC
>DASYAL010000060.1:0-260477 GCA_036501365.1 Allostellaceae bacterium | reverse complement strand
GGTGGCGAGCCCGATCTGCACGTCGGCGACACCGTCGAGGTGTTTCTCGAACGGATGGAAGACAAAAATGGCGAGGCCCAGCTGTCGCGCGAGAAGGCGCGGCGCGAGGAAGCCTGGACCCAGCTCGAAAAGAGCTTTCAGGCCAATGAGCGCGTCAACGGCACCATTTTCGGCCGCGTCAAGGGCGGCTTCACGGTCGACCTCAACGGCGCCATCGCCTTCCTGCCCGGCAGCCAGGTCGACATCCGGCCGGTGCGCGACATCACCCCTCTCCTGGGATCGCCGCAGCCGTTTCAGATCCTCAAGATGGATCGCTCGCGCGGCAACATCGTCGTCTCCCGGCGTGCGGTCCTCGAGGAGAGCCGCGCCGAGCAGCGCTCGGAACTGGTGGCGAGCCTCAAGGAAGGCCAGATCCTCAGCGGCGTCGTCAAGAACATCACCGATTACGGCGCCTTCGTCGATCTCGGCGGCGTCGACGGCTTGCTCCACGTCACCGATATCGCCTGGCGGCGCATCAACCACCCGTCCGAGGCGCTGCATATCGGCCAGTCGGTCAAGGTGCAGGTGATCCGCTTCAACGCCGAGACGCAGCGTATCTCGCTCGGCATGAAGCAGCTCGAAGCCGATCCGTGGGAGGGCGTCGAGCTCAAATACCCGGCGAATGCCCGCTTCAAGGGCCGCGTCACCAACATCACCGATTACGGCGCCTTCGTCGAGCTCGAGCCCGGCGTCGAGGGCCTCGTCCATGTCTCGGAAATGAGCTGGACCAAGAAGAACGTCCATCCCGGCAAGATCGTCTCGACCAGCCAGGAAGTCGAAGTCCAGGTGCTCGACGTCGATCCGCAGAAGCGCCGCATCAGCCTCGGCCTGAAGCAATGCATGTCCAACCCGTGGGAGGCGTTCCTCGAGAAATACCCGGCCGGCAGCGACCTCGAAGGCGAGATCAAGAACACCACCGAGTTCGGCCTCTTCGTCGGCTTGCCGGGCGACATCGACGGCATGGTCCATCTCTCGGATCTCGACTGGAAGAAACCGGGCGAGCAGGCGATCGCCGATTACCACAAGGGCGATACGGTCAAGGTGCGCGTGCTCGACGTCGACGCCGAGAAAGAGCGCATCAGCCTCGGCATCAAGCAGCTCCAGGCCGATCCGCTCGAGACCGGCGCCGCAACCGTCAAGAAGGGCGACGTCGTAACCTGCACGGTTACGGCCACCACCGACGGCGGCATCGAGGTCGAGATGGCCGGCGGCTTCCCCGGCTTCATCCGCAAATCCGAGCTGTCGCGCGACCGCGCCGAGCAGCGGCCCGACCGCTTCGCCGTCGGCGAGAAGGTCGACGCCAAGATCACCGCCTTCGACCGCGCCACGCGCAAGGCGACGCTGTCGATCAAGGCCAAGGAGATCGACGAGGAGAAAGAGGCGATGGCTGAATTCGGCTCGTCCGACAGCGGCGCCTCGCTCGGCGACATCCTCGGCGCGGCCTTGAGCCGGCGCGAGAAGGACGAGAAGGCGGAAAAATAAGGCTTGCGTTCGGGCTCGCCGCCGCCGGCACGACCGCCCGGCTGCGGCGAGCTTGACGCCAAGTCTTTGTTTTGGCAGGCTTCCTGCCAATCACCGGAGCGGACGGGCGTGGCCATGACTAAATCCGAGCTGATACAGCACTTGGCCGAGCGCAATCCCCATCTCTATCAGCGCGACGTGGAACGCATCGTCACTACGATCTTCGACGAGATCTCGAACGCCCTCTCGCGCGGCGATCGCGTCGAGTTGCGCGGTTTCGGCGCCTTCTCGGTGAAGCGACGCGACGCCCGCCAGGGCCGCAACCCGCGCACCGGCGAGAGCGTCAAGGTCGGCGAGAAACACATCCCGTTCTTCAAGACCGGCAAGGAAATGCGCGCCCGGCTCAACAACGGCGCCGGCTGATCGCGGATCCCGGGCGGATCCGCTCCCCTTTGAAAACCCTCCGCTGGATCCTCATCGGCCTGCTCGCGCTGATCTTGGTCGTGTTCGCGATCAACAACCGGCAGCCGATCGCCCTAGGCCTCTGGCCGCTGCCGCTCGAGCTCAACACGAAACTTTATCTCGTCGTGCTGCTGACGCTGCTGGTGGGCTTCCTCATCGGCGAGCTGGTTGCGTGGCTCAACGGCCGTCGCTGGCGGCGCGAGGCGCGGCGCAACGCCCGCCGCGTCGAGGAGCTGGAGCGCGAGCTCGCGGCGCTGTCGCCGCGCAAGGAAGCGGCGCGCGAATTGACGCGTCCTTGATCTGGGCTATAGCGGGCCCATGGACCGCAACCCCATCCTCTGCGCCATCGACACGCCGGAACTGGCGCGCGCGCAAGCCCTGATCGCCGCCACCCAAGCCGCGGTCGGCGGCGTGAAGCTCGGCCTCGAATTCTTCGCCGCGCACGGTCCCGCGGGCATCCGCGCCGCGGCCGCCGGGCAGAAAAATCTCTTCCTCGATCTGAAGCTGCACGACATCCCGAACACCGTGGCAGGCGCGGTCAAGAGCAGCCTCGCCCTCGATCCGCTACTGCTCACGCTCCACGCCGCCGGCGGCGCGACGATGATGCGCGCCGCGGTCGCGGCGCGCGGTGCCGCGCGCACCAAGCTGCTCGGCGTCACCGTGCTCACCAGCCTCGACGATGGCGATCTCGCTGCCGTCGGCCAGAGCGGCCCGGCCGCGGCGCAGGTGCGGCGCCTCGCCCTCCTGGCGCAAGCAAGTGGCCTCGACGGCATCGTCTGCTCGCCGCAGGAGGTCGCGATGCTGCGCCAGGCTTGCGGCAAGGATTTCCTGCTCGTCGTGCCCGGCATCCGCCCCGCCGGCGCGGTCGTCGGCGATCAGAAGCGCGTGCAGACGCCGCGCGACGCGATCGCCGCCGGCGCCGATTACCTCGTCATCGGCCGGCCGATCACCGAGGCGCCCGATCCCGCCGCGGCGGCGCGCGCAATCTTCGCCGAGCTGCCGTGAGCGTCGCGGTCAAGATCTGCGGTCTCACCAGCGCCGAGGCGGTGCAAGCGGCGGTCGCCGGTGGCGCGCGCTTCACCGGCTTTGTCTTCTACCCGCCGAGCCCGCGCAGCCTCGGCATCGCGCAGGCGGCGGCGCTGGTCGCCAGCGTGCCGCCGGGGATCACCCGGGTCGGCGTCTTCGTCGATCCCGACGACGCGCTGCTCGAGCAGGTGGTGGCGAAGATGCGGCTCGACCTCTTGCAACTCCATGGCGGCGAGACGCCCGACCGCCTCGCTGCCATGAAACGGCGCTTCGGCGTCAAGCTGATGAAGGCGATCAAGGTCGCGAGCGAGCGCGATCTGCAAGCCGCCAAGGATTTCTTCGACGTCGCCGATTGGCTGATGTTCGACGCCAAACCGCCGAAAGAGATGAGCGGCGCGCTGCCGGGCGGCAATGCCCTCGCCTTCGATTGGGAATTGCTGCGCCCGAAACAATGGCCGCTGCCCTGGATGCTCTCGGGCGGACTCACCGGCGAAAACCTCGTCCAAGCGACGGCGATCTCGCGCGCGCAATTCGTCGATGTCTCGTCGGGCGTCGAGAAGAAGCCCGGCGAGAAGGACCCGGCGAAGATCCGCGCCTTCCTGGCGCGCGCGGCGGCGCTTTGACCCCGGTTTGAGCGGGCGGCGATTTCCCTCTAAAACCAAGCACATGTCCTCGCCCAACACCTTTCGCGCGGGGCCCGACGAGCGCGGGCTCTTCGGCCGATTCGGCGGCCGCTACGTCGCCGAGACGCTGATGCCGCTGGTCTTGGCGGTCGAGCGCGCTTACGACGAGGCGAAGCACGACCCCGGCTTCGCCCGGGAGATGGACTATTACCTCGAACATTATGTCGGCCGTCCCTCGCCGCTCTATCTCGCGCAGCGCTTCACCGAGCATTGCCGCGGTGCGAAGATTTATCTGAAGCGCGAGGACCTCAACCACACCGGCGCGCATAAGATCAACAACACGATCGGCCAGATCCTCTTGGCGCGGCGCATGGGCAAGCGCCGTATCATCGCCGAGACCGGCGCCGGCCAGCATGGCGTCGCCACCGCGACTGTCTGCGCGCTCTTCGACCTGCCCTGCGTCGTCTATATGGGCGCGACCGACATTGAGCGGCAAAAGCCCAATGTCTTCCGCATGAAATTGCTCGGCGCCGAGGTGCGGCCCGTGACCTCGGGGACCGCGACTTTGAAGGATGCGATGAACGAGGCGCTGCGCGACTGGGTCTCGAACGTCGAGGACACCTACTACCTCATCGGCACCGTCGCCGGCCCCCATCCCTATCCGGCGATGGTGCGCGATTTCCAGAACGTAATCGGCGAGGAAGTGCGGCGGCAGATGCAGAAGGCCGAGGGTCGCCTGCCCGATACGCTGGTCGCTTGCGTCGGCGGCGGCTCCAACGCGTTGGGCCTCTTCCATCCTTTCCTCGACGAGCCCGGCGTCAAGATGATCGGCGTCGAGGCCGCGGGGCTCGGCATCGCGACCGGCAAGCATGCCGCTTCGCTCAATGGCGGCACGCCCGGCGTGTTGCACGGCAACCGCACCTATCTCCTCCAGACCGACGACGGGCAGATCATCGACGCGCATTCGATCTCGGCCGGCCTCGATTATCCCGGCATCGGGCCCGAGCATGCCTTTCTCTTCGACAACAAGCGCATCCACTATGTCGCGATCAGCGACGACGAGGCGCTCGAGGCTTTCCATCTGCTGACGCGGCTGGAGGGGATTATTCCCGCGCTTGAATCCGCACATGCGCTGGCCCAGGTGGCGAAGATCGCCGGCACGCTGCCGAAGGAGCATCTCATCGTCGTCAATCTCTCGGGCCGCGGCGACAAGGACATCAATACCGTCGCAACGCTGCGGGGGATCAAGCTGTGAGGCGCATTGAAGAGCGCTTCGCGATGTTGAAGCGCGAAGGCCGCGCCGGCCTCGTCACCTATCTCACTTGCGGCGATCCCGACGCCGCGACCTTCGCGCGGATTCTCGACGGCCTGCCGCAGGCCGGCGCCGACCTCATCGAGGTCGGCGTGCCGTTCTCCGATCCGATGGCCGACGGCCCGGCGATCCAGGCCGCCGGCTTGCGCGCGCTCAAGGCCGGCATGACGCTCGCGAAGGTGCTCGCGATCGTGCGCGGCTTTCGGGCTAAGGACGACGCCACGCCGCTGGTGCTGATGGGCTATTATAATCCGATCGAGCATTACGGCGTCGCACGGTTCCTCGCCGACGCCAAAGCCGCGGGCGTCGACGGCCTCATCGTCGTCGATCTGCCGCCCGAGCATGACGAGGAGCTGTGCCTGCCGGCGACAGAGGCAGGGCTCGATTTCATCCGCCTCGCCACCCCAACCACCGACGACAAGCGCCTGCCGCAGGTGCTCAAGAATACGCGGGGCTTTCTCTACTATGTCGCGGTCGCGGGCGTGACCGGAACCAAATCGGCGGCCGATGACGTGATCTCCGCTGCGGTGATGCGACTGAAACGGCACACCGATCTGCCGGTCGCGGTCGGCTTCGGGATCCGCACGCCGGCGCAGGCCGCCGCGGTGGCGCGCGTCGCCGATGCCGCCGTTGTCGGCTCGGCCCTGGTCGAGCGCGTCGCCGCTGCGCTCGATGCTGCCGGCAACGCGACGCCCGAGCTGATCGGCGCGGTGCTCGACGACGTGCGCGCCCTGAGTCGCGGCGTCAAAAGCGCGCGCGCATGAACTGGCTGACCAATTTCGTCCTGCCCAAGATCCGCGCGGTCAAGGAAACCGTCGCCAAGAAAGAGGTGCCGGAGAATCTCTGGACCAAATGCGGCAATTGCGGCCAGATGCTGTTCAGCCGCGATCTCGAGGCCAATCTCCATGTTTGCGGCACTTGCGGCTTCCATCTGCGTTTGGAGCCGCAGCAACGCCTCGCGCTGCTGTTCGACGACGCGAAATTCGTCGAGATCGAATTGCCCAAATCCGCCAGCGATCCGCTGCGCTTCCGCGACGTGAAACGCTATGGCGACCGGCTCAAGGAGGCGCATGCCAAACACGGCAATGGCCGCGACGCGCTGATCGTCGCGCATGGCGCCATCGCCGGCCTGCCGGCGGTGATCGCCTGCTTCGATTTCTCCTTCATGGGCGGCTCGATGGGTATCGCGGTCGGCGAAGCGCTGCTCGCGGCGGCGCGGCTCGCGGTGATGCAAGAAGCGGCGCTGATCGTCGTCCCCGCTTCGGGCGGCGCGCGCATGCAGGAAGGCATCCTGTCGCTGATGCAGATGCCGCGCACCACTCTCGCCGTCGAGATGGTCAAGGACTCGGGCCTGCCTTACATCGTGTTGCTGACCCATCCGACGACCGGCGGCGTCTCGGCTTCTTTCGCGATGCTCGGCGACATCACCCTCGCCGAGCCGGGCGCAGTGATCGGCTTCGCCGGCGCGCGCGTCATCGAGGAGACGATCCGCGAGAAGCTGCCTGAGGGCTTCCAGCGCGCCGAATATCTGCTCGAGCACGGCATGATCGACATGGTGGTGCCGCGCAAAGAGCTGAAAGCGACGCTGGCGCGCATCGTACGGCTGCTGATGAGCCCGGCGCCGGGCATCGGGCAGAGCGCGGCGGCCGGCGCCAATCCGCAACGGGCGTAACCTGGTCAGCGACGAGATCCTTTCGCGGCTGTTGAAGCTTCATCCGAAGCTCATCGATCTGAGCTTGGACCGGGTGAAGCGGCTGCTCGCCGCGCTCGGCGATCCGCAAGACCGGCTGCCGCCGGCGATCCATGTCGCCGGCACCAACGGCAAAGGCTCGACCATCGCCTTCCTGCGCGCCTGTCTCGAAGCCGCCGGCAAGCGCGTCCATGTCTATACCTCGCCGCATCTCGTCCGCTTCGCCGAACGCATCCGCCTCGCCGGCGCTCTCATCGCGGAAGACGCGCTGATCGCGGTGCTGGAGGAATGCGAGCGCGCCAATGACGGCGCGCCGATCACCTTCTTCGAGATCACGACCGCGGCGGCCTTCCTCGCTTTTGCGCGTGTGCCGGCCGATGCGACGCTGGTCGAGGTCGGGCTCGGCGGGCGATTCGATGCGACCAACGTCATTCCGCATCCGGCGGTGACCGCGATCACCCCGGTCTCGATCGATCATCAGCAATTCCTCGGCGACACCGTCGGCGCGATTGCCTTCGAGAAAGCCGGGATTCTCAAGGCCGGCGTGCCGGCGGTGATCGCGTCGCAAAGCGAGGCGGCCACGGCGGTGATCGCCGCCCGCGCGCAAGCGGTCGGCGCGCCGCTCTATCGCTGCGCCGCGGAGTGGGACGTCGCCGCCGGCGGCGACGGGAGGCTGCTCTATCGCGGACGCGCGGCGCTCGACCTGCCGCCGCCGGGACTCCTCGGCGTGCATCAATATGGGAATGCCGGCACCGCGCTCGCTTGTCTCGAGCAGCTCGCCGGCTTCGCGCCGTCGCTTGAGGTGCTGGCGCAAGGCCTGCGCCGGGTCGAATGGCCGGCGCGGCTGCAGCGCCTCGGCAACGGCGCGCTGGCGCGGCTGATGCCCCCGGGCGCGGAGCTGTGGCTCGACGGCGGCCACAACGCCGCCGGCGGCGCGGCGCTGGCGAGCCAAGCGAACTCCTGGCGCGACCGGCCACTCAACCTCGTCTTCGGCATGCTGAACACCCACGACGCGGCGGCCTTCCTCGGCATGCTCGCACCTTACGTCGCGCGGGTCGAGGCGCTCGTCATTCCAGGCGAAGAGAATGCGCGGCCGGTCGACGAAATCGTTGCCATCGCTCACGGCCTCGGCCGGCCGGCAAGGGCGCATGCAACCATCGCCGCGGCGATCGCAGCGGCGGCCGAGCCCGGAGCGCGGGTACTTATCTGCGGCTCGCTCTACCTCGCCGGCAGGGTGTTGGCGGAGAACGACGCACTGCACTAACATCGGGCAAGGGAGAAAATGATGCGCCTCGGCCTCTTCATGATGCCGGTCCATCCGCCGCATCGGCCGATGCACGAGACCTTGGCCGAGGATCTCGAAAAGTCGCTGCTCGCCGACAAGCTCGGCTTCGACGAGATGTTTTTGGGCGAGCATTACTCGGCCTCGACCGAGCCCTATCCCTCGCCGCTGATGTTCATGGCGAGCCTCATCCCGCGTACAACGCGGCTTGCCTTCGGCACCGGCGTCCTCTCGCTGCCCAATCGCCATCCCGCGATCATCGCCGGCGAGGCCGCGCAATTCGACAATATGAGCTACGGCCGCTTCATCCTCGGCATCGGCACCGGCAGCCTCGTCTCGGATTTCGAGCTCCTGGGCAACGACGATCCGGCGCTGCGCAATCGTATGCTGGTCGAATCGATCGACACGATCGAGAAGATCTGGGCGCAGGACCCGCCTTACGATATCAAGGGCGAGTTCTGGACGACGCATATCGCCCAATCGCTCAATGCCAAGCTCGGCATCGGCGTCATGCCGAAGCCTTTTCAGAAGCCGCGGCCGCCGATCTGCATCACCGCGGCGAGCCCCAATTCGCAGACCGTACGGCTTGCCGGCAAGCGTGGCTGGGGCCCGATCTCGAGCTCGTTCCTCACCGCCGCCGGCCTCGCCTCGCATTGGGAGATGCTGCGCCAGGGCGCCGCCGACGCCGGCAGGCGGCCGAGCGGCGAGAACTGGCGTGTCGTGCGCTGCATCCACGTCGCGCCGAGCGATGCCGAGGCGCGCGAGCGGGTCATGAGCGCGCAATCCGCGTATCAGTATTATTTCGGCTATATGAGCGAAATCCTGCGCGGCCTCGGTAGACTCATCGCGCTGAAGCCGCGGCCCGACATGCCCGACGACGCGGTTACGGTCGACAAGATCATCGATTCGCGTGTGATCTTCGGCTCGCCCCAGAGCGTGCTCGATCAGCTCGCCGCGCTGCGCGATGCTGCCGGGCCGTTCGGAAGTCTGCTGATGACCGGCGTCGATTGGGGTGGATCCAACGAAGCCTGGGAACGGCAATCGATGCGGCTCCTTGCCGAGGACGTCATGCCGCGTTTTGCCCGGCACGCCGCCGCCAAAGCCGCCGAATGAACCAGCCCGAAGGAGGACACATCATGCCCGATGCCAGAACCCAAACGGACGTGCCCGCCACGACCACGCCGGCCCTGAAGCTCAATTTCCTGTCGCACGGCACGCTCGAATCGCGCGATCTCGACTTCGCGCGCCGTTTCTACCACGAGTTCCTCGGCCTCGAAGTGGTGCAGACGAGCCAGATCTCCCTGATGATCCGCCTCGGCGGCACGCATTGCATCGCCGTCGTCTTCACCAAGCGGCCGACCGAGATGGGCCTCCTCAACCACAACGGCCTCGACGTCGAGACCCAGGAAGAGGTCGACGAGGCCTATCGCGTCACCCTCGCCGAAGCCGAGAAATGGAAGCTGCACAAGATCACCAAGCCGGCGCTGCAGCACGGCACCTACAGCTTCTATTTCTGGGACGCCGACGAGAATTGCTGGGAGATCCTGACCAATCCCCAGGACGGCTATGATTGGCTGTTCAAGAACGGCGATATGACCGGCAAGGGTCACCACGACCGCAATTTCAAGCGGCCGGGCGTGAAGACCTAACCTCGGCTTCGGCCTCGCTCGCAGCCGCGGCTTCGTCCGCCGCGGCCTTCGGCAGAGGGAAATAGAGATCGAAGCGCGTGCCCTTGCCGGGCGCGCTCTTTAGCTCGATACGGCCGCCGTGGCTCGCGATGATGCCGTGGACGATCGACAGGCCGAGGCCGGTGCCCTCCCCAACCGTCTTGGTCGTGAAGAACGGCTCGAAGATCCGCTCCTGCGTCGCCTCGTCCATGCCGCAGCCGGTATCGGCGACCGAGAGGCAGACCTCGCTCGGGCCGGTGGCGGGCACGGTGAGGCCCAGCGAAACGGTGATTGTGCCCATGCCGTTGGTGATGGCGCCGGCGGCGTTGGAAATGAGGTTCGTGATCACCTGATGGATCTGCGACGCGTCGGCACGGATCGGCGGCACATCGGCGATGGCGGCATCAAGCTGGATCGAAGTCGGCACCGTCGCGCGCATCAGCTTCAAGGCTTCGCGCACGACCTCGGCGAGATTCGCCTCCTGCCGCTCGGGCTCTTCCTTGCGGCTGAAGGCGAGGACGCGGCGGACGAGGTCGCGCGCCCGCTCGCTCGCCTCGTAGATGGTGTCGAGATTGGCACGCACCGGCGTTCCGGCCTCGAAGCGCCGCGCCGTGAGCTTCGAGAGGGCCATGATCGGCACCAGCGTATTGTTGAGATCGTGCGCGATGCCGCCGGCAAGCGTGCCCAGCGCCTCGAGCTTTTGCGAATGCAGGAGCTGCCGCTCGAGATTGCGCTCGCGCGCCTGGGCGAGGCGCTGCTCCGTGATGTCCTGCATCGTGCCGAAGATGCGCAGCGGGCGACCATCGTCTGACGAGTGGACGTCGTATTCGCGGCGGAGGATACGCTCCTCGCCGTCGGCGCGGGTGATACGGAATTCGAACGGCTCGGAATGGGCGGCATCGGCGCGCGCCCGCGTCGCGACGAACCCGTCGCGGTCCTCGGGATGGACGAATTGCAAGGTGGTTGCCCAGCCCGGGGGCACGCTGTCCGTGTCGACGCCGAGGATGGTGAACATCTGATCCGACCAGGTGGTCCGGTCCGCGGTCAGCTCGTGGTCGAAGCTACCCATATTGGCGATGCGCTGGGCATGGGCCATGCTCTCGCGGCTCTGGATGATCTCGAGCTCGGCGCGCTTGCGCTCGGTGATGTCTTGCAGCGTGCCGAAGACGCGGAGCGGCCGGCCGTCCTCGCCGAAGTGGACGTCGCTTTCGCGGCGCACGAAGCGCTCTTCGCCGTCGGGCCGGATGATGCGGAATTCGAACGCGTCGAAATTCGCCCGCCGGGAGCGCACCCGCGCGGCGGCGAAGCCCTCGCGGTCCTCCGGGTGGACAAGGTCGAGAACAACGTCCGATGAAGGCGGGATCTTCTCCGGATCGAGGCCGTTGATCCGGTACATCTGATCCGACCATTCGACCCGGCCGGTGACGAGGTCGTGGTCGAAGCTGCCCATGTTGGCGATGCGCTGGGCGCGCATCAGATTCTCATGGCTCTCGATGATTTGGAGCTCGGCGCGCTTACGCTCGGTGATGTCCTGCAGCGTGCCGAAGAGGCGGATCGGCCGCTTGTCGGCATCGAAGGTGACCGCGCTCTCGCGGCGCATGATCCGCTCGACGCCGTCGACCCGGATGACGCGGTACTCGATCGGCCCGATCGTCGTGCCGGCAAGCTCGTCGCGCCGCGCATTCTCGAAGCGCTCGAAATCGTCGGGATGCACGAGGTTGTTGAGATAGGCCTCGCCGGGTCGCGGCGCGGCTGGATCGAGCCCGAGGATACGGAACATCTCCTCGCTCCACTCGATCGTGCCGGTGACGAGATCGCGCTCGAAGCTGCCGATGCAGGCGAGCTGCTGCGCGCGCGCCATGTTCTCGCGGCTGCGCCGCAGCTCGATCTCCGCGCGGCGGCGCTCGGTGATGTCCTGGACGGTGCCGAACATGCGCGTCGCCTTGCCGGCATCGTCGAAAACGACGCCGTATTCGCGGTGCAGGATGCGCTCCTCGCCGTCGGGCCGCATAACGCGGAAATCGAGCGACATGCCGGATTTCTGGTGCAAGGCCGCATCGCGGCCCTGCAGGAACGCCTTGCGGTCGGCGGGATGGACCATCTGCGCCAGCGATTCCGCGACGGGGCGCATCGCCCCCTCGATGCCCCAAATGCGCAGGAACTCGTCCGACCACTCGGTCTTGCCGGTGGCAATGTCGCGACTGAAGCTGCCGATCGACGCCACCTCCTGCGCCCGCGCCAGGTCCTCGCGGCTGCGGCGCAGCTCGTTTTCGATCTCGCGGCGCTCGGTGACATCCTGCACCGTACCGAAGAGCCGCACCGCGCGGCCGTTGCCATCGTGGATCACACCGTAGTCGCGGTGCAGGATACGGATGGTGCCGTCGGGCCGGACGATGCGGAAATCGGGCGCCAGCAGCGGCTGGTCGTTGATCGCCGCCGCATGGCCCTCTTTGAACCGCTCGTGGTCGTCGGGATGGACGCGAGCGAGGAGGAAGTCGGCCGTGTCGCCCTCGGGCATCGCCGTGATGCCCCAGATCCGAACAAACTCTTCCGACCATTCGGTACGCCCGGTGATGAGATCGCGGTCGAAGCTGCCGATCGCGGCAATGCGCTGCGCCCGCGCCAGATTCTCCTGGCTGCTTCGGAGCACGATCTCGGCGAGCTTGCGCTCGGTGATATCTTGGACGATGCCGAAGGAACGCATCGGCCGGCCGTCCGGACCGAAGTCGGCGCTATATTCGTGATAGAGAATGCGCTCCTCGCCGTCGGGGCGGATGATGCGGAATTCGGACTTCGGCATCGCCTTTCCCGACAGCACCGCGACGCGCGTGGCAACGAAGCTCTCGCGGTCCTGCGGATGAACGCGCTCCACGAGCATTGCGAGCGAGGCCTCGGTCCCCGGCGGTAATCCCCAGATGTGCAGGAATTCGTCGGAGCATTCGAAGAAGCCGGTCTGCAGATCGCGCTCGAAGCTGCCGAGCGCGGCCATCTTCTGCGCGCGCGCCAGGTTTTTGCGGCCGCGATGCAGCGCAAGGTCGTTGGTCTGGCGCATCGTGACATCGCGGATGACCGAGATCAGCTTGGATCCTTCGGCGGCGTCGTAACGGCAGGTGCTGATCTCGACCGGGAATTCGCTCCCGTCTTTGCGTTTCGCGCTGCGCTGCAACACCCGCGTGCTCGCGCTCTGACCGTCACGCTGCAGGTAGAGCCGCGCGCTTTCGCGGTCGGCGTCCTTCGCCGGCGAGGCCATGACATCGGTGATGACAATGCCGCTCATCTCGCCCGCGCCATAGCCGTAAAGCCGCTCGGCGGCGGGATTGGCGAATTCGATCGCGAGCCGGTCGTTGATGATCGCGACAGCGTCGGGCAAGGCGGTAATCAGGTCGCGCTGACGCTGCTCGGCCTCGGAGACCTGCGCGAGCAGCGCATCGTTGCGGCGAATCTGACCGCGCAGATGGATGAGCATCGCGAGCACGAGGGCGAGAACCGCCGCGGTACCGCCGATGATCGCTTCGGATGTCCTGCGCCAGGGCGCGAGCGCCTTGCTTACATCCCAGCCGGCGGCGACGATGATGGGCGCGTCGTGGCCGCCGACGCCGGCGACGAACCGGTCGACCCCGCTATAGGTCTTGAATTTCGCGAAGCTTCCGGTCGACGGGCCGTCGCGGAAGGCCGGGAAGACCGGTCCGCGCGCGAAATCGAACTTCGTTTCGGGATCGCCGAGGTGGATCGTCGGCGTCCGCATCAGCATGCGGCCATCGCGATTGAACGCCGTGATGGTCGACCCGACCGGCATCTGCAGCGCATCAAAGAGGCTCTCGATAGAAGCCGCTCCGATATACACTGCAGCGACGCCGCGCAGCTTGCCGGCGCGATCGACGATCCGCCGGCTCAGGATAATCATCGGCGCGCCGTCGACGGGATCCGGTACGAGATCGCTGACCAGCATGGCATCGCCCGTGGCGGCTGCCTGGCGGCGGAAGAAGTCGTAATCCGGGACCGATCCCTTGCCCGGCGGCTCACCGGGGCCGCGCGCGAGCGGCTCGCCCGCGACATCGTAGATCGCGACGCGGCTGATCGCGACGCTGACGCCGTCGTGATAGTGCTCGATCTGGCGCGCGGCTGCGGCGGCGAGCTGGCCGTCGCCGGTGTCGCGTAGCGCCGCCTGGATGTTGCGCAGCGCCGCGTCCGCGTTGTGCGTGATCGCGCCCGTCGAATGCGCCAGCGCATGCGCCGGGATTTCGAGCCGGCTATGGATCGCGGCGACTTCGCTGCGGTAGAGCGAGCTTACGAAATAGCCGCACACCAGCGGCACCGTGACCATGAGCAGCGCGCCGATGGCGAGAATGACCTGGCCAGGCCGGAGCGTTGGCGCCGCAGCGCGGCGCGGGCGGGCAGAGACAGGCTGCGACCCAGGCGGTGCGGCGGGCGAGTTCATCGCGGGTCAGCCCTTGGGCGTCGTCGAGTCGTAGAGATCGAAGAGACTGAACTCAACGATGCCGCGCGGCTGATCGACGTTCGCCGCGATCGCGTCGCCGTCGATATGGGCGAAGCCCGCGCCAAGTGCGGCGGTCGTCAGGCTGAGGCTGCGCACGCCGCGCAGATAAGTCGCCATGCCTGCCTTGGCCGCGCCGCGCCCGAAACGCGCCATCTGTTGCATCATCGTCGTTTCCGAGCCGGTATGGCGGCTGAGATCGCAGCCGACGGCGGAGATGCGCGAGCCGGCGAACTGCCCGAACTCCGCCGTCTCCGGGCGCAGCCGCGCGATCACCGCGCGCGCATGCGCGCGCAGCGGCGAAGTGATCTCGAGCAGGCGCGCCTGCGGCACGCCGTCAGGCACGTTGACGAGCTCGATGACGAGGAGCGAGGCGGCGTCGGAGGCGAGCTTCGTCCGCAGGACCTCGATGTAGCGTTGGCGATGCACGGCGACGGCGAGAGTCTCGAAATGGACCGGCGTGGTGACGAGCAGCTTGCGCTTGTCGCGCATCAGGCCCTCGAGCACGCTGATCGCATGCCGGAGGACGGCGACGTCGAGCTTCTCGATCGCCGAGGCGTCATCGCCAAAGATCAGCGCCGCTTCGCGCCGCTGCGCGTCGCTCGTTCCGTCCGGCAGCATCGGAACGCAGAGATAGGCGGCGATCACGCTGCGCGCCGGGTCCCAGCTTGGGCGATAGCAATAGCTGACCTGGCCCAGCATCTCGTTGATGCGCGCATCGGGATCACTAAGGTCGAGGCGGTTCGCCGACGGCGCGTTCCGCCGCGCCGTCTTGGCGGCATTGCTGCGGTCGCTCATCGCCATGACGGCCTCCGGTCGGAAACGCGCGGGCCGGCGAGAGCGCAGCGGCGGCGGATGAGAGCTTGAGCCATGGCGAGAAACAGGAGAATGCGCCGTGCGATCAGGCTGCGAGGCAGTTCTTGACGACGTCGAGGAAGTGATCGGGATCGAGCGGCTTCGCCACGATGTCCGAGGCGCCGAGCTGACGCGCGATCTTCAGAAAATCGGTGTTGCCGATGCGGCCGCCGCCGGAAATCGCGATGATTTTCGCATCGGGGACCTCGCCGCGGATATCGCGGATGGTCTCGATGCCTTCCTTCTCCGGCATGATGATATCGGTGACGACGAGATCGGGGCGCTCGCTGCGAAAGACGTAGAGGCCGCGGCGGCCGTCCTCGGCGCTGATCACCTCGTAACCCTCGCTTTCGAGGATCTGAACGATGGTGTTGCGGACGACTAGGTTGTCGTCGATGACGAGTATCTTCTGCATGGCCCCAGTCCCCGATTCCGCTACGGCAGCGCACGCGATCGCGCGCAGCCCGGGCCGCGCGGCGGGCCCGGTGCCGCCACGACTATCTTGCGGGGGAAATTCTTAACGCGGTCTTAGCAATGCCGCCCGCGGGCGGCGCTTTTCGAGACCTAGAGGACGGAGTTAACCCACTCGACCAGTTTGCTTTTCGGCAGGGCGCCGATCTTGGTCGCGGCGACCTGGCCGTTCTTGAACAGCATGAGGGTCGGAATGCCATGGACACCATATTTGGTGGGCGTCTGCGGGTTCTCGTCGATATTGATCTTGGCGACGGTGAGTTTGTCCTTCATCGCCGCCGCGATCTCTTCGAGATAGGGGCCGATCTGCTTGCAGGGACCGCACCATTCGGCCCAGAAATCAACCAGGACTGGACCCGAGGCCCGCAGCACATCGGCTTCGAAAGACGTGTCGGTGATCTTGGTCGTCGCCATTTTGTTCTCCTGCGGGCAGCGTCCGTGAAACTTAGGCAACCGAGGCTGCGGTCGCAACCCGGGGCCGGGCGGCCATGCCGCCGCGTCATACCGGAAAGCCGAGCTTTTCCGCCGGCACCGGCATCAACGCCGGCCCATCGGTCCAGAGCAGGGCGGCGCGGATCTCCTTGCCCGGAAAGACCGCTGCGACCGCGGCGCGATAGGCGGCGAGCTGGTCGAGATAGAGCGCCGGCACCTCATCGAGTGCCGCAGGCACCGGCCGGATGGTCTTGTAGTCGACGATCAGCACCGTGGGCCCCTCGACCACCAGCCGGTCGATCTGGCCCGACAGCGCCCGTCCGCCGACCAGGCCGACGACCGGCACCTCGGCCGCCGAGCCGGGGCCGAAGAGCGGCGCGAAATCGGGATGTTCCAGCACGGCCAGCGTCTCGCCGAGAATCATCTGCTGCTCGGCCGCGGCGAGGCCGTGCACCGGCAGCGCCAGGAAGCGCCGCGCGGCGGCTTCGCGCCGCGCCGGCTCGAGCGCCGGCAGACTCTGCAGCAAACGATGGACGAGGCGTCCGCGCAAAAACGCGGCACCCCGATCCTCGCCCAGCGGCAAGCGCGCCGGCGGCTCCTCGGCACGCGGCTGCGAGGGGGCGAGCGGCTTGGGCGGCGCGGGCTCCGGCGGCGGCGGACGCCAGCACCACTCGGGCAGCAGCGTCGACGGCGCCGGCGACAGCATTGCCGGCCGCGCGGCGCCGGGCCTGCCAGTCTGCGGATGATGAAGGCGCAGCCCCTCGCCCAGCCAGGCCGTGGCGCCGGGGAAACGCTCGGTCGCGAAATCGAAGGTTTCGGCACCGGCGGTCTTCAGCCCCTCGGCCACCAGCGCATGCCAATTCCCGGCCGGCGGCCGCCGCTTGGTCTCCCAGCCGCAGACGTAAAGCCGGTCGGCGGCGCGCGTCATCGCGACATAGAGCAAACGCCGGTATTCCTGGTCGCGCTTGCGTTTGGCCGCGTCGAATGCGGCCTGAGCCGCGCGCGGCAGCGCCTCGCGCGCCGCCAGCCACAGCGGCAGACCATCATCGCTCCACAGCAGCGGCGGCGTCTTCTGCGGCATTTGCAGCGTGTCGGGCAGGAAGACGATCGGCGCCTCGAGTCCCTTGGCGCCGTGCACCGTGAGAATTCGCACCTCGTCGCGCGCGCCTTGATCGAGATCGCGCTTGATCTCCGCCGTCCCCGAAGCGAGCCAATGGAGGAAGCCCTGCAGCGACACGCCATGCGCACGCTCATAGGCGAGCGCGGCGGCGAGCAACTCGTCGAGCGGATCGGCGGCTTCCGGGCCGAGCCGCGCCAGCATCGCCCGGCGCCCGCCCCGCGCGCTCAGCACGTCGGCGAAAAGCTCGTAAGGCGGGACGAAATCGACCCGCGCGAGCAACGCGCTCAATTCCGCTTCGGCGCGACTGAAGGCCGGCGATTCCTCATGCCGCTCGCGCAGCGCTGCCCAGAGCGTCGCCGCCCGCCGCCAGGCGAGGGCGAACAGCTCTTCCTCGGAGAAGCCGAAGAGCGGGCCTTTCAGTACCGCGGCGAGGGTGAGATCGTCCTCGGGCAACAGCAGGAATTGCGCCAGCGCCATCATGTCCTCGACCGCGAGCTGCTCGGTGAGGATCATGCGATCGACGCCCGCGACCGGCACGTCGCGTTTCTTCAGATTGCGCACCAGCTCGGCGACGAAGGGGCCGCGGCGACGCACCAGCACCATCACGTCGCTGGCGCGGATCGGCCGGTCATGCGCCTCGAGCCGCTCGCTGCGCGCAAGCCAATCGGCGACGCGCGCGGCGATCGCCTGCGCCAGCTGCGCCCGCGGCTCGCCCGCAGCGCGTTGCGTCACCGGCAGCTCCCACGGCGTGCCGCCCGGATCGGGCACCGGCCGGATCGGCGGCCAAAGCTCCACCACCCCGCCATCGCCCTGACGGCGCGCGATATGGCGGATGACCTGCCCGTCGAGCGCAACGCCGTCCTGGGCATTGCCGGCCGCGAACACGCCATCAACCGCGGCAAGCACCGCCGCGACCGAGCGAAAGGAGATTTCGAGCGGCACGCGCCGCCAGGTTTCGCCGGCAACGCGCTCGAAATGCCCGCGAACGTCGATGAACTTCGCCGGATCGGCGCGCTGGAAGCTGTAGATCGATTGCTTGGCGTCGCCGACGGCGAAGACCGTGCGCCGCGCCTCGCGCGCGCCTTCGCCGGTGAAGAATTCCTCGGCGATCAGCTGCACGATCTGCCATTGCTCGGGATTCGTGTCCTGCGCCTCGTCGACCAGGATGTGGTCGAGCCCGCCATCGAGCTTGAACAGCACCCAGGGCGCGATCCCGGGCCGGAGCAACAGGTCGCGCGTCTTGAGGATGAGATCGTCGTAATCGAGCAGCGCGCGCGCCCTCTTGTGGTGCTCGTATTCCTCGAGCATCGCCGCGCCGAGCCGCGCGATCGCCCGCGTCGCGGCGTAGATCTCGGCGGCGCAACGCCGCTGCCGGATCGCCTGCAGCCGCTCCGCCTCGGCTTCGAGGCACGCCGCGACGTGCGGCTGCTGCCGCTTCAAGGCGACGGTCACGAGATCGGTGAAACGCGGCCCCGATCCTTCCGCGGTGAAAAAGGCGCACAGATACGCGTCGAAGCCGCCGGCGCGCGCGTCGTGCTCGCCGAGCCAGGCGGCGACGATACGGCCGCGCAGGTTATCGCGCTTGCTCTTGCTGGCGCACATCGCTTGCGACGCCGCGCGCAAGCTGTCTTCGTCGCAAGCCTGCGCCACACAGGCCCCGGCGACGACGCTGTCGGCGGTCTCGCCGTCGCGGACGCCGAGCACCCGCCGCAGCGTAGCCGCGAAAGCATCGAATTTCCCCCCGATCGCTTGGAACAGCCGCGCGCGCTCCTGCGCGAGCGCGGCCAGGAGCTCGGTGAATTTCTCCTCATGCGAATGTTGTACGGCCTTGCCGAGCGCGTCGGCGAGATCGGACCCGCGGTCGTCGCGCGCGCGCTGCAGCACCGCCTCACGCGCCGCCGTCAGCGCCTCGGCGCTCGAGCGCTCATCCATCAATTCGAAATGCGGCGCGACGCTGGCTTCGATCGGAAAGCGCCGGAGCAGCGATTGGCAGAAAGCGTGGATCGTCGCGATGGTGATGCCGCCAGGCGCGTCGAGCACGCGCGCGAAAAGCTGGCGCGCATAGTCGAGGAGCGCGGGATCGGGATTTGCGCCAAGGTCGTCGACAAGAGTCTGCGCAAGCTCGCCCTCGGGCATCGTTGCCCATTCAGAGAGCGTCCTGTTAATGCGGTTGGCCATCTCGGCCGCCGCCGCCTTGGTGAAGGTCAGGCAGAGGATGCGCGAGGGCGGCGTCTTGGCGAGCAGCAGCGACAGCACGCGACGCGTCAACACCGTGGTCTTGCCGGTGCCGGCCGAAGCCTCGACCCAGACCGTGGCGTCGCGCTCATAGGCCTTGCGCTGCTGCCGGCCCGGATCGAGCGGCAAGGGATCGCACGCGGCGTCGCTCATTCCTCTTCCTCTTCGCCGGCCTGCCATTCCTTGACGCGCTCGAGATGCGCATAGTCGGAATAGCGCGGCGCGCGGTCGAGGCGCGGCATCGCGAGATAGGGCCGCGTCGGATCGTCGAAAGCCGCGATCAGCTCTTTCATTCCGGCGAGGGTGCGGTCGATCAGCGCGCGCAACTCGGCCGGCTCGTCGGCGCGCCGCATCACCTTGCCCGCCGGATCGCCGCCACCGAGCTTCCAATAGGCGAGCTCGCCAACCGCGCTTTTCGCGATGCCGGTGAAACCGCCCTGCTCGATCATTGCCGCTTCGAGCGCGAGTTGCGGCGTGAAGCCTTCGGCGATCTCGCCAACTTCGGGCACGCCGCCGGTCTTGTAGTCGACGATCGCGACGGTACCGTCACGGCGCCGCTCGATGCGGTCGGCGCGGCCGACGATCTCGAACGGCCCGCCCGGCGCGTCCAGCGTCATCTTGCCATTGATCTCGGCTAGAACGTCATCGAGCAGTGGCCGGCGCTCCGCTTCCAGCGCCGCGATCCATTCGGCGATACGGCGATAGCGCGGCCACCAAAAGGCCCAGATGCCCGGCCGCGCCAGCAGCGGACCGAAGCTTTGCTCGCCGAGCGCCAGAAGCCGCGTCATCGCGTCGCCAGGAAGCTGTTTCGGATAAGCCTTGAGAAAATTCGCCAGCGCGTCGTGGATGACGATGCCGCGATCGGCGGCGCCGGGATCGGCGTCGAGCGGCTCGAGCGCCTTCAGCCGTAAGACGTGGCGTGCATAGATCGCATAAGGATCGCGGCGCCAGGTCTCGATCTCGGTGATCGAGAGCTTGCGCGGCCGCGCCGCGCGTGGCGGGCTCGGCGCCGGCGGCACGGCCGGGCGCGGCGGCCCGGCCGGCGTGTCGAGCTTCGCTTGCCAGGAAAGCGGCGCGGCATCGGCGCCGAGACGATTCTCGATGCCGGCCGCGCGCAGCACGGTGTCGAGCCGCAACAGCCAGCGCGACGGCACGGTGGGCGTGCCCTCGACACGGGCGGCGCGCGTCATCACCACCACGCGGGCGCTAAGCGCCAGCGCGAAATCATGTGCCGCGCCGCCGATGCGGCGCTCCGGCGGCGGCAAGCCGAAGCTCTGCCGCATCGGCCGCGACAGCCAGGGATCGCTGCCGATCGCGGCTGGCCAGACGCCTTCGTTGAGTCCGCCGAGCACGATCAGATCGGCCTGCTGCAAGCGCGCTTCGAGCAAGCCCCAGATGAAGAGCCGTGGATGACGCCCATAAGATGGCCGCACCACCGGTCCCGCGAGCAGCGATTCGAACAGCGCCGGATATTCGCCGCCGCGAAACTCGGGGAAGCCTTGCGCTTCTTGCAGCAACTCGTTGAGGAAAAGCGCGGCGGCCTCCCCGGCGGGCTCGCGCCACAGCCGCGCCGCGCCCGATTCCTCATCGCTCGCGGCGAGACTCTCGCAGCAAGCGATATGCGCCGCGACCACCGTGGCAAGATCGGCCTTGCCGGCGGCAAGCGCCGCGATCAGCGGCGCCGTCGCGGCATCGACGCGATCGACGAGATCGCGCAGCAGCCGGCGCTCGGCAGGAAGCAACTCGCGCAAACCAGCGGCGCCGGGCTTGGGCCGCGCGCCGCGCAGGGCCGCCTGCTCCAACGCCCGAACCCGCTCGCGGATCGCCCCGGACGGCAGGCCGCAGCCGCAGAGCGGATGCTTCAGCACCGCGAGCAGTGGCAGCGGCGCCCATTGCTCGGCGGCAAGATCGAGCACGAGGCGGAGGAACACGCCCGGCGGCGTGCGGTTGAGCGGCAGGCCGGCGGAATCGTCGATATCGATGTCCCAGCGCCGCAGCTCGGCGGCGACGCGGCGCGCGAGATCGCGGTCGGGCGTCACCAGCGCCGCTGTGCGGCCCGGCTCTTCGAGCGCCTCGCGCAGCAACAGCGCAATCGCGCCCGCTTCCTCTTGTGGCCCGGCGCAATCGAGCCGGCGCAAGCCATCGAGGGCGCGCGCGTCGAGTCCCGAGACGAAGCGCCAGCGATGGGTGAGCGCGGCCGGGGCCAACGCCTCGCGCAGCAGCGTCGCGCGCGGCAGCGCTGCGCGGGCGCGCAACCACGGCTCGACCGCGCCGCGCTCGACGCCGAGCTCGTCGAGGAATTTCGCCATCACATGCTGCGGATGCGCGGGATCAGCGAGGATCAATTCCCACATCGCGCCGTCGGCTTCGGCGTCGAGGCCCGGCAGCACGACCGCGCCTTGGGGCAGTTGCGCGACGACCTTCATCAGCGCCGCGACCGCTGGCACGCCGCCGGTGATACCGGCGGCGATCACCGGGCCCGGTGGCGGGCGCAACCGCCAGGCTTCGGCCTGCGCGGCGAGCAATCGATTGCGCCGTTCGCCCGGATCAAGGCAGCCGAGCGACGACAGAATCGCCGGCCAATGAACGCGCAGGATGTCGAGGAACGCGACCACCTGGCGCCAATGCTCGGCGAGCTCTTGCGGCACAAGTTCGCCGAGCTTGGCGAGGTCGCAACCTTCGGCATGCGCCTCGTCGAGGAAGCGCGCGAGCTCGCGCGCCAAGGGCGCCGCCTGGCCAAGTGGGAGGGGGCCCAGCGCGATCGGATCGCCGCCGCTTTCGGCATATTTGCGCACCAATTGCGTCAGCAGCAGACGGCGGCGCAGCTCGGGAACGGCGGGCGGGACCTCGAAGCCGTCGCCGCTTTCGCTCTCGTCGGCCAGCAACGCCAGCTCGTCGGGATCGAGATCCCCCACGGGCAGCATCCGCGGCAGCAGCATTGCCGCGCCGTTGCCGGCGCGCAGGAAGGCCTCGCGCAGGCTGCGTGCGGCGCGGCGGGTCGGCAGCAGCACGATCATGCGGGCCAAGGCCAGCGGCGCCGTACCGGCGCGACGCATCAGCCCGGCGACAAGCGTGTCGAGGAACGGCTGCTCGGGGGGAATCGAATAGATCGCGGGCGGCATTGCGTCTCTGGCTTAGGGCCAGAGACCGCGCTCGCTCAAGCGATTTTCGCTGGCCGCCAGCCCTTGCGGGGTGCCGACATGGAACCACTCGCCGTCATGGATCAGCGCTTCGAGCCGGCCGGCGGCGATCGCCCGGTTCCAGAGCGCGTTGAGCGAGAATGCCCCCTCGGGCGACTCGTCGAAGACACGCCGGCTCAAGACCTCGAATCCGGCGAAGAGATGCGGCACGACCTCGCGCTCGCCGCGGCGACGCACGCGGCCGACCGGATCGACGATGAAATCGCCGACGCCCTCATAGCCGATCGCGCTGGTGGTGCGCTGAACCATGAGCAGCGCGTCCAACTGCTTCTCGCCCCAGACGCGCGCGAGGCGGAGCAGCGCCGGGGTGCGCGCGTTGAGCCAGAACACGTCGGCATTGACGACGTAGAACGCCTCGCCGAGATGCGCGAGCGCGTTCTTCACGCCGCCGCCGGTGTCGAGCAGCGTCTCCTCGTGCGAGACCACGATTTCAATATCCTTCCGCGCCGCAAGATGCGCGGCCATCATCGGCGCCTTGTAATGCGTGTTGACGACGACGCGCTTGACCCCGGCCGCGATCAGGCGATCGATACCGTGATCGATCAGCGCGCGCCCGCAGAGCGGCACCAGCGGCTTGGGCGTGTGGTCGGTGATCGGCCGCATGCGCGTGCCGAAGCCGGCGGCGAGGATCATCGCCGTCTCGATCATGCGGCCTCCGGGATGCGGCGCTGATCGCGCGGCACGTGGCGGTCGAGCCAGGCCGCGACCGGCGCCAGCCCGGGATGGCGGAAATTCCCCTCGAGCAGCCGCCACAGCCGCGGGATATGCGCGAGGTAGCGCGGCTTGCCGTCGCGCTTGCAGAGCCGCGTGAAGATGCCGATGACCTTGCAATGGCGCTGCGCGCCGAGCACGGCAAGCGAAGTATCGAAAGCGGCGCGGTCGAGCGCCGGGAAAGCCTCGAGATAGCGCTCGCGCATCGCCGCGACCAGGCCGGGCGCGATGTCACGGCGCGAATCCTCGATCAGCGAGACGAGATCGTAGGTCACCGGCCCGAGCACCGCGTCCTGGAAATCGAGCAGGCCGCAAGCGGCGAGCCCGTCGCGGCCGTCGATGCGCATCAGATTGTCGACGTGGTAGTCGCGCAGCACCAGCGAGCTGGGCACGGCGCGCGCCACCGGGAAGAGCGCACGCCACAAATCGAGATATTCCTCGCGCAGCGCCGGCGGCGTCGGCCGGCCGGTCACCGCCGGCAGATACCAGTCGACCAGCAGTGCCGCCTCGTTCAGGAGCCGCGTGTCGTCATAGAGCGGCAACCACGGCGCGGATTCGAGCTTAAAGCGCCGATGCAGCGCGATCAGCACGTCGACCGCCAAGGCATAGAGCGCCGTCTCGTCCTCGCCGCGCGCGAGCAGCCGGGTGAAGGTGCCGTCGCCAAAATCCTCGATCAACAGGAGACCGATGCTTTCTTCGGCGCCGAGGATCGCCGGGGCGCTGAAATCGAGCGCGTGCAGATGCCGCGCCACCGCGAGATAGGGCCGCACATCCTCTTGCGGCGGCGGCGCGTCCATTAGCATGGTTGTCGCGGCACCGCGCGCAAGCCGGCAATAGTGGCGGAACGAGGCGTCGCCGGCGAGCGGCAGACGCTGCGCATCGCTCCAGCCGCAGGCGGCGAGGAACGCCGCGATCTGGGCCTCGCGCTCAGCCATGCGTTAACCCGGCAAGCCGTCCGGCCCAGCTTGGCGAAGGAGTAAGGGTCGCGACGCGGCTCTCCTCGCGCGCGCCCGCCGCGAGCGCGATATCGAGATGCTCGCGCGGCAGGAGCGCGCCGAGTCGCTCCGGCCACTCGATCAGGGCGATGCCCTCGGCGAAAGCGTCCTCGATGCCGAGCTCATAGGCTTCTTCGGCCGCTTCGATGCGGTAGAGATCGAAATGCCAGACCGCCGGCCCGGTCGCGGCCTGATAGGTCTCGACCAGGGTAAAGGTCGGGCTCGGCACCTCGTCCGCGCCGAGTCGGGCGCGGAGGAAGGCGCGAGCAAAGGTCGTCTTGCCGCTGCCCAAGGGCCCACGGAGGCCGATGACGTCGCCGCGCCGCGCGCAAGCGGCAAGATCCGCCGCCAGCGCGGAGGTCGCCCTCTCGTCGGGCAGATCGATGGCAAAGGCCGTGGCGGCGGTCACGCGTTCTTTCTAAAGGCTCGGGCGGCGAGGCCGCAACCTTGCAGGCAAGGATAACCGCCGTCATTTTATCGGCGAGACCGGTGGAAAGAAGGTTAATGACGGGTAGCGTGCAGCAAACGGATGTCGCGATCATCGGCGCCGGGCCGGTCGGGCTCTTCGCCGTGTTCGAATGCGGCATGCTCGGCCTCAAATGCCAAGTGATCGACGCCCTCGCCGCGCCCGGGGGCCAGTGCACCGCGCTCTATCCCGAAAAGCCGATCTACGACATCCCCGGCCATCCCGTGATCGAGGCGGCGGCGCTGATCACGCAACTCGAGGAACAGGCGACCCCTTTCGCGCCGGTCTATCACCTCGGCCAGCAGGTCGAACGCCTCGTCCGGATGGAGGATGGGCGCTTTCGCCTCGAGACCGATCGCGGCACGGCGATCGCGGCGCGGGCGGTGATCGTCGCCGCCGGGGTCGGCGCCTTCGGGCCGAACCGGCCGCCGCTCGACGGCCTCGAGCGCTACGAGGGCCGGAGCGTCTTCTACCTCGTGACGCGGCGCGAGGCCTTCCGCGGCTTGCGCGTCGTCATCGCCGGCGGTGGCGATTCGGCGGTCGATTGGGCGATTTCGCTCGCCGAGGTGGCGGCGCGGGTGATGGTGGTGCATCGCCGCGCCAAGTTCCGTGCCGCGCCCGAATCGGCGGCGCGGCTCGACGCCCTCGCCAAGGCCGGCAAGATCGATCTCGTCATCCCTTATCAGCTCGCCGGGCTCGACGGCGCGGCCGGCCAACTCGCCGGCGTGACCGTCGCCGATCTCGATGGCAAGACCACGCGGCTCGAGGCCGACATGCTGCTGCCGTTCTTTGGCCTCTCGATGAATTTGGGCCCGATCGCGCAATGGGGCCTCGCCCTCGACCATCACCACATCGCCGTCGCGCCCGCGACCTGCATGAGCTCGGCCGAGGGCATCTTCGCCATCGGCGACATTGCCGCCTATCCCGGCAAGCTGAAGCTCATCCTCTCGGGCTTCGCCGAGGCGGCGCTCGCCGCGCACGCGATCTACCCGCTGGTCCATCCCGGCGAGGCGCTGCATTTCGAATATTCGACGACGAAGGGCGTGCCGGGAAAGATCGAGGGGAAAATCTAGCCAGCGGCGCGGCGCAGCGCCGCGTCGTCCGCCGCCGGCAGCTCCGCCTTGAGCCAGCAGGTGACCGTCGTGCCCTCGCCGGGCTGCGAGTGCAGCTCGATCGTGCCGCCATGCAGCTCGATGAAGCTTTTGACGAGGGCGAGGCCGAGCCCGGCGCCGGATTGCCGCGTATTGCCGCGCTCGAATTTCTCGAAGACGCGCGCCTGGTCGTCCGCCGCGACGCCGACGCCGGTATCGGCGACGACCAGTGCGACGCGGCCGTCCTCGCGATGCGCCGCGACCGTCACCGTGCCGCCCGCGGGCGTGAATTTGAGCGCGTTCGAGACCAGGCTGAACATCACTTGCTTCAGCCGCCGCTCGTCGCCGGGCAGGGTCCCGATCGCCGCCGCGCATTCGAGCTGGAGCCGGAGGCCGAGATTACGCGCCTGTGCCTGCTGCAAGGTGAGGACGCTTGAGAGCAGCGCGTGGATATCGACCGCGCCAGTCGCGAGCTCCATGTAGCCCGCTTCGATCGTCGCAAGATCGAGGATGTCGTCGACCAGCCGGGTGAATTGCTGCGCGCTTTCGAGGATGTTGCCGGCATACTCGCGCTGGCGCGGATTGAGCTCGCCGGCGTAGATCTTGCTGGTGAGCATCTCGGCATAGCCGGTGATCGAGGTCAGCGGTGTGCGCAGCTCGTAGGAGACATTGGCCAGGAACTCGCTCTTCAAGCGCCCGGCGGCCTCGAGTGCTTCGGTGCGCTCGCGCAACGCGTTCTCGACGCGCGTCGAATCGGTGACGTCGAGATAAGAAAGCAGCGTGTCGCCGTCGGGCAGCGGCACCGTCACCGCCTGCAGCACCGAGCCGTCGCGACGGTTGAGCGGATTGCTCGAGGCGCGATCGGCGGTGAGGCGCGCGACGAGACGCGCCTTGCGCTCGGGCCAGTTGCCGCCATCGTCGAAGAAGCCGCGGAACTTCTCCGCGACCTGGCTGACATGCGGCGCGCCGGCGAGATCCTCGGGCGCGAGATGCCAGATCGCCGCATAGGCCGGATTCGACAGCTTCAGCCGCCCGTCGCCGCCGAAGACCGCGATGCCTTCATGGAGATTATCGAGCGTCTCGCGATAGACCTCGACCGCGGTGTTGTAGGAGCGCTCGAGGGCGAGACGATCGGTGATGTCCTCATACGCAAAAATAAGGCCGCCGAGCGGATGCGGGCTGACGACGAGCCGCAAGGTGCGCCCGTCGGGCAGATAGAGCCGCTCGTCCTGCGGTTCGAGCAGCGAGGTGAACTGCGCGACGAGATCGTGGCGGAACACGCGGAAATCGGCAACCTCGGGCAAGCGGCGCCGCTCGCGCAACCGATCCATCACTTCCTCGATCAGCGGCTGCGCCGAGAGCCAATCCGCTTCGAGCCGCCAGAGTTGCGCGAAGGCCGTGTTGAAGAAGCCGAGGCGGCGATCGGCGCCGTAGATCGCGATCGCGACGCCGACACGCTCCAACACCGCGGCATGGGCGGCGACGTGGCGCCTGAGCTCGGCCTCGGCGGCTTCGAGATCGGTCAGGTCGCGGGCAAAGCCCAAGACCTCGCCCGTTTCGCCGAGACGAGTCTCGGTAAGCTCGAGCCAGCGGCGCGAGCCGTTGACGACGATATGCCGCCGCTCGCTCGCCTGGCCCGCCGCGCGCGCGGCTTCGGCAAGGGCGTGGGCGGGCCCGGCACCAGCAAGATCGCGCAGCGCGCCCACAGGTGCCTCGGGCGCCGCACCGATCGCCTGGGCGAAGGCGCGGTTGGCGTCGGTCAGCAGCAGCGCGGCGTCGCGCCGCCAGACCGGTGCGGGAATCGCATCGAGGACGGCCCCGAGGCGGGCGCGCTCGCGCTCGGCCGGGCCGTGCGCCGCGGCATCGACGAACCACACCGCGTCGACCGTGGCCGCGCTCTCCGCCGCGGCGAGTCGCCGGCCCTCGACATCGACCGCGGTATCGCGCGCGGCAAGCCGCAAGCGCAATGCGAAGCCGGTGCCGGCGGTCCTGAGCCGCGCCACCGCGCGGTCGAGCGCGGTGACGTCAGCCGGCGCGAAGCGGCCGAAAAGATCGGCGAAGCTTTCGGGCTCGAGGTCGAAGCCGGCGAGGCGACCGGGGAAGAACCGCTCGCCCTCCGGCGCGAAGAGATAAAGCGCCGCGGGCCCGGCACCGAGCGCCGCGCCGAGCGCGCCGAGACGCGCGCCGAGGCGATGACGCTCGGCGGCCAAGGCGGCAGCGCGCAGCGCCTGTCGATAGACCGCGAAACCGGCGATGGCCGCGATCGCCAGGACGAGCCCCAGAAATAAGAGCACCCCCGCTCCTCGAATCGTGACGACTGCCCTGGATTATCGCGCCCGGCGGCGATTTGCGAAGGAAAAAGCGCGCATGCCTCAGGCGAGGGCGTTGAAATCGTCGAGCAGGCTGGCGATGCGGGCGTCGTCGAGCTGGTCCATGATCGCGCGGGTGCGGCGCGAGGCGGCGGCGAGGTCGAGGGCGCGGATGCGCTGCTTGACGCGCGGAATGTTCGAGGGCGCCATCGACAGATCGGAAATGCCGAAGCCCAACAGCAGCGCGGTGTAGCGCGGATCGCCCGCCATCTCGCCGCAGAGGCAGACCGGCTTCTTGGCCCTCAGCGCCGCCTCGACGGCGAATTGGATGAGACGCAGCACCGCTGGATGAAGCGGGTTGTAGAGCTCGGCGACCGATTCGTCGCCGCGGTCGATCGCGAGCGTGTATTGGATGAGATCGTTGGTGCCGATGGCGAAGAAATCCGCCGAGGCGGCGAGCGCGTCGGCGGCAAGCGCCGCGCCCGGCACCTCGATCATCACGCCGAGCGGCGGGATCTGCTTCGGCAGGCGGATGCCGCGACGCTTCAAGCGCCGAGTCACCTGCGCCACCGCATCGCGAACCTTCTTCAGCTCGCTGACCGTGGTGATCATCGGCAGGAGGATGCGCACCGGCCCGAGCGCCGCGGCGCGCAGCATCGCCGCAAGCTGGACGTCGAGCAGCTTGCGCTCGCGCAGCGACAGGCGAATCGCGCGCAGGCCCATCGCCGGATTCGGCGAATCGGCCGGCAGCATCTTCGCGAGCGGCGCCGCCATCTTCTCGCCGCCGATATCGAGGGTGCGGATCGTGACCGTCTTGCCGTCCATGCCACGCACGAGGTCGGCATAGGCCGCGTATTGCTCGTCCTCGTCGGGGAGATCCTCGCGATTCATATAGAGGAACTCGGTGCGCAGCAGGCCAATGCCGGCGGCGCCGGCATCGATCGCCTGGTCGAGCTCGCGCGGCAATTCGAGATTGGCCTGGAGCGCGATCTCGGCGCCGTCACGCGTCACCGCAGCGAGGCGACGCAGCCGGTGCAGCTGCCGCTCGGCACGCTCGAATGCGTCGCGTTTCGCCTCGTAGCGCAACACCGTCGCGGGCGAAGGATGGAGGATGATCGCGCCCTCGCTGCCATCGACCACGACTTGGTCGCCCGTCTCGACCGGGTCGAGCAGGCCGGCGACGCCGAGTACAGCGGGCAGGTTCAAGGCGCGCGCCATGATCGCGGTGTGGCTCTCGGCGCCGCCAAGCACGGTCGCGAAGCCGGCGATGCGGCGCGGGTCCATCAGCGCGGTATCGGCGGGCGTCAGCTCCTCGGCGAGGATGACCGTGCCTTCGGCCAGGCTCTGGATCGCGGCATAGGGCGTCTTCGTCAGGTTGCGTACGAGACGCGAGCCGACGACGCGGATGTCGTCGACCCGCGCCGCAAGATAGGCGTCGCCCATATCGGCGAAGCTTGCCGCGACCTGCGCGATCTCGTCCATCACCGCGCGCTCGGCGTTGACGCGTTCGCTCTCGATCCGGCGCTCCGCGCCGCGCACGAGGCGCGAATTGCCGAGCATGTGGAGATGCGCATCGAGGAGATAACCGACTTCCTCTTTCGCCGTACCCGGCAGGCCGTCGGCCTTGGTCTTGAGCTTCCGCAGTTGCTTCGTCGAGAGCGCGACGGCGGCGGCGAAGCGCCCGATCTCGGCCTCGACCTGATGCGGCTCGAGGCGATATTCCGGGACGGCGATGTTGTCGTCGGTGACGAAGACCGGACCGATCGCAATTCCGGGAGAGATGCCGAGACCTTCGAGCCGCCGCTCGGCCTTCATCGGGTCAGGACTCGTCGAAGCCGCCGGTGACCAGCGCCGTCAAGGCGTCGAGCGCGCGTTCGGCATCGGGGCCCGTCGCGGAGAGATCGAGCTCGGCGCCCGGCCCCGCTGCCAGCATCATCAGGCCCATGATCGATCGTCCCGACACCGTGTTCTCCCCTTTCGCCACCGTTACCTCGGCATCGAACTCGAAAACGAGCTTAACGAATTTCGCGGCGGCGCGCGCGTGAAGACCGCGGCGATTGCAGATTACCGCCTTGCGGCGGATAGGCCCGTTGGCGTCGGGCGCCCCCTCGTCCGATGGGGGCGCGCCATCGCTCACCGCGCCTCGGCCAGCAATTGCGAGGCGACGTTGATGTATTTGCGCCCCGCCTCCTGCGCGCCGCGCACCGCGGCGGCGAGGCTTTCGCTCTCGCGCAGGCTCGCGAGCTTGATCAGCATCGGCAGGTTGATCCCGGCGATCACCTCGACCTTGGCCTTGTCCATCACCGAGATCGCGAGATTGGAGGGCGTGCCGCCGAACATGTCGGTCAACAACACGACACCCTTG
Organism: Allostellaceae bacterium; assembly: GCA_036501365.1. Lineage (GTDB taxonomy): Bacteria > Pseudomonadota > Alphaproteobacteria > ATCC43930 > CGMCC-115725 > CAIKMD01. The sequence goes on along the minus strand of DASYAL010000060.1, from coordinate 230,170 downwards.
CCGGCATCGACCTCGGCGATCGCGTGCAAGATGTCCTGGCGCCGTCGCTCCATATCGTCTTCCGGCCCGATGCAGACCGCCGCGATATGGGATTGCGGCCCGACGACATGCTCGAGCGCGGCGATGAATTCCGCGGCAAGCCTGCCATGGGTGACAAGAACCATTCCAATCATGCGAAGTCCTTTACTGCGGCTTCGCCGAGATCGGCTGCGGCCGTGGTGGTTTCCGATAAAACACTGATCCCCAAATCGCGATGCGCGACTGCGACGCTGCGGCCCTCGCGGCGCAGCCAGGCGGCGAGCCGCTCGGCGACGTAGACCGAGCGATGCCGGCCGCCGGTGCAGCCGATCGCGATGGTAAGATAGCTTTTGCCCTCGCTCTCGTAGCGCGGCAGCAGCGGCTTGAGCCAGGCTGAGAGCTGATCGAGGAAGGCGGGGAAATCCGGATCGGCGGCAATGTAGTCGCCGACCGCGCGATCCTTGCCGGTCATCGGCTTCAGCGCGGCGACGTAATGCGGATTGCGCAAGAAGCGCACGTCGAGCACCAGATCGGCGTCGCGCGGCAGGCCTTGGCGATAGGAGAAGGACGTGACGAAGACGCTCAAGCCCAGCTCAGCGGTGAGACGGAAATGGCCATGCAGCACACGCTTCAGATCGGCCGGCGTCAGCAGCGAAGTGTCGATTACCAAATCGGCGCGATCGTGCAGCGGACGCACGCGCTCGCGCTCCAGTCTTATCCCGTCGGCCACCGGGCGCTCGGTAGCGAGCGGGTGGCGGCGGCGCGTCTCGGTGTAGCGGCGCTCCAGCCGGTCGTCGTCACAATCGAGGAACACGATCTTCAGATCGAGATCGCGTCCGGTCGCGAGGCTGTCGAGCGTCGCGATCAAGGCCGGCACCGCGAAATCGCGCGTGCGCACGTCGACGCCGAGCGCCAGCAGCCGGCCGCTCGGCCCGACGAGATTGGGCAGTAGCGACAGCGGCAGATTGTCGACCGCCTCGTAGCCCATATCCTCGAACACCTTGAGCGCGGTCGAGCGGCCGGCGCCGGACATGCCGGTGACGACGATCAGCTTGCCGCCCGCTTGCGGCGTATCGGTCATGATGGGATCGCGGCCGGCATCGCGACGCCGGCCCGGCGCGCGATCGTCTGAAGCGCGAGCCGGAGCTTTGCCGGCGCGGAAGCCTCGAACGGCGCCAGCGCCACCACCGGCACGGCGCAGCCGAGCAGGTCGCAGGCGTGCGGCAACGGCAAGCGTTCGATCTCATCGGCCGGCATCAGATCGACGACGAGCCGCAGCGGCGCGGCGGCGACGCTCGACACCGCCATGATGCCGAGGCCGCGCACTTCGATCTGACCGGCGATGGTTGCCGGCGCGCTCATCGTGATCTCGTTGCCCTCGCGCCGAAGCTCGGTCTGGTCGTCCGCCACGAGGCGTGCACCTTGGTCGATCAATCGCAATGCAAGATCCGATTTGCCCGCGCCCGACGGACCCCGGAGCAGGATGCCTTCGCTCCCCAGCGCAATCGCCGTGCCATGGACTCGGATCATGCGGCGCTCTAGGTGCGCTGCTCTTTGCTCAAAGTCAATCGATTTGGCACTGCAACTTTGCGCAATTGTGACAATCCGTCAATTAGTTGCGATTATCGGCCTAGCCGCCCACTACATCTAGCAAAGCTTCGCCGGAGCTTTTGCTTTGCACGGAAGCGCGCCTAGAGGCGCGCCGCAGCGCCGGAATCGGCAGGCAGATCGACCATGAAACGCGCGCCGTGCAGCCGGTTGTCGCGATCGAGGCGGTTCTCGGCCCGGATGGTGCCGCGATGAGCTTCGATGATCTGCTTCGAGATCGCGAGGCCGAGGCCGGAATGGGTGCCAAAATCCTCGCCCGCGGGCCGCTCGCTGTAGAAGCGCTCGAAAATCGCGCCGAGCTTGCCTTCGGGAATGCCGGGACCGTCATCCTCGACCGCGATTCGGATCATATCGCCGGCGCGGCGCAAGCGAACGGCGATGGTGCCGCCCGGCGGGCTGAACGAGATCGCGTTATCGAGGAGATTGCGGAACACGCGCACCAGCCGTTCTTCGTTGCCGCGCGTGTTGATAGCGGCCTCGGCCCCCGCACCATCCGGAAGATCGAGCGTGATCAACGGCGAACCGGGCCCCCCTGCCTCGCGATAGACCGCGACCAGCGTCCCGAGCATCGGGCCGAGCGGCACCCGCGAGTGCAGGTCGCGCGACATCTCGGCGTCGAGCCGCGACGCATCGGAGATATCGGTGACGAGCCGGTCGAGCCGCTTCGCATCCTCGAGCACGAGCATCAGCAGCCGCTTCTGCTTCTCCACATCGTCGACGCGCAGCGCGGTCTCGACGGCGCTGCGCAGCGAGGTCAGCGGATTCTTCAACTCATGCGCGACATCGGCGGCGAAATGCTCGATCGCGTTCATGCGCCGGCGGATGGTCTCGGTCATCTCGCGGAGCGCGATCGAGAGATCGCCGATCTCGTCTCGCCGCATGGCGAAATCGGGGATGATGGGCGATTGAGTCGCGCCGCGGCGCACCTGCTCGGCCGCGGCGGCGAGTTGGCGCAGCGGCCGCACGATCGTGCCGGCGAGGAAGATCGACAGCAGGATCGTCACGACCAGCGCCAACAAGAACAGCTCGACGATCGAGAGGCGGACGGCGCGAACCGCCTGCTCGATCTCGCTGCTACCCGAGGACAACAGCACGACGCCGAGCACCTGCTTGTAATACTGCACCGGCACCGCGGCGCTCATTACGAGTCCGCCCTCGGCCGTGCGCTGCACTGCGCTCGCAATCTCGCCCTGGAAAGCGTGCCCGACCTCGGGATAGTCCGCCGCCGTGGGGGCGGCAGACTCGACATAGGGCAGGTAATTGCCGCTCCAGGCGATGCGCGCCATCACATTCTCGTAGAAGCGGTCCGCGAGGCGCAGGATGACGTTGCTACGCTCGGGCGGCGGCAGCTCCTCGACCTGGATCGTTTCGCGCGATGCGCCAAGCGACCGGCTGTCGGCGATCTGCACGCCTTGCGTATCGAAGAGCCGGGCGCGGATATGAGTCGGCTCGACCAGGCGCCGCATCATCTCGCGCGACAGGCCAGGCGCGAGCGCCTCGGGGGCGCCGTCGAGCCGGTTCTGCACCGCGCCCTCGCCCAGCGCCGCGGCAAAGATCTGGCCTTGCGTCTCGAGACCCGCGATCTGCGTCGCGACGAGCTTTTGCTGGTATTCGCCGAGATAGAAGAAGCCGCCCCCAAGCAGCGCCAAGGCGACAACGTTGATGGCGAGGATGCGCAGCGTGAGCGGCGACAGGCGATAGCGGCCCCGCGCCCAGGGCGCCGGTCGTGCGGCCAATGCTTCCTCGGTCTGACGCGGCGACACATCCATGGTCGAGGCCGCGGCGGAGGAACGGTCAGGTGTCGCGGTAGCGGTATCCAACCCCGTAGAGCGTCTCGATCTGCGCAAAATCCAGGTCCACCACCTTAAACTTTTTGCGCAGACGTTTCACGTGACTATCGATGGTGCGATCATCCACATAAATATGCTCGCCATAGGCGCCGTCCATCAACTGATCGCGGCTTTTCACATGGCCGGGTCGAAGCGCCAGCGATTTGAGCAACAGAAACTCGGTCACCGTGAGATCGACGTTCTCGCCCTTCCAGGTGCATTGATGCCGTGCCGGATCGAGCCGCAGCTCGCCGCGCTGGATCGCCGGCTCGGCCTCGGCGCCGGTGCCTTGTGCGAGTTCGCCGCGCCGCAGCAACGCGCGGATGCGCTCGACGAGAAGCCGCTGCGAGAATGGTTTCTTGATGTAATCGTCGGCGCCCATGCGCAGCCCCAGCACCTCGTCGACCTCATCGTCCTTCGAGGTGAGGAAAATCACTGGCATCGCGCTGTCCTTGCGCAGATGGCCGAGCAATTCCATGCCATCCATCCGCGGCATCTTGATGTCGAGGATGGCGAGATCGGCAGGTTGCGTCGTTAGCCCTTTGAGCGCCTCGGCCCCGTCGGTATAGCTGCGCACGGTGAAGCCCTCGGCCTCGAGCGCCATCGCCACCGACGTGAGAATGTTCCTGTCGTCATCGACCAGGGCGATCGTGTTGGCCATCGAATGTTCCCTCATAGTCGGCCCAAGGCGGAACCCTTGCGCCGCAGTGTGGCGGCTTTAAGGCAACAGGGGGGTTCTAATTTGTCTTCGTCAACCAAGATTACCAGCGATTTAGACGCTTCCCTTGAACCGCTTCAGGGACCAGGATCGAAGCGATGACAACGCCTGACGCAGCCCCGGCGGCGACCGCCCGGCGGCTCATGCGCGCCCTCGACCGGGCGGCCTTGGCAACGGCGCTCGGCGTGGAGGGCTGGCCCTACGCGTCTCTCGTCCTGGTCGCAGCCGATCTCGACGCCAGCCCGCTGTTGTTCATCTCGACCCTGGCCGAGCATACCAAGAACCTCGCGCGCGATCCGCGCGCCTCGCTGCTGTTCGACGGCACGCAGGGCTTGGACGACCCGCTGACTGGCGCGCGGGTGACGGCGGTGGGCCGGCTGCGGCCCGATCCCGATCCAACGCGGCGCAAGCGCTTCGTGGCACGCCATCCCGCGAGCGCGCTCTATGCCGGCTTCAAGGATTTCGCTCTTTACCGCATGGAAGTCACGCGCGCGCATCTGGTCGCAGGTTTCGGGCGCATCCATTGGATCGAGGCCGCGGCGTTGCGCGAGCCGCATGACCTCACCTGGCTGCGCGACGCCGAGCCCGGCATCCTCGATCACATGAACGGCGATCACGCGACGACGATCGATCTCTATGCCGAACGGCTGTTAGGGCTGAGCGGCAGCGGCTGGCGTCTCACCGGCGTCGATCCCGAGGGCGCCGATCTGCGGCGCGGCGGCACGGTCGCACGTATCGATTTCCCAACGCCGGTGGGCGATTTGGATGCAGTGCGGCAAAGTTTTGTTGCGCTTGCACAGTCGGCCAAACGCGGCGCAATGTCGCAATAGCGCATACCGCGCGATAGGGCGCATGGACATTGCGCCTTGAACGCTGCGGCGATAATTTGGGTGGCCGGGCAACGATTCGCGTTAACCATCGAAAAAGCCCGATACCATCTTGGAGGTTCGCCGTGCTCGCCTTCGCCGTCACCGGATCAGCCGGCGGTATCGTCCCACAGTCGCTGCTGGTGTCGAAGGAGATCGTGGCATGACCGCAGCCCCACGCACGCGCAACAAGAAGCTGCTCGATTGGGTCGAGGAGATCGCGACCAAGTGCCGGCCCGACCGCGTTCATTGGTGCGACGGCTCGGCCGAGGAAGCGCAGCGCCTCTACGACGAGATGGTGGCACAAGGCACGCTGATCCGTCTCAACCCCGCGAAGCGTCCGAACTCCTATCTCGCGCGCTCCGATGCCGCCGACACGGCGCGCGTCGAGGATCGCACGTTCATCTGCGCGCCCCATAAAGAGGATGCCGGGCCGACCAACAACTGGGTCGAGCCGCGGGAGATGCATGCGACGCTCGACCGGCTGTTCGAAGGTTCGATGCGCGGCCGGACGATGTATGTCATCCCGTTCAGCATGGGACCGTTGGGCTCGCCGATCTCGCATATCGGCGTGCAGATTTCGGACTCGCCCTATGTCGTCGTCAGCATGCAGCTGATGACGCGCGTCGGGCAGAAGGTGCTCGATCTGCTCGGCGACGGCGAGTACGTGCCGTGCCTCCATTCCATCGGCGCGCCGCTCGAGGAAGGCCAGAAGGACGTCGCTTGGCCGTGCAACGCCAAGCACAAATACATCGTCCAATTCCCCGAGGAGCATTCGATCGTCTCCTACGGCTCGGGCTATGGCGGCAACGCGCTGCTCGGCAAGAAGTGCTTGTCGCTGCGCATCGCCTCGGTGCTCGGTCGCGAGCAAGGCTGGCTCGCCGAGCACATGCTGATCCTCGGCATCGAGAGTCCGAAAGGCGAAAAGACCTATGTCGCCGCGGCCTTTCCGTCGGCTTGCGGCAAGACCAACCTCGCGATGCTGGTGCCGCCTTCGGGCTTCGATGGTTGGAAGGTCCGCACCATCGGCGACGACATCGCCTGGATCAAGCCGGCACCGGACGGCACGCTGCGCGCGATTAATCCCGAAGCCGGTTTCTTCGGCGTCGCGCCGGGCACCAGCACCAAGACCAATCCCAATGCGCTGAAGATGCTCGGCCACGACGTCATCTTCACCAATGTCGCGCTGACCGACGATGGCGACGTGTGGTGGGAGGGCCTGACCGACGAGCCGCCGGCGCATCTCATCGATTGGCAGGGCAAGGACTGGACGCCCGCTGCCGGCCGCAAGGCGGCGCATCCCAATTCGCGCTTCACCGTTTGGGCGGGACAGTGCCCGAGCATCGATCCGGCCTGGGAGGATCCTGCCGGCGTGCCGATTTCGGCCTTCATCTTCGGCGGTCGTCTCTCGAAGACCTTCCCGCTGGTGTTCGAATCCTTCAATTGGAAGCACGGCGTCTATCTCGCCGCGACGATGGGCTCGGAGGCGACTGCCGCCGCCGAGAACCAGGCGGCGATCCGACGCGATCCTTTCGCGATGCTGCCCTTCTGCGGCTACAACATGGCCGATTACTGGAACCACTGGCTGTCGATGGACCGGCGCGTCCGCCAGCTGCCGCGCATCTTCCGCGTCAACTGGTTCCGCAAGGACGAGAGCGGCAAGTTCGCCTGGCCGGGCTTCGGCGAGAACATGCGCGTGCTACAATGGATCGTCGACCGCATCCGCGGCCGCGCTCCGAAGCCGGCGGAAAGCTCGTTCGGCTTCATGCCGCATTACCAGGATCTCAACTGGAGCGGCCTGCCCTTTACCTCGGACCGTTTCGCCAAGATCATGTCGATCGATCCCGGCGAGGCGCGTCGCGAAGCGCTCGATCAGCAGGAGCTGTTCGATCGCTTCGGCAGCCGGCTGCCGTCGGAGCTCGAGGAAGAGCGCCAAGGTTTGTTGTCGCGCCTCGAGACGCAGCGCGTTCCCGCGAAGTAAAGCCGCTCAATCAGAGGCCGGACCGGCGAGGCGCTAATGCGCCTCGTCCCAGTTGCCGGCGGCGCCGGTCTCGACGACGAGCGGCACCGATAGGCTCAAGACCGGCGCGCAGGCGCTTTCCATCACGTCCTTGGCGAGCTTCTTCACGGCATCGACCTCGCGGTCGGGCGCCTCGAAGACGAGCTCGTCATGCACTTGAAGCAGCATCCGCGTCTTGAGGCCGGCGGCATCGAGCGCCGGCGGAATGCGCTTCATCGCGCGCTTGATGATATCGGCCGCCGAGCCTTGCAGTGGCGCGTTGATCGCCGCGCGCTCCGAGAAGCCGCGCCGGGCCGGGTTCGCGTCCTTGATGCCGGGAATGTGCACGCGGCGGCCGAAGATCGTTTCGACGTAGCCATGCTCGCGCGCGAACTGCTTCATCCGCTCCATGTAGTCGCGGATGCCGGGAAAGCGCTGGAAATAACGCTTGATGTAATCCGAGGCCTCGCTTTGCGGCACGCCGAGCTGATTGCCGAGGCCGAAGGCACTGATGCCGTAGATGATGCCGAAATTGATCGCTTTGGCGCGGCGGCGCGTTTCGGAATCCATCTTCGCCATCGGCACGCCGAAGACCTCGCTCGCGGTCATCGCATGGATGTCGGCGCCGCCGCGGAACGCGTCTTTCAGCGCGTCGATATCGGCGACATGCGCGGCGAGCCGCAGCTCGATCTGGCTGTAATCGGCCGAGATCAGCTTATGGCCGCGTTCGGCGACGAAGGCGCGGCGAATCTTGCGGCCCTCCTCGGTGCGGATCGGGATATTCTGGAGATTGGGATCGTTCGAGCTCAGCCGTCCGGTCGCGGCGCCCGACATCGAATAGGCGGTGTGGACGCGGCCGGTGCGCGCGTTAATCTCCTCGATCAGCGTATCGGTGTAGGTGCTCTTGAGCTTCGTCAGCTGCCGCCAATCGAGCACGCGCGCCGGTAGTTCGTGAGTCAGCGCCAGCTCGTCGAGGATGCCGGCATCGGTGCCATAGGCGCCGGTCTTGCCCTTCTTGCCGCCGGGCAGCGCGAGCTCGTCGAACAACACCTCGCCCAATTGCTTGGGCGAGCCGATGTTGAAGGGATGACCGGCGAGCGTATGGATTTCGGCCTCGAGCGCGGCGATGCGCTGCGCGAAATCGTGACTCAAGCGGCTGAGCTCGTCTCGTTCGACGCGGATGCCGGCAGCTTCCATGCCGGCGATGACCGGGATGAGCGGCCGCTCGATCGTCTCGTAGAAACCCAAGAGCCGTTTCTCGCGCAACTGCGGCTTCAATAACCGATGGAGGCGTAGCGCGTAATCCGCTTTCTCGGCGGCGTAGTCGCGCGCTTTCTCGAGCGCCACGGCGGCGAAGCCAATATGGCTTTTGCCGGTCCCGGCGACGTCTTTGTATTTGATCGTATCGTGGCCGAAGCGCAGCGAGACGAGCTCATCGAGCTCGTGGCCGTGCAGCCCGGCATCGAGCACGAAGGAGATCAGCAGGCTCGAATCGACCGGCCCGAGCGCGACGTCGTGACGGGCGAAGATCGCAGCGTCGTATTTGGCGTCATGGCCGATCTTCAAGACGCCTGCTTCTTCGAGCAGCGGCTTCAGCTTCGCGAGCGCCTCGCGCGCGGGAATCTGCTTCAGCGATTTCGATTGCGCAGCGAGGGCCAGCGCGTCGGGGCCTTCGGCGATGTAATGGCCGAGCGGGATGTAGCCGGCATGGCCGGGCGCGAGCGCCAGCGCGACGCCAATCAGCTCGGCACGGGCATGATCGAGCGCCGAGGTCTCGGCGCTGACGGAAACGAAGCCCTGATCGCGCGCCGCGGCAATCCATTGATCGAGCGCGGCCGAATCCTGGATCAGCTCATAGCGCTGCTCGACGGCGACCGGCGCGGCCGGAGCGGCGGCAGGCGCCGGCGCGGCAACCGACGCCGCGGCCGGTTTCTCGGCGGCCGATGCGGCTTCAGCCGGAGCGCTGGCATTGCCGAGCTTGCTCTCGACGCGATTGAGCAGCGTGCGGAACCCCTGTTCGCGCAGGAAATGGGTGATCTTGCCGCGCTCCAGCGGCTTCACGCTCAGCTTCTCGATCGGCACCGGCAGCGGCACGTGGTCGTCGAGCACGACCAGCTTCTTCGACATCCGTGCATTCTCGGCGTGATCGATCAACGCCTGGCGGCGCTTCGGCTGCTTGATCTCGGGCGCGTGCTTGAGAACCGATTCGAGATCGCCATAGGTCATGATGAGCTCTGCCGCGGTTTTGGGGCCGATGCCCGGGACGCCCGGCACGTTGTCGACGCTGTCGCCGATCAGCGCCTGGACCTCGACCACCTTCTCCGGGCCGACGCCGAACTTCTCGCGTACCTCGGCGGCGCCGATCGGCTTCTGCTTGATCGGATCCCACATCGAGATGCGATCCGAGATCAGCTGCATCAGGTCTTTGTCGGAAGAAACGATGGTCACCGTCGCGCCCGCCTTCTCGGCTTCGCGGGCATAGGTCGCGATCAGATCGTCGGCCTCGAAATCCGCGCGCTCGATGCGGCACACGTTGAACGCGTCGGTCGCGTCGCGCACGAGCTTGAATTGCGGGATGAGATCATCGGGCGGATCGGGACGGTGGGCCTTGTACTGGTCGTAGATGCGATTGCGGAAGGTGGTGCGCGCGCTGTCGAACACCACGGCGAGGTGGTCGGCGGCCGTATCCTGGAGGAACTTAAAGAGGATGTTGCTAAAGCCGAGCACCGCACCAACCGGTGTCCCATCGGCGCGGGTCAACGGCGGCAGCGCATGATAGGCGCGGAAGATGTAGCCCGAGCCGTCGATCAGATAGACGTGGCGCAGCGTGCTCAAGGGCTCAGGAAGCCGGCGTTTGCGACCGGCCTACGGGATTTTGCGGATGCGACGATTGACCACGTAGGAAAAGCCGCGAGCAATAAGGACACTCGACCTTACCTTCGGGCGAAAGATTCAGGTATACTTTGGGATGGCCCAACGGCCCGCCGCCGCCGTTGCAGGCGACGGTATCTTCCTCAACATAGATCGTCTCAAAAGGCTGCATCGAACATTTGACCCCGCTGCCTTGTGAATGATACCCATTGCCCTGACAGACAATCAATGACTGCTGCCCCGATTTCTTCCGTCGCCGAGCGCCCCGTCGGGCCGCCAACGTTGGCGGTCGAAATCAAGCATCTGACCAAGATCTACGGCGGCAGCGGCAAGCTCCCGGGCGTGACCGCCCTCGCCGGCCTCGACCTCGCGATTCCGCGCGGGTCGATCTTCGGTCTGCTCGGCCCGAACGGCGCGGGCAAGTCGACCCTCATAAACATCCTCGCCGGCCTCGTCATCAAGACGTCGGGCACGGTGCGCATTTGGGACATCGATGTCGACGCCGAGCCGCGCCAGTCGCGCGCCGCGATCGGCGTCGTGCCGCAAGAGATCACGCTCGATTTCTTCTTCACGCCGCGCGAGCTGCTCGACACGCAGGCCGGGTTCTACGGCGTCCCGAAACGCGAGCGCCGCACCGACGCTATCCTTCAGGCTGTTGCACTCGACGACAAAGCCGACGTCGCCGCGCGCTCGCTCTCGGGCGGCATGCGGCGAAGACTGATGGTAGCGAAGGCGATGGTGCATGATCCGCCGGTGCTGGTGCTCGACGAGCCGACCGCCGGCGTCGATGTCGAGCTGCGCCAGCATCTCTGGGCGATGGTTCGCGACCTCCAGGCGCGCGGCACCACGATCCTGTTGACGACGCATTACCTCGAAGAGGCGGAAGAGCTGTGCGACCGCATCGCGATCATCAACAACGGCCGGCTGGTCGCGTGCGATACAACGGCGGCGCTGCTCGGCCGCGTCGACGACAAAGCATTGAGCATCGCGCTGGTCGAGCCGATCGCGGCGGTGCCCGAGGCGCTCGCGGCGCTCGGTTTCACGCTGCTGGCTTCCGGCCGGCTCGGGCTGCGCTATGCGCCGAGCCGGACGCGGCTCGGCGAGCTCCTCGCGGCAGTCACGGCGCAAGGCCTCGCCATCCGCGACATCTCGAGCCAGGAGACCGATCTCGAGGATATCTTCCTCCAGCTCACCCGCGGCGTGGAGCAGGCGCGATGACGGCGTTGCGTCTCGCCGCAGGCGCGCTGGCGCTACTGCTCGCCGCCTGTGCCAACCCCGATCCGATGCCGACGATCGCGACCGGCACGGTGACGCCGCATTTGACCGACAGCGACTATGTCGCGGTCGACGGTGCGCAACTGCCGCTCAAGAGCTGGCGGCCCGACGGGAAGGTGAAAGCGGTAGTGCTCGCCGTCCACGGCATCAACGACTACTCGCATGCTTTCGAAATGCCGGCGAAGATCTGGGCGCAGGACGGGGTCGCGACCTATGCCTTCGACCAGCGCGGCTTCGGCGCGGCACCGGAGCGCGGCCGCTGGGTCGGCACCTATCAGCTCGATTCCGACGTCGCGACGGTCAGCCGCCTGCTGCGCGCGCGCTACCCAGGCGTACCGCTCTATCTCCTCGGCGAGAGCATGGGCGGCGCCGTCGTCATCACCGCCGCGACCGGCTGGGCCGGCGCCGAGCGCCCCGACGTCGACGGCATCATCCTCGTCGCGCCCGCGGTCTGGGGCGAGCAGACGATGAACATCTTTTATCGCGCCGCGCTTTGGATCACCGATCACGTCGCACCGCGCTGGCAGTTGAGTGGGTCGGGATTGCACATCCTGCCCTCCGACAATTTCCCCATGCTGCGCGCCTTCTCACGCGACCCGCTGGTGATCAAGGAGACCCGCGTCGATACGATCAATGGCCTCGTCGAGCTGATGAGCGAGGCGCTCGCCGCGGCGCCGCACTTGAACCAGCGCACGCTGCTGCTCTACGGCGCGCATGACGAGCTGGTGCCGCCGGCACCGGTCGAGGAATTCGTCCGCGATCTGCCGAAAAACAGCCGGAGCGGCGATACCATCGCCTATTACGACAAGGGCTATCACATGCTGCTGCGCGACCTTGATGGCGCGATGGTGTCGCAGGATGTCGAGAACTGGATCTTCCACGGCGACGCGCCGCTGCCCTCGGGCGCGGATATCCGCGCCGCCCAAACGTTGCTGCCACAATCAAACCCCGCGGCGACGCTCAGCGCACATCTCGGTCCGCAGGCACGTGCGAATTAGCGCCACCATCGCGCGACGGCGGTCAGGCCGCCTTGTCGTCGGCGTGCCAGATCGCGAGCGAGGTCGGATTTTGCGGGTCGATCGGCAACGACAGCTCGGTGATGAGGCAACTCACCCGCAAGCCGACTGATTCCTGCGCCTCACGAAGGGCCTGGGCGAAATTGAGGTTCCAGCTGTTCTCCATAGCCTGTGCGCGCTGCGCGCGGCTGGTATCGCCGAGTTCGGCGATCTGGAAGCCGAACGGCTCGAAATGAACGCAATCGACATGGCGCGCGGCACCGGCGATCACGGCAAAAAGCCGCGCGTCGATCTGGCAGACCTGTTCGATCGAATGCACCGTGAAAACGAGGGCACGCTCGACCGGCTCGATCGCGAGCGTGGGATTGAGATAATCGAACGAGAAGAACTGCGCCTTCATCGCGGGATCGAGCATCGCGATCTCGCGGGCGATCGTGCAACCGGTTTCCGTGAGCTCGCCGCCGTAATAGCGCGCCTCCTGCGGGCCGCCACTGTAGAAGACCTGGAAGAGGTGGCGCCCATAGCCGCAACCGAGCTCGATAATGGCATCGAACGGCCCGGTTTCCTCGATGTAATCGACGAGAAAATCCGCAATGTTGTCGGTGGCGTGGAACGGCAACACCGCGACATTGCCGCGAAAGGATGACGGGCGCAGAAAGGGCACGCCCGCCGGCCCGATCGCCTGTTCCTCGGGCCACTGTATCGGCTCGAATTGGAGGGTATTGCCGCTCCATTGAACGCGGTGCTTGCGCTCGTAAGCATCGAAACGCCGGAGCAAACGCGGGATATTCCGCTCGCCCGCCGCGATGAGGCCGCGAAGATAATCGGCGCGCAGACCCCAAGCGCGGTCGTAGAACATTCGCCAGAACGGGTCCTGACCAGCCATGGCTTACCCCAATCCGTCGTTTGTGACAGATGGAAGTAAGCGTCATCATGGTTAAAATTGCTTTACCATAACGGCCCCCCGGGAGGCGTTTCAGTTCATGCTGTTGCCAACGACTTTGGTAGGAAGCTATCCGCAACCCGATTGGCTCATCGACCGCCAGCGCCTCGCCGGCGTGGCCCCGCCACGGGTGCGCTTCCGCGATTTCTGGCGCATTGCCCCGGAATTCCTCGACCAGGCGCAGGACGACGCGACGCTGCTTGCGATCCGCGACCAGGAGCGCGCCGGCATCGATATCGTCACCGACGGCGAGATGCGGCGCGAGAGCTATTCCAACCGTTTCGCGACCGCGCTCGACGGCGTCGATATCGACAATCCCGGCCAGGCGCCGACGCGCACGCCGGGCCGCACCCAGCCGGTGCCCCGCATCGTCGGCCCGATCCGCCGCCGCCAGCCGGTTGAGACGCGCGACGCGCGCTTCCTCCGCGCCAATACCGAGCGCGCGATCAAGATCACCGTGCCCGGGCCTTTCACCCTGTCGATGCAAACCCAGGACGACTACTACAAGGACCCGGCGGCGCTGACGATGGATTATGCCGCGGCGGTGAATGCGGAGATCAAGGACCTCTTTGCCGCCGGCGCCGATGTCGTGCAGATCGACGAGCCTTATATGCAGGCGCGGCCGGACAAGGCGGCCGAGTTCGGCATCAAAGCCTTGAACCGTGCGCTCGAAGGCGTCGCCGGCACGACCGCGGTCCATCTCTGCTTCGGCTATGCCGCGTTCGTGAAGCAGCGGCCGGAAGGCTATTCCTTCCTGCCCGAGCTCGAGCAATCGGTCGCCAAGCAGATCTCGATCGAGACGGCGCAGTCGCAGCTCGATTGCGCGGTGCTGGCGAAGCTCCCGAGCAAGCAGATCATTCTTGGCGCTATCGATCTCGCCGATATGACGGTCGAGACGCCCGAGGGCGTCGCCGCGCGCATCCGCCGCGCGCTGCCTTACGTGCCCGCCGAGCGGCTGGTGATCGCACCCGATTGCGGCATGAAATACCTGCCGCGCGACATCGCCTTCGCCAAGCTTCAGGCGATGGTCGCGGGAACGAAGCTCGTGCGCCGCGAGCTCGGCGCGTAAGTCAGCGCACCGCCTTGCCTCACTTTCGGCCTTCGCCTATCGTTCGCGCAGCGGACCCTTAGCTCAGCTGGATAGAGCGCTGCCCTCCGAAGGCAGAGGTCGTGAGTTCGAATCTCGCAGGGTCCGCCATCATCCATCGCCGCACTTTCCTCTCGACGGCCGCGCTGGCATAAGCGCGGCTGTCGCAACAAACGGCGCGCCATCGGGTTCTATCGCCAGGCTGTAACAATGGAGAACACCATGAAGCTTTGGCACGGCTTGGCGATCGCCGGCATCACCATCTGTCTCGCGGCATGCGGCGAAACCACCGGCGACCGCGCCTTGAGCGGCGCGGCGATCGGTGCCGGTTCGGGCGCGGCAATCGGCGCAATAGCGGGTCCGGTCGGCGTCGGGACCGGCGCGGCGATCGGCGCCGGGGCAGGCGCGGCGACCGGCGCCGTGACCAGCCCGAACGCGATCGATCTCGGCCGCCCGGTCTGGGAACGCTAAAGTCTTTCGACCAACCACTGGTCGGGCAACGGGCGGCGGCTCCCAGAGTCGCCGCCCGTTCCGTTTGCGGCTTCGCCGCCTCACAAACCCGTTTCGAATGGCGGAGGCAAAGTTTGGTGGAACCGCAAAGCCTGTGCTGCATTTGAATGACAGCGAAGGTCAAGCGCGCGACGAGCTGAATGAGCCGCCTGCCGCCTCCGCGACGGATATCGTGTTTTCGACGAGCGAGCGTATTTGGTGCAGCCATGGCAACGACACACTTCCGCCTCTATCTCTTCGATCGTGAGAACCAGCCTCTGCATTGCTTCGACGTGATCGCGGGCGAGCGCCAGATCGCAAAGCGGCGCGCGCGCGAGCTCAGCGTCAAGCTGCACGCCCTGTCCTATGAGTTATGGCAGGTCGGCGGCCACCTCGAGCAGCAGATGAATCGCCAGTGGCAGCTCGCCGCCAAAGAAGAGCGCAACGACAAGCGCCGCTCTCAATAGGGCGTTACGCGCCTCCGCGCGGGCCGGCGCGAAAAAAAGCGCCTCAGTCGGCGCCGCCGCCATCTCAGCGATGCCCGACCCGCGTCGTCACCGTCGTGGTCGCGTCGCCATTCCCGCCCTGACCGTGGGGCGTGGCTGAAGTCGAACATGTCGAACAGGTCGCCGAAAGAGTCGCGGCGGTACTAGACGTTGGCGAAGCGCCGTGCGTCCCGCTCGAACGGCAGGCAGAGCAGATGGCCGAGCAGCGAGCCGAGCACCAACCCGGCGAGGCCGTAGCCGATCGCCGCGAGGGTAAGATCGAGATGGACGACGTAGGTTCGTAGCTGGGTCTTCCAGATCGCGGCCTTGTAGCCCGCGGGATCGCGCGTGGCATCGACGATCGCGACCAGCGGCTGAAGCAGCGCCGGCGCCGCGAGGATGCGTTCGCGGGCCGATCGCAAGGTCTCGGCGCGATCGACTGACAGCGCCAGAGTGGCGGCATTCGCCGGCTCATGCGCTCTGAGGCCGGCGATCAGCGCCGCGTCATCGCCGGCGGGAAGATCGTAGTATTGCCGTGCCGCCGCCTCGCGCTGATCGATATCGCGACGCGCGTCGCCACTCACCTGGAGCAGAGACGCGGTGTAGTCGGCGGTGAAGGCCGGCGCTTGCATCGCGACCAGCGCGAAGAACAGCGCCAGCCCGAGGCGAACGCTATGCGAGAGCCACCGGCCGAGAAAGCGCATGCCTTACCCTAGACGGGGCATGCGCCCGCGGCGAACCGCTCAGCGCGCCGAAAAAGCGAGGCCGCCCTGGCACATCGCGTTCTCGGCGCTGACCGCGATATTGCAGTCGGCGCCGTTGGTGCCGAGCGAATGCGCGACGCAATTGGTCACCGCGTAGGGATTGCCCGGCGCACCCTGCGTGTTGAGGCTCATATCGATCGTGCCGTGGCATTGCGGGCCCGAGCCCTGCCCGACCGAGTATTCGAACCGCACCGGCACGCTGCTGCCTGGCGCCGTCGCGACCGGCGGCGGCGCCACATTCATCTCGAGCCGGGCCTGTTGATGCGGCATCAGCTGGAAGGGCGTGACGCCGGTGCCGGCGACGGTCTCGGGCACGGCGCTGTTGTTCGCGACGCTGATATTGGCGCGCGCGACGAAAGGCGCATCCCCGGGCGCGAGCGCCTGGGTCTGCGGCTGGGGTTGGGTCTGGATGATGGTCTGCGCGAGCGCCAACGTCGACGCCCCCGCAAGAAGGATGCCGGCCGTTGCGGCGACAAGGCCCAGTCGAGACATGAGTTCACCTCTCGGGCAAAAACGTGGAGATTCCGGCGATTTAACACCGGAATAATCGGCGCGGTTCCCGAGAGCAGTTGGCTAGCGTAAGCTTGGCATGATGCGCAGCGCGTTATCGCGCTCGATAGCGCGGATATCGGCGGCGCTCAGTCCCAAAGTCGCGAGGTCGGCGACCGTGGTCTCGGCGCGGACATAGGGAATATCCGTGCCGAAGAGGAGCTGCGCCGCGGTGGTGAGCTTCATCAGCGCCGCCATGCCCGGCGGATTGGTCGCCGAGACGATGTCGAAATAGAGCTTGCGAAACTCGGCGATCGCCCCGTCGGGCAGCCGCTCGGCAAGGTCCTTGCGCGCGCGGACGAGATTCGAGACGCGATGCGCCAGCATTGGAATGGTGCCGCCGCCATGGGCGAAGATGAAGCGGATAGCGGGGCAACGCCGCACCGTGCCGCCAAAGACGAGGCTCATGATCGCGCGCGTCGTATCGAAAGGATATTCGATCAGCGGCGGATTGAGATCGGGCAATAGGTTGGTGCAGCAACCCGGCACGGTCGGATGGAAGAAGATCGTCGCCTTGCGCCGATTGAGCTCATCGAACACCGGCGCGAAGGCGGGATCGCCGGGCCACTGGGTCTCGTAGCTGGTCTGCAGCTTGAAGCCGTCGCATTTAAGCACGTCGGCCGCGTATTCGATCTCTTTGAGACAAAGCTCAACATGCGGCAACGGCAGCAGGGCAAACATGCCGAAGCGCTTGGGATGGTCCTGCTTCAACCGCGCCGCGAATTCATTGCAGTCGCGCGCGAGGCCGTGCGCGCGGTCCGGCTCGTTCGGGCGCACAATCACGGTCGAGATCGAGGTCACGGTGGTGGCGATGCCGTTCTTGTCCATCGCCTCCAAGGACATCGCCGGCGTCCATTGCGCGACGACGTTGAAATCCATCGCCCGACCGGCCATGCGCTCGGCCTCTTCAGCGAGCCAGCGCTTCGGCAGGATGTGATGATGGACGTCGATGCGATGCGGCTCGGCCATAAATCCTCCCCTTGACGTTGGCGCGCATCTTCATGCCGGCGCGCTTGCCCGGCAAGCGCGTTTTCGTCATCGTAGCGTCACGCAATAAGAAGGAACGGCGATGGCGAAAATCCCGACGAGCCTGCGCGAGCATATCGACACCGCTTTTCCCGCGAACGTGATCCTCGTCGGCACGGTGCAGCCAAACGGCTATGCGCAGATCACGCCGCGCGGCAGCACGCAGGTCTTCGACGATGAGCATATCTCGCTCTGGGAGCGCGGCCGCGGCTCGACCAATGCCGCGATCGCCGATGGCACGAAGCTCACCTTCTTCCTCCGCAAGCCGGCGCTGCGCGAGAGCGGCGCGTTGCCCAATGGCGGCGTCGCGCGTTTCTACGGCACGGCCTCGCTCCACAAATCCGGGGCGGTCTACGACCAGGTCTGGCAGCGTCTGATCCAGCCCGAGAAGGACCGCGATCCGGAGAAGAAAGGTTTCGCCGTGCTGGTGAAGATCGAGCGCGCCGAGAACCTCGCCGGCCAGCCGCTAGCACTGCCCTGAGCCTTGCCCGCGCCGACGCGCCCGATTAGGGTCATGATGGTCAAATTCAAATAAACCGGGGAAGCGTCGCCTATGGAATTCGGCATCTTTTCGAATGCGCGCCGGCCGAGCCGATCTTTGAGCGACGCCTGGGACTGCGACATCTTCGAGATCGCGGTCGCCGACAAGCTCGGCTTCAGCGAGGCCTGGATCAGCGAGCATCAATCGCCCGCCGAGCTCATCATCTGCAAAGCCGCCGGCGCGACGCAGCAAATCAAGCTCGGCTCGGCGGTGCGGCCGATCGCCTATTACCACCCGTTGCAGATCGTGATCGAGGCCAATGCCTGCGACCAGCTCACCCATGGCCGCTATTGCCTCGGCATCGGTTTCGGCTTCTATCGTACGCAGATGGAGCAGCGCGGGCTCGATTTCGATAAGACGCGCGACATGATGCACGCCTCGATCGAGCTGATCCTGAAGCTCTGGAACAGCAAGGAGCCGGTCGATTACGACGGCCCGTTTTGGACCGGCAAGGGCATGGTGGCGAAGCCCGACCCGGTGCAGAAGCCGCATCCCGCCGTGGCGATCGCGCTCAGCCGCTCGCCTTCTTCGGCGGAGCTCGCCGGCAAGTTCGGATTGCTGCCGCTGACCGGCGATTTCATTCCCGTGCCGCGGCTCAAGATGCTCGGTGACACGTTCGTTGCCGCGCAGCGCGCCGCCGGCCGGCCGCAGCGCCGCGCCGATCTCCATGCGACGCGGGTTATCTATGTCGCCGAGACCGACGCGATCGCGCGCGAGGATATGCGCCAGTCCTATGAAGAGACGATCCGCTGGGAGATCAAGAACACGCCGCATCACCAGATCGAGCGCGTGCCGCCGGGCGGGACGCTCGACGACATCACCTACGACTATCTGATCGATACCGGCAATCTCTTCATCGGCAGCCCGGACACGGTCTATCAGCGCATCCTCGATTTCTATGAGAAGACCGGCGGCTTCGGCGTGCTGATGTTCCATGGCGGACGCGACTACGCGACGCCCGAGAAGCTCGCCCGCTCGATGAAACTGTTCATGGACGAGGTCGCACCGCGCTTGCGGCATCTCGATCCCGACCGCGAGGCCCGCGCGGCGTAGCGCCAGACAGAGCGCGACTGCCCGTGAAGTTCAACGGCCGCCTCGTCGACCAAGCGCTCGCGAAGCGGGCACGGCGTCTGGCGCTCGAATCGCGCAACTGGCTCTATGCCAAGGCCGGATTCGTCCCGCCCGACGAGCGGCAAAACGGGAAAATCTGACGCGCACGGGCGCGCGCGACATCGCGCGCCTTGACTTTGGCGCCGATCTCCGCCATCTTTCGGGCCCTATCTTCACTCGCGATTGCGCGAGGCGCGTCGACCATGAACATCATGGTCCTTGATAGACGCGGCTGCATTTCGAGTTCATCCGTAGATAGATCCAAGGCATCTCGTCGCGCACGGGCAAGCCGCAACCGTAAACGGCCCCGCTTCGGCCGCGTGCCCGCTTGGTCGTTTGCCTGTTCAAGAAAGTTAATTAGTGACTGTTTCTTTTGACGACCTCGGCCTTGCCGAGCCGCTGTTGCGCGCGGTTCGCGCCGAGAATTATCAGCAGCCAACGCCGATCCAGGCCGAGGCCATTCCGCATCTCCTCGCGGGCAAAGACCTGCTCGGCATCGCACAGACCGGAACCGGCAAGACCGCCGCTTTCGCGCTGCCGATCTTGCAGCGTCTCGCGGCGGTGCAAGTGCCGCGACGGCGCGGCGCCGTGCGCGCGCTGATCCTCACCCCGACGCGCGAACTTGCGACGCAGATCGTCGACAATTTTCGCACCTACGGCCGCCATCTCGGCCTGCGCTCGGCGGTGATCTTCGGTGGCGTCAGCCAGCAACACCAGGTCGAAGCGCTGGCGCGCGGCCTCGATATCCTGGTCGCGACGCCGGGCCGGCTGCTCGATCTCATGAGCCAGCGGCATGTCGATCTACGTGACCTCTCGGTCTTCGTGCTCGATGAAGCCGACCGCATGCTCGATATGGGCTTCATCCACGATGTGAAGCGGATCGTCGCGGCGCTGCCCAAAGAGCGGCAGACGCTGTTCTTTTCGGCGACCATGCCGGGCGAGATCGAGCGTCTCGCCGGCGGCATCCTCAAAGATCCGGTGCGTATCGCGGTGACGCCCGCCGCGACCACGGTCGAGCGTGTCGACCAGCGCGTCTATTTCGTCAACGCCGCCGACAAGCACGCGCTTCTGGCGGAGTTGCTGAAGGACCAGGCGATCGCGCGCGCGCTGGTCTTCACGCGCACCAAGCATGGCGCGGACCGCGTGGCGAAGCACGTGCAGCGTATCGGTGTCGCCGTGCAGGCAATCCATGGCAACAAGTCGCAGAATGCGCGGCAGCGCGCCCTTGCGGATTTCCGCGACGGGCAGACGCGCGTCCTCGTCGCGACCGATATCGCGGCACGCGGCATCGATGTCGAGGGCATCACCCACGTGATCAATTTCGAGATCCCGAACGTGCCCGAGACGTATGTGCACCGGATCGGACGCACCGCGCGAGCCGGCCGCGACGGCGTCGCGCTCACTTTCTGCGACGCGTCCGAGCGCCCCCTGCTGCGCGATGTCGAGAAGCTGACGCGCAAGCCGCTGGCGATTGTCGATCATCACGGCTTCCACGCGCCGGCGGCGCGCCCGGCGCCGGCGCAGTCCCACGCGCACGCCGCCAAGACGCATCATCAGCGCCCGCAACAGCCGCGCGGTCCGGGTCAGCGACCGTCCGAAAGCGCCGCGCCGCAACGGCATCCGCGGCCGCATCGCCATCGCCGCCGGCCGCAGCAAGCGCAGGCCTGAACGACGCGGCGGGTTGCGGAAAGAGCAGATTCGGAGGATGTGCAGCGGTACGTCGATTCCGCCTTTCGGCTGGAACCGACGTACAGCCTCCCTGTTCGCGATCCACCGCCGCGCGAACGCGGCTCTTTTTTAGTTAGTACAAGATAACTGTATCGAGGTTC
Organism: Allostellaceae bacterium; assembly: GCA_036501365.1. Classification (GTDB taxonomy): domain Bacteria; phylum Pseudomonadota; class Alphaproteobacteria; order ATCC43930; family CGMCC-115725; genus CAIKMD01. Next base: position 209,147 of record DASYAL010000060.1, on the reverse strand, counting down.
GCGGCGTCGCGCAAGCCGGGATCGCGCGCCTTTCGCCTAACAGCCCGAAAGCCGCGATCATCGCCTTGCACCGCGCGCCGCGTCGCCGTCAAAATGACTTGGCATAAAGGCGGGCAATCGCCACCGCCGCAATCAAAGGGGGAGGATCATGAAGCACTGGCTTGTCCTGTCGGCGCTGCTCTGGGCCGCGCCGGCCTTCGGGCAACAACCCGCCGCGCCATCGCCCGCACCGGCACCGACACTGACACCCGCGCCGATCCTGCAGAATCCGCCCGAGATCTCGTTCGATTCGGTGCCCGATTTCCTGAAGCTGCCGACCAACATGTATCTCGGCGAGGCGTCGGCGGTGACAGTCAATTCCAAGGGCCATATTTTCGTGTTCTCGCGCGGCGGCACCAGCGTCGGCCCGGCTTTTGCCGAGACCGCGGCGCAGCTCTTGGAATTCGGTCCCGACGGCAAGTTCATCCGCGAGATCGGCAAGAATCTCTACGCTTGGTCCTTCGCCCATGGCGTGAAGGCCGATCGCCACGACAACATCTGGGCGGTCGACAAGGGCTCGAACATGGTGGTGAAGTTCCGCCCCAACGGCCTCGTCGACATGGTGTTCGGCCGCAAGATGGAAGCCTCGGACGAGGATACCGGGCCGCTGAAGCATCCCAACCCGCCGCTGCCCGCGGTCGACAACTTGTTTCGCCAGCCGACCGACGTTGCCTTCGATTCGCATGACAACGCCTATATCAGCGATGGCTACATCAATTCGCGCGTCGCGAAAATCGACAAGGATGGGTTTTGGTTGAAAACCTGGGGCGGCCGCGGCGCCGGTCCCGGCCAGTTCAACACCGCGCATGGCATCGGCGTCGATGCGCAGGATCACATCTACGTCGCCGATCGCAGCAACCGCCGCATCCAAGTCTTCGACACTAATGGCAATTTCCTGCGCCAGATCACCATCGACGTGTCGGTGCCGCCGGATGCCTATGAGATTCTCGGCAACAAGCCGGCCGATCCGATGGCGGCGAACACGCCGCCGCTCTTGAAGCCAGGCGCGCCCTGGGTGATCTGCATCACCCCGCCGCCGCATCAATTCCTTTACACGGCCGACGCCTTCCCGGGACGCATCTACAAGCTGACGCTCGACGGCAAGCTCGTCGGCATGCTCGGCAAGGCCGGCAAACAGTTGAAGCAATTCGGCTGGATCCACGGCATGGCCTGCCCGAACGAGAACACGCTGTTCGTCGCCGAGATCCTGAACTGGCGGGTGCAGAAGCTGATCCTCCATCCCGGCAAGCAGGCAAGTCTCGACAAGACGTCCGACGGGCTCGTTATCGACGAGGCCGCGCTTGCAGAAGAGCAGGCCGAGGGCGATCTCGCCGCGCTCGACGATAAGACGCAGCGCGCTTTTCTCCGCGACGCGGCGCTGCGGCTGAAGCAGCAGGCCGCGACGGTGGAGGCTATACGGTAAGGGCTTACCCCCAGACCTCGCGCGCGGTCTCGGCGACGAGGCGGAGCTTCGCGAACTGCTCCGCCTCGCTGAGATCGTTGCCGTCGAGGGTCGAGGAGAAGCCGCATTGCGGCGAAAGGCAGAGCTGGTCCAGCGGCGCGACTTTCGCCGCCGCGTCGAGTCGGCGTTTCAGCGTGTCTTTGCTCTCGAGCGTGCGCGCCTTGCTGCTGACAAGGCCGAGCACGGCGAGCTTGCCCTTCGGCAAAAACCGCAGCGGCGCGAAATCGCCTGAACGCTCGTCGTCGTATTCGAGGAAGAAGCCGTCGACATCGAGCCGGTTGAAGAGCGCGTCGGCGATGAAGTCGTAGCCGCCCGAGGCGAACCAGGCCGAGCGGTGATTGCCGCGGCAAGTATGGGTGACGATGGTCATGCCAGCGGGCCGCGCTTTCACCGCCTCGTTGAAGACGCGGATATAGGTCTCGTGGATGTGCGCGCCATCGGCGCCGATCTTGGAAAGACTCTCGCGCTGCGCCGGATCGCAGAGCGTCGCGAAGCTGGTGTCGTCGACCTGCAGATAGGTGCAGCCGAGCGCGCCCAAACGCGCGATCTCTTGCGCATAGACCGCGGCGAGATCGGTCCAGAACCGGTCGAGCGTCGGATAGAGCGCGGGATTGTCGAGCGCGGCAATGGCGCGGCGATGCAGCACGCTGGGCGACGGAATGGTAAGCTTCGGCGTGACCCGCGTCGCCGATTTCAGAAACGCGAAATCCTCGGCGAAGATGGTCTTGGGCAGGCTGAGCTTCGCCTCGATATGCAAGGCCGGCATCACATAATCGATCTCGGCCGACGCGGTCTTGAACTTGATCGGCGCCGCGCCGCGTGCAACGAGGCCGCCGATCTGCTGATAGAAATCCATATGCCAGGAATCGCGGCGCAGCTCGCCGTCGGTCACGGCCTGCAGCCCGAGCTCTTCCTGGCACTGCACCAGCGTTTGGATCGCGTCGTCCTCAATCGCGCGCAGCTTGGCGGCATCGATCCGACCCTCCGCGCGGTCGCGCCGCGCCTGCTTCACCGCGGCCGGCCTGAGCAGGCTCCCGACATGCTCGGCGCGGAATGGGGGCTTGGAGCGCGTGGCCATGATGTGTTCCTTCCCGTTTCTCGCGAGGATAAAACGAACCGCGCTTGACGCAAAGCCGCGCTCACGCAACCCTCAGCGCCGCACAAAGGGAAGCATGATTCATGGATACGTCGAGCGTCCGTGTCGCCCGCGATGACCGTCGCGCCAATGATCGCGACCGTTTCCGGCTGCGCCGTTTCCTCGAGGCGCTGGTCGCGGCCGGGGAATGCGAGGTCCGCGCGCAGCCGCTCGATCTCGCCGATGTCGCGCAAGCGCTCGAAAGCGACAAGGCGATCTGGTTCAAGGCGGCGGGTCCGGAGCGCGCCGAGCTCGCGGGCAATGTCGTGGGCAGCCGGGCGCGGCTCGCCCTCGCTTTCGGCGTCAAGCCGAGCGGGCTGATGGCCGAGGTGGTGCGCCGCCTCAAATCGAAGCCGGAGCTGGTCGAGGTCGCGCGCGCCGACGCTCCCGTGCAAGAGGTGGTGCAGACTGGCGATCAGATCGACCTGACCGCGCTGCCGGTGCATCTCTCGCATGGCTATGACGGCGCGCCCTATATCTCGGCCTCGGTCGATTACGTGCGCGACAAGACCACCGGCCTCACCAATGTCGGCATCCGGCGCCTGATGCTGCGCGGCAAGACCGAGACCGGCGTCGACCTCGTCAGCCCCTCGGATCTGCGCGCGATCTACGAGGCGCATGCGGCGCGCGGCGAGAATCTGCCGGTCGCCTTCGCGGTCGGCTCGCATCCGATCGACATGGTGGCGGCGACGATGCGCGTGCCGGTCGATGAGCTCGGCCTGGTCGCCTCGCTGCGCGACGCGCCGCTCGACGTCGTCAAATGCATCACCAGCGATATCCGCGTGCCGGCCGACGCGGAATATATCATCGAGGGCTATTTCGATTCGCGCGGTCATGTCGAGAGCGAGGGTCCGTTCGGCGAATTCCTCGGCTATTACGGCGGCGTTAAGCAAAACCCGGTCTTCCACTGCACTGCGATCACCCATCGCAAGGACGCCGTGTTCCAGACCGCCTCGATCGGCGGCTACCGCAACGACCGCACCGACACCGCGCTCCTCAATGCCGTGCGCACCGAAGCAACCGTGTGGCAGGCCCTGATCACCGCCGTGCGCGAGCCGCTCAACGTCTATGCGACGCCGTCCTCGGGCGGCATGTTCAACATCCGCGTGTCGGTGCGCCAGCGCGTGCCGGGCGAGGCACGCAACGCGATCCTTGCCGCTTTCGGCTGCCTCGCCAACATCAAGAACGTATTCGTCGTCGATCCCGATATCGACATCTTTTCCGATGCGCAGATCGATTGGGCGCTGGCGACGCGCTTCCAGCCCGACCGCGATCTGATCGTCGAGGGCGGCCTCAGGACCTTGCCGCTCGATCCCTCGATCGCGCATGGCACGCGCACCGGCGCCAAGGCCGGCTTCGACCTGACTTGGCCGTTCGGCACCGGCGGCGCCCTCGAGAAAAGCGTGCCCGAAGTGCCGAAGTTCCAAGGCAAGAAGTTCGCCAGCATCGATGCCGCGCTCGCCGATGGCCCGAAATATTTCGAGGAGCTGATGACCGCGCTCGGCAGCCGCGATGGCCGCGAGATCGTCCGCGCGCTCGATGTCATCCGCAAAGCGGGAAAGCTGACCCGTGACGAGCGCGGGCGCTGGGCCTTGCGCCCCTAGCAAAAGATGCTTCCGAGAGCATGGCATGCGGAGACTAACCAGGTCGATGGACGACTAAAGGGAAATGGCGTCTTCTTCCTGCCGTGGATCGGCCGGGACTACGAAAACGGATTCAAGGGTCAAAAGCTGTTGATTCTTGGAGAGAGTCATTACGACACGTGGTGTGGCGAGAAGCATAAGCTTCGCCGAAACTTCACGCGCGGATGCGTGGCAGGCATCTGTGCTCGCGACCATGACTCCCGCGCGGCGCTATGGTTAAATCTCGAACAAGCATTGCTAAATCAGGCAAGACTGGGGGGCTGGGCCCAAGGCGGCGGCGCCGAATTCTGGCCCCGCCTCGCTTTTTATAATTTCCTGCAGACCCCAGTGACTGGAGGCGCCGATGCCAAGCCGCAACCCAAACAATTTACCGACTCTCGCCCTCCCTTTAGGGCAGTTATCGAAGAGCTAAGGCCGGAGCGAATTTTGGTGTGCGGATACAAGCGGCTATGGGAGCAGATGGAGTCGACGCCCTACGAACTGAATAAAGAGAATGGGGAGACAAAAGAACTTTATTTGCACAACCGTCTGCAAGCATATTTGCTTAAAGACAGCAGGCCGGTGTGGTGCCTTGCCATCCAACATCCGTCGCGAGCGTTTAGTTGGCGAGCGTGGCACCCTGTGATCGAGAAGTTCGTAAGGGAGCCGCGGAGCGCCATTTCAGACCTACAAAGGCTTTGTTAGTCGCTACGGTATCGAGAAACCGCCGTATCGAAGCAACCTTGATGCAAGCTGTTGGACCCGATATTACGGGTTAGACGCACAAAGGAGACGAAGACATGGCCCGGAAAGTGATGATCGCCTGCGCGCTGACCGGCGCGGCCGACACGCCCGGCAAGAATCCGGCCGTGCCGGTGACGCCGCAGCAGATCGCCGAATCCGGCATCGCCGCCGCCAAGGCCGGCGCCGCCATTGTCCACATCCATGTCCGCGATCCGCAGACCACGGGCCCGTCGATGAAGCTCGAGCATTACAAAGAGGTGATGGACCGCATCCGCGATAGCGGCACCGACGTGGTGATCAATCTCACCACCGGGGCCGGCGCGCGCTTCGTGCCGGGCAGCAACGATCCGATGGTGCCCGATCCGCGCTCGACCATGCGCTCGCCCGCCGAGCGCGTCGCGCATATCGTCGAGCTGAAGCCCGAGATCTGCTCGATCGATATGGGATCGATCAACATGGGCAATTATGTCTTCGTGAATACGGTGCCGCAGATCGAGGAGATCGCCACGGCGATCCGCGATGCCGGCGTCACGCCCGAGATCGAGGTGTTCGAGCCGGGCCACGTTCTTCTTGCCAAGAAGATGCTGCAGAGCGGGCACTTCAAATCGCCGAGCTTGTTCCAGATCTGTCTCGGCGTCACCTGGGGAACGCCGGCGACGCCCGAAGCGATGAAATTCATGCGCGACCTCTTGCCCGAGAAGGATTGCACCTGGTTTACCTTCGGCTGCGGCGCGACGCAGTTCCCGATGGTGGCGCAGGCGATGCTCTATGGCGGGCATGTGCGCGTCGGCCTCGAGGACAATCTCTATCTGTCGCGCGGCAAGCTCGCCCCCTCGAACGCGGCGCTGGTCGAGAAAGCGGTCGACATCATCGAGGTGATGGGCGATGAGCTCGCCACCCCCGCCGAGGCGCGCCAGATGCTGGGCCTCAGGAAAGCGGCATAACGCGGCTTTTTGTTTTCGTCATTCCCGCGCAAGCGGGAATCCAGAGAGCTACTTGCGTTTCCTTGCCGTGAGTCCACGCTTTCGCGGCGGGGGTATAGGCACAGGAATTCGGGTTGACGTTTCTGGCAGCAATAAAGGACTCAGAAACGTGTCTCTAACGTTGTCCAAATGGTGCGTTAGTCACGATGGACAACGTACCGAATGCGGGGCACGAAAGTCCACAGCAACTGTCTGGCGGTTCAGAAGAACGGCTCCGCTGTAAGTTCAGAGCGGCAAACTGGTAGGGTTAGATTGAATGTCTTGATAGCTTTCTGTAGCGCCGCCTCGAACCATGGCGGCGCAAATGGCGAGATCACCAACTTTTTGATCAGGACTTTCAAGTCGGCGGGCACGATAACTCCGGAAGGTGGAGGATCGGCTTCCATACCTCGGCGGTGGACCACGCCCCGCACTTCCGCTTCATGGCTCAAAGACTTCCGCTTCCAGAATATGCGGTCGTAGGTACCTGCGAAAGCGTTGTTGAAGTCGATGTATCGCACGTGTCCGAACACGGCGCCGAAGCTTGGATCAAGTGCCGCGTCAAGACTAACGAAATCGGTATGAATGGCGACGCCAGCCGATGGCGGCGGGCAGTAGAGCCGCCATAGTCCCTCCGACTCGACTTCGTTCTCATGCCAGCAACAGACGAAGCTTTCTTTGATCTCGCGCTCGCCCGCTGCTGTGATCTGGCTATATAACTCTTCCGTCTGTTCGAGCGCGACCTTGGCATCGGGTGCCGGGCTTCCGTGCGGAGGATTGAGTATCGCGGCCATCAAATAGGTCAGACTATACTGTCGCCATTCCGGTTCTCGCGATGCGATGCCTCTCACGCCCTCAAAGCGATCCCCGAGAAGGTCCACACGTGAGAAGTACATGCCGCCGTCCGTCAGAAGTGCCACGAACTTCGCAAAATCCATGTATCTCCACAGCACCGTGTTCGCGGTGGGTCGCTTGTATGAATCCCACCACCAGTACATATGCGATGCGAGTTCTGCCATCTCAGCTAGGCAGCAGTCACCAACGTAGAGCGGTTGGCCCGCTTCGTCGTATCCCGCATATGCCGGAGTTCTCTCGGGCAACTTCTGACCACAGCGCGAGCAGTGGTCGTAGCTATAATGGCCGAGCTTACGTAGCTCAGTGGTGAACCTCCCAGTGCTCCTCAGTACCGGTCTATCTGTGGACATCAGAGCAACACTTCCGCTCCCTCGTTCTTCGGCGAGTTCACCCTCGTGGACACCTTCACCGCCTCCATGCCATCCTCCGGGCACGGCTTTAGCATCGCCTTGAGTACCTCTCCGGTGTCGCCTCTGTCTCACCAAGCCACGCTGCTAGGGCGTCAAATGACGGCCCGTGAGCATATGCTGCATCATTGCGTACTGATCGGGAGGTAGTGTCTTTCTAAGCTCTACGAATATATCTCGTCGAGCCCATATACGACCAAGGATGACAACAACGACACGACTGAACCTGAAACGGCGTCGCAGCACATCGTCATATCCCGCCGGCAAACTCTCGGCAGCGATCCGCTCTCTGGTCTTCGGAGGGAGGCTATCAAATAGAGCCTGAATCTCCGCGTCTTCCAAAGTGGTGTGAAGATCGTGGACCACGCGGTTGCGAAGCGCGTTTAGCTTAACAATCGGATCATAGAACCTTGGCTCGATGATACCGAGCGACGCAGCGAGGCGAGCCTTCTGGATGAAAGTCATGCGCTCAAGTCTGAGATACTGCGGAAAGCTCACGTAGCCTTCAATCGCCTCAGCTATAAAGCTCTCAAGGTACAGATGCGACTTGACGATTGCGGACAGGTCATCGCCAGCCACGATCTGGGCTGCGATCTCCTTGTCTTCTGGCCGAACCGTTACATCGTTATCCAAGATTGTCTCGCTGGTATTGACTGCCTCCGTGGCGCAAGCGCGCCGCCATGGTGACAGCAACTCCTCAATGTCGTATCCCCCGAGCGTAACGTTGAGCAAGCCTAACACCCTTGCTCTTTGCGCAGCAACGGGCGGAAGTTTTGGAAGCTAAAATTCGAGCCCTCAGGCGCGGGCGCTCGACGGATGGTTACCCCCACTGCCCGTCCTCGCGCACCATTACGGCCAGGGATCGCGCCACAAGGGAGTATGGATAGCGCTTCTCGCGTCACATGATCGTATCACACGCTTCGTCGAACAGCGTAGACTCCATTCGATCATCGGGGAGACACGATCAGCATGAACAAGGCAAGTCTGATCGTCGCTGCGGCAATCGTCATTCACGCGTTGATCTATGCTCACGTAGCAAGCAACGACCGCGCATCACAGAGATGCGAGGCTTATCTACAGGCCCTGCGACCGGGCGGCTCATACGGCAACTACTACATGGAAGGTCAGGTCGCTCTGCACGAAGACAGCGAGGAACGTGCGCTCTTCGTCGAACGCGTGATCGCTGCAACATTGAAGTTGTCGGACAACGAGCGAGATTACTGCCAGTTCCCGGTCTATAATGCGTCTATCACGCGAGTTCCGACGAACTGAGTCAAAACGCCGCATAGTGGCGTATCACACATCGGCGCATTGTCATTCAATCAACGCTCGTTGGGAGGGATGACAGGTGACAAACAGCAAGCAGGGAAGCTCGTCGTTTGTCTCCGCGTCAGCACAGCGTAGTCGAGACCGTTCATTATCGAATCGTTATTTCTTGAACTTCTTCGCGAATCCCGCCCAGACAGAATCGTAATCCTTCTGCAGCGCCGGCGTCGCGAGCGCGAAGCGCGTCGGCACCAGCACGAAGCGCGTCTCGAACATGAAGGCGAGGCTCTTCAGATATTGCGGCTCGAGCGTCGCCGCCGAGGCTTGGTCGAAGCTCTCGCGATCGGGACCGTGCGCCGAGAGACAATTATGAAGGCTGGCGCCGCCCGGCACGAAACCCGAGGGCTTGGCCTCATAGGTCCCCTCGATCAGCCCCATATACTCGTTCATCACGTTGCGATGGAACCAGGGCGGGCGGAAGCTGTGCTCGGCGACGCTCCAGCGCGGCGGAAAGATCACGAAATCGACATTCGCGGTCCCGGCGATCTCGGACGGCGCGGTCAGCACGGTGAAGACCGACGGATCGATGTGATCGAAACTCACCGTATTGATCGTGTTGAAGCGCGCGAGGTCGTAGCGGTACGGCGCATAATTGCCATGCCAGGCGACGACATCGAGCGGCGAATGATCGAGCTCGGTCGTCCAGAGATGGCCGGCGAATTTCTGGACGACCTCGATCGTGCCTTCCCGCTCCTCGAAAGCCGCGACCGGCGTCTCGAAATCGCGCGGATTGGCGAGGCCGTTGGCGCCGATCGGCCCGAGCTCGGGCAGCCGTAGCAGCGCGCCGTAATTCTCGCAGACATAGCCGCGCGCCGCGGCGGCCAGCAACTCGACGCGGAAGCGCACGCCGCGCGGGATCACCGCGATCTGGCCGGGCGATGCCTCGATGATGCCGAACTCGGTCACGAGGCGGATGCCGCCCTGTTGCGGCACCAGCAGCAGCTCGCCATCGGCATCGACGAAGACGCGGGTCTCCGCCATCGACTTGTTGGCGAGATAGTGATGCACCGCGATGCCGCTGCGCGCCGCGATATCGCCGTTGCCGCAAATGGTGACGAGGCCGGCGACGAAATCCATGGGGGCGCTGGGCAACGGCAGCGGATCCCAGCGCAGCCGGTTGGGTGAGGCTGCGGCCTCGGCGAAAGGCGCGCTGCGGATGAGGCCGTCATCGCTGTGCTTGAACGGCGGATGCATCGCCGAGGGCCGGATGCGGTAGAGCCAGGAGCGGCGGTTCTCGGCGCGCGGCGCGGTGAACGGCGTGCCGCTGAGCTGCTCGGCATAGAGGCCAAGCGGCGGCTGTTGCGGCGAGTTCTGGCCCTGCGGCAGCGCGCCCGCGACCGCCTCGGTAGCGAATTCGTTGCCGAAGCCGCTGAGATAACGTAGCTCGCTCATCGTAATATCCCCCAGCGCGTCGCTAGCCTTGGCACATCGGCGGCACGCCCAGACGCTCGCGCGGCGTACCGAGCACGCGCTCGGCGGCGCAGGCAACGGCGACCATGCGCTCGTCATCGCCACCTTTGGCGATGAGCTGCAGTCCGACCGGCATGCCGAGCCGATCGAGCCCGACCGGCAAAGTCGCGGCGCAGAGAGTCAGGAAATTTACCGGCACGAGGTTATGGACGATGCCGCGATTTTGCGTCCAGAAGGTCTCGGGCGACGGCGTCGTCATTTCGGGCGGCGTCAGCATCACGGTCGGCGTGGCGATGACGTCGACATTGTCGAACCGCGACCGTGCCGCTTTCGCCGCCGTCTTGAGACGCCAAAGCCGCAGCAGGTAATCCCGCGCCGGCACCGCGGCAGCGGCCTTTACCGGCGGCGCGTTGACCGGATCGATGGTCGCGATCCAATCGGGCAGCTCGTGATCGAGGAACGCCCGCAGCTCGATCGCCGAGACGCCGCCTTGGCAGAAGACGGCATAGGCTTCGCGCGCCTCGGGGAACGATACCTCACTGACGATTGCGCCGGCGCGGGCGAGCGAATCGAGTGCCAGCTTTGCCGCCGCGGCAATGCCGTTCTCGCAGCCGTCCCAGAACCAGGAATCGGCGATGCCGATGCGGATGCCGGCAACACCCGTTGGCACATGGCGCAGGAAATCGAAACCATCGCCGAGCTGCGGATCGAGCGCCGCGAAGGCGAAGCCGGCATCCGCCATGCTGCGCGCGAGGATGCCGGGTGTGTCGAAGGAATGACTCAAGGTGACGATGCCTTCGCTCGACCAGCGATCCTTGGTGAACTTCAATCCCGCATTGCCGGTCATCGCTGCCGGCAGCCGCACGGAGGCCGCGGTGTCGGTGCCGAAAGCCAGCATCGCCGAGCCTTCGCAGAGGCTGACGCCGGCGCCGCTCGACGAGCCGCCCGGCGAGCGATGGACTTTCGTATCCCATGGGTTGCGCGGCGCGCCGTAATGCGCGTTGTGACCGGTGCCGCCGAAAGCGAACTCGACCATATGCGTCTTGCCGGTGACGACCGCCAATTGCCAGCGCAGGCTCGCGACCACCGGTCCGTCGATCTCGAACTTCGCCGGCAGGCGCTTGGGCGAGCCGGCATAGGTCGGAAAGCCGGAATGCGCGAAGAGGTCCTTGATCGAGGTCGGGATGCCTTGGAGCGAGCCGGCACGCGCACCGACGGCGAAAGCCGCGTCGGCAGCGTCGGCGCAGCGGCGCGCATGATCGGGCGCCCATTGCGAATAGGCCATGAGCTTCACGCCGCAGCGGTCGTGATTAGCGATTGCTTCCTCGGCGAGCGCGCGCGATTTGATCTCACCCTGGCCCATCAGCGCGGCGAGCTCGGCCAACGGACGCGACAGCAGGTCGCTCATCGAAAACCTCCCTTCGCGCGTCTTGCGGCGCGATGTTACGCCTGCGGCGCCTCGGCCTTGAACGGCCGCGTCAACAGCGCCTCGATCACCTCGTCGATCGCCGCGCCGCGATGCAGGATCGCATCGACACCGAAAACGATCGGCATGTCGATTTTAAGCTTCTTCGCCAGCGCCGCCGCCGCCGAAGCCGAGCTGACGCCCTCGGCAATCGAGCGACGGCCGGCAAGATAATGATCCAGACCCTCGCCGCGGCCCAAGGCAAGGCCGAGGCTGTGATTGCGCGATTGCGTGCTGGAGCAGGTGAGCGTCAGATCACCGAGACCCGACAGCCCCATCAAGGTCTCGGGCGTGCCGCCTTTGGCGGCGGCGAGGCGCACCATTTCGGCGAGGCCACGCGTGATCAGCGCCGCGCGTGCGTTGTCGCCGAAGCCGCGGCCCATGACGATGCCGCAGGCGATCGCCATGACGTTCTTGACCGCACCGCCGATCTGCGCGCCGGCAACGTCGTCGGTGAGATAGGGCCGGAATTCGCGCGTGCCGAGCGCGGCGACGAGGCGCTGGCCGAGCGCGGCGTCGCTTGCCGCCAGGGTCACCGCGGTCGGCAAGCCGTTCGCCACCTCGGCGGCGAAGGTTGGGCCCGAGAGCACGGCGACCGCGGCTTGCGGCAGGCTTGCCTCGGCCACCTCGCTCAAGAGCGCGCCGCTCTTCTCCTCGATGCCCTTGGCACAGATGACGACCGGCAGCGCGTCGGACAGATCGTGCGCGAGCACGGCGCAGATTTCGCGCAGATGCTGCGCCGGGGGCGCGAGCAGCAGGGCATCGGCACGCGCCGCCTCGTCAAGGTCGCCGGTCGCGCGAATGCCGGGATCGAGCGCGATATCGGGCAGAAACAGAGGATTGGCATGGCTGGTGTTGATCGCAGCGACGACCTCCGTCTCGCGCGCCCAGAGCACGACATCGCGGCCGGCGCGGCGCAGCACCTGGGCAAGCGCCGTGCCCCAGGCGCCGCCGCCGATGATGCCGAAGCGCTGCATGCTTAGGCCTTCACGCCGGCGCCACGCACCGGCGTAGCGGCGGGATCGAGCGGCCAACGCGGCCTGGGCGCAAAATCGAGGCCGTCGACCAGGCCCGCCTTCAGCCGCTCGAGCCCCGCCCAGGCGATCATCGCGGCGTTGTCGGTGCAAAGCGCGAGCGGCGGCGCGACGAAAGCGAGGCCCGACGATGCCGCGAACTGCGTCAGCTGTTGGCGCAGCGCGCTGTTGGCGGCGACGCCGCCCGCGACCACCAGTGCCTCGCCCTCGGGATGACGATCGCGGAACAGCGCGATCGCCCGCGCGGTGCGATCGGCGAGGCTGGCGACGATCGAATCCTGGAAGCTCGCGGCGAGATCGGCTTGGTCGGCGGGCGATAGTGCGCCGCCTTGCCTTTCGACCGCGAGGCGCAACGCTGTCTTCAGGCCCGAGAACGAGAAATCGCAGCCGGGGCGGCCGAGCATCGGCCGCGGCAACGGGAACCGCGTCGGCTTGCCCGCGGCGGCGGCACGCTCGATCGCCGGCCCGCCGGGATAGCCGAGGCCGAGGAGCTTGGCGCCTTTGTCAAAGGCCTCGCCGGCGGCATCGTCGATGGTGGTGCCGAGCCGGCGATAGCGGCCAACGCCCTCGACGATCAGGAGTTGGCAATGGCCGCCCGAAACTAGCAACAGCAGAAACGGGAAGGGGACATCGGCGACGAGTCGCGCGCTCAGCGCGTGGCCCTCGAGATGGTTGACCGCGACGAAAGGCAGGCCGCGGGCGAAGGCGATCGCCTTCGCCTCGGTGACGCCGACGATGACGCCGCCAATGAGGCCAGGTCCGCCGGTCGCGGCGACAGCGTCGAGATCGCCGAAGCCGATCCGCGCCACGGCGAGAGCGCGCTCGATCACCGGATCGAGATGGGAGAGATGGGCGCGTGCTGCTATCTCAGGCACGATGCCGCCATAGGGACGGTGCTCCGCCAGCTGCGAGAAAACGATGTTGCTGCGGATGAAGGGCGGCGCATCGCCGACCACCGCGGCGGCGGTCTCATCGCAACTGGTTTCGATCCCGAGCACGAGCATTGCGGAAGCGTAGCGGCGGTGCCGCAGGCCAGCAACGGCCCTTCCCTTGGCCGATGCCAGCGCCTATGACCACATCATGACGTCCCCTGCGTTGCGCATCGGCTCCCGCGGCAGCAAGCTCGCGCTGCGCCAAGCCGAGGAGCTGCGCACGCGCCTCGTCGCGGCGCATCCCGAGCTCGGCGCCTCCGGCGCGATCGAGAGTGTCGTCATCCGCACCACCGGCGACCGCGTCACCGACCGGCCGCTCGCCGAGATCGGCGGCAAGGGACTTTTCATCAAGGAGCTCGAAGAGGCGCTAAGGGACAGCCGCATCGATCTGGCGATCCATTCGCTGAAAGACATGCCGGCTTTTCTGCCCGACGGCTTCTCGATCGCAGCGCATCTGCCGCGCGAAGACGCGCGTGACGCGCTGATCGCACGTGGCAGGGCCGCCTCGCTGCGCGACCTGCCGCGCGGCGCCTCGGTCGGCACGTCCTCGCCGCGCCGCCAGGCACAGCTGCTCAACCTTCGGCCCGATCTCACGATCGTTCCGCTGCGCGGCAATGTCGATACGCGCCTCGCAAAAATCGCCGATGGCGCCGCCGATGCGACCGTGCTCGCGCTCGCCGGGCTGAAGCGGCTCGGCCGCGAGAGCGAGGCGAGCGCGGTGCTATCCGCGGCGGAAATGCTGCCGGCGGCAACGCAAGGCGTGATCGCGGTCGAGATCCGCGACGACGATGCGCGCATGCGCACGCTGCTCGCGGCGATCAACCACCGCCAGACGGCGATTTGCGCCAGCGCCGAGCGCGCGCTGCTCGAGACCATCAACGGCGATTGCGGCACGCCGGTCGCGGCGCTGGCGACGCTCGACGGCAACCGCATCGCGCTCGATGCGATGCTGCTATCGCCCGACGGCAAGACCTGCCATCGCCTCGCGCGGTCGACTACCACCAGCCGCGCGCGCGAGCTCGGCCATGAGATCGGCACGGCTCTGTTGGAGATGGCCGGGCCCGGCTTCTTCGGCGCCGCAGCCGGTCCGGCATGAGGGTGCTGATCACGCGCGCCGAGGGCGATGCGGAAAAACTCGCCAGGCGACTCGCTGGCCGCGGCCATCAGAGCATGATCGAGAGCCTGATGACGATCCGCTTTCGCCCCGATACCGCGCGCGGTGTCGCGCCGTTCCTCGAGGGCGTGCAGGCCGCGCTCTTCACCTCGGCCAATGGCGTCCGCGCTTTCGCCGCCGCGACGCCGCGCCGCGACTTCCGCGCTTTCGCCGTCGGCGACGCCACCGCCGCCGCCGCGCGCGATGCCGGCTTCGCCGAGGTGACCAGCGCCGGCGGCGCGATCGATGATCTGGCGCAACTGGTCATCGCGCGGCTGAAGGCCAAGGACGGCGCGCTGATCCATGCCGCCGGCAGCGTCACCGCCGGCGATCTTGCCGGGCTGTTGGACGCGGCAGGCTTTATCGTACGCCGCGCCGTGCTTTACGACGCGACGCCCGCCGAGCGCCTCAGCGCCGCGACGCGCGCGGCGATCCAGCATGGGGAGATCGATGCCGCGCTGTTTTTCTCCCCCCGCAACGCCGCGACCTTTGTTAGGCTGGCCGCAGATTTGAATGAGGGCTGCCAGCATATGACCGCGATCGCCTTAAGCGCCGCCGTCGCCGAGCGATTGGCGCCGCTGCCGTGGCGCCGCGTCGCGGTCGCGCCCACGCCCAATGAGGACGCCGTGCTGGCGGCGCTCGACGCCAGCGCGGCTGCACGAGGTCGCGGATGAGCGACGCTTCGCCGCCGCGCCCGATCGATACCGCCCCGCCGACCGGAGGCGCGGTGAAACCGCGCCGTCCGCTGCCGCGCCTGCCCGTTGCTGTATGGCTTGGCGGAATGCTGGTGCTCGCCTTGGCGCTGATCGGCGCCTCGCCTTATTGGGCACCAGCGCTGATGCCGGTGCTGCCCTGGACCGCGCGCAATGCGCAGCCGCAGCAGCAAGAGCAGACCGCCCAGCGCCTCACCGCGATCGAACAGCGGCTGAGCGATGTGCTGGCGCTGTCCGATCGTGTCGCCGCGCTCGAGACCAAGCCCGCGCCCGATGCCAGCGCCGCCGTCGCTCCGCTCGCCGCGCAAGTGCAGCAGCTTAACAGCCGTCTCGATCAGATCGATACGCGGCTGGCGCAGCTCGCGCATGATGAGGCGGCGAATGCGGAGAGTCCGCAGCGTGTGCTGATGGTCGCGCTCGCCAGCCTTGGAAACGCGCTCGCGGGCTCGCGTCCCTTCGCCGCCGAACTCGCCAGCGTCGAAGCGCTGGGCCAGGGCCGCGCCGGCTGGGCCGATGCGCTGCAGCCGCTCGAAGCACCGGCCAGGACCGGCATCCCCAGCACTGCGGTGCTGGCGCAGCGTTTCGCCGCCGACATCGCGCCGGCGATCCTGCGCGCCGAAGCTGCGGCGCCGACCGACCATGAGAGCCTCGGCGACGCGATGCTGGCGCGGCTGCGCGGCCTCGTCGTCATCCGCCGCGTCGATGGCCGCGGCGCCGGCACCAGCCCGACAGGCCGCGCCGTCGCGCAGGCACAAGCGGCGCTCGACAAAAGCGACCTCGCCGGCGCGGCCGAGGCGCTTGGGCCGCTGAGCGGCGCCCCCGCCGCCGCGGCGCAGCCCTGGCTGGCCGAGGCGCAACAGCGGCTCGATGTCGAACAGACCATCGCCAAGCTGAGCCGGAATCTCGCCGGCGACATGGCCGCGGGAGCGCGCGGCGGCTGATGCGCGCGCTGCCGGCGATCATCGTCATGGCGCTGCTGATCGTCGGCGCGGTGTTCGTCGCCGACCGGCCGGGCACAGTATCGCTGGTGTGGCAAGGCTGGCGCGTCGACACCAGTGTCGCCGTCCTCATGCTGGGCGTCGTGCTGGCCGCGGCGATCGCGGCGGCGCTGTTCCATCTCTTGCGGCTGATCGTGCGCGGCCCGCACATGATGGCGCGTGGCCGGCGCGAGCGGCGGCGGCGGCGCGGCTATCGCGCGCTGAGCCAGGGCATGGTCGCGGTGGCGGCGGGTGACCCCGCCGAGGCCAAGCGCTTTGCGCGCCAGGCCGACACGCTGCTCGCCGAGCCGCCGCTGACCTTACTGCTCTCGGCCCAGGCGGCGCAGCTCAACGGTGACGAGCAGGCGGCGCAGAAATATTTTACCGCCATGCGCGACCGCCCCGAGACCGAATTCCTCGGCCTCCGCGGCCTCATCATGCAGGCGCTCAAGCGCAACGACGAGGCGGAAGCGCTGCGCCTCGCCGAGCGCGCCAAAGCGCTGCGGCCAAAGACACAATGGGTACTCGCAAGTCTCTTCGAGCTGCAGGCGCGTGCCGGCAAGTGGAGCGACGCCGAAGCGACCTTGGCGCTGGCGTCGCGACGCAAAGCGCTCCCGGCGAGCGATAGCGAGCGGCATCGCGCGGTGATGCTCTACGAGCAATCCTCCGCCGCGCTCGCCGAGAACCGCGATCGCGACGCCGTGCGCCTCGTCGCCAAGGCGCACGCGTTGGCGCCCGGCTTCACCCATGCGGCAGCGCGCTATGCGGAACTGCTCGGCGCCGCCGGTCACACGCGTCAGGCGCGCAGGGCGATCGAGACCGCCTGGGCGAAAGCACCGCATCCCGAGCTCGCCGCAGCCTATGAGGCGCTGCTCGCCGACGAGCGTCCGCTGCAACGGCTGAAGCGCTTCGAGACGCTCGCGGCGCGTAGCAAGGAGCACATCGAGAGCCACCTCGCCCTGGCCGAGGCCGCGCTCAAGGCGAAGCTCTGGGGTGAGGCACGCCGTCACCTCGGTGATGCCGGCGGCCGCGAGGACAATCCGGCGCCGAGTCCGCGCGTCGCCCGGCTGATGGCGGAGCTCGAAGAGGCCGAGCACGGCGATCTGCCGGCGGCGCGGATGTGGCTCGCGCGCGCGACCACGACGAGCGCGCAGGACCCGCTCTATGTCTGCGCCGCCTGCGGCGGCGAAGCCGCGGCCTGGACCTCGATCTGTCCGCGTTGCCGAAGCTTCGACAGCATCGAATGGCGGCTGCCCGGCCGCGCCCCCACGCCGCGGCTACAGGCTGCGAGCGAGATGATGCCGTCGCTGCCGGTGCCCGGCGGCGGCACGGCAACCGTCATGCCGCCGCAGCCGCCGCGCGACGCGTTCGGCCTCGCGATCGACGATACGGCGGCGCGACTCTAGGAGACCGTGCCGCCTGGCGCCGCGCCGCGGCGGTCGAGCGAAATCGGACCCCAACCTTGCGAACAAGCCCTCGCTGTGCTTCAAACCTCACCAAGTTCGCCGACGTAGCTCAGTGGTAGAGCAACTGATTCGTAATCAGTAGGTCCGCGGTTCGAATCCGCGCGTCGGCACCATTCGCACCGCTACCATTCGCCGGTCCCGTGACGGCGAGGATCGAGGAATGGCCGCATCGCCCCACGCCAAGACCGCGCTGATCATCGGCATCTCGGGCCAGGACGGCTCCTATCTGGCGGCGAGCCTCCTTGCCAAGGGCTATACCGTCCACGGCGCGTCGCGCGACAAGGAGCTGGCGAATTTCGCTAATCTGCGCGCACTCGGCATCGAGGACCGCGTCGGCCTGCATTCGGCGACCGTGACCGATTTTCGCTCGGTGGTGCAGGTCATCCGCGATACCACGCCCGGCGAGATCTATAACCTCTCGGCGCAATCTTCGGTCGGGTTGTCCTTCACCCAACCGGTCGAGACCCTGGACGGCATCATCTTCGGCACCGTCACGCTGCTCGAGGCAATCCGCTTTCTTGGCGGCGACATCCGCTATTACAGCGCCGCGTCGAGCGAATGCTTCGGCGTCACGCCGCCGGACGGCGCGGTCGAGACCACCGCCTTCGCGCCGCGCAGCCCTTACAGCATCGCCAAAGCCTCGGCGCATTGGATCGTCGCCAATTATCGTGAGGCCTATGGCCTTCATGCCTGCTCGGGCCTGCTGTTCAATCATGAAAGCCCGCTGCGGCCGGCGCGCTACGTGACGCAGAAGATCGTGCGCGGCGCGGTCGCGATCGCGCAGCGTCGGCAGGACTCGCTCGCCCTCGGCAATCTCGACATCGCGCGCGATTGGGGCTGGGCGCCCGAATTCGTCGAGGCGATGTGGCTGATGCTGCAGCGGCCGCAGCCGCAGGATCTGGTAATCGCGACCGGCAACGCCGCGACATTGCGCGAATTCACCGCGCGCGCTTTCGCCCGGGTGGGTCTCGATTGGGAGAAATACGTGCGCGCCGACGAGGCTCTGCTACGGCCGGTCGACCTCGCTTTCAGCTGCGGCAATGCGAGCCGTGCACGCGAATTGCTCGGCTGGCAGGCCTCGGTGTCGTGGGACGGGGTGGTCGACCGGCTGGTTGATGCCGAACTCGCGCGGACGAAGGGTTGAGCGGCTGCCGCTCTTACCGCAGGCATGCGGAACGATCCCGTGCCTAGCGCGTTGAAGATGCGGCTTTCACGGCACCAAAGGCACCGCCATGCTGCGAACCTTGCTCTTGATCATCTTGATCATTCTGCTGATCGGCGCCTTGCCGACTTGGCCGTATAGCGCGGGCTGGGGCTACTACCCCTCGGGCGGTGCCGGCGTCCTCCTCGTCATCATCGTCGTGCTCATTGTCGTCGGCGCGTTTTAGCGCGCCGACGCGATCGCCGATCCGATGCGGCAACCAAATCTTTACCTTTGCCGTGCTTGCATAGGGGTTTGAGGGCCTCGTCGGTCGGGAGGCGGACATGATACATGCGGTTCCTTTCATCGGTTTCGGCGGGCTCGCCGTCGGCGGCCTCGCGGCGGCGATCGCCGACATCTTTCCGGCGCATCGCAATGAGTTGCAGCATTGGGGCGGCAGCCTGCTGGTCGGCAGCGTCGCGCTGATGGGCCTCGCTTTTCCGTTCATCTGAACGCGCCCCTCACCGAAATTCGACCGCGCGGCGCGGCGCTGCGGCGCGCCGATTTCACCGCTTGTTAACCACGCGCACGCCACACTGGCCTCGGTCGTTTTCGGCGAGGTATCGAGCGTGCGGACAACCGCTTTCGTCCTGAGGGGTCATCTCCGGAATCGAGCGCTAGGATGGACGCTGCTCGCCGCGCTCGGCGCGCTCGCAAGTGCTTGCACCACGGTGCCATCGTCCGGCCCGCAAGGCGCCGAATTGATACACGCGGGCGATGCGGCGCGCGCCAAAGGCGATCTCGACGGCGCCGCCGCCGATTACGCCAAGGCCGCCAACGCCGAGCCGAATTCACTCGAGGCGCAATTGCGCCTCGGCGCCATCGGCCTCGCGCGCAAGGACGACGATGGCGCTTTCGCCGCCTATGAAGCGGCGCAAAATCTCGCCCCGAAGGATCCGGAAGCGGCCTTCCGGCTCGGCGAAATCGAGCTGACGCGCGGCGATGCGGGAGCCGCAGCCGGGCAATTCGCGATCGCGCTCGAGACGCGCAAGACCGACCCCAAGCTCTATAACGCGATGGGCGTCGCCCTCGCGATGCAGCGGAAATTCGATCTCGCCAAGGAAAATTACGACCAGGGCCTCGACCTCGCGCCCGAGGATCCCGCGCTGCGCAACAATTACGGTCTGATGGAGCTCGCCACCGGCAATCTCCCGGGGGCGCTGAAGACCTTCTCGGCCTTGCTCGCCTCGCCGCAGGCGAGCGACCGCTATCGCTTCAACCGCGCCCTGGTCGAGCTCGCCATGGGGCAGACCGAGGCTGCCCTCGCCGACGCGCCGGGCATGAACGAGGCGGGCCTACATCAGACTCTCGCCGCCTATCTCTCGCAGCCGCCCGCCGAGGCGGCCGCGGATCCCGCGCCCTGGGCGGCCAACAAGGCCGAGGCCGCCGGGCCCGTGGTGCATCTCAACGTCGCGCCGCCGCTGCCGCAAGCTGTCGCCGCCGAACCGAGCGCGGGCATCGCACAACCGGCCACCAATGCGACCGCGCCCGCCGTGAACCCGACTGCGGTGTCGCCGCCGAGCCTTCTGCCGTTGAACATGAAAGCGCCTTAACCAGCGAAAAAACGGCAATAAATACCGTCATTTCGCGACATCTTTCAGGGGTTGGTAACCAGACTTCATAAGAATCGTCGCCAGAGCTGCGAGCCGGCGACGGGTTCCGCTGGACTTGTTTGCACATTTACACGCGTCGCTTTCAGCTCCCCGCGTTGAGCACGTCCGCCGAAGCCGAAAGAGCGCGTATGTTGTTGTTATCCTATCGCCGCACCCTGCTTCTGACCGCCGCCGTGACGCTGTCGCTGGCGACGGCGATGATCGTGCGCGCCTGGGTCAATCAGGCGCGGCTCAGCGCCGTGCCGGCCAGCACTGTCGAGGCCGCGAAGGCGACCAAGATTCTGGTTGCAACCCATGGCCTTCCCGCCGGGCAATTCCTTCAGCCCGACGATCTGGAGTGGCAGCCCTGGCCGGATGCGGGGCTAAATGCGAGCTACATCGTCGAGGGCACCCGTCCCATCGACGACCTCGTCGGCTCGGTGGTGCGCGCCGCGATCTCGGGTGGCGAGCCGATCAGCGACGATCGCCTCATCAAGAAAGGCGATCGCGGCTTCCTCTCGGCAATCATGTCGGCAGGATCGCGCGCGGTTACCGTACAGCTGCAGCAGAACGCCGGCCTCGCCGGCCTCGTTCTTCCCGGCGACCATGTCGACGTCGTGCTCACCGCCGTGGTCCCCGGCAATGGCACCAATCAGCCGGAGCATCACGCCAGCGAGACAGTGCTCGAAGACATCCGCGTCCTCGCCATCGACCAGAAGATGAGCGACATGTCGGATCAGAGTGTGATGGCGCGTTCGGCGACGCTCGAGGTCACGCCGAAGCAGGCGGAGATCCTTGCCCTTGTCAGCGATATGGGCAAGCTGTCGCTGACCTTGCGCGCCCTTGCTGCGGGCGACGACAAACCGATGACGACCGACGCGCGCGGCCAGCCCGCGAAACCCTCGGTGGTCTGGGACAATGAGGCGACCGATCTTGGGCTGCTGCCGCATTCGGCGCCCGCCGCAACCAGGGGCGACGCCCAGGTCGAACTCGTGCGCGGTAACAAGAGCAAATCCCTCGATTTCCCGGAAAGCGGCAAGTGAGATGAATCGCCGATCCGTTGCCGCCCAGTTCTTCGCGCTCGGCCTTGCCGTTGCGCTCGCCGTCCTACCGATCGGCGGCGCCGCGCGGGCGGCGCAGGTCATCCGTCCGACCGGCGCGCCGATCACGCTCGACGTCAGCAAAGGCCTGATCATCCGCCTCGATCGGCCCTGCTCCAGCGTCTTCGTCGCCGATCCCGACGTCGCCGACGTGCAGCTGAAATCGCCGACCGTGCTCTATCTGATGGGCAAGGCCGCAGGCGAAACCACGGTCTATGCGGTCGACCAGCAGGACGCGGTGCTGCTCGACAGCCGTGTCGAGGTGCATCAGGACATCGACCGGCTGCAGCGCGAAATCCAGCAGATCGATCCGAGCCACAAGATCCAGGCCAAGGCGGTCGACGATTCGATCGTGCTCGAAGGCTCGGTCGCGGACGCCGCCGAAGGCGACGATATCCGCAAGATCGCCGCGCGCTATGTCGCCACCCCGGCGCAGCTCGTCAACAAGCTGACGCTCGATGCGCCGAACCAAATCGATCTCCAGGTCCGCATCGCCGAAGTGCAACGCAACGTGCTGAAGCAATTCGGCATCAACTGGGAGAACATTCAGCAGAGTAGCATGGCGTCCTTCGGCTTCGTCAATGCGACGCCGGCGCTGGTACCGCCCATCCCGACAACGGGTGCGGCCGGTCTCGGCGGTTTCAACACGCCGACGGGGACGCTGATCGGCAACGCGACGAACAACAATATTTTCGCCAGCCTCCGCAACGGCAATTTCTTCATCAACGCGGTGGTCGACGCCCTGGCGCAGCAGGGCCTTATCACCATTCTCGCCGAACCTAACCTCGTCACCGTCTCGGGTCAGAAGGCCAACTTCCTCGCTGGCGGCGAGTTCCCAGTACCGGTGCCGCAATCCGGTGGTACCAACGGGATTGCCGCGATCACCATCGACTGGAAGCAATTCGGCGTCAGCCTCAACTTCACGCCGACCATCCTCGCCGACGGGCGCATCGCACTACACGTGGCGCCCGAGGTGAGCGAGCTCGCGCCCAACCAAGGCGTCACGATCGAGGGCGTGAGCGTGCCGGGCATCACGACGCGGCGCGCTGACACCACGGTCGAGCTTGGCAGCGGCCAAACCTTCGCCATCGCCGGCCTGCTGCAGAATACGACGCAGCAGCAGCTCAATTCCTATCCCTGGATTGCCGATATCCCGATCATCGGCTCGCTGTTCCGCTCGACCGCCTTCGAGCGTGGCGAGAGCGAGCTCGTCATCCTCGTCACGCCTTATCTGGTGCAGCCGGTCTCGTCGGCGACCGCGCTGCGGACCGGCAACGACGGCTTCTACGCACCGGGTGACAAGGATCGCGTGCTGAACGGCGACCTCAATGCGCGGCCGACACCCGGCTCGCCGGCCGGCACCAGCGGGCTTACCGCGAATCCCGCGCCCACGGCAATGATCCAGCCGACGCCGAGCGCGGCGAACGCGATGGCGGTCGCCCCGACACCTCCGGCGCCCTCCGCCGGCGCGAGTCCCGCCATCGCTGCGCCGCCGCCCGCTTTTGTTCCGGCGCCGCGCTCTTCGCCCGGCGCCGCCGCGCCAGCGCATTCGCCCGCCACGGCATCGGGCTTCGAGATCGATTGAGGTAGGGACATGCGCGCGCTCATCGCCCCTTCGGGTCTCTTGCTGATCATGCTGCTCGCCGGCTGCAACAATATGGTGGGCACCGCCGATCCGCCTTATCCGATTCCCGAGGATCCCAATCCGTTCACCTATAAGACGGTCGACTATCCTTACGCGGTCCGTTTCGTGACGACGGCGGAGGCTCCCGCGCCCGGCGAGATGACGCGCTTGCAGGATTTCCTCAAGGCGTCGAGCGCGCGGCCCGGCGACAAGGTCACGGTCAGCGGCGACAATTCGTCGCTCGGCCAAGCGCGCAGCGCGCGGCTGCGCGAGGCGCTGAAGCACGCCGGTCTCGATCCGGTGGCGGGGGTCGACGTCAACCTCGGCGCCAACACCGTTTCGCTGGTCGTCGAGGAAATCGTGGCGGTGCCGCCGCATTGCGACGACTGGCCAGTTTTCGCTGGCGACCAGCCTTCGAACGCGCCGTCGATGTCCCTCGGCTGCGCCTTGCGCAACAACCTTTATCAGATGGTCGTCGACAAGCGCGATCTCGCGGTCGGACAGACCCCCGGCCCCGCCGACGCCGAGCCGAGCATGCGCGCGGTGCAGAAATATCGCGAAGGCATCCCGGACAAGAACGATAAGGGCCAGAACGGCGGCAGCAACAGCGGCGATAATTCCGCCGCCGAAAGCGCCACCGCGGCGGCGGGCACCGCCGCCGGCCTGGGAGGCGACGGCGCCACACCAACCGCCGGACCCGGCAATGACCAGTGACCCGCTGAAACCGCTCGTGCTCGCGCCGGGGCTGCTCGCTTTCCTCGGCGATCCCGAGAGCGCGCAGGTGATCCGCGATTTTGCGGCCGCGCGGCGCTGGCCGAATGCCTCGGTACTCGAAGGCGGCGTCCTCGCGGCGCATGGCCATCTGCAGCAACAGCCCGCGCCGACGGTGCTGATCGTCGACATCGACGATGCCGAGGATCCGGTGCGGGCGATGATGGCCTTGGCGGAGATCGCGCCGCCGGAAATGAACGTCGTCGCCATCGGCCGGCACAACGATCTCAATCTCTACCGCGAGCTTTTAGAGCTCGGCGTCGCCGACTATCTGACGAAGCCGATTAACGTCGCGATGTTCGAGCGCGCCCTGCGGCGGGGCAAACGCGGACCGGGCGGCGAAGAGCCGAAGACGGCGCAGATCATCGCGATGATCGGTGCGCGCGGCGGCGTCGGCACGACCACCGTCGCGGCGGGGCTTGCCTGGTGCCTCGCCCATCTCCATCGTCGCAGCGTCGCGTTGGCCGACCTTGATCTTCATTTCGGCAATCTCGCCCTCAGCCTCGATCTCGTGCCCGGCCCGGGCCTACGCGAGGCGCTCGAATATCCGGCGCGCATGGATGCGCGGCTTTTGAGCTCGGCGATATTGCATGAGAGCCCGCAACTCAGCGTGCTCGCGGCGGAAGAGCCGCTTGTCGACCTGCCAGAGGTGACGCCGCCCGCGGTCGACGCGCTCGTCAACGTATTGCGCGCCGACCACGACATCGTGATCTTCGATCTGCCGCGCCATCTCGACGAGATAGTCCGCCGTACGATCACGATCGCGACCACGGTCGCGGTGGTCACCGATCTCTCGGTCGTGGCGGCGCGCGATACGCTGCGGCTGATCGAGCTCAACCGCAACCTGGCGCCGAGCGCGCAGCACAAGATTTTGGGCAACCAAGTCGGCGCGCCGCATCGCGGCGAGGTTGGTCGCGCCGAATTCGAGCGCGTGGTCGGACGGCCGCTCGATCTCGCGATCCCCTTCGAGCCGCAAACCGCCCTGACCACCTCGTCAACCGGCACCGCGCTGCCGGCGGCGTTGCGCAACAGCAAGGCCGCGGCGGAGATCGCCGCTCTGGCGCAGCAGATCGGCGGTGTCGAAGCGTCGCAAAAGCGGTCGTTCCTGCCAACGAAGCTGCTCCCGCGCATGCCGGGCTGGCTGAAACGGAGCGCGTGACATGTTCAGCCGCCGCGGCGTCGAGAACGACGCGGGACTGCACGACCGGCTGCGCGGACTGAGCGGCCGCGCCGACCGCGCGCCAACGCCCGCGCCGGCGCCTGAGCCAACCACCGCGACAGCGTCGCCGCCGGCGGCCACGGCCCCGGCGTCTTCGTCAAGTGCAGCAACGACGCCGGCGCCGGCGCCCAAGACCACGGCCGCCGCGTCGACCGCGGCCGCCCCGGCGGCGCCCGCTCACATCGCGATCTCCGTGAGCAGCGCCAGTGTCGTCGAGGCGGTGCCCCGGATCTATCCCTTGGCGATCCAGCGGATCGACACCGAAGTCGCGGCAAAGCTCGAACGCGACGAGCTGGCGCGCCAACTTACCGATGTCGTCGGCGAGATCATCATCGAGGAAAAGCTGCAACTCAATCACGGCGAGCAGAAGCAACTCGTCACCTTGCTGCTTGACGACATGCTGGGGCTCGGTCCGATCGAGCCGCTGCTCGCCGACGAAGGCATCACGGACATCATGGTCAACGGCCCGAAGCACGTCTATGTCGAGCGCAAGGGCAAGCTCGAGCTGACCGACGTCTCGTTCCGCGACAACGCGCATGTGATGAGCGTCGCGACGCGCATCGTCACCCAGGTCGGCCGGCGCATCGACGAGTCGACGCCGCTGGTCGATGCGCGTCTCGCCGACGGCAGCCGCGTCAACATCATCGTGCCACCGCTGGCGATCGACGGCCCCTCGATCTCGATCCGCAAATATTCCAAAAAATCGATCACTCTCGACGTCATGGCGCGCCAGGCGAATATCTCGCCATCGATCGCGGCGGTGCTGAAGATCGCCGCGCGCTCGCGCCTCAACATCCTTATTTCGGGCGGCACCGGCTCGGGCAAGACGACCTTGCTCAACGCGATGTCGCAGATGATCGACCCGACCGAACGCATCGTGACCATCGAGGACGCGGCGGAGTTGCAGCTGCAGCAGCCGCATGTCGTTCGGCTCGAAACCCGCCCGCCCAACCTCGAAGGCCGCGGCGAGATCACCATGCGCGATCTCTTGAAGAACGCGCTACGAATGCGTCCCGACCGCATCATCCTCGGCGAAATTCGCAGCGCCGAGGCGCTCGACATGTTGCAGGCGATGAATACCGGCCATGACGGCTCGCTGTCGACCATCCACGCCAACCGGCCGCGCGAGGCGCTGACCCGGCTTGAAAACCTTGTTGGCATGGCGGGCATCCAGCTCCCAGCCAAGGCGGTGCGCCAGCAGATGGCTGCCGCAGTTCATCTCATCCTGCAGATCAGTCGTATGCGCGACGGCATCCGCCGCGTCGTCTCGGTCACCGAGATCGTCGGCATGGAAGGCGACGTCATCACGACGCAGGATCTTTTCAGCTATCAATATGAAGGCGAGCTGCCTGACGGCCGCCTCAAGGGCAGCTTCACCTCGACCGGGCTGCGGCCGCATTTCATCAGCCGCGCCGCCTATTATGGGCTGGAACAGGCGCTGGTGGAGGCGATGGGCTGATGACCGCCGCGCATTTCATCATCATCTTCGTCCTCGCCTTGCTGACGATCGTCGCGACCTGGTGCGGCTTCGCGCCCGGCGGTCTCCGGCAACAGCTCGCGAAGCGTTTGCTCGCCGTGGTAAAGAAAGGCCAGGCCGGATCGAAGAACAACGACGCTCCGACCCTCCGTCTCAACTCGGAGGCGACGCGTCTGGATCATCTCATCGGCCGCATCTTGCCCAATCCCGAGCATTGGCGCCGCCAACTCGAGCGCAGCGGCACCGGTTGGTCACTCGGCAAATTTGGCGCGGTGGCGGTATTCGTCGGCGTCGGCACGGTCGTCGCAATGATCCTGTTGCGCCTGCCGCCGCTCTTGTGCTGGGGCGTCGGCGCGCTGGTCGGCTTTTTCCTGCCGCGCCTTTACATCCAGTGGATGATAAAACGGCGCAGCAAGCGCTTCCTCACGCTGCTCCCCGACGCGATCGGATTGATGGTGCGCGGCGTGCGCTCCGGCTTGCCGGTGACCGAGACCATCATCAATGTCGGCCGCGAGATGCAGGGCGTGGTCGGCTACGAGTTCCGCAAGATCGCCGAGCAGATGCAGCTCGGCCAGCCGGTCGAAGAGGTGATGTGGCAGGCGGCGGCGCGGCTCGATCTCGCCGAATTCACCTTCATGTGCATCTCCTTCTCGATCCAGCGCGAGACCGGCGGCAACCTCGCCGAGACGCTTGACAATCTCGAGCAGCTCTTGCGGCGCCGCAAGCAGATGCAGCTCAAGATCCGTGCCTTCTCGTCCGAGGCTCGTGCCAGCTCGATGATCATCGGCCTGCTGCCTTTCGTCATGCTGGCCCTGCTGAGCGTCGTGAACTGGACCTACATCCGGCCCCTCTTCATCACCCATGGCGGCCATATGATGCTCGCCGCCGCCGCGGGCTGCCTGCTCTTCGGCATCGGCGTGCTGAAGAAGCTCGCGAGCTTTGAGATATGAGCGACGTTGTCGCATTTCTCATGCGCGTCGGCGGCGACAATCTGATGTCGGCGCTGCTGGCCCTCCTGCTGGTCGCGACCATGGTCGTCGCCTATCTCGCGGCCACGCCGGCCAATCCCCTGAGCCTGCGGCTCGGGACGCTGCGCGACCGCGTCAGCGGCCGCGCGCCCGTGGGCAAGAAGCCCGACTTCAAGTTCAACTTCTCGCTGGCCACGCTGAAGCGAATCGTCGAGGCGCTGAAGTTGACGCGCGGCGAGGAGGCGCAAAGCACCGCCGATAAGCTCGCCAAGGCGGGCTACCGCTCGCGCGAGGCGCTGGTCATCTATATGGGCATTCGCCTGCTGCTGCCCGTCGCACTGACCAGTCTCGTCTTCGTCATCGTCGCCCTGTTCCATCTGGCGGTGGCGCAATTGGCGATGTCCGGCGTCTCGATCGCGGCAGGCGCGACCTATCTGCCGCCGACGGTGCTGAAGCGCTTGACGGCGGCGCGCAACCGGCGCTTCACCCGCGCCCTACCCGACGTGCTCGACCTCTTGGTGATTTGCGCCGAGGGCGGTCTCAGCCTCGACGGCGCGCTCAACCGGGTATCGCGCGAATTCCGCCGCTTCCTGCCGGAAATGGCCGACGAGCTGGGCCTTGCCGCGATCGAGCTCGGCTTTTTGCCGGACCGCCGCGACGCATTGATGAACCTCGCCAAGCGGGTCGACATCCCGGGCATGCAGAGCCTCGTCCACACCCTGGTCCAGACCGAGCGCTACGGCACGCCGTTGGCGCAATCGCTCCGCGCGCTATCGACCGAGCTCCGCGACGAGCGCATGCTGAAGGCCGAGGAAAAGGCCGCCAAGCTGCCGGCCACCATGACGGTGCCGATGATTATCTTCATTCTACCGGCGGTGTTCATCGTCCTGATCGGGCCGGCGGCGCTCTCGATCTTCCACGTGATGCATCATTAGCGCTTGCGCGCTTTCCGCTTGGCTGGCACCGGCGCGACTTTCGGCAATTTGATCTTCAACAGCCGCGCGGCATTGCCGCCGAGGATCGCGTCCTTGGCGGCGCGGGTCAGCTTTGCCGTCTCGACGAAGCGCACCGCGTCGGGCAGCGCCATATCGTAGGGGTAGTCGGTGCCGAGGATGATGTGATCGCTGCCGTAGAGCCCGGTCAGATAATCGAGCTGGTGATGGGTGAAGACGATCGTGTCGAAATAGAGCTTCTTCAGATAGCTCGTCGGCGGGCGCTTGATGACCTGGCGGCAGTCGCTGCGCGCGCGATGGGCGTGGTCGTAACGCCCGCTATAGGCCGCCGCATAACCGCCGCCATGGGCGAGGCAGATCTTGAGCTTGGGATAGGATTCGAGCACGCCGCCGAAGATCAGGTGGCTGATGGCGACCGTGGTGTCGAGCGGATTGCCGATAACGTTGATGAAATAATGCTCGGCGAGACGCTGTCCGTGGGTGAAGCCGGCCGGATGCATGAAGATCAGGATGTCGAGCTCTTGCGCCTTGGCGAAGAACGGGCGGAAGCGCGGCTCCGATAGCTCGGCGCCGGCGACATTGGTGCCGATCTCGACGCCGCGCAGGCCGAGCTCCTTTACCAGCCGCTCGAGTTCCGCGACCGCGAGCTCGGGCGCTTGCAGCGGCACCGTGCCCAAGCCGACGAAGCGGTCGGGATGGGAGGCGACGACTTCGGCGACGCGGTTGTTGATGAGCCGCGCGCAGTCGCGGCCGAGCTCGGGCTCGGCCCAATAGTAATAGGTCGGCGACGGCGAGACCGCCTGGATGTCGATCCCCATCCGATCCATGTCCTTTAGCCGCTGCTCGACCGAGGTGAGCTGGGTGCGGATCGTCTCTTCCTGCTTGCGACCGACCTCGCGTGTCGCCGGGCTCGAGAAGGTCAACATCGCCTCGCGCGTCGGATCGAAGACGTCCTTGGTCAGCGCCGCCGCTTCCGGCGTCATCACATGGCAGTGGATATCGACGGTCGCGCTGCGGCGGGCGCTCCGGGCGCGGGCGCGCAGCGGCGATCCGTGGGATGCGGCAGGCAGGCAGGAATAGAACATGCGGGAACCTCGTGGCTGGGAAGGATCAGAATACGCCGAGATGCTGTTGCAGCTCGTTGGTCTGCGCCGCCAGCGCCGCTGCGATACCCGCGGCGGCAACGCGGCCGCTGTTGAGGACGACGATATCGTCGGCGACAGCGAAAACGAGCTTCGGATTCTGCTCGACCAGGACGATCGATAGGCCCTCGCTTTTCAGCCGGCGGATCGTCGCCATGACCTCGCCGACGACCTGCGGCGCAAGGCCTTCCGACGGCTCGTCCATCAAGAGGATGCGCGGGTTGGACATCAGGGCGCGGCCGATCGCGAGCATCTGCTGCTCGCCGCCCGAAAGATAGCCGGCGACCTGGCGCGCGCGCTCGCGCAAGCGTGGAAAAAGCTCGAAAACCGCGGCGAGCGACCACGCCGGCGCGCCCGGCCGCGGCTTGCGCGCGGCGACCGTCAGATTCTCGGCTACGCTGAGGCTCTTGAAGATGCGCCGGCCTTGCGGCACCAGGGCGACGCCCGCCGCGGCAACGTCCTCGGGTGCGGCGCCCGTTACATCGGCCCCGAAAACGCTGACCGCGCCGCGCCGCGGCGGCAACACCCCGACCGCGACGTTCATGCAGGTGGTCTTGCCGGCGCCGTTACGCCCGAGCAGTCCCAGGAGTCGGCCTTCCTCGAGTCGCAGCGATACGCCGTGCAGCACGTGACTGTCGCCGTAATAAGCGTCGATGCCGCCGAGCGCGAGCGCATCACTCGCCAAGATAGATCTCCCGCGTGCGCGGATTGGCGACCACCTCGGCGCGCAAGCCCTCAACCACCATCTCGCCGAAATGCATTACCGAGATGCGGTCGGCGAAATCGAGCGCCACGTCCATGTCGTGCTCGATCATCACCATGGTGACATCGCGCGGCACCGCCGCGAGTAAGGCGCGGACGTCGCGGCGCTCGTCGAGCGAGAGACCGGCGAACGGCTCGTCGAGCAACAGCACGCGCGGCTTCTGCGCGAGGGCCATCGCGATCTCGACGCGCCGCCGCTCGCCATAGGAGGTCTGCGCCAGCGGACGTTCGGCGAGATGGCCGAGGCCGATCTCGACGAGACGCTGCCTTGCCTCCTGCTGGAGCGCCGATTGCCGCGCGAGCCGCGCGACCGGATTCCAACGCAGCCGCGACAGGCCGAGCAGCGACAAGAGCAGATTGTGGAGCAGCGTGTCCTTGGGGAAGAGCGTGATAATCTGGTAAGTGCGAGCGAGACCGAGATGGGCGCGACGGCGCGCCGGCATTGCGGTGATGTCGCAACCGAAGAGTGCGACGGAGCCGCCATCGGGCTCGATCTCGCCGGCAATGAGGTTGAACAACGTGGTCTTGCCGGCGCCGTTCGGGCCGATGATGAGCCGCCGCTCGCCGGGCGCGACGACAAGATCGAGCGTCCGTGCGACGCGCAAACCGCCGAAGGACTTGTCGAGCTTGCGGATCTCGAGCGCCGTCATCCACCGCTCTCCGCCGCAGCCGCGCGCCGCCGGCCCTTGAGCGCCCCCCAGAGCCAACGCGCGAGGCGCCGACTGCCCGGCACCAGCCCTTCGGGCATGAACAGCACGATGAGAACGAAGATCGCGCCGAGGGTGAAGTTCCAGCGCTCGATATAGGCACTCATCACGCTTTTCATGATCACGACCAGCGCTGCGCCGGCGATCGGCCCGAGCAAGGTGCCGGAGCCGCCGGCGATCGCCATCAGCAACACCTCGGCCGAGGCCGACAACGCCAGCGCATGCGGGCTGATGAACTCGTTGTAGTAGAAGAACATCACGCCGGCGATGCCGCTGCAGAAACCGGAGATCACGCAGGCGAGGAAACGGATAGACCAGACATCAAAGCCGAGCGCGGTCATGCGTCGGGGCTGATCGCGCGTGCCGCGGAGACTCGCGCCGAACGGCGACGCCGCCACCACCGCGACCGCCAGCACGACCACGAGGAACACGATCAGTGTCGCGTAGTAAAAGCTGTCGGCCGAATCGAGCGACCAGCCGAACGGCGCCGGGCGCGAGCTGCCGGAGAGGCCGTTATCGCCGTGGGTCAGGTCGATCCAGCGATAGGCAAGGCCCCATAGCAGCTGGCCGAGCGCCAGGGTGATCATGATGAAGCCGATGCCCGTGGTGCGCAGCGCCAGCACGGCGAAAAGCATGGTGGTCGCGACGGTGAGGGCGAGCGCGGCGAGGATCGCGGCCGTATGACCGAAGCCGGCGCCGAGCAGCACCGCAACGGCATAAGCAGCGACACCGAACAGTCCCGCATGGCCGAGCGAGATCAGTCCCGCATAGCCGACAAGCACGTCGAGACCGAGCGCGAAGATAGCGGCAATGAGGATCTGGCTGACGATGTTGACGTAGAAGCTGCCGCCGACCCAGAGCGGCACGGTCGCAAGCGCGACGATCGCCAATGCCGGCGCAAGGCGCCTCATGGCGCGCGTCGGCCGAAAAGGCCTTGCGGGCGCATCACCAGGATGATCACCATCGGCAGGAACAACACGAAATAGGCGAGCTCGGGCAGCAGCGCCTGGCCGAAATTATAGAGGAAGCCGACGACGAAGCTGCCGAGCAGCGAGCCCAAAAGACTGCCGGTGCCGCCGAGGATCACCACCACCAGCGCCAGCGGCAGCATGTCGGCATCGAGGCCGGGATAGATCGAGAGGATTGGGCTGCCGATCATGCCGGCGAAACCCGCCAGCCCCGCGCCGAGGCAAAACACGACGGTGAAGAGATAGGAGACGCGGATGCCGCAGATGCGCGCCATCTGCGGATCGTCGACGCCGGCGCGGATCATCGCGCCGAGCCGCGTGCCGTCGATCAGCGCCCAGAGCGCCGCGGCGACCACGAGCGCCAGGAGGATGATCGCAAGGCGATAGATCGGAAAGGTGAGGCCGAGAAGCTGCGCCGTGCCTTGCAGCGCCGCCGGCGCTTCGACGGTGATCGGATCGCCGCTCCACTCCATCAGGCAGAGATCGGCGATCATGAAGGAAACGCCGAGCGTCACCAGCACCTGCGCCTGCTCCTGACCCGCGAGACGCCGGAGCACGAAGCGCTCGAGGACGCCGCCGAGCGCTGCCACCAACACCGCCGCGATCACCGCGGCGAGCCAGAACTCGACACCGAACCACATGCCGAGGCTGGCGCCGAAATAGGCGCCGAGCATGAAGAACGAGCCATGCGTCAGGTTGGGAATCCGCATCAGCCCGAAGATCAGCGAGAAACCCGCCGACAATAGAAACAGCAGCCCGCCGAGCGTGATGCTGTTGACGGTGAGGAGGAGCCACAAGGTCATAAGCGGTCCTGCGGCTCTCCTTCGCGTGGTCAGGATTTCAGCGGCGGATAATCGCGCGAATAAACCGGCTGAGCGAGGAACCACTTCTCGTCGTAGGTCCAGAACTGGCTGACCTTTTCGTAGGTCTTGACCGTGTGATTGACGAGCTTGCCGTTCTGCTTCTCGATCCGCCGGATGTAGATGTTGCCGATCACATTGCCGTGGTCGTCGAAGCTGATCGGGCCGCGCGGCGTATCGGTGAGCGAGACGCCGCGCAACGCGGCGACGAAGGCTTCCTTGTTGCTCGTATCGCCGCCGACCTTCTTCAGCCCGGCTTCGACGACCTGGCCGTTGATGTAGAGCCCGGCCGCGTAGAAGCCGGGGATGTTGCCGTAGTCCTTGGTGAATTCGGCGACGAAGCGCTTGTTGGCGTCGTTGTCGAGATCCATCGTATAGGGGCAGGCGTTGATCATGCCGATCGCCTCGTCGCCGAAGCTCTTCAAAAGCGCGTCGTCACCCGCGGTCTCGCCGCCGAGCACCGGCTTCTTCTGGCCGAGATCGGCGTATTGCTTCATGAATTTCACCGGCGCCGACCCGCTATAGCCCTGGACGACAGCGTCGCAATCGCCGATCTGGGCAATGAAGGGCGTGTTGTCGGCGGTGCCGAGCGGCACCCAGATCTTCTTCAGCACATGACCGCCATCGTCCTCGAAGACGCGATGAAAGCCGCCCATCTGCTCGTAGCCGAAGGCGAAATCCTCGGCGATTAGCACGGCGTTCTTCAGCTTCATCTCCTTGGCCGCGTAATCGGCGAGCGGCTGCATCGCCTGTGCCGAGGTCGCCGAGGCGCGGATGAAATAGGGGTTCGGCTTGCGCTGCGTCATGTCCTCGGCGGCGGCGAGACTCAGCATCGGCGTCTTCTGCTGCGCGACGTAATCGGAGATCGCGAGCAGCTCGAAGGCAGCCAGCGGGCCGAGGATCACGTCGACATGGTCGCGCTCGATCAGCTCTTGCGCCTTGGTCTTGGCGCCGGCGGGGCTGCCGCCGGTATCGGCCGAGATGAACTCGACCTTCCGCCCGGCGAGCGTGTTGTTCTTCTCCTTGAGGAAGGTCAGGATCCCCTGCTCCATCTGGATGCCGCCTTCGGCCAGGGAGCCGGTCTTGATCGTCAGCAGCCCGATGCGTACCGGCGACGCCTGGGCGATCGCCGGCATCGGCAAGGTGCTCGCCGCGACGCCGGCGAGAAACGCCCGTCTTCCGAATTTTGTTGTCATGACAACCTCCCCAAAAAGTACGTTGATTATTGGGCGGTAACGTATGATTTTTTTCCGATGCCGTCCAGCTTGCCGCGACTGCGGATGGTCTCTAAGGTGCGCGCAGCAAGCGAGCGGATGGATCGGCGCGCGTGGCACGACAAATCAAGCAGCAAAAACCGAGCGCAGCGCCGTCCGCTGCGGCGGCCAAGGCGCGTCACCGCATGGCGCCGCAAGACCGCGAGCGCCTCATCCTCGACAATGCGATGCGCTTCTTCGCCGAACGCGGCCTCGGCGGCGAAACTCGCGAGCTCGCGCGCCGGCTCGGCGTCACCCAGTCCTTGATTTATCGTTATTTCCCGAGCAAGGACGTCCTGATCGAGCGCGTCTATCAGAAATGGTTCGGCGATTATTGGAATCCGCAGTGGGCCGAATGGATCGGCGACCGCCGTCAAGGCCTTCAAGAGCGGTTGCTCGCTTTCTATAGCGACTACGTGAACACCATGCACAATTACGAATGGGTCCGGCTGTTCGCGTTCTCAGGACTGGATGGCTTGCCCCACCATGTCCGCTTCGTTGCCCGCAATCGCGAAGAATTGTTCCCGCACATCGCGCGCGAGGTGCGCCACGATTACGGCCTGCCGTCGCTCGAAGAAGTCCCGCTGACTGAATTCGAGCACGAGCAGATCTGGGGCATGCATGCGATGCAGTTTTATATCGGCCAGCGGCGCTGGCTTTTCGGTCTGCCGACGCCCGCCGATATCGAGCTCGTCATGGCGGCCCGGGTGCGCAGCTTCATGGCCTCCGCCCCAGCGCTGATCGCCGCACATCTCGCCGCGCCGCAAGCGATGAAGCTGGCGAGCGACTGACATGGCGGATGCGGCCGCCGCGCCGCCGTCTTTCGCGATGCTGCGCGCGCGGGCTCGCGCGCTGGTGCCGGATTTGCGTGCGCGCGCCACGGAATGCGAGGCGTTGCGCCGCGTGCCCGACGAGACCATCGCCGAGCTGCACAAGAGCGGGCTCTTCCGCATGCTGCAACCGCAGCGCGTCGGTGGCAGCGAGCTGCCCTATCGCGCGCTGGTCGAGCTTAGCGCGATCCTCGCCGAAGGTTGCGGCTCGACCTCGTGGGTCGTCGCCAACCTCGCCAGCCATCATTGGATGCTGGCGATGTGGCCGGGCGAGGCGCAGGACGAGGTTTGGGGCGAATCGCCCGACCACCTGATCGGCTCGGCGCTGGTGTTCCCAGGCGGCAAAGCCACGGCGGTGAGCGACGGCTACATCCTCAGCGGGCGTTGGCCGTTCTCGAGCGGCGTCGATCCGTCGCGTTGGAATTTCGTCGGCGGCATCGTCCACGACACGAAGGACAAGCCGGTCGAGCAGCGCTGCTTCCTGGTACGCGCCGACGGTTACCGCGTCATCGACACCTGGTTCGCCACCGGGTTGCGCGGCACCGGCAGCAAGGACATCGAGATGAAGGATGTCTTTGTGCCGGCGCATCGCACTCTGCCCCTCTCGGCGCTGGTCGGCGGCGGCACCGCTCCCGGCTGCGTCGTCAACCCGGCGCCACTCTATAAGCTGCCGGTCTTGGGACTTTTCGCCTTCGTCGTCAGCGGCGTGTCGCTTGGTCTCGCGCGCGGCGCGATCGGCGATTTCACGCGCCAGATACATTCTCGAATCGCGACCTATTCGGGACGCCGCCTTGCCGATCTCGCGAATCTTCAATTGAAGCTGGGCGAGGCATCGGCCTTGGCCGATACCGCCGAGGCGCTGATGCTCAAGGATTGCGATGAAGCGATAGCGATCACCGCTGCCGGCGTGCCGCCGACCATCGAACAGAAAGCGCGCTGGCGCCGCGACGGCGCCTATGCCGCCTCGCTCTGCACCGAGGCGGTCAACCAGCTTTTCGCCGCGACCGGCGGCGGTGGGGTTTATCTCGATCAGCCGATCCAGCGCGCCTTCCGTGACGCCCACGCCGCCAACGCGCATTACGCGCTGAGTTGGGACGTCAACGGCACGCAATGGGGCCGTATCGCCCTCGGCCTGCCGGCGGAAGCGGTGATGCTCTAATTTAAGGTCGCGCTCACAGCCGCGACACCAACCCTGCTCGCGCTGCCTAGGTTGGCTAGGCGGTGGCCGCGCGAGCAGAATCTTTAATGCAAGCCGTCGTCGACGGCGACGTTTTCGGAAACGAGCTTGAGGCCCGAGGCCTCGGCCTGCTGCAGGATTAGAGTCGCGAAATCGTCGTTGACATGGCCGCGGGCGATAAGGCTCTGCACCATCTCGCGCGCGAGCGCCGTCACCGGCATAGAGGCGCCAGTACGCTCGGCGGCGTCGAGACCGAGGTCGAGATCCTTCTTCAACAGCACCGGCGTGAAGGTCGGCGCGAAATCGAGATTGACCAGCGCCGGCGATTTGTAGCGGGAGAAGGTCGAGCCCATCACGCTTTTGTTGATGAAATCGAGGAAAGCGTGGCGCGGCACGCCGCCTTTCTCGGCCAGCACCGTCACCTCGACCAGCGACTGGATGACGACACCGAGAAAGACGTTGTGGCAGATCTTCACGAGACGCGCGCGCTCGTCCTCGCCGACATAGGAAGCGCCCTTGCCCAGCGCGTCGAGATAGGGCAGCGCCGTCTCGTAAGCCGTGCGCGGCCCCGAGACGACGAAGCTGAGCTTTCCGGCCTTCACCACTTTGGCATTGCCGCTGACCGGCGCCGCCAGCATCTCGACACCGCGCTTCTTCGCCGCCCTACGCACCGTCGCCGAGGCTTCTTCCGAGACGGTCGAACTGTCGATGACGATTTTCGGCTGCTGGTTCGCGGAGAGCACGCCGCTCGGCCCGAGCGTCACCTCCTCGAGATCGTGCGAGGCGGCAACGGTGATGAAGACGATATCGCGGCCGGCCAGCGCTGCAGGATTGTCGACGATGCTGCAGCCGCTTTTGGCAAGCGGCTCGGCTTTGGCGCGGGTCCGGTTCCACACGGCGACATCGGCGCCCGCCTTGGCGAGACGCTCGGCCATCGCATAGCCCATGCGGCCGCCCGCGCCGATCCAGCCGATCTTGTGCTCCTTCAACCCGGATGCCATGGTTGCGCTTCCCCTCGCCTCGTTCTGCGAAAGCTCTAGCTGCATGGCCGAAGCGCTTCAACCCCTATGCCCGCCGGAGCTTCCACCGGAATTACGCCCGGTCATGGAAGCGCCCTATCCGCGGTTCTCCGCCGCCGAGATGCAGCGCCGCCGCACCATGCTCGACGAGCTGATGGCCGCGGCGGGCGTCGATCACGTGCTGCTCTACGGCGTCAACCGCGCCGGCAATGCCGTGCCCTATTTCGCGCATTGGCCGACCACTGCCGAGGCGAGCTGCGTCGTCTCGCCCGGAGAGCGCCACGCGCTCTTCATCCAGTATCACAACCACGTCGCGTTAGCGCGCCGGATCGCGAGCGATGCCGACGTAGGATGGGGCGGCGATTTCGGCATCGGCGCCGCGCTCGCCGAATTGGAAAACCGCGGCGCCAAGCGCGACCGCGTCGGTTTCATTGGCCCGCTCTCCTATCGTCTGCATGCGCAGCTCGCCGAGCGCTTCGGCCGGCTCGCCGATCTCGGCGGTGCCTATATGCAGCGCCGGCTGTTCAAGTCGGCGGAGGAGATCGCGTGGTATCGCCTCGGCGCGCTGTTATCCGATCGCGGCCTCGCCGCGCTCGCGGCGGCGATCCGCCCCGGTGCGACCGAGCGCGAATTGGGCGCGGCGATCGAGGCGTCCTATCTGCCCTATGGCGGCACCAACGTCATCCATTTCATCGGCGCCACGGCGATGGCGGCGCCGGATTGCAGCGTACCGCGGCAATTCCCCTCGACGCGCCGCCTCGCGCGCGGCGACATCGTCTTCACGGAAATCAGCGCCGCCTTCTGGGACTATTCGGGCCAGGTGCTCCGGAGCTTTACCGTCGATGCCGAACCGACGCCGCTCTATCGCGATCTCCACGCCGCGGCCGAGGCCGCCTTCGATGCGATCGCCGCGACGCTGCGCGAGGGCGCGACGCCCGCCGACGTGGTCGCCGCCTCAGCGGTGATCGAGCAAGCCGGCTTCACCACCGACGACGACGTGATGCATGGCTATGGCGGCGGCTATCTGCCACCGATCATCGGCTCGAAAAGCCGGCCCGCCGGCAAGCTACCCGAGCTGATCTTCGAGGCTGGGATGATGGTAGTGATCCAACCCAATGTCGTGACACGCGACGGCAAGGCCGGCGTCCAAACCGGCGAATGCGTGTTGATCACCAAGACCGGGATCGAGCGGCTGCACACCGCCCCGCGGGGATTCCGGCGGGTTTAGGTAGGAAGTCGGCGCCGCCGGTCGGCGACTGACGGGGACGGAACGGCGACAAATCCCGCGTCTGTCGCTTGGCGGCGGCAAAATGTCAGGTCCGTGACGTGTTTTTCGGAGATCATCCTCACTACCATTCGTGAGCGGGGAAAGATTATCCATGCTCGTTCAGAAACTCCGGCTCCAGCGGGGCTGGTCGCAAGAACAACTCGCCGAGCTCAGCGGCCTCAGCGTCCGCACCGTTCAGCGGATTGAGCGCGGGAGCAAGGCCAGTGTCGAATCCCTCAAGGCTCTCGGAGCCGTGTTCGAAATCGACTTCTCGGAATTACAGGAGCGCGACGTGAGCACCTCTCAAAATCCAAGAGTGACGCCCGAAGAAGCGCTGGCGCTGGCCCATGTTCGCCGCGTCAAAGCCTTTTACATCCATCTCAGCCAATATGCCGTGGTGGTTGGGGGGTTGAGCATTCTCAATGTCATCTTCTATCGGCATTACTTCTGGGCCGGCTGGGTGGCGTTGGGCTGGGGATTGGGCCTTCTGCTCCATGGCCTGAAGGTCTTTGACAAAATCCCGTTCTTCAACGCGGCATGGGAGCAACGGCAAGTCGAACGCTATCTCGGCCGCAAGCTCTGAGCGACCTGTAGCCCGCGAGATGAAGCTCGCGTCGATCAGTAGGGATTGGCGATCGGCAGCTCTTCCGCCGGGTAGAGCGTGATGACCTTGGCGCCGTTGGGCGTGCACACCACCTCTTCCTCGATGCGCGCCGCCGAATAGCCGTCGGCGGCCGGGCAATAGGTCTCGAGCGCAAACACCATCCCGGCCTTGATCTCCATCGGCTCGGCGAAGGAATTGAGTCGCGAGATGATCGGCCGCTCGTGCAGGCCGAGGCCGAGGCCATGGCCGAAAAGCAGGCCGAACGCCTCCATCTCGCTCGAGAATCCGATCTCCTCGGCCTTGGGCCAGCAGGCGGCAATCTTGTCGGTCGAGACGCCGGGCTTCACCAGCGCGATCGCCTTGTCGATCCACTCGCGCGCGCGCTTATAGGCGTCCCTCTGCGCATCGGTCGCGCGTCCGACATTGAACGTCCGGTAATAGCAGGTGCGATAGCCGTTGAAGCTCTGGATGATGTCGAAGAATGCCTGATCGCCCGGCCGGATCAGCCGGTCGGTGAAGTTATGCGGGTGCGGCGAACAACGCTCGCCGGAGATCGCGTTGATCGCCTCGACGTCGTCGGAGCCCAATTCGTAGAGCCGCTTGTTGGCGAGCGCGACGACCTCGTTCTCGCGGATGCCGGGCTTGAGGTTCTCGGCGATCGTCTGATAGCAGCCATCGACGAGCGCCGCCGACATGTTCAAGAGCGATATCTCGTCGGCGCTCTTCAATTCGCGCGCATCGAGCATTACCTGCTGGCCGTCGCGGACCTTGAGTCCGACCTCTTGCAGCTCAAAGAGCATCGCCGGCTCGACGACGTCGACGCCGACCGGCTGGTCGGCGACGCCGTGCTCTTGGAGGATCGACTTGATCTCCTCGGCAGCCGAGCGCATCAGCCCGATCTTCGGATGGATGGCGCCGCGGAGGCCGAGCATGCCGGCATGGCAATTGTGCTGCGGCAGCCACGGCGCATGGAGCCTGTGGTGCTTCGCCGCCGAGCCGAAATCCCAGAGATGCGGCTCGGCATCGCTGGCCAAGAGCGCATAGCGCGTGAACTTGTCGCGTGCCCAATTGCCGATCACCGTCGAGGTGATGTAGCGGATATTGTACTGGTCGAAGACGAGCAGCGAGCCGAGCCCCGACGTCGCCAGCGCCTGACGCGTGCGGCCGAGCCGATAGCGATGCAGGCGGCGGAAGTCGATGCGTTCCTCGAAATCGACCGCCGTCGGTCCGAGAGCCATGATCGGTCGCGTCCAATCGTGGCGCGGATCGATATCGCTGGGCGCGATGATCTTGGGCTCGGGCTGCTTCTTCGTCGCCATGCGCTTCTCCTCGGCTGCGCGGGACGTTGCACGGCACGCTCGAACCTGTCAACTTAGCGCGAACGACGGATCGCGCATTCGGCGCGACTTTTGGGGAGGAATTAAGTGATAGGCTTCGCGAAAACATTGGGTCGCGCCTTGCTTGGCGCCAGCGCGCTGGCTTTTGCGGCAAGCATCGCCACGGCCGACCCGATCCCGCCGGGCGGCCAGGGTGAGCATGTAAAAGTGCTCGGATTTTCGGGGCTCGGCGGACATCCGGGCGGCTTCAAGATCGCGATCAAGCACACCGCAAACGACAAGTGGTATCTCTATTCCGGTCAGTCCTTCGATCAGGGCTGGAGCATCGTCGACGTCACCGATCCGACGAAGCCGCGCTATGTGAAGTTCATTCCCTTCAAGACCGACGACCCCAGCATCATCACTGCCCAGGTGACGCTGCACGACGATCTGATGATCACCTCGCTGAACAGCTTCACGCCGCAGAAGAACCCGTTGCCGGCGGTGCTGCTTTGGGACATTCACGATCCGGAGAATCCGGTGCAGGTCGGATCGTGGCAGGGCGGCGCTACCGGCGCGCATCGCAACTCCTATCCCGGCGGCCGCTACGCCTATCTCTCGACCAGCTATCCCGGCTTCAAGGCGAACATCCTCGTCATCCTCGACGTCAGCGATCCGGCGCATCCCAAAGAGGTCGGCAAATGGTGGCAACCCGGCCAGAAGGACGGCGAGCCGGCGGCCGAATTCCCCGAAGGCTTCCACGGCCCCGCCAATGTCAGCCCCGACGGCAAGATGATCTCGACCGGCTACACGCCCGACGTCGTCAACCTCGATATCAGCGATCCCACCCATCCGAAACTGATCGGCAAGCTCCACATCACCGAGCCTTTCGCCAGCGTCGGCATGCAGTCGGTGCATACGGTGCTGCCCTATTGGGACCGCAAGCTGCTCTATGTCAGCTCGGAGGCGCAGAAGCCGGAATGCAAGGACGACGGCATGAATTTCGCCGGCTTCATCGACAACAGCGACCCGGCGCATCCACGGCTGATCTCGGTCTTTCCGACGCCGCGGCCGCCGAAAGGCCTGCCCTATGCCGATTTCTGCGACAAGGGCGGCCGCTTCGGCCCCCATAACACAAGCCAGGAAATCCACAACGCCGCCGCGATCCAGAAGCCGAACAACGTGATGGAAGTCGCGTGGTTCAATGCCGGCTTGCGCGTCTTCGACGTCAGCGATGCACGCCAGCCGACCGAGCTCGGCTCTTTCATTCCGCCTGAGCGGAAAGATGCGAAGGCGGCCAGCGGCGCCCATGCCTCGCCGATCAATTGGAGCGAGGAAATTGCCGTCGACACCCGCGGCAACATCTATATGAACGACGACAAATGGGGTCTCTGGATCATGCGCTACACCGGCAAGCAGCCGGCGGAGGCTCCCGCAGCCAAGAGCGCCGCGAAGTAAGCGCGGCCTAGCTCGTCGTCTCGTCGCGGCGATACCACGGCAGGTATCGCCGCGTCGCTTCGTTGACCAGCGCATCGAAGCCGACGCCGAAACCGGCGAGAAGCAGCACCGCAACGAAAGCCTCGTTGTGATGGAAGGTGCGCGAATTGAAAAGGATGAAATAGCCGAGGCCCGGGATCGCGGTGAAGAATTCCGCGACCACCGCGCCGATCAGCGCGCGGCCAGCGGCGAGCCGCAGTCCGGCGAGGAAGTAGGGCGTCGCCGCCGGTAGCACGATCTCGAAGAGAGCCCGCCACGAGCGCGAACGGAACGAGCGCGCGACTTCGAGATATTCATGCGGCACCGACCGGGCGCCGTCGGCGACGTTCACGGTGATCGAGAACAGCGCGGCGAAGACGATGGTCGCCAGCCGCGCGGCGCCGGTGTAGCCGAACCATAGCGACACCAGGGGCAATACCACTACCATCGGCAGCGTATAGCCGGCGTTGACGTATTGGCGCAGCGCGCGATCAGCGATCTGGCTTTGGCCGATGACGAGTCCGAGCAGCGTGCCGAAGACCAGGGCGATCGCCAGCCCTTCGGCGACCGCGGCGAGCGTGATCGCGGCGCCGGCAAGAAAGACCGGATCGACGACGACATGCGGTATCGCGATCGCGACACCGATCGGCGTCGCGACGTAAGACGGCGCGAAGGCACGGACAACGATCTGCCAGAGAACGAGGATGATGGCGCCGGCACACAGCCGCGGCAGAAGCGACGAGGGACGGCGGCTGTCGATGGCGGCGACGCTCATCACACTCGCCAGCGCGCGAAGTATTGCTCGATGGCGCGGCCGATCCGCATCAGGCATAGCCCCAACGCCATGATGACGAGGATCGCCGCCAACACGCCCGCCGTATCGAAATTCTGCGAGGCGTTCATGATGAGCTGGCCGAGCCCGGTCGAGCTGAGGAAGAACTCGGCCGCGATCATGCCGACGAGGGCGCGGCCGATTGCCTGACGCACGCCGGTCATGGTGAAGGGCAGGGTGTAGGGCACCATGACCTCGCGCCACAGCGCCCATTCGCTTGACCGGAACGAATGCGCGACCTCGACCAGCTCAGGCTTGAGGCTGCGCGCGCCTTCGACCGTGTTGTAGAGCACCGGAAACACGGCGAATAGGAACACTACCAGCACCTTCGGCGCAAAGCCGAAGCCCATCAGCGACAGAATGAAGGGGATGAGCGCGACCAGCGGCGTCGCATAGGCGATCATGATATAGACGTCGAGGGCGCGGCGCAGCACGGCGACGCGGGCGAGAAGCATGCCGGCTGGCGCGCCGACCAGCACGCCGAGCGTGAAGCCGACGGCGAAGATGGCGAGCGAGCTCAAGGTCTGGCGCAGCAGCTCGCCCGAGCGGATAAGCTCCACGAGCCGGTCGAGCGTCTCGGACAATGGCACCAGGAAAGCGGCGTCGGTGTGGCGGCCGACCAGTTCCCACACCGCCATGCCGACGACGAAGCTCACCAGCGGCGGCGCATAGCGTGCCGCGATCTCACGCCCTCGACCCATCGACGTCGGCTCTCAGTGCGATCCGATCATCGCCGCGGCGTCGCGCCACACCGTGCGGTCGACCAACCGCTCGTAGCTCGGAGGGGTCTTGCCTTCCTTGACGTTGCCGGTCTTGACCTGGTCTTCGATCACGGCCTCGATCTTGGCACGATCGAGCCCGTCATCCTTGGTGTCCCAGAAGCCGATGCCGTTGAAGAGCTTCAGAGCCTCTTTCGAGATCGCAAGGTCGTGGCCGGTGAGCGTGCCGATCTGAGCGACCGTATCGGCGTTCTTGGGATCGGCCATGTAGCGCGCCGCGTCGACCAGGGCCGCCACGGTGCGCACGATCGCATCGCGCTTCTCGGCGAGCCGATCGCGACGCGCCTCGAGGACGTCGTAATGGCTGACCGGCACCGCCTGCTTGAGCGTCATCACGATGGCGACTTTCTTGCCCTGGCTTTCGATCACCGGCACGTCGTCGAGATGCAGCACGCCATAGGCGATCTGCCCGGCGATCATGGCCGGCGCCGTGTTCGAGCCGAGCGGCACCTGCTGAACGTCGTCGATCGACAGGTGGCAACCGCCGATCAGCATATCCTTGAGCGCCAGCGAGCGCGCGCCGCCGGGCGTGTCGACACC
This sequence comes from Allostellaceae bacterium, assembly GCA_036501365.1. Classification (GTDB taxonomy): domain Bacteria; phylum Pseudomonadota; class Alphaproteobacteria; order ATCC43930; family CGMCC-115725; genus CAIKMD01. The sequence goes on along the minus strand of DASYAL010000060.1, from coordinate 165,008 downwards.
GATCTGCGCGCCTTTGAGGTCGCTGCATTGCGCCTTCGCCGCATTCGTCGTGCCGATCGACCAATCGGGATTGGGAAGGCCATAAATACTGACCACGTCGGCATTGGCATTGGCTATCTGGTTGATGGTGAGCGCTGTCGGCACCAGCGCCATATCCGCATCGCCGGCGATCACCGCCCGCGAGCCGGCGGCGCCGGTATCGAATTGGCGCAGCACGACATCGGCGCCGTATTTTTTGAAGAAGCCCTGTTTGTCGGCAACATAGGCGAAGACCGTGAGATAGATCGGCGGCACGCCGGGCAGCGCCATGACCACCTTTGGGGCATCGGCAGCATACGTAGGCGGCGCGCCCCCAGCGGCGGAAAGCACTAGCGCGGCAGCAATCACGGCTCTGCGGAACATCGATGATCCTCCCTGTCCTTGTTTGGCCCTTGGTCTAGGTCTCGAGTTGGAATTCGGCGCGGCGCGCCTCGCTCATGAGCGTGCCCCAGACCTGCTCGCGCAGCGCCGAGAAGCGCGGCAGGCTCAGCGTGTCGCGGCTGCGCGGCCGCGGCAGATCGATGACGATGTCCTGATCGACGCGCGCCGGGCGGCCCTTTAACACGACGACGCGGTCGCCCAACAGCACGGCTTCCTCGATCGAATGGGTGACGAAGAGCATCGTCGTCGGCTGCTTTTCCCAGATGCGCAGCAACTCGAATTGCAGGATTTCGCGGGTCTGCGCGTCGACCGCGGCGAAAGGCTCATCCATCAACAGGACGCTCGGCTCGATCGCGAGCGCACGGGCGAGGCCGCAGCGCTGCTGCATGCCGCCGGAGATCTGATAGGGATAGGCGCGCTCGAAGCCCGCGAGACCGACGAGGCCGATGAAGGCCGGCACGCGGCGCGCGACCTCGGCCGCGCTCGCTCCTGCCATGCGCAGCCCATAAGCGACGTTGTCGTAGACCGTCTTCCATGGGAACAGGCCGAAATGCTGGAACACCATGGCGACGCCCGGCGGCGGCTGCGTAACGCGCCGGCCGTCGAGGGTGATCTCGCCGTCGCAGGGAATGAGTCCGTCGATGCAGCGCAGCAGCGTCGTCTTGCCACAGCCCGACGGCCCGACCAGCGCGACGATTTCGCGCGCCGCGAGATCGAGATCGACACCCGAGAAGACCGTCAATTCGCTGTAGCGCTTGGTCAGGCCGCGGGCGCGGATATGGCCGGCCGCGGCGGCCGCTGTCGGCGTGGCGATCGCCGTCCCACCCTCGCTCATTGGCCGGTCGATGACGCTTTCGCGGGCACAGCCGGACGCTTGCCCCAATAGTCGGCGCTTGCCTTGCTTTGCACGAGCGCCTCGGCGGTCTCGAAGCCCGGCGCCATCGAGGCCGCGGTGCCCGCGAGTATCTGGTGGTGATCGATGTTGAGGGTGCGCAGCCAGCGCTGTTGGCCCATGGTGATCGCGACGAAATAGCCGAGCTCGACGATCTGCGCCTCGGTGAAGTGGTGCTTCAGCCGCTGCCATAATTCATCGTCGGCCTCGAGATCCCAGGTGATAGCCTCGGTATAGGCAAGCGCCGCTTTCTGCCGCTCGTCGTAATGTTTGGATTTCTCGAAATCGAGCAAGTCTTTGTAGTCGGCCTCGACCAAGCCCTGGCTGGCAGACTTCACCGAACGCTGGTTGCCGCAATATTCGCATTTGACCGAGTGCGAGACGTAGACACGGCACAGCTCCTTGATCGAATGGTCCATAACGCCGCTGCGGAACACCGCTTCCCAGGTATCGGCGAAGGACCAGAAGGTGGCGGGAACATGTGCCCGGATGGCCTGGCTTTCCGGCCGAGGCGTGCCTTCGCGGCGGCAGCGGTCGAATTCGGCCAGCATGCGTTCGTCGGCGATCGTCGCCGGATCGACGTAGCTAATCCGTTGCGTGGCCATAGCGTCTCCCCTTGCCGCATTCCCGAACGCGGGCCGGCATTGTGCGGCGGGGATGGCATCGAGGCAACGACCAATCAACCCGCGGCCCGCATAAGGAAACGCCCGGACCAACGGGTCCGGGCGTTGTCCGATCGAACGGTGCCGGCGGTCAGCGGTCGAGGAAGCCGGCGAGACGGCGGTCGGGACCGCGCTGGCTGAGCTTCTTCAGCGCCTTCGCCTCGATTTGGCGGATGCGCTCGCGCGTCACCTGGTACTTCTTGCCGACCTCTTCGAGGGTATGCTCGGCGGCTTGGCCCACGCCGAAGCGCAGGCGTAGAACGTCGGCCTCGCGCGGCGTCAAACGCGCCAGCGCCTCTTCGGTCGCCTCGCGCAGCTCGGCCGCGGCCGCCGCTTCGAGCGGCACCACCGCTTGCTGGTCCTCGAGGAAGTCGCCGATCGTGGCATCGCCATCCTCGCCCACCGGCTGGTCCATGCTGACCGGATCGCGCACCAATTCGAGCACGGTGCGCAACTTGGGCACCGGCGTGCCGAGACGCTCGGCAAGCTCGGGCTCGGTCGGCTCGCGGCGCAACTCGCCGGCGAGGCGACGTTGCGCGCGCAGCACGCGCCGGACCTCGTCGGCCAGATGCGCCGGGATGCGGATCAAATGGCCCTGATCGACCAGCGCGCGCGAACACGCCTGGCGGATCCACCACGTCGCATAGGTCGAGAACTTGTAGCCGCGACGCCAGTCGAATTTTTCGACCGCGCGCATCAGGCCGATATTGCCTTCCTGCACCAGATCCATCAGCGGCAGGCCGCGATTGACGTGGCGGCGCGCAATCCAGGTGACCAGCCGCAGGTTGGCGGCGATCATCTGCTCCTTGGCGCGCTCGGCATCGCGGGCGCCGCGCTGCAGATCGTTCGCGCCGGCGCGGAAATGCTCGAGCTTCTGCCCCGACTGCTTGGCGATCGCCTCGATCTCAGCGACGAGGATCTTGGCCTGCTCGCCATGCCGCCCGATGAACGAGCGCCACGCCGTGACCCGGCGCCGGCGCGCGGATTCGAGCCACAACTTGGCGCCCTTGGCCTCGCGATAGGTGGTGATGAAATCGGTCCGCACGATGCCGGATTGATCGGCGAGCCGCGCCAGCGTGCCCTCGAATTCGAGGAGCTTGCGGCTCATCTCCTTGACCTTATGTGCGAGCTTGTCGATCTCGGCAGGCTGCAACACGACGTTGTTGAGCGCCTTGGCCAGCGCCTGGGACCGGCCCTTGCCGGCATTGATCGCGCGGGTGAAAGCCGCCTTCACATCGGGCATGAGCTCAGCTTCAATCTGCGCGATCACCGAGGACGAGCCGCTCTCGTCGACCGGCGTCTCGACATCGCCGCGCATCCGCCGACGCGTTGCCGCGAGATCGACCACGTCGCGCAGCAAAACGGTGTTCTTGCCCAGCCCCTCACGCCATTCCTTGATCGACCGGCGCAGCAACTCGCTGCGGCACAGCGCCGCCAGCATCGCCTCGCGCCCGGCCTCGATCCGCTGGGCGAGCTCGACCTCTTGCTCGCGCGTCAGCAACTCGGCGACGGAAATCTCGCGCAGATAATGCTGCATCGCATCGCCGGAGGTCGCATCGGTGGCGACGTTGCCAGCCCGCGGCAGCTCCTCGACGGCGACATTGGATTCCTCCGGGGTTCCCTCTGCCGCTTCAGCCGGCTGACTCGGCTGTTCCACGGCTTCGGCGCCGGCGAAATTGGCCCGCATGATGATCTGACTCACATTCGTAATCGTGATGGCTGGACCGACCTGGACGGCCGGCCGGGGCGCATCTTGGCACAATATTGGGGCCAATCGCACGTGTTTTAAGTGGCGAGGGTAAAACTTTTCTGTTTCAATTGCTTAGCCCCAGTTTCCGGGCCTGCCAGACAGTTAGGAAATGCTGGGTTGCGGAAAGCGCAAGGGCAGCCCGCTCGCCTGCCGACCGGTGCCGATCGGCGGCGACGGGGGTCTCGACATCGACCACGATGCCCGCCGGCAGGGCATCCATCAGCGCCATCAGCGGCAGGCTCCCCTCGCCGGGGTAAAGCCGGGCCGTCAAGGATTCCTGGCGCAAGGACAGGCCGGGCGGCGGGGTGGCCGGGGCGTCGCAGAGCTGAAGATAGGCGATATGTTCGGGCGGGATCGCGGCCACTTCGGCGGGGGTACCCCCAGCACGGGCCAGATGGAGGGCATCGATCAACAGCCCGACATTAACCTCGCCGCTGCTGACGACCATCCGGTGCGCCTTAGCCAGGGAATTGACCGCGGTATAGGGCATCAGCTCCAGCGCCAGCCGCAGCCGATGCGACCGGGCGGCGGCGGCAAGCCGGGCCAGGCTCTCGGTCATCCGCCCTTCCTCCGGGTCGTTGCCGACCGCGAGGAAGCATTCCGCCCCTAGCCGCGCCGCGGCTTCGAGCGCCGGCAACGCTGCGTCGAGGCTGAAGCCGGGCACGAGCCAGATGCCGGTCGCGCTGAACAGGGTGACGCCGGTATCGGCCAAAGCTGCGGCGGTCGCGGCGATCAGCGGCCGGTTGCCGATCACCGGCGCCACCGGCGCGGCTCCCGGGGCGCCGAGCACCCGCAGGTCGACCGCGGCAAAACCGGCCTCGTGCGCGGCCTCGATCAGGGCCGGCGGGTCGAGCTCATTGATCGTCACGGGTGCGAGGACAAGCCGATTCATGCGATTATTTCGGCGGCGATCCTTTCGGCGAGTCAACCATGAAACGCAGCACGGAGCGATTTCTGACCACCCATACCGGCAGCCTGCCGCGCCCGCCCGATCTGGTGCGCATGATGTTCGCCAAAGAAGACAGCGTCCCGGTCGAGCGCGCGGCGCTCGCCGCGCGGATCGCGGCGGCGGTGAAGGACATCGTCGGGAAGCAGCTCGCGGCCGGAGTCGATATCGTCAATGACGGCGAGATGAGCAAGCCGTCCTACGCCACCTATATCAAAGACCGTCTCGCCGGCTTTGGCGGCAGCAGCAACAGCTTCGTCTATCAGGATCTGGTCGAGTTCCCGGAGCTGGCGCGGCGGGTGTTCGGCGATCCTGGCCGCGCGCGGCGCAAGACGCCGGCGTGCAACGGGCCGATATCGGTTGCGGATTCGCACGCCGTCGCGAGCGACATCGTCGACCTGAAACAGGCGCTGCGCGGCGGCAGCGCCGCCGAGGGATTCCTGACCGCGGCCTCGCCGGGCCTGATTTCGCTGTTTTTCCGCAACGACCATTATCGCAGCACCGAGGCCTATCTCGCCGCGATCGCTGAGGCGATGCGCGTGGAATACGAGGCGATCGTCGCGGCGGGGTTGATCCTTCAGCTCGACTGTCCCGATCTCGCGATGGGGCGCCACATCCAGCACGCCGACCTCAGCCTCGAGGAATTCCGCAGGGCCGCAAGGCTGCATGTCGAGGCGCTCAACCACGCGGTGGCGAACATCTCGCCCGATAAAATGCGCATGCATCTGTGTTGGGGCAATTACGAAGGCCCGCATCATTGCGACGTGCCGATCGAGGCGATCCTCGACATCGTCTTCCTGGCGCGGCCGAGCGCGATTTCCTTCGAGGCCGCCAATCCACGCCACGCCCATGAATGGCGGGTGTTCGAGCGCGTGAAGTTGCCCGAGGGCAAGCTGCTGATTCCCGGCGTGCTCGAATCGAAGTCGAATTTCATCGAGCATCCCGAATTGGTGGCGCAGCGGATCGCGAATTACGCCCGCCTGGTCGGCCGCGAGAATGTGATCGCCGGCACGGATTGCGGCTATGGCACCTGGGTCGGACAGGCGGCGGTCGATGCGGACGTGGTCTGGGCGAAGCTTGCGGCGATGGCGGAAGGCGCGCGTATCGCCAGCCGCGATTTCTGGCGTTAACGATCGATTCACCTTCGCTAGATCGCTGATTTTCTTTCGAATTCCGGCGATTTCAATTAATGCGCCCTTAACGAAAGAGCGCCCATTATCCGCCGCGAAATCGGCGAGGATTAAGGGCGGCGGATCATGGGGCCATTGGCGCGATGCGCCCGGTTTCTCGGCTCGCGATCGGGACAAGGGTTCATCATCTTCCTGTGCTTCTGCCAGCTGCTCGCGGCCGGGGTCGGCTACGGCTTCTACGCGTCGAATCTGAGCTGGTTCAAGGAGCATAAGAGCGAAGAGAAGATCACGGCGCTGCAACTCGTGGACGCTTTCGTCAACGAGTATGCCGCGGTGCGCACGCAGCTTTCGGCATCGCAGGCACCGGTTCCAGCGACCTTCCGCGCGGACGCGATCACCGCTTTCGGCAAAGCCCATGGCGGCGATGGCATTTTCGATCTGCGCTTGGTCGGCTTTCCCGGCCGCGAGATCAAGACCGCGCCGCTCGATGCCGGCATGGCCGCGACCATCCGCTCCTTCACCGCGACCCCCGGTCCCAAGCCGGTCACGGAAATCCTGTCGATCAACGGCGAGCCAGTCCAGCGCACGGTCTACCCCTCGCTCGCGACGCAGCAGAGCTGCGTCGACTGCCATAACCAACTCCAAGCCGGCAAGCCCGCTTGGCATCTGAACGACGTGATGGGCGCTTTCGTCATCGACGTGCCGATGGGCGCTTTTCTGCGCAGCAATTTAATCGAGGCGGCCGGGCTCGCCGCCATGATCTTCCTGCTTCTCGCGGCGATGGGGCTGGTCTTTGCGCTCTATCATCATCTCAAGAGCGAGGAAGCCGAGGAGGCGCAGCAATCGCTCGCGGAGAGCGAAACACGGTTCCGCGATTTCGCCGAAGCAACCTCCGACTGGTTTTGGGAGCAGGACGAGAATCTGCGCTTCGCGCGCTTTTCCGGCGGCGGGCGCTCGGATGAGATCACCAGCGACGAGGATCTGGGCAAGACCCGGCACGAGACTGCCAAAGAAGGCGGCGTAACGCCGGAGCAGTGGGCCGCGCATGACGCCGACCTGGCGGCGCACCGGCCATTCCACAATTTCCGCTTCAAGCGGACGCTGCCGGACGGACACATCATCCATGTCAGCGTCAGCGGCAAGCCGGTCTTCGACGCGAAGGGCCATTTCCGCGGCTATCGCGGCTCGGGCCGGGACGTGACCGCGGAAATGGCGGTCGAGATCGAGCTTGCGCGCCGCGTCGAAGAGCGCACCGCCGAGCTCAGGGCGACGCAGAGCGAGTTGGTGCGCAAAGAACGGTTGTCGGCGCTGGGTCAGCTGACCGCAACCATGGCGCACGAGCTGCGCAACCCCCTGAGCGCCATCCGCAACACCCTGTTCGCGCTGAAAGAGACCGCCGTAGCCAAGGGCATCGATCTCGAGCGGCCGATCTCGCGCGTCGAGCGCAGCGTCGCGCGGTGCGACTGCATCATCAACGATTTGCTCGACTATACGCGTATAAAGGAGCTGCGCTTGAGCGAGCTTGCGGTCGATCCGTGGGTCGATGAAGTGCTGAGCGAGCAGCGCGTCCCCACCGGCATCGAGATAACGCGCCATCTCGACGCCGGCTGCATGGTCGCAATCGATCTCGAGCGCATGCGCCGCGTGCTCATCAACCTCATCGACAATGCCGCCCAGGCGATTCCCGAGGATGCCCGCGAGCGCAGGATCGCGGTGACGACTGCCATCGTCGAAGACCGCTTTCAGCTCGTGGTCGCGGATACCGGCAGCGGCATCTCGCCGGAGGTATTGCCCAAGGTCTTCGAGCCTCTGTTCAGCACCAAGAGTTTCGGCACCGGCCTCGGCCTGCCAATGGTGAAGCAGATCGTCGAACAGCACGGCGGCACGATCACGATCGCGAGCGAGCTTGGTAGGGGTACCCAGGTGACGGTGCGGCTCAACCGGCTCGCGCGGAAAATGAAGGGGATAGCAGCATGACGGCGAGGGTTCTGGTCATCGACGACGACCGCGATCACGCGGAAAGCATCGTCGATATCCTGTCGATGCGCGGCCATGAGGTCGAGGCGGCCTTCTCGGGGGAGCAGGGCGTCGAGATCTTCAAGCGCCACGACTTCGACATCGTTTTCATGGACGTCAAGCTGCCGGGCATGAACGGCGTCGAGACGTTCTTCGAGTTCAAGAAGATCCGACCCGATGCGCGGGTCATGATGATGACGGGCTTCAGCCTCGAGCAGCTCATCACCCAGGCGATCGAGAACGGCGCCCTCGGCGTGTTGCGCAAGCCTTTCGCGATCCAGGATCTCCTCCAGGTGCTCGAGCGCATCAAGCCGCGCGGCATGGTGCTGGTGGCCGATGACGATCCCGATTTCGCCGCCAGCCTCGAGCCGATCCTCACCCGACATGGCTATCGGGTCGTGCTCGCCTCGACCGGCGAGGAGGCGCTGGCGCGCGCCACGGCCGAAGGCGTCGATTGCCTGGTGCTCGACCTTTCAATGCCGCTGCTGACGGGAATCGACGTCTATCGCAAGCTCAGAGCCCTCGGCAAGGCGATCCCGACGATCTTCGTCACCGGGCTTCCGGGCGAGCGCAGCAACGCCGTGTCGGAGCTGCGCTCCGAAAGCGGCATCTTGATGAAGCCCTTCGATCCGACCGAGCTCTTGCACGCGATCGCCCGCGCCACCGCGGGCGATGTCGGGAAAACCGCCGCGTAAATCGTCATGGCCGAAACGGCACCCCTCGCGATGCGGCAGATCCTGATCGTCGACGACGATCAGGAATTCGCCGAATCGATCGCCGACATCCTGATTCCGGCCGGCTATGAGCCGATCATCGCCGACCGGCCGGAGACGGCAGCGATCGCGCTCAAGCGGTATGCGCCGCCGATCGCGATCATCGACGTGCGGCTGGGCGGGATGTCGGGCGTCGAGCTCCTCGCGAAGCTCAAGGCCGAGCGGCCCGATCTCATCGGCATCATGATGACGGCGCATGCCGATACACAAACGGCGGTTACCGCGCTACGTCGCGGCGCCTACGACTATTTCGACAAGAGCTGCGACCCCGACGAATTGCGCGCCGTGCTCGACCGCGCGTTCGAGCGCCACAACCTCGAAGTCGAGAACCGCTCTGCCTACGAAACCCTGCGCGTCGCCAAGGAAAGTGCCGAGGCGGCGAATCGCGCCAAGTCGGAATTCCTCGCCAATATCAGCCACGAGCTGAGGACACCGCTCAACGCGATCATCGGCTTCTCGGAGTTGATGATCGGCGGCGCCCAGGGCGCGATGAACAATCCGACCTACGAGGCCTATGTTCGCGACATCTTCGACGCCGGCACCGACCTCCTGAAGATCATCAACGAGATCCTCGACCTCTCGAAGGCTGAAGCCGGCCGGCTTGACCTCCTCGAGGAGACCGTCGACGTTGCCAACGTCGTGCGGACGGTGGTGCGCCTGGTGAGCCCCAAGGCCGACGATGCCGGTCTGTCGCTCGAGACCATCATGCCCGACGTGCCGCCGCTCCTGTTCTGTGACCGGCTGAAGCTCAAGCAGATCCTACTCAACCTGCTGTCGAACGCGGTGAAGTTCACGCCGGTCGGCGGCAAGATCACGGTCACGGTCGAGAACGATCCCGAGCGCGGCTTCGTGATCGCCGTCAAGGACAGCGGCATCGGCATTTCCGAAGAGGATTTGCCGCGCGTGATGCAGCCCTTCGTGCAGGTCGACAGCGCTTTGAGCCGCGCCCATAACGGCACCGGCCTCGGCCTACCGCTGGTCGCCGTGATGATGCGGCTTCACGGCGGCACATTCGAGCTCGACAGCAAGGTCGGCGACGGCACGACCGCGCGCGCGTGCTTTCCGGCGGCGCGGATCATCGGCATCGCCGACGTCAGCCCCGCGGGGGTGAGCCAAGGGCCGGCGCCGACCGAAGAGCCGGCGCGCAAGCACGCCTGAGCGGCGCGCGCCTTCGCTTCCTCGCGTCAGTCGAGCGGCTCGACCTTTACCACCGCGGCGTCGTGGTTGCTGCCGGCCCAGAAAGTGACCGGGGTCGTCTGCTCGTCGACGAAGACGCGGCGGATGTTGGTGTCGCGCGGCATCGGATATTCAACCGCGGTGCCGTTCTTCGGATCGAGGCGCACGATGCGATCGGTCGTCATGCCGCCGGTCCAGATCTCGCCATTCTTGTCGATCGTGACGTCATAGGGCGCGGTCCAGGCCGTCGGCATCTCCCATTCCCGGAAGGTGCCGCTCTTGGTGTCGAGCATCGCCACGCGGTTGGCGCCGTATTCCGCGAACCAGAACCGGTCCTGGCCGTCCATCTGGCCGCGGCGCGGGCGCGAGTTGTCGGTCGGCGTCGCATAGAACGACGCCTTGCCGGTTTGCGCATCGATGCGCCCGATCCACCGACCAACAAAGTCGGTGAAGAACAGGTTGTCGTGCGAATCGGAAGCAAGGCCGTAAATCGCATGCGGCCGGTGCGCCATCGGCGAATCGGCCGGTAGATCGCTATAGGGCATGAAGTGCTGATACTGGCCGGTCTTGAGATCGAGCCGGTAGATGTCGCCGTGACCGACATTGTTGGTCCAGACCTTGCCCGAGACGTCGGACTTGGTCGTGACCATGTTGATCTGCGCGACGTCGTCGTTCGCAGCTTTCGGCAAGCTCCAGAACTGGAATTTGTCGGTCTTGCGGTCGAACTTGGCCAGCGCGCCCTGGAACATCGCGCCGAGCCAGAAATTGCCCTGGTGGTCGCGCTCGAGATCGAGCATCCCGACCGGATAGCCGGGCTTCAGCGTCTTCACCGGATACTCGGTGACCTTGCCGGTCTTGGGATCGACGCTGCCGAACGTCATCTCGCCGAAATCCGAATACCAGACACGGCCGTTGCCATCGAGGATCACGTCATGCGGCTCGACCGTCGGCCGCGGCAGGCCGTATTCCGTGATCACGACGCGGGTGCCGCGGCCGGTGACGCGCGACAAAGTCTTCAGCGGATACTGCCATTTCGGCGTCGCGCTGAGATTGATGCTGGCGAGATATTCGGCCTGGCGGCGGACGAGCTCCGGCGCCGGCGTGTTCTCGGGGGCGCCGACGCGCTTTTGCGGCTTGATCGGCTGGCTGACCTGCGCATAGTGGTTCATCCGGTCGATGGTGGTCACCCACTCGTCAGCGGTATGGGTCGAGCGCGCGACGCGCTCCAGCGTGTGGCAGCCGACGCAGTTGACGAGCATGCTCTTCTGCTGATCGGTGCCTGGAAAGCTGAGGATCCATTCGGCATTGGTGAGCTGCGCGGCGAGATCATGCGCCGACTTGAGCTTCAGATCGGTCGCGGCGTTCGGGGCGCCGACCTGCGCCGCGCCGGCACCATCGAGCTCGTAGCCGGTCGCGCGGATCGAGAGGAAATAGCCGCCCGGCGCGAGCTTGCCGGCCGGGAAGCTGTAGCGGCCATTGGCGCCGGTGACCACCGAGACGGTGATGTTCGACCCGGGGTGGCCGGCGCTGACGACGACGCCTTCGAGCGGCGTGCCTTCGGTCGACGTGACGATGCCGGTCAAAGCCGGCGCCGAACCGCCGGCGGCTGACGCGCCCGATGTCGCGAAGACGAGCGATGCCGCGAGAACACCCAACAACCAGGCGGAAACACCCTGCCGAGCGCGCATGATACTTCCTCCCTTGGATGGCTCGCGGATCATCGTCCGCGAGCGCAGCAAAAACCTAGGGCCGCCCCTGACTGGACGCAAGGACGCTGGCGCGGCCCGTTCGCCCGCAAATGTCTTTTCCTTGTCATGATCTTTGGCTAAACCCGGCTCGCCTGTCGCGATCGTCGGGTCGCCCCTCCGCGATGGGCCTCATGCAACATCCTGAGAGCCGGGGACGGGCGATTCGATGCAACAGCGCTGGGGCTTGCCGATCGTCGCTTGGCCGTCGCGCCTTCGCCCGAGCTATTGGGACGGTATCGCGCTGCCTTTGGTGATCGGCGTCATCATCCTCATCGCCTGGGCGAGCCGGCAGATGAGCGTGCCCTATCACCCCGGCGAGACGCTGCCGATCTCGCTCGATCCGCGCTACCTGCCGCAATACGGGTTGCGCACCGTGCTGCGCATGGTGGCGGCGCTGATCGCCTCGCTGGTATTCAGCCTCGTCTATGCGGCGATCGCCGCCAAGAGCAAGCGCGCCGAGAAGCTGCTCATTCCGATCCTCGACATCCTGCAATCGGTGCCGATCCTGGGCTTCCTCTCGATCACCGTGACCGGCTTCATCGCGCTCTTCCCCGGCAGTCTCCTCGGCTACGAATGCGCGGCGATCTTCGCGATCTTCACCTCGCAGGCCTGGAACATGACGTTCAGCCTGTATCAGTCCTTCATCGCCGTGCCCCACGATCTGCGCGAAGCCGCGCGCATGTATCACCTCTCGCCGTGGCAGAGCTTCTGGCAGCTCGAAGTGCCGTTCGCGATGCCGCAACTCATCTGGAACATGATGATGTCGGTCTCGGGCGGCTGGTTCTTCGTCGTTGCCTCTGAAGCGATCAGCGTCGCCGACCACCAGGTGCTGTTGCCGGGCATCGGCTCCTACATATCGCTGGCGATCGACCAGCGCGACTTGAGCGCCGTGCTCTACGCCATCCTCGCGATGCTCGTGCTGATTCTGATGTACGACCAGCTTCTCTTCCGGCCGTTGCTCGCCTGGGCGCAACGCTTCAAATTCGAGGAGCTCGGCGAGGACGAAGTCGAGCCGCCCTGGTTCCTCATCATGGTGCAGCGCGCGCGGCTCATCCGCCTCTTGACCGGCTCGGTCGATTTCGGCGCCGCGGTCCTCAGCCGGATCACCCACAACCTGCCGCGGCCGACGCTGCGGCGGCCGACAGCGCCGCGCCACCTGCCGCTACTCGACACGGCATGGAACATCGTTTTGCTGCTCATCGCCCTGGCGGCGCTTTACGGGATCGGCAACTTCGTCCATGCCGAGGTCAGCCTGGGCGAGGTCCTGCATGTGGTGTTCCTCGGTTTCCTCACCCTGGTGCGCGTGCTGGTGCTGATCGTCCTTGCCTCGGTCGTCTGGGTGCCGATCGGCGTCTGGATCGGCTTGCGCCCGCGCGTCGCGCATCGCGTCCAGCCGATCATCCAGTTCCTCGCCGCCTTCCCGGCCAATCTGTTCTTCCCGATCGTCGTGTCGGCGATCGTCCTCTACAAGCTCAACCCCGAGATCTGGCTATCGCCGCTGATGATCCTCGGCACGCAGTGGTACATCCTCTTCAACGTCATCGCCGGCACTCTGGCGCTGCCGACCGATTACCAGCTCGTCGCCGGCAATCTCGGCGTGCGCCACTGGCTGTGGTGGCGGCGGCTGATCCTCCCGGCGATCTTCCCGGCCTATGTCACCGGCGCGGTGACCGCCTCGGGCGGCTCGTGGAACGCCTCGATCGTCGCCGAGATCGCGAAATGGGGCGACACGACGCTGCAGGCGACCGGCATCGGCGCCTATATCGCCGAGATGACGGCAAAAGGCGACTTCCCTCGCATCGCCCTCGGCATTACGGTGCTGAGCCTCTATGTCTTGGTGATCAATCGGCTGCTCTGGCGGCGGCTCTATCACCTTGCCGAAGAGCGGCTACGGCTGGACTGACCCCATGGACACGATCACCACCGTCGACACCAACCTCATTGCTGCAACGAGCATCTGCAAGACTTATCAGCAGCCGGATCACGCCGGCCGCCTGGTGCTCGACCATATCGACTTCACCCTCAAGGAAGGCGAGATTGTCGCCATCCTCGGCAAGTCGGGCTCGGGCAAATCGACCTTCCTGCGCGTGGTTGCGGGGCTGACGCCGCCGAGCGAAGGCGCCGTGACCTATCGCGGCCAGCCGGTTTACGGCCCTGCTTACGGCATCGCGATGGTGTTCCAGAGCTTCGCGCTCTTCCCGTGGCTGACCGTGCTCGGCAATGTCGAGCTCGGGCTCGAGGCGCAGGGCGTGCCGCGCGACGAACGGCGCCAGCGCGCCATCGCCGCCATCGACCTGATCGGCCTCGACGGCTTCGAATCCGCCTATCCCAAGGAACTGTCGGGCGGCATGCGCCAACGCGTCGGCTTCGCCCGCGCTCTCGTCGTCAATCCCGACGTGCTGCTGCTCGACGAGCCGTTCTCGGCGCTCGACGTGCTGACCGCCGAGACGCTGCGCAGCGACATCATGGATCTGTGGCTCGAGCACCGCGTGCCGACCAAGGGCATCCTCTTCGTCTCACACAACATCGAGGAAGCCGTCGATATCGCCGACCGCATCATCATCTTCGGCAGCGATCCCGGCTGCATCCGTGCCGAGATCCCGGTGCCGCTCGCGCGGCCGCGCGATTGGGCGGCGCCGGCCTTTCGCCGCATCGTCGACGAGGTCTATACGCTTCTAACCACGGTGCCGGGCCGCGAGGGCGGACGCCGCAGCCGCGCCGACACGCTCAGCATGCAATACCGCCTGCCCGACGCGTCGATCCAGCAGCTCGTCGGCCTGCTCGATGTGCTGACGGTGGAGCCCTTCAACGGCCGCGCCGACCTGCCGCATCTCGCCGAGACCGAGCACATCGCGACCGATGACCTCGTCGTCCTGATCGAGGCTTTGCAGCTCATGGGTTTTGCCCAGGTGGGCGGCGGCGACATCGACGTGACCGCACTGGGGCGCTCCTTCGCCGAGGCCGACCTGCAGGGCCGCAAGCAGATCTTCGCGGATTCGCTGATGCGCAACATCGCCTTCATCGCGCATATCAAGCGCGTGCTCGACGAGCGGCCGGGTCATTCGGCGCCCGAGGCGCGCTTCCTCGGCGAGCTCGAGGATCACTTGAGCGAGGAAGAGGCGCAGCGCGTACTCGAGACGGTCATCAATTGGGGCCGCTATGCCGAGCTGTTCGCCTATGACTATGACCGCGGCGTGCTGAGCCTCGAAAACCCGACCTGAAGCCGATGCTCAATCCGCACGGGCGTCCGTTCCGGGTGCTGCTCGGCGCGCAATCGATGGTGTCATCGCTCGCCGTCGATATGAGCCTCCCCGCACTGCCTGCGATCGCCGCCGGCTTCGACACCTCGGCGGCGCGCGCGCAGCTCACGATTGGCTTCTATCTTCTCGGCTACGCTTCGGGCCAGCTGTTCTACGGTCCGCTCTCCGACCGTTTCGGCCGCCGGCCGATGCTGCTAATCGGCATGACGATCTATGCCGCGAGCGGCTTCCTCTGCGCCTTCGCGCCGACCATCGGCATCATGATCGCGGTGCGGCTCTTGCAGGGCTTCGGGGGCGCTGTCGGCGTAGTCGTGACGCGCGCGGCGGCGCGCGATCATTTCCATGGCTCGCAACTGGCGCAGATGATGTCGTCGATCACCGCGGTCCAAGCTTTCGGGCCGCTGCTCGCGCCGGTGCTGGGCGGCATCCTCGCCACCCATCTCCGCTGGCAGGCGATCTTCCTCGTCCAAGGCACATTCGCGGCGGCGATGCTACTCGCGACCTGGAGCGGCTTCGGAGAATCCTTGTCGCAACGCGATCCGCATGCGATCCGCCCGGCGCGGCTGCTCGCGAATTACCTAACCTTCTTCTCCAATCCGCGCTGCATCGGCTTCGCTCTGGTCAGCGCTTGCGTCTTCAGCGGCCTGTTCATCGTGCTCTCGGCCTCGCCCTTCGTGCTGATCGACGTCTACGGCGTCTCGAGCCAGGCCTATGGCTTCTTCTTCGGAATCTCGGTGCTCGGCTATATGGTCGGCTCGTTCGGCAACCGGCGGCTGTTGCGCCAGGGCGCGGCGAGTGAGCGGCTGTTGCGCTACGGCCTCGTCATTCTTATCGCCGCGGCGATGGCGATGCTGCTCTTCGCGTCAAGCCGCTGGGGCGGTGTTCCTGGGATCATGGGCCCCTATGTCACCTATTGCTTCGCGATCAGCCTGGTGCAGTCGAACGCCGTTGCGGCGGCGATGGAGCCGGTGCCGCATATGGCCGGCACCGGCGCCTCGCTGATGGGCGCGATCCAGATGTCGAGCGCGGCAGCGGGCGGCTTCATCGTCGATCTGTTCTTCGACGGCACCGGCACGCCGATGGGCGTCGGCATGGCGAGCGCGGCGATCGCCGCGACGGCTTTTTATTGGCTGATCGCCCGGCACCACGCCAAGCCAGCGTAGTACAGGCGAGGGCCGAACCTTCAGCCTCGAGCCGTCATGCGAAGCACCCTCACTCGCGTCAGGCTCAGCTCTTCGGCCGCATCGTCGGAAAGGCGATGACGTCGCGGATCGACGGGCTGTTGGTCAAGAGCATCACCAGCCGGTCGATGCCAATGCCGAGGCCGCCGGCGGGTGGCATGCCGTATTCGAGGGCGAGCACGAAATCGGCGTCGAGATGCTGCGCTTCCTCGTCGCCCTTCTCGCGCTCCTTCATCTGCTGCTTGAAGCGGTCGAGTTGATCCAAAGGGTCGTTGATCTCGGAAAAGGCATTCGCCACTTCCCAGCCGTTGACATAGGTCTCGAACCGCTCGGTCAAACGCGGATCGTGACGATCGGCCTTGGCGAGCGGCGAGATTTCGCGCGGGAAACCGATGACATGGGTCGGCTGGATCAGCTTGCTCTCGACCTTCGCCGAGAAGGCGGCTTCGAGGGCGCGGCCCCAGCCGGCGCTCGACGGGCAATCGGCGCCGAGGCGGCGCGCGGCGTCGCGCGCCGCGGCATCGTCGGAAAGCGCGAGGAAATCGACGCCGGTCTCGTCCTTCACCAGCTCGGCCATGGTCTTGCGCGGCCAGGGCGGCGCAAGCTCGATGCTCTTGTCGCCGAAGACCGCTTGCGTGCCGCCCAGCACCTCTTTCGCCGCTTCGCTGATCAAGAGCTCGGCGAGATCCATCATCGCGTGATAATCGACGAAGGCCTGGTAGAGCTCGAGCGAGGTGAATTCCGGATTGTGCCGCGGCGAGATGCCTTCGTTGCGGAAGTTGCGGTTTATCTCGAAGAGCTTGTCGGAGAGGCCGCCGACCAGCAGCCGCTTCAGATGCAGCTCGGGCGCGATGCGCAGATAAAGCTCGAGATCGAGCGCGTTGTGATGGGTGTTGAACGGCTTGGCTGAGGCGCCGCCGGGGATGGTGTGCAGCATCGGCGTCTCGACCTCGAGGAAGCCGCGCTCGATTAGCAGCCGGCGCAGGCAGGCGACGATGCGGCTGCGCCGCCGCAAGGTCTCGCGGCTGTCATCGCTCATGATGAGATCGAGATAGCGCTGGCGATAACGCAGCTCGATATCGGCGAGACCGTGGAACTTCTCGGGCAACGGCAGCAGCGCCTTCGCCAGCACCGTGACCTCGGTGCTGTTCACGGTGAGCTCGCCGCGCGGCGTGCGCCGCACGAGGCCGTCGACGCCGATGAGATCGCCGAGATCGAGAAGCTTCACCGCCGCGAGCTGTTCCGCCGAAAGATTGTCCTTGTGGCTGAAAATCTGGATCTTGCCGCTGGTATCGTGCAGATCGATGAACATGCCGCTGTTGCGGATGGCGCGGATGCGCCCGGCGACGGCGACGCGATCCTCGGTGACGACGCCGGCGGCGAGGCCGGCATAGCGCGTCTCGAGCTCTCTCGCCTCGGCGGTGCGCGCAAAGCCATAAGGGTAAGGATCGATGCCCATCGCGCGCAGCGCCTTGAGCTTCTCGATGCGCGCGGCACGGAACAGGTTCTCGTCTTCGCGTTCTTCGGCCATGCGCGCCTTTTAACAGGCTCGTGGTCTGATTCCAACGAATGTCAAATCCGCGCCACTAGGATGCGGCGCGGAAGGTGCCGACGTCGAGTTGCTGGTCGTGGAACGCCGCCAAGGTGCCGCGATGGCCGACGCTGACGATGGTCGGATGCCAGGCGGCGTCGCGCAGCATCCGGTAGAAGCGCGCCTCGCTCGCTTCATCGAGCGCCGAGGTCGCCTCGTCGAGGAAAAGGAAATCCGGCTCGGTCAGCAGCGCCCGCGCGAAGGCGAGCCGCTGTTGCTCGCCCGGAGACAGGCGCTGCGGCCAGTTTTCGTCCGAATCGAGCTGCGGTACGAAGGCGCCGAGCCCGACCGTCGTCATCGCCTCGGCGAGGCGGCTGTCGGGCAGATCGGTCGTCGCCTTCGGATAGATCAGGGCCTCGCGCAGCGTGCCGAGCGGCAGATAGGGCTTTTGCGGCAGGAACAGCAGCTTGCCCGCCGCCATGCGGATCGCGCCCTTGCCATAGGGCCAGATGCCCGCGATGGCACGCAATAAAGTGCTTTTGCCGCTACCGGTCGGCCCGGTGACCAGCGTCGCCTCGCCTTTCTTCTCCGCGAGATCGACATGGCGCAGCAGCGGCGAGCCGTCGGGCAGCGCGAGATCGAGTTGCGCGACCGCGATGCCCTCGCCTTGGCGCGCTAGTTCGATCGGCTGCTTGCCTTGCGCCTCGGCCGCGATCGTGCGCACGCGATCGTCGAAGCCGATGAGGCGCTGCACCACCGCGCGCCAAGCGGCGATGCCGGTATCGTTGGCGCCGGTACCCAAGCTATAGGCGGTGACGATGAAGGACAGCGAGCTTTGAACCTGGCCAAAGGCGTCGGCGGTCTGCATCAGCCCGCCAAGCAGGATCGCGCCGGAAAAATAGCGCGGCGCAGAGACGAGATAAGGAAAGATGATCGCGAACTGGCCGTAGAAGCTGGTCCACCAGCCGAGCGCCTTGATCCGGCGCATGATCGCCCAGAAATTATCGACGACGTGGGTGAAGCGTCCGATGAAGACGGCGTGCTCGCGCGCCTCGCCGCCATAGAGCGCCACGCTTTCCGCGTTCTCGCGCAGCCGCACCAGGCTGAAGCGGAAATCCGCTTCGTAGCGCTGCTGCATGAAATTGAGGTTGATCAGCGGGCGGCCGATCTTCATCGTGATCCAGGTGCCGAAGGCGGCGTAGATCAACGCGAACCAGACCATATAGGCCGGGATCGTGATTGCGGTGACGCCGAGCGGGATCGTGACCGGTCCCGACAGCGACCAGAGAATCCCGACAAAGGAGAACAGCGTCACCACCGAGTTGAGCAGGCCGAGCGACAGGCTGAGGCTGGTGTCGGTGAAGCGGTTGAGGTCTTCCGAGATACGCTGATCGGGGTTATCGGTCGCGGCGCCGGTGAGCTGCAGGCGGTAATAGGCTTTGCCCTCGAGCCAGTCATGGAGATATTGCCGGGTCAGCCAGCGCCGCCAGCGGATCTGCAGCATCTGCTGCAGATAGATCGCATAGACGCCGCTCGCGATGAACGCCACGGCAAGATAGGTGAAAACGCCGAGCTGCACGAAGAACGCATGCTCGTCCTTGTTCTGGATCGCATTGAAGAAAGCGTTGCGCCAGAAATTGAAGCGCACGGTGAGGAAGACCGAGAACAGATTGAGCGCGATCACCGCGGCGAGAAGGCCCCAGGCCCATTTCTTGTCGTCCGACACGAAGTAGGGCTTGGCAAGGCGCCACGCATCGCGCAAAAAATCGAACCGCCTGGGTTTATCCTCGGTCGCCATCCTTGCTCCTGACTATCGAATGCCGGAAATTACCGCCATGTTGGAAATTCGAGACATCGCCCCGACGCTGTGCCGCGGCGTGAGCCGGGCGCTGGCGCAGCGCGGCTTCGCGACGCTGACCGAAGTGCCGCTCGCCGATGGACGCCGCGCCGACATCCTGGCGCTCGCCCGCGACGGCGCGCTGACGGTCGTCGAGATCAAATCGTCGGTAGCCGATTTCCGCGCCGACCGCAAATGGCCGGAATACCGGCAATGGTGCGACCGGCTGTATTTCGCCGTCGCCGAGGGCTTCCCGCTGGAGCTGATCCCCGAAGAGTGCGGCTTGATGCTGGCCGACGGTTTCGGCGCCGTCATCTTGCGCGAGCCCGCCGCGCAAAAGCTCGATCCCGCGCGGCGCCGCGCGGTGCATCTGCGCTTCGCGCGCTTGGCCGCAGCGCGGTTGCAGCGGCTCGTCGATCCGAGCGCCGGCGATCCCGAAACTTTTATCTAGCCCGAAATTATTTAGGAGGACGCCGCTAACGGACGGCGCGCCGGTCTTTGCTAGCGCGCGGCGCGCGATCTTTGCTAGCGCGCGGCGCGCGCGATCGTCGCCGTGGTCGAGAAGCCGGGCACAATCGGCGCCAGCATCACCCGGCCGCCATAGCTCTTGACGATGCCGGCGCCGACGACCTGATCGAGGCGGTAATCCGCGCCTTTAACGAGCACGTCGGGTCTGAGCTCGGCGATCAGCGCCTCGGGCGTGTCCTCGTCGAAGACGACGACGGCGTCGACCGCGGCGAGCGAGGCAAGCACGGCGGCGCGCGCCTCTTGATTCTGCACCGGCCGGTCGGGCCCTTTGAGCCGCTTCACCGATTCGTCGCTGTTGATGCCGACCACCAGCCGGTCGCAGGCCGCCTTCGCTTGACCCAACAGCGCGACATGACCGGGATGGAGGAGATCGAAGCAGCCGTTGGTGAAGCCGATCCTCAGCCCGCCGCGTCGCCAGCGCGCCGCCTGATCGAGCGCCAGCGACAGCGGCAGCGTTTTCAGATGCTCGATCGTGTCGCGGTTGAGCAGCGCCGCTTCGAGCTCGGTCGGCTCGACCACCGCGGTGCCAACCTTGCCGACGACGATACCCGCTGCGGCATTGGCAAGGCGCGCGGCGTCGGCGAGCTTGGCGCCAGCGCCGAGCGCCGCCGCGAGCACCGCCACCACCGTGTCGCCGGCGCCCGAAACGTCGAACACTTCACGCGCTTCGGCGGCGAGCTTCAAGGGCTCGCCCTCGGCCTCGACCACCAGCATGCCGTCCTTGCCGCAGGAGACGAGCAGCGCGCCGAAGCCGTGCGCCGCTATCAGCGAGCGCGCCGCCGCAACGACCTCGTCGTCGCTGCCAACTGGCAGGCTGGTCGCGGCCGCAAGCTCGGGCCGGTTCGGCTTCAAGACGTCGGCGCCGCGATAGATGCCGTAATCGTGACCCTTGGGATCGACCACGACGATGCGGCCCGTCGCTTTCGCTGCGCCGACGATCTCGGCGGCGGTACCGCCGCTCAGCACGCCCTTGGCGTAATCCGAGACGATGACGACCTTGTAGTGTGGCAGCGCATCAGCGACGATCTTGACGAGGTCGCCGCGCAGCTCGGCGGGAAGCGGCGCGGCATATTCGTGATCGGCGCGCAACAGCTGCTGAGTTCCGGCGACATAGCGCGTCTTCAGCGTGGTGGTGCGGCCGCGCTCGGCGAGGACATGGGCTTCGGCGCTGCCGAGCCCCGCGACCATGCGCGCGACCTCGCGCCCGGCGGGGTCGGTGCCGGTCACCGAAATGAAACATGTGCCGACGCCGAGCGCGTGAAGATTGCGCAACACATTGCCGGCGCCGCCGAGCGTGCGCTCTTCGCGCTCGATATGGATAACGGGCACGGGCGCTTCGGGCGAAATCCGCTCGACACGGCCGTAAATGTAGTGATCGAGCATGAGATCGCCGACGCAGAGCACCTGCGTCTGCTTCAGTTGCTCGACCAATGGAATGAGGTCGGAAGTGCTCACGTCGTCGTCTTAAGTCGACGGCCGCGTCCTGGCAAGGAAAACCTAATGTTAACGGGCAGCGACCGAGCCCGGCGCGGCAAGACGGCCGCGCATCGCGGTGTTGCCGGTCTGCGCCAGCAAGCGGTCTATATACCGGCCCTGGAAAAGATGAACGCCGCAGTCGTGGCCGAAGCGCACCCCGTCCTCGGCATCGCAGCGCGCGAGGATCACGCGCGCCTTGCCGACTCGCTCGATCGCGGCCCGGACGTCCGCGGCGCGGGTGGGGTCGCCGAGATCGGGCGACCAGAATACCTTGACGAGGTCGATGCCGAGCCGTTCGCGGTCGATGAAGGGCAGCGTCAGCGCGCTCACGCCGTCGAGGCAGAGGCGATAGCCGCGCTCGCGCACGAAATCGCGGGCGAATAGATACGCGCCGAGATCGCTGAAGATGTCGACGCGCTCGAGCTCGATGACGATGCTGCCGCGCGCGCCCGACCGGAGGCTCTGGTCGAAATCCTGGAATTCCTGCGACAGCAGGGTCGAGATGTTGAGGTTGACGCTGTAGGAATGCGCGAGGGTACTGTCGTCGTTGCGGCGCAGAAGCGCCAGCACGCGGCGATCGAGCGTCTGCGTCAGGTATTGGAAGAGCCAGCGGTCCGAGGTGAGATCGCGCTTCGGCATGACCGCGTCGCGCAGATCGGCGATCGAGATATAAAGCTCGCGATAGATTGCCTTCGGCGGCTCGCCCGGCACGACGGCGCAAACCGCCTGGCGCCGCAGCACGTTGCTCAAATCGGCGCGGTCGATCATCGTGACGAGCTCGGCGAGCGCGCGCGGATCCATCGGCTGGCGCGCCTCGCGCGGCGTCTCGCCGGAGATGGCGGCGATGCGCTTCTGCCGGCGCTGCTCGTCCTGGTAAATCTGTTCCACGAAGCCGGCGAATTTCACGTATTCGCGCGCCAAGTTGTACCAGGTGGAGAAGCCGTCGGACTGGATATCGTCGATCGCCGCCGCCAGCGGATCATCGCCGAAGAGATAGCGGATCTTGTTGACCGCGTTGTCGACCGCCGCGACGTCGGCATCCTTGCAGATAAAGACGATGTCGCCCTGCGAGAGCAGGAAGATCTGGCCCTCGAAGTGCCTGACCAGAGTCTCGAAGGTGTTGGCCGCGATGCGGATCTGCAGCGCGCGCCGGCTGTCGGGGCGCAACCGCGACAGATTCAGCACAACCGCGCGCCAGCCGAACGGGTGCTTCTGCAGGCGCTCGGTGAATTCGTGGAGCAGATGCTCCACATTGGCGGTGGTCTTGTCGGGCGCTGCTGGTGTCATTTCTGCTGCGGATGCAATCCCCGGTCGTGGGCGAGACCGGGGTTCTACCTGACTCTAACGGGGGAGATTTTGCGAAAGGTTAAACAACGCCAACACGTCACCGTGGCCGGCGGTGCGAAACGATGCGTTAACCTTAAACCGAATTAACTGCGCGGCGCGTGCTTGCCGAGGATCCGCTGCAGCGTGCGACGATGCATCTTCAGGCGACGCGCGGTTTCGGAGACGTTGCGGTCGCATTGCTCGAAGACGCGCTGGATATGCTCCCAGCGCACGCGGTCGGCCGACATCGGATCCTCGGGCGGCGGCGGCAGGGCGGCATCGGTGGCGAGCAGGGCGCGCTCGACCGCGTCGGCATCGACCGGCTTCGGCAAATAGTCGACCGCGCCGGCCTTCACCGCGGCGACGGCGGTCGCGATATTGCCGTAGCCCGTCAGCATGACGATCCGCGCGCCCGGCCGCGAGCGGCGAATGGCCTGGACGATTTCGAGTCCGCTGCCGTCGGCGAGACGCAGATCGACGACCGCGAAAGCCGGCGGCCGCTCGCCGGCGAGCCTCATGCCGGCGGCGACGCTTTCGGCGGTATGGACGACAAAGCCGCGCCGCTCCATCGCCCGCGCCAGGCGCTGGCAGAGCGGCTCGTCGTCGTCGACGATCAACAGCGTACGCTCACTCTCCGGCTGACCGGCCAGCGCGCTGGCCGCGGCATCGGAATTGGTGACTCGATCCTGTTCGTCCGTCATTCGCCTGCCTCGCGAAGAAAATGCCCGGGCTCGGGCGCCGCCAGATGCTGGCGCCGCCATTCGATCACGACGTGCGCCCCGCCGTCCGAAAGATTGTCGAAGGTCAGCTGCGCGCCGGTCCGCTCGAGCAAGGTCTGCGCGATGAAGATGCCGAGCCCCATATGCTGGACGGACTGCGCGTTGTACGCCGTCCCGACCTGACCGCGCGCCGAGATGTAAGGCTCGCCTATACGCGCGAGCACGCTCGCCGGAAAGCCCGGCCCGTCATCGGCGATATCGACCGCGACCTTGTCGGCGTTCCAGCTCGTCGTCACCTCGACCTCTTGCTGCGCGAAATTGATCGCATTCTGGATGAGGTTGCCGATGCCATGGATGATCTCAGGACTGCGCGGCACCTGCGGCTCCTCGATTGGCTTGCCGTCGGGACCGCGGCTCGCCTCGACCTCGTAATGCAGCACGACATGCGAGATGTGATGCGGTTCGCCCGCGGCCTCGACCAGCGCCGAGAACGGCAGCCGCGCGAAGGGCGACCCCACCTCGCCGCCGCCCTCCCGGTGATGGGCAAGATCGGCAAGGATGGTGCGGCAACGCTCGCTCTGGCTCAGCAGCAGCTCCGCATCGGGCGCGAGCGGCGAGTTGGCCGGCAGATCGCGCGCCAGCTCCTTGGCGATCACGGCGATGGTCGCGAGCGGCGAGCCCAGTTGATGCGCCGCCGCCGCGGCGAGGCCGCCGACGGCGGAGACACGTTGCTCGCGCGCAAGCGCGAGCTGGGTCGCGGCATAGGCGTCACGCATCTTGCGCGCCTCGAGCGCGACCGACCAGGCATAGCCCGAGATGAACAGGGTCGAGCACACCAGCGCGGTCCAAAATCCCAGGACATAGATCGGTGGAAACTCGAATGGCATCACGGCGCGCTGCGGCAGCGGCAGGTGCCAGACCGCGAGCACGCTGATCGCGGCGACCGTCAATGCCGAAAGCTCGATCACCGAGGAACGCGACAGAATGGTCGCCGAAACGATCACCGGCGCCAGCATCAGCACGGCGAACGGATTCTTGAGACCGCCGGTGAGGAACAGCAGCACGCCGAGCTGCAGCGTGTCATAGGCGAGATAGGCCGCCGCCTCGCGATCGCCGAGCCGCGCGCCGCCCGGGTTCTGGCGACGGCGCGAGGCGAGAATGTTGAGCACCGCCGAAGCGGCGATCACGACGAAGGAGCTGGTGAGTGGCAGCCGGAAGCCGAAGCCGAAATGCACCACCAGCACCGTCGCCGCCTGGCCGAGAACCGCGACCCAGCGGATCAGCACGAGCTTGCGCAGGCTCACCGACACATCGGTCGGCGGCGGCGTCTGCGGCGTATCGGTCGTCAGGCTCATGGGACATATCCCGCCTCGGCTCGCGCCGGGCGTCCGCTTCTCTGCGGGCGCGGACTGCGCCGCGCCGCCGTCATGCTACTGGTAGTTTCCAGTGACTGTAGCGCAGCTTGTCGATGTCGACCGCGGTGCCGTGGCCGCGCGCCGGTCCGCGCGGGAATTTATCCGCGCCCTTGAAGCCGCGCTCGCAATAAAGCTCGATCATGTTGCCGGAGGGATCGCGGAAGAACATCAGCGCCTCGACGCCGCTGCGTGTCCAGTAGTTCGAGGTCGGGACGCCGCAGCGCGTCAGCCAGTCCTTCATCTGCTGCAGCTCATCCGGGCCGCAAAAAAAGGCGAAATGCGGATATTCGGTGCTTGGCTCGAGGAAGGTGCAGCCATCGATGCCGATGCCGACATCAACGCCGCCGAGGCGGAACGAGGCGAAGGTCGGCGTTTCGACGTGCATCTCGCCGCCGAGGACCTTGCCGTAGAACAGCTTGCCTTCCTCAAGATCGCGACACGGCATGCTGACATGGGCGAAGGTCAGGACTTTCGGCGGGCCGTTGACGGTTTGCGTCTGTGCCCGTTCCTCGAGGGTTGTCGTCATCGCTGTCTCCTTCGCGTCATAAGGATGATGCGAGCGCCGCCAGGGCGAGTCAACCGAGCTAGCGATTGATCTGATTGCCTTTCCCGGCCTCGTTCTGGTCGATCACCAGGAGCTTCGTCGGCACGGTCGTCGTTCCGTGATGGAAGATGCCGGTCTGTTCGACGAAGAAGCTGCCGGTCTCGTAGGTGTTGCGCGCGCCGGCTTCGTTCTCGACGGTCACCGCGCCTGCGAGAACATAGGCGTAGCGCGGATAGGGATGTTCGTGCCATCCGGTATCGGCGCCGGCGGGGATATCGACGAGCAGCGCGGTCACTTCGGTATTGCCCGCGGGAAAGACGATCTTCTGACCGGCGGCGGTGACGGTCGTCTTGAAGATCGTCGTCGCGACGATCTTCTCCTGCGTGCTCGCGGACAAGGTCGCGGCGAGGAGGAAGCAGAGCGCGAGAGCGAGCCGCTTCATGACCGCTCCGCGCCGCTGACGCCGGCCTCGGCGAAGGTCGCCATGCCGTTGTGGCAGGCGAGCGCCGCCTTGACGATCGCAACCGCGAGCGTCGCACCCGAGGCCTCGCCCAAGCGCATGCCGAAATCGATCAGCGGCGGCTTGCCGAGGCGTTCGAGTAACAGGCGATGGCCGGGCTCGGCCGAGCAATGCGCGACGAGACAATGATCGAGCGCCCCCACACCTATCCCCTGGGCGTCGACCGCGGTGAGCGTCGCCGCCGCGGCCGTGCTCGCATAGCCATCGAGCAGCACCGGCACCCGCGCCATGCGCGCCGCCATCACCGCGCCGACCAGCGCCGCCAATTCGCGCCCACCGAGGCGGCGCAGCAGGTCGAAGCCGTCCTTCGCCTGAGGCTTGTGCAAGGCCATGCCTTCCTCGACCACCGCGATCTTCTTCGCGAGTCCCGCGCCAGCAACGCCGGTGCCGGGCCCGACCCAGCGCGCGGCGTCGCCGCCATACAGCGCCGCCGCCAGCGCCGCCGCCGAAGTCGTGTTGGCGATGCCCATCTCGCCGACCGCGAGCAGATCGATGCCCGGCTCGACCGCCATCATGCCGTAGGCGATCGCGGTTGCGCATTCCTCCTCGCTCATCGCCGGCGTTTGCGTGAAATCCGCCGTCGGTTCTTCGAGCGCCATCTCGTAGACGCGCAGATCGGCATCGACCGAACGACAAAGCTGATTTACCGCGGCGCCGCCATCGACGAAATTCTTCACCATCTGCACCGTCACCGCGGCCGGATAGGCGGAGACGCCGAGACTCGCGACGCCGTGATTGCCGGCGAAGACCGCCGTCCGCGGATGGACGCAGGACGGCGGATGCTTGCCTTGCCATGTCGCCATCCATTGCGCGATCTCTTCGAGCCGGCCGAGCGCGCCGGCGGGCTTCGTCAACTGCGCCTCGCGCGCTGCCGTCGCTGCCGCCGCCTCGCGATCGGGACCGGGGAATTGCGCGACGATCGCGCGCATCTCATCGAGCGTCGCCGGGACGCGTTTCTCGGCCATGATTCGAGCCTCCTCGCCTCTCTGCCGGGCAAGCTAGCGGGAATTCGGCGGTTGGGATAAGACTCTTTGGCATGAGCGCCTTCCCGGAAAACTGGCGCGACGAGTTCCTGGCCGCGTCCGCTTTCCTGACGCGCCTGCCGCTGGCCAGCGCGCCTGTCGACGCGGCCACGCCCAGCCTTGCGGCGGCGGCTTGGGCGTTTCCACTCGTCGGCTTGGTCGTCGGGGTGATCGGCGGCGTCGCCTATGTCGTCGCCTTGGGATTGCATCTGCCGGCCTTTGCCGCCGCGCTCATCGCCGTTGCCGCGACGACCCTCGCCACCGGCGGCTTGCATGAGGACGGGCTCGCGGATACCGCCGACGGCTTCGGCGGCGGCGCGACCACCGAGGACAAGCTCGCGATCATGCGCGACAGCCGCATCGGCGCCTATGGCGTGCTGGCGCTGATCTTCAGCGTCGCCTTGCGCGCGATCGCAATCGCCGACATCGCCACGCGCTGGCATGTCCTCGGCGCCTTGGTCGCGGCGCATGCACTGGGCCGCGGCGTGCTGCCGGCGGCGCTGCGCTGGCTCGCGCCGGCGCGCAGCGACGGGCTCGGCGCCGCGGCCGGCCAGCCAGAGCAGACCGCGACGCTGATCGCGCTCGGCATCGCGCTGGTGCTGGCGGTGATCGGCACCGGACTTCGCGCCGGGCTCAGCGCCGCGATCGCCGGCGCCGTTGTCGCAGCCGCAATCGGCTATCTCGCCCGGCGTCAGATCGGCGGCCAGACCGGCGACGTGCTTGGCGCGATCGAGCAAGGCGCGGAGACCGCGGCGCTGCTCGCCGCCGCGGCCTGGCTATGAGCAAGGACGCCGTCACCCGCTGGTGGTGGGTGCGCCATGCGCCGGTCACCGTGAACAAGGGCTGCTGCTACGGCCAGACCGATTTCCCTTGCGATGTCGGCGACAGCACCTGCTTTGCCGGCTTGGCGAAGCGCCTGCCGCAAGACGCGGTGTGGATCGCCACGCCCTTGAAGCGCACGCAGATGACCGCGGCCGCGCTGGTCGAGGCAGGGCTCGCCGGCCCGCCGGCGATTCCAGGATTCGGAATCGCGATCGAGCCCGATCTCATCGAGCAGCATTTCGGCGAATGGCAGGGCGTGCGCTACGACGAGCTGGCGGCGCGGCGGGGCGAACAGTGGCATCGCTTCTGGCTCGCGCCGGCGCAGGAGACGCCACCCGGCGGCGAGAGTTTCGTCGCGCTGACGCGGCGCGTCCACGCCGCGATCGCCCGGCTCAGCGAGCAGCATGCCGGCCGCGATATCCTTGCCGTTACCCATGGCGGCACGATCCGCGCGGCGCTGGCACTGGCATTGGATCTTGCGCCCGAAGCCGCGCTTTCCTTCACCATCGACAATCTGTCGCTGACGCGAATCGACCACATTCCGGGACCGGGCGGCAGCCGGCTCTGGCGCGTCGGCTCGGTCAACCAGCCGCCGCTGTGACAAGGACGCACGAGGAGGAACGCATGAACACCCCGCATCCGCAGCCGGTCATCGAGCATAAAGGCGAACCCAAAGTCCGCCGCTTCACCGAGCAGCGCTGGACGATCGACAACATCATCCAGGCCAACGGCATCGATTGGGACCAGGCGCGCTCGCTCTATCTCCAGGCGCCGTGCGGCATCGAATCGCTCGCCGATTTCGCCGCGATCCGCCAGCGGGTCAAGAAGATGGCGGATATCGGCCCGGCTTTCGAAACGGTGGCGAAGCGCCGCGAGGCGCAAGCGCGGCTCGCCGAGGAAGCCGACGAGCGGGTGACCGCGCGCGACAACTACTTCATGGCGGCGGTGCATTGGGGCGCGGCGCAATGGACCTTCGACGAGAACAACGAGCAGAACATCTTTCTCAATCAGAAGAAGCGCGCCTGTTACACGAATTACGCGCGGCTCGCCGATCATCGCGTCGAGGCGGCGTGGGTCCCGTTCAAGGACACCGCCCTGCCCGCCTGGCTGCACCTGCCGCCCGATTACAGCGGCGGCAAGATTCCCGCGGTCGTCTCCCTGCCCGGCATGGACAGCTTCAAGGAATGCAGCGTCGCGCTGCAGGGCGACCGCTGGCTCAGCCGCGGCATCGCCGTGCTGGCGGTCGACGGGCCGGGACAATATGAGTCGCCGATCCTCGGCATCCGCGTCAGCATGGAGAATTGGATCGCGGCAGCGCCCGCGCTCTATCAGTTCCTCGCGGCGCGGCCCGAGATCGATCCCGACAAGATCGGCGTCGCCGGCAACAGCTTCGGCTCGTTCTTCGGCACCATCATGGTCGCGAACGAGCCGCGCTATCGCGCCGCCGCGGTCTCGGCGACCTGTCTTGAGCCCGGCTGCCGCACGATCTTCGAAGAGGCCTCGCCGACCTTCAAGAAGCGCTTCATGTGGATGGCGGGCTATACCGACGAGGCGGCGTTCGATTCCTTCATCAAGGGCTTCACCTGGGAAGGCCATGTCGAGCGCATCCGCTGCCCCTATCTCTGCCTCGCCGGCGAAGCCGAAGAGCTATCGCCTTTGAGCCATACCGAGCGGCTGTTTGCCGAGCTCAAAGCGCCGAAACGGCTTGTCGTCTATCAGGATGCGCGGCACGGCATCAGCGGCGTGCCGTCTGCCGCGCTCGGTCCCAATCCGCCGATCCTGATCGCCGATTGGATGATGGCGCGGCTTGCCGGCAAGCCCTTCCCGAGCGAGCGCTGGTACGTCACGGCGAGCGGCCAGGTGAACAAGACCGGCTATTGAGACGCGCCGGCAGCGCTTACGCGTCGAGCACCAGCCGACCGCCTTTGATGCGCGAGACGCAGATGCAGATGCGTCCTCCTGAAGAAGTGGTGGCGCGCTCGTCGGGCTTCAGCGTGTGGTCGCGGTGCTCGATCGGGCCGTCGGCCGAGACCACGGTCATCGGGCAGATGCCGCATTCGCCGCGGCCGCAATAGAATTTCGGCGTGAAGCCCGACACCATCATGGTCTCGAGGATGCTCGCCTCGGCGGGAATATCGAATTCGCGGCCCGAGCGCTTCAAGGTCACATGGAACGGGCTGTTCTCGGGCAGCACCACCGGCGGCGGCGCGAAGCATTGCTCATGGATCTGCAGCTTCGAGAGGCCGGCGGCGCCGGCCGCCGCGGTTACCGCCTTGTTCAAGGCATAGGAGCCGCAAACATAGACCTCGGCGGGATAAGCGAGCTTCTTTGCCAGCGGCTTCACGTCGAGCGGCTTCGCTTCGCTCGATTCCTCATGGAAGATGGCGTTGCCGCCGGCGAGCGCCGCGACCTCGTCGCGATAGGCCATCTGATCGAGATCGCGCGCGACGTAAGCGAAGGCGAAGGCGCGGCCTTCGCGCTTCAAGCGCCGCGCCATGGCGAAGATCGGCACGATGCCGACGCCGCCCGCGACCAAGAGGCGATTGGCGGCATGGGTCTCGAGTACGAAATCGTTGCGCGGCGCCGAAATGCCGAGGCTCGATCCGACCGCAGCGTCGTGTAGGAATTGCGAGCCGCCGGCACCGTCGGCGCGGCGCTCGACCGCGATGCGATAGGTATCGGGCGGATCGTCGCCGGTAACCGTACCACCGAGCAGCGAATAAGGCCGCGACGCTGCCGTGCCGTCGGCAACGCTCACCGCCACCTCGATATGCGCGCCCGGCCCGTAGGACGGCAACGCCGCGCCGTCTTTCGATTTCAGCACCAGCTCGCGGATTGCCGGCGTCAGCGCGCGCGCCGCGGCGATGGTCACGTCATATTGCGCCATGGGCCGACGATAGCGCCCGCGCTTCCCGCGTGCTAGCGTCAGCCTCGCGAAGCGACAGGGAAGCCGGTGCGATGCCGGCGCTGCCCCCGCAACTGTGAGCGGCGAGATCGCGGCATGATGCCACTGGCGAAGAATTCGCCGGGAAGGTGCCCTCGATCGACGACCCCGAGCCAGGAGACCTCCGCTTCGCCTGGGTAACCACCGACCATCCTCGGAGGGAGGAGCGTCATGCCGGATCAGTTCCAACCATCGGTCGATGCCGCCGCGCGCGCGGGCTTGGCGCCGCTGACGCTCGTCCTCGGCGGCGCGCGCTCGGGCAAGAGCCGCTTCGCCGAAGAACTAGTCGAACACACCCAGCGGCCGGCGCTTTATCTCGCCACCGCCGAGCCGCACGATGATGAGATGCGCGCGCGCATCGCCGCGCATCGCGCGCGCCGCGGCGGCCGCTGGACGACGATCGAAGAACCGCTCGAGATCGTGAACGCGCTGCTCACCGAAGAAACGCGGCCGGTGCTGATCGACTGCCTCACCCTGTGGCTCTCGAACCTCCTCGGCGCGCAACGCGATATCGGCTTCGAGATCGAGCGGCTGCTCGCGGCGCTGCCGCGGATCAAGGCGCCGGTCGTGCTGGTCGCGAACGAAGTCGGGCTCGGCATCGTGCCAGAGAACGCGTTGGCGCGCGAATTCCGCGATCATGCGGGGCGGCTCAACCAGGGGGTGGCGCGGCTGGCGCAGCGCGTCGTCTTCACGGCGGCGGGCCTGCCGCTCGCGCTGAAAGGCTGAGCGATGCGCAAGATCCCCGCCACCATCGTCACCGGCTTCTTGGGCGCCGGCAAGACCAGCCTGTTGCGTCATCTCATCGCCCATGCCGAGGGCCGGCGCATCGCCCTCCTCATCAACGAATTCGGCGCGCTCGGCATCGACCGCGAGCTGGTCTTGGGCTGCGGCATCGAGAGCTGCCGCGCCGAAGACGTCGTCGAGCTCGCCAACGGCTGCATCTGTTGCACCGTCGCCGAGGATTTCCTGCCGGCGCTCGAGAAGCTGCTCGATCGCCCAACGCCGCCAGATCACATCCTGATCGAGACCTCTGGCCTCGCTTTGCCGAAGCCGCTGGTTCAGGCCTTCAACTGGCCCGAGGTGAAAGCGCGCATCACCGTCGACGGCGTTGTCGCGGTGATCGACGCGCCCGCCGTCGCGGCCGGCCGGTTCGCCGCGACCACACCCGAGCTCGTGCACGACAATCCGTTCGACGAGGTTTTCGGCGACCAGCTTATGTGCGCCGATCTGGTGCTGCTCAACAAGGCCGATCTCGCCGATGAGCCAACCTTGGCGAGCGTCGAGAGCGAGATCGCTTCGCGGCTGCGCCCCGCGGCGAAGCATCTGCGCACGCGCCATGGCGAAGTCGCGCCCTCGCTGCTGCTCGGTCTTTCCGCCGCCGCCGAGGACGATCTCGCCTCGCGGCCGTCGTTCCACGACGCCGCCGGCGAGCATGACCACGACGATTTCGACAGTTTCGTCGTGGCGCTGCCGACACTCGCCGATGCGACGCCGTTGCTGGCGCGCTTGCCCGATGTGATCGCGGCGCACGACATCCTGCGCGTCAAGGGCTTCCTCGACATCGCCGGCAAGCCGTTCCGTCAGGTAGTACAAGCGGTAGGGCCGCGGGTCGCACAATATTTCGACCGGCCGTGGCGCGGCGACGAGACGCGGCAATCGCGCTTAGTGGTGATTGGCCGCAAAGGTGTCGATCGCGCCGCCATTGCCGCGGCGCTCGGAAAAATTTGATGCTCGCGTGCACTTTACCCCCCATCCTGTCCTTCCCCCTCAAGGGGGGAAGGAACTCGCTTTCGTCTTCCTCCCCCCCTGAGGGGGAGGGCTGGGGTGGGGGGTAATGCATCTTCTCGCCGCCATACCCGGTGAGGTGAGCGACGGCGCGCAAGCCGTCGATCTCGGCCAGTCGCCGGGCGCGATCATTGTGCTCTCGGCTGCAGATAGCGATCTCGCTTGTCTGGCGGCCGCCCAGCAGCGGCTGGTCGCTAGTGATCCAACCGCGCCGAGCCTGCGCCTCGCCAGCCTGCTCAAGCTCGGCCACAATTACTCGGTGGATCTCTATCTCGACAGCGTCGCCAGCCACGCCAAGCTGATCGTCGCGCGCATTCTCGGCGGGCGTGGCTACTGGAATTACGGCGTCGAACGGCTGGCCACGCTCGCCCGCGAGCGCGGCATCATGCTGGCGCTCCTCCCCGGCGACGACAAGCCCGATGCCGAACTCGCGCGCGGCACGACGCTGATGCCGGAAGCCGCGCATCGGCTGTGGCGCTATCTCGTCGAAGGCGGCGCCGGCAATGCCGAGCAATTCCTGCGCCATGCCGCGAGCCTCGTCGGCCGCGACAGCGGCTGGCGCGAGCCGGCGCCGATCCTCCGCGCCGGTCTCTACTGGCCGGGCGAGGATCGGCCCGATCTCGCCGCGCTGCGCCGGCACTGGACGCCGGACACGCCGGTTGCGGCGCTGATCTTCTATCGCGCGCTGGTGCAGGCCGCGAATACGGCACCGGTCGATACGCTGATCGCGGCACTTGAGGTGCGCGGCCTCAACCCGCTACCGGTCTTCGTCGCCTCGCTGAAAGAACCGGAATCTACAGCGGTGGTCGAAGCGCTGCTCGACCAAGCACCGCCCGACATCATCCTCAACGCCACCGCTTTTGCGATCTCGACCGACGGCACCGAACGCGGCCCGTTCGCGGCGCAGGATTGCGCGGTGCTGCAGGTGATCTTTTCCGGCGGCGACGAGACGAGCTGGCGCGCGGGCACGCGCGGCCTCGATGCGCGCGACATCGCGATGAACGTCGCGCTGCCCGAGCTCGACGGCCGCATCATCACCCGCGCCGTTTCCTTCAAGGCGGCGCCGGCGCGCGATTTGCTTACCGAGGCCGATCTCGCGCTCTACCGGCCAGTGCCCGATCGCATCGCTTTCGTTGCCGATCTCGCGCGCAATTGGATGAAGCTGCGCCGCACACCGACGGCGGAGCGCAAGGTCGCACTGATCCTCGCCAATTATCCGCATCGCGACGGCCGCATCGGCAACGGCGTCGGCCTCGATACGCCGGCCTCGGCGATCAACGTGCTCCGCGCGCTCAAGGCCGAGGGATACCGCGTTGAGAATATCCCCGCGGATGGAGACGCGCTGATCGGCGCGCTACTCGAAGGCCCGACCAATGCCGATCGCGGCCGCGACGCCGAGGAAACGTTCCCGCGCAGCGATTACGGCACGTATTTCGCAACCTTGGCGCGCGCGGCGCAAGACCGGGTCAACGAACGCTGGGGGGCGCCGGAGCGCGATCCGTTCTTCCGCGAGAGCCGCTTGGATTGCGGCGCCTTCGCCATGCCGGCGATCCGCTGCGGCAATGTCGTCGTCGCGGTACAGCCCTCGCGCGGCTACGACATCGATCCCAAGGCAAGCTATCACGCGCCCGACCTGCCGCCGCCGCACGGTTATCTCGCTTTCTATGCCTGGCTGATGGACGGCGTGCGCGCGCAAGCGATCGTCCATCTCGGGAAGCACGGCAATCTCGAATGGCTGCCGGGCAAGGCGGTCGCGCTCTCGGCTGAATGCCTGCCCGAGGCGGCGCTGGGCCCGCTGCCGCATCTCTATCCCTTCATCGTCAACGATCCCGGCGAAGGCACGCAGGCCAAGCGCCGCGCGCAGGCGGTGATCATCGATCACCTCACGCCGCCGCTGGCGCGCGCCGAAAGCTATGGCCGGCTCGGCGAGCTCGAGCGGCTGATCGATGAATATTACGCGGCGGCAACCGGCGATCCGCGGCGCACGAAATTGCTCGCCGCGCAGATCCTCGATCTCGTTCGCGCCACAGGGCTCGATGGCGATTGCGGCATCGCCGCGGGCGAGAGTGACACGCAGGCGCTGCAGAAGCTCGACGCCTATCTCTGCGAGCTCAAAGAGATGCAGATCCGCGATGGGCTGCATGTCTTCGGGCAATCGCCCGATCACGCGGAGCTGCTGGTCGCGCTGACCCGCCTGCCGCGCGGCGGCGCGCCGCATCAGGCCTCGCTGATCCGCGCCCTCGCCGGCGATCTCGCGCTCGGCTTCGATCCGCTGAGCGCCGTGCCCGGCACGCCATGGCAAGGAGCGCGTCCCGCTGTCCTTACCGGCAACGGCGATTGGCGCAGCACCGGCGACACGATCGAGCGCCTGGAGGAATTGGCGCGCGATCTCGTTGCCGACACGCGCGAGGCCGAGCCCGGCTGGACGCGCACGGCAGCCGTGCTCGGTTGGATCGCGCGCGATCTCAAACCGGCGGTCGCTGCTTGCGGCCAAGCCGAGCTCGCGGGGCTGCTCGCCGGGCTTGACGGCCGCTTCGTCGCGCCGGGGCCTTCGGGCGCGCCGTCGCGCGGCAAACCCGAGGTGCTCCCGACCGGCCGCAATTTCTTCTCGCTCGACAGCCGCGCCGTACCGACGCCGGCGGCCTGGCAGCTCGGCTGGAAATCCGCGTCGCTGCTCGTTGCGCAATATGCGCAAGAGCACGGCGCCTATCCGACGGCGATGGCGCTCTCCGCCTGGGGCACGGCGAATATGCGCACCGGCGGCGATGACATCGCGCAAGGCCTCGCGCTGATGGGCGTCAAGCCGCGCTGGGAGGAAAAGACCGGCCGCGTGATCGGCTTCGAGGTCCTGCCGAGTTCGGTGCTCGATCGTCCGCGCGTCGACGTCACCTTGCGCGTCTCGGGCTTTTTCCGCGACGCGTTCCCCAACCTCATCGATCTTTTCGACAGCGCCGCGCGCGCCGTCGCCGCCCTCGACGAGGAGGCGAGCATTAACCCGCTCGCCGCGCGGGTCGCCAAGGATCGCGCCGCGCTCGAAGCGCAAGGCATGGCACATGAGGACGCCGCGCGCCGCGCCGGCTTCCGCGTCTTCGGCTCGAAGCCGGGCGCTTACGGCGCCGGCTTGCAGGCGCTGATCGACACCGGCGGCTGGCAAAGCGAGGACGAACTCGCCGAGGCCTATCTCGCCTGGAGCGGCTTCGCCTATGGCGCGGGCGCGCAAGGCGGCGAGGCCGGCGGCGAATTCCGCGCGCGCCTGGCGCAGGCCGAAGCGGTGATCCACAACCAGGACAATCGCGAGCACGATCTGCTCGACAGCGACGACTATTACCAATTCGAGGGCGGCCTCGCCGCCGCGATCCGCCATGTCGCCGGCGCCGCGCCTGCGGTCTATCACAACGATCATTCGCGGCCCGAGACGCCGCGTATCCGCCGCCTCGAGGACGAGATCGGCCGCATCGTCCACGCCCGCGCCGCCAATCCGAAATGGATCCGGGGCGTGATGCGCCACGGTTACAAGGGCGGCTTCGAGATCGCGGCCACGGTCGATTATCTCTTCGCCTTCGCCGCGACCGCACATGCGGTGAAGGATCATCATTTCGACGCGCTCTACGACGCCTATCTCGGCGATGCCGCGGTACGCGATTTCCTTGCCGCGCATAATCCCGACGCGCTCATGGAGATCACCATGCGCTTCACCGAGGCGATCGAGCGCGGGCTATGGCGGCCGAAACGTAACGACATAAGCGAGCGGCTGAAGGTCGGCGCATGAGCGAGATTCAAGAGAGCGAAGACGAGGTCAACCGCCGCGCCAACGAGAAGGCGAAGAAGCGCAAGGAAGCGCGCACCAAGATGCTCGCGACCAAGACCGAGGAGCGCGGGCTGATCATCGTCCATA
The DNA here is from genome assembly GCA_036501365.1 of Allostellaceae bacterium. Taxonomy (GTDB): domain Bacteria; phylum Pseudomonadota; class Alphaproteobacteria; order ATCC43930; family CGMCC-115725; genus CAIKMD01. The sequence goes on along the minus strand of DASYAL010000060.1, from coordinate 128,690 downwards.
CCGGCACCGGCAAGGGCAAATCGACCGCGGCTTTCGGCATGGTGCTGCGCTGCCTCGGCCATGGCATGCGCATCGGCATCGTGCAATTCGTCAAAGGCGCGTGGGAGACCGGCGAGCGCAAGGTGCTCGCGGCCTATCCCGACCTCGTCACCTGCCGCGCGATGGGCGAAGGCTTCACCTGGGACACGCAGGACCGCGCGCGCGACATCGCCGCCGCCAAAGCCGCCTGGGAGATGAGTCAGGCGATGATCGCCGACCCGGCCTACGATCTCGTGCTGCTCGACGAGCTCAACATCGTGCTGCGTTACGACTACCTGCCACTCGAGGAGGTGGTCGCCGCTTTGAAAGCCAAGCCGCGCGACCTCCATGTCATCGTCACCGGCCGCAACGCCAAGGCCGAGCTGATCGAGATCGCCGACCTCGTCACCGAGATGACGCTGGTGAAGCATCCCTTCCGTGCGGGCGTCAAAGCGCAGAAGGGCATCGAGTTCTGATGGCAACGCCGGCGCTGATGCTGCAAGGCACAGGCTCCGATGTCGGGAAATCCGTCATCGTCGCCGGCCTCGCGCGCGCTTTCGCCAATCGCGGCCTTCGCGTGCGGCCGTTCAAGCCGCAGAACATGTCGAACAACGCGGCGGTGACGCGTGACGGCGGTGAGATCGGTCGCGCCCAGGCGCTGCAGGCGCGCGCCGCGCGTGTGCCGCCGAGCGTCGACATGAATCCGGTGCTCTTGAAGCCGCAAGCCGGGCACGGCGCGCAAGTGATCGTCGGCGGCAATGTCAAAGGCGCGATGACAGCGGCGGAGTATCAGGTCGAGAAATTATCGCTTCTGCCGAAAGTGCTCGAAAGCTTCGCGCGGCTCGAAGCCGAGGCCGAGCTGGTGCTGGTCGAAGGCGCGGGCTCGCCGGCCGAGGTCAATCTGCGCGCACATGACATCGCCAATATGGGCTTTGCTCTCGCCGCCCAGGTGCCAGTCGTGCTGGTCGGCGACGTCGATCGCGGGGGCGTCATCGCGCAACTGGTTGGAACCCACGAGCTCTTGGCGCCGGAAGAACGCACGCTCCTCAAGGGCTACATCGTCAACAAGTTCCGCGGCGATCTCGGATTGTTTTCCGATGCGCTCGATATCATTCGAGCGCATACAAAGACGCGCTGCTTCGGCATCCTGCCCTGGCTCGAGGCGCTACGCGACCTGCCGGCCGAGGACAGCATGGCACTGCGCCAGCCGTCGGCGGTACCGCGCGACGGCGCCTTCACCATCGCCGTGCCTGTCCTGCCGCATATCGCGAATTTCGACGATCTCGATCCGCTGCGCGCGGAGCCCGGCGTTGCGATCGAGCTGGTATCGCCGGGGCGGCCATTGCCGCTTTGCGACCTGGTGCTGCTACCGGGCTCGAAAGCCACCCTCGCCGATCTCGCGGCGCTGAAGCGCGAAGGCTGGGACATCGACATCAGGGCGCATGTGCGCCACGGCGGGCATGTGCTCGGCCTCTGCGCCGGCTATCAGATGCTGGGCCGACGCGTGCGCGACCCCGAGGGCATCGAAGGCGCGGCCGGCGAGGCCGAAGGCCTGGGACTGCTCGACATCGAGACCGTGATCACACGCGAGAAGCTACTGACCGAGGCCCGCGGCAACGAGATCGCGAGCGACGCACCGGTCGCGGGCTATGAGATGCATATGGGGCGCAGCCGCGGGGTCGATGCGGAGCGGCCAATGCTGCGCCTGGCCGGTAACGGTAAAGGGGGACGCGCCGATGGCGCGGTGTCACGCAATCGCCGGGTAATGGGTTGTCATCTCCATGGCCTTTTCACGAGCGACGCATTCCGCCGCGCTTTTCTGGCGCGGCTCGGCGCGGCGCCCGATCCCGCGCTGATCGACGAGCAGCGCGTCGAGATGGCGCTCGACGCGCTGGCGCGCCATCTCGAGTTGCATGTCGATCTCGACGCGCTCTTGAAGATCGCGCATGCCCGCTAGCTCAGAGAAAATGTCGCACCGCGGCGCCGATCAGCAGCAGCACGGCCAGCACGGAAGCGGTGGCGAGATAGAGCTTCAGCGCCACGCCGATATCGGCAATGGTGACGCGGGCGCGGCCGTCGCCGAGCCACGGCTCGTCCATCACCGTGCCGAGATAGCGGCGCGGACCACCGAGCGCGAGGCCGAGCGCGCCCGCGGCCGCGGCTTCGGGCCAGCCGGCATTGGGCGAGCGGTGCTTCCTCGCATCGGCGAGAGCCGTACGCAGCGTTTGGCCCGCACGCGCGCCGGGCAAGACGAGCGCGGCCAGGCAGATCAGTGCCGCAGTGAGCCGCGCCGGGATCCAATTGAGCGCGTCGTCGAAGCGCGCCGCCGCCCAGCCGAAATTAAGATATCGCGGCGAGCGATGACCGATCATGCTGTCGAGCGTGCTCGCGGTCTTGTAGGCGAAGAGGCCAGGCAAACCCAGCAGCAGATACCAGAAGGCCGGCGCTACCACGCCGTCGCTGAAATTCTCGAACAGCGATTCGATCGCCGCGCGAGCGACACCGTGGTCATCGAGGCTTTCGGGATCGCGGCCGACGATCTTCGCCACCGCCAGGCGCGCGCCGCCAAGGCCTTCGGTCTGCAACACCGTGCCGACCGCGGCGACATGCTCGAAGAGGCTGCGCTGCGCCAGCAACACCGCGACGATGAGCGCTTCGAGCGCCCAGGCGTAATGGACAACGCCGAGATATTCTTTAACCAGCCAACCGAGCGCGGCGGCGACGCCGACGAGGACCACCACCGTGACGATGCCGCGCGCGCGGCGCGCGCCATCGCTGCGCGAGCCGCGGTTGAGGCGGCGGTCGAAGAAGCCGATTGCGTGCCCGGCTATCACGACGGGATGCGGCAGATAGCGAAAAATCACGCCCATATCGCCGAAGGCGAGATCGATCGTCAGCGCCAGCAGCAGGATCGCGAACGGATCGGATGCGGAAGCCAAGAGCATGCGGCAAGATCGGCTGCGCGCGGCACCAAAGACAAGCGGAAAGCGAGGCAAGAATGAAAACGGGGGTGATGATCTGCGGTCATGGCAGCCGCGATCCCGCGGCCCTGCGCGAATTCGAGGCCTTGGCGGCCGGGCTCAAAGCCAGGCTGCCGGGGACTGCGATCGAAAGCGGCTATCTCGAATTCGCACGGCCAGTGATCCGCGAAGGGTTCGAGACACTCGCCGCGTGCGGCGTCGACCGCATCCTCGCCTTGCCCGCCATGCTGTTCGCCGCAAGCCATGTGAAGAACGATCTGCCTTCCGAGGTGAACGGCTTCGCCGCCGATCATCCCGGCATTGAGATGCGGTTCGGCCGCGAGCTGTCGATCGAGCCCAAGTTGCTCAAAGCCGCCGCCGAGCGGATCGAGGAAGCCGAGCGCCGGGCCGGTGACGGCACGCCGCGCAGCGAGAGCCTGCTCCTGGTGGTCGGCCGCGGCACCACCGATCCCGACGCCAATTCCAACATCAGCAAGCTCGCCCGCATGCTGTGGGAAGGTATGGGCTTCGGCTGGGCCGAGGTCGCTTATAGCGGCACCGCCGCGCCGCTGGTCGAGCCGGGCCTGCGCCGCGCGACGATGCTCGGCTTCAAGCGCATCGTCGTCTTCCCCTATTTTCTTTTCACCGGCGTGCTGGTGAAGCGCATCTATGCCGCTTGCGACCGCGTCGCCGCCGATCATCCTTCGATCGAGATCACAAAAGCCGGTTATCTGCGCGATCATCCGCTGGTGCTCGATTGCTTCGTCGAGCGCGTTGCCGAGATCGTCGACGGCGAGCCGGCGATGAATTGTCGCCTATGCAAATATCGAGCGCAGATCGTCGGCTACGAGCCGGCCGCGGGCGCGCCGCAGCAAGGCCATCACCACCATGTCCGCGGCATCGGCGTCGCCGCCGAGCATCATCATCACGGTCATGAGCATGGCCACGACCACGCGCAGCCGCATCGCCGCACCAACGGCTATGGCGACTGAGCGCGGCTACGATTATCTGCGCGATCCGGCGGCGATCTATCGCCGGTCGTTCGCGCTGATCCGCGACGCCGCCGATCTCTCGCCGCTGCCGCGCGACTTGCGCCCGATGGCGCTGCGGCTGATCCATGCTTGCGGCGATACCTCGCTCGTCGACGACCTCGTCGCCTCGCCGGGTGCGACGATACGCGGCCGCAAGGCGCTCGCCGCCGGGGCGCCGATCTTGGTCGACGCGGCCATGGTGGCCGCGGGGATTACCGCGCACCGCGCACGCTGCTTCCTCAACGACAAGCGCGTCCCCGCTTTGGCGAAGCGGCTCGACACGACACGCTCGGCGGCGGCAGTCGAGCTGTGGCGGCCGCATCTCGATGGCGCGGTGGCGGCGATCGGCAATGCGCCGACGGCGCTCTTCCATCTCCTCGAGATGATCGCCGCGGGCGCGCCGAAGCCGGCGCTGATCATCGGCTTTCCCGTCGGCTTCGTCGGCGCCGCGGAAGCGAAGACGGCGTTGGCGCAAAATCCGTGGCGCATTCCGTTCGTTGCGCTTCGGGGCCGGCGTGGCGGCAGCGCCTTTGCCGCTGCCGCGGTCAACGCCTTGGCGACGCGGCGCTGACATGACAGCGTGGCTCGCGGTGATCGGCATCGGCGAAGATGGCTGGGCGGGACTCAGCGACGCCGCCAAGGCGCTGGTCGGAAGCGCGGCACTGATCGTCGGCGGCGCGCGGCATCTCGCGCTCGTTCCGTCACAGAACGCCGAGCGAATGGCATGGAAAAGCCCGCTCGCCGAAACCGTGCCGCTCATCGCGGAATGGCGCGGCCGACGTGTCGCCGTGCTCGCCAGCGGCGATCCGCTGTGCTACGGCGTCGGCGCTCTGTTGGCCCGGAATTTCGCGCCCGAGGAAATGATCGTGTTGCCGCAGCCGAGCGCTTTCAGCCTCGCCGCCACGCGGCTGCTCTGGCCGCTCGAGGAATGCATGACCGTGAGCCTCCATGGGCGACCGCTCGACCAACTGCGTCTCCATCTCGCGCCCGATGCGCGCATCCTGACACTAACCGAAGACGGCACCACGCCGGCAAAGATAGCCGCGCTGCTGACCGAGGCCGGCTGGGGCGCGACGACGATGACGGTGCTCGAACATCTCGGCGGCGCGCGCGAGCGGCGGATCATGGCAACGGCTGCGGCATGGTGCGAGGAACGCTGCGCCGATCTCAATATCGTCGCGCTCGATTGCCGCGCCGGCCCCGAGGCGCGATCGCTTTCGCGCCGCGCCGGCCTGCCCGACGACGCTTTCCGCCATGACGGCCAGATCACCAAACGCGCGGTGCGCGCGGCAACGCTCGCTGCGCTGGCGCCGCTGCCCGGCGAGTTGCTCTGGGACATCGGCGCCGGCAGCGGCTCGATCGCGATCGAATGGCTGCGCGCGGACCGGCGGATGAGCGCCGTCGCCATCGAGCGCGACCCGGCGCGCGTCGCCGTGATCGTCGAGAATGCGGCGCTGCTGGGCGTGCCCCAGCTAGCGATCGTGCAAGCCGCGGCGCCGGAGGCGTTGGCCGGTCTCGCACCGCCCGATGCGATCTTCATCGGCGGCGGCGTGAGCAATGCCGCGAACTGGGATGCGGCCTGGCCGGCGCTGAAGCCGGGCGGACGGCTCGTCGCCAATGCTGTCACCGTCCGCGGCGAGGCCGAGCTCTTGCGGCGCCACAGTCAGCTTGGCGGCGAATTGCAGCGCATCTCCGTCTCGCAAGCCGAGGGCCAAGGCTTCTGGCGCCCGGCGATGACCGTGACACAACTCGCCGCGCGAAAGCCGCGATGATGGAGCGCGCGCTCCTCGGCTGGCGGCCTTATGCGCTGCTCGTTCTCTTATGTCTCGGCCTTTATCTGCCGGGCCTTGTCAGCCTGCCGGTGACCGATCGCGACGAGGCCCGTTTCGCGCAGGCGACGCGGCAGATGCTCGAGACCCGCGACTTCATCGCTATCCGCTTCCAGGACGAGGCGCGCAACAAGAAGCCCGCCGGCATCTATTGGCTGCAAGCCGCGTCGGTCGCGCTGCTGAGCAACGCTCCGAGCGCGGCGATCTGGCCCTATCGCCTGCCCTCGCTGCTCGGCGCGAGTGCGGCGGCGTTGCTGACTTTCGGTATGGGCGCGCGATTGGTAGGGCGCAAGGCCGCGTTCCTCGGCGCGGCGCTGCTCGCGACCTCGCTCGGCCTTGGCGTCGAGGCGCATCTCGCCAAGACCGACGCCGTGCTGCTCGGCTGCATCACCGCAACGCAGCTCGCGCTCGCGCGGATCTATCTCGATGCCAAGGCCGGTTTGCACGCGTCCTGGGGCGTGGCGCTGCTGTTCTGGGCGGCGCTCGCCGCCGGCATTCTCGTCAAGGGCCCGGTCGCGCCGCTGCTCGCGGCGCTGACCATCGCCGCGCTTTGCCTCAGCGAACGGCGCGCGCGCTGGCTGCGCGATCTGCGGCCGCTTCCAGGCTTCATCCTGCTCGCCGTCATCGTACTGCCCTGGCTCATCGCGATCTCGACCGCGACCCAAGGCGCGTTCCTCGGCGATTCGCTCGGCCAGGATTTCCTCGGCAAGCTGATCGGCGCACAGGAAAGCCACGGCGCGCCGCCGCTCTTCTATCTCGCGCTGCTGATGATCAGCTTCTGGCCGGGCACGCTGTTCCTCGGCCCGGCGATCGCCTGGGGCTGGGCACAGCGCCACGCCGATGCCGAGCGTTTGCTCATCGCCTGGGGCATCCCGTTCTGGATCGTGCTCGAGCTGGTGCCGACCAAGCTCCCGAACTACCTGCTGCCCGTCTATCCCGCTTTGGCGCTGATGATCGGCCGCGCGCTGGTCGCCGACGACGAAGAACGTCTCGTGTCGTGGCGGGTGCTGGATCGCATCGTGATCGTGCTTTGGGCGCTGGCGAGCCTCGGCCTTGCCGCCGCGCTGGTGCTGGTACCGTTGCGTTACGGACCGGGCGGCTCGGCCGCGGGCGTCGTCGCCGCGCTGGTCGCGCTCTATTTCGGCCAGCGCATCGTGCGCAGCGCCTGGCGCCGCGTCACGCCGGAATTGGCGACGCGCATCACCGTGATGTCGCTGCTGGTGCTGGCGATCGGCTTCGAGTTCGTCGCGCCGTCGCTCGATCTCCTCTGGCTGTCGCGCACGGCCGCGGCGCTGGTCGCGCGCAGCGGATCGCCGCCCGGCGTGCCGATCGCAATCGCCGGCGATGCCGAGCCCAGCCTCGTCTTTCTCCTCGGCACGCAGACCAAGCTCGTCTCCGCCGCCGGCGCTGCGGCCTATCTCGCGACAACCCCGGAGGCGCGCGCCCTGGTCGAAACGCGTTCGCAGACGGAATTCCTTGCCACGCTTGCGGCACGTGGCCTCGCGCCGCGCGCGCTCGGCACCGTCGCCGGCCTCGATTACTCGAACGGCCACTTCATGCGGTTGACGCTTTACGGCGGTGCGCCGCGATGACCGGCTGTCTCTATGGGCTCGGCCTCGGCCCGGGTGATCCCGAGCTCATCACGCTGAAGGCTTGGCGCATTCTCCGGCAAGCATCGGTCGTCGCTTATCCCGCACCTGACGAGGGGGCGAGCTTTGCCCGCAGCATCGTCGCGGCCTGGCTGTCGCCGGCGCAGATCGAGATCGCGATCCGAATCCCGATGGAGATCGCGCGCTTCCCGGCGCAAGAGGTCTACGACCGCGCCGCCGAAGAGATCGCCGCGCATCTTGAGGCGGCCCGCGACGTCGCGCTGCTCTGCCAGGGCGATCCGCTGTTCTACGGCTCGTTCATGTATCTCTTCGGCCGGTTGAGCGAGCGCTTCGCCTGCGAGATCGTGCCCGGCGTCTCCTCGCTCGGCGCTTGCGCCGCCGCCGCCGGCTTTCCCCTCGCCGCGCGCAACGACGCGCTCGCCGTGCTGCCCGCCGGACTCGATGACGACACCCTGGCGCGCCGCCTCGAAGCCTGCGAAGCGGCGGCGATCATCAAGCTCGGCCGGCACTTCGCGCGCATCCGCGCGCTGCTGACGCGGCTCGGCCTCGCCGGGAAAGCGCGTTATGTCGAGCGCGCCAGCCTCGCAACCGAGCGCGTGCTGGCGCTCGATGCCGTTGCGCCGGACGACGCGCCTTATTTCTCGATGATCCTCCTCCATCGTCGCGGCGAGGCCTGGAAATGAGCCCACTGCCGCGCGGCGCCGCGATCGTTGTGCTGGGTCCGTCGGCCCTCGATCTCGCGCGCAAGCTCAAAGCGCTGCTGCCGGAAGCGACGATCCATGCGCCGGAAGCCCGCGGCCCCGCGAGTGACGTGCGCTTCACCGATGCGATCGCGCAGCTGCAAAGCTTGTTCGCCTCAGGCACGCCGATCGTCGGCCTTTGCGCCAGTGGCATTTTGATCCGTGCTGTGGCGCCGTTGCTTGCGGATAAGCGCGAGGAGCCGCCGGTCGTCGCCGTCGCCGAGGATGGCTCGGCGGCGGTGCCGCTGCTCGGCGGGCATCGCGGCGCCAACGCGCTCGCCCAGGCGATCGCCGCCGCGACCGGCGGTAGCGCCGCGATCACCACCGCCAGCGATCTGCGTCTCGGCCTCGCGCTCGACGCACCGCCGCCCGGCTGGCGGGTCGCCAACCCCGAGCGCGCGAAAGCCGCGACCGCGGCGCTACTCGCCGGCGAGGATGTCGCACTGAGCATCGAGGCCGGTGCCGCCGATTGGCTGCGCGATAGCGGCGCGCGGTTTGCGGCGCGCGGCAGAGACGCGATCCGCGTCACCGACCGCATTCCCGCGCCGGACGAGCGCGCGCTGGTGCTGCACCCGCCGGTGCTGGCGCTCGGCGTCGGCTGCGAACGCGGCGCCGCCCCAGAAGAGCTGCAGGCTCTGGTCGATGGCACGCTGGCCCAGCATGGCCTCGCCGCCGGTGCAATCGCGCTCATCGCCTCGCTCGATCTCAAAAGCGACGAGGACGCCGTCCTGGCGCTGGCATCGCGGCTCGACGTGCCGGCGCGATTCTTTACGGCGACGGAGCTGCTCGCCGAAACGCCGCGATTGCAGAACCCGTCGGAGACCGTGTTCCGCGCCGTCGGCTGCTATGGCGTCGCCGAGGGCGCGGCACTCGCGGCCGCGGGCCGAGACGCCGCGCTGGTCGTCGCCAAGCAAATCCGCGGCGGCGCGACTTGCGCCATCGCACGCGCGCCGCAACCGCTCGACACTGCGCGAATCGGCCAGCCGCGCGGCAGCCTCGTAATCATCGGCATCGGCCCTGGCGGTCCGGGCGATCGCACCCCCGCTGCGGATGCCGCGCTGGGGCGTGCCAGCGATGTCGTCGGCTATCGCCTCTACCTCGACCTGCTTGGCGGCGCGCTCGCCGGCAAGGTCCGGCACGACGGCACCCTCGGCGAGGAGGAGAACCGCGCGCGCTTGGCGCTCGATCTCGCCGCGGCCGGCAAGTCGGTCGCGCTGGTGTCGTCGGGCGATGCTGGCATTTACGGCCTGGCGACGCTGGTCTGCGAGCTGATCGAGCACGAAGACCGCGCCGAGTGGCGGCGCGTCGCGCTCGGCGTCATCCCCGGCGTTTCGGCGATGCAGGCGGCGGCGGCCAAGCTCGGCGCGCCGCTCGGCCACGATTTCTGCGCCATCTCGCTGTCGGATCTGCTCACGCCTTGGACCATCATCGAGCGCCGCCTCGAAGCGGCTGCGGCGGGCGATTTCGTCGTCGCGCTTTACAATCCGCGCTCGGCGCGGCGCAGCGATCAGCTCGGCCGCGCGCGCGACATCCTTCTGCAAGCACGCGCGCCGGAAACGCCCGTCGCGCTGGCGCGCAATCTCGGCCGCGACGGCGAGAGCATCACGCTGACGACGCTCGGCGCGCTCGATCCCGCCGCGGTCGACATGCTGACGCTCGTGTTGGTCGGCAGCAGCGCGACCCGCCGCCTCGCGGGCCGGGCGCTGCTCTACACGCCGCGCGGCTACGCCGCGAAGCGCGACCGATGACCGTGCATTTCATCGGCGCGGGACCGGGCGCGCCCGATCTCATCACTGTGCGCGGCCTGCGGCTGATCGAAAGCTGTCCGGTCTGCCTCTATGCCGGCTCGCTGGTGCCCGAGGCCGTGGTCAAGGCCGCGCCCAAGGGCGCGCGCGTCGTCGACACCGCCAGCCTGACGCTCGACGAGATCATCGCCGAGATCGCCGCCGCGCATGACGCGGGCAAGGACGTGGCGCGCGTCCATTCCGGCGACATCTCGCTCTATGGCGCGATCGCTGAGCAGATGCGGCGGCTCGATACGCTCGGCATCCCCTACGATCTGACGCCCGGCGTGCCCGCCTTTGCCGCCGCCGCCGCCGCGCTCGGCATCGAGCTGACCCTGCCCGAGGTCGCGCAAAGCGTGATCCTGACGCGCACCGCGGTTCGCGCCTCGGCGATGCCCGAGGAGGAGGATCTGGCGACGCTCGCGCGCAGCCGGGCGAGTCTCGTCCTCCATCTATCGATCAACAATCTGGCGTCGGTGCTGCGCGTGCTGACGCCGATCTACGGCGCGGACTGCCCCGTCGCCGTGGTCTATCGCGCGAGCTGGCCCGATGAGAAAATCCTGCGCGGCAGTCTCGCCACGATCCGCGCGCAGGTGAAAGCGGCAAAGCTCACCCGCACCGCGCTGATCATCGTCGGACGCGTGCTCGGCGCGAATGATTTCGCCGACAGCCGGCTTTATGCGCCCGATCATCACCACGTGCTGCGGCCGCGTAAGGATCGCGCCCGCGCCGAGCGCAGCTGAATCAGCGGGCTCTCAGCCCGAACGCGCCGCGCGCAGGAATTGCAGCACGCCGGCCTTGCCGTCGGCCCAGCCGGTCGCATCGCGGCCGGTGAAATCCTGCTTCTTGGGATCCGCGCCGTCTTTCAGCAGCAAGCGCAAGGCGGGTACCTGGCTGTTCTGCGCCGCCATCATCAGCGGCGTCACGCCCTGCTTGTTCTGCTGGTCGACGGTCGCCTTGGCGTCGAGCAACAACTGCATCACCTCGATATAGCCGCGTTGCGCCGCCCAATGCAGCGGCGTGTTGCCGAACTGGTCGCGGGTATCGACCTGGGCCCCATAATAGAGGAGCGCCTGGGTCATGCGCACATCGCCGAATTGGGCGGCATAGCCGAGCGGCGTCTCGCCCTGGTCGTCGGTGACGTTCGAGCTCTTGCGAGCCTGCAGCATACGAATGACGTCGTCGGTCTTATCGCGCGACGCGGCCATGGCCATGTCGTAGATCCCGATGTCCTGCGCTTGCGCCAGACCGGGCGGGCATAACGCGATCATCGCGATACCGAGCAACAAGATGCGGCGCATCATCACAAATCCCTCGATACTTCCACCAATCGTTCTTCCAACCATTCCACCGCATCCTCGATACGCTCGACGCTCGCGCCGCCGGAAGGTTCCGGACGACGCAGCATCACGACGGGAATTCCGACCGCCCGTGCGGCAGAAAGCTTTGCCGCCGTCGCTGCTCCGCCCGATGCCTTGGTCACGAGCAGATCGATCGCGTGACGCTCGATGATAGTCCGTTCTTGCTCCAGGGTGAACGGGCCGCGACCGAGGATCAACTCGCAATCGAGCGGCAGTTGTGTCGACGGCGGCTCGATCAACCGGACCAGGAAACGGACGTGCGCGATACCGGCGAAAGCGCCGAGCTCGCCGCGCCCGATGGTGAGGAAAACGCGCTTGCCGCGCGCCGGCAGCAGCGCCGCCGCTTCGGCGGCGGAGCCAACTTCGATCCAGCGATCATCGGGCGCCGGCCGCCAAGGCGGTCGCGTCACCGCGAGCAGCGGTATGTCGGCGTCGCGGCAGGCGGCCAATGCGCTCTCCGAGATTCGTGCCGCGAAGGGATGCGTCGCGTCGATAACGACATCGATGCGCGCCTTGCGAAGATAAGCGAGCAGCCCCGCCGCGCCGCCGAAGCCGCCGCGGCGCAAGCCACCCGCGATCGGCGCCGCCGCTTGCGTGCGGCCGGCGAGCGAGGTCGTGATCGCGAGCGCCGCGCCGAAACGCGCCGTCGCCGCCGCGGCAAGCCGCCGCGCTTCCGCGGTGCCGCCGAGGATCAGGAGTCGCTTAGGCGCCGGCACGGCCGATCAACCCGCCGGCGCGATCGAAGATCGCGACCTCGACCGCGGTGTCGCCGGCGAGGCTCGCCAGGGTGACGCTCCGCGCCAGCATCGCGACACGATCGGCCAAAGCCCGCGCGAAAACCGGCGTCGCTGTGGTCAGTACTTCGCCGGCACCGGCGCCGCGCGCGGCGGCATCGACGATCGCCGGCGGCGCGCCGAGGTCGCGCAACAGCGCGGCGAGCGCGGCGATGTCGACGCGGCTCTTGTCCGAATGCAGATCGAGCGCGCCTTGCGCGAGTTTCGCCAGCTTGCCGAAGCCGCCGGCGAGCGTCAGCCGCGGCACCGGATGGCGGCGCAGATATTTCAGCGTCGCGCCGGAGAAATCGCCCATATCGATCAGCGCCTCTTCGGGCAGGCCGTACAGCCGCTGCACCGCACGTTCCGAGACCGAGCCGGTCGACGCTGCGAGATGCGCGCAGCCGGTCGCGCGCGCGACATCGATGCCGCGATGGATCGAATGCAGCCAGGCCGAGCAGGAATAGGGAATGACGATGCCTGTCGTGCCGAGGATCGACAAGCCGCCGAGGATGCCGAGCCGCGCATTCAAGGTCTTGGCGGCGAGCGCCGCGCCGCCGGGGATCGACAGCGTTACCGCCGCATCCGCACTGGCGCGGCCGCACGCGGCGGCGACCTCGTTCAGCGCTTCGACGATCAAGGCGCGCGGGCCGGGATTGATCGCCGGCTCGCCGACGGCCAGCGCCAGCCCCGGCCGCGTCACGGTGCCGACGCCGGGCCCGGCATGGAAAGAAATGCCGCTGCCGGGCGCAGCCAATGCGAGCTCGGCGACGATCAGCGCACCATGCGTGACATCCGGATCGTCGCCCGCATCCTTGACGACGCCGGCGCGCGCGCTCGACCCGTTCGCCTCCTTGAGCGCCAGCGGAAATTCCGGCCGCGCCCCGCCCGGCAGCCGGATCGCGACCGGATCGGGAAAGCGTCCCGTGAGCAGCGCAGCATAAGCCGCGCGCGACGCCGCCGCCGCGCAAGCGCCGGTCGTCCAGCCGCGCCGCAAGCCGCGTTTGCCGTCATCCGCCATGGTCGCGAATTCTATGGCGCCGGGCCGACGCCCGCTACACGTCGTCCCGGCGGCGATGTAGGCTTGGCGTCATGACTCGCGCGGCGCTCGATCTTCCCGCTTTTGCTCCGGGCAGCGTTTGGCTCGTCGGCGCCGGACCGGGCGATCCGGGGCTGCTCACGATCCTCGCCCTGCATGCGCTCGAGCAGGCCGATATCATCGTCTATGACGCGCTGGTCGCGCCGGCGATTCTGCGGCTCGCGCGCGAAGGCGCGACGCTCGAACATGCCGGCAAGCGCGGCGGCAAGCCCTCGGCGCAACAGCCCGACATCACGCTGCGCCTCGTCACGCTGGCGCGCGACGGCAAGCGCGTGCTGCGCCTCAAAGGCGGCGATCCTTTCGTCTTCGGCCGCGGCGGCGAGGAAGGCATGGCGCTGGCGCGCGCCGGCATCCCGTTCCGCATCGTGCCCGGCATCACGGCGGCGATCGGCGGCCTTGCTTATGCCGGCATTCCCGCGACCCATCGCGACACTAATTCCGCGATCACCTTCGTCACGGGCCAGGCAAGCGGCGGCGCCCTGCCCGGCGCGGTCGATTGGGAAGCAGTGTCACGCGGCACCGCGGTGCTGGTGATCTATATGGCGCTCAAGAATCTCGACGCGATCGCGCGCCGGCTGATCGCCGCCGGAAGGTCGGCCGACGAGCCGGTCGCGATCATCAGCAAGGCGACCACGGCGGCGCAACGCGTGGTCGAGACCACGCTCGGCGCCGCCGCCAAGGACGCGGCCACTGCGGCGCTCGATCCGCCGGCGCTGGTCGCCGTCGGCCCAGTGGTGCGCTTGCGCCGCGAGCTCGACTGGCTCGGGAAACTGGCGGAAACGACGGCCGCCGGCGCGCGCTAATTCGTCGCTGGCGGGCCGCAGGGGACAGGCCTATATCGGAGCCATGTCGGAAGCCGTTCGCCGCGGACTCTATATCTTCGTCGCTGCCCTCGCCGTCATCCTTGGCGGCGTGATCTATGAGCAATTCTGGCTCGGCGGCGCCGAGAACGCCGGGCCCGCTGTCGGCGGCCCGTTCTCGCTCGTCGATCAGGACGGCGCGACGCGGCGCGACAGCGATTTTCGCGGCAAGGTGATGCTGGTCTATTTCGGCTACACCTATTGCCCGGACGCCTGCCCGACGACGCTGCAGGCGATCAGCCAGACGCTCGATCTGCTCGGCAACGCCGCGAGCAAGGTGCAGCCGATCTTCATCTCGGTCGATCCGGCGCGCGACACGCCGACGCAGCTCAAATCCTATGCCGCGAATTTCCATCCCGGTATCCTCTATCTCACCGGCGCGCCCGACGCACTGAAGCAGGCCGAGAGCGAATATCACGTTTATGTCGCCAAGGTGCCGCAAGCGGGCAGCGACGATTATCTGATCGACCACAGCTCGATCATCTATGTGATGGGCACCGACGGCCGCTATCTCGGCGAGATGCCGACCGGCCTGCCGCCGAAGGCGATGGCGGCGACGGTCCAGCGTTATCTCTGACCGGGCCGACGATGATCCGAGGGCTGATTATCGCCGCGCCGCGCTCCAGCAGCGGCAAGACGGCGATCACGCTCGGGCTCGTGCGCCGGCTGCGTGATGATGGGCTACGCGTCGCCGCCGCCAAGGCAGGCCCCGATTACATCGATCCGACGTATCTAGCCGCGGCTAGCGGGCTGGCTTGCCGCAACCTCGATCCCTGGGCGATGCGGCCCGAGACCTTGGCTGGCCAAATCGGCGCCCCGGCGCGCGACGCCGATCTCGTCATCTGCGAAGGCGTGATGGGGCTGTTCGACGGCGCCGGCCGCGACAGCACCGGCTCGACCGCCGATCTCGCCGCACTCACCGGCTGGCCGGTGATCCTCGTCGTCGATGCCGAAGGGCAAGGCGCCTCGATCGCAGCGCTGGTCGAGGGCTTCGCGCGCCATCGCCGCGATGTGCCGATCGCTGGCGTCATCCTCAACCGCGTCGCGAGCGCGCGTCACGCGGCGATCCTTCGCGACGCGCTCGCGCACGCGCTGCCGGAAATGAAAATCCTCGGCAGCGTACCGCGCACCGCCGCGCTCGATTTACCGTCGCGTCATCTCGGCCTCGTTCCCGCCGGCGAGTGGCAGGCACGCGATCGATTCCTCGCCGACGCGGCTGCACTTCTGCAACAGCATGTCGATTGCGACGCAGTCATCGATCTCGCCGCGCCCGCGCGCCTCGCCGAAGCCGCGACGCCGGCGATCCTGCCGCCGCTCGGCGCGCGGATCGCGGTGGCGTGCGACGACGCCTTCGTCTTCGCTTATGCCGCAACCATCGAGAGCTGGCGGCAAAGCGGCGCGGCGCTGTCGTTCTTCTCGCCGCTTCAGGACGAGACGCCGCCGGAAGGCGACGCGATCTATCTGCCGGGCGGGTATCCCGAGCTGTTCGCGGGACAGCTCGCCGGCAACCGCCGCTTCCTCGAGGGCTTGCGCGCGGCGGCGCGGCGCGGCGCGGCGATCTATGGCGAATGCGGCGGCTATATGGTGCTCGGGCACGCGCTGACCGACGCCGCGGGCAAAGCGCATGAGATGGCGGGGCTACTGCCGGTGGCGACGAGCTTTGCCGCGCGCAAGCTGCATCTCGGTTACCGCGCCGTAACGCTCGCCGCCGCAACGCCGCTCGGCCGCAAGGGCGCGACGTTCCGCGGCCACGAATTCCACTATGCCAGCATCGTCGAGGAGGGCAGCGGCGCGCCGCTTTTTGCCGCAGCCGACGCCGATGGCGAATCACTCGGCCCCGCCGGCCGAGTCGCCGGGCGGGTGATGGGATCCTTCATCCATCTTATCGATCGGGCGTGAACCCGAAAGCAGGTTTAGGTAGTCTCGGGTATATGCCCGATTCGCTGTCCGCTTTTCCGGCCGCGCTGCTCTACGACGGCGTGGCAGTGCCGTTGCGCGTGCGTGCGCATCCGCGGGCGCGGCGCATCGCGCTGCGCATCGATGCGACCGGCGATGCGATCGAGATGGTGCTGCCGCGGCGCGGCTCGCACGCCGAGGCGCTGCGCTTCCTGGAAGCGAGTCGCGGCTGGATCGATGCCCGGCTGGCGAAGCTGCCGGCGCGCATCCCGTTTGCCGACGGCGCCGTGGTGCCGGTGATGGATGTGCCGCATCGTGTCCGCGCCATGGGCAACGGACACGGCCGCGGCGCGGCCTGGATCGAGGACGGCGCGATCTGCGTCGCCGGCGATCCCGCTTTCCTCGCGCGGCGTCTCAAGGATTTCCTGCGCGCTTACGCCAAGCGCGAGCTCGGCGCACGCGCCGCGGCGCACGCCGCGTCGATCGGCCAGACGGTGAAGCGCGTCACCGTGCGCGACACGGTGAGTCGCTGGGGCAGCTGCGCGCGCGGCGGCAATCTTTCCTTCTCGTGGCGGCTCATCTTCGCGCCCGAGGCGGTCATCGACTACGTTGTCGCGCATGAGATCGCGCATCTTATCGAGATGAATCACGGCGCGCGTTTCTGGCGCCTGGTCGAGAAGCTTCACCCGGGCGCGAAGGCCGAGCGGCTATGGCTCAACCGCAACCGCCTGCGGCTGATGCGTATCGGCTGAATACATCAGATAGAGCAGCAGCGCGAGGCCCGGCAGGCAGGCCGCGGTCGAGAGCATGAAGAACGGACCCCAGCCGAGATGGTCGGCGAAGAAGCCGCCCGAGGCAGCGAGGGTCGTGCGCGCGGTCGCGGCCAGCGCCGAGAGCAGCGCGTATTGCGTGGCGGTGAAAGCCGGGCTGCAGAGACTCGAGAGATAGGCGACGAAGGCCGCCGAGGCCATGCCGCCGGTGACGTTCTCGGTCGCGATCGTGACCGCGAGCATCGTGACGTCGTGCCCGGCCCAGAGCTGCGCGATATACATGAGGTTCGAGGCCATCTGCAGCGCGCCGCAGGCGAGCAGCGCGCGCATCAGCCCCCAGCGATAGACCGCGATCCCGCCGAGGATCACGCCGGCGATGCTGGCGCCGACACCGAATACTTTCGCGACGCTGGCGATCTCGACGTTGGAGAAGCCGAGCACGACATAGAACGGGTTCGCCATCACGCCGGCGAGCGCGTCGCCGAACTTGTAGAGCACGACGAAGATCAGGATCAGCAGCCATTGCCGCCGCCGCATGAAATCGGCGAAAGGCGCGATCACCGTATTCCTCAGCCACGGGCCCGCCACCGCCGCCGCACCCGGCCGCGGCTCGCGGGTCGCGAGGATGACGATCATGCTGGCGAGAATCAGCGCCGCCATCACCGTATAGGCGGCGGACCAGGAGAGATATTGCGCGAGGTAAAGCGCCCCGGCGCCCGAAGCGAGCATGCCGATGCGATAGCCGATCTGGGTCGCCGCCGCGCCCGCGCCTTGCTCGTCCTTGTCGAGCAGGTCGACGCGATAGGCGTCGATGACGATGTCCTGGCTGGCCGAGAGGAAGGCGACGATCACCGCGCAGACCGCGACACGGAAAAGATCGCGCGACGGATCGGCGGCGCCGAGCGCGAGGATCGCCAGCGCCAGCAGGAACTGGATCAGCAACGCCCAGCCGCGGCGGCGGCCGAAGCGGCGCGTGAGCACCGGCAGCCTCACCCGGTCCATCGCCGGCGCCCAGAGGAATTTGAGATTGTAGGAGAGCCCGACCGGCGCGAAGAGCCCGATCGCGGTCAGCGTGATCCCGGATTGCTTCAGCCAGATCGACAGCGTCGCGCCGGTCAGTGCCAGCGGCAGGCCGCTCGCGAAGCCCATGAAGAGGATCGCGACGATCCGCGGATCGCGATAGATGCGCAGCGAGCCGAGCCAGGAGGTCATAGGCACCGGAAGACTGCCCCCTCACCCTCCGACGCTGCGCGTGGGCGGGTGAAGGGGCGGATCATCGAATGACGAACGATCAGTGACCCGCCTTTTCGGCGTCGGCCGCGACCTGCATTTTGACGATGTGGTCGGGGTTGGTCACCGTGCCGCTCTGGCCCTCGCCGCGCTTGATCGCGTCGACGAATTCCATGCCCGAGGCGACTTGGCCGAAGATGGTGTACTTGCCGTCGAGGAACGGCGCCGGCTCGAAGCAGATGAAGAACTGGCTGTCGGCGCTGTCGGGACTGTTGGCGCGCGCCATGCCGACCGTGCCGCGGACGAAATGCGCGCTGCTGAACTCGGCCTTGAGATTCTTGCCCGAGCCGCCGGTACCGTTGCCGAGCGGATCGCCGGTCTGGGCCATGAAGCCGTCGATGACGCGGTGGAAGGCGAGGCCGTTATAGAAGCCTTGCCGCGTCAGCTCCTTGATGCGCGCGACGGTCACGGGCGCGAGATCGGGACGCAATTCGATGACGACGCGGCCCTTGGGCACGTCGAGGTAAAGGGTGTTTTCGAGATCGGCGGCGCTCACGGAACCTCCCAGGCTGAGGATGAGGGCGGCCGCGAGAGCGAGGAATTGGATTGTTCTTGGCATGACGCGACCCGCACAGCTGACAACAACACCGCGACCATAGCCGAGGCGCGCGTGAGGGAGAAGCGCGGCGGCGAAAATTGCGGCCAAGTTTGCGCTGGATCAAGGCGTGCCGTCTGATCCCGGCGTTAACTCCGTTTCGGATGGTCGGGGGCTGGCCCATGCCGGCGCTCGTTGCCTTATGCAGCGACGCCCGGGGGGGATGGGCCGGCGGCGCGCTCTTCACGGGCGCGCCGCCACCTCTTTTGCTTTTAGTTCCGCTTCGCACGACGGCTCGCATCTGAATTCGATGCGAGCCTGTGCTGCGCTTAGCGCGGCGTGCCGGGCGGCAGATTGTACTGGTTGAGCGGCAGCGATTTGAGGAACGCGATCACCTCCGCGCTGCCGACGACATCCGCGTATTTCGCATGCATGTCGAAGAGATTGATCGCGTGGCTCGCCTCGGAGCGGTCGAAACAGCCGTCCTCGATCACCGCCGTGCGGAAATTATAGCTGAAGCTGTCGATCACCGTGCCGCGCACGCAGCCGCTGGTGGTGGTGCCGCAGACGATGACGCTGTCGCAGCCGAGCATTGTCAGATAGCTGAGCATATTGGTGCCGTGGAAGCCCGAGGGCTTCTGCTTCGGCACCACGAGGTCGCGCGGGCCGGGCGCGATCTGCGGCATGATCTCGTTGCCGTCGTGATTGCTCTGGCGCGTCGCGGGCACCTCGCCGGTGCGCGAATTCTTCCAGCGCCAGCTTCCCATGTCCCATTTGTCCTCGCGGCCGATGCCGGTGGTGTAGAGCACCGGCACGCCCTGCGCGCGCGCCGTCTCGATGACGCGCGCCAGTACCGGCAGCGCGTCCCACGCCTCCTCGCCGCACGAGGTCGGCCAGCGCTTCACCGATTCCATGATCGGCTCGCGTTTGTCGCCGCAGAAGGCGTAGTTGACGTCGATGATGAGCAGCGCCGGCCGCTTGCCGAAGCCGGCCTTGGCGCCGAAGCCTTTGAGCGCGAAGAATTCCTTGTCGCGCGCGGTGAGGTATTTGTTCCAGATCGGCTCGGCCATGACAACTTCTCCGTCGCTGAGCGGCTGGCACAATCCTAGTCGATTATTCAACGGTGTCGAATGAGCCCCCTCACCCGCCGATCGCTGCGCAGGGAACGTACGTTGTCGCAATGGCAGGATTGCCTCCCATTCAATTTCCTTACCCCCGCTTCCTTACCCCCCGCCCTTAGTAAGGTTGAGACGAGTTTAGTCCATACGTGATTGGGCGCTTGCGGTCCTAACCTGCACCTCTCTTTGCTTATCCCGCGACTTTGATAGAGTTGCCCGCATGACTAATGATCAGAGGTCAGATGGTTTCGTCCAGCTAGGACGCACATTTCACGAGCTTGCCAAGCACGCTCGTGAAAATGACTCTTTTGACTTGAACCAAGCATTCTTTACCGGCCCGCAGCTCTGCTGGGACGAGTTGCTCAAGGGCTATCGCACGGTCTTATTATCTGAAGCCGGCACGGGAAAGACCGAGGAGATTCGCCAGACTGCAAAGGGTCTTCGGGATAAAGGCAAGAAGGCTTTCTTCCTGCGCCTCGAGCATATTCCCGACGACTTCGAGGATGCGTTCGAGGTTGGCGCCTTTGAAGAGTTTACGCACTGGCTCGCGTCAACGGACGAGGCGTGGCTGTTGCTGG
The DNA here is from genome assembly GCA_036501365.1 of Allostellaceae bacterium. Classification (GTDB taxonomy): domain Bacteria; phylum Pseudomonadota; class Alphaproteobacteria; order ATCC43930; family CGMCC-115725; genus CAIKMD01. The sequence goes on along the minus strand of DASYAL010000060.1, from coordinate 108,438 downwards.
ATTCCGTCGACGAAGCGCGGCTGCGAAACCCTGGAGATTTCGAGCGTGCTATACGGAAGCTTGGACGACGCATCCAGGCAGCCAACGCGCGTGTCCACATAATACTGAGCGGTCGCACGAGCGCCTGGCGCGCCAAGACCGACCTCGATCTCTGCGAACAACACTTCCCGGTCGCTCCCGAAACGACACGAGTTAGTGCGCCAGAGCCCCCGAAGCAAACCGATCTGGACGATGACTTCGGTCTTGAAACGCTCGGTACCGAGGACTCGAAGGAGAAAGAGGCTTCCTCGGGCTTTCGAATTGTCGCGCTCAATGACCTGTCCACCTCGCAGATCGAGGCATTTGCCCGCGCCCGCGGTGTGTCGGACACAAAGGCCTTCCTTGAGGAGATCGAGCGAGCTGACGCAGAGTCCTTTACGACCAGACCGCAGGACCTTGAGGAACTCGTCGAGTTTTGGACCAAGGAACACCGTATCGGCACGCGCCTGGAACTGATGCAAAGCAGCGTCCAGCGTCGTCTTGAGGAGCGCGACCAAAACCATCGCGAGGCCCATCCACTCTCCGCAGCGCGGGCAAGAGAGGGCGCTCGCCTGTTGGCTGCAACGTCGATCCTCGGGCGAGAGCCTACCATTCAGGTCCCCGATGGCTCTCACAACAATAAGGGCATTCCGGTTCACGCGGTGCTTCCGGACTGGAATGACCACGATCAACTGACACTCCTCTCGCGCCCGATATTCGACGAAGCGATCTACGGCACGGTCCGCTTTCACCATCGATCGGTACGTGAGTTTCTGGCTGCTGAATGGCTGGCTGGCCTGCTCGAGCGGTCAGCCTCCAGGCGAGCAATCGAAGCTCTGCTTTTCCGCGTCCAGTACGGCATCGAGGTTATCGTGCCCACGATGCGGCCAGTACTGCCCTGGCTGGCCATCCTGGATGAACGCATCCGCGAACGAATTATACGGGTTGCGCCGGAGGTCCTCTTCGAGGGGGGAGACCCGAGCGCATTGCCGCTGGTGACGCGCAAGGTGATCCTCACCCAGGTTTGTGAGGAGCTGGCAGCCGGCACGTCCGGTCGTAGCGCGCTGGACTATTCGGCCGTTCAACGGTTCGCCAGTCCCAATCTGGCAGAAAATATTCGTGCTCTCCTCAACCAGTACGTCTCCAATGCCGAACTGGTGAGCTTTCTTATAAGGATGGTATGGCTTGGGCAGCTCACATCGCTCAAACACGAAGCAAAGGCCCTAGCCGTAGCTCCCTCCACGCCCCAGTACACGCGCATCTCTGCCATCCGCGCCCTTCACGCGGTCGCGACAGACAGCGATCTGGAAGACTTGCGTCAATCGTTTCTCAAAGAGGCTTCGATACTGAAGCGCGACTGGCTCAGTGAGATAGTCGCGGCTTCGACCCCATCAGCCGAGACTGAGACATGGCTTCTGGGTGCCCTAGCCAAGGTCGAGGCAAAGAAACGGTATAGTGCAGATTCGCTGACCGACACGACGGTCACCTTCGTTAAAACCGCTCCGCTCGAGATAGTGCCTACGCTAGTTCACGGCTTGAATCAGTTGCTCGAAGAACCACCCTTTATCCAGCCTGGATTCTGTGAGGTCTCGAAGAAAAACTCTTGGCTTATCAAACCAGGCTCGGTCGCTGCAGAAAGGCTCGTGCGTGAGCGGAGGCCGGAAGCTCTCGGAGATGACACGCTTACCATCCTTCACAAGTTTGGAGCAGTTCGCGATTGGGACGACGACCTTCGCGACACAAACGCACAATTCCTCAATCTCGTTCCTCAGTGGCCGGAGTTGAACAGAGCGATGTTCTGGTATGAAGTCCGGAAAGCCCGGCAGACCGCTCCCTACGCCAACAATGGTGTGCGTCTCACCAGCTTTTGGCAGGCGTCTGCTTTGAACGCTCACTGGGGCTTCGGTGCCGATGACTTCGAATATGTGGCCGAGTCCATCGGGACGCTGCCGGATCAAGACGATAGGCTTGTTGCCCTAACCCTCGCATTCGACATCTACGCCAAGTGCAACCGCCCGCCGATATGGCGAGATCGACTTCGCGTGCTCGCCAAGGGTAATGGCGAGCTGGAGGAGCGCCTTGAGCTTCTTCTCAATCCGCCCGTTAGCGAGCACGAACGCGAGGAGAAAAAGTGGAGAAAACGTACCGCGGTTCGTGAGAAGCGCGAACGAGACACCCACGCGAAATCGAAGGCTTTCATCCTCTCACATATCGAGCTTGTTCGCGCTCCGCAACTGAAACAGTCGAGAGATATCTCACGCGCCCAGTGGTATCTGCACGAGCGTCTCCGCGAAAAGGCAAAAGGGTCCAATCGATGGACGGTCGGTCGTTGGCGCGAACTGATCCCAGAATACGGGGAAGACGTTGCGCGAGCGTATCGCGCGGGCGTTACGAGCTATTGGCGAAAATATCAACCGGTCCTCCGCTCCGAAGGAGCTCCGTCCAACTCCACACCGATATTCGTCATCTTTGGGCTAGCAGGTCTCGACATCGAAGCGGCTGAGACTCTTGACTGGCCGGCGGAGCTATCTAAGGACGAGATTCTTCTTGCGTGCCGCTACGCTGCTCATGAACTCAACGGTTTTCCGCCATGGTTCCCGAAGCTATTTGAAGCGCATCCCGACATCGTCGGTGAATTCCTCCTCGGTGAGATCAAACAGGAAGTGGCATCCGAAAAGCCCAACACAGAGTCCCACTACCTGTTGAGTGACGTCAGCTGGTCGGCACAATGGGCGTGGGAACGGTTGGCGCCAGCTCTCCTGAGGTTGCTTCAGACGAACGACATCACCAACACGTTCAACCTCGGCAAGTTGCTGACCATTGTTCAAGGCACCTTATCGATCACGGATCCCGACCTGGCGCATCAGGCAGAGCAGAAAGCAAAATCCTCTAAGTCCATCGAGCTTGCTGCTATCTGGTATGCGGTTTGGGTGGGCGTTGAACCGGACCGCGCCATTCCTGCGGTTACGTCCCATCTGTCGTCGCTCTCAAGCACTAAGGACCAGATAGAGTTCGCCATGACGTTCGTGTCGCGGCTCTCCGCAGGCAGGCGCTCTGAGACAACCGGTGTTCGACAAGCCTACGTCACCCCCAAGCATCTAAAGGACTTATTCCTTTTGATACAGGCGTACATTCGGGAAGATGACGACATCAATCGTGCCGGAGGCGGCGTTTACTCCCCGGGCCCACGTGATAACGCTCAGGATGCGCGCAACGCTCTATTGGATCAACTAAAGCGAATTCCCGGCAAGGAAGCCTTCGTTGCGCTGGACGAAATCGCCAAGCAACATCCAAAAGCGCAATCGCGACCGTGGTTGGCCTCCTATGCCAAGACCAAGGCGGAACAAGATTCAGACGGCGCGGCTTGGTCACCTGCGCAAGTGCGTGACTTTCATGAACATCTTGATCGCACGCCGACGAACCACCGCGAGCTCGCCGACTTGGCAATCATGCGCCTTCTCGACCTCAAAGACGACCTTGAGAACGGAGATGAAAGCGTTGCGAAGGTTCTACTTCGCGTGAAGGAAGAACCAGAAATGCGGAACTTCCTGGCGCACGAACTTCGCGAGAAGGCACTCGGTCGATATACAATCACTCAGGAAGAGGAATTCGCCGACGACAAGCGTCCCGATCTGCGTTTTCACGGAGGCGGGTTCGACGCTCCCGTACCCGCCGAACTCAAACTCGCTGATAGATGGACAGGGCCCAAACTTCTCGAGCGACTGGAAAACCAGCTATCTGGCGACTACCTCCGGGACAATCGCTCCGGACGCGGGATTTTCGCCCTCGTGAATCTTGCGTCCGCCAAGCAGTGGCAAATGCCCTCGGTTGACCTTGTCGACTTCGACGGACTAGTCCAAGCCGTCCAGAACCATTGGAAATCGATCGCGGACAAGCACCCCCACGTCGAGGACATCACAATCATGGGCATTGATCTCACCAAGAGGTTCAAATGATCGCCCTAGTTGAGTAAATAGCGAACGAGTGTCTCGCTCCAATTTCCTAGACTAAAAAGGTGCCGGCGCCCAAGTTGATCGGGACACGGCTTGCTGAGTTCATTCAAAGAGAACTCGTGCAACTAGGGCCTCTGGCGGCCCGCCCGCCTTACCCCGCGGCCTCGGTCTTGCGGCTCTCGCGCTTGCGCTCGTTGGGATCGAGGAAGCGTTTGCGCAGACGGATCGCCTTCGGCGTCACCTCGCAGAGCTCGTCATCGGCGATATAGGCGATCGCCTGCTCCAAGGTCATGAGGATCGGCGGCGTCAGGCGGACCGCCTCGTCCGCGGCCTTGGTGCGGATGTTGGTGAGCTGCTTGGTCTTGGTCGGATTGACGTCGATGTCGTTGCCGCGGCTATGCGCGCCGACGATCATGCCCTCATAGACCGGCGTGCCGGGCGTGATGAACATCGGCCCGCGCTCTTCCAGATTCCACAAGGCATAGGCCACGGCCTGGCCGCCCGCGGTCGAGACCAGGACGCCGTTGCGCCGCCCCTCGACCGCGCCGCGATAGGGTGCGTAGCCGTGATAGATCCGGCTCATCACGCCGGTGCCGCGGGTGTCGGTCAAAAACTTGCCGAGATAGCCGATGAGGCCGCGGGTCGGCGCGCGGAAGACGAGGCGCAGCTTGCCGCCGCCGGTCGGCCGCATCTCCTGCATCTCGCCTTTGCGGAGTGACATCTCCTCGACGACGATGCCGGCGAACGGCTCGTCGAGATCGATCACCACCTCCTCGATCGGCTCGAGGCGCTGGCCGGTCGCGGGATCGGGCTTGTAGAGGACGCGCGGCCGCGAGATCGCGAGCTCGAAGCCCTCGCGCCGCATGGTCTCGATCAGCACGCCGAGCTGCAATTCGCCCCGGCCCGCGACCTCGACCGCGTCGCGCTGCTCGCTTTCCTGGATGCGGATCGCGACATTGCCCTCGGCCTCGCGCTGCAGCCGCTCGACGATCATGCGCGAGGTGACTTTCGTGCCCTCGCGGCCGGCAAGCGGCGAATCGTTGACCGCGAACGTCATCGCCAAGGTCGGCGGGTCGACCGGGGAGGAGGGCAGCGCCGTCTCGACCTCGGGCGCGCAGATCGTGTCGGCGACGGTGGTCTCGGCGAGACCGGCAATGGCGATGATGTCGCCCGCCTCGGCTTCCTCGATCGGCCGGCGCTCGAGACCGCGGAAGGCGAGGAGCTTCGTCAGCCGCGCGGTCTCGATCACCTCGCCGTCGCGCGACAGCGATTTGACCGGCATATTCACACGCGCGACGCCGCTATGGATGCGGCCGGTCAACACGCGGCCGAGATAGGAATCGTTCTCGAGCGTCGTCACCAGCATCGCGAAAGGCGCCGCGGCATCGGCCTCGGGCGGGCGCACATGCTTGAGGATCAGCTCGAAGAGCGGCACCAGGTCCTTGCGCTCGTCGTCGAGATCGGGCACCGCCCAGCCGGCGCGGCCCGAGGCGTAGAGCGTCGGAAAATCGAGCTGCTCGTCATCGGCGTCGAGCGCGGCAAAGAGATCGAAGATCTCGTTATGCACCTCGTGCGGCCGCGCATCGCTGCGGTCGATCTTGTTGATGACGACGATCGGCCGGAGGCCTTGCCGCAAAGCCTTGCCAACCACGAATTTGGTCTGCGGCATCGGCCCTTCCGCCGCGTCGACGAGCACCAGCACGCCGTCGACCATGGAGAGGATGCGCTCGACCTCGCCGCCGAAATCGGCATGGCCGGGCGTGTCGACGATGTTGATGCGGGTACCCTGCCACTGCACCGAGGTGCATTTGGCGAGGATGGTGATGCCGCGCTCGCGTTCGAGATCGTTCGAATCGAGCGCGCGCTCCATCACCTGCTGATTGGCGCGGAAGGCGCCGCTCTGGCGCAAGAGCTGATCGACGAGCGTGGTCTTGCCATGATCGACATGTGCGATGATGGCGATGTTGCGGATATCCATTGACGATTAGCTAGGTAAGCCCGGCCTTTGCCGCAAGCGCGGCGAGCTCCGCTTCGGGCCGCGCGCCGAAATGCGAGATGATCTCGGCGGCGCAAAGCGCGCCGAGCTTCGCGCAATGCGCCATCTCCTTGCCGCGGGTGAAGCCGTAGAGGAAGCCCGCGGCGAAGAGATCGCCGGCGCCGGTGGTGTCGACCACCTTGGCGACCGGCGCTGCCGGCACTGCGACGCGGTCCTTCGCGGTGACGACGATCGCGCCCTTCTCGCTGCGCGTCAGCACCGCGATCTCCGCCTCGCCGCGCACCGCGGCGGCGGCTTTCTCGAAGTCCTTGGTCTCGTAGAGCGAGCAGATCTCGGCCTCGTTGGCGAAGAGGATGTCGACATGGCCGCGAATCAGGTCGCGGAAATCGGCGCGGTGGCGGTCGACGCAGAACGGATCGGAGAGGGTGAGGCTGACCTTGCGGCCCGCCTGATGAGCGATGGCGCCGGCTTGGCGGAAGGCCTCTTTCGCCGATGGCCGATCGAAGAGATAGCCTTCGAGATACGTGACCTGCGCCGAGGCAACGAGATCGCGATCGATATCGCCCGGCTGGAACTCGACCGAGGCGCCGAGGAAGGTGTTCATCGTCCGCTGCGCGTCGGGCGTCACCAGGATGAGACAGCGCGCCGTCGCCGGGCCGCCCGTCAAAGGCTGGGTCTCGTATTTGACGCCGGCCGCGCGCAGGTCATGGGCGAAGACCTTACCGAGACCGTCATCGGCAACCTTGCCGATATAGGCCGCCTTGCCGCCGAGCGAGGCAACGCCGGCGATGGTGTTGGCGGCCGAACCGCCCGAGGCTTCGATCCCGGGCCGCATCTTGCCGTAGAGCGTCTGGGCGCGCGCCTCGTCGATCAGCGCCATCGTGCCCTTGGCGAGCTTCTCGCTCTGGATGAAGGCCTCGTCCGCCTGGGCCAGGACATCGACGATCGCATTGCCGATGCCGACGACATCGATGGTGGGGGCCGCCATGAGGAAGTTTTCCGGAGCTGGTGCGGGAAGGCGGCGAGTATAGAGGGCGGCGGCGACGGAGCAAGGTGTTGGCGCGCGAAATCGGCCGTTTTCGCGCGAAAGCGCTTTCTTTGCGGCACGCTCGATGGTAAGCCGACAGGGACGCGACAGCCGCGCTCACGCCCCGGAAATAATGGGCCATGCGCGGCTACCGGGGGATTTGAATGCCGTTCCTGGGTCGACGAGCCGCCGAGATCGCGGCCGCCGCGGCGATCGCCGCGACGGTGAGCGCTTGCGCCGTGCCGTCGCCGGGCGGTCCGGCAGCAACCGCGCAAGACCCGACGCCGTTTCTGTGGCCGGACCAGGCACATGCCGGCGGGGGCGCGCTCGACATCAAGGACCTCGCCGGGCTCAAGCCCGCGGACATCGTCTCGATTCTCGGCCAGCCCGATCTGAAGCGCATCGAGCCGCCCGCCGAGCTCTGGCAATACCGGGCCGCCGATTGCGTGCTGAACCTGTTCTTCTATGGCGATGCCGGCGGCTATCACCTCGCCCATGTCGAGACCTGGCAGCGCACGCTGGGCGGCGGCAGCGCGCCGGCGCCGTGCCTCGATCAGGACGCGCCGATCAAGGCGCACCTCGTTTCGCGATCGAGTCTTTAAAGATTTCGGCGCGAGCGGCGCCGCGAGAAACTCGAATCAATAATCGTCACCCCCGCGGAAGCGGGAATCCAGGGCCAGAGCGCGTTTGTCGCCCTGGACCCCCGCTTTCGCGGGGGTGACGAAGTAACTTTCTTCGGGAGCAAGCTGCCTAAAGCCGCTTCTCGATCGCGTCCCAGACCTTCTTCTCGAGCGTCGTGCCGTCGAGGCGGTTGATCTCCTGGATGCCGGTCGGCGAGGTGACGTTGATCTCGGTGAGATAGTCGCCGATCACGTCGATGCCGACGAAGAGCAGGCCTTGCTTTTTCAGCGTCGGGCCGATCGCGGCGCAAATCTCGCGCTCGCGGCGCGTCAGCTTGGTCTTCACCGCCTTGCCGCCGACATGGAGATTGGCGCGCGCCTCGCCCTTGGCCGGCACCCGCAACACCGCGCCGACCGGCTCGCCCTCGATCAGGATGATGCGCTTGTCGCCCTTGCGCACGGCGGGGAGATAGCGCTGCACCACGATCGGCTCGCGATACTGCACGGCGAAGCTTTCGAGCAGCGCGTTGAAATTCTCGTCCTCCGGCTTGACGCGGAAGACGCCGGCGCCGCCATTGCCGAAGAGCGGCTTCAGGATGATGTTGCGATGTTTTTTGCGGAAATCGAAGATCGCGCCGCGATCGGAGGAGACGAGGGTCGGCGGCATCAGCCCGGGGAAATGGGTGGCAAAGAGCTTCTCCGGGGCGTTGCGCACCGCGACCGGATCGTTCACCACCAGCACCTTGCCGCTGACATGCTCGAGGACATGGGTCGCGGTGATATAGGCCATGTCGAAAGGCGGATCCTGGCGCATCAGGATCACGTCCATGCGCGCGAGATCGAGCTTCTCGACCTCGCCGAGCGCGGCGTGCCGCTTGCGGTCGCGCCACACGCGCAAACGCCGCGCCTGCGCGGTGACGCGGCCGTCGACGAGGCTCAATTGCCGCGGCAGGTAGTGGTAGAGGCGATGGCCGCGCGCCTGCGCCTCGAGGGCGAGGACGAAGGTCGAGTCCGCGGTGACGTTGACGGTCTCGACCGGATCCATCTGGATGGCGACGTCGAGGCTCATTGCAGCGGCTGCACCTCGATGTTCGAGCGCGGCGGCGGCGGCGCGGGCGGCGCCTCCTCGGGCGGCGGCGCGTTGCCGGGGGACGCGGCGGGCGCGGCTCGAGGCGCCAAAGCGGGCTCGTTGCCGACCTCGATCAGCGAGACGACCCGATCGACATTGGAGAGATTGCGCGCATAGGAAAGCACCAGGTCGCGCTCCGGCGCGTTACGCGCATAGCCCAGGATGTAGACGATGCCGTTCTCCGTATGGACGGTGAAGTTCGACGAGCGCACTTGCGGATCGGCGAGCAGCTGGGCACGCAGCGCGTTCGAGGCGTAATTGTCGCGCGCGTCCTGGCCGAAATTGGTCGGCGGACCGACCTGGACCATGTTGTCGATCTTTTTGACGCCGTCGATCTGGCGCGCGAGCTGCTCGGCCCGGTCCTTCATCGCCTGGTTCGGGACGAGGCCGGTGATGAGGAGCTCGCCGTCATAGACCGTCGCCGTGAGATCGCGCGCGAGGTCGCTGCTCGCATCGGCCCAGTATTTATGGGCCGCCGCGCCGATCGCCGCGTCGCGCGCGAGTTGCTCGGGCGAGCGGTGCTCGGTCGCGAGGGTGTAGCCGCCGGCGGCCGTGCCCGCGATCAGCGGCACGATGCAGCCCGCGAGCGGCAGCGCCGCGATGATCAAAGCCGCAAGGGGAACGATCGCGCGCGGGAAATTTGCGCGCGCAGGGGGACGTTCGGTCACAACCAGCAATCCTCTCCGCTGAATGCGCGTGAATCTACGGAATCGCCGCGACGATGACAATCGAAGCATGGTTTGGCGAAGCGATGATCGGGCAAAGCGATCGCGGCGCGGCCTTACTCCTTGCGCCCCTATTCCTCACGCCAGGCATCGACGAGATGGCGCGGCCAGCGTCGCGGCGCGACCAGCATTACATCGAAGCGCGCGGCGAGCAGCGCGAGATCGGGGCGGCCGCCGAGGAAATGCGCGAGCGCCCGCACGATGCGCTGGCGCTGGCGCGGCGTGATCGCTTCGCTGGCGACGTCGAAATCGCCGCGTGCCTTGACCTCGATCGCGGCGAGCACCGCGCCGCGCCGGGCGATGAGATCGACCTCGCCGAGCGGCGTCTTGTAGCGCCGCGCGAGGATGCGATAGCCCTTCAGGCGCAATTGCCAGAGGCAGAGGAGCTCGGCGCTCTTGCCGCGGCGCTCGGCGGCGCGGCGATGCTCGGGCAGGCGCTTCATTCGCCGCGTCCGGCGAGGATCAAGGCGCGCTGATAGACCTCGCGCCGCGGCCGCCCGGTCGCGGCCGCGACCGCGGCGCTCGCATCCTTGACGCTCATGGTCGCGAGCGCGGCATCGAGCGCCGCATCGAGCGCGTCGCTCGTCACCGCCGCGCGCAAGGCTTCAGCGCTCGCGCCGCCGACCACGATCGCGAGTTCGCCCTTGGGCGCGCCCGCTTCGGTGTAATGCGCCGCGAGTTCGGCGAGGCTGCCGCGGCGGATCTCCTCGTAGAGCTTGGTCAATTCGCGCGCGACCGCAGCGGGACGGTCGCCGAGCACCGCTGCCATGTCGGCGAGCGCGGCGGCGAGCCGCGGCGCGGTCTCGAAGAAGACGAGGGTCGCCGAAAGGCCCGCGATCTCGCCCAGCACGCGGCGGCGCGCGGCCGCTTTGGGCGGCAGGAAGCCCTGGAAGAGGAAGCGGTCGGAGGGCAAGCCCGACAGCACCAGCGCCGCGAGCGCCGCCGAGGGGCCGGGCAGCGCGGTGACGGCGATGCCTTCCGCTACCGCCGCGCGCACCAGCTTGAAGCCGGGATCGGAGACGAGCGGCGTACCGGCGTCCGACACCAGCGCCACGACCGCGCCGGCCTTCAGCCGCTCGATCAGCAGCGGCCGCATGCGCTCGGCATTGTGCTCGTGATAGGCGAGGCGCGGCGCCTTGAGGCCGTAGCGCGCCATCAGCTTTTCCGTGACGCGCGTATCCTCGCAGGCGACGAGATCGGCCGCGGCGAGGAGATCGAGCGCGCGCAGGCTGACGTCGCGCAGATGGCCGATCGGCGTCGCGACCAGATAGAGTCCCGGCGCGAAGCTTGGCGTCTCGGCGGCGCCGCGCGCGGTCTCGCGCGGCGGCGACCGCGCCGCTTGTTTACTTCCCGCAAGGCTCTCGATAGGCTCGCCGCCCTGCTTGCCCCGACCGGAGATCGCGCGTGTCGTTTTGCCTTCGTCGGCCTTATGCGCGAATTGCCGCCGCGGCATGGCTCCTCGTCTTAGCGCTGACGCTCGCTGCTTGCGCCTATGTCAGGGTACCGGGCGCGACGCGCGCGCCGCAAGTCGTGCCGCCGCCGGTCTTGGCGCCCGTCGCGCCGCAAGCGATCGCGCCCGAAGCGGTGCCGACCGGTCCAGGCGGTAAGGTCACCGTCGCAATGCTCCTGCCGCTGACCGGCCCCAGCGGGCAGCTCGGCGAGGCGATGCTCGATGCGGCGCAGATGGCGCTGTTCGATCTCGCGAGCGACCAGGTCGAGCTGGTAACCGGCGACACCAAGGGCACGGCCGAGGGCGCGAGCGCCGCCGCCCAGCAAGCGATCGGCCAAGGCGCACAGATCATCTTCGGCCCGTTGCTCGCCGGCGAGGTCGGCGCGGTGAAGCCGATCGCCCAAAGCGCGCATGTGCCGGTGATCGCTTTCTCGACCGACGCGACGCTCGCCGGCGGCGGCGTCTATCTGATGGGCTTCCTGCCGAGCGAGGAGGTCGCCCGCGTCACCGCCTATGCGCATGCGCAGGGACATAATCGCTTCGCCGTGCTCGCGCCGAGCACGCCTTACGGCCAGGTCGCGGCCGATGCCGTCAAAGCCGCGGTCGCGGCCGCCGGTGCGACCGTGTCGCGGGTCGAGTTCTACGATCCCGGCCTCGGCAGCATGGCCACGGCGGTGAAGGCCTTCGCCGCCGAAGGTGTCGATTACGATGCGCTCTTCCTGCCGGAGGGCGGCGCGCGGCTCAAAGTGCTGGCGCCGCAGCTGCCCTATTTCAAGATCGATCCCGACCAGGTGAAGTTTCTCGGCACCGGCCTCTGGGACGATCCCGGCCTCGGCACCGAACCGTCGCTCGATGGCGGCTGGTACGCCGCGCCCGATCCGCAGTCGCGCGCCGCTTTCGAGCAACGCTTCGCGCAGCTCTATCGCCACGCGGCGCCGCGCCTCGCGACCCTCGGCTACGACGCGATGGCGCTCGCGGCGGTACTGGCCAAGGCGCCGCAAGGCGCCGATTTCTCCGACGCCGCGATCACCAGCGCCAACGGCTTCTCGGGGCTCGACGGCATCTTCCGCTTCCGCGCCAACGGCTTGGTGCAACGCGGCCTTGCCGTGCTCGAAGTGCAGCATAACGGCGACGGCATCATCGATCCGGCGCCGCAGAGCTTCCAGAGCCTCAATTACTAGACCATGATCGGTTGACGGAATCGCATGCGATTCCGTACCAGCCGTGAATCATGGTCTAAATTTTTGCATCGAGAGCACGATTCACGTATCGAAAAGAAGCTGACGCTTCGTTTCGATACGATCGTGCTCTAGGCGAGCAGCGCCGCGAGCACGGCGTTGAGACGCTGGCGGCCGGCGTCGCTGGCACGCAAGCCGGCATCGTCGAGCATCAGGAACCCGCTGTCGCAAAGGTTTTTCAGCCGCGCCGGATCGAGCGCGGCTTCAAGCACCAGGCCGGTCTCGGCGCGGAAAGCCGCGCGCGCGACGCCCTCCTTGAGACGAAGACCCATCATCAGCATCTCGTCGCGCCGCTCGGGAAGCGCGAGCACGGTCGCTTCCTCGACGCCCTGCCCCGCGCGCTCGACGGCGGCGAGCCAGGTCTCGGGCGCGCGGAAATTCTTGAGCGCGCGCTTCTCGCCGCCACCCTTCTCATTGGCGAGGGCGAGCCGGCCATGCGCGCCGGGACCGATGCCGAGATAATCCCGATAGCGCCAATAGGCGAGGTTGTGCCGGCATTCCTCGCCCGGTCGCGCGTGGTTGGAGATCTCGTAGGCCGGCAGACCCGCAGTAGCGAGCGCCTCCTGCGTCTCTTCGTAGAGCGCGCCCTGGGTCTCGTCGTCGGGCAGGCGGAAATCGCCGCGCGCGAAAGCGGTCGCGAAGGCGGTGCCCGGCTCGATGGTCAGCTGGTAGAGCGAGAGATGATCGCCGGCCATGGCGAGCGCCCGGCGCAGCTCGTCGCGCCAAGCGGCGGGGGTTTGGTCCGGCCGCGCATAGATGAGGTCGAAGGAGAAGCGCGGGAAAAGCCGCGCCGCGAGCGCCACCGCGTCGCGCGCCTCGCCGGCGTTGTGGCCGCGGCCGAGGAATTTCAGCGCCGCATCCTCGAGCGCCTGAACGCCGAGCGAGACGCGGTTGACGCCGGCGTCCCTGAGCGCCTCGAAACGCGAAGCCTCGACCGAGGTCGGGTTGGCCTCGAGCGTGATCTCGACAGCGCGCACGAGCGGCCAGTGCTGCGCCGCGCGCTCGATCAGCGCCGCCGCGGTCGCGGGCGCCATCAGCGACGGCGTGCCGCCGCCGAAGAAGATCGAGACCAGCTCGCGACCGCGCAAGGCCGGCGCCCAGTGATCGAGCTCGGCGAGGAGCGCGGCGCGCCAGCGCGCCTCGTCGATGCGCTCGCGGACATGCGAGTTGAAATCGCAATAGGGGCATTTCGACTTGCAGAACGGCCAGTGGATATAGAGCGCGAGCGGCGTCGCCATCGCTCAGGCGCTTTCCTGCGCGGCGTCGCCGCGCTTCAGCCGCGCCAGCACCTGGTGCAGCCGCCGTGCGAGGACCGCGACGACGCGGAGATCGAAGACGAGGCGCGGCGAGATGCTGAGGCCCATCGCATTGAGCGAGCCGATGGCGAGGGCCCGCGTCATCTTGGCGAAGCCGGCGCTCGTCGCCTCGAAGCGGCCGTTGACGGTGAGGGTGTCGTAGCCGAAATCGTTCTTGAAGATGAACAGCAGCGAGGAGGAATGCATGGTGACATCGGGCTCGGCCGCGCCGTCGGGCAACGGCGCGATGCCGCCCCGCAGCGAGAGCGAGATCGCCGCGCCGATATCGTACAGCCGGATGGTCAGCGGCTGGAACGCGCCGAGCAGCGGCAGCTTGCTCAGCAGCGCGACCAGCAGCCGCGAGTTCCGCGCGAAGACCCGCGCGCGATAGGCCGCGAAAGCCGCACCGAGCTGATCGAGGCTCGCCGACGGGCCGGCGCCGCGCAGCGGCAATTGCGCAATCGCGGCATAGCGCCGGTCGTAGCGCGCGAGCGCTTCGCCGCTGTTGTGGACGGCGCCGATCTCCCAGCTGTCGCCGGGATAGAGCACGATGGGCGTGGTGCCCGCCGCCGCGAGCGTCTCGGCGGCGACGCGCGGCGTGTTCACCCCATCGTTGAGGTAGGAATTCTCGACATTCGAGAAGTAGATCATGCTGGCGAAAGGCAGCGCGAAACGCGGTTTCAGCACGCGCGCCTGCGCCGTCAGCGTCTCGCGCTTTTGCGCGGCGGCGGCTTCGCGGAAGACGCGGTTGGCGCGGCCGCCCTTCCACGCCGCGTAGCTGAACTGGCTGAGTATCGCCGTCGGCGGGCCGAAGCGGTGCGCGAGCTTCGCCAGATCGGCGGGCGCGCGGATCGCGCAATCGTTGAGGTTGAGCAGCGAGTCCTTGCCGTCGCCGACATGGAGCCAGGAATCGTAGAAATCGTGGCGGCCGCAAGTCGCGGTGACGCCGCCGCCGAGGCCGAGCGCGGCACCGTCTTCCAGCTCGATCACGCGGAAGCCGAGGTCGCGGCAGAATTTCGCCACGCGCCCGTCGCGCGTCTTCTGGAAGAGGACCGCGACGCGGTCGCGGTGCCTCGGCGCGATGCGCGCGAGGAAGGCGGGCGAGAAGTGATCGGGATGCTCGTGCGAGAGCCAGATATGGGTGATCCCGGCCATGATCGCATCGGGATCGAGCGGCGTCGGCACCAACAAGTCCCAGCCGTCGTTGAAAGCCGGGCCGTCGATCCAGGGATCGAAGAGCAGCCCGGCCTTGCCGGCGATAAGCTTGCAGCAGGCGTGATTGACGAGCGTCAGCTTCACGGCGACGGTGCCGGCAGGCACGATGCGGCGAGCTGGCGGAAGGCGACGGTGCGATGGCTGACGTGCATGCGCGCCTCGGCATCCAGCTCGCCGAAGGTCGCTCGCGCGCCGGCGGGCAGGAAGATCGGGTCGTAGCCGAAGCCCCTCGTGCCGCGCGGCGGAAAGACCACGCTGCCATGCACCTCGCCGCGGAAGCTTTCGAGATGACCGTCGGGCCAGGCGAGCGCGAGCGCCGCGACGAAATAGGCGCGGCGATCGGGATTGGCGCCGAGCTCGCGCTCGACCCGCGCCATCGCCGGCGCGAAGTTCCTGTTCACCGACCAGCGCGCCGAATAGATGCCGGGCGCGCCGCCGAGCCCCGCGACCACGAGCCCCGAATCGTCCGCGAGCGCCGGCAGGCCGCTTGCCTCTGTCGCGGCGCGCGCCTTGAGCGCGGCATTCGCCTCGAAGGTGGCGCCGGTCTCCTCGGGCTCGGCAAGACCGAGCGCGCCCGCGCTCACCGCCGCGATCGCATAGGGCCGCAGCAGATCCGCCATCTCGTCAAGCTTGCCGGCGTTATGCGTTGCGATGACCAGCTTCTCGCCGCGGGTGAGACGGCGCGTCATGGTTTAGCCGAGGCCCAATGCCTTGCGCTGGAGCGCGAAGAGCCGGTCGGTGCCGCCGCGGGCGAGCCTCAAGAGCGCCGCGAATTGCGCGTCGGCGAAAGGCGCGTGCTCGGCGGTCGCCTGGATCTCGACGATGCCGCCTTTGCCGGTGAGGACGAAATTCGCGTCGGTCTCGGCGGTCGAATCCTCGGCATAGTCGAGATCGAGCACCGTCGCCGCTTCGTGGATGCCGCAGGACACGGCGGCGACCGCGTCGCTCAACGGCAGCGCGGCAATCAGCTTCTGCTCGATCAGCTTCTGCAGCGCCTGGTGGAGCGCGACATAGCCCCCGGTGATCGCGGCGGTGCGCGTGCCGCCATCCGCTTGCAACACGTCGCAATCGATGCGCACCTGGCGCTCGCCCAAGGCCGCGAGATTCGTGACGGCGCGCAGGCTCCGGCCAATGAGGCGCTGGATCTCCTGGGTGCGGCCGGATTGCTTGCCGCGCGCCGCCTCGCGATCGGTGCGGGTATGGGTCGAGCGCGGCAGCATGCCGTATTCCGCGGTCACCCAGCCGCGACCGGTATTGCGCAGGAAGGGCGGCACTTTCTCTTCGACGCTCGCGGTGCAGAGCACATGGGTGTCGCCGAAGCGCACGAGGCACGAGCCTTCGGCATATTTGGCGAAGCCCGGCTCAAGGCTGACGGCGCGCATTTCATCGGGGGCGCGGCCGGAAGGGCGCGGCATGGGGCTTGTCCTTTTGGCCTCAAGGTGAGGACCCGACCCTAGGGCGGTGCGCGAACGAGGTCAAAGCCCGACGTCAGGTTGACGCTACTGCGCACCGTTCCTACATTTTCTCGGCCGATAAGGCCTTATGACGATGATATCGCCGCCTCACCCGAAGCCAATGATGACGGAGCTCAACGAGCGCAGCCGGGAAATCTTCCGGATGATCGTCGACGCCTATGTCGAGACCGGCGAGCCGGTCGGCTCGCGCACCTTGGCGCGGCGCGGCCGGCTCGATCTGTCGCCGGCCTCGATCCGCAACGTCATGGCCGATCTCGAAGAGGCGGGGCTGCTCTTCGCGCCCCATACCTCGGCGGGGCGGCTGCCGACCGATGCCGGCTTGCGGCTGTTCGTCAGCGGCCTCTTGGAGCTCGGCGGGCTGAGCGATTCCGAGCGGCAGAGCATCGAGGGCCATTGCGCCACCGCCGGCAAGAGCCTGTCGCAAGCCTTGGAAGAGGCGAGCGTCGCGCTCTCGGGCCTGTCGCGCTGCGCCAGCCTCGTCATCGCGCCGAAGACCGAGCGGCCGCTCAAACATCTCGAATTCGTACCGCTGGCGCCGGGCCGCGCCCTGGTCGTGATGGTGACCGAGGACGGCCTGGTCGAGAACCGGCTGATCGAAGTGCCGCTCGGCACCCCGCCCTCCTCGCTGCAAGCGGCGAGCAATTACCTCAACAGCCGCCTTCTGGGCCGCACCGTCGAGGAAGCGAAGACCGCGATCCTCACCGAGGTCGAGACGCGGCGCAGCCAGCTCGACGAGCTCACGGCAAAGCTGGTCGAGGCGGGACTCGCCTCCTGGGCCGGTGGCGACCGCAGCGCGCTCATCGTCAAAGGCCAGGCGAATCTGCTCGACGACGTTTCGGCGCTGACCGATCTCGAGCGGCTGCGCGCGCTCTTCGACGCGCTCGAGACCAAGGAGACCATGGTGCGCCTGCTCGACGCGACCCGCGAGGGCGAGGGCGTGCAAATCTATATCGGCGCGGAGAATCCGCTCTTCGGCATGGCCGGCTGCTCGATGGTGGTCGCGCCTTACGGCAACAGCCGCGAGCAGGTGGTGGGGGCGATCGGCGTGGTCGGCCCGACCCGTATCAACTATGCCCGCATCATCCCGCTGGTCGACTACACCGCGAAGGTGATCGGCCGGATGTTGGGCTGAAAACAAGATCGGTGACATGACTCAAGACAGCAACGACGATTTGACGCCGGATGGGAATTCGACCGATTCCGAGCCGCGGACGCCGGCCGAAGCCGCCGCCGCCGAGCTCGCGACCTTGCTTGCCAAGGCCGAGAGCGAGCTCGCCGAGACCAAGGACAAGCTGCTGCGCGCCTTGGCCGAGACCGAGAACCAGCGCCGCCGCGCGCAGCGCGAACGCGAGGATGCGGGCAAATACGCCGCTTCGAGCTTCGCCAAGGAGCTGCTCGATGTCGGCGACAATCTGCGCCGCGCGCTGGCGAGCGTCGACGCCGACAGCTTGCGGGATCCGCACGCCAAATCGCTGCTCGAAGGCGTCGCGGCGACCGAGCGCGCGCTGCTCGCCGCTTTCGAGCGCCACGGCATCACGCGCATCGAGCCGCAGTCGGGCGATCGGTTCGATGCCAACCTCCACGAGGCGATGTTCGAAGTGCCGAATACCGGCCAGCCCGCCGGCAGCATTGTCCAGGTGATGCAGCCGGGCTATCGCATGCACGACCGGCTGCTCCGGCCGGCGATGGTCGGCGTCGCCAAGGCCGCGCCGGCGGCCGACGTGCCGCGGGTCGATCAGACGGTCTAGCGAACGCCGCGCGGCGCGGCAGGGGCGCGGATGGCGGGCGAAGCGAAAGTCTATCTCGACTACACCCAGAAAGAGCTCGACGACGCTTTCGAGCAGACGGTGTGGGCGCCGAATTTCGAGGCGCTGCGCGACCAGAACAAAGTGCGCTGTGCCGAGATCCGCGCGCGCTTCGAGCACTTCGAGCGCCGCTATGGCGAGCGCAAGGACGAAACGCTGGAGATCCTGCCGACCAAGCAGGCGCCCAAAGATTCAAGGGGGGCGCCAGTGCTGCTTTTCGTCCATGGCGGACGCTGGCGGCCCCAACCCGACAACATGTTCGTCTATTTCGCCGACACGGTGGTCAATGCCGGCGTGCATTTTGTCGCCGCGCGGTTCGCGACGCTCGACCCGTCGACACCGACGCGCATGCCCGACATGATCGCCGAGCTGCGCCGCGCGGTCGCCTGGCTCGCGGGCAACGCCGCGAGCTTCGGCGGCGATCCCAGCCGCATCCACGTCATCGGCCATTCCTCGGGCGCGCATTTGACGAGCGTGCTGCTGACGACCGATTGGACGCGCCATGGCGCCCCCGCCGACGTGCTCAAAAGCGGCACCTGCGTCTCGGGGATGTACGAGCTGCGGCCGGTGCTGCTGTCGGCGCGCAGCGCCTATGTGAAGCTTTCGCCCGAGGAAGAGGACGAGTTCAGCGCCATCCGCCATCTCGACCGGCTGCTTTGTCCCGTCACCGTCGCCTATGGCAGCAAGGAAAGCCCCGAATTCCAGCGCCAGGGCCGCAGCTTCGCTGGGGCGCTGCACGCGCGCGGCCTGCCCTGCGAAGAGCTCATCCTGCCGGGCCTCAATCATTTCGAGGGCATTCGCTCGATGATCGAGCCGCAGAGTGCGCTGGCGCGCGCTGTCTTAAGGC
This sequence comes from Allostellaceae bacterium, assembly GCA_036501365.1. Taxonomy (GTDB): domain Bacteria; phylum Pseudomonadota; class Alphaproteobacteria; order ATCC43930; family CGMCC-115725; genus CAIKMD01. Next base: position 89,645 of record DASYAL010000060.1, on the reverse strand, counting down.
GGCTCGCCGGCTAGCCCCCTCGACAAATCAATGCTTTAACCTTCGCCTGCTCGTAGAACCGCTGCGCTAATAATTCGCAGTTGCATTGAGAATGATTATCATTATTATACCCCCGGTTTAAGCTTTAGGGATTGGCTATGAGCTTCAGATTTCCGGCGGCCGCGCTGATGCTGAGCGCGATAACCGCCCTTGCGCTTCCGGCTTGGGCCGATAGCGACAGCTTCACCCTGTCGATCAAAGGCAAGACCTTCGAGCCCAACCAGCTGACCGTGCCCGCCGGCGAGAAACTCACCCTCACGGTGAAGAATCTCAACCCGACGCCGTCGGAGTTCGAGAGCAGCGACCTCAACCGCGAGAAGGTCGTCACCGGCAACAGCGACATCACCGTCTTCATCGGGCCGCTGCGGCCCGGCAGCTACGAATTCTTCGACGATTTCAGCGCCGACACGCCGCACGGCCACATCATCGCGAAATAGCGCGTAAGGGGATTACCGATGATCGGATTGCGATTTCTCGCCACGGCCCGTCGTGGCCAAATCAGGGGCGCCGCGCTCGCCGCGGCCGGCGCCATGCTGGCTTTCGCCGCGCCGGCACGGGCCGATTTCGAGCTTCATTATCCGATCCTCGACTATCGCGAATTCGAGCTCGAGCACAACGCCGACACGACCTTCGACAAGGCCGGCAGCGGCAAAAGCAACAACCAGAGCTATACGGTCGAGCTCGGCTATGCGCCCTTCACCTGGTGGGAGCCCGAGCTCGAATTCGACATGGCCGCCGCGCCCGGCGAGAACTGGAACTACAGCGCGACGACCTTCGAGAATACCTTTCAGCTGACGGAGCAGGGCAAGTACTGGGCGGATCTCGGCTTTTTCGCCGAATATTCGCATGCCGCCTCGCGCGCCGACGCCGACGCTATCACCTTCGGGCCGCTGATCCAGAAGCAGGCGACCGATCTCTTCGGCCTCGATCTCGGCCACGACACCCTGCACACGCTCAACCTCCTCTTCAGCAAGGAGATCGGCCGCAACCGCACCGACGCGACGCCACTGGCGGTCGCCTGGCAGTCGCGGCTTGTGCTCAACCAGTTTCTCCAGCCCGGCTTCGAGTATTACGGTAATTTCAGCAGCATCGCCGGCATCTCGAGCGATGCGCCGGTCCAGCACCGGCTCGGCCCGGCCCTGGTCGGCCAGTACAACATGTTCCAATACGGCAAGATCAAATACGAGGCCGCCTACCTCTTGGGCCTTAACCAGGCGACCGAGCGGGGCACGATCCGCTGGCGCCTGGAATACGAAAAGGCATTTTAGGCCCCGATCTCCGGCCCCGGCTCCGGGCCCCCCGCCCGCGGTAATCCGGCCACTTTCGGCGGCCTGACCGTTGCAGCGGGCCGCCGGCGCACACATATATGAGCGGCAGCGGGGCCGGGGCTTTCCCGGCCCCAACCAATCCGCGGGGGATGCCGCAGTGCCTTGAGGGCTGCGGGACCCAGCCGCAACAAGGGGTTTTAGAGAATGGCAAAAGTCATCGGCATCGATCTCGGCACGACCAATTCCTGCGTCGCCGTGATGGAAGGCAAGGCCGCCAAGGTGATCGAGAACAGCGAGGGCGCGCGGACGACGCCGTCGATGGTCGCCTTCACCGAGAGCGGCGAGCGTCTCGTCGGCCAGGCGGCCAAGCGCCAGGCGGTCACCAATCCGGACAACACCTTCTACGGCGTCAAGCGCCTCATCGGCCGGCGCATGAGCGACCCGATGGTCGCCAAGGAATCGGAACTTGTGCCGTTCAAGATCGTCGGCGGCGACAATGGCGATGCCTGGGTCGAGAGCCGCGGCAAGAAATTCGCGCCCTCGCAGATCAGCGCCTTCGTCCTGCAGAAGATGAAAGAGACCGCCGAGGCCTATCTCGGCGAGACGGTCACCGAGGCCGTCATCACCGTCCCCGCCTATTTCAACGACAGCCAGCGCCAGGCGACCAAGGATGCCGGCAAGATCGCCGGCCTCGAAGTGCTGCGCATCATCAACGAGCCGACGGCGGCCGCGCTCGCTTACGGCCTCGAGCAGAAGAAGAACGGCACGATCGCGGTCTATGACCTCGGCGGCGGCACTTTCGACATTTCGGTGCTCGAGATCGGCGACGGCGTATTCGAGGTCAAATCGACCAACGGCGACACCTTTCTCGGCGGCGAGGATTTCGACAAGCGCGTGATCGACTATCTCGCCGACGAGTTCAAGAAAGAGCAGGGCATCGATCTCCGCAACGACAAGCTCGCGCTACAGCGTCTTAAAGAGGCGGCGGAGAAGGCGAAGATCGAGCTCTCCTCGTCGATGCAGACCGAGGTCAACCTGCCCTTCATCACCGCCGATCAGAACGGGCCGAAGCACCTCAACATCAAGCTGACGCGCGCCAAGCTCGAGGCGCTGGTCGACGATCTCATCCAGAAGACCATCGATCCGTGCCGCAATGCGCTGAAGGATGCGGGGCTCAAGGCCTCCGAGATCAACGAGGTCATCCTCGTCGGCGGCATGACGCGCATGCCCAAGGTGATCGAGGCGGTGAAGCAGTTCTTCGGCAAGGAGCCGAACCGCTCGGTCAATCCGGACGAGGTGGTCGCGGTCGGCGCCGCGATCCAGGCCGGCGTGCTGAAGGGCGAGGTGAAAGACGTCCTGCTCTTGGATGTGACGCCGCTGTCGCTCGGCATCGAGACGCTGGGCGGCGTCTTCACGCGCCTCATCGATCGCAACACGACGATCCCGACCAAGAAAGGCCAGACCTTCTCGACCGCCGAGGACAACCAGACCGCGGTGACCATCCGCGTCTTCCAGGGCGAGCGCGAGATGGCGGCGGACAACAAGCTGCTCGGCCAGTTCGATCTCGTCGGCATTCCGCCGGCGCCGCGCGGCATGCCGCAGATCGAGGTCAATTTCGACATCGACGCCAACGGTATCGTCTCGGTCCAGGCGAAGGACAGGGCGACCGGCAAAGAGCAGCAGATCCGCATCCAGGCTTCGGGCGGCCTCTCGCAGTCCGACATCGACAAGATGGTGAAAGACGCCGAATCGCATGCCGAAGACGACAAGAAACGGCGCGAGTTGGTCGAAGCCCGGAACCAAGCCGAAGGCCTCATCCACACCACCGAGCGCACGCTGAAAGAGGCCGGCGACAAGGTGCCGGCGGGCGAGCGGCAAACGGTGGAGCAGGCGATCGCTGCCCTGAAGGGGGTCACGGGCGGCGAAGACGTCGGCGAGATCCGGTCGAAGACCGAAGCCTTGGCGCAAGCTGCGATGAAGATCGGCGAGGCGATGTACAAGACCCAAGGTCCGCAGGCCGAGCCGGGACCGCAAGCCGATGCCGGCCCGCAAGACGGCGGTGCGGCGGGCGGCGGCGACGAGAAAGTGGTCGATGCCGATTTCGAAGAGGTCGACGAGAACAAGAAGCGCGGCGCGGGTTGACCCGCCGCGCAGGTGACGAACAGCCGCCCCGGCATGCCGGGGCGGTTTGTCGTTCGGTTTCGGGGGATGTTGGGTAAGTACGATGGCGAAACAGGACTTCTATGAGTTGTTGGGCGTGAGGCGCGAGGCCGCGGGCGACGACATCAAGAAGGCGTTCCGCAAGCTCGCGATGCAGTGCCATCCGGACCGCAACCCGGGCGACAAGCAGGCCGAGCAGCGCTTCAAGGACATCAACGAGGCTTACGACGTCCTGAAGGACGACCAAAAGCGCGCCGCTTACGACCGCTTCGGCCACGCCGCTTTCGAGCAGAACGGCCGCGGCGATTTCGGCGTCGGCGCCGGCGGCTTCGCCGACATCTTCGAGGAAATGTTCGGCTCGATGATGGGCGGTGGCCGCGGCACCGGCGGCGGCAATCGCGGCAGCGACCTGCGCTACAATCTCGAGATCACCCTCGAAGAGGCGTTCAAAGGCCGCGAGACCCAGATCCGCGTGCCGACGCTTGCCACCTGCGACACTTGCCAGGGCAACGGCGCCGAGCCCGGATCGAAGCCGGTCAATTGCCCGACCTGCCGCGGCATCGGCCGCGTCAGGACACAGCAGGGCTTCTTCACCATGGAGCGTACCTGCCCCGCCTGCCACGGCGCCGGCAAGGTGATCGAAAAGCCGTGCCGCAGCTGCGCCGGCCAGGGACGGGTGCGCAAGGAGAAGATGCTCGCCGTCACCATTCCGCCGGGCGTCGAGGACGGCACGCGCATCCGCCTAGCCGGCGAAGGCGAGGCCGGCCTGCGCGGCGGCGGCAATGGCGATCTCTACATCTTCCTCGCGCTGAAGGCGCATCCGCTCTTCCAGCGCGACGGCGCCAACATCCATTGCCGCGTCCCGATCGCCATGCCGGTGGCGGCGCTCGGCGGCACCGTCGAAGTGCCGACGATCGATGGCTCGCGCGCCAAGGTGACGATCCCGCCCGGCACTCAGAGCGGCCATCAGTTCCGCCTGCGCGGCAAAGGCATGTCGGTGCTGCGCTCGACCGCGCGCGGCGATATGTTCGCGCAGGTCAGCGTCGAGACGCCGGTGCATCTCACCAAGCGCCAGCAGGAATTGCTGCGCGAATTCGCGAACGCGGGCGACGCGAACCGCACCCATCCCGAAAGCGAGGGCTTCTTCGCCAAGGTGAAGGAGTTCTTCGAGGACCTGCGCGAATAGACGCTGCCGTCGTCGCGCTGCGACCTCTTCGAGGCCGCATTTTCTAATCGTTGTATAAGATCGATTGGCGGCGTCGGGCGGCGCCGAGAGCGCGTGCTCGCTTCGATTTCTCTGCCCTGTTAGGTCGCCGCAATATTCCTCAACTGTAATGGCGCCGCATTCGGTCATCGCATAGCTGAGTGCTGATGAGAACAATTAACAATAGCTTGACGCCTCCGAATGAATAGGGTCATTCTACTTTTCAGTGGGGGGCGATTACTTGGTCGGGGGAGGCGAAATTGTTGAAATTGTTGGCAGAAGAGCGTTGCGTTGAGTTGGTTCGCCGCGATGACGTGCCTTCCATGCGGACAATCCTTGTCGATGGCGTCGAGCATTGGCTGGGGCACGTAAAGGACTTTACGAAAAATAGTAACCTCGCCAGTTTTCTGCCCAAGGATAATCGGATATCGATGGCCTGGGTGCGCCTGGAAGCGGGCGAAGAGCTCACCCCGCATGTGCACCCCGTGCCTTCCATGATCCTTATTGTCGAAGGTAGCGCGCGGACGACCGGCGATAAGCATGTGGTGATGAACGCAGGCGACGCGCTCCTCGTGCCCCAGCGCCGGCCGCACGGGTTCATCGGGTTGCCGCCCAACGGCTTTTGGGGCCTATCGATACAATTCGATTCGCGCGGTCTTTACGAGGACATCGAAGACCCGTGGGCGACATTCTTGGCCGGCGAGCAATCGACGGGAATCGCGGAAAGCCAAGTCGAGCAGCTCTTCAAGAAGAACGAAGAATATATGGAGCGTTTCGATAAGCATCGGCTTTTTGTGCTTGTCCGGAATGGGCTCTTAAAGAATCCGCTGGCGCGGCGGAGATTTCTCGACTGTTTCCAAGTGTGGTCGAATCATTTCCAGAGGATGGTTTTGAACCGCGTCGTAACCCTGCAAAATCCGCAGTTCGAGGAACTGGCTTGGCTTCATTTGGTCGAAGAGCTTGGGCACAACCGGGACCTCGCCAAGAGCCGGTCGGATCTGCAGCCGGTTTTCGATCCAATTCTCGAAGGCGTCTGCTCTTGGTTCCCGTCGAAGATAGGGGTTCTGAGCGATCTCGAAAAAGTCGTTCTCGTCCATCTCGTGGTCGAAGCGTCGGCGCTGTTTTTCTACAAGCATGTGCAGCCGGCCATGGAGACCGATGCGAAAAACCACTTCGACAATCACAAGCGCGCCGACGAGCAGCATGTCGAAATGGGATACGACTTCCTGCGGAAGGTCACTTCCGCCGATTGGCCGCGCCTTTTCGAAATTCAACGGCAGGGTTGGGCGATGCTCATGGCGGTGATGGGACGGGTCGCCGATCTCGTCGTTCACACGACGGGCCAGCTCGATAACAGCGAACCACAATCGCGCCAGGATGAGCCGATCGTGGTCGAGCGCGTCGCGGCTTCTGGCGAGCTCGTCGCCAAGGGCGGCGTCCTGCACGAGGAAGGCGAGGAAGAGCCGATCACCTACGCCGCCGAAAGACAGGGCACCGCGGCGGAATAGGCTTCCGCCGGCGATGCCATCGACGCTCCCTTGGCCGGTCGAAGGATCGCGTCGGGTTCCGGCTTGGGTCTACACCGACGCGGCAAACTATGCTCTCGAACAAGAGCGTATTTTCGGCGGGCGCTCGTGGAACTATGTCGGTCTGACCAGCGAAGTTCCGCGACCGGGTGATTTTCTTCGGACCTATGTCGGAGAGACTCCGGTCGTGGTGGTCCGCGATCACGACAGCCGCATCCGCGTCTTCGTCAATCGCTGCACCCACCGCGGCTCTCAGTTCTGCCTCGCGGCGCGCGGCAATGCCACCGCATTCACGTGCCCCTATCATCAGTGGACATTCGATCTGGCGGGAGCACTCAAGGGCGTACCGTTTCGCCGGGGCATCGGCGGAAAGGGTGGAATGTCCGAGTGCTTCGATCCCGCGCACCACGGATTGCAGCAGCTCGCGGTCGCCGAGCGTAACGGCGTGATTTTCGCGAGCCATGCGAACGACGTCGAGCCGCTCGAGGATTATCTCGGCCCGACCATCCTGTCGTATTTCGACCGCGTCTGCGACGGCCGGCCGCTGCAGGTCATCGGCACGATGCGGCACCGCGTCGAGGCGAATTGGAAGCTGCAAGTCGAAAACCTCAAGGACACGATCCACGCGGCCTTGCTGCATGCCTTTTTCGTGAGATTCGGCATCTGGCGCAGCGACCAATCGACCGAGGTAAAGGTGAGTCCGCGGGGACGGAGCAGCGTTCTCGTGTCAACCGCGAGCTTCCGGCCGGTCGCGGCCGCTGCCGACGAAGCCGTCACGCCGGAATTCGATCTCGAAGATAAACGCATCATCGCCTACCAGCGCGAATTCGAGCACGGGACCGGCGCCATCCTGACGATCTGGCCGAACCTGATCATTCTTCAGCAACTGAACCTGCTCGCGATGCGGCATGTGAGGCCCGCCGGCCCGAACGCCTGCATCAAATCCTGGACTTTTTTCGGCTATGCGGACGACACGCCGGAGCTGAGAAGGAAACGGCTGTTGCAGGCGAATTTGCTTGGTCCGTCCGGCTTGATCACCATCGACGACAACGAAGTGCTGGCCTGCGCGCAAGCCGGCGCCGCCGCGTCGCGCGGAGCGAATTCGGTCCTCGAGGCGGGCGACGGATCGGGCGACGCCGATCACATGATGACGGAGTCGGCGATCCGCGGGTTCTATGATTATTATCGCGGCATCATGGAGCTTTGACCGGCCGTAGCGGCCAGAGACTGTGGCCGCCTCGCCGTCTCGCCCCGTTGGCTGTAACGTCGAAAGAGAATGCGAACCGATGGATGGTAAGACGGAGCACCGCGAGCTTCTGGCCGACGTCGCGGCGCTGTACACGGCGTACGCGGAAGCGCTCGATGACGGCGACGTCGGGCGCTGGCCGAGCTTTTTCGCCGACGACCGCCCGCTTTATCGCATCACGACGCGCGAGAACGTAGAGCGCGGCATGGAGCTGTGTTTCGTTCTGTGCGAGGGCCAGGCGATGCTGCGCGACCGCGCGACCGCGCTGCTGAAAACCGTGATGCATCGGCACCGATTCCAACGTCGCATCGTGAGCGGCGTGCGCTTGCTCACCTTTGACGGGCTCGACGGAAAGGGCGTCGAAGCGCGCGCGACGTTTGCCCTTTTCGAGGCCATGGGAGACGACCCGAGCAAGCTGCTCGTCTGCGGCCGATCGGCCGATGTCATTCTTCGCCAAGGAAGCGAGCTTAAGTTCAAAGAGCGGCTCTGCGTGGTGGATTCGCGCGTCGTGCCGGAATCGCTCGTGTTTCCGATTTGAGGGCGGCTTTCAGACACATGGCTCCGTTGCCATTCACCGATCTTTTGCTGCTTGACCTGACCCGGCACCGGGCCGGGCCGGTCGCTTCGCGTTTCTTCGCCGATTGGGGCGCTCAGGTCATCAAGATCGAGGCGCCAACGGATGTCAGCGACAGCATGGGCGGCGATCGGCGCGGCTTCGACTATCAAAATCTCCATCGCAACAAGCGCAGCCTGTCGCTGAACTTGAAGACGGCCGAAGGAAAGTCGATCTTCGGAAAGCTCGCGCGGCGTGCTGACATCGTCCTCGAAAGCTTCCGTCCCAGCGTCAAGCATCGCCTGGGCGTCGACTACGAAACGCTGCGGCAAGCAAATCCGCGCATCATCTGCGGCAGCATTTCCGGCTTTGGGCAAGCCGGTCCTTATGCCGAGCGTCCTGCCGTGGATCAGATCATCCAAGGCATGTCGGGACTCATGTCGGTCACCGGCCTTGCCGGGCAAGGACCGGTGCGCGCCGGCGCAGCGATTGCCGATATCAGCGCCGGCATGGTTCTCGTCCAGGGGATCTTGACCGCCCTCTATCAGCGTGAGCGGACGGGCCAGGGGCAATGGGTTCACACCTCACTGCTCGAATCGCTGGTCTCGGTTCTGGACTTCCAGGTGGCGCGCTGGCTGCGCACCGGCGATGTACCGGGACAAGCCGGTAACGATCACCCCACGCTGATGCCGACCGGCCTCTTTCCCACGGCCGATGGTCAGGTCAATCTCGCCGCCGCCGAAGAGCCGAAATTCGCAGCCTTGTGCGAGGTCTTGCAGCTATCCGACCTTCTCCAGAATCCGGAGTACCGCACCGTCGAGGCGCGCTCGGCCCATCGACAAAAGCTCTGCGCGCTCCTCGCCGAGAAGACCCGGGCGATCCCGAGCTCGGAATTGATCGAGAGGCTCAACGCCGCAGGCGTCCCGTGCGGACCGGTCTATTCGGTCGACGAAGCGATGACAGACGCGCAGATGAAATCGCTCGGGATGAGCATCCCGGTCGATCATCCGCGGCTCGGCCCATTCGAGCTGTTGGGTCAGCCGCTGTCGCTCGAGGCAAGTGGTGGACGCCCGGCGGCACGGTTTCCCGCACCTGATCATGGTGAGCACACCGACGACATCCTGTCGAAGCTCTTGGGCTATGAAAAAGCCGCCATCGACGCGATGCGATCGCGCGGCGTGATATAGCGCGCTAACCGTAGCGCACACCCGCCAGTGACGAGACGGCCGGGGCGAGCGTTCGCCGCAACCCCACCTGGCCCGACCCTCTTGGGACGCAGCGGCATTTCCTCGGTATTAGATAGCAAACGCACTTGGCCTGGATTCTGCGGAAACGATCCCTGTATTAATGCAGGCTCTGCGCGGAGGGCGCGGGCATGGGCTTATCCGAACGCGCGGCGCTGCGGCGAAACCTCTCGGCGGCCGATTCAGCCATCGCGGCCCGCAGCTTAGTGGTCGTCCGTGAGGCGCCTGTCAGGATGCATCGGAACCCCCCGCCTCTTTTGCCTCGGCGCGCTCGGCGCGCTCGGCGATCTTCTCGTAGCTCTCTGCGATGTCGAGCATTGCCCGTTTGGCGTCAGGGTCTGTGATGTTGTCGGCCATCGCCCGCGCTTCTTGCGCGCGATCGCGCCAATGCTCCGGCGTCCCAAAAACGTTCGGCATGTATAGCCCCCGCGCGCACTCTAGCATGGGCAAACGGGAGGCTCTAAGCCGATTCCGGCCAAGGCCCGCTTGCTACCTATTGCCGGTTGTTTTGCGTGTGCGGCTATCTTGCGGAAGTCGATTTCGGGGTCGGCCGTGCGGCGATCCTAGCGCGCTAAGCAGACTCCATTTGAGGAGATTCTGGGCCCTTCTCGCTTACCGCGAGTTCTTCCTCGCGCATGGCGAGCCGCTGAAAGGTCGCGGCCATTTCCATCAGCTCGAGGCGACCCGCAGAATTGACGGCTTGGCCTGCTAGGGTGACCATCCGCGCAGCTTGCTCGCGGTAAAATGCTGCCAATTCGATGTCACCCATACGACGCCCGTCACGCCACACGCCCAGATTAGACCCGGCAGTATGGCTAACAATTTGGCGAGAATATGATGGTGTGTCGGGTTCTCGACGGCCGTAAAGTGGCGGAGCTATGGCTTAGGTGCGCTTGCTGCCTAATACCGCATTTCCTCCTCATCACGACCCTCGGTACCGCTAGCTATGCCGCTCGCCTAATTTTATTGGATGCACGTCTTTGTTGAGTGTATACCATGCCGGCAGGCGGCGGACGACTGACAGAGGTTCGTGCGGGCGGGCGACGCGAACCGTACTCATCCCGAAAGCGAGGGCTTCTTCGCCAAGGTGAAGGAGTTCTTCGAGGATCTGCGCGAATAGGCGCTGCCGCGCGGGCTGGAGCGGGGGATGAGCGACACGAGGCGTTTTTCGACCGGTAGCGGCGAGCTCACCGCGCTCATCCTCTTATGGCTGGCGGGAACCGGGCTGCGCATCACCCTGCTTGCGGTGCCGCCGGTCATCCCGCTGATCCACGCCGAGCTGCATTTGAGCGAGACCGAGATCGGCACGCTCGGCACCCTGCCGTCGCTGCTGCTCGCCGCCGCGGCGATCCCGGGCTCGGCTCTGATCGCCCGTTTCGGCGCACGGGCCGCGCTGATCATCGGCCTGCTGCTCGTCGGTTTCGGTTCGGCGGCCCGCGGCGCGGCGAACGATATCGGCATGCTCTACGCCACCACCATGATCACCGCGGCGGGCGTCGCGATCATGCAGCCCTCGATGCCGCCACTGGTGCGCGCCTGGTTGCCCGATCGCGTGCCGCTCGCGACCGCCGTCTATACCAACGGCCTCCTGATGTCGGAGACCATGGCGGTCGGCCTCACCTTGCCTGTCATCCTGCCGCTCGCCGGCGGCTCCTGGCGCCTGAGCTTCGTCTATTGGGGCATACCCGCCGTCGTCACCGCGGTACTCATCGTCCTCTTCGGGCCGCGCGCCAAGCCGCGCGCGCGCGCCGCGGCGCCGCTCCGCTGGTGGCCAAACTGGCGCGACAAGCAACTCTGGCGCCTGGCGCTTTGCCTCGGCTGCATCAACACCTGCTATTTCGCGACCAACACCTTCCTCCCCGATTACCTGACCGCGATCGGCCGCGGCGAGCTGATCAGCGCCGCTCTCACCTCGCTCAACCTCTGTCAGTTGCCGGCATCGTTCCTCATGCTTGGCCTCGCGCCGCGGCTCGTGCGCCAGCCCGCCTCCTACGTCGCGGTCGGGTTGCTCAACCTTCTCGGCGTCGTCGGCATGGCGGCGATGCCTGGCTGGCCGGTCGTCGCCTGGGCAGGGCTCTTGGGCTTTTCCGGCGCCGTCGGCCTCATCCTCATCCTCGCTTTGCCGCCGCTCTTGAGCGCGCCCGAGGATGTGCATCGCCTCGCCTCGGCGATGTTCACCATCTCCTATCCCTGCGCCGTGCTGATGTCGGTGCTCGGCGGCTATCTCTGGGACGCCACCGCGATTTCGTGGATCGCCTTCGTGCCGATCGGCTTCTGCGCCGCCGCCCTCGCCGTCCTGCCGCTCGGCATCGATCTCGGCCGGGAGGCCGGCGCGGCGCGGCACGCCGGGCAGCACTGAGATCATCGCGCTCGCCACGACCGGGACCTGCCCCTAGATTGAGCGCATGCCCGATACGGTGATCCCGGCGCCGGTTCGCTTCAGCCATCGCGAGATCCTGCTGATGCTGAGCGGGACGATGTGCGGCATGTTCCTCGGGGCGATCGATCAGACCATCGTCGCGACCGCTCTCCCCGCCATGGCCGGTGAGCTCCACGGCATCGAATTCATGTCCTGGGCGGTGTCGGCCTATCTCCTGACCTCGACCGCCTCGACGCCGATCTACGGCAAGCTCAGCGATCTCTATGGCCGCCGGCGGCTGTTCGTCTCGGCGATTGGCATTTTCCTCTTGGGCTCGATCTGCTGCGGCGCGGCGCAGAGCATGACCATGTTGATCGGCGGCCGCGCGATCCAGGGTCTCGGCGGCGGCGGGCTGTTGTCGCTGTCGCAGACCATCATGGCCGACATGGTGCCGCCGCGCGAACGCGCCCGCTACCAGGCCTATTTCTCGACCGTCTGGACGGTCTCGACTCTGGGCGGGCCGATGCTTGGCGGCTTCCTCGTCGATGCCCTGTCCTGGCGCTGGGTGTTCTGGATCAACCTGCCGGTGGCGATCGCCGGGCTGTTGATCTGCAACGCGCAGCTGAAGCGCCTGCCGATTCATGGCGGGCCGAAGAAGATCGACTATCTCGGCGCGGCGCTGCTGGTGCCGGCGATCGTCGCGCTGCTGCTCATCACCACCTGGGGCGGCAACGAATTCGCCTGGACCTCGCCCGTGATCCTCGGCCTCGGCGTGGCGGCGGCGATCCTCGCCGCGCTGCTCGTGGCGCAGGAGCTGCGCGCCCGGGACCCGATCCTGCCGCTGCGGTTCTTCCGCAACAACGTCTTCGTTATCGGCAACAGCTTGGGTTTTCTGATGGGCGCGGCCTCGGTCGGCGCGACCATCTTCCTGCCGCTCTTCATGCAGGTCGTGATCGGCGCGACGGCGAGCAATTCGGGACTCCTCATCACGCCGCTGATGATCGGCATCACCATCGGCGCGCTCTTCACCGGCCGTTTCATCCGCTGGACCGGCCGCTACAAGATCATCCCGATCGTCGGCCTCAGCATCGCCGCGCTCGCCTTTATCGGTTTCATCGACGTGACGCGCACGACGCCGGCGATCTATTACATCGCCATCATGACGGCGATGGGCATGGGCATGGGTCCCGCCGGGCCGATGGTCTCGATCTCGGTGCAGAACGCGGTCGACATGCGCGACCTCGGCACCGCGACCTCGCTGACCTCGTTCTTCCGCTCGATGGGCGGCTCGTTCGGCGTCGCGATCATGGGCGCGATCCTGTTCGCCGGCCTCACCGACCAGAGCGCGAGCGCGCCGGGCATCAGCGCCGGCGGGCTCCTGCATGGCGGACCGGCGGTGATCAATGCCCTGCCCGCCGCCGCGCGCGCGGCGATCGTCACGAGCTTCGGCCACTCGTTCCGCTATGTCTACGTGGTTGGGGCGGCGATCTGCGTCCTCGGCGTCGTCCTCGCCTTCTTCATGAAGGAGCTGCCGCTGCGGCGCTGGGGCGCGGCGCCACCGAGCGCCGAAGGCGCCGTGCAACCCGCGCTGGAGCGCGGCCCGCTCCCCGCTTTCGCCAAGAGCGACAGCGAGCGCTGAGCCTTCAGGCCGCGTTCTTCGGCGCGTTCGCCGTCTTCGGCTTGATCGGTAACATATAGCTGCCGCCGGGATGCTTCCCTTTGCAGGCCGCTGTCTTGCAGGTCTTACGCATGAAATGCGTGCCGGGCGGCAACGTCTTCGAACTCGTCGCGCTGCTCTTCGCGCGGCTCCCGTGCGAACCCGAGCTGTGCGACGAACCGGAGTTGTGGCTCGAGCCGCCGCTCGATCGCGCCGCGGCCGGACCGATCGCCAGCGCCAGGCCGAGCAGGATCGCCAATCCGACCGCGTAAACTTTCTTCACAGAATTTCCCGCTTCCTCATGCAACTCCGGGCGCCGCTTATTCGGCCGCGACTTCGCCTGCTTTCTCTTTCGCTTTCGCCGCCTCGCGCGCGGCCGGATCGGTCAGCGCAAGGATGAGACGCTCGCGGATATCGGCGAGCCGCTTCTCGTGGTCGATCTTGTGGCCGAAGAGGTCCTTCACATAGAAGACGTCGACCACCTTCTCGCCATAGGTCGAGATCTTGGCGCTCGAGATCTGCAGGTTGAGATGGGTCAGCGCGCGCGTGACCTCGTAGAGGAGGCCCGGGCGGTCGCGGCCGTTGACCTCGACGACGGTATGGGTGCTCGACGCCTTGTTGTCGATGAGGACGCGCGGCGGCACGGTGAAGATGCGCGTGCGGCTCGGCACGGTCTCGGGCGCAGCGAGATCGATATGCGGCTTGAGCTTGCCCATCAGCACGTTCTCGAACATCACCGAGAGCTTGGCGAGCTTCTGCGGCTGGTCGAAGGCGCCGCCGTCGCGGTCCTGGACCCAGAAGGTGTCGAGCGCCATGCCGTTCGAGAGCGTGTGGATCTTGGCGTCGACGATGTTGGCGCCGGCGAGCGCCAGCGCGCCGGTGATGCGCGAGAAGAGTCCCGCATGATCGGCCGTGTAGAGCGTCACCTCGGTGACGGCGCGCGACGCATCGACCCTTGTATCGACCGTCAGCGGCGCGCCGCTGCGCTCGGCCTCGCGCACGAGGCGCGCGTGCCGCGCCTGCGTCTCGGGATCGAAGGAGAGCCAGTAGAAGGGATAGCCCTTCGAAATGAATGAATCGATCTCCGCCGCGCTGAAATCGGGCAGCAGCCGCTTGACCGCCTCTTGCGCCAGGCGCACGCGTTCCTCGCGCGCGGTGGCGTCGATCCCGCCCGACATCAGCTCGAAGACGCGGTGATAAATCTCGCGCAGCAGCGCCGCCTTCCACCCGTTCCATACTTTGGGCCCGACGGCGCGGATATCCGCGCAGGTCAGGATCAGCAGCAGCTTCAGGCGCTCGGGCGACTGCACGCGCTCGACCACGTCCTGGATGGTCTTCGGGTCGTCGATGTCGAGCTTGAAGGCGGTGTTGCTCAAAAGCAGATGCCAGCGAATGAGCCAGGACACCGTCTCGACCTCTTCGGCGGTGAAGTCGAGGCGCGGCCCGAGCTTTTCCGCGACCTGCGCGCCGAGGATCGAATGGTCGCCGCCGCGGCCCTTGGCGATGTCGTGCAGCAGCACCGCGAGGTAGAGCGCGCGCCGCGAATCGATGGTCGGAAAGATCGAGGTCGCGAGCGGCAGCTCTTCCGCGAGCGCGCCCGATTCGATGTTATGCAGAATGCCGATCGCGAACAGCGAATGCTCGTCGACCGTGTAGACGTGATACATGTCGTATTGCATCTGCGCGACGACGCGGCCGAAATCCGGGACGAAGCGGCCGAACACGCCGGCCTCGTTCATCCAGCGCAATGCGATCTCGGGATTGACGTTTCTGGCGGTGAGGATCTCGACGAAAAGGCGATTCGCCTCGGGATTGTTGCGCAGTTCGGCATCGACGAGCTTCAGCGACTGGGTGATAAGCCGCAGCGCATGCGGATGGATGTCGAGCCCTTCCTTCTGCGCGACGTGGAACAGGCGGATGAGCGCGACCGGATCTTTGGCGAACTGGTCCTCGCTCGCGACGTCGAGCCGGCCGGCATCGACCGTGAAGCCTTCGACCGATTTCTTGCCGAAGCCCCAGCGCTTCAGCGAGAATTTCGGCTGATGGCGGTGCTCCGATTCGAGCACGGCGCAGAAGATGCGCGTCAGATCGCCGACATCCTTGGCGATCAGGAAATAGTGCTTCATGAAGCGCTCGACGCCGCGCGTGCCGGCATGGTCGGTGTAGTTCATGCGGCGGCCGACCTCGGCCTGCCAATCGAAGGTCAGCCGGTCCTCGGCGCGGCCGGCGAGGAAATGCAGATGGCAGCGCACGGTTAAGAGGAAATTCTGCGCCCGGGCGAAACGCTGCGCTTCTTTGGCGGAAAGCACTTTGAGATCGACCAGCTTGTCGATGCTGTCGACGCGATAGACGTATTTCGCGATCCAGAACAGGGTGTGGAGATCGCGCAGGCCGCCCTTGCTCTCCTTGACGTTGGGCTCGACGAGATAGCGCGAGTCGCCGAGCTTCTCGTGACGCTGATCGCGCTCCAAGAGCTTGGCCTCGATGAATTGCGTCGGGCTCTTTTTGACCAGGTCGGCGTCGAAGCGGCGCTTGAGCTCGGCGAAGAGCGGCTGGTCGCCCCAGACGTAGCGCGCCTCGAGCACCGCGGTGCGGATGGTGAGATCGGCCGCGGCCTGGCGGATCGTCTCCTCGACCGAGCGCGTCGACTGTCCGACCTTGAGCCCGAGATCCCACAGCGTGTAGAGCAGGTACTCGACCACCTGCTCGGTATGCGGCGTGCGCTTGTAGGCGGTGAGAAAGAGGAGATCGATATCGGAATAGGGTGCGAGCTCGCCGCGGCCGTAACCGCCGACGGCGATCAGCGCCATGCGCTCGCCGGCGGTGGGATTGGCGATCGGATAGATGTGGCTCGCGATGAAGTCGTAGAGCGCGCGGATGAGCTGATCGACGAGGAAGGAGAGCGCGACCACCGTCTCGGCGCCGGTGGCGCCCGAATCGAAGCGCTTCCTCACCTCGGCGCGGCCGGTAGCGAGCGCCGCCTTCAGGGTCTCGGCGACGCGTTTGCGGTCGACGGCGCCGCTCTCGGCGAGCGCGTCGAGCGCCGCGGCAAGGGCGCGGCGGTCGATGATCTCGCGCTGGCGGGCGATGTCGGGCATGGGTCCCGATTTTACACGCCCGCCCGCGGCTTGTCGCCCCGGCTCAGCCCCTGTCCTGGGCGAGGCGTTTGATCTGGTAAATCAACTCCAGCGCCTCGCGCGGCGACAGCTCGTCGGGCTTGAGGCCGGCAAGGAGCCGGTCGAGCGGCGCGGGTTCGGGCGGCTCTAGCGCAGCGGCCGGCCGGCGCGCGGCGAACAGCGGCAGATCCTCGGCGAGCCGCGCCAGCGCGCCGCTTTGCTCGCCTTTCTCCAGCGTCGCCAGCACCTCCTCGGCGCGGGCGATCACCGCCGCCGGCAGGCCGGCGAGCTTGGCGACATGGATGCCGTAGGAACGGTCGGCGGCGCCGGGCGCGACCTCGTGCAGGAAGACCACGTCGCCCTGCCATTCCTTCACCCGCATGGTGAAGCAGGCGAGATGGTCGAGCTTGGCCGCGAGCGCCGTGAGTTCGTGGTAATGCGTCGCGAACAACGCGCGGCAGCGATTGCAGTCGTGGAGATGCTCGACCGACGCCCAGGCGATCGAGAGTCCGTCATAGGTGGCGGTACCGCGGCCGATCTCGTCGAGGATGACGAGGGCGCGGGGGCCCGCCTGATTGAGGATGGCCGCGGTCTCGACCATCTCGACCATGAAGGTCGAGCGACCGCGCGCCAGATCGTCGGCCGCACCAACGCGGCTGAAGAGGCGGTCGACGACGCCGATATGCGCGGCTTCGGCGGGAACGAACGATCCCATCTGGGCGAGGATGACGATGATCGCGTTCTGGCGCAGGAAGGTGCTCTTGCCTGCCATGTTGGGGCCGGTCAGGAGCCAGAGCCGCTGCTTTTCCTGAAGGTCGCAATCGTTGGCGACGAAGCTCGGCCCCGCGGCGCGCTGCAGCGCGCGCTCGACCACCGGATGGCGGCCCTGGCGAATAGCAAAAGCGAAGCCGTCATCGACCTTCGGCCGCGCATAGCGCTCGGCGACCGCGAGCTCGGCCAACGACGCCGCGACGTCGAGCGCGGCGAGCGCCGACGCGGCACGCGCGATCTCGGTTGCTTGCGCGAGGGCCTCGGCGACGAGATCGTCGAAGAGCTTCATCTCGAGCGCGAGCGCGCGATCCGCCGCCGAGGCGATCTTCGATTCGAGCTCGCCCAATTCGACCGTCGAATAGCGCATCGAGGAAGCGAGCGTCTGGCGGTGGATGAAGCCCGCGCCGATCTTCGCCGCGTGGTTGGGTCCGATATCGATGTGATAGCCGAGCACGTTATTGTGCCGGATCTTGAGGCTGGCGATGCCGGTCTCGGCGACGTAGCGCGCCTGCAAGCCGGCGACGAGGCGGCGGCTGTCGTCGCGCAGCTTCACCAGCTCGTCGAGATCGGCGGCATAGCCCGGCGCGATGAAGCCGCCATCGCGCGCCAGCAGCGGCAGTTCCGCCGCGAGCGCGCGCGTCAACCGCCCGACCAGCGCCGCATGCTCGCCGAGATCGCGCTCGAGCTTCGCGACGAGGGGCGGCGGCGCGGTGAAATCGGCCTGACGCAACAGCGCGCGCAACGCGGCGCCGACGGCAAGCGTGTCGCGCAGCGCGGCGAGATCGCGCGGCCCGCCGCGGCCGACGCCGAGACGCGCCAGCGCCCGCGCCATGTCGGCGCAGAGCCGCAGCCGCTCGCGCACGGCTTCGCGCAGCCGCTCGGCGCCGACGAAGAACGCGACGGCATCGAGCCGCGCGTCGATCAGCAAAGGATCGGTCAGCGGCGCCGCGAGATAATCGGCGAGCAGCCGCGCGCCGGCGCCGGTCTCGGTGCGGTCGATCGCGGCGAGGAGGCTGCCGTTGCGATCGCCGGTCAAGCTTTCGACAAGCTCGAGATTGCGCCGTGTCGCCGCGTCGATCTCCATCACCTCGCCGCTGCCGAGGCGGCGCGGGGCAGCGAGCGCCGGCAGCTTGCCCTGCTGCGTCAGCTCGACATAGTCGACGAGCGCGCCCGCCGCCGCGATCTCGGCGCGGCCGAAAGCGCCGAAGCCGGCGAGATCCTTGACGCCGTAAACCGCCTCGAGGCGCTTGCGCCCGTTCTCGCTGTCGAAGCGCGCATTCGGCTGCGGCGTGAGGCGATCCTTATGCGCCTGCCACAGCTCGAAGAGCTCGGGCCGCGCGAGAAGCCGTTCGGGCAGCAGCAGCTCGCCCGGCGCGATGCGCGCGAGCGCGGCGCCGAGCGCGGCGGCGTCCACCGCCTGGGTCGCGAAATCGCCGGTCGAGAGATCGAGCCAGGCGAGGGCGAGGTCGCCCGAGACGTCGGTAAGCGCGGCGAGGTAGTTGTGGCGGCGGGCATCGAGCAGCGCGTCCTCGGTGAGCGTGCCCGGCGTGACGATGCGCACCACGGCGCGGCGGACGGGCGATTTGCCGCCGCGCTTCTTCGCTTCGGCCGGATCTTCCATCTGCTCGCAGACGGCGACGCGGAAACCTTGGCGGATGAGGCGCGAGAGATAGGCCTCGGCGGCATGCACCGGCACGCCGCACATCGGGATGTCCTCGCCGTCGTGCTTGCCGCGTTTCGTCAGCTGGATGTCGAGCGCCGCCGCGGCGCAGCCGGCATCCGCGAAGAACAGCTCGTAGAAATCGCCCATGCGGTAGAACAAGAGGCAATCGGGATGCGCGCGCTTCAGCTCGAGATATTGCGCCATCGCCGGCGTCGCCCCTTCCGATAGATTGGGGGACGAGGCGGGCGCCACCGGCGGCGCGGCGGGATTCGGATCGCGAGAGGATTCCGGCATGGGCTCTGGAAGCTAGCAGAAAAACCGGCGCGCCTTTAGAGTGGCCGCAAGCCGCCGCCGACGGCGCACAAAGCCAGGGAGGACATTGTTGCGAGCCATCGCCTGCCGGGTTCTCGCCGCCGCCTTGCTGCTTGCCGTGCTTGCCCCGGTCGCGCACGCCGAGACGGTCAAGATCGGCCTCCTCAAGACCTCCTCGAGCGCGGTCGCGGTGATCGCGATCAAGCGCGGCTATTTCACCGCCCAGGGCCTCGACGCGCAGCTCGTGCCGTTCGACGCCGCCGAGCCGGTCGCGGTGGCGGTAACCTCGGGCGATATCGATTTCGGCATCACCGGCCTGACCGCCGGCCTCTATGCGCTGGCGCGACAGCTGCGCATCATCTCGGGGCATCTGCAAGAGCATCCCGGCTTCCACGCCAATGCGATCGTCGCCTCGCTCAAGGCCTATGACGCCGGGCTGCACTCGCTCAAGGACCTCGCCGGCCATTCGATCGGCGTGACGCAGATCGGCTCGTCGCTGCATTACAGCGTCGCCCTCGTCGCCGCGAAATCCGGCATCGCGCTCGATTCGCTGCGCATCGTGCCGCTGCAATCCAACGCCAATGTCGCCTCGGCGGTGAGCGGCGGACAGATCGACGCCGCGGCGACGCTCGGCAATTTCGCCTCGCCCGCGGTGGCGCGCGGCGCGGTGAAGCTGCTCGCCTGGGCGGGCGACATCGCGCCATGGCAATTCGGCGCGCTCATCACCTCGGCAAAGCTGGCCGATGCGCGGCCGGATCTGGTGAAGCGCTTCCTCGCCGCGATGCATCAAGGCCAGCGTAACTACCACGACGCCTTCACCGCGCCCGACGGCACGCGGCACGACGGGCCGGACGCGCCGGCGATCATGGCGATCCTTTCGGACTACCTCGGCCAGACGCCCGAGCAAATCGCGCCGGCGCTCGCTTATGTCGACGGGCAGGGGCGCTTGGACGTCAAAGACGTGCTCCACCAGATCGCCTGGTATCGCGAGCACGGCTTCCTCAAGAACGCGGTCGACGGCGACACGCTGATTGACCGGCGCTTCGTCGTGCCGATGCCGCAATAGGGGGAAAGAATGATCGCGCGATTCTTGCTGGCGGCCGCGCTGCTGGCGCTGACCTGGCGTCCCGCTTCGGCCGAGACGGTGCGCTCGGGCTATCTCAAAGCCGCGCCCGCGGCGCCGATCTTCATCGCCAAGGAAAAAGGCTATTACGCCGCCGAAGGCCTCGACGTCGAGCTCACGACCTTCGAGGCCGCCGAGCCGGTCGCGGTCGCCGTCGCTTCCGGCTCGCTCGATATCTCCTTGGCCGGCATGACGGCCGGCTTCTACAGCCTTGCCGGGCAAGGCGCGCTCAAGATCATCGCCGGCGCGATCCATGAAGTGCCCGGCTTCCAGTCCGAGGTCGTGGTCGCATCGAACCGCGCCTACGACGCCGGGATGCGCTCGCTCAAGGACCTCGACAACCGCTCGATGGCGGTGACGCAGGTCGGCTCGGCGCTGCATTACAGCCTCGGCCTCATCGCCGAGAAATACGCCCTCGACCTCAAGACCATCCGCGTCGTGCCGACGCAATCCAATCCGAATTCGGTCGCGGCGGTGGCGGGCGGGCAGGTCGACGGCGGGCTCGCGCCCGTCACCTATTTCACGCCGCTACTGCAGCGCGGCGGCGCCAAGGTGCTGGGTTTCATCGGCGACGAGACGCCGTGGCAACTGGGCGTCATCATCACCTCGACCAAAATGGCGAGCGAGCATCCCGACACGGTGCAGCGCTGGCTGCGCGCTTTCCGCAAGGCGGCGCGCGATTATCACGACGCTTTCACCGGCCCCGACGGCAAGCGCGCAGACCAGGCGAGCGCGCCCGAGATCCTGGCGATCATGGCGAAATATATCGGCCAGACGCCGGACCAGCTGCGCGCGGCGATCGGCTATGTCGATCGCGACGCGCGGCTCGACGTCAAGGACATCGAGCACCAGGTCGCGTGGTTCAAGTCGCAGGGGCTGCTCAAGGACAATGTCGACGCCGATGCGATCATCGACAGGCGCTACATCGAGCCCTTGCCGACGGAAGCCGCGCATTGACCCGGCGCCAGCGGCCCGCGATAACCGCGGCAAGGAAGAACGATAACGGGAGGGACCGGCCGATGCGCTTGGCTTTGGTCGCGCTGGCGGCGCTGGTCGCCGCCGCCGCGCATGGCGCCGCCGCGGAGACGATCAAGATCGGCATGCAGAAGCCGGTCGGCGGGCCACTCTATATCGCCGACGCCAAGGGCTACTATGCCGCCGAAGGCCTCACTCCGGACTACGTGTTCTTCGAGGCGGGCGAGCCGATCGCGGTCGCGGTCGCCTCGGGCGCAGTCGATTTCGGCGTCGCCGGGCTGACCGGCGGCTTCTACAGCCTCGCCGGCAAGGGCGCGCTCCGGATCATCGCCGGCCAGACGCATGAGGTTCCGGGCTTTCCCGCCAACACCGTCGCCGCCTCGAACAAGGCCTTCGAAGTGGGCTTGAAGAGCGTCAAGGACCTGCCCGGCCATTCGGTCGCGATCACCCAGATCGGCTCGGCCTTTCATTACGATCTCGGCCTGCTCGCCGACAAATACCGGTTCGATCTCAAATCGATCCGCCTCATGCCGCTGCAGACCAACCCCAACGCGGTCGCGGCGGTGGTCGGCAATTCCGCCGACGCGGTGGTGACGATCGCGCCCTGGGTCCGGCCGGCGATCAACAAGGGCGACGCCAAGCTCCTTGCTTACATCGGCGACGAGGCGCCGTGGCAGCTCGCCGTCGCTTTCACCGCGACCAAGACCGCGAATGAGCGGCACGACACGGTCGAGCGTTTCCTGCGCGCCTTGAGGAAGGCGACGCGCGACTATCACGACGCCTTCACCGGCGCCGACGGCAAGCGGGCGGACCAGGCGAGCGCGCCCGAGATTCTCGCCATCCTCGCCAAATACACCGGCCAGTCGCCCGACATCCTCGACCAGGGCCTCGGCTATATGGATCGCGAGGCGCGGCTCGACGTGCCCGACGTGCTGCACCAGATCGCGTGGTACCGCGCGCAGGGCATGGTGAAGAGCGATTTCAACGCCGAGGACATTATCGACAAGCGCTACGTCGTGCCGCTGAAATAAACCGAAGAGCAGGGAGAACCAGCATGAAAATGATCCGCGCGCTGACCGCGCTCGTTCTCGGATCGAGCGTCGCGCTCGCGACGGCGACACCGGGCGTTGCGATGGACAAGGTGAAAGCCGGCGTCGTCCGCTCGATGGGCGGAAGCCCCAATATCCTCGCCAAAGAAAAGGGCTTCTTCGCCGCGCAAGGCCTCGACGTCGATATCGTCTACTTCGATTCCGCGCAGCCGATCGCGGTCGCGGTCGCTTCCGGCGATTGCGATGTCGGCGCGACCGGCCTCACCGCCGCGTTCTTCAACCTCGCGGCGCAGGGCGCGCTGCGGATTATCGGCTCGGGAACCTGGGAGCATCCCGGCTTCCAGAGCATCGGCTTTGTCGTCTCGAACCAGGCCTATGCGGCGGGGCTGCATTCGCTGAAGGATATCGGCGGCAAGAAAGGCGGGATCACGCAAACCGGCTCGCCGCTGCAATACGGCATCGCCCTCGCCGCCAAGACCTATGGCGTCGACTACAACACCATCCAGATCCTGGCGCTGCAATCTAACTCCAATGTCGGCACGGCATTGACCGGCGGCCAGACCGATTTCGCGGTGCAGACCGTGGTGCCGGCCTACGCGGTCATCAACAAAGGCGGCGCCAAGCTCTTGGGCTGGGAAGGCGACGAGCTGCCGCCGCAGCAGAACGAGGCGTTCTTCACCTCGACGAAGATGATCAACGAGCGGCCCGACGTGTTGAAGCGCTATCTCATCGGCTATCGCCAGGCGATGAAATATTTCCACGACGCCTTCGCCGACAGCAACGACAAGCGCCGCGACGGGCCGCATGCCGAGGAGGTGATGCAGACCGTCGCGAAAGCGCTCGACCAGCCGCTCGCGCAGATCAAGCTCGGCATCCCATTCTTCGACCCGCAAGGCCGGCTGGTCGAGAAGGACTTCGTCGAGCTCGCCAACTGGTACGCATCGCAGGGCATGGTCAAAGGCAAGATCGATGTCGACGCGCTGATCGATAAGCGCGACGCCATCATGGTGCCGGCGAAATGACGGGGGCGCGTCTGCTCAGCGGCGGCGGGCGGCGGCGGTCAGCGGCAGAGAATGCGCCGACACCCCGCCACGGTGCGCCATCTCCGGCGGTCGCCGGCCAGCGAGAAGCCTTGATTGGTTGGCCTATTGGACCGGCCGCATGCCGCCGTTTATGCTAGCGCGGCCGGCCAAGGACAGGCTGCGTCCGGCCTGGGCGCGGCGCGAGGAAAGAAGGGAGGCCCGGTGAAGCGAAAGCGCTGTCTCGCGTCCGAGCGCGCGAGGCTTTCGGCGTATCGCCGCACCGTCAGCAACGATGAGTGAAACCGAAGCGAAGACGCCGTCATGGATGTGATCGTCGACGTCAAGCGTCATTCCTATGACCAGCTGCTCGTCCTCGAGGACATCAAGATGCATGTCCGCGAGGGCGAGATCGTCGCCGTCATCGGTCCCTCGGGCTGCGGCAAGTCCACCCTCCTCAGCATCGTCGGCGGTATCCTCAAGGCGAGCGCCGGCGGCGTCTTCCTCGAAGGCCAGCCGCCGGCCGATTGCCTCAACCCGCTCACCTTCATCTTCCAGGATTTCGCCCTCTTGCCCTGGCGCTCGGTCGCGAAGAACGTGGCCCTGCCCTTGGAGCATCACAAGCTGGCGTCCGGCGAGTTGAAGGCCCGGGTCGACGATGCGCTGCAGCGCACCGGGCTCCTCGATTTCGCCGACGCCCTGCCGAAGCAGCTCTCGGGCGGCATGCGCCAACGCGTCGGCATCGCCCGAGCGCTGGTGGTGCGGCCGGCTGTGCTGCTGATGGACGAGCCGCTGTCGGCGCTCGACGCCCAGACCCGCGACCTGCTGATGGAGGACTTCCTCGATCTCCTCCTGCGCGAGCATATCGCCGGCATCTACATCACGCATAATTTCCAGGAAGCCCTGCGCCTTGCCGACCGCGTCGTGGTATTGTCGCGGCGGCCCGGGAAGATCAAGGAAATCCTGAATGTCCCGATTCCCCAGCGCGAGCGCAAAAGCAAGGCGGCGCTCGGCCAGTTGAGCGAGCTGGGCGAACGTCTATGGTCCCTGATCCGCGACGAGGCCTCGGTGGCCGATCGAGAGGTGATCCATGAGTGAGCTGACAGCAAACGGGCTGACCGCGGCGGGGGCCGTTCCGACCACCGTGGCGCGGCGCGAGGTCGATTTCCGCGGCGGCGGCTTCCTCGACGTGCCGAAGCCGCTCTATTCCTGGATCGCCTTCGCCGGCATCCTCGCGATCTGGCAGGCCGCGATCTCGCTCGGCTGGATCGACCCGGTGTTCCTGCCCTCGCCGGCCGCGATCATCGAAGCACTATGGCAGCTCGCCGTGAGCGGCGATCTGTGGCGGCACCTGTCGATCTCGCTGGTACGCATCAGCTCCGGCTGGGTGATCGGCTCGGGCCTCGGCGTCATCATCGGCCTCGCGATGGGGCTGACCTCCGCCGGCCGCGCCATCGGCATGCCGCTGGTCTCGGCGATTTATCCCGTGCCGAAGATCGCGTTGCTGCCGCTGCTGATTCTGTGGCTGGGAATCGGCGAGACGCCGAAGATCGTGACTATCGCCTCGGGCGTGTTCTTCCCGACCGTGATCGCCAGCCTCGCCGGCGTCGACGGCACGCCGCGCAACCTCATCCGCATGGGCCAGAGCTTCAACATGCCGATGGGATCGATCATCCGGAAGATCATCCTGCCCTCGGCCTTGCCCGGAATCCTCGCCGGCTTCCGCATCTCGGTGTCGATCGCGCTCATCCTCGTCGTCTCGGCCGAGATGATCGGCGCGCAATACGGCATCGGCGCGTTCCTGCTGACGGCCGGCAATCTGATGCAATCCGACGATCTGATGGCGGGTGTGGTGATCCTCTCGATCCTCGGCCTGTTCATCGGCGCGGCGCTGACGGCGCTCGAGCGCATTTTCCTGCGCTGGCGTTAGCCGCGGCACCTCGATAAAATTCCGGCCGGGAATGGCCGGAATGATCGCACCGTCCACGGCGGCGACACGAGCGATCGCGGAGCGAGCGCCGCGATGAGCGGGTTGCCGCGCCTGCTGCTGGGCTCGGCATTTCTAGCGTCGCCCTTCCTGTTGGTCCTCTTCGTCCTGGAGCAGCTCGGCGAGATCGACGCGACGCCGGCCTGGATCGCGGCGATCCTCGGTTATGCCGGTGTGGTGTTGACATTCCGCCCGCTGTTCGGCGGCTTGCTCGCGATCCAGGCGGCGATCCGCAGCATGAGCGAGAACGAGGCGGCGACGCCCCAAGTCGAGACCTTGAGCCCGCTGGCGCGCGAATTGTGGCTCGCGCTCGCGCGCTGGGCGCGCGGCATGCGCGCGACGCTTGTCCAGCGCGCCTCGGAGCTATCCTCTTTGCGCGCCGTCGAGACCGCCTTGCCGGAGCCGCTGCTGCTGCTCGATTCCGGCCGCCGCATCGTCAGCGCCAACGACGCTGCGGTGCAACTCCTTGGCGACCGGCTGGTCGACCGCGACCTCGCCGGCGCGTTGCGCCACCCGGCCGTGCTGGCGGCAACCGACGCGGTGCTGCGCGGCGAGGGCCTGCGCACGGTCGAATTCGAGATCGCGAGTCCGATCGAGCGCCATCTCTCGGCGCGGCTCGCGCCGCTGTCGCCGCCGACCGCGCAAGGCGCCGCCGCGGTGCTGATGCTGCACGATCTCACCGACCTGAAGCGCAGCGAGCGGCTGCGCGCAGATTTCGTCGCCAATGCGAGCCACGAGCTCAGGACGCCGCTCGCCTCGCTGGTCGGCTTCATCGAGACCTTGCGCGGCCCGGCGCGCGAGGACACCGCTGCGCGCGAACGCTTTCTCGCGATCATGGCCGAGCAGGCCGGCCGCATGAGCCGGCTGGTCGACGATCTCTTGTCGCTGTCGCGCATCGAGATGAACGAGCACCGCGCACCGACCGGCGCCGTCGATCTCGCCAACGTGCTGCACGCGGTCGCCGATACGCTCGAGCAACGCGCCGCCGCGCGGCAGATGGAATTCGCATTCAAGCTGCCGCCCGACCTGGCGCCGGTCCTCGGCGATGCCGACGAGCTGACGCAGGTGTTCCAGAACCTCTTCGACAATGCGATCAAATATGGCGCTGCCGGCACCGCGATCGAGGTTTCGGGCTTTATTTCCGGGCGCCTATTGCCGGCGGGCCGGGCCGGCCAGCGCAACGCCGCGGTGGCGGTCGCCATTCGCGACCATGGGCCCGGCATATCGCGCGATTTCCTGCCGCGCCTGACCGAGCGCTTCTATCGCGTCGATCCGGCGCGCTCGCGCGAGCTCGGCGGCACCGGCCTCGGCCTTGCCATCGTCAAGCATATCGTCAGCCACCATCGCGGCGCGCTCGACATCGACAGCGAGCTTGGCCAGGGCTCGGTCTTCACCGTTCATCTGCCGGTCGCAATCGCACAGCCCTGACCGCCCTTGCGTGCCCGCAAAGGCCGCCGATATCCAGCAGGACCGTCATCCGCCAGGCAAGCACGTGTCATAAAACCGTAACGCCGGGCGGGTAGTTGTTGCTCGACAAGACGGCCCGGCATAACGAGGTGAGGCATTCCATGCCGTTCGAACTTGCCGGGCTGGACCACCAGTCATGGTAGATGCGGTCATTAACACCACAACCTCTGGGTTGAATCCGCGCCGTCAGCGTTTCGCGGATTTCCTCTTTCGCAGCACCACGCGGCTCTTCGCCTTCGCCGTCCTGCTGCTTCTCGGCGCCGTCATGGTGGCGTTGCTGATCGGCGGCATGCCGGCCTTCCGTGCCTTCGGCATCAGCTTCCTCTGGAGCGAGACCTGGAACCCGGTGAAGCAGATTTTCGGCGGCGCGCCGGCGATCTACGGCACTCTTATCACGTCGCTGATCGCGATGCTGATCGGCGTGCCGCTCGCGCTCGGCGTCGCGATGTTCCTGACCGAGCTCTGCCCGCCGATGCTGCGCCGCCCGATCGGCATCCTGATCGAGCTGTTGGCGGCGATCCCGAGCATCATCTACGGCATCTGGGGATTGTTCGTCCTCGCACCGTTCCTGCAACTGACCGTGCAGCCTTTCCTCAAGGGAACCATCGGCGACATCCCGCTGATCGGCGTTCTCTTCAGCGGGCCGCCGCTCGGCCTCGGCGTTTTGACCGCGGGCTTCATCCTCGCCGTCATGGTGCTGCCCTTCATCGCCGCCGTGACCCGCGACGTCTTCTTGACGGTGCCGCCGATGCTGCGCGAAAGCGCTTATGGCATCGGCCTTACCACCGCCGAAGTCGTCCGCGAGATCGTGCTGCCTTATACACGCATCGGCGTCGTTGGCGGCGTCATGCTTGGCCTCGGTCGCGCGCTGGGCGAGACCATGGCGGTGACATTCGTGATCGGCAACGCGCATCGTATCAGCCCCTCGTTGCTGGCGCCCGGCACGACGATCTCGGCAACGCTCGCCAACGAGTTCAGCGAGGCGGTCGGCCAGCTCTACACCTCGTCGCTGATCCTCTTGGGCTTCATTCTTTTCATCATCACCTGCGCCGTGCTAGCCGCGGCGAAGCTGTTGCTGCTCCGGCTCGATCAGCAGGCGGCCAAATGATTACGCTCTACAATCGCCGGCGCGTGACCAACCTCATCATGCTGACCCTGTCGCTGTTCGCGACCGGGCTCGGCCTGCTGATCCTGTTCCTGATCCTCGGCTCGCTCTTGGCGAACGGCTTGTCGGCGCTGTCGTTCAGCACCTTCGTCCAATCGACGCCGGCGCCCGGCAATCAGGGCGGACTCGGCAACGCGATCTATGGCAGCCTCGTCATGACCGGGGTCGCAACCCTCGTCGGTACGCCAATCGGCGTGCTGACCGGCACCTTCCTCGCCGAATACGGCCGCGGCACGGCACTCGCGCCGGTCGTGCGCTTCGTCAACGACATCCTCCTGAGCGCGCCCTCGATCGTGATCGGGCTTTTCGTCTACACGCTGATGGTCGTGCCCATGGGCCATTTCTCGGCCTGGGCGGGATCGGTGGCGCTCGCCATCCTCGTCATCCCGGTGGTGGTGCGCACCACCGAGGACATGTTGAATCTCGTTCCCGCCGGTTTGCGCGAGGCCGCTTTCGCCTTGGGCACGCCCGGCTGGAAGGTCGTCGTCATGGTGACCTATCGCGCCGCCATGCAAGGCATGATGACCGGCGTGATGCTTGCGGTCGCGCGCATCGCCGGCGAGACGGCGCCGCTGCTTTTCACCGCCCTCAACAACCAGTTCTCGAGCACCAACATGAACGGGCCAATGGCCAACCTGCCGGTCGTTATCTTCCAGTTCGCCATGAGCCCTTATGCCGATTGGCAGCGCCTCGCCTGGGGCGGCGCGCTGCTGATCACCTTCGCGATCCTCATCCTCAATATCGGCGCGCGGTTCCTGACGAACTGGAGTGGAGGCGGAAGTACCCGATGACCATCGACGTGACCCCCGTGCAAAACCCCACCACCCGCGCCCCGCTCGGCACCACCCCGATGGTGTCGATCAACCGCACCGCCGAACGCGGCGTGCCGCAGACCAAGGTCGTGGTCAAGGATCTGCGCTTCTACTACCGCGATTTCGAGGCGCTCAAAGGCATCAACATCGAGCTCTACGACCGCCGCGTCACCGCTTTCATCGGCCCCTCGGGCTGCGGGAAGTCGACGCTCTTGCGCATCCTCAACCGCATCTACGATCTCTATCCCGGCCAGCGCGCCACCGGCCAGGTCCTGATCGACGGCCACGACATCCTTGATCCGCGCCAGGACCTGAACCTGCTCCGCGCCCGGGTCGGCATGGTGTTCCAGAAACCGACGCCGTTCCCGATGTCGATTTACGACAACATCGCCTTCGGCATCCGGCTCTATGAGAGCCTCTCGGCGCAGGAGCTCGATACGCGCGTCGAGCAGGCGCTGCGCCGCGCCGCGCTCTGGGACGAGGTGAAGGACAAGCTGAAGCAAAGCGGCCTGTCGCTTTCGGGCGGCCAGCAGCAGCGGCTGTGCATCGCCCGCGCCATCGCGGTGAAACCCGAGGTGCTGCTGCTCGACGAGCCGTGCTCGGCCCTCGATCCGCTCTCGACCCAGCGCGTCGAGGAGCTGATCGCCGAGCTCAAATCCGATTATACGATCGCGATCGTCACCCATAACATGCAGCAGGCCGCGCGCAGCTCGGACTACACGGCTTTCATGTATCTCGGCCAGCTCATCGAATTCGACGAGACGGAAGCCATCTTCACGCATCCGAAGGAACGGCAAACAGAAGACTACATCACCGGCCGCTTCGGTTGAGCCGGGAGGCGTTGGAGAGCGTCAAGGAGCGAGAACGTATGGTCGCCGAACACATCATCAAGAGCTACGACCAGGAGCTGCAGCGGCTCGACAATTCGATCGCCGAGATGGGCGGCATGGCCGAGAGTCAGCTGTCGGCTGCGATCGACGCGGTCTCGAAGCGCGACGGCGACCTCGCCGGCAGCGTGATCGAGGCCGATGCCAAGGTCGACGAGCTCGAACACGAGGTCGAGGCCCAGGTGGTGCGGCTCCTCGCGCTGCGCCAGCCGATGGCGCGCGATTTGCGCCAGATCGTCGCCGCGCTCAAGACCTCGACCGATCTCGAGCGCATCTGCGATTACGCGGCGAACGTCGCCAAGCGCTCGCTGGTCCTCAATCAGTCGGCGCCGGTGAAGCCGGTCTACGCGCTGCCGCGGATGGGCGCGGTGTGCCAGGCCATGATCAAGGACATGCTCGACGCCTATGTCGAGCGCGACGCCGACAAGGCCTTCGCCGTGTGGTTGCGCGATGAAGAGCTCGACGAGATGTATACGAGCCTCTTCCGCGAGCTTCTGACCTATATGATCGAGGACGCGCGCAACATCACCGCTTGCACCCACCTACTGTTCATGGCGAAGAATCTCGAGCGCATCGGCGATCACACGACCAATATCGCCGAGACGCTCTACTTCCTCGTCCACGGCAAGCCGCTGGCGCAGATCCGACCCAAGCGCGACCGTACCATCCTCGCCGAGGCGCCGCCGGCCGAGAGCGGTCAGGAAGGCGCCGCTTAATGCTGCCGCGCGTGCTCGTGGTCGAAGACGAAGCGGCGCTGCTGACGTTGCTGCGCTACAATCTCGAGAAGGAGGGCTTCGCGGTCGCCGAAGCGCGCGACGGCGAGGAAGCGCTGCTCCACCTCAAGGAGGAAACGCCCGACGCCGTCCTGCTCGATTGGATGCTGCCGCGCATTTCGGGACTCGAGCTCTGCCGCCAGATCCGCCGCAGCTCGGCGTGGCGCGAGGTGCCGATCATCATGCTGACGGCGCGCGGCGAGGAGCCCGACCGCGTGCGCGGCCTCGACAGCGGCGCCGACGATTACGTCGTCAAGCCTTTCAGCACCAACGAGCTCGTCGCGCGGTTGCGCGCCGTGATCCGCCGCGCCCGGCCGGCAACCAATGCCGAAATCCTGCGCTTCGGCGACCTCTCGCTCGATCTCTCGGCCCATCGCGTGAGCCGCGCCGGCCAGCCGGTCCATCTCGGACCGACCGAGTTCCGCCTTCTGCGCTTCTTCCTCGAGCGGCCGGGCCGGGTGTTCTCGCGCGAGCAACTGCTCGACGCCGTTTGGGGCCGCGACGCCGAGGTCGAGCTGAGGACGGTCGACGTCCATATCCGCCGCCTGCGCAAGGCCCTCAACGAGGGTGGGCATAAGGACCTCGTCCGCACCGTGCGCGCGGCGGGCTACGCCCTCGACCAGGGCGTCAGCGCCGCCTGAGGCCAAGCATCCGCCGCAGGACGCTGTCTCGTTCCGCGATCATCCGCTACTTTCGGCGCGCAGCGACGAGCGGAGGAATCCTCATGGCGAAAGCCGTCACGCGCGCCCGGGTGCCGGTGGCGGCGGTCATGGTCGAGGCTTATCGCGGCGTTTTCGGGCGGCTGAGCTTGCTGCTCGAGCTCGCCTGGCTGCCGCTGCTTCTCGTGCTGGCAGCCGCGATTCTGCCGGGCTATCTGCAGCTCTATCGCGGCGTCGGTGCCATCCCCGCCTGGCCGGGCGATGCGTTTGGCCTCACCGTCGACGATTTGGTCGAGGCGCTGGTCGGCCTCCTCTGCCTCAGCGCTTTTGCCGTCCGCTGGTACCAAACTCTGCTCTTCAATCACGGCCGCGTGCCCTCCGGCATCTTCCTCGGCGCTTGGCTCCGCTTCCTGCTCTATATGCTGTTGCTCTATCTCGTCGCGGCGGTCTTGCTCAGCGCCATGGTGCTCGCCGATATCGCAGGCGCGCCCGGCTACGCGGCACCGGTCGCCGGCGCAGGAATGATCGCCGCCTGGCTCGCGCCGGTGCGCTGCTCGCTGCTCTTTCCCGCCGCGGCGCGCGGCAAGCCGCTGTCGCTCGCCGCAGCGTGGCGGGCGATGCGCGGCAATACCTGGCGCCTGTTCGCGACCGTGATGCTCGTCAGCATACCGACGGTGTTCGCGGTCGCGATGCTTATCTCCAGCATCGCCGCTTTGTTGGGCCTCGACAGCGGCAGCGACGCGCCGCCGCCGCTCGGCTTTTTCATCTTGCGCGGCGTCATCAGCAGCTGCGCCGACTTCATCGTGGTCGCGCTCGGCGCCTCGGTGGCGGCGGGATTCTATCGCCGTATCGATCCCGATGCGCCCGAGCAACGCGGCGATCAGCCCTGGGGCGACACCGCGCCCGGCTCCGAATAGGGCGCTGCGCGCGGCGGCGGCGGTGCTTCGGGCGGGCCGCCGCCGAAGATGCGATCGAGCAGGCCGCGCAAACCCGTGCCGGTCGGCCCCGGGCTCGAGACCGGACTTGCCATTGAGCCGCTCCCCGCGGTCGCGATCGCCGGGACGGTTTCGCCCGGCAGCGGCCGCACCGGCATGCCGCGCGTCGCCGCCATCATGAAACTATGCCAGGTGCGGGCCGGCAGCGTACCGCCGGTGACTCGCTTCATCGGCGAATCGTCGTCGTTGCCGAACCACACGCCGCATACGAGGTCGGCGGTATAGCCGACGAACAGCGCGTCGCGCGAATCCTGGGTCGTGCCGGTCTTGCCCGCCGCCGGCCGGTCGAGCCGCGCCGCCTTGCCCGTGCCATAGGCGATGACGCCGCTCAAGAGCTGGTTCATGGTGCCGGCGATAGCCGGATCGATGACGCGCCCGGGGCCCGAGCCGTCGCGGCGGTAGATCACGCCGCCATGCGCGTCTCTGATCTCGATGATGCCATAGGGCCAGGCGCCGATGCCGCCCGAGGCAAAAGCCGCATAGGCCGCGGTGAGCTCGGTCAACGAGACCTCGCTGGTGCCGAGCGCCAGGCTCGCGTCATGTGCCAGATCCGAGGTGATGCCGAGCGTGCGCGCGGTGGCGATGACATTGTCGACGCCGGCGCGCTGCAATACTTGCGCGGCGACGCTGTTGAGCGATTCCGCGATCGCGTCGGCGACGGTGACGTCGCCGCGATATTTGTTCTCGAAATTATGCGGCTCCCAATTGCCGATGCGGATCGGCTGGTCGATGAAGTGATCGCCCGGCTGCAGCCCGCGCTCCAGCGCCGCGAGATAGACGATCGGCTTGAAGGACGAGCCGGGCTGGCGCAACGCCTGGGTCGCGCGGTTGAACTGGCTGTCAGCGTAGTCGTCGCCGCCGACCATGGTGCGGATCGCGCCGTCGGGCGACATCGCCACCAGCGCGCCCTGGCCGACATCGTATTTGTCGCCGTCCTGATCGAGCGTGTTCGCGACGGCGTTCTCGCCCGCCGCTTGCATCTTCGGATCGAGCGTCGTCGTCACCACCAGGTCGCGATCCTGGGTGCCGCTGAAGCCGTCGACCTGATCGACCACCCAATCGGCGAAATAGCGGCTGCCACGGCTGAGGCTCGGCGCCTTGGCGAGTTGCGATTTCTGCAGGTCGGCGGTCTGCGCCTGCGCCTCGGTGAGGTATCCGGCATCGACCATATTGGCGAGTACCTGCTGCGCGCGACCGGCGGCGGCCTCCTTGTCGTTGGCCGGCGAGAAGCGCGACGGCGCCCGCAAGAGCCCGGCGATTACCGCCGCCTCGTAAAGCGTCACGTCGCGCGCCGATTTGTCGAAATAGCGCCGCGCCGCCGCGTCGACGCCATAGGTGCCGGCACCGAGATAGACGCGGTTGAGATAGATTTCGAGAATCTGCTGCTTGGTGAATTTATGCTCGAGCCAGAGCGCGAGCAGCGCCTCCTGAATTTTGCGCGTGAAGGTGCGGTCGGGCGTGAGGAAGAGGTTCTTCGCCAATTGCTGGGTGATCGTGCTGCCGCCCTGAACGACATGGCCGGCGCGCAAATCGGAAAAAGCGGCGCGCAACAGACCGATCGGGTCGATGCCGAAATGGCTGTAGAAGCGGCGATCCTCGGTGGCGATCACTGCCGCCGGCAGGTATTTCGGCATGTCCTTCAAATGCAGCGGCTCGCCGAAGAGATCGCCATAGGTAGCGATCAGCGAGCCGTCGCTGGCGAGGAGCGTGATGCTCGGCTTGCGCTGCACGGCAGCGAGGTCGCTGGTATCGGGCAAGGTCAGGGCGAAGAAGCCGATGATGCCCAGCCCGGCGATCAAGCCCCAGAGCCCTGCCAGCAGCCCGAGCCGGGCGAGGCGCCCCTTGCGCGAGGGTTTCTTGCCCCCGGTTCTGGAAGAAGAGCCGCGCGCCGAGGCGCGCCGATTACGATCGCCGGTCGACCGACGCGTCATAAACCCAAAAATCCTATCGTCGGAGATGCCGCGGCGCAGCGCGCGCCCGGCTCTAAGCAACGATTCTAGCATATTCGGCATCGCACCGCATGGGCTCCGAGGATCGGCGCCGGCTCGATATGCTAGTGTCTGGCGCGCGATCGTGGCGAAACCATGACCGGTGCCGCAACCGGAGCGCCGCAACCAGAGCGAGAGGCCCTTGCTGATACCGGCATCGATCTTTGCCGCGACCTACATCGTCGTCGCGATCGGCCGGTTGCCGTTCTTGCGGCTCGACCGCGCCGGCGCGGCGCTGCTCGGGGCCGCCTTGATGGTGGCCAGCGGCACCCTGTCGCTCGACGAAGCCTATCGCGCGATCGACTGGGGCACGATCACCTTGCTGCTCGGCATGATGCTGATCGTCGCCAATCTGCGGCTCTCGGGATTCTTCAGCCTGGTCACCGGCTTCGCCGCGCGGCAGGCGCGGACGCCGCTGCTGCTGCTGGGCGGCGTGGTCCTGATCTCGGGCGTGCTCTCGGCCTTCCTTGTCAACGACGCGGTCTGCCTGATGCTGACGCCGCTGGTGATCGAGACGGCGAAGCGCCTCGACCGCCACCCGCTCCCTTACCTCCTCGGCGTGGCGATGGCCTCGAATATCGGCAGCGTCGCGACCATTACCGGCAATCCGCAGAACATGATGATCGGCAGCTTCTCAGGGATCGCTTATGGCGATTTCGCCGCGGCCCTGGCGCCGGTCGCGGCAGTCGGGCTGGTTCTGGTGCTCGCTTTTATCGCCGCGGCGCATCGCCGCGATTTCTTTCGTCCGGCGGATTCGCACGCCGCCGGCTTGCGGCCGCGCGTCAATCGCGCGCTGCTCGCGACATCGCTCGCCGCGACTGCTCTGGCGATCGCGGGATTCTTCGCCGGCATTGCCCCGGCCAAGGTGGCGATCGTTCTCGGCGCGCTGCTCCTGCTCCATCCGATCAAGCCGCAGCGCGTCTACCGCGAAATCGACTGGTCGCTGCTGCTGCTGTTTGTCGGCTTGTTCATCGTGCTGGCCGGCGCCGAGAAGGCGCTGCTGACGCCGGAGCTGCGCGCGGCGGTCGCCGATGCCGGGCTGGCGCGCGTACCGGTGCTGACGGCCGTCACGGCGGTGCTGTCGAATCTCGTCAGCAACGTGCCCGCGGTCATGGCGCTCGCGCCCTTCATCCGCCCGCTCGCCGAGCCGCAACGCGCTTGGCTGGTCTTGGCGATGGCCTCGACCTTGGCCGGCAATTTTACGATTCTGGGATCGGTCGCCAATCTCATCGTGGTCGAGCAGGCACGCCGGCATGCGGTGGCCATAGGCTTTTGGGCCTATTTCCGCATCGGCGCGCCGCTGACCTTGGCGACGCTGGCGCTCGGCGCTTGGTGGCTGAGCTAGTTATTTCTGCTCGCGCGGCCACCGCCTAGCCAACCCAGGCCGCGCGAGCAGGGTTGGTGTGGCGGCTGCGAGCGCGGCCTAAATTATCAGGCCGCGATCCGTTCCGGCGCCCGCGAGGAATTGGCCGCCACCGCCTTTTGCAGCTTCTCGACCGCGCGGACCTCGATCTGGCGGATACGCTCGCGCGACACCGCATAGCGATGCGAGAGCTCTTCGAGGGTCGCGGGCTCGTCCTTGAGGCGGCGCTCGACCACGATCTCGCGCTCGCGCGGATTGAGCTTCTTCAGCGCGGCACCGAGGAGGCTGCGCCGACGCCGGCCCTCTTCGAGATCGCCGACCACCGTTTCCTGGGTCGGCCGCTCGTCGGGCAACATCTCGAGCCATTCGCTGTCGGCGTCGCCGCCGAGCATCGCGTTGAGCGAGTTGTCGACGCCGCCGAGACGCCGGTTCATCTCGATCACCTCGCCTTCCGGCACGTCGAGATCGCGAGCGATCGCGGTGACGGCTTCCGGCGCGAGATCGCCTTGGTCGAATTGCTCGAGTTTCGCCTTAAGGCGGCGCAGGTTGAAGAACAGCTTCTTCTGCGCGGCAGTAGTGCCGATCTTCACCAGCGACCAGGAATGGAGGATGTATTCCTGGATCGCCGCTCGGATCCACCACATAGCATAGGTCGCGAAGCGGAAGCCGCGCTCCGGCTCGAATTTCTCCGCGGCCTGCATCAAGCCGATATTGCCCTCGGCGACGAGATCGGCCAGCGGCAAGCCGTAGCCGAGAAAGCCGCGCGCAATCTTGACGACGAGGCGCAAATGGCTGCCGACGAGCTCGTCCAACGCGGCCCGATCCTCGCGTTTACGCCAAGCGGTCGCGATCTCGCGCTCGCGCTCGGGAGTCAGCATCGGGTAGCGCTTGGCCTCTTCGACAAAGCGCGTCAGGGTGGAATCGAGCTTCAGGTTCATCGGTTACATCCATTCATTCTGCCAATCCGGAGCCGCGGGATTCGTTCCGCCGGCTCATCGCCGCACGGGGATCGCACGCGGATCGTTGGCTTTCGGGCTTCCCTCTGAGCCGAAAGCGGCCCATCGGCCTCTTGGCTCTATAAGGAGATATGCCCGTGACCCAATTTATTCAAGGACCAAACCGGTACTATTTCGCAGCGCAAAAGCGCGCGCCAGCTCTGCGCCAGACGCCGGGATAGCTTGAGCTAGAGGGCGAGATCGACCGCGGGAGAGCCTGCCGAGCCAGCGCTATCCCGTTGCTCTTCCTGCTTTTTAAGCAACTCGTACTTGTTCAAGGCATCGAGCATCTTCTGAGCGATCGGATTGGCAGCGGTCGGCGGATTGCCGGGCGGCGTAGCCGAAGCCTGGCCGGACGCCGGTGCGGGACTGGCGGCGGCGGGGCTGGCGGCAGGGCTCGCCAAGTGCGCCCCGGGAGGAAGCATCGGCAGGAGGTTGCTGCTGAGCTCAAGCGGAACCGGTCGGTTGTTGAGGACGGCGCCATTGGTGCCGCGGCCGTTGGTTAGCTGGCGCTGGAACTGGGCGGTTTGCGCGAGGAAGTTCTGCTGTGGCGTCGCCGGCGCCGCGGGCGGCGGCGAGCGGAAGAGTTGGTTCATCGCCACCGGCTGATCGGGCAATGCCAGGAGGCTTTGGGGCTGGCTCGCGGCGACCGTCGGCGCCGGCTGTGCCGCCGCCACCGCCGGGGTGCCGAGGGTTGGGCTGGCATCGCGCGGACCGAATACACCGGCGAGCAGCCGTTCGCCGAGATCCTTGCCGTTCGAATCGGTGAACAAGGCCGTCGTGACGACGCTGACGCCGAAGCCGATCGGACCGCCATAGAGCGCGTCGCCGACGATGCGATCGGCGCCCGAGGGCTCATCGCCGGTCAGGTAGCGATAGATCGAGCCGACGACCGGCAGATGCTGCAGCGGGTTGACGATATCGAGGAGGTCCTTGAACGAGAAACCGCCACCATGCGACCACAGGGTCAGGCCCGGTGGCGTGGCTTGCGACGCAGGCTGAGCGGCGGCGGCGGCGACATCGGACACGGGGGCAAACCCTTTTATGCGTTAACCATACTCTCCGGCCCAGCGCTGCAAGCCTGGTGCCAAACGCGACGCGTTGAGAATCAAGGGTTTTGCCGGCGCTTATCGACGACCCGGCAGGGTTTGCCGGGCAAATCGCGCTGCCCCTGGCGCGTCGCCAGAGATCGCACGCCGTCAGAGCAGGTGGCCGCCGCGGATCGCCTTGGTGCGCAGGTAGCGCTCGTTATGTGCGTTGGCGGGAAAAGCATGCGGCACACGCTCGACCACTTCGATGCCGCAACGCGCCAGCGCCGCGACCTTCTCAGGATTGTTGGTAAGGAGCCGCACCTTGGTAAAGCCGAGCTGCCTGAGCATCGCCGCCGCCGGCAGATAGACGCGCTCATCGGCATCGAAGCCGAGGAGCTCGTTGGCGTCGATGGTATCGAAGCCGCCGTCTTGCAGCTCATAGGCGCGCAGCTTGTTGGCAAGGCCGATGCCGCGGCCTTCTTGCGAGAGGTAGAGCACGGCGCCGCCACCGTTCTTGGCGATCTCGACGATTGCGCCGCGGAGCTGATCGCCGCAATCGCAGCGCAGGCTGCCGAGCAAATCGCCGGTGAAGCATTCGGAATGAAGCCGCACCAGCACCGGCTGGGCGGGATCGGGCTCGCCGATCACGATCGCGATATGGCCGACGCCACCGTCGCGCGGACGGAAATGCACCAATCGCGTATGCTCGGCATCGGCGAGCGGCACGCGTGCCTCGCTGATGATGCGCAAGCTGTTCGCCGCGGACGCCTCATAGGCGAAGACATCGGCGGCCGCGACCGCGAGCAAACCCTCGGTCGCAGCAAAGCGCTGGGCCGCAGCCGCTGCGAGCGGCACGATCACCGCGGCGGGCAAGAGCCGCGCCAGCTTCACGAGCTCGATCGCGCCATCGACCAGGCGATCGCCGTCGGGCGCAGCGAGCGCGAGACCCGCGACCGCCGCGCCGGGATCGGCAAGCATGTGGACGAAGCCCGGCTCGGTGTCGCGCGGCAGCGCCAGCACGCTCGAGCCGCCCGGACCGCTTGGCATCGGCGTGAGGCCGAGCGCCGCGGCGCGCCGCCGCGTCAGCGCCAGCGACACCGTGCCGCCGCCGACCTTGCCAAGCTGTGCGAGACTCTCGGTGCTTGCTAGCTCGGCCGCCTGCACGGCGAGGCTTTGGCCACCGCCATCGACGAACACGATCACGCCGCGGCGCAGATCGCCAATCACGCGATCGACGCGTCGCAGCAGCCGCGTAGCGCTCGGATCGACCTCGGAGATGCTCAAATCACCGCCTCTTTCTTCTCCTCGCCGCGGCTCGCCAGCAGCGACGCGACATCGACCGCGAAGGAATAGCTCAGCCCCGCCAGTGCGGCGAAGCAGAGCGGCGCCGCCACCGTCGGCGCGATCGCCGGCGCCGCCGCCAAGATCAAGACCGCCATCTGGGCCACGCAGGCCGCTTGCCGCCGCAGCCGCCGCGGCAAGGGCGCCGCCAGCGCCGGCCACGCCCAGCCTCCTAGGACAAAGATATAACGCATCAAGCCGCCCGCCAGTACCCAGGCTCCCACCTGACCGCACAGCCAGGCGAGCAGGCTCAAGCCCAGAACCATCACCGCATCGGTTTCCATATCGAAGCGCGCACCAAAAGCGCTCGTCTGCCCGAGCTGGCGGGCGAGACGGCCATCGACCCCGTCGAGCGCCAAGGCGCCGAGCGCCAAGGCGACCCAGAACCAGCGCAGCGCGGCACTTGGCGCGGCACCCGACACCAGGGCCGCGAGCGCATAGCCGACGAGGCTCACGGCATAGAACGCCCGGGCCGCGGTAACCCAGTTGGCGACGCCGAAGGGCTTGGGGATCGTCGCTCGCGAAAATTTGTTTCTATCCAAAGGATCGGTCCCTACCTCATTATGCGGTCCGGGAAAAGCTCTAGCATGGCTGCGGAAGGCGATATAAGGGGGCACATCGAGGCGCAGTGGCGAGCCGTGCTGGCGCATCGGCGCGGCGCGGCGCCGGGCAGCATCGGCGCCGGCGAGCTCGAAGCGCTCTACGGGCCGCTCTGTGCGACGGCGCCGGGGCAGAGCTTTATCGTCGCGCATCTCGCACAAAGTCTCGATGGCAAGATCGCCGCGGCCAGCGGCGCTTCGCGCTGGATCTCGGGCGAAGAGGATTTGTGTCATACCCATCGCATGCGCGCGCTCGCCGATGCCGTGATTGTCGGTGCCGACACGGTCCTGCATGACGACCCGCAGCTGACGGTGCGGCGCTGTAGCGGCGAGCATCCGGTGCGCATTGTCATCGATCCCGAGCGCAAGCTGGCGCCGCATCACAAAGTTTTTACCGACCACAGCGCGCGCACGATCGTGATCGCCGCCGCTGATCACCGTAACGGCGCGGGCGCGGACGTCGAAACCATCCTGCTGCCGCGTGACGGCCGCGTGATCGCGCCGGCGATCATCAAGGCGGCGCTCGCCGCGCGCGGCCTGCATTGGCTCTTCATCGAAGGCGGCGGCGTCACGATCTCGAATTTCCTCCGCGCCCAGTGCCTCGACCGGCTGCAGATCACGGTCGCGCCCCTGCTTTTGGGCTCGGGCCGGCCGAGCCTCACCCTGCCGGCGATCGCCGAGCCGGGTCTCGGCTTCAGGCCGCAGATCCGGCGCCTATCGCTCGGCGCCGATACGCTCTTCGAATGCATCTTCGGACCTTAGGATGACGACGCGCCAGGCGCGCGCCTTCTGGCTCGCCGCGCCGGGCCGCGGCGAAATCCGCACCGTCTCTTTGCCCGCGCCGCGCGATGACGAGGTCGTGGTGCGCGCGCGCGTCAGCGCGATCAGCCGCGGCACCGAGAGCGTGGTTTTCGCAGGGCGCGTACCGGCGAGCGAATATCAGACCATGCGCTGCCCGTTCCAGGAGGGCGATTTTCCCGCGCCGGTGAAATACGGCTATGCCTCGGTCGGCATCATCACGGAAGGACCGGCGGCGCTGCGCGGCCGGCGCGTCTTCTGCCTCTATCCGCATCAAGACGTCTATGTCGTGCCCGCCGATGCGGTTCTACCGGTGCCGGGCGAGGTGCCCGACGCGCGCGCGGCGCTTGCCGCCAATATGGAGACCGCGCTCAACGCGCTGTGGGATGCCGGGCCGCGACTCGGCGACCGAATCGCGATCATCGGCGCCGGCGTGGTCGGTTGCTGCATCGCCGCGCTCGCGGCGAAGCTGCCGGGCACGCGCGTCGAGCTGATTGATATCGATCCGCGCCGCGCGGCGGTTGCCGCGGCGCTCGGCTGCCGCTTCGCTTTGCCGGCCGAAGCGAGTGGCGCGTGCGATCTCGTCTTTCATGCGAGCGCCAGCGACGCGGGCCTCGCGACCGCGCTGCGCCTCGCCGGCTTCGAGGCCAAGGTGATCGAGCTGAGCTGGTATGGCGATCGCCCGGTCACGGCACCGCTCGGCGCCGCCTTCCACCAGCGGCGCTTGCAACTGGTCTCGTCGCAGGTCGGCGCGGTCGCCGGAGCGCGCCGCGCACGGCGCAGCCGGCGCGAGCGCCTCGCCCTGGCCCTGGCGCTGCTCACCGATCCGGTTTACGACCATCTTGTTACCGGCCACGGCACGCTCGACACGCTGCCGCAGCGGATGGCGCGGCTCGCGACAGCGCCCGATGGCGCCCTCGCCGAGCTCGTGCGTTACGAATAGGGGGCACGCATGTATGCGCTTGCGGTCAGCGATCACGTGATGATCGCGCATAGTTTCGTCGGCGAGATTTTCGGCCCGGCGCAGCGCCTTCACGGCGCGACCTACGCCGTCGAGATGGAAGTCCGCCGTACCGAGCTCGATGGTGACGGCCTCGTTTGCGATATCGGCAGGGCGCTCGAGACGCTCAAAGCCGTGCTCGCCGAGATCAACTACCGCAACCTCGACGAGCTCGCCGGCTTCAAAGGCCGCAACACCACGACCGAATTCTTGGCCGGCGAGATTTTCCGCCGGCTCAAGGCGCGCATCGCTGCGGGCGCGCTGGGCGAGGGCACGGCCGGCGCGCTGCGCACGCTGCGCGTCACCTTGCGCGAATCGCCGATTGCCTGGGCCGCCTTCGAGGGAGCGTTGTCGTGAAATTCTCGCTGCTCGTTCCCGGTCCGATCAATCAGCTCACCGGCGGCTACCTCTTCGCACGACACCTCGTCGAGGGTCTGCGGTCAGACGGCGATACGGTCGGGGTGATCGAGCTCGCCGGCCGCTATCCCGATGCCGATGCGGCGGCGTGCCGCGCCGCCGCACAAGCGCTCGCTTCCTTGCCCGACGGCGAAACCGCGGTGATCGACGGTCTCGCGCTGTTGGCTTTTCGCGATTGCCTCGCGCGCGAAGCGAAGCGGCTGAAGCTCATCGGCTTCGTCCATCATCCGCTCGCCGACGAGACCGGATTGCCGTCCGATGTTGCCGCTCGCTTCCGCGCGGCGGAACAGAATCTGTCGCCGTTGTTGCGCGGTGCCGTGTGCCCGAGCCGCGCGACGGCTGGGGCCCTCGTCCGCTACGGCGTGGCGGGCGATCGTGTTTCGATCACGCCGCCGGGCACGGCAAAGCCCGCCGCTATCCGATTCCGCGACACCGAGCGCCGGCCGCTGCGGCTGTTGTCGGTCGCGGCCGTCACGCCGCGCAAAGGCCATCGCCTGCTGATCGAGGCGCTGGCGACGCTCGATCTCGCAACCTGGCAACTCGATTGCATCGGCAGCATCGCCCGCGACCCCGCCTGTGTCACCCAGCTGCGGCGCGCGATCGCCGCGCGCGGCCTCGAAGACAATGTGCGCTTGATGGACGAGCGGCCGGCGACGCTGCTCGCGCCGGCCTACGACGAGGCCGATCTTTTCGTGCTTCCGTCCTATCATGAGGGCTATGGCATGGCCTTCGCCGAGGCGCTGGCGCACGGCCTGCCGATCGTCGCGACAAACGCCGGCGCGCTCCCCGAGACCGTGCCGGAGAGCGCCGGGATCCTCGTCCCGCCGGGCGACGCGGCGGCGCTCGCCACGGCGTTGGCGCGCGTGATCAACGACCGCGCCTTACTGGCGAAGCTCGGCGAGGGCGCGCGCGGCGCCGGCGCGGCCTTGCCCGACTGGCCGCAAGCCGTCGGAGGCTGGCGCGCAGCGCTGACGCGGCTCACCATGTGAGCAATTTCGCGCTCGATTGGCTGAGGCTGCGCGAGCGCGCCGATCTCGCCGCGCGCGATCCCGGGCTGGCGCGGCGCTTCGCGGCGGCGCTGCCGCAGTTGTCGGACCGGCCGCGGCGGCTGGTCGATCTCGGCGCCGGCAGCGGGGCCAACACACGCGCGTTGCTGCCGCGCATCGCCGGCGACCAGTATTGGTTCCTGATCGATCGCGACCGCGACCTGCTGGCGGCGCAGGCCGAGGAATTCACGCTCTGGGCGCGGCGCCAGGGCTATCCGATCGTCGGCGGCGGCAGCCGCATCCGCATCGAGCCCCGGCCGGCACATTGGCAGATCGAAGCGGTGCCGCTCGATCTCGCTCACGATCTCGCGAGCCTCGCCGAGCTTGCGGCGGATGGCATCGCGGCGGCGGCGTTTTTCGATCTCGTCTCGCACGCTTGGCTCGGCCGCTTCATCGCGCTGCTCGCCGCGCGTCGCGTGCCGCTGCTCGCCGCGTTGACCGTCGATGGCCGCCGCGAGTGGCAACCCGCCATTGCCGACGATGCGCTCGTCGCCGCGGCCTTCGCGCAGCATCAGCGGCGTGATAAGGGCTTCGGCCCGGCGCTCGGGCCGGATGCGCCGGCTGCTCTGCAAGCCGCGCTGACCGCAGCGGGCTTGCGCGTCGCGCGCGCGGCGAGCGATTGGCGGCTGGGGCTGGACGATCGCGCGCTGCTGGCGGCGATGATCGCGGGCGAGGCCGAGGCCGCACGCGACGCGGCCCCGGCGATGGCCGGCCGCATCGCCGCCTGGGAAAGCAGCCGCCGGCGGTTGCTCGACGAAGGCCGCCTCGCCATGACTGTCGGCCATTGCGATCTGTTGGCCCTGCCTGCTTAAATGCCGGGCCGGCTTCGATCATGGCCGGCCTGTCCAGGAGGCACGACATGGCCAAAGCGATGTGGCACGGCAAGGTGATCGCCGAAAGTCCGGAATTCGAGATCGTCGAGGGCAATGTCTATTTCCCGCCCGGGACCATCGATAAGCGCTATTTCAAGGACAGCCCGACCACGAGCCAGTGCCACTGGAAAGGCACCGCGCATTATTTCACCGTCGCGGTCGAGGGCGCCGAGAACAAGGACGCGGCCTGGTATTATCCGGAGCCGCTGCCGGCGGCGAAACAGATCAAGGATTTCGTCGCTTTCTGGAAGGGCGTCGAGGTCG
Source organism: Allostellaceae bacterium (assembly GCA_036501365.1). GTDB lineage: Bacteria > Pseudomonadota > Alphaproteobacteria > ATCC43930 > CGMCC-115725 > CAIKMD01. The sequence continues at coordinate 45,902 of DASYAL010000060.1, read as the reverse complement.
AGCGCTGAGGCGGCGGGGATAGGCGGCGGCGTCTTCCCCTTATAAGCAGCAAGGCCGCCAGCAGAACAGGGAAGCATATGACCTTAGGCCGCAAGATATTGATCATCGACGACGATCTGGCGTTACGCCACTCGCTTGCCGAGCAGTTGCAGATGCATGAGGAATTCGCGGCCGCCGAGGCCGGAAACGCCGCCGAGGCGCTCGATGCGACGAAGGGGCAATACTTCGACGCGATTCTCCTCGATGTCGGCCTGCCCGACATGGACGGGCGCGAGCTGTGCCGGGTGATGCGCCGCTCCGGCGTGCGGGCGCCGATCCTGATGCTGACCGGCGCCGACGGCGAGGCCGACACCATCCTCGGCCTCGATAGCGGCGCCAACGACTACATCACCAAGCCGTTCCGGCTAAACGTGCTGCTAGCGCGGCTGCGCGCGCAGCTCCGCCAGCACGAAGCGTCGGAAGATGCGATCTTCGGCATCGGTCCGTATACCTTCCGCCCGAGCGCCAAAACCCTGATCGACGACGCCAAGCGCCGCAAGGTGCGGCTGACCGAGAAGGAAACCGCGATCCTCAAATATCTCTATCGCGCCGGCAAGAAGACGATCGGCCGCGCGATCCTCTTGAACGAGGTGTGGGGCTACAATTCCGGCGTCACCACGCACACGCTCGAGACCCATGTCTATCGCCTGCGCCAGAAAATCGAGCGCGATCCGGCGAAGGCGGAGATCCTCATCACCGAGCCCGGCGGTTACCGGCTGGTGCCCTGACTTCGACGTGAAGGGGGGTCATTGAGCGCGCTCGATCTGCTGATTCGCCGTTTGATGTCGCAGCGCTCCAGCCTCGAGCGCGCCAGCGTGCTGGCGACCCGGCTTCCCGGCCCCGCGCTCCAGATCGGCTGGGGCGACGGCATCGCCTACGACCATCTGCGCGAAGTGCTGCGCCGGCGCGAGCTCTTTGTCTTCGACCGCACGATCGCCGCGCCCGACAGCGCGCCGCCGGATGCGGAACACCGCATCCTCGGCGACCCGGCCGAGACTTTGCCGCAGGCCTGGGAGCGCTGGCGCCGCGAGGCGGCGATCGCCTATTTGAATTTTCCTGCGCCGGCCCGCGCCGCCGCCGAGCTCGCGCCGTTGGTCGCGCCGCTGCTCCGGCCGGGAGCGGTGGTGATCGCCGAAGCAACGCTCGAGCTGCCGGGTTGGGAGGCGATCCCCGCGCCCGAGGGCGCGCGCGACGCGCAAGAGCATCTCTATCGCGTCGGCGGCTGATTTCGAACGCTTCGCGGCGCGCTAATCGTAGAGCCTGACCAGCACCGGCACGTGGTCGGAGCAGAGCTCCCAGTTGCGCGTGTCCTTATGGACGGCGGCGCCGGCGAGCCGGTCCTTCAGCACCGGCGTTACCCAGATGTGATCGAGGCGCCGGCCGCGATCCGACGCCACCCAGTCGCGCGCGCGATAGCTCCACCAGGTGTAAAGCTTTTGCTCGGGCGGGATGAAATGGCGCACCGCGTCGACGAAGCTCGAAGCCTGTTGCAGGCTGCCGAGCTTCTCGACCTCGACCGGCGTATGGCTGACGATCTTCAGGAGCTGCTTATGCGACCAGACATCGGTTTCGAGCGGCGCGACGTTGAGATCGCCGACCAGGATCATCGGCCGCTCGCTGACACGCCGGCCCTTGAACCAGCCGGCGACCTCATCGAGGAACCGCAGCTTGTGCGCGAATTTCGGGTTCTCCTCGGGATCGGGAATGTCGCCCCCGGCGGGAACGTAGACATTGTGCAGCTCGATGCCGCCGGGCAGCTCGGCGATGATATGGCGGCAATCCTCCTTGCCGCACCAGCCCTCGTTGCGCGGCTTCTCAAGCGGCAATTTCGAGAGGATCGCGACGCCGTTATAGCCTTTCATGCCGTGCACCAGCATGTGCGGAAAGCCCATCGCATCGGCGGCTTCGCGCGGAAAGAATTCGTCGGGCGTCTTGGTTTCCTGCAAGCAGAAGACGTCGGGCTGCAGCTCGCCGACGACGCGCTTCACGAGATCGATGCGCAGCCGCACCGAGTTGATGTTCCAGGTGACGATATTGAGCGCCATGCCGGCTTCGATTATGCGCGATGCGTCAAGCGCGGAGCAGAAAAGCTAGCAATGTCGGATAGATGAGCGAGCGCGATGTATTCAAGCGTTCAATCCCATCACGTCCAGCTCCTCCTGCCGCAGCATCTGAGGGTCGGGCGTACCGAACTGTGTCACGGATTGTCCGGCGCCAAGCAATTCCAGCTCCCGCCGCCACATTCTGCGAAGCATCGCCAACGCAGCGTCCGATCGACCCAATTGTTCCCTTGAACGATCCTCGATCTTTCCTTGCCCGCAGATCGACACCCCGTCCTGAATACGGATGATATTCGGATGGTTCGCGACGTCTTCCCACGTCTTTCGACCGGAAAGGATTGCCTCGATTTCCTCATGGATCGGCGTGCCCTCGGGACGCTCCCGTCGCTTCGTGTGGTAGACCATGATGAGAAAGTGAAGATGACTCTCGTCATCGATCGGCACGTACCAGAAGAGCGCCTTGAACCAGAACGGCTTGTCGTCTCGCGCCGAGCGCAGCGGGTGGGCGAGGAAACACTGATTCGGCATGGTGAAGTGAATTCGATCGGTATGCTCGCCGCGCTCCTGGAATTGCGTGAGCCCGAACGATGTTTCCTGTGCCCAGGTTTTGGTCGGGACATACGGCCTCGCCGCCGTGTTCACGAGGTGATCTCGATGCGCGAAATTCACATGGACGTCGTCCATGATGTTCTCTGCGCTCTGAAAATAGTTGCATGGGATCATTTCGGCCGACGGGCAGACCGTCCAGCCTTCGCGAGCCCCATCTTCCAGGCCCGGCAGCGGACGAAAGGCGGGAGCCTCGCCCTCGCCGAGATAAGCGAAGATGAGGCCGTGAGCTTCGTGCGTGGGATAGGAGGCGCGTTTCCGCACTCTGTCGCAGAAAGGTTTCGGCTCGGCCGGTTGCTCGACACATCGTCCGGACTCGTCGAAGCGCCAGCCGTGGTAGCGGCAGCGAATGGTTTCTCCTTCGATCCAACCAATATGCAATCGGGTCAGTCGATGCGGGCATTCATTCGTCATGACGTGGGCCTTTCCGCCTTCGCCACGGTAGAGGGCCAGCTCCTCGCCAAGGATCCGGATCGGAACGATCTTTCCCTTTGGGAGCTTCTCGGCGACGTAAATGGGTTGCCAGTAGCGGCGAAGGTATCGCCCGGCCAGTGTGCCCGGACCCGTGTGCACGAAGTCGTCTGTCTGTTCGACGATAGGGTCGAGCGGGACGTTCGAATCGCTGGCCGCCGTCATTTTCCGCCTCCGGCACCGGTGACGAGCGCAACGCGTCCTTCGCGAACGGCCATTGCGAGGCACCGATATTGTTGGGTATCCAAACAATCGCATGCGCGCGCGCGAATGTCAAAACGCACGCCGCGTGGTCATGCAGCTAGGCTTGGTGCTGAGCTTGTCGGAGGGGGCGGCTAACCGTGTGACCGCCAGAAAAAAAACAAGAAAAAGCGCCCGGCTAGGGGGGTAACCGGGCGCTCGAAGCCCCTTTGCGGGGGGACCCGTCGGGCTCGGGGGAACACCTACGGGCCGGCGCCAGGCGAACCTGCCGCTCTTCTGAGTCTTAGGTGGGGACCGGTCGGCGAGGCGTCAATGCGGATTTTTTGCCCGCTCACGCAAGTGTGAGTGAGGACTAGGCTTTGGAATCGCACAGCAAATTTCCCGTGTAGCAACGCTCCCGCTTTATTTCGCGATCCTGGCATGCGAACGGCGCAAGCTTTATCGTCGGGCCATGCCGAAAACGCGCGCGCCCCATCCCGACCCGTCCGCGGCTTTCGGTTTGTTGCCCGATCTCATCGGCTACCATCTCCGCCGCGCCCAATCGGCGGTGTTCCAGGATTTCGCCGCCAGCATGAATGGCACCGACATCACGCCCGGCCAGTTCGGCGTGCTGGCGCTGATCGAAGCCAATGCCGGCTTGAGCCAAACGAGGCTCGCGCAAATCCTCGGCATCGACCGCTCGACCCTGGTCGCCGTTATCGACAAGCTCGAGCGCCAACGCCTCGTCGAGCGCGCGGCCCGACCGAACGATCGGCGCAGCCACGCGCTGCGCTTATCGCCGGCTGGGCAGGCGCGGTTTCAGGCGCTGGCGCGGCGGGTGCGACGGCACGAGGCGCGGATCGCGCGGCGCCTCACCGTACGCGAGCGGGCGACGTTGATCGCCTTCTTGCAGCGGATCGGCTGAGCTCGATTTTTGGATTGCGCTCTAGGCGGATACTTTACGCGCGGCGGCGTAATCGCGGCAGGCCGCGCCGAAGGCGGCGAAGAGCTTCGCCGAGAACGGATCTTCGGCGAAACGGAATTCGGGATGCCACTGCACGCCGATGACGAACCGCGCCGCGGGCAGGCTCACCGCCTCGATCTGGCCGTCGGGCGCGACGGCTTCGACGCGCAGTGCCGCTGCCGGCCGATCGATGCCCTGGCTGTGCAGCGAATTGACCCTGAGCGCGCGCGATCCGGCGAGGCACGCGAAGGCGCCGTCCGGCGCCAGCGCGACGTCATGCGCGCGATGGGCATAGCGCTCCTCCACCGCTTCGAGCTGCGGCGCACGGTGATCGAGCCGGCCGGGAATGAGATGCAGGTTCTGATGCAGGCTGCCGCCGAGAGCGACGTTGAGCTCCTGGATGCCGCGGCAGATCGCGAGCACCGGCAGATCGGCCTTCACCGCAGCGCGGATCAGCGGCAACGCGATCGCATCGCGCGCCGGATCGTGCAGCGTATCGGGCAGGCTCGGCATGCCGGCGTAGTGATGCGGCTCGACATTCGAGGGCGAGCCCGGCATCAGCAGCCCGTCGAGCCGCGCCACCAGCGCCTCGGCCCAGGCGGCATCGCCTTCGGCCGGCACCAGGAGCGGCATGCCGCCGGCGCCGTCGACCACGGCGTCGACGTATTTCTTCACCACCGCATGGGCGGGATGGTTGCCGGTCGGCGTTACAATCTCGCGACGGCAACAGGATATGCCGATGACCGCAGGGATCGGTGCTGGTTCTTGAGGTCGCGTCGGCGGGGCCGGCGCATCGATGAGCGCCATGACGAAACGATGACCGAGTGTCGATTACGTTGCAAGCCGAGAACGGCGGCGTGACCTGCGCTATTCCGCCACGCAGCACTTAAATCTTTGAAAAGGAAAGGAGTAAACCCCGGCAAGAAAAGCCGCGCTCGCTCAGCCGTTGTTCTGGCGCGCGCCCGGCGGCCGCGGGTCGGTCCAGTAGAAGAGGCTGGGATTGAGCGGGACGCCGTAATGCGGATCGTCGAGGGTGACGGTCACGGCCTTTTGCTGCGCATCGATGATCTGCCATTTCTTCAGCTCGAGCGGTTTGTCGCTCAGCACCAGGGTCGCGCGGCCGAGGCTCGGATTCTTCGCCTCGGTGACGGTGACGCGCAGCGCGCCGGGATCGCGCTCGAGATTGGCGACCGTGATGTCGCCGCCGAAAGTGACATTGTCCTGCAGCAGGAACCAGGCCGGCGTATCCTTGAGATCGAAGAAGCTCACCTGCTCGAGCTTCTTGTCGTAGTACCAGATGCGATTGTCGGTCGCGACCAGGAGGATCGGCACCGGCGGATCGTATTCGACGCGCATCTTGCCCGGCCGGGACAGATAGATCGTGCCGGTGGCGACGCCGCCGTCATTCGAGATTTGCTCGAAGCGCGATTGCAGGGTGTGGATGCTGTTCATATATGTCTGCACGCGCTGGAGATCGGCGGTGTCGGCGGGGCTAAGCGCGCAGGCCAAGCCCGGCGCCGCGGCAAGCGCGCCGAGACCGGAAATCGCGGCGAAGAGGTCGCGGCGCGTGAGCGGCATCGAAAGAGCTCCTTGTTCCCGAAAAGGCGAGGGAGAATAGGGCGCTGAAGCAACCCGCGCTGCTTAAAAAGGTTTCACCCCCGCCTTCAGCGCTCGTCGATATTGCGGCCCAGGACCTCGCGCTTGCCGACATGGTTGGCGGCGCTGACCACGCCTTCGTTCTCCATCCGCTCGATGATACGGGCGGCGCGGTTGTAGCCGATTTGCAGGTGACGCTGCACGAAGCTGGTCGAGGCCTTGCGCTCGCGGCAGACCAGCGCCACCGCCTGGTCGTAGAGCTGGTCGCCCGAGCCTTCGCCCTCGCCCTCGCCGCCGAAGCCCACCCCCGGCATCTCCTCGTCGTCCTCGGTCACCTCCTCGATATAGGTCGGCACGCCGCCATTCTCCTTGAGGAAGCGCACCACGCGCTCGACCTCTTCGTCCGAGACGAACGGTCCGTGGACGCGGGTGATGCGGCCGCCGCCCGCCATATAGAGCATATCGCCGCGGCCGAGCAGCTGCTCGGCGCCCGATTCGCCGAGGATGGTGCGGCTGTCGATCTTCGAGGTCACCTGGAAGCTGATGCGGGTCGGGAAATTCGCCTTGATGGTGCCGGTGATGACGTCGACCGAGGGGCGCTGTGTCGCCATGATGATGTGGATGCCGGCGGCGCGCGCCATCTGCGCCAGACGCTGCACCGCGGCCTCGATGTCCTTGCCGGCGACGAGCATCAGATCGGCCATCTCGTCGACCACGACGACGATCAGCGGCAGCGGCGTCGAGGCGAGCGGCTGCTCCTCGAAGATCGGCTTGCCGGTCTCGTCGTCGAAGCCGGTCTGCACCTTGCGCTTCAGGATCTCGCCGCGCGACCGCGCCTCGGCGAGGCGCTGGTTGTAGCCCTCGATGTTGCGCACGCCGAGCTTCGACATCGCGCGATAGCGGTTCTCCATCTCGCGCACCGTCCATTTGAGCGCGACCACCGCCTTGCGTGCCTCGGTGACGACCGGCGCGAGGAGATGCGGAATCCCGTCATAGACGGAGAGCTCGAGCATCTTCGGATCGATCATGATGAATTTGCACTGGTCGGGCGACATCCGATAGAGGATCGAGAGGATCATCGTGTTGATGCCGACGGATTTACCGGAGCCTGTCGTCCCGGCAATGAGAAGATGCGGCATGCGCGCGAGATCGGCGATCACCGGCGTGCCGCCGATATCCTTGCCGAGCACAAGGGTGAGCTTGGCCGCGCTGCGCTCGTAATCCTCCGACGCCAGCAGCTCGCGCAGATAGATCGTCTCGGCACGCGCCGAGGGCAGCTCGATGCCGATGACGTTGCGGCCGGGAACGACCGCGACGCGCGCCGAGATCGCGCTCATCGAGCGCGCGATGTCGTCGGCGAGGCCGATGATGCGCGAAGCCTTGATGCCGGGCGCGGGCTCGAGCTCATAGAGCGCGACCACCGGGCCGGGCCGGACCTTCACGATCTGACCCTGGACGCCGTAATCGGCGAGCACCGATTCGAGCAGCCGTGCATTCTGCTGCAGCGCATCCTCGCTGATCTGAGCGAAGCGCGAGGGCGCCACTTCGTCGAGCATGTCGAGCGGCGGCAAGAGATGTTCGCTGGACGGGCCGAGATCGAGCGAGGTCTGGCGCTGCACCTCGCGTTTCTTCGGCTTGCGCGGCATGTCGACGGCGACCGAGCGCCGTGCCGGTGGCGGCAGCTTGATGTCCTCGACCGCGCCACCTGCATCATCGTCCATGAGGGCGCCGAGCGACGGCTCGTGCCGCTCGCGCCCCAGCACGCCATCCTGTGCGGCGCGCGCCTTGCGCGGCCAGGCCGGCAGCAAAGCCCACGCGCGGGCGACGAGAGCCGGCTTGGCCCGTGCGTCGTCCTCGGCGTCGTCCTCGTCATCGTCTTGCGCCGCGCGGCTTTGCGGCCGCACATAGCGCTTCTTCTTTTCTGCCGTGCGCGGCGCGAAGCTCAGCGCCGACCAGCCCATCACATAAACCAGCAGCAGCGCGACCAGCGCCGCCGCCGCCATCGCCGAGAGCGGCGGCGCGACGCTGATATGCGCAAAGCCGTCGCGGCCGAGCTTGCCGATGACGCCGCCGAGCCCGGCTTTCAGCGGCCAGCCCGTCGGGCGCGGCAGGATCGAGATCGCCAGCGCCGCCGCGAGGAGCAGCGGCGGCATCACGATAAGCTTCAACCAGAAGCGCTTGAGGCCGCGGCCGCCGATGCAACGCACCGACCAGTCGACCAGCACCAGCGGCAGCAGCCAGGCGGCGAAACCGAGCCATTGCAGTAGCAGATCGGCAATGCGCGCGCCTTGCAGCCCCATCAAATTCTTGGCCGGCGCGCTGATCGAGAGATTCCACGACGGATCGCCGGGATCGTGGCTGGCGAGGGCCGCCGCGAGGAACGCGCTCAGCGCGAGGAAGCCCGCGCCGCAAGCGACGGCGCCGAAGCGCCGCCAGGGATGGCGCTCGCGCAGCATGAATTTCCGGCCGGAGTCGGTGATGCTCGCCATGCTTTCCCCTTACGTCAGAACGCGCCGCAGCCGTTTCATGCCCGACTCGATGGTCGCATCGTCATGCACGATCGCGATGCGGATGTAGCGTTGGCCCGGATTCTCGGCGCCGGGATTGGTGATTGCGGTATAGGCGCCCGGCAGCGTGCGAATCCCGGCCTCGCGCCACAGCGCCAGCGCGGCGCGCGCGCCGTCCTCGACATCGAGCCAGAGAAAGAAGCCGCCGGCGGGCCGATAGAAGCCGAGCCGTCCCGCGAGATAATGCTCGGCGATGTCGAATTTGCGGCGATACGCGGCGCGATTGGCCTCGACATGAGTCTCCTCGGCCCAGAGCGCGATCGCCGCCTCCTGGATCGGCAGCGGCACTTGCGCCGCAGCGTAGGAGCGCAGATGCGTAAAGCGCTCGATCAGGTGCGGATCGCCGGCGATTGAGCCGCAGCGCAAGCCGGCCGCGTTCGAGCGTTTCGAGAGCGAGTGAAAGACGAGGACGTTATCGAGCGCGCCGCCCAACGCGGCGCAGGCCTCGAGCGCGCCCGGCGGCGGCGCGCGATCGTAGATCTCGCCATAGCATTCGTCCGAGGCGAGCACGAAATCATGGGCGCGGGCGAGCGCGATCGCTTTCTTGAGATAGGCGAGATCGGCAACGGCGCCTTGCGGATTGGCCGGGCTGCAGAGGTAGAACAGCGCGCAGCGCGCCAGCACGCTTTCGGGGATCGCATCGAGATCGGGCAGGAAGCCGGTTTCCCAAGCGCAATCGAGATAGACCGGCTCGCCGCCGGCGAGCGTGCCGCCGCCGTTATAGACGTTGTAATAGGGATTGGGCATCAGCACGGTCGGCACGCGGCCGGCTTTCCGCGGCGGCACCGCGAGCTGCGCGGCGAGATAAAGCGCTTCTTTGGTGCCGTTGGCGATCAGCACGTGACGGTCGCCCTCGATCATCCCGGCTGGCAGGCGATAGCGTCGCGTCAGCCAGACGGCGCAAGCGGCGCGGTATTCGGGCGTGCCGGCCGGCGGCGGATAGCGGTTCCAGAGATCGGCTTTCTCCGCCAGTACCCGTGCCAAAAGCGCCGGCGGCTCGTGCTGCGGCTCGCCCACCGCCCAGGGCAGGACCGGCTCGTTCGACAGCGGCCGGACGCCGTCGAGCAGCGCCCGCAGCTTGGCGAACGGGTTGTCGGCGAGAGCGTCGAGGCGCGGGTTAACAGCCAAGTCTAAAATCACCGTCTAAGTGACGGGCAGACCATAGCATAAAGGCTTCCAAACGTCGCGCCGCGAAATCGCAAGGCGCTTTTGCGCCCGCTAGGATGCCGGCGGCATCCGCGCTTCGTCGAGGTGGCCGACGATCATCGTCGCGAGACGCGCTTCGGCTTCCACGATCAGCCGCTCGAGAATGAGCATGACGGCAGGATCGGAGTTGAGATCCAGCAAGGCGCGATAGCGGCGGAGCTCTTTCTGCAGTGCTTCCGGGTTGTTGATGACGCGCAAGAACGAATACCGGATTTTTGCCATTCCCACCAAACTACTTGGTTAGCTACAGCCGCTCAATTTAGTCGGTGGGCGGCGATGCCGCGACTAAAATCCAAGACAGGAAATCGCCGTCGACACCTTGTGACGCTGGCGACGCCCACGCCGCCAAGCGCCGCCGGCTATCGGACGACCACCGTCCCGACCATGTGCGGGTGGATCGAGCAATAATATTTGTAGGTGCCCGGTTTCGCGAAGGTGACGCTGAAACTGTCGCCGGTGTCGAGCGGTCCGGACTTGAAAAGCTTCGGGTCGTCGGCGCTGACGACGGTATGGAGCTCGTCGTCGCGGTTGGTCCAGGTCACGGTCGTGCCGGCGCGGACGGTCATCGCCGCCGGCGCGAAGGCAAAATTGTCGACCGTGATGGCGTTGGGCGCGGTAGCGGCGAGCTGGGTCGCGGGCGGCGGCGCCAGGCCGGCCATCTCGCGCATGTCATGGGCGAGCGCCATGCCGGCAAAGCCGACGGATACGCCCGAGATCGCAATCGCCAGGATTTTGAGCATCGCTGGCGCCTCAGCTCGCAAGGGTGTTGTCACTGATCGCCGGCGCCATGCCGGTGAACGCGACATCGCGGATGCCGAGCACGCTGCGCAGTCTGTCGGCCGGGACCTGCATCGGCCCGGGGCCGGGGCCCTGGCCGGGCGCCGGCTGCGGAAAAGCCGTCGAGCGCGCGGTCTGGAACGATACGTTGCCCTCGACCTTCTGCATCACCTGATGGATATGGCCGTTGAGCACGGTTACCGAGCCGAAACGTTTGAGCCCCGCCAGCGCCTGCGCCGCGTCGTCGGTGCCCCAGCCCCAATCGGGATAGAGCGCCCAAAGCGGCATATGCGCGAAGACGACGATCGGCGCGCTGGCGCTGAGGCCTTTCGTGTCGTTGGCCAGCCATTGCAGCTGATCGGGGCCGAGATAGCCGAGGCCGCCGGCCTTCAAATTGATGACATTGACCAGGCCGATGAAATGGACGCCGTTCTGATCGAAGCTGTACCAGCCGCCCGGCTGCGCCTGCCGCGCCCCAAAGCGGCTGAAGAATTCCTTGCCATCGTCGTTGATGGTGTCGTGCTCGCCCGGAACATAAAATGTCTCGAGCGCGGCGGTTTTAAAGATTTGGCTCGCCGCATCGAATTCGCTGGGCTTCGAGAGATGCGACACGTCGCCGGTATGCAGCATGAAGGCCGGGCGGTTCGGCATCGCCGCGATCTTGCCGAGCGCCTCGCGCAAGGTTGCATCGGGCGTCGGGTTGGGGTCTTTGCCGAAACCGATATGCGTGTCGCTGATCTGCACGAAGCTGAAGGCGCCAGCCTCGGCCACGGCTTCGCGAGCGCCCAAGGCGCGCGCTTGCGGCACGCCGCCGGCGACGGTCCAGAGTATCCCGGCGCTGCCCCAGCTCATGCATTGCAGGACGCGGCGCCGCGTCGTGCCTTTATTCTCGCTCGTCGTCATTGTGCCTCTCCCGGTTGCCGATGACGGAAAGACCGCGCGGCGCGGTCGCTTATTCGCCACGCATGGCTGGGCGGCGGCCGGGAATAAATCGGTGCGGAGTCCAGTCTTACTGGGATCGGCATTGGTCACGACGGGCGCGGTCGATGGACGGACAGCAATGAGCGGTGTGGAATTCGAAGCGGCGGTGCTGCCGCATCTCGACGCCGCCTATAACCTGGCGCGCTGGCTGACCCGCAATCCGGCCGATGCCGAGGATGTAGTGCAAGAAGCGGTGCTGCGCGCCGCGACTTATTTCGGGAGTTTCCGCGGCGCCAATGCGCGCGCCTGGCTGCTCCAGATCGTGCGCAACACCGCCTACGCCTCGCGCGCTCTGGTGCGCGGCGCGATCATCGTGGCCCTGCCCGGCGACGACCGCGACGCCGCGCCGGCGGCCGAGCTGATCGATACCGGCGACGATCCCGAGACCGCGCTCTTGAAACGCGAGGATCGCGCGCGGGTAACGCGGCTGCTCGCCGCGTTGCCGGTGGATCTGCGCGAGACCTTGGTGCTGCGCGAGATCGAGGAGCTTGCCTACAAGGAGATCGCGCAGATCACGCAAACACCGATCGGCACGGTGATGTCGCGGCTGTGGCGCGCGCGGCGGATGCTGGCGGCGGCGGTGCAAGCCGAGGAAGGGCGATGAGGATGGAGTGCGAGAATCTGCTGCTGGTCCAGGCCGAGTTCGACGACGAGCTCGACGCCGCGGAAGCGCTGCGCGCCGCGCGCCATCGCCGGGACTGCGCCCAATGCCGCGACGCCTATGCGCAGCTCGCGGCGACGCGCGCGCTGCTCAAGGAAAGCGCGCCGCGTCACAAGGCCCCTGGCGGCCTGCGCGACGCGATCGCTGCCGGGCTCGGCGTCGCGCCGACACGACCGCAGCCGGCGCCGGCTCGGCGATGGTGGCGCGACGGCGCGAGCTTCGCGCTCGGCGCCGCGCTCGCCGCCGGCATCGCGTTGCTCGTCATCGTGCCGGCGCAGCAAAGCCTGCTCGACGCGGTGGTGGCGAGCCATGTCCGCGCATTGCAGCCCGGGCATCTCGAGGACGTAGTCTCGACCGACCAGCATACGGTGAAGCCGTGGTTCGACGGCCGCATCGATTTCGCGCCGCCGGTGAAAGACCTGGCGGCTCAGCAATTCCCGCTGCTCGGCGGCCGACTCGATTATCTCGGGCAGCGTCCGATCGCGGCACTGGTCTACGGCAGCGACAAGCATGTCATCGACCTCTACGTCTGGCCGGGTCATGGCGATCCGAGTCCGGCCGCGGCCGCGCTGAACGGCTACAACACTGTGCATTGGAGCGCGAATGGCATGGAATTCTGGGCGGTGTCAGATCTCGAGACCGGAAAGCTCGGCGAATTCGTGCGCGATTGGCGCGCCGCTAGCTGACCGTCGCCAAGGCCGGCCGCGGCGCCTTCAGCGCCAGCGCCGCGCCGAGGCCGCACAGCGCGGCGAAGCTGAGCCACAAGCCCGGCATCGCGCGATTGCCGCTTGCCTCGATGAGATAGGTGCTGATCGCCGGGGTAAAGCCGCCGAAGGTCGCGGTCGCGAGACTATAGGCGAGCGCGAAGCCCGCGGTGCGGATCGATTCCGGCATGATCTCGGTGAGGAAGACGACCATCGCGCCGTTGTAGCTGCCATAGAGGAACGACAGCCACAGCTCGACGGCGAGCAGCCGCGCGAAGGACGGCGCGCCGACAAGCCAGGCGAGTGCCGGATAGGCCGTGACCAGCGCCAGCGCGGTGAACAGCAGCAGCAGCGGCCGCCGGCCAATGCGGTCCGAGATCGCACCCATCACCGGCAGCCAAATGAGGTTTGACACGCCGACGCAGAGCGTCACCAGGAGGCTCACGGTCGAGGAGAGATGCAGCTCGCGCGTGCCGAAGGTCGGCGTGTAGGCGGTGATGAAATAGAACGAAACCGTCGTCATGGTCGTCAGCATCATGCCGGCCAAGATCAGCGGCCAATGCGCGGCGACGCCGCGGAAGATCTCGCCCACGGTCGCGCGGTGGCGGCGGGCGAGGAAGGCCTCGGTCTCGGTCAGGCTACGCCGGAACAGGAAGATCAGCGGCACAATCAAACAGCCGACGAAAAACGGTATCCGCCATCCCCAGGCGCCAATCGCCTCGGGCGGCAAGGCAAAGCTCAGCCCGACGCCGAGCAGCGCCACCACCATGACCGCGACTTGCTGGCTGCCGGACTGCCAGCTCACATAAAAGCCCTTATGGCCGGGCGTCGCCATTTCGGCGAGGTAGACCGAGACGCCGCCGAGCTCGACGCCGGCGGAGAAGCCTTGGATCAAGCGGCCGCTCACGACGAGGACCGGCGCCAGCACCCCGAGCGTCGCATAGCCGGGCACGAAGGTGATCAGCGCAATGCCGCCGGCCATCAGCGATAAGGTCAGCAGCAGCCCGGCGCGGCGACCGTGCCGGTCGATATAGGCGCCGAGGAAGATCGCGCCCAGCGGTCGCATCAAAAAGCCGGCGCCGAAGGTCATCAGCGACGACATCAGCGAGACGAAGTCGCTGCCGTTCGGAAAATAGGTATGGCCGATGATGGTCGCGTAATAGCCGAAGACGAAGAAATCATACATCTCCAGGAAATTGCCGCTGGAGACGCGGATCACGGTGCGGATTTTTGCCGCGCGGGCGGAAGGATCGGCCGGCATGCGCGAAGCTTAGCGCGCGGGCGGCGGCGTCAGTAGTAGCGGCGGCGGCGATGGGAGAGATGGGCGCGCAGGCCATAGCCGCAGGCGAAGCCCGCGAGAAAGATCAGCGCGACGACCAGCAAGTTCCCCATCTGCCGCACTCGTTAGCAGCAAACCACTGCTCCTTTTATGACGGCTATAGGGGGACTTTTCGGCGCTGTGCACCCAGCCGTCGTGAAAAGAAAATGGGGCGCCGCAAGCGGCGCCCCCAGGTTCTGGAGAAACGATCGGTACTCGGTACTACGCGGTACTACCCAACAAACTTGCTACGCCACCAAATTCCCTCGTCACTGAACCGTCTCGCCATGCAGGGCGAGGTCGAGACCGTCGCGCTCGATCTCCTCATCGACGCGCAGGCCGATGACGACATCGATGATCTTCAGCAGGATGAGCGACACGATCACGTCGTAGACGACGACGATCAGCACGCCTTCGATCTGATTGAGCACCTGGCCGGCATTGCCCTCGATCCAACCGGAGGTGCCGCCATATTCGCTGATGGCGAAGACGCCGGTGAGGATCGCGCCGGTGGCGCCGCCGATGGCATGGACGCCGAAAGCGTCGAGCGCGTCGTCGTAGCCGAAGATGGCTTTGACCCAGACCGCGCCGCTATAGCAGACGATGCCGGCGGCAATGCCGATGGCGAGCGCGCCGGCCGGGCCGACGAAACCCGAAGCCGGGGTGATCGCGACGAGGCCCGCGACCGCGCCCGAACAGATGCCGATGACCGTCGGCTTGCCGCGGTGGATCCACTCGACGAACATCCAGGTGAGCCCGGCCATCGCGGTCGCGATCTGCGTCACTGTCATCGCCATGCCGGCCTGCAGATTGGCGGTCACCGCCGAGCCCGCATTGAAGCCGAACCAGCCGACCCAGAGGAGCGATGCGCCGATGAAGGTCAGCACGACGTTGTGCGCCGGCCCCGTCGTCTTGCGCTTGCCGAGCATGATCGCGCACATCAGCCCGGCGACGCCCGAATTGACATGCACGACCGTGCCGCCGGCGAAGTCGAGCACTTTGACGAAAGCGCCGTCATTGGTGCTATTGAGGAAACCGTCGGGTCCCCACACCCAGTGCGCCACCGGGGCATAGACGCAGATCGCCCAGAGGCCGATGAACCACAGCATCGCCGAAAATTTCATGCGCTCGGCGAAAGAGCCGGCGATCAGCGCCGGGGTGATGATCGCGAAAGTGAGCTGGAACATCGAATAGACGGTTTCGGGAATCGTCGGCGCCAGCGGATTGGGATTGCCGATGCCCTTGCCGATATCGCTGAGGATGCCCTGCAAGAAGGCGCGGCTGAGGCCGCCGATAAACGGCGTGCCGGCGGTGAACGCCATGCTGTAGGTGCAGATCGTATAGAGGATGGTGACGAGGCAGGTGATGGCGAAGCTCGTCATGACCGTGTCGCCGACATTCTTCTTGCGCACCATGCCGCCGTAGAAGAGGCCGAGGCCCGGCACGGTCATCATCAGCACCAGTGCCACCGAGGTCAGCATCCAGGCGGTGTCGCCGGAATTGGGCTGGCAGGCTTCGAGCGTCTTGGCGTCGCAAGCGGGCGCGGCTGCCGGCGCAGCCATCGCGGGCGGCGCCGCAGCTTGACCGGCGGGCGGTGCCGGCGCGGTTGGTGCGGCCACCGGTGCCGATTGGTCTTGCGCATAGGCGACGCTGCTGCCGAGCGCGGCACCGACGAAAAGCAGCGGCACGACCAACGCGGCCACCGGCAACAACCTGCGGAAATTCATACTCTCGAAACCCCCTTTGACTCGACGATCCGGACCCGGAGCCGTTTGCGGACCCCCTTGCCAAGAACAAGATTCATGCCAGTCGGCGATGCGCCGAAATGGCGGGGATTTCGGAGCGTCTCGTGTGCGACGCAGCATGGCCCTGGCGATTTATTAGGCAGAGCGCTAAGCGCTGCTTAGAAAACGGGCGAGGCGGGACGACCCCACGACGGTCCACGAACGCGAAAGGCGGAGGGTCTCCCCTCCGCCTTACGAAGTTGCGCCTCGGCCGGCAACGGGACGACCCATCCCGCCGCCGGCCGAAGACGTCATCGCCGCGCGTGGAAGGCTTACTCGCCCTCCTGGCCGATCGCGTAGGCGGTCTCGCCATGCACCGCGTCGTCGCCGACTTTCAGGATCGCGTCCTCCATCCGCAAGGGCGTGATGAAGGAGATGACCTTGAGGATGACGAACGTCGCGATCACGTTGTAACAGATGATGAACGCGGCAGCGAGCAGCTGAATGAGCAGCTGGTGCCCGCTATCGCCGTAGAGCAAGCCGGTGATGCTCACGCCGGGCGCATCCTTCTCCGTGCCGACGTAGACCAGCATGGCAGGATTGGCAAGGATGCCGACCAGCAGACCGCCCGTCAGACCCGCGACGCCGTGGGTCGAGAACACGCTGAGCGTATCGTCGACCTTCATCATCATCTTGGTCTTCTGGAACTTGTTCATGCTGAGCCAGGGGATGATGCCGGCGACGATGCCGATGGCGATCGCGCCAGTGCCATCGACATAACCGGCGCCGGGGGTGATCGCGACCAGGCCAGCGATCATGCCATTGACCGCACCGATCACCGAGGGCTTGCCATAGGCCATCTTGTCGAGCAGCACCCAGACCAGCAGCGCGACCGCGGTCGCGGTATTGGTGTTGAGCACGGCCGCGCCGGCATCGGCGTTGGCAAAGTAGGGGTCGCCACCGTTGAAGCCGTTCCAGCCGAGCCACAGGATGCCGGCGCCGACCAAGGTCACCAGCAAGCTGTTCGGCGGGAAGTTATCGCGATCCGCTTGCAGACGGGGACCAACCATCGCCGCGGCGACGAAGCCGGAGGTCGCAGCGGCGAGATGAATCACATAACCGCCGGAGAAGTCCGCCGCCCCGAGGCCGGCGAGCCAGCCGCCGCCCCAAAGACTGTAGGCGCCGACGGTATAGACGAGGGTCATCCACACCGGGCAGAAGATCACCCAGGCGCGGAAGCTCATCCGGCCCAGCACCGAGCCGGCGAGGATGATGACGGTGATCGCCGCGAATACGAATTGGAAGTAGATCAGCGTCGCCATCGGGAATGCCATCGGCGGCATACCGGACGCGGCGTCGGGAACGGTCGCTTGTCCCAACGTGAAGGCGGCAGAAAGAGCCGGGATCGGCGCGCCGACGAACATGTTGCCGCCGATACCGAGCCAGCCCGATCCGAAGCCCATGTTGTAGGCCCATAGGAGCCAGACGACGAGCACCGAAGCAAAGGCATAGATCGACATGAAGGCGGAATTGAGCGCCCACTTCTTTTTGACGACGCCGCCATAAAGAACGACCAAGCCCGGGATGCTTTGCAGGGCGACGAAGGTCGCTGCCGCAAGCTGCCAGGCATTATCGCCTTCGTTCAGCCATTGTGGTGATGGAACCAGTGCCATGAATTGAATCTCCCCCTTTTGTCCTTGCCGGGCGATGACGCATTCCCGAAACCGCACTCAAGCCGCGCCGAAGCACGGTCCTGCGCGATCCCAGGGACTGACGCGAAAGCATTTCCGCAAGAACCGTGCCATCCATGGAAATGCGCGCGCGGATTGCGCAAAGCAGCGCTAGGAGCACCCGGCGCCGGGTTTCGCGCCGATAACTGGTTATAAAAGCGGCATCCTGGCGGGAAATTGCCCAGATTTGCGGCGGCGGCAGATAGCGCGGGACTTCTTTGCAAGCCGCGCGGAATTGGCTATGGATTTCATATGACCCGATTTCAGCGACGGGCGCTCCGGCTCTTGGCGGCAAGCCTTGCCGCGGCCGCCCCCAACCTCGGCTTCGCCGCCGCCGGTAGCGCGGCGACGCCCTCCCAAGCCGCCGCCACCTGCACCAATCCCGCCAGCGGCACGACCTGGAAGATCACCATCGATTACGCGCACAGCACGGTCGATGCGAACGCGGCCTCGATCAGCGACACCCAGATCTCGTGGCACGACGCCAAGGACGGCGGCAACTACACCCTCGACCGCAAATCCGGGAAATTGACCTTCGTCGCCGCGTCGAGCACCGGCGGCTATTTCGTCTCCGATCATTGCAGCCTCGACGACCCAGGCTGACGACTTGACGCTGCGCCGCCGCCATCGCCGCCGCGCTGTACGCCTGCGCAGGCACGATGGTTGACCGCGTCATCAGCGCCAAAGCCACGATCGGCTTCGTCTCCGAAACCGGACCGCGCCCGCGCAACGAGGATTTCGTCGGCGCGGTCTTCGGACCCGAATTGCCGCAGCCGCGCCGCGACGTGGTGGCGGCGATCGCCGACGGCATCGGCGGCGCGAAAGGCGGCCGCGTCGCTGCCGAGACCGCGGTGCGCGGCTTCCTCGACGGATTTTGCGATCTACCCGAGACGATGGAAGTGCGTCGCGCCTCGGCGACGATCATCACTTCGCTGAACAACTGGATCCATTCGCAAGGGCGGCACGATCCGGAGCTCGCCGGCATGGGCTGCACCTTCACCGCGCTGGTGTTGCGCGGCCGCATCGTTCATCTGCTCCACGTCGGCGATACGCGCGCTTACCGGATGAGCGGCGGGCGCCTTACCTGCCTTACCACCGATCATGCGCGTATCAACGAAGCCACGCAGGCGCGCGTGCTGACGCGCGCGCTCGGCGTCGAAGCCGAAGTGCGGCTCGACTATGCGAGCCAGCCGGTGGCGCTGCACGACCGCTTCCTGCTGTGCAGCGACGGCGTGCACGGCGTGCTGAAGGATGAGACGATCGCCGAGATCCTGCGCGACCGCTCGGCGCCCGAGGATACGGCGCGCGCCTTGATCAAGACGGCGCTCGACTTCGGCAGCACCGACAATTGCACGGCGCTGGTGCTCGACGTCGTGCGCCTGCCGGATGCCGACACCGCCGATATCGGCACCGCAATCCAGCAACTGCCGCTGATCGCGACGCCGATCGACGGCGAGACCGTCGACGGCTTCGTGCTCAAAGTGCTGATCTCGGACGGACGCTACAGCCGGCTTTTCGGCGCGATCGACGAGATCGACGGCGGCGATGTCGCGCTGAAATTCCCCAAACCCCAGGTCGCCGCCGTCGCCACCTATCACGCCGCTTTCGTGCGCGAGGCTTGGGTCGGCGCCCGCGTCAGCAGCCCGTGGGTCGGGCGCATCATCGAGCTGCCGCCGGGACGCCAGACTTGTCTCTATACCGTGATGCCGCTCTATCAGGGCGAGCTGTTGGAGGTGCGGCAGGCGCGCGGGCCGGCGGTCGGCCTCGAGGAAGGCCGCAACATCGCGATCAAGCTCGCGCGCGCTGTCGCCTCGCTGCATCGCGTCGGCGTGATCCATCGCGACATCAAGCCGGATAATGTGATCCTCGAAAGCGAAGGCTCGCTGAAGCTGATCGATCTCGGCGTCGTGCGGGTGCCGGGCATGGAGGATTTTCCGCCCGAGAACATTCCCGGCACCGTCGCCTACATGGCGCCGGAGATGTTCGGCGGCGAGCCCGGCAACGAGCAGACGGATATCTATGCCCTGGGCGTGACCATGTTTCACGCCTTCACCGGCGAATATCCCTATGACAATGCCGATGCGGTCAGCCCGCCGCGGCGCGAGCGGCCGAAAGAGCTGTGCGCGCTGCGGCCGGACTTGCCGGCCTGGCTCGAGGCGGCGCTTGGCCGCGCAATCGCTCGCGATCCCGCCGACCGCTTCCGCGATGTGAGCGAATTCGCCGTCGAGATGGAGGCGGGGCCGGCGCGCGCCCCGGCCGGGCCGCGACGGCCGCAAACGCTGTACGAGCGCCATCCGTTGCGCTTCTGGCAGGGGATTGCCGCGATGTTGGCGCTGGCGCTGCTGTGGTCGTTGCTGCGGCATTAGCGCCCTTACCCGGAACCGACGCATCCGACCCCGGGGGCCTGGTGTTGTGTTGCCATGGCCTTCCTTTCGATGCCCATCCAGTCGATCCCGTTGCCGCCACGCGACCGCCGGCCGGTGGAGACATTCCCCTGCGCGATTTGCGGCGCGCCGGCGGTAATCCTCGCCGCCGACGGCGAAACCGGAGGGCCAATCCGTATCTGTGCGGATCATCTGCCGGCAGAAGCGCGAGCGGTTTATGACCGCTTGCGCGCCCGCGGCTGGCGGGCGCCGGCGCCGCGCGGCCGCGCGCTGTTCGATGCCCATCCCCATGGCCAGCGGATTGGCCGGCGCATCAAGATGGAAACCGAATAGCCGCGGCCACAGCTTGAGTTTCGCGCCGCTGCGTTTCACTCTGCGCCGATGCCGAAACGCCTTCGCGAGATTCGCGCCGAAGTCGCGATCGTCGGTGGCGGCCTTTCCGGCCTGGCGCTCGCCATCGCTTGCGCCGGCGCCGGCATCGAGGTCGCGGTCATCGATCGCGAAGACCCGGCGAAATTCCGGAGCGCCGCCTATGACGGCCGCACCACGGCAATCGCTTACGGCTCACAGCAGGTGCTCGCCGGCATCGGCGTCTGGGACGCGCTTGCCCCGCATGCCGAGCCGATCCGCGAAATCCGCGTCGCCGACGGCGATTCGCCGCTCTTTCTCCATTACAACCGGCGCGAGGTCGGCGCCGAGGCGCTCGGCTACATCGTCGAGAACCGGCTGTTGCGCGGCGCCTTGCAGGCGCGCGCCGAAGCGCTGCCCAGCCTGACACTCTTCGCGCCGAGCGCGGTCGAGGATGTGGAATTCGCCGAGGCGCAAACGCGTCTGCTCCTCGCCGACGGTGGGCGCATCATCGCGCCGCTCGCGGTCGGCGCCGACGGCCGCAACTCGCCGCTGCGCGACGCGGCCGGCATCAAGACCTGGCGCAAATCCTATCGCCAGACCGCGATCGTCTGCGTCGTGCGCCACGCGCAGCCGCATCGCGGCGTCGCGGTCGAGCATTTCCGCGCCGCCGGGCCGTTCGCAATTTTGCCGATGCCCACCCTTAAAGAGGGGGGCAATCGCTCGTCGATCGTCTGGACCGAGGACGAGCGCGCGGCGCCGGCGCTCCTGGCGCTCGATGATGCGGACTTCGCCGTGCAGCTGGCGAGCCGGTTCGGCGATTTCCTCGGGCACCTCGAGGTCGAGCCCGGGCGCTGGTCCTATCCGCTGATGCTGATTCAGGCCGAGCGCTACGCCGCGCATCGCCTGGCGCTGATCGGCGACGCCGCCCATGTCATCCATCCGATCGCCGGCCAGGGCTGGAATCTCGGCGTGCGCGATATCGCGGCCCTCGCCGAGCTGATCGTCGACGCGCATCGTCTCGGCCTCGATCTCGGCGGCGCCGAACTCCTCAAGCGCTACGAACGCTGGCGGCGCTTCGACAGCCTGACGCTCACGGCGGTGACCGACGGGCTCAACCGATTGTTTTCGACCGAGGCTCCACCTCTGCGAGTCGCCCGCGACATCGGCCTTGCGGCGGTCGGTCGCGCGCCGGGCTTGAAGAAATTCTTCATGCGCCACGCGATGGGCGTGACCGGCGACCTGCCGCGGCTGGTCAGAGGCGAAGCGCTCTAAACCACGGATCCCTTTCTTCTCGTCACCCCGCGAAAGCGGGGGCCAGGGCCGTAGACTGGATGCCCGCTTTCGCAGGCATGACGATGAATAGCGAGCTGTGGGTCGACCACTAATAAAACGCCATCGTCTCCGGACCGATATGGGTCTTGAATGAGCCGGCGAGCTTCATCGCCGCGAGGTCGATCACCGAGATCGTGCCCTCGTCGTGATTGGTGACAAAGGCGTGCGTCATATCGGCGCCGAAGGCGATACCCATCGGGCCTTTCTCGAGCCTGAAGAGATGCTGGCGCGCCGGATCCTCGGTATCGATCACCGCCGCGACCCGCGACTGGTTGAACGAGACGACGAGGTAGCGGTTGTCGGGGCTGACCCGCAACCGATTGAGCTGCGGCGGGAAATCCTCGTCCAGCCCTTCAATCTTGATCTTGCCGGCGACCGTGTCGCTCGCGGGATCGATGACACAGATCTCGGGCCGCGCCGAGGAGGCCTGATAGACACGATTGCCGTCGGGCGCGGTGCAGACGCCCTGGCATTCGTAGCGGAAATCGGGAATCCGCTTCGTCACCTGTTTCGTCGCCGTATCGATCACCGACATGAAGGAAAGCTGGCGATGCGGCACGTAGATTTTCGTGCCATCGGCATTGGCGGCCATGAAATGCGAGCGGTTGGTGCCGGTCTCGACATGGCCGACCACTTCGCCGCGCACCGGGTCGATATAGACGAGGGCGTGGCTCGATTCCGCGGTCGCCCAGAGCAGCCCCGTCTTGTCGAACATCATCGCATGCGGCGCGAGGAAGGGCGCGATCTCGATGAAGCCGTCGAGCTTCTTGGCGGCGATGTCGATCACGGCGATGCGGGTGCCGGGCTCGGTGTTGGTGCCGACCTGGCCGTTGCCATAGATCGAGACATAGGCCTTCTTTCGGTCGGGCGAGAGCAGGACCTCATGTGGAAAGTCCGGCAGCTTGATCTCTTCCTGCAGCGCAAAATTCGTCGCGTCATGGAATTCGACGAAGCCGTCGCGTTTGCAGACGACGATAAGGCCCTTGGTGCCGAGCGGATGATTGATGTCGCTGCCGGGACGCGTGCGGGTGGCGGGCGGCAAGGTCATGCGTGTTCCTTTCGGACGAGCGCGGCGCCTTTAGCTAATGCCTCGAGCTTGCCCAGGGCGACGGCTTGGTCGAGCGGCGCCATGCCGCAATTGGTCGAGGCTTCGAGTTGCGCGAGCGGCACATGGGCGAGCGCGCAACGCAAGACTGTCGCGACTTCTTCCGGCGTCTCGATGCGATCGGTCGCGACGTCGATCGCGCCGAGCGCGACCTGCTTGCCGCCCAAGAGCCGCAGCAGCTCGAGCGGCACGCGCGAATTGATGCATTCGAGCGAGACCTGGTCGATGCGGCTCTTGGCCAGCGCGGGGAACACCGCCTCGTACTGCCGCCACTCGCGCCCTAGCGAATTCTTCCAGTCGATATTGGCCTTGATGCCGTAGCCGTAGCAGATATGAACCGCGGTCCGGCACTTAAGGCCTTGCGCGGCGCGCTCCAGCGCGGCGATGCCCCAATCTCTGACCGCCTCGGCATAGACGTTGAAGGCGGGCTCGTCGAACTGGATGACGTCGACGCCGAGCGCGTCGAGCTCGCGCGCTTCCTCGTTCAAGAGCTCGGCGAAGCGCATCGCCATCGCAGTGCGGTCGGGATAATGCTGGTTGGCGATGGTGTCGACGATCGTCATCGGCCCGGGCAAAGTGAATTTCAGCTTGCGCTTGGTATGGGCGCGCGCGAGCGCGGCTTCGCTGCGATGAACCGCGGCGCGGCGCGACAGCGGCCCGGTCACGGTCGGGCATTCGGCGACATAGCGATCGGCGCGGATGCCCATCTTCACGCGCTTGCCGAAATCGATGCCGGCGATCTGCTCGAGGAAGCCGTGGACGAAATGCTGCCGCGACTGCTCGCCATCGGTGACGATGTCGATGCCGGCGTCTTCCTGCTCCTTCAAGGCGAGCAGCGTCGCGTCGCGCTTGGCCTCGGCGAGCGCCGCGCCCTCCTGCGCCCAGGGCGCCCAGAGCACCTTCGGCTTCGCCAACCAGAACGGCTTGGGCAAGCTGCCCGCGGTCGATGTCTCGAGCATCGTTCCCTCCCTTTGGCGGGAGGCTAGCGCGTCAGCCCGGCCTTTTCGAGTTCGGCGAGATAGGCCGCCCAGCGGCTTTCCTGCTCGCGGCCGAGCAGGTTTAGATATACCCAGGAGAAAATTCCGGTGTCGTGGCCGTCGTCGAAGATCAGCCGCACGGCGTAATTGCCGACCGGCTCGATGCGCGCGATGCCGACCCCGGCGCGGCCCGAGACAAGCTGGCGCTGGCCCGGCCCATGACCCTGCACCTCGGCCGAGGGGCTCTCGACCCGGAGATATTCCGCCGGCAGCGAGAACGAGGTGCCGTCGTCGAAGCGGATGTCGAGGCGCTTCTCGGCACGCTTCAGCCGCAACTCCGTCGGCCAGTGCGCTGCGGCGCCGTTACTCACGCGCGCCGGCGAGCGCCGCCTTTTCGGCATCGTCGAGCGCCCGCGCCTCGTCGACCAGCATGATCGGAATGCCGTCGCGGATCGGATAGGCGAGGCCGGCCTGGACACTGACCAGCTCCTGCCGCGCGCGGTCGTAGACCAGCGGCCCCTTGGTCAGCGGGCAGACCAGGATCTCCAACAGCCTGCGGTCGATTTCGCCGGCGGGATCGGCCATCGCGTCGATGCTCCCTAATTCCTGGCCGCGCCGCCGCTCGGCGTGACGCTCGAGGCGACCGACATTTCGACGAGCGCGGTCAAGATGCCGGCGCGCTCGCGTGTCGATGGCGCCTCCAAGAGCGCCTGGCGCTCGCGCGGCGTGAACGGGCAGGCCATCGCCAACGAATTGACGAGATGCTCGATCGGCGCGGAGGTAAGGATCTCGGAATCGGCGTTGATGCCCTGGCGATCGAAGAACGGCTTCAGCGCCGCGACCATGCGGTCACGGTCGACGTCCTCGTCGTCCTCGATCAGATCGCCGCGCCACCGTTGCCAATTCGGCACGACGAGGCGAAAGAGATTGGCGCGCGCCGGCTCCTCGGCGAGATCGAAACGCGCGATGCCCTTCAGCGTGATGAGGAAGCGGCCGTCCTCAGTCTCGCCGAATTCGACGATGCGGCCGGCGCAGCCCGTCTTGTACACCGGCGGATCGCCGGCATCGCCCTTATCCTCTTGCGGCTGGATCATGCCGATCATGCGGTCATGCGCCAAAGCATGGAGCGTCATCGCGAGATAGCGCGGCTCGAAGACGTTGAGCGGCAGCCGGCCGCGCGGCAGAAGCAGCACGCCGGTCAGAGGGAAAATCGGCAACAGCCGCGGCAGCTCGTCGAAGCGCGGCTCGAAGCTCATGAGAAGAGACCCCTCACGAAAAGAGAATCGTGGAAAGACGCTTGCGCGACTGCACGGTCAGCGGATCGCCAAGGCCGATCGCCTCGAAGAATTTGACAAGTTGCTTGCGCGCCGCCTGCTCGTTCCATTCGCGGTCGCGGCGCACGAGATCGAGCAGCTGATCGATCGCCGGCTCACGCTGGCCGGCGGCAAAGAGCGCCGAGGCGAGATCGAGCCGCGCCTGATGATCCTTGGGGTCCTTGGCGAGCCGCGCCTCGAGCTCGCCGACTGCGCCCGCGGCCTTGGCGCCTTCCTGCGCCAGCTCGAGCCCCGTGCGCGCGGCGACGACGTCGGCATGATTGGCATGTTCGGCCGGGATCTTGGCGAGGATCTCGCCCGCCTGCTTCAGGTCGTTCTTGGCGATGGCGATCTTGGCGAGTCCCGCCATCGCATCGACATTGCCGGGATCGTGCTGCACCACCTGGGCAAAGATGTTGGCGGCGCGCGGCTGATCGCTGGCGGCGAGCGCCTCCTTGGCGAGGGCGATCGCTTCGGCGATCGGCGAGGCGCCGGGACCGGCCGTCGCCGCGAGCTTGCCGACGAATTGCTTGATCTGGCTTTCGGGGACGGCGCCGACGAAGCCATCGACCGGCCGGCCGTCGCGGAAGGCATAGACCGCGGGGATCGACTGGATGCGCATCTGCGCCGCCAGTTCCTTGTTCTCGTCGATGTTGATCTTGACCATGCGCACCGCGCCCTTGGCGTCGCGCACGGCTTTTTCCAGCGCCGGGCCGAGCGTCTTGCACGGGCCGCACCACTCCGCCCAAAAATCGACCACCACCGCGACGTCATGCGAGGCGTCGATGACGTCCGCCATGAAGGTCTCGGTCGAGCCGTTTTTTACAAGGTTGGGGTCGATCCCAGGCGCCGCCCCGCCAATTATCGCTTCCATATGCTTTTTTCCTTGGAGACAACCCTGAAAATGGCGGCGCACCGGCCTTAAGGCAAGGGCGGGGGGTCAAGGAATCCCCCGTCGCCCCACTCGCGCGCACCAGGTTGGCTAGGCGGTGTGCGCTCGAGCGGCAAAAAAGACCCCGCTCATTGAAAAGCAGGAATCGGCCCCTTATGATCCGCCGCCTTGGATGCGGGCGTAGCTCAGGGGTAGAGCACAACCTTGCCAAGGTTGGGGTCGAGGGTTCGAATCCCTTCGCCCGCTCCAGTCGAAACCGCCGGAAATCAGCGACGATCGCGCGCAAGTCCCTAAAACTTGCGGCAAATTGGCGGCGTTCGTTCGCCACCCGCGGCCGGTTCCGTGCTTCACTTGCCGCATTATGGATGCGATCACCATCGCCGGTTCGGCCTTGACCGCGCAGTCGGTCAATGTCGGCGTCATCGCCGGCAACATTGCCAATGTCGAGACGCCCGACTACACCGCGAAGCAAGCCGCTTTGGTGCCGATGACGCCGGGCGGCGGCGTCGAGGTCGGCGCGATCATCGACACCGGCCAGGGCGTCGATCTCGCTAACCAGCTGGTCAATCTGTCGATGGCGAAAACCGCTTACGAAGCGGCGACCAACGTCTTGACCACCGCCAGCGAGATGACCAGCGCGCTGCTCGCCGCGATTTAGCGCGCCGCCGTCAGGCCGCCCGGCCCGATCCGCCGGTTCCCGATCCGCCGGTTTTCGCCGGCGCCGGCTCCCAGCCATAAACGCTGCGGCCGCCGTAGTCGTGCGCGTGCGCGAATTCCTCCGCGACCACCTCCGGCAATGACGGGCCCGTCGCCGCGCGCTCGAGGCGCCGCGCCTCGGCGTCGAGGCGCTTCAGCGCGCCGAGCCGCTCGTCATTGCCGAGCTTCGCCTGGTTCACGGCGGATTTCAGCACCGCGATCGTCCGGTCATAGACCTTGAGCGGCACCGGATAGGGATGCCGGTCCTTGCCGCCATGGGCGAGCGAGAAGCGCGCCGGATCGGCGAAGCGGCAGGGCGCACCATGCATCAGCTCGGCGACCAAAGCGAGCGAGCGCACCGTGCGCGCGCCGACGCCCGGCACCAGCAGTAGCTCGGCGAAATCTTCGGGGCCGCGCGCGGCCGCGGCGGCGAGCGCGCCATGCAGCCGGCGCAGGATCACGTCATCCGGCCGCACGTCGTGATGCGCCGGCATCACGAGATGCGGCAGCAGCGGCGCCTCCTCGCGCGCGGCGGGCGCTGGTTTTGGCTCAAGCGCGGCGATCTCGCGCACCACGCGGTCGGGACCGAGATCGCGCAGCAGATCGAGCTGGCCGCTGCGCGAAGCGGCGGCGCGATGATCGGTGAGATTGACGATCGTGTCCTGATTCTCGCCGTCGATCGCGGCATGCGGCGCGTCGACGAAGCTCTTCAAGCCGTCGGATTGCCAGTGATAGCGGCGCGCGAGCCGGCTCCCGCCGTTCATGCCCTGCTGCACCACCACCCATTTCGCATCGTCGGCAACGATGAAGCCGTGGAGATAGAGATCGAAGCCATCCTGCACCGCGGCGCTGTCGACCTTGGCGACGAGGCGGCTGGCCTGGGCGAGCGCATCGCCGTCGAAGCCGACGCGCTGGCCGATGGCGACGAGCTCATGCGGCGTCTGGCGCGAATGCGCGCCGCGGCCGCCGCACACATGAAGCCCGAGCTCGCGCTCGCGCGGCTGGAGCCCGCGCTTCAGCGCGCCGATGACGCTGGTGGTGATGCCCGAGGAATGCCAGTCCATGCCCATGACCGCGCCGAAAGACTGGAACCAGAAGGGATGGGCGAGCCGGCGGAGGAATTCGTCGCGGCCGTCATGCAGGATGATCGCTTCGGCGATCACCGCGCCGAGCCGCGCCATGCGCTGCGCCAGCCAGAGCGGCACCCGGCCATTATGGAGCGGCAGATCGGCACTTCCCGCGCGTCTGGCCACGAGGCTTCTCCTCAAGAACGAACGAGGAACAATCTATCACGCGCGCGCGGTGCGGGACAGAGCGGATCGCTAGTCGTCGTAGCCGTCTAGAGCCTTGGCGATCATAGCCCGGTCTTGGTTCACTTTCGCGGTATTAGGTAGCAAACGCACCTAGTGGTGCCGAGCGCCCGATAGCAAACCAACCCAAATCCAGAATCATGTGACGCCCAAGCCACTTAGTCCAATTCACGCGCCCGCGCTTCCGCCTCATCCGCCATGCTGTCCCCTAGAGCGGCCGGTTCTTGGGCAACCGCCCTCGTCTCGGGCCATGTCGGCGATGCGGCGCGACCGCCCGGGCGCTCCTCTTGCTCGATGGCGCGGCGGGTATTGTGGCAGCGCGGAGGCGGAAGAACTCGGCAGGGGTAGCCCAATCGCTCATTGGCGCGACGCTAGCCCGTTTTGTGCTCGCTATCGGGCTCGTTCTTATTCGCCGATCCGACTAGCGGTTCCCGTTCCGCGAGCTTTGCAAGGCGCTCGTAGGACTCAGCGCAGGCTAGCATGTGCTGGCGAGCTTCTTCGCTGGTCAGACCCTCGGCGACACGCCGCGCTTCCTCAGCGCGCGTACGCCAATGATTAGGATCATTTGTCGATGAAGAGGACAACAGAGCCTCCCAGCCCTGGCCGGGAATATACACACGGCTCTTATGGAAGGCGAATCTTTTGGCGGCGCTAGCCGGGCGGCATCTTCGCCGCTTTAGCTTCCAGCATCGCAACCAGGGTTTCGAGTTCTCGGGCTCGCGCCCGCAGCGCCGATTCGACTAGATCATCGTTTATGATCGTCGCCGCTTGCTTGAACCGGCTCGCCTGATGTCGCGCAATTGCCGCATCCTCCAGCAATTGGGCTCGTGTCCGATCATCGGTTTCCAACCCAAATTTCCCCCACTTGGCAACGTCATATGAGTGCAAGCGATTGGGGCGAAACTAGGGCTTAGATCGGCTAGGTGCGTTTGCTACCTAATACCGCACTTTCGCAGCGATGCCGGCGAGGTGTTCGTAGCTGGCGGCAACAGCGCGTCCTCGATTCGGCCGAGCTGCTTGCCGTAGCTCGCGACGTCGCTCAGCACCTTCTCCTCGACCGGCGGATTGGAGGACTGGCCGAGCTCGATATTGACCAGGCCGAAGTACGCGCCGGCCGAATTGAATAAACCAATTCCAAGGATTGATGGTCTGCGTGACGTTACCGGAGAGCGGCAGGCGAAAGACCGGCATGGGAGCCTCCCCGAGCGGCGTGGTTCAGCGCTGCGGGTGCCAGAGCGGACCGCCGATTGCCCGCCGCCCCGGCTTGATGCTAGGACAGGGCCAAGCCGAAAGGCATCCGGCTCAAGCCAGGGGAGGACAGCATGATCAAAGGTCAGGATCACGAGTATCAGCATGGCAGCGCGACCTGCCAGGGCTATTGGGCGGTCGATGAGGGCAAGAGCGGCAAACGGCCGGGCGTCCTCGTCGCGCATGAATGGGGCGGGCTCGGCGATTACGTCAAAAAGCGCTGCGAGATGCTCGCCGAGATGGGCTATGTCGCTTTCGCGCCCGATATCTTCGGCAAGGGCGTGCGCGCCGCGAGCTTCCCCGACTGCGAGAAGATCTCGAAGCCGTATTACGAGGACCGCCAGCTTACCCGCGGCCGCGCCAAGGCCGGGCTCGATCTCCTGGCGAAACATCCGCTGGTCGATGCGTCGCGGATCGCGGCGATCGGCTATTGCTTCGGCGGCATCGTCGTGTTGGAGCTGGCGCGCAGCGGCGCCGATGTCAAAGGCACCGTCGCTTTCCACGGCCAGCTCTCGACGCCCAATCCCGCCGACGCCAAGAACATCAAAGGCAAGGTGCTTGTTCTGCATGGCGCGATCGATCCGGTGGTGCCGTCGGCCGAAGTCGCGGCTTTCGAGAAAGAGATGGGGGATGCGAAGGTCGATTGGCAGCTCGTCGCCTACGGCGGCGCGATGCACACCTTCACCAACTGGAACCTGCCGACCAGCGCGCCGCCCGGCATGCCGGCCGCTTACAACGAGAAAGCCGACAAGCGCTCGTGGCAGGCGATGAAGGACTTCTTCGCCGAGACCATTGCCTGATCGGGGCCGCCTGATCGGCCTGATCGGAATATTCAGCATCGGGAGGATGCGATGAAGCTCGCGACCCTGCGCACCGGCCATCCCGACGGCGAGCTCGTCGTCGTCTCGCGCGATCTGAAGAAGATGATGCGCGCCGCCGACATCGCGCCGTCGCTGCGCGTTGCCTTCGATGATTGGGGGCGCGCCAAGCCGCGGCTCCAAGAGCGCTATCAGCAGGTGATGAGCGGGGCGAACGATGCGATGGATTTCGATCCGGCGCGTTGTCATTCGCCGCTGCCGCGCTCGTTCCAATGGCTCGACGGCACGGCCTATGAGTCGCATCGCTATCGCATGACCCGCGGCCGCCCGGCGCCGGAATGGTTCCTGAAAGAGCCGGCGGTCTATCAGGGCCGCTCCGACGGCTTCCTCGCGCCCAACCAGGACGTGCCGCTCGGCAGCGAGGATTGGGGCATCGATTTCGAGGGCGAGGTCGCGGTCGTCACCGACACCGTGCCCTATGGCGCCTCCCCCGCGGTCGCGGCCTCGAAGATCGAGCTGATCATGCTGGTCAACGACGTGTCGCTGCGCGCGGTGCAGGGCGTCGAGCTCGGTAAGCAATTCGGCTTCACCCGCTCGAAGCCGGCCTCGGTGTTCACGCCGGTCTGCGTCACGCCCGACGAGCTTGGCTCCGCCTGGCGCAACAACCGCGTCCATCTGCCGATCCGCTGCTCGGTCAACGGCAAGCTCTTCGGCGATCCCGATGCCGGCGAGGCGGTGCATGGCTTCGACACCATGATCTCCTATTGCGCGATGACCCAGGCGCTTTCCGCCGGCACCATCGTCGGCGGCGGCACGGTCTCGAACCAGGACCTGAAGCGCGGCTTTGCCACCATCGCCGAGGCGCGCTCGGTCGAGGAGACGGCGGAGGGCGCGGCGAAGACGCCGTTCCTCAAATGGGGCGACCGCGTGCGCATCGAGATGCTCGATGCGCAGGGCCAGTCGATCTTCGGCGCCATCGACCACAAGATGGCGCGGCCGTCCTAAAGACGACGCTGCGCGTCGCCGAGTCGACCCGGCAAATTTTGCCGACAGAACCGTCACACTTATGCTAAGCCTTTGATCCTTGGGAGGCTTTCTCTGGCCCGGCGCTTGCTTTGGCAAAGCGTCGGACAGGAGTTCGCCTATGATCGATCTCGTCGAAAGCTTCAACAGCGCCTTCCGCATGCAGCGGGAGGGGCAGCTCATCGAAGCCGAGACGCTCTATCGCGCGATCCTCGCCGAAGCGCCCGACCATCCCGGCTCGCATCATCTCCTCGGCCTCGTCCAGCACCGGCTCGGCCGCCACGACGCGGCGCTGCGATCGATCAAGCGCGCGATCGAGTTGAAGGACGACGAGCCGAACTATCACAACAATCTCGGCACGGTCTATCGCGCCCTCGGCCGCTGCGACGAGGCCGTTATCTGCTATCAGCACGCGGTGGCGATGAAGCCCGATTTCGCCGCCGCCTTCAGCAATCTCGGCGTCGCGCTGCAGCAGCAGAACAACCTTTCGCCGGCGCAACGCGCGCTGGAGCAGGCGCTGCAGCTGAAGCCCGATTACGCCGCGGCCTGGTTCAATCTCGGCAATGTGCTGGCGGCGCGCGGCGAGCATGAGAAAGCCGTCGCGCATTACCGCCAGGCGCTCGCGCTCGATCCCGGCCATCTCGACGCGCTCAACAATCTCGGCGCGGCGCTGGTCGAGCGCGGCGCGCTCGACGAAGCAATCGCCTGCTACCGCCAGGTGCTGGCACTGCAGCCGGCGAACGCGGCCGCGCACAACAATTATGGCCGCGTGCTGGCGCAGCGCGACGAGCTCGAGTATGCGGCCGAGCAGTTCCGCCAGGCGATCTCGCTGCAGCCGCAAGCGGTCGACGCGCATATCAATCTCGGCAATGTGCTCCTCGAAGAGGGCGCGCCGCGCGAGGCGCACGACACCTACAGCCGTGCCCTGGCGATCGATCCCGCGCATGACAGCGCGCATTGGAACGACGGGCTGGCGCTGCTGGTGCAGGGCGACCTCGCCGGCGGCTTCCGCCAATGGCGCTGGAACACAGCCGCCGCGCGACGTTTTCCCGGTATCAAGGAATGGCGCGGCGAAGCATTGAACGGCGCGACGATCATCGTCCATGCCGAGCAGGGCTTCGGCGATACAATCCATTTCGCGCGCTACCTGCCGCTGGTCGCGGCGCGCGGCGGCCGCGTCGTCTTCGAAGCGCCGGTCGAGCAGCATCGGCTGTTCGCCGGCATAACCGGCGTCGCACAGATCGTCGCTTTCGGCGACGCGCTGCCCGAGGCCCAATGGCACTGCCCGCTCTTGAACCTGCCGCTCGCTTTCGCCACGACGCTCAGCACCGTACCGCGCGACGTGCCCTATCTCGGCGCCGATCGCGCCGCGGCCGCCGATTGGCGCCGCCGCCTCGCCGAGCCCGCGCTCAAGGTTGGGCTGGTCTGGGCGGGGCGGCCCGAGCACAAGCGCGACCGTCATCGCTCGCTCGCGCTATCGCAGCTCGCGCCGCTCGCCGCGATTCCGAACGTCGTTTTCTACGCGCTGCAAAAGGGCGCGGCGGTCCGCGAGGCCGAAGCCGCGCCCCACGGCATGCGCGTCGAGATCCTGTCGCCGCTGCTCGGCGATTTCGCCGACACCGCCGCCGCGATCATGGCGCTCGATCTCGTCATCAGCGTCGACACCTCGGTCGCGCATCTCGCCGGCGCGCTCGGCAAGCCGGTCTGGATCCTCTTGCCCTACGCGCCCGATTGGCGCTGGCTCGAGAAGCGCAGCGACAGCCCGTGGTATCCGAGCGCCGAGCTCTTCCGGCAGGATTCGTCGCGGCGCTGGGAGCCGGTGATCACCGATGTCGCGGCGGAGCTCGCTGCGCTCGCCGCCGAGGGCGCGGAATCGGTCACGCGTCTTCTTCGATCGGCTTGAAGGTCGGCTGCAACCGCTGCTGCGCGATCAGGTGAGGACCAGCCGCATCGCATAGAGCCCGGCATAGAGCGCGGCGACGCCAAGCGCGACCGAGGCGACGATGTAAGTGCCGGCGGCGAGCATCGCGCCGCGATTGATCAGCGTCACGATGTCGAGCGAGAACGTCGAGAAAGTGGTATAGCCGCCGCAAATGCCGACGACGAGGAACACCCGCGTCGAGGGACTCGCATCCCAGCGCAGCGCGAAGGATTCGGCGAAGGCGCCGATCAAGAACGAGCCGACGATGTTGATCAGCAGCGTCGCCCAGGGGAACGCGGTGCCGAGCCAGCGGCCGACATAAATCCCGGTGGCATAGCGCGCCATGGAGCCGAGCGCGCCGCCCAGAGCAATTGAAAGATAAGCCGACATTCGCCCTCCTCGATGAATCGGCGGACAAAAAGGCGCCCGCCTGACAGCGCGCGCAACGACGCGCCGTCCTGCACCGTAGGAGTCATCAGCCCGGAACGGGCGGTTTTGGGGAACCCCATCCCCGTCGCCGTCTGCTTAAGCCAGCAGCGGCGGCATTGCAATCGTCTTCGCGACGATCAGCCCGCGCCGGGGGAGATCTCCAATGTGACCTCAATGAAGACGGTGGGATGAGGAAGGTAGTTTGGTGGCGGCGGAAAAGGCGTGGCTTCCTCGATCATCTTTATCGCCGTTTGGTCAAGGATCGGCGCGCCTGCGGTGCGCTCGATGGCGATGTTCTGGAGCGTGCCATCGGCGCCGATCGCGACGAGATATGTTCCGATTCCTTGAAGCCGCAGACCGAGAGAGCCGATCGCATTCGCGGGATAGCTGCGATGCGCCACGATCAGCTCGAACAGGTGATTGAGATAGGGATCACCCTCGAGGTCTTTCTCACCAGGCGCGCGGTTGGCCAGCACCGGTTTGCGCGACAGTTCGGGCGCGGTCTCGCGGGTCGCGAGCTTGGGTTTCGGCGGACGAATTTCGGGCGCCGGCTTGGGTTTCGGCGGCGCCTCCGCGTTCTTGGTCTGGGTTTCGACCGGCGGCGGCGTGTCCGGTTGCGGCGCTGCCTCGGTACCCTTTTCGGCCGCTTGCGGCGGCGCCGTGGTCTCGGTATCGGGACCGGAAACCAGGTCATGACGCAGCGGCGGGGGTGGCGGCGCCCGCGGCGCGGGTCGCGGCGGCAATGTCACCAGCGTCACTGGAATGGGCGGATGCGGCGGCGGCACGACCGGAAGCAGCGCCGGCCAGCGCACCACCACCGCCGCGATCACCACGGCATGGACGAGCGCCGCGGCGATGATCGCGCCGCGCCACAGCGGAGCGTCGCGGCGAGCGCGGCGCCGGCTGTCGCGAGACCCCGGATCGAAGGGCCGCAGAATGTCAGGCGTGCCTTCGGCGAGGCTCATGCTGCCATCTCATGCTGCCATTATATAGGCGAGCGCCGAGGAGATTGGCTTTCACCGCCGATATCGAGGCAAAATGTTGCCATGGATCTTCTGGTCGACAGGAAGGGTGGCGCGCGCTGGGGCACGCAGCGCCTGCGCTGCGCCCTTGGGCGCGGCGGGGTAAGCGCGCAAAAGCACGAAGGCGACGGCGCGACGCCGGTCGGCGGCTTTGTCCTCCGCCGCGTGCTCTATCGCCCGGATCGCGAGCCGCCGCCGCAGACCCGCCTGCCGGGCCTTGCGATCAAGCCGAGCGACGGCTGGTGCGATGCGCCCGCGGATGCGGCCTATAACCGGCCGGTGCATCTGCCTTATCCGGCGAGCGCCGAGGCGCTGTGGCGCGCCGATCATGTCTACGATCTGATCGTGGTGCTGGGCTACAACGACGCCCCGGTCGTGCCGGGGCAGGGGAGCGCGATCTTCCTCCATCTCGCGACGCAAGATTATGCGCCGACGGCCGGCTGCGTGGCGCTGGCGCGTGCCGATCTGCTCGCCGTCCTCGGCGAGGCCGACGCCGCGTCGCGGGTGATTGTCGCTGCTTAGCGGCACGCGCCGAAGATGGCGGTGCCGACCCGCACATGAGTGGCGCCGCAGCCGATCGCGGCCTCGAAATCGGCGCTCATCCCCATGCTCAGCCCCTTGAGGCCGCTGCGCGCCGCGAGCTTGGCGAGCCGGTTAAAATAGGGCACCGCATCCCGGCCTTCGGGCGGGATGCACATCAGCCCGATGATGCTCAGCTTCCAGCGCGTCCGGCATTCGGCGATAAACGCCTCGACCCCCTCCGGCTTGACGCCCGCTTTCTGCGGCTCGTTGCCGATATTGACCTCGATGAAGCAATCGAGCGTCCGGTTCTGCCGCGCCATCTCCCTGGTCAAAGCCTCGGCGAGGCGCGGGCGGTCGAGCGTCTCGATGACGTCGCAGAGCGCCACCGCCTCCTTGACCTTGTTGGTCTGGAGCGGGCCGATGAGATGCAGCCGGAGATCGGGATGCCGCTGTCTCAGCGCCGGATATTTCGCCAGCGCCTCTTGCACCCGGTTTTCGCCGAAGACGCGCTGGCCGGCGGCGAGCGCGGCCGCGACCGCTTCCGCCGGCTGGGTCTTCGACACCGCGACCAGGGTCACGCTTTCGAGATCGCGCAACGCCGCGCCGCAGGACCCGGCGATGCGCGAGCGCACGGCGGCGAGCCGGTCGGCGATGGCGGCGGCATCGGTCACCGCGCGACCCTCGCAAAAAGCGTGGCCGCGGGCAAGCATTGCCCGCCGTGCCCGCCGGCGCTATGACAGCCGCGTCAAAGATTTAAGGTCGATTCAGGGCCGCGGCGGTGTAAAATGCCGCGGTTTGGACGAAGGCGCGCCGGCCATCAGGGGCAGGCGCGCGCCGGCAGGTGAAGGAGCTTTCGATGGCGGTTCGTTTCTCGGGGCTGGGCAGCAAGATCGCGCTGGTGTTCCTTGGCGCCACGCTGCTGAGCGGCTGCAGCTGGTTCGATTCCAGTCGCTGGAACGGCAACGATCCGGACGCCGCGCGCCGCGCCGCCGATCCCTACGGCAACGATCCGCAATGGAGCAACCCGGAGGAATTTTCCGATTACCGCAATCGGCCTGGCGGGGCGCCGAACAGCATCCTCGACACAATCTTCTCGCCGAGCAAGCCCGATGAGGGCGGCGGGGGCGGCTCCGGCATCGCCGTCAACAGCTTCCTCTGGCACGCGACGCTCGACACCGTCTCGTTCATGCCGCTCGCCTCGGCCGATCCGTTCGGCGGCACCATCATCACCGATTGGTACAGCCCGCCCGACAGCCCCAACGAGCGTTTCAAGCTGAACATCTTCATTCTCGGCCGCGACCTGCGCGCCGACGGCGTCCGGGCGCGTGTGTTCCGGCAGAACAAGGATCCGAAGAGCGGACAATGGGTCGATGCGCCGGTCGACCAGACGACCGGCACCGATATCGAGAATGCGATCCTGACCCGCGCGCGCCAGATCCGCATGTCGACGGTCGCGAAGTAAGCGGCCGTCTCATCACCGATCACGAGAGGAGCCGAGCGGGCTCGCGCGATGGCGCGCTATAACGCCAAAGAAACCGAAGAAAAATGGCAGGCGGCATGGCGCGACCGCGGCGTATTCGATGTCGAGGCCGACCCGGCGCGGCCGAAATACTACGTGCTCGAGATGTTCCCTTATCCCTCGGGCAAGCTCCATGTCGGCCATGTCCGCAACTACACCATGGGCGACGTGGTCGCGCGCTATAAGCGCGCTCAGGGCTTCAACGTGCTGCATCCGATGGGCTGGGACGCTTTCGGCCTGCCCGCCGAGAACGCGGCGATCGCCAGCAAGGTGCAGCCGCGCGATTGGACGCTGCAGAACATCGCGGTGATGCGCGCGCAGCTGAAGCGCATGGGCCTCAGCTACGATTGGCGGCGCGAGATCGCGACCTGCCACCCCGATTATTACAAGCACGAACAGAAGATGTTCCTCGACTTCCTCGCGGCGGGCCTCGCCTATCGCAAAGAAAGCTGGGTCAACTGGGACCCGGTCGAGGCGAGCGTGCTCGCCAACGAGCAGGTGATCGACGGCAAGGGCTGGCGCTCGGGCGCGCCGGTCGAGAAGCGCCTTCTGTCGCAATGGTTCCTGAAGATCACTGAATATGCCGACGATCTGCTCGACGCGCTTTCGGCGCTCGAGCGCTGGCCCGAGCGCGTGCGGGTGATGCAGGAGAACTGGATCGGCCGCTCCGAAGGCGCGCGCGTCTTCTTCCGCCTCAAGGATCGCGCCGACGCGCTGGAAGTGTTCACGACGCGCCCCGACACGCTGTTCGGCGCCGCTTTCTGCGCGATCGCGCCCAACCATTCGCTCGCCGCCGAGCTCGCCGGCAAGAACAGGGCGCTCGCCGCGTTCGTCGCCGAATGCAACCGCATGGGCACCAGCGAGGCGGTGCTCGAGACCGCGGAGAAGCGCGGCTTCGATACCGGCCTCAAGGTGCTGCATCCTTTCGTGCCCGGCTGGGAGCTGCCGGTCTATGTGGCGAACTTCGTGCTGATGGAATACGGCGCCGGCGCGATCTTCGGCTGTCCGGCGCACGACCAGCGCGACTTGGATTTCGCGCGCAAATACAAGCTGCCGGTGAAGCCGGTCGTGCTGCCGCCCGACGCCGATCCGCAAAGCTTCGCGGTCGGCGACGAAGCCTATACCGAGATGCAGGGCCGCATCTTCAATTCCGATTTCCTCAACGGTCTCGAAGTCGCCGAAGCCAAGCGCGAGGCGACGGCGCGCCTCGTCGCGCTGAATTCCGGCGAGCGCACCATCGCCTATCGGCTGCGCGACTGGGGCATCTCGCGCCAACGCTATTGGGGCTGCCCGATCCCGGTGATCCATTGCGCGAAATGCGGCATCGTGCCGGTGCCGGCGGCGCAATTGCCGGTGACCTTGCCCGAGGACGTGAGCTTCGACCAGCCGGGGAATCCGCTGGCGCATCATCCGACCTGGAAGCACACGACCTGCCCGCAATGCGGCGGTGCCGCCGAGCGCGAGACCGACACCTTCGACACTTTCTTCGAATCGTCGTGGTATTTCGCGCGCTTCTGCTCGCCGCGCGCGCCGACCGCCTTCGTCCGCCGCGAGGTCGATTACTGGCTGCCGGTCGATCAATATATCGGCGGCATCGAGCATGCCGTGCTCCACCTGCTCTATTCGCGCTTCTTCACCCGCGCCTTGAAGCAATGCGGCTATCTCGGCGTCGAAGAGCCTTTCGCCGGCCTCTTCACCCAGGGCATGGTGTGCCACGAGACTTATAAGAGCGCCGCCGGCGAGTGGCTCTTCCCCGAGGAAGTGACGAAGCGCGCCGACAATTCCGCAGCCGACGCCGCGGGCCAGCCGGTCGCCGTCGGCCGTATCGAGAAGATGTCGAAGTCGCACAAGAATCTCGTCGGACTCGACGCCATCGTCGACGCTTACGGCGCCGACACCGCGCGGCTCTATCTCTTGTCCGACAGCCCGCCCGAGCGCGATCTCGAATGGACCGATGCCGGCATCGAGGGCGCCTGGCGCTACGTCAATCGCCTCCATCGCCTGGTGACCGAGCCGCCGGTGCCGCTCGCCGATCCGGGCGCGCGCGGCGCGGAAAACTTGACTGCGGCTGCGGCGGCGCTGCGCGGCGCGATTCATCGCACCATCCGCGACGTCACCGACGATCTCGAGAAGTTCCGCTTCAACCGCGGCGTCGCGCGGATCCGCGAGCTGACCAACGCGCTCGAAGAAGTTTCGGCGAGTGACGGCGCCGGCGCAGTGCTGCGCGAAGGACTCGAGGCCGCGGTGCGCCTCATCGGGCCGATGATGCCGCATCTCGGTGAAGAGCTGTGGCAAATCTTGCGGCCCGGCAGGCTGCTTGCCGACGAGGCGTGGCCGCGCTTCGATCCGGCGCTCGCCGCCGAAGACACGGTGACGCTGGCGGTGCAGGTCAACGGCAAGCTACGCGGCACGATCGACCTGCCGCGCGATTCGGCCGAGGCTGCCGCCAAGGCCGCCGCCTTGGCGCTGCCGACGGTGACGAAGGCGCTCGAGGGCAAGGCGCCGCGCAAGACCATCGTCGTGCCCAATCGGATCGTGAATGTCGTGGTTTGAGGCCAGCGCGCGGGTCTGGCGCCGCCTGCGGGCGGCGCCGCTGCTGCTCGTCCTCGCCGGCTGCGGCTTTCACCCGCTTTATGCGCCAAGCGGCGCGCGCAGTGGGGACCCGGATCTCGCAGCGATCGAGGTCAGGCCGATTCTCGACCGGCAGGGTCAGATTCTCTCCCTCGCGCTGCGCGAGGAACTCAACCCATCCGGCGCCGACGTCGCGAAACGCTGGGACCTGACGACGACGATGACCGTGGTGCGAGCGGATCTCGGCATCCAACGCAACGCGACCGCGACCACCAGCGAGATCAACGTCACCGTGGCGTTCCGGCTCAGCGATCGGAAAACCGGCAAGCCGCTCTATTCGAGCTCGAGCCGGGCGGTCGGCGATTTCGATCTCGTCGAAGATGCTTATGCGACCCAAGTCGCCGCCGATGGCGCGCGCAATCGCGCGATCAGCCAGGTCGCCGACGAGATGGTGCTGCGCCTCGCTCTCTTCGTGCGCGACCAGCGCGCCAAGGCGGCGGCGCGATGAAGCTGGCCCCATGAAATTGGCGGGCGCGCGTATCGCGGCGTTCGTGAAGTCGCCCGATGCCGGCATGCGCGCGGCTCTGGTCTATGGGCCCGATGCCGGCCTCGTCAAGGAACGCACCGAGCGGATCGCGCGCGCGATCTGCGCCGATCTCGGCGATGCATTCCGGGTCGCCGAAATCGATGCCGACGCGCTGGCGCATGATCCGGCGCGGCTCAACGACGAGGCGGCGAGCCTCAGCCTCACGGGCGGGCGGCGGCTGATCCGCATTCACGACGCGGGCGATGCGGTCGGCGCGCTGTTCGACCGCTTCTTCAAGGACCCGCCGCCGGGCGACGCGTTCATCGTCGTCGCTGCCGACGACCTGCCGCCGCGCTCGAGTCTGCGCCGCGCCTTCGAGGCGGCGAAGACCGCCGCCGCGATCCCCTGCTACCTCGACGGACCGCGCGAACTCGGCGAACTCGCGCGCGAGGTGTTCGCCGCGCACAAGATCGCCGCGCGGCCCGAGGCGCTGCAATATCTCGTATCGCATCTCGGCGGCGATCGCGGCATTAGCCGGCAGGAGCTCGAGAAGCTCGCGCTCTATGTCGGCGACGGCGGCACGGTCGACGAGGCCGCGGCGCTCGATGCGGTCGGCGATAGCGCCGAGCTCACCGTCGATGAAGCGGTGTTCGCCGCGGCGGAAGGCGATGCCGCGCAGCTCGAGCGCGCGCTCAACCGCGCCTTCGGGGAAGGCGCGCAAGCGGTGACTTTGATCCGCGCCGAGCTGCGGCATTTCCAGCGTCTCCATCTCGCCGGTGCGCGCCGGGCCGCGGGCAGGAGCGAAGAGGACGCGCTGAAGTTCCGGCCGCCGCTTTTCTTCAAGCTGGTCGATCGCTTCCGCCAGCAGCTTCGCCTGTGGCCGCCGGCGCGCGCGGCGGCGGCGATGACGGCGCTCAACGAGGCCGAGGCGCGGATGAAGACCACCGGCCTGCCCGCGGACACGATCTGTCGCGAAGCGCTGTTGCGCATCGCCCGCGGCGCCGCGAGCGCGAGAGCACGCTAAGCGCCACTCAAGAACGATCGCTCGCTAACGCCGTGTCCTCAGATCGTTCATGCGCAACAACTCGAGAATGACATCGAGCTGATCAAGCGTGCGGTAGCGAACCGAGAGCGTGCCGCCCTCGCCATCGAGGGCGATCGCGACCTTGAGGCCGAGCCGCTGCGTCAACTCTTTCTCGAGCGCGGCGATGTTCGCGTCGTGCAGCTTGGGCGCGCGCGGCGCCGCGCCGCGTTCGCGTCCCGCGCGCACCGCGAGCTCGATCTGCCGCACGCTGAGGCCCTTGCTCACCACCTCGCGCGCAATGCTCAGCGGATCGGGCAAGGTCACCAGCGCGCGCGCATGGCCCGCGGTCAGCCGGCCGTCGATCACCATCATCCTCACTTCCTCGGGCAGTCCGAGGAGTCGCATCGTGTTGGCGATATGGCTGCGGCTCTTGCCGAGCACGCGGCCGAGCTCGTCCTGG
The DNA here is from genome assembly GCA_036501365.1 of Allostellaceae bacterium. Classification (GTDB taxonomy): domain Bacteria; phylum Pseudomonadota; class Alphaproteobacteria; order ATCC43930; family CGMCC-115725; genus CAIKMD01. The sequence continues at coordinate 4,875 of DASYAL010000060.1, read as the reverse complement.
GTGTGACCGAATTCCTCGATCAGGCGGCGATAGCCCTCGCCTTCTTCGATCGCGTTCAGGTCCTGGCGCTGGATGTTTTCGATCAGCGCGATCTCGGACGCCGAGCGATCGTCCATCTCGCGCACGATCGCCGGCACTTCGTGCAGCTGCGCCGCCTGCGCCGCGCGCCAGCGCCGCTCGCCGGCGAGAATCTCGTAGCTGTTCGGCTCGCTGGGATGACGCCGCACGAGAATCGGCTGCAGGATTCCCTGCTGCCGCACCGACTCCGTCAGCGCTGCGAGACTCTCGGCATCGAAATGCCGCCGCGGCTGAAAGCGGCCGGGCCGCAGCAGCTCGATCGCGATGTTGCGCATGTTCTCATGCGCGTGCTCTTCGGCCTCGTCGCCGAACAGCGCCGAGAGGCCGCGGCCGAGACCACGGCCGGGCGCGGGATGACGCGGGCGCGGCGGCTCGTCGCTCATGGCGTCGTCGCTGCGGCGGGCGCAAAGCCGCGTTCGCGCTTCAGTACTTCGCTGGCGAGATGCACATAGGCCTGGGCGCCGGGACAGCGGAAATCATAGAGCAGCACCGGCTTCCCGTGTGAGGGCGCTTCCGAGATGCGCACGTTGCGCGGGATCACGGTGTCGTAGAGCTTGTCGCCGAAATGGCCGCGCACATCGGCGGCGACAAGGTCGGAGAGATTGTTCCGCTTGTCGAACATGGTGAGCACGATGCCTTGGATCTCGAGCGCCGGGTTGAGATGCCGCTTCACGCGCTCGATTGTCTTCACGAGATGCGACAGGCCTTCGAGCGCGTAGAACTCGCATTGCAGCGGCACCAGCACCGCATGCGCGGCGCAGAGCGCGTTGAGCGTCAGGAGTCCGAGCGACGGCGGACAATCGATCAGCACGTGATCGTAAGGCAGCGCCACGCCTTTGAGCGCATCGGCCAGCCGGTATTCGCGGCGCTCGAGCTCGACGAGCTCGAGCTCGGCGCCGGCGAGCTCGACGGAAGCTGGCACGACCGAGAGCCGCGGCACCACCGTCGGCACGATCGCCGCGCCGAGCGGCTGCTCGCCGGCCAGCACCTGATACGAGGTGACGGTGCGCGCCTGGCGCGGAATGCCGAGGCCGGTCGAGGCATTGCCCTGCGGATCGAGATCGATCAGCAGCACCGCCTCGCCCGCCGCGGCGAGCGCGGTCGCGAGATTGACCGCGGTCGTGGTCTTGCCGACGCCGCCTTTCTGGTTGGCGATGGCGATGATGCGCGCCGGTCGCCGCCGCTCGCTCGATAGGTCGCTCATGTGGCGGTCCGCCGCAGCCCGGAGAGTTTCACGATCGTGCCGGTTGGATCGGAGAGGCTTGGAACCAGCTCAGCGCTCATCGCCCAGGTAGCGCGGGCCGCGGCCAATTCCGTCGCCGCCGCTTCCCCTTTCGGGAACAGGCACAGCGTCCGATCCGATAGGAATTTCTCTGCTAATTCAATAAGTTGATCCAGCGGCGCGCAAGCGCGTGCGACCACGGCATCGGCGGCAAAGGCCGGGACGCGCTCGATCCGCCCGGGGTGAATCGTGACCGTTACGCCCATGACGCGCGCCGCTTCGCGCAGAAAAGCGGCCTTGCGCAGGTCAGATTCGATCAGATGGACCTCGGGGATGCCCATGGCGGCCAAGACCAAGCCCGGCAAACCGGCACCCGAGCCGAGATCCGTTAAGATTTGCGTCTGCCGCGGCAAAACCTTAAAAAGCTGAGCAGAATCAAGGATATGGCGGCGCCAAACGTCGCCCATGGTATTGGCGCCGACGAGGTTAATTCGGCGATTCCATTGGCCCAGCAGATCGACATAAAGCATAAGCCGATCAAGTGTTTCACGTGGAACGTTACTGAGTCGCGCGAAGCCCGCCGCGCCCAAGGGCAGCCGCACCGGGCGAAGGTTAACAGCGATCGGCACCGTCACGCCGCCTCCCCGCGCCGGACATAGCGCAGCAAGGCGACGAGCGCCGCCGGTGTCACCCCGGAAATCCGCGAGGCCGCGCCGAGATTGGCGGGCCGGGCCTCGCTCAGCTTCTGCCGGACCTCGGTCGAAAGGCTGCCAACCGCCGTGTAGTCGAGGTCGCGCGGCAGAACGAGGTTCTCGTCGCGGCGAAATGCGTGGATTTCGGCCTCTTGCCGGTCGAGATAGCCGGCGTAACGCCCATCGATTTCGAGCTGCTCGGCGATATCGGGCGAAATCGGCTTGAGTTCCGGCCAGATCGCGACGATCCGGCCCCAGGAAAGATCGGGATGGCGGAGAAGATCGGCCGCGGAACGCGCGATGCCGTCGGCATTGACCGCAAGCCCTTGTGCCCGAAGCTGTTGCGGCGTCAACCGCAGGGCCTGGATTTGCGCGCGAGCCTCGGTCAAAGCCCTGGATTTCGCCGCAAAAGCCTGCTCCCGGGCGGAGCTAACGCAGCCCAGCGCCAAGCCGAGCGGGGTCAGCCGCTGATCGGCATTGTCGGCACGCAGCATCAGCCGGTATTCCGCACGCGACGTGAACATCCGATACGGCTCTTCGGTGCCGCGCGTCACCAGATCGTCGATTAGTACACCGATATAGGAGCTGGCGCGGTCGAGCACGAAATCGCCGCCGCCCCCGGCCGCCAACGCCGCGTTAAGGCCGGCGATCAGGCCTTGGGCCGCCGCCTCCTCGTAACCGGTCGTGCCATTGATCTGGCCGGCAAAGAATAAGCCCTTGATTCGCTTGGTCTCGAGGCTCGCCCTGAGCTCGCGCGGATCGACGAAATCGTATTCGATCGCATAGCCCGGCCGCCTCATGGCCGCGCGTTCCAGGCCGGGAATCGTGGCCAGCAGTTCCGCCTGGACGTCGCGCGGCAACGAGGTCGAGATGCCGTTGGGATAGACCGTGTCGTCCTCGAGCCCCTCCGGCTCGAGGAAGATCTGATGCCGGTCGCGGGCGGCGAACCGCACCACCTTGTCTTCGATCGACGGGCAATAGCGCGGTCCGGTCCCGGCAATCTGGCCGGAATAGACCGGCGCACGATGCAGATTGTCGCGAATGATGGCGTGGGTCGCCGGGGAGGTCGCGGTCAGGTGGCAGACCGTTTGCGGAGTCGTGATCCCCTTGGTCAGAAAGGAGAACGGCACCGGCGGATCGTCGCCCTGCTGGACCTCAAGCCCGGCCCAATCGATGGTTTTGCCGTCGAGCCGCGGCGGGGTGCCGGTTTTCAGCCGGCCCAGGCGGAAGCCCAGCCGCCCCAAGGTCACCGATAGGCCGAGCGAAGGCGCCTCGCCGACCCGGCCAGCGGCGAACTTTTCCTCACCCATATGGATGAGACCGTTGAGAAAAGTACCCGTCGTAAGGACGATGCTGGGCGCGAGCAGCTCTTCGCCCGAGGCCAGAACGACGCCCCTCGCCTCGCGGTCGCTGTCCAGCAGCAAATCCTCTGCCGAACCTTCGCGAATCTCGAGATTCGCCTGCTCGGCGAGCACCGCCTGCATCGCCGCGCGATAGAGCTTGCGATCAGCTTGGGCGCGCGGTCCGCGAACCGCTGGGCCTTTGCTGCGGTTGAGCAGGCGGAACTGGATGCCGGCACGGTCGGCAACCCGGCCGATGACACCGTCGAGCGCGTCGATCTCGCGGACGAGATGGCCCTTGGCAAGGCCGCCAATCGCCGGATTGCATGACATTTCGCCGATCGTCGCGCGTTTTTGGGTCAGGAGGAGGGTCTTGGCGCCGAGACGGGCGGCGGCGGACGCAGCTTCGCAGCCGGCATGGCCGCCGCCAATCACGATCACCTCCCATCGACGCATGGCAGCACTCTAGTTGAGCGCCCGGCGAAGTTAAAGCGACCCGAGTCGCTTCACGTGAAACGTGGTTACCCGCGCGCAGCAGCACTCGTGGGCCGCGCGCGAGTTTGGCCAATTAAGTATATCTTAAGAAAAAGCCCAAGTAATTCTTGGCAAATTTCGGATCGATTTCTCTAGAATCGCGCTATATATAGACGAGGCCGTGCGATTCGTGCCTGGGACGTTCCCGGAACTACTACCAGGGAATGTGGGCCGAGCGAGGTTGGATCTTGTTTTGTTCCAGCGCGCGGGCGCGTCGAAACCAATTTCGCCGCGACTCGAGGCACGCGGCGGATCGCGGCCCCGCCCGCTCAGGCGGCGGCGGGGCGCTCCTTATTGGCGGCTTCGCGAATGAGCTCGGTCAACTCACGCTCAAAGATCTGGCGCATCGCCGCCGATTCGCGCGCCAGCCAGCGGCGGGCAAAAACTTGCGCGATGTGCTCGGGTGTCTGGTTCTGCATCGATTCATCCCGCGGATGAAAGCCTGCCAAAGACTGGCATACGATTGGGGCAATCCTGGGGATTTCTCATTAAAGAAAAGTGATTTGGCCGCGAGCCGCGCGCCGCTATTTCGCGCAATTTGGCGCTTATTTGCGGTATTAGGTAGCAGGCTCCGGTTGACTCTTTTACCTAGAAAGAGCCATGACTCGCACCCTTGTACATTGAAAGGGGCGGACATGAAAAGGCGTATCCCGGAGCCTGATTTGGTCATTCCGACACTGGAACTGCTAGATTCCTCGCCTAACGGGGAAATGCTAACGACCAATATCATTTTGGCTTTATCGGCTCGCTTCCGCCCGGAGGGAGAGGACAACGAAATCCTGGCCAAACGATCGGATACGAAATTCTCTCAGAAAGTCCGAAATCTCAAAAGCCACAAGACCTTGGTAAAGGCTGGTCTTGCGATCGAGATTTACCGTGGGTTCAAGATCACGCCAGCGGGAAAGCGCCTTGTGGCTTCGCTGAAGCGGTAGATACCCCCCCATATCTAGCTTTGTATCCGGGCTTGAACCACGCTAATTCGGTCGGACCGCCGTGATGTTTGTCCCAA
>DASYAL010000059.1:0-4199 GCA_036501365.1 Allostellaceae bacterium | reverse complement strand
CAACACGCTGTGATCGGGCGTGGGCAGCGAGATCTGCAGATCGTGCTTGGCGCCGCCGACCGGCTCGGGATTGCCGATCTGGATCGGGAAGCTGGTGTTGAACTGCGGCAGCGGCGCGCCGCCGCGCACCAGCGCCGAGCTGCTGCTCATGACGCTGCTGTCGGCATAGGCCGCCGTCGTCGCCAGCGCCGCCGCCAGCAGCGCGCCGATAAAGCCGATGATCAGCCGGCGGCTCATGCGCGCTTCTTTCGGAACATGCGGCCGACGACCACCCGGTCGAGCGCGCCGACCATCGCCGGCGACAGATCGACGAAGCGGAAGCCGGTGCCGTCGGGACCGCGCCGCGCCACCTCGGCGCTGAAATCGAAGCTCTGGCCGCCCGCGGCAAGCTTGCCCGCGACCGTATCGCCCACGGCATAGCGCGGCCCGCCGTCCAGCAGGAAGCCGCCCAGCGACCAGTTGGCGATCGCAAAGGCGCGGCTATTGCCGAGCGTCACCGAAATCGGCGGTAACGCATATCGCCGGTCGCGACGCGTCTCGTGCCGGTCGAAGTTGATGCGAAGGGTCTTCAATATGCTTCCCCAAGGCGAGCGCGTATTACAAAGCAGTCTGCGCGGGTTAACAACTAGTTTTACATAAAATGCACGCAATAGACGCCTGCCGTGGCCAAATTGTCACGTCTCAGAGTCGTCCTCTAATCATCTGATTTTTCGTCATTATCTTCGCTTAAAAAATCCCGCGGCGGATAGGCATGAACGCGGCCCGACGGGTCTTCGATGCTCCAGCCGCCGTTAACGTTACTGTCATGCGCATAGCACGGCCCGACCGGTACTTTGCCGTGGCCGCCGGGCAGGTCGAGGACGTAGCTCGGCTGGCAAAGTCCCGAGACTCGGCCGCGCAGCGCCCGCATCAGCGCCCGCCCCGCGCCGAGCCCGGTCCTGAGATGCGCCGTGCCGTGGGCGAGGTCGGGATGATGCAGGTAATAGGGCTTCACCCGCATCGCGACGAGGCCGCGGAACAGCGCCTCGAGCACCGGCGCCTCGTCGTTGACGCCTTTGAGCAGCACCGACTGGCTGAGCAGCGGAATCCCGGCCCGGCTGAGCCGCGCCGCCGCCGCTTTGACCGCCGGCGTCAGCTCGCGCGGATGGTTGGCATGGAGCACGACATAGACCGCCTTGTCCGATTCGAGCGCGCGCACGAGCGCCGGCGTCACCCGCGCCGGCGACACCACCGGCGTCCGCGTATGGATGCGGATCACCGCGACATGCGGGATCGCCGCGAGCGCGCGCACGATCTCCTTGAGCCGCCGCGGCGACTGCATGAAGGGATCGCCGCCGCTGAGGATCACTTCCCAGATCTCGGCGTGATCGCGGATATAGCCGAGCGCCGCGTCGAGCTCGGCTTCGGTCAGCATTTCGCCGCCCGGCCCGACATCCTCGCGTCGGAAGCAGAAGCGGCAATAGACCGGGCAGACATGGATCGGCTTCAGCAGCACGCGGTCGGCATAACGGTGGACGATGCCTTTGACCGGCTCATGCGTGTGATCGCCGATTGGATCGGCGCGCTCCTCCGGCCCGGTTTGGAGCTCCTGTGCGTCGGGGACGAATTGCCGCGCGATCGGGTCGGCCGGATCGGCGGGATCGATCAGCGAAGCGACCTCCGGCGTGATCGCCACGGCATAGCGTTCGGCGACCGCGGCGAGCGCGGCCTCGTTTTCGGGCGCGACCAGCCCCGCCGCGACCAGCTCCGCCGGACGGCGGATCACGCTCATTGGAATTGCTCGGGGAATTGGCTTTGTTCGGGAATTATCATGTTTGGCTCCCGCGTCTCCCCGCCCCGACCCGCGCCGGGTCGCCGAGGGATTGCAACCCGGCGCAAAATTGGGTTCGTTTCGCAGTTTTCATATTTCGCCTTCAGCACCAAGGACTTAGCGTTTCGCCGGTCTGACGCTTTGTTCGTACGCATGGAGCGTACAAGCGTTCGGGGCCGGCGTCAAGTGGCGTTTCGTCCGTCGTCATTGCGAGCGAAGCGAAGCAATCCAGAGCCGTCGCTCCCTCTGGATTGCTTCGTCGCCTGAGAGGCTCCTCGCAATGACGGAGAGCCGTAGAGCGCCGCCGTCTCAAATATCCGCGTAGCACGTCACCTCGGCGCGGGCACCGGCATTGGTGATCGCGCCTTTCTCGGCGTCGCCGACGAGCTGCGCGTATTTCCACAACGCGCCCGACTGATACCCGGTCCGGCGCGGCTTCCACGCCTGGCGCCGCGCGGCGAGCTCGGCATCGCTGAGCTCGACATTCATCGTCCCGGCGACGGCGTCGATCGCGATCATGTCGCCATCCTTGAGCAAGCCGATCGGGCCGCCCACCGCGGCTTCGGGCCCGACGTGGCCGATGCAGAAGCCGCGCGTGCCGCCCGAGAAACGCCCGTCGGTGATGAGGGCGAGCTTGTCGGTGCCGCCCTGGCCGTAAAGCGCCGCGGTGACCGACAGCATCTCGCGCATGCCCGGCCCGCCGCGCGGGCCTTCGTAGCGGATGACGATCACGTCGCCGGGCTTGTAGTCGCGCTTCTCGACCGCGGCGAAACAGGCCTCCTCGGTATCGAAGCAGCGCGCCGGGCCGCGGAATTTCAGCGCCAAGCCCTGCATGCCGGCGACCTTCACGATCGCGCCCTGCGGCGCGAGATTGCCTTTCAGCACCACGACGCCGCCGGTCGGCGCCAGCGGCTTCGATGTCGGATGCACCACGTCCTGGCCGCTCGGGAATTTCACATCGCGCAGATTCTCGGCGACGGTCTTGCCGGTGACGGTGATGCAATCGCCGTGGAGATAGCCGCCGTCGAGCAGCGCCTTCATCACCACCGGCACGCCGCCGATATTGTGCAGGTCCTTCATCAGATATTTGCCGCCCGGCTTGAAGTCGCCGATATAGGGCGTGCGCTTGAAGATTTCGCCGACGGCGTGGAGATCGAAATCGATCCCGGCCTCGTTCGCCATCGCCGGCAGATGCAGCCCGGCATTGGTCGAGCCGCCGGTCGCCGCGACGACCACCGCCGCGTTCTCGAACGCCTGGCGGGTCGCGATGTCGCGCGGCCGCAGCCCGATGCGCAGCAGGCTCATCACCGTCGCGCCCGAGGCCTCGGCATATTGATCGCGGCTCTCGAACGGCGCCGGCGTTCCGGCCGAGCCCGGCAGCGCCAGGCCGATCGCCTCGGAGACGCAGGCCATGGTGTTGGCCGTGTATTGCCCGGCGCAGGAGCCGGCCGAGGGACAGGCGGCGCATTCGAGCTCGTGCAGCTCCGCGTCGGTCATCTTGCCGACGCTGTGCTGGCCGACGCCCTCGAACACGTCGACGATGGTGACGTCGCGGCCCTGGAAGCGGCCCGGCAGGATGGTGCCGCCATACATAAAGACCGACGGCACGTTGAGGCGCAGCATCGCCATCATCAGCCCGGGCAGCGACTTGTCGCAGCCGGCGAGGCCGACGAGCGCGTCGTAGCTGTGGCCGCGCATCGTCAGCTCGACGGAATCGGCGATGACCTCGCGCGACACCAGCGACGACTTCATCCCCTCATGCCCCATGGCGATGCCGTCGGTCACGGTGATGGTGGTGAATTCGCGCGGCGTGCCGCCCGCCGCCGCGACGCCGCGCTTGGCCGCCTGCGCCTGGCGCGACAGCGAGATGTTGCACGGCGCGGCCTCGTTCCAGGTCGTCGCAACGCCGACGATCGGCTGCGTCAGCTGCTCCTCGGTGACGCCCATCGCATAGAACATCGAGCGATGCGGCGCGCGCTCCGGCCCGACGGTGATGTGCCGGCTGGGCAGCTTCGCCTTGTTCCAGGCGGAAGGTTTGCGTTGATCGTCGGGCATGGGGCGGGGACTCCAGGAGATTTGCCGGGAGATTAGCGGGAATGAGTGCGCGGCCCAACCCTCTGAGATTGCGCGACAACGATGCGTGACCCTGGGAGCGGGGCTTTCGATTTTCGGCTCGGTCACGCAATGATAGGGTGGACCCAAGCCTTCCGTCGGAGGAGAACGATGAAAACGAACAGCGGTGTCAGCTTGGGCATTTCATTGCCCTATTCGTTTCCCGACGCGCGCGTCGACCACGCGTATATCCGCAGCTTCGTGCGCCGCGCCGAAGCCCTGGGCTTCGACGACGGATGGCTGACCGAGGGTATCCTCAATCCGAACTTCGTGCTCG
>DASYAL010000058.1:0-54923 GCA_036501365.1 Allostellaceae bacterium | reverse complement strand
CAGCGCCGGCCGGTGATGAACGACATCACCTTGCGCAACCGCAATTTCGGGCCGGAAGCGGCGATGCAGCTCGCCGAGGAACGCGCGCCGCAAGGCTTCACGCGGATCGAAGACGTGATCCCGCGCGAAGAGCTCGCAGCGATCTCACGTTCGTTCCAGCAGGCCGCCGGGCTCGATCCGGCGAGCCTTAATGCGCGGCCGTCGCTGGTGCCGCCGGGAGGGCGCCGCGCGCCGCCCTAGATAACGATCCCGCGCGCGTTAGCCGAAGCGCAACTTCAAATAGAGAATCATCGCCGTCAGCGCGAGGCTCGCGGTATTTGCGGCAACGATCGGCAGGTCGCGTTCGATCAGCCCGTAGATCAGCCACAGCACGACGCCGGTCGTCATCAGCACAAACATGCTGCTTGAGATGTCGTGGGTCGAGCGGGTCCGCCATGCTTTGATCGCTTGCGGCAGATAGGCGAGGGTGGTGCAGAGCCCAGCTGCCAAGCCCAACAACGTCATCCCCGACATATCAACCCCCGGCCACCTCCGGCGCGACTGTGGCGAAAGCGCCGGCGCCGCGTCAACCGCTGCTTCACCCGCGCGTGAAAACCGCCTAGATACGCGGCAGTCATAAAGGGGTCGAGAGTGGAAACACGCATCATCGGCAAGAATGGTCCAAAGGTCTCGGTCATCGGACTTGGCTGCAACAATTTCGGCGGCCGGCTCGATCTCGCCGGCACCCGCGAGGTGGTGGGCAGGGCGCTCGACCTCGGCATCAATTTCTTCGATACCGCCGACATCTATGGCGGCCGCGGCCACGGCAATTATGGCGGCTCGGAGGCCGATCTCGGCACCGCGCTCGGTGCGCGGCGCAAGGACATCGTGCTCGCGACCAAATTCGGCATGGTCATGGAGGGCGCCGGCAGCGGCGCGTCGCGGCGCTATGTCATGTCGGCATGCGAGGCGAGCCTCAAGCGGCTCAAGACCGATTACATCGATCTCTATCAGATCCATACCCCCGATCCGCAGACGCCAGTCGAGGAGACGCTGCGCGCGCTCGATGATCTCGCGAAACAGGGCAAGGTGCGCTTCATCGGCTGCTCGAATTTCTCGGCGGCGCAGATCAACGAGGCGATGAAGACTTCGGAGCAGAAGAAGCTCACCACCTTCATTTCCTCGCAAGACGAATACAGCCTTCTCGCGCGCGAGGTCGAGCGCGCCGACTTGCCAGCGGCGGCGGCGCAGGGCCTCGGCTTCCTGCCTTACTTTCCACTGGCGAGCGGCATGCTCACCGGCAAGTACAAGCGCAACGCGCCGGCGCCGAAGGGTGCGCGGCTCGCCGGGCCGGGACTCGGCGGGCGTTATCTCAACGACAAGAACTGGGCGATCGTCGAGAAGCTTGACGCTTTCTGTGCAAAGCGCGGCAAGACCATCCTCGACCTCGCTTTCGCCTGGCTGCTCGCGCATGCCGCCGTGCCGAGCGTGATCGCCGGTGCGACCAGCGCAAGCCAGGTCGAGCAGAATGCGCGCTGCGCCGGCTGGACGCTCACGCCGGCGGATAAGGAAGAGGTCGACCGGATCGCCCGTGCCTGAGCGCCGCCGTCGTCACGCTTTGAGCTTGTAGCCGCGCGCGATCATGAGATAGCTGAGCGCCAGCAGCGCCGCGTTGATCGCGATGAGAAACGCGGCGCCGACCAGGAGCGAGGCCTCGGCGCGGCCGGTCAGGCCGTAGCGGAAGCCGTCGATCATGTAGAAGAACGGGTTGCACAGCGCGATGCGGTGCCATAGCGGCGGCAGCTGCTCGATCGAATAGAACGTGCCCGAGAGGAAGGCGAGCGGCGTGACAATGAAATTCGTGACCGCCGCGAGATGGTCGAACTTGTCGGCCCAGATCGCGCCGATGACCCCCAGCACCGAGAGCATCAGCGAGGCGGCGCTGGCATAGAACAGCGCCGCCCAGAGCGAGGCGATCTCGACATGGACGAATACCGCCATCGCGGCCGTCACCACCGCGCCGACCATCAGCCCCCGCGTCAATCCGCCGAGGGCGAAGCCGAGGGTCAGCTCGAGCGCGTTGATCGGCGGCATCAGCAGGTCGACGATATTGCCCTGCATCTTCATGATCATGATCGACGAGGTCGTGTTGGCGAAGGCATTCTGGGTGACCGCCATCATCACGAGGCCGGGGGCGAGGAATTGCAGGAACGGCACGCCGTCGAGGGTGCGGCTCTGGCCGTTCATCGCCAGGAGGAAGATCATCAGGAAGATGAGCGTCGTGACCACGGGCGCCAACAGGGTCTGCATCGACACCTTGAGAAAGCGCCGCACTTCGCGAAGATAGAGGGTCCAAAGGCCCTGCCAGTTGACGGCGCCGAACCGGCGGACCGCCGGCCGCGCGAGCGGGGCATGCATCGACGTTTCTCCCGTGACGGCGGCGGAGAGTAAAGGCGAGGACAAGGGCGGGCAAGGCGACGGGCGCATGGCAGAGTCGAGAAAACCGCGAGCGAGACGGCCGCCGCGGCCGCTGACCGCGGCCTCGATCGAGAACGCCGCGCTCTATTATCTCGGCCGGTTCGCCAGCTCGAGCGGCAATCTGCGCCGCGTGCTGATGCGCAAGGTCGCGCGCGCCGCCCGCGATAGCGACAAGACGGAAGCTGCGGCGGGCGGGCGCATGGTCGAGGCGATTATCGCGCGTTATCTCGAAACCGGCTTGCTCGACGACCGTACCTATGCGGCGCAGGCGGCGGCGAGCCTGGCGCGCCGTGGGGCCTCCCGCTTTTCGATCGCCGGCAAGCTCGCGCAAAAGCGCGTCGATGCCGAGCTTGCCGCCGAAGCGATCGCGGCGCTCGATGAGGGCGGTGCGAGCGAGCTCGCTGCCGCTTGCGCCCTGGTGCGGCGGCGGCGGCTCGGTCCTTATCGCGCACCGGGCAAGCGTGCCGAATGGCGGCAAAAGGACCTGGCGAGTCTCGCCCGCGCCGGATTTGGGCTCGATCTTGCCCGCCGCGTGTTGCGGGCGCCGGATGTCGAGGCGCTGGAGCGGCTCGCCCGCGGCGAGGAATCAGGATGACGAGGCCGCGGCCTTCGTCGGCGAGGGCGTCACGGCGGCTGCCTCGGTCGCGTCGGCAGGCGTGCTTGCCTGCTTGATGTAGTTGAGCTGATTGGTGGACGCCATCTCGATGCCATGGCGGTCGAAGGCTTTCTTCAGCACGCGGTTGTACTCGCGTCCCATCTCGATCTGATAGGGCGGGGCCGCCTTCATGCGCGCGCGGATGACCATCGCCGTGTCGGTGAAGCGGTCGATGCCGAGGATTTCGAGCGGTGCCAGGATATACCGCGTCCAGCGCTGCTCGGCGGCGAGGGTCTCGCCCGCTTCGCGCATGACCGCGGCGACGCGGTCGGGATCCTCCTTATAGACGACGGCGGCGTCGCAGACGACGTAGGCGAAATCGCGGCTCATGTTGAGGACGGTGGTAATCGCGCTGAAGGGGATCGTGTGCACCGCGCCTTGGATGTCGCGCAGGCGGAAGTTGCGGATCGAGACGGCTTCGATCACGCCGACATGGCCGCCGCCGACATCGACGCGGTCGCCGACCGCAAACGTATCCTCGAGCAGCATGAAAAAGCCGGTGATGACGTCCTTGACCAGGGCCTGGGCGCCGAAGCCGACGGCGATGCCCGCGATGCCCGCCCCCGCCAGCAGCGGCGCGATGTTGAGGCCGATCTGCGACATCACCATCAGGACCGCGATGATGACGAGGATCACGAAGACCGTGGTGCGCAGAAGCGGCAGCACGGTGCGCGCGCGCGACCGCCGCGCGCGATCGATGCCGGCGAGGTGGCGTTCGATCATCGCGCTGAAGAACTCCCAGAGCACGACGCCGCCGACCAGCACGATCGCCAGCAGGATCGTGTTGCGCGCGGTGGGTTGCTGGGCGAGACCGAAGAGCCAGGTGAAGGCGCCGATGCCCCAGGCCTCGAGCAGCGCCAGCGCGGCGAGGACATAGATCGCGGCGACGCTCGCGCCGGCGAGCACGGCAGTGTAGCGGTTGGCCCGCATCTCGAGCTGCGGGAAGCGCTCTTTCAGATCGGGACTGACCGCGAAGGCGCGGCGCAGCGCGCGCTCGGCGAAGCGCGCGACGATCGCGGCGCCCGAAATCACGACAAGGCTCAGCGCCGTCGCGCGCAGCAAGAGGGTGATGCCGCCTTGCGCGTTCAGCACATAGACGCCGAAGGTTCCGACAACGTAGACGATGGCGAGGATGTGCCAGGTTTCGCCGATGCGGTTGCGCAGGACGCGCCAGCGGACGGTCTCGGTGTGCGCCTCGCCGCGCATCCACTCGGCGACGGGGACGCGATTCTGCAAGACGAAGATGATCGCGAGGATCGCCAGCACCAGCACGACGCTGCGCATCAGCAATCCGTTGATCGCGCCCGGTGCGTTGAAATACCAGGCGCAAATCGCGATCGCATAGCCATAGGCCGCGCAATAGGCGAAGCGGCGCATCCATATATAAAGGTAGTTGCGGGTTTCCTCGCCGAGCGGATAGAGCAGTTGCGCCCGCGGCGCCAGCAGCACGACCCGCGCGACCGCGAGGAAGCCGCGCGCCCATACCGTCGTCGCGATCAGCACGCCGGCAACGCCGCGCGTGATCGCGCCCGCTTCGGTGAACGGGATGACGAAGCTCGCGACGGCGGCGAAGACCAGCACCGGCAAAAGCTCGAGGATCGTCGCGACGACCAGCAGCAAGAGCTGCGCCGGCAGCGTCTCGCTCCGCCGCGCATGGACAAATCGCGTACCCGGATGCAGCAGCAGCCGCGTCGCAATTCCCGCCGCGAGGCCGGCGAGGATGATCATCAGGAGCTTGCCGCCGACATCGATCCACAGATGCCGCAAGCGCTCGTCCTCGACCTGGCGCGCGAGCCAGGAGCCGATGCTTGGGGCTTGCGCCAGGATCGGCACCGCCGCGAGGACCTCGCCGCCGATCGCGTCGAGCTGGGCCGGCACCGTGTCGAGCCAGGATTGGGACGCGGCAGGCGCGGTCTGCTGCTCGGCATTCTGCGCGGCGATGAGGGCCTGCAGCTCGTCGACGAGCCGCGCGCGCTCTTGGTCGTCCTGGAGCGTCGCGACGAGCTGTTGGAGCTGCGCGACGCTGGGCGCGGCCGGCACCGTCGCGGCGCTTGCAGGCGGTGTACTCTGCGCCCGCGCGTATGCCAGCGGCACAAGGCCCAGCGGCACAAGGCAAAGCGCGAGGACGGCGATCCCCCGTGGGAGGCGGCGCGGTTTCATGATGCGAAAGCTTAGCCGCGAGCGAGGGCGAGGCCAAGAATCGGCGTCAGCCGACAAGGCGCAGGCCGCGCAAGGCGATGAGCAGCAATCCACCGCCCGACGACAAAAGGATCGCGCCCGAGACGCGGTTGAGCCACAGCATCACGATCTTCCCCGCCATGTGCCGCACGGAAGCGATGCCGAAGCTCAGGCCAAGCCACCAGAGCAGCGAGCCTAGAAATACGCCGAGGACCAGCAGCGACACGTCGCCGAAGCCGGCGGCCGCCTCGGCGCCGACCTTCGCGAAGATCACCGCGAACGACACCAGTGTGATCGGATTGGCGATGGTCAGGGCGAAGGTCGAGGCATAGGCGCCCAGCAAGCGCTCCCCGCCCAAGGGCTCCGGCTCGCGCGCATGGCCGATGAACAGCGCCTTGAGGCCGAAGCCGAGAAGAAACACGCCGCCCGCCAGCCCGAACCAGTCCTGATAATCGAACAGCCAGTCGCGCACGAAGGTGAGACCGAAACCGGCGATGGCGCCGAGGCTCGCATCGGCGGTCGCCGCCCCGATGCCCGATGCCAGGCCGTAACGCGCGCCCTCGAACAGGCAGCGCCGCACGCAGAGCACGCCGACCGGTCCGACCGGCAAGGCAATGACGATGCCGACAACGATGCCCTTGGCGAGGGTGAGGAACAGCATGGCGCGATCGCAGTCTCGGCCAAGCCGCCGTCCGCATGCAACGGGAAATCCCTGGAAAGCCGCGCCGCAGCGGGTAATCTCCGGCAACGGATGAAGATGAGCGACAAGCCCGAAGACGACAAGCTCGCCGCGGCGCGCCCGAAGCTGGTCGCGGCCAAGGAACGCTGGGCGCGCGAAGGCCGCTTGCTGACCGGCCGCGGCGCGCGCCCGGCCGAAGAACGACTGCCGCCGGGCCAGCATCTCGTGCGCGATTGGCCAGTGCTCGATCTCGGCATTCTGCCGACGGTCGAGACCAAGCGCTGGCGCCTCACCGTCGATGGCCTGGTCGAAACCAAGCTGGATTGGAGCTGGGCCGAGTTCATGGCGCAGCCGCAGCTCCACGATGTGTCGGATATTCACTGCGTCACCGCCTGGTCGCGCTACGACAATCAGTGGGACGGCGTCAGCGCCAAGCATCTCCTCGACCTCGCCCGGCCGAAGCCCGAGGCGCGCTTCATCGTCTTCCACAGCTACGACGACTACATCACCAATCTGCCGCTCGCCGATTTCGACGACGACGACGTGCTGATCGCCCATTCCTGGCAAGGCAAGCCCTTGCCGCGCGAGCATGGCGGTCCGGCGCGGGCGATCGTGCCCAAGCTCTATTTCTGGAAGAGCGCGAAATGGGTGACGCGGATCGAATTCATCGCCGACGACCGGCCGGGCTTCTGGGAAGAGCGCGGCTATCACGAGCGCGGCGATCCTTGGAAAGAAGAACGCTATGGATGAAGGGGCGAAGATGACTGGGAACGAGGCCGCCGCGCTCGACGGCGAACTGCGCGCGCTTTTGGGATTGTCGGTGCCGCCGATCGCCATCGCTTTCGCTGACACCGTGCCGGCCGGGTTGCCGCGACCGGATGGCGCGATGCCGGCGCCGACCGCGGACGGGCGCACCGGCGCGGTTCCCGCGGGCTGCGTCTTCTGGATGAAAGCGACCGAACGCGCTTTCGCCACGGTCGCCGCCGATCACGCCAATTGCAGTGTCGGCAGCTATACGCATGGCTTCAAGACTCTGTCCGAAGCGGCGGCGGGCGCCGACGTCGCCGCCTTGGTCGGCGCGGAATGGGTGACGATGGAAGCCGCTGCGGCGATCCCGACCGTCGCCGAGAAGCCGGGCGCGGTGCTCTATGGGCCGCTTGCCGCCGCCCCTTTCGAGCCCGACGTCGTCTTCCTACGGCTGACCGGCAAGCAGCTCATGCTGGTCAACGACGCCTGGCCCGAGCTGCGCTTCGAGGGCAAGCCGCAATGCCACATCATCCCGATCGCGATGAGTAGTGGCGCGGTCGCGGTGTCGAGCGGCTGCATGCTCAGCCGCGTCCGCACCGGGATGTCGAACAACGAGGTGACCTGCGCGTTGCCGGCAAGCAAGCTCGGCGAGCTCGTCGCGCGATTGAAGCGCGCACAAGCTGCCGACATGAAGGTCGCGGCCTATGCCGCCGCCGACGCCAAGCGTTTCGCAACGGGAGACCGCGCATGAGCGCCCATGATTTTTCTTTCCGCAAGATCGACGCCGGTGCGCTGCCGCTCGCGGCGTGGCGCGGCAAGCCGGTGCTGGTGGTGAACACGGCGTCGGAATGCGGCTTCACCCCGCAATATGCCGCGCTCGGAAAGCTGTGGCAGCGTTATCGCGACAAGGGTTTCGTGCTGCTGGGCGTGCCGTCCAACGATTTCGGCGCGCAGGAGCCGGGCGACGAGGCCGAGATCAAGGAATTCTGCACGCGGAACTATGCGGTCGATTTTCCGCTCGCGGCGAAAGAGGTCGTGAGCGGCGTGAAGGCGCATCCCTTCTATCAATGGGTGGCGAAGGAAGGTGGCGCGCCGCGCTGGAACTTCCACAAATATCTCATCGCGCCCGACGGCACGCTCGCCGGCGCATGGGCCTCACGCGTCGCGCCCGAGGACCCGGCGATTACCGGCGCGATCGAAGCCGCGTTGAAGCCTGAACCCTCTTAACATTACAGCGAATTAAGCGCCTCGACGGGCGCGCGGGGCTTGATTTTCCCGCGCAAAATACGGCTTATGGCCGTGATTTATGTTCCTTGGGCCTGAAAAGAAAAATCGGGGGAGCGAGGCGGTCGCATGGATGCGATGATCGATGTTCGCCATTTGACACGGCGCTTCGGTCCGCTCATGGCGGTGAGCGACGTGTCGTTCACCGTCGGGCGCGGCGAAGTGCTCGGCTTCCTCGGACCGAACGGCGCCGGCAAGTCGACGACGATGAAGGTCATCACCGGCTTCCTCGCGCCGACCAGCGGCACGGCGCTGGTCTGCGGCGCGGATATCGTTACCGACCCGATCGCGGCCAAGCGCCATATCGGCTACTTGCCCGAGGGCGCGCCAGCCTATCCCGACATGACCCCGCTCGGCTTTCTGCGCTTCATCGCACGTATCCGCGGCTTCGAGGGCGAAGAGGCGGCCAAGCGCGTCGATCTCGCGGTGAAGCATACCGAGCTCGGCAGCGTGCTGGCGCAATCGATCGACACGCTCTCCAAAGGCTTCAAGCGCCGCGTTGGCTTGGCGCAGGCGCTGTTGCACGATCCGGACGTGCTGATCCTCGACGAGCCGACGGACGGCCTCGATCCCAACCAGAAGCATGAAGTCAGGACGCTCATCAAGGCGCTCGCGCCGGCGAAAGCGATCATCATCTCGACGCATCTCCTCGAGGAGGTCGACGCGGTCTGCACGCGCGCGACCATCATCGCCCATGGCCGGCTGCTGGCCGACGGCACGCCGGCGCAGCTCGAAGCGCGCTCGCGTCACCACAACGCCGTGCGGCTCGCGATCTCGGGCGAAGCGCCCGACGCCGCGACGGCGCTGCTGCGGCTTCCCGGCGTGCAATCGGTCGAGCCGGTCGAGGACGACGAAGGCGCCGGATTGATGATCTTCCCGCATGCCGGCCAAGCGATCGTTTCCGAAGTCACCGATCTCGTGCGCACCGCGGGCTGGCCGATCGCCGGCATGCGGGTCGAGCGCGGCCGGCTCGACGACGTGTTCCGCGCGATCACCGCGCCGGCAGCCTGAGCGACAAGAGAATGCACAATACCTGGGTCATCTTCCGCCGCGAGCTTGCGAGCTATTTCGCGACTCCGCTCGCTTACGTCTTCATCGTCATTTTTCTCATACTGGCCGGCACGCTGACCTTCTTCCTCGGCAATTTCTTCGATCGCGGCCAGGACGACCTCGTCGCCTTCTTCAGCTTCCATCCCTGGCTCTATCTCGTCTTCATCCCGGCGCTGTCGATGCGGCTCTGGGCCGAAGAGCGCAAGAGCGGCACGATCGAGCTTTTCCTCACGCTGCCGATCTCGATGACCGCGGCGGTACTCGGCAAATTCCTCGCGGCTTGGGCCTTCGCCGGCATCGCCCTGCTCCTCACCTTCCCGTTCTGGATCACGGTGAACGTGCTCGGCCATCCCGACAACGGCGTGATTCTCGCCAGCTATGTCGGCAGCTTCCTCATGGCCGGCGGCTATCTCGCAATCGGCGCGGCGCTGTCGGCGCTGACCAAGAATCAGGTGATCGCCTTCGTGCTGACGGCCGCCGCCTGCTTCCTCTTCACTGTCAGCGGCTCGACGGTGGTGCTGGGCTTTCTGCAGAACTGGGCGCCGGCCGGCGTGCAACAGGCGGTCGCCTCGTTCAGCTTCTACAGCCACTTCAACGCGATCCTGCGCGGCGTGATCGACCTGCGCGACGCGGTGTTCTTCATCTCGGTGATGGCGCTGTTCCTCTACGTCAATGCCGTCATCGTCGATCTCACCAAGGCCGATTGAGGGCAGCATGAAATCGGTATCGCTGTCCCGCCGCAGTCTCGCGATCGTCGGCCTCGTGTCGGCGGCGATCCTGTTCGTCGCCGTCAACGTCATCGCCGGTCGCATGCTCGGTACGACCCGCATCGACCTGACGCAGGGCAAGCTCTATACGCTCTCCGCCGGCACGCGGGCGACTCTTGCCAAGATCGACGAGCCGCTGGTGCTGCGCTTTTACTATTCGAAGAAGCTCGGCGACGAGATTCCGTCCTACGGCGTCTACGCGCAGCGCGTGCGCGAGATGCTCGAGGAATACGCCGCGGCCGCCAAGGGTAAGATCGAGCTGCAGGAGCTCGATCCACAACCCTTCTCGGCGGTCGAGGATCGTGCCGTCGCCTTCGGTCTTCAGGGCGTGCCGCTCGACCAGGGCGGCGAGCAGATCTATTTCGGCCTCGCGGCGACCAACTCGACCGACGATCTGCAGATCATTCCGTTCTTCCAGCCCGAGCGCGAGCAGTTCCTCGAATACGATCTGACGAAGCTCATCCACAGCCTCGCTTTCCCGAAGAAGCCCGAGATCGGTCTCATCACCGCGTTGCCGCTCGAAGGCGACATGATGGCGGCGATGCAGGGCCAGCCGATGATCCCTTATGCGGTCATCGACCAGATCAAGCCGCTCTACACGATCAAGGATCTTTCGACCGAGATCGATAGCGTGCCGTCCGACGTCGACGTGTTGATGATCGCGCATCCGCAGAACCTTCCCGACAAGACGCTCTATGCCATCGACCAGTTCGTGCTCGGCGGCGGCAAGGCGCTGGTCTTCGTCGATCCGAACTCGGAAACGCAGCAGATGCATCCGAGCCAGCTGAACCCGCCGGGCATGCCCTTGGACAGCGACATGCCGAAACTCCTCAAGGCCTGGGGCCTCGAAATGGAGCCGAAGATGGTCGCGGGCGACCGACGCGCGGCGCGGCGTGTCAACGCCGGCACCCAGCAGCATGTCGAGGCGATGGATTACGTCGCCTGGCTCTCGCTTGACCAGACCGATCTCAACCACCAGAGCCCGATCACCGCCGACCTGACGCATGTCAACATGGCGTCGGCGGGCATTCTCGATCCGGTGAAGGACGCGAAGACGGCCTTCACGCCGCTGATCACCACTTCGACCGACTCGATGGCGATCCCGGCCGCGAAGATCCAGGGCGCCAACGGCGTGCCCGATGTCGGGGGCTTGCTGCGCGACTTCAAGCCCGACGGCAAGCGTTTGGTGCTCGCGGCCCAAGTGGCGGGTCCCGCGTCGACGGCCTTCCCCGACGGGCCCCCCAAGGATGCGAAGGCGAAGGACGAGAAGAAAGACGCGGACAAGAGCACCGCCGACAAGGACAAGGCGGCGACGCCCGCGCCCGCCGCGGCCCCTGCCGGCCCGCCGCAGATCAAGACGGCGGCGAAGCCGATCGATGTCATCGTCGTCGCCGACACCGATATCCTCGAGGATCGCTTTTGGGAGCAGAGCCAGGATTTCTTCGGCCAGACCGTCGTGATCCCGGTCGCGAATAACGGCGATTTCGTCGCCAACGCGCTCGATACGCTCGCCGGCGGCGACGATCTCATCAGCCTCCGCAGCCGCGGCACCTCGGCGCGGCCGTTCCAGCTCGTCGACAACATCCAGCGTTCCGCCGATGCGCGCTATCAGGCGACCGAGAAGGATCTCGAGACCAAGCTCAAGGACACGCAGGACAAGATCAAGCAGCTGCAGACCCAGGGCGGACACCCCGGCGTCGCGCTCGCGGCCGAGCAAGAGCAGGCGGTCGACAATTTCCGCAGCGACATGCTGACCATCCGGCAACAACTGCGCCGGGTCCAGCTCGCGCTGCGCCAGGATATCGACCGGCTGCAGGCATGGACCGAGTTCTTCGATATCGCTTTTGTGCCGATTCTCGTCGGCCTCATCGCCCTCGTGATCGGCTGGGTGCGCTTCCAGCGGCGCAAGCGTCAGGCCCGCAGCGCCGCGTAAGGAACAAGGTCATGCAGAACAAAGGGCTTTTCGCGCTGGTCGGAGTGACGGTGCTCGCCGTCGTGGCGATGGTCGTGGTTTCGCACACTGCGGGACCGCAACCCGATCCGCTCGCCGGCCAGCCGGTGCTGCCCGAGGCGGCGAAGCGCCTCGGCGATATCGCCCGCGTGGCGCTGGTGCATGCCGATCAGAAGACCACGCTGATGCGCGCCGGCGACCATTGGTCGGTCGAGGAGCGCGGCAACTATCCGGCTGCCGACACCAAGGTGCGCCAGGCGCTGCTCGGCCTCGCCGATCTCAGCTATGTCGAGCCGAAGACCGCGAAGCCCGCGTCCTATCCGCGGCTCGAGGTCGAGGATGCCGGCAGCAAGGACGCGAAATCGACGCTGGTGACGCTGGTCGATGCAAAAGGCGCGCTCATCGGCGAGGTGATCGCCGGCAAGCATCGCGACGATCAGCTTGGCGGCGGCAATGGCGGCATCTATGTGCGCAAGCCGGGCTCGGCGCAGTCCTGGCTCGCGCGCGGCGATCTCGATCTCGCCGGCAATACCGCCGACTGGCTCGACAAGACGCTGCTCGATCTGCCGCTGGCGCAGGTGAAACAGGTGGTGCTGACTCAGGCGGACGGGACGAGCGTCACCATCAGCCGCGACAAGCCCGCCGACAAGCTTCAGCTCGCGAGCATGCCGAAGGACAAAAAGCTCAAATACGACAGCGTCCTCGACGACGAGGCCGGCACGCTCGCGGCGTTGCAGCTCGACGACGTCAGCCCGGCCAAGAGCTTCGATTTTCCGACGACCGGCATCACCCACGCGCAATTCGTCGCTTTCAACGGCATGACGATCGCGGTCGATCTCGCCGACAAGGACGGCAAGAGCTGGGCGAAATTCACGGCGACCGGCAGCGGCGACGGCACGAAGCCGGCGGCCGATCTCAACACCAAGGTCGCGCCCTGGATCTATGCGCTGCCGAGCGACAAGGCGAAGAATCTGCGCGATAAGCTCGACGATCTCGTCGAAGCGCCGAAAGCCTCATGAGGTAGGGCCGAATAGTGCCGGCCTCGCCGGCCCTTGACGCAATTCCTATATATCCTCTCAGGCGATTTTCTTGGGAGGCAAGCTCATGCTCGACCAGACCAGCGAAACGCGGCAAGTGGTGCGCCTATCGCGCGGCCAGCCGACCAGCGACGGCGCCGGCGTGAAGCTCAACCGGGTGATCGGCAATCACGCGCTCGGCGAGCTCGACCCCTTCCTGCTGCTCGACGAATTCCACTCCGAGGACGGCGCCGACTATATCGGCGGCTTCCCTGATCATCCGCATCGCGGCTTCGAAACCGTGACCTATATGCTCGCCGGCCGCATGCGTCATGGCGACAACAAGGGCCATAGCGGACTGTTGCGGCCGGGCAGCGTGCAGTGGATGACCGCCGGCCGCGGCATCGTCCATTCCGAAATGCCCGAGCAGGAAGGTGGGCTAATGTGGGGCTTCCAGCTCTGGGTCAATCTGCCGGCGGCCGACAAGATGACCGCGCCGCGCTATCAGGAATTCGAGCCCGACCAGGTGCCGGTCGCCGAGCTGCCGGGCGGCGTCCGCGTCCATGTCGTCGCCGGCACGGTCGGCGGCGTGACCGGGCCGGTCTCGGGCATCGCCACCGCGCCGAGCTATTTCGATGTCGAACTGCCGGCCGGCGCTTCGGCGGCGATCGACCTGCCGGCGGGCCAGAATGTCTTCGCTTATCCATTCGAAGGCGCGGTGCGCATCGCCACGCCGGGCGAGATCGTGCCGCGCGGCACCCTTGCCGTACTCGGCACCGGCCAGCGCGTGGCGTTGAAGGCGGAGGCCGGGCCGGCGCGAGTCCTGCTCGTCGCCGGCCAGCCGCTCAACGAGCCGGTCGCGCGCTACGGTCCCTTCGTGATGAACACGCAGACGGAGATTCGCCAGGCGATCGCGGATTATCAGGCCGGCCGCTTCTAGCCTGCCGGTCGCGCTTATGGCGCGAGCGGCGGGACCAGCGGTTGGCGCGGCGGCACGGAATAAGGCGCTGCCGCGGCGATGCTGTCGGGGTTGGGATAGACGCCGGTGTAGCCGCCAATCCGATCGGGGCGCGCTTCGGTGAAGCAATCGACCGCTGCCAGGGTGCGATAGCAATATTGTGCCGGAATCGGCGGCGGCGGCGCGTCGGCGGCGACCGGCGAGGGCTGGTTCGCCGGCCAGCGGCTCTGCGGCGCGGCGAATTCGGCACGATTCTGCCAAGCGTTGCAGCCTGTCAGCGCGAACAGGCCGACAATCGCCAACAGTCGCGCAAGCCGGGAACGGGAAACCAGATTTCGGTGCATTGAAACAAGACGCGGGGTCAATCTCCCGCTACTCTACCGCGGATATCGTTAACCGAGTCTTGCCGCCGTTCGGGCCGTCGCGGCGGGTCACAGGGGTCGAGCCATGAAGCGCATCATCTGCCTGGCGGGGGCGGTTGTTCTTTCCGGCTGCACCAGCAATCCCGAATGGAGTCGGCAGGGCGAATCGTCACAGCGGACCGCGGCCGAGCTGGCGGACTGCCAAAGTCAGGCGCGCGATGCGACGCAGCGCGACACCAATATCATGAACGACATCATGGCGAGCCGCGGCAATGATTGGCGCCAAAGCGGCGTCATGAGCACGCAGACCTCGCTCTTCACCGCCGAGAACCAAAACCGCACCGGCGATATCGTCAATCGCTGCATGATCGGCAAAGGCTTCGTGCCGGGTAGCTGAGGTTATCTCCGGGCCGCGAGCGCGACCTGGATTAACTCGCTGCCTTCTCGCCGGGCTTGCGCTTCTCCGCCGGTGCTGCGCCGTAGACATGCTCGGGACCGGGAAAGCGGCGGGCGCGGACGTCATCGGCATAGGCCGCCGCCGCCGCCGAGATCGCGCCCCAGAGCTCGGCATAGCGTTTGACGAAACGCGGCTTGAACGTGTCGAAAGTGCCGAGGATATCCTCGGTGACGAGGATCTGCCCGTCGCAGGCGGCCGAAGCGCCGATGCCGATGGTCGGCACCGCGACCATCTCGCTGAGCTTGCGTGCCGCCGGCTCGGCCGTACCCTCGACCACAATCGCGAAAGCGCCGGCGGCGGCGACGGCCTGGGCATCAGCGATGACGCGGGCGGCGTCGGCCTCGGTGCGCCCTTGAGTATGGAAGCCGCCCAGCGCGTTGACCGATTGCGGCTGTAGCCCGACATGGCCGAGCACTGGGATGCCGCGCTCGGCGAGGAAGCGGATGGTCTCGCCCATGACCGCGCCGCCTTCGAGCTTCACGCCGGCACAGCCTGTCTCGGCCATGATGCGCGCCGCATTGGCGAAGGCCTGGACCGGGCTTTCCTGATAGGCCCCGAACGGCATGTCGACGATCACGCAGGCACGGCCGGCGCCGCGCACGACCGCCGCGCCATGGGCGATCATCATGTCGAGCGTTACCGGCAAGGTATTGTTGAAGCCGTAGACCACCATGCCGAGCGAATCCCCGACCAGCAACAGGTCGGCATGGGGATCGAGCATCCGGGCCTGCGGCGTGCTGTAAGCGGTCAGGCAGACGATCGGCACGCCGCCCTTGCGCCCGCGCAACTCGGCGGGGGTGTGCTTTTTCTCGACTGGGGTGATGCTCATCAAGGTCTCCGTTGGGGTGCGACACCCCAGGGCGGCGGCGGCAGACTGGAGCGCCGCCGTTTTCCGGTCAAGCGGCGTGCCGCCGCAGGCGGAACGCCAACACTAACATGGCGATGCCGAAGATCAGCGCATAGGCCCCGATCCACCACGCCCAGACCAGGATGCCGGCGACCGGGAACAGCACGACCAGCACGCCCCAGACCACCGAGAGCAGCCCGGCAAGGATCATGAGCCATTCGCCATGCTGGCGATGGAGGCGGAAGGCGGCGACGAGCAGGGCGATGCCGCTGACGATCGCCCAGAAAGCGGCGAGATAGACGAACGCCAGCAGCGACAGCGCCGGCCACATGACGATCACCACCCCGGCGATGAGGTCGAGGATCCCTTCGAACGCGAGCGCGCTCCAGCGCTCATGGCGCTCGGCGGCGCGCAGGCCGGCGATCAGGGCGAAAACGCCGTCGACCAGAAGATAGGCGGCAAAGAAATAGACGAGGACGACCAGCGTCAGCCCCGGCATGGCAAAAGCGATAATGCCGAACAGCACCGCCGCCGCCCCGCGCAGCGCCAGCGCCCACCAATTGCGTGCGAGAATGTTGATCATGGCGTCCCCTCCGCTTCGGTGGCGAGAGCGTGGGTTCGGCGAGGAAGGCTTGTCAACCGGCATCGGGTTTTGTAGGGGAATCCCCCCATCAGGAGTATTTGTCATGGCGTTCAAGGTCGCGGTGGTCGGCGCCACCGGCAATGTCGGCCGTGAGATGCTCAGCGTGCTCGCCGAGCGCAAATTCCCGGTCTCGGAAGTGTACGCCGTCGCCTCGGCGCGCACCACCGGCAACGAGGTCTCGTTCGGTGAGGACGACATCCTCAAGGTTCAGGACCTGGAAAAATTCGATTTCAAGGGCGTCGATATCGCGCTGTTCTCGCCGGGCTCTAAGGTCTCGGCCGTCCATGCGCCGCGCGCCGCCAAGGCCGGCGCGGTGGTGATCGACAACACCTCACATTTTCGCATGGATGAGGACGTGCCGCTGGTCGTGCCCGAGGTCAATCCGCAGGCGATCGCGCAGCACACCAAGAAGGGCATCATCGCCAATCCCAATTGTTCGACCATCCAGATGGTGGTGGCGCTGAAGCCGTTGCACGATCTGGCGCGCATCAAGCGCGTCGTCGTCGCGACCTATCAGTCGGTCTCGGGCGCAGGGCACGCGGCGATGGACGAGCTTTTCACCCAGACCCGCGGCGTCTATGTCAACGATCCGCCGAAGTCCGAGATCTTCACCAAGCAGATCGCCTTCAACGTCATCCCGCATATCGACATCTTCATGGACGACGGCTCGACCAAGGAAGAATGGAAGATGGTGGTCGAGACCAAGAAGATCCTCGATCCCGACATCGCCGTCCAGGCGACCTGCGTGCGTGTGCCGGTGTTCATCGGCCATGCCGAGGCGGTGACGATCGAATGCCTGAAGCCGATCGACGAGGACGAGGCACGCGAGGCGCTGCAAGCCGCGCCCGGCGTCGTCGTGGTCGACCATCGCGCCGATGAAGGCTATGTCACGCCGGCCGAGGTCGCGGGCGACGACCCGGTCTATGTCAGCCGCATCCGCAAGGATCCGACAGTCGCCCATGGCCTTTCGCTCTGGGTGGTCGCCGACAATCTGCGCAAGGGCGCCGCGCTCAACGCCGTGCAGATCGCCGAGCTGCTGGCGAGCGACTATCTGACCGGCGGCAGAGCCGCCGCCAAGGCGCCGCAAAAAGCCCTCTAGCCGCGATGGCCGCCCCAAGGACAGCGGGGCCGCGCCCGCGCCGCTCCGTCCTCTTCGTCCCGGGCAACAATGCGCGCGCGCAGGAAAAGGCGCGCAGCCTGCCCGCCGACGCGCTGATTTTCGATCTCGAGGATTCGGTCGCGCCCGACGCCAAGGTCGCGGCGCGCGGCCAGATCGCAGCGGCGCTGAAAGCCGGCGGCTACGGAAAACGCGAGCTGATCCTGCGCGTCAACGGTCCGGCGACGCCGTGGCAGGACGACGATCTGCGCTTTGCCGTGACCTTGCCGATCGATGCCGTTCTATTGCCCAAGGTCACCGGCGCCGACGATGTGCTCGCGGCCGAAGCCGTGATCGCCGGGCCGGGGTTGAAGCAGCGCATGGTGCTCTGGGCGATGATGGAAGTGCCGCTCGCCTTCATGCGCGCCGAGGCGATCGCGGCGGCGACGCCGCATCTTGCGGCGCTGGTGATGGGGACGGAGGATCTCGGCAAGGATTTGCGCAGCCGCGTCAAGCCGGATCGCGCGCCGCTCACGACCGCGTTGCAGCTCTGCGTGCTGGCGGCGCGCGCCCATGGGCTCGATCCGCTCGATTCCGTCTCGCCGGATTTCAAGGATCTCGACGCTTTCGCGGCGGCGTGCCGGCAAGGTCGCGATCTCGGCTTCACCGGCAAGACGCTGATCCATCCCGATCAGATCGCGCCCGCCAATGCCGCCTTCGCGCCGAGCGCGGACGAGCTTGCCGCGGCGCGGCGCGTGGTCGCGGCCTTCGCCGCGGCGAAGGGCGAAGGCCGCGCCGTCGCTTCGCTCGACGGCCGCATGATCGAGCACCTCCATGCCGACGAGGCGCAGCAACTGCTTGATCTATCGGCAGCAATCGCCACCTTAGAGAAGGGTGCCTAAGTCGGCGCTTGGTTGACTTGCCCACCCTCGCGGGTTAAAGCATCGCCGCTTTTGCCCGCCCCGCGATCGAGCCGAGAATAACCGGATGTCGCAAGTTCAACGGCCGTTGTCGCCGCATCTCCAAGTCTACAAGTGGCAACTCACCTCGGTCCTGTCGATCATCCACCGCGCTACTGGCCTGGCGCTCGCGGTCGGCACGATCTTCCTCGTCTGGTGGCTCTTGGCCGCGGCGACCGGCCCGACGGCGTTCCGCGTCGCGCAGGGTTTTTGGGGTTCTTGGATCGGGATACTGCTGCTCATCGGCTGGAGCTGGTCGCTTTTCTACCACCTCTGCAACGGCATCCGGCATCTGTTCTGGGATGCGGGCTACGGCTTCGAGCTCAAGACCACCTACGCCTCGGGTTGGACGGTGGTCACGGCGAGCGTCGTGCTCACGGTGATCGCCTGGATCGCTGCCGCGATGGTGCGAGGCTAGCGATGAGCGACGCGCGGCTGCGCAGCCCGCTCGGCCGGGTCATGGGCCTCGGCTCGGCCAAGGAAGGCGTCGCTCATTGGTGGGCGCAGCGCCTGACAGCCATCGCGCTGATCCCGTTGCTGATATGGTTCGTGAGCGCGGTGATCGGCCTGACCGGCGCCGGCCGCGGCGACGTCGTCGCTTGGCTGCGTCGGCCGATGCCGGCGATCGCCACGGTGTTGCTGCTCATCGCCGCCTTCTATCACATGGCGCTCGGCGTGCAGGTCGTGATCGAGGATTACGTCCATAGCGAGTGGTCGAAGCTCACGCTGCTCGTCCTCAATAAGTTCGTTGCTTTCGTGCTCGCGGCCGCCGGCATTTTCGCGGTGCTGCGCATCGCCTTTCAGGGCTGATTCATGCCGCAAGCCTATCCCGTCACGGAACATCTCTATGACGTCGTGGTCGTCGGCGCCGGTGGCGCCGGTCTGCGCGCGACGCTCGGCATGGCCGCGGCGGGCCTCAAGACCGCTTGCGTCACCAAGGTGTTCCCGACCCGCAGCCACACCGTCGCGGCGCAAGGCGGCATCGGCGCCGCGCTCGGCAATATGGGCGAAGACGATTGGCGCTGGCATATGTACGACACCGTCAAGGGCTCCGACTGGCTCGGCGACCAGGACGCGATCGAATATATGTGCCGCGAGGCGATCCCCGCGGTCTACGAGCTCGAGCATTTCGGCGTGCCGTTCTCGCGTACCGAGGACGGCCGCATATATCAGCGCCCGTTCGGCGGTCACACCGTGAATTACGGGAAAGAGATGGCGAAGCGCGCCGCCGCCGCCGCCGACCGCACCGGCCATGCCATCATCCACACGCTCTATCAGCAATGTCTGAAGGCGCAGGCGGAATTCTTCGTCGAATATTTCGCGATCGATCTGGTGATGGACGACGAGGGCGTGTGCTGCGGCGTGCTGGCGTGGAATCTCGAAGACGGCACGCTGCATCGCTTCCGCGCGCATATGGTGGTGATGGCGACGGGCGGCTATGGCCGCGCCTATTTCTCTTGCACCTCGGCGCATACCTGCACCGGCGACGGCAACGCGATGGTGCTGCGCGCCGGTCTGCCGCTCCAGGACATGGAGTTCATCCAGTTCCATCCGACCGGCATCTACGGCGCCGGCTGCCTCATCACCGAAGGCGCGCGCGGCGAAGGCGGCTATGTCACCAATTCCGAGGGCGAGCGCTTCATGGAGCGCTATGCGCCCTCGGCCAAGGACCTTGCCTCGCGCGACGTCGTTTCTCGCGCGATGACCATCGAGATCCGCGAAGGCCGCGGCTGCGGCCCGCACAAAGATTACATCCTCCTCCATCTCGAGCATCTCGACCCGAAGGTGCTGCATGAGCGGCTGCCGGGGATTTCCGAGACCGCCAAGATCTTCGCCGGCGTCGACGTGACGAAAGAGCCGATCCCGATCCTGCCGACCGTGCACTACAACATGGGCGGCATCCCGACCAACCATCACGCCGAGGCGATCGCACCGACACCAGGCGATCCCGAGCACATCGTGCCCGGGCTGATGGCGATCGGCGAGGCGGCTTGCGTCTCGGTGCATGGCGCCAACCGCCTCGGCACCAATTCACTGCTCGACATCGTCGTCTTCGGCCGCGCCGCGGCGTTGCGCGCGGCTCAGGTCGTGAAGCCGGGTCAGGGACACAAACCGCTCGCCGCTTCGGTCGATGACAAGGCGCTGGCGCGCTTCGATCGCGTGCGCAACGCCAAGGGCAAGCTCAAGACCGGCGAGATCCGTCTTGCGATGCAGAAAGTCATGCAGCAGGACTGCGCCGTGTTCCGCACCGCCGAGACGCTCGAAGCCGGCGCGCGCAAGATCGACGACATCGCCGGCTCGATCTCCGATCTTGTCGTCAACGACCGCTCGCTGATCTGGAACAGCGATCTCGTCGAGGCGCTCGAGCTCGAGAACTTGATCGCCCAGGCCAAAGTGTCGATCTATTCCGCGGTCAACCGCAAGGAAAGTCGCGGCGCCCATGCGCGCGAGGATTTTCCCGACCGCGACGACGCCCATTGGATGGTGCATACCGTGTCGTGGCTCGGCGACGACGGCAAGGTCAAGCTCGGCACGCGGCCCGTCCATATGTACACGCTGTCAAACGAGGTTCAGGTCTTCCCGCCGAAGGCGCGGGTCTACTGAGGCGTCATGGCTGAGTTCACCCTGCCCGCGAATTCGAAGATCGGCACCGGCAAGACCTATCCCGCCGCTTCCGGCGCTAAGCGGGTCAAGAATTTCAAGATCTATCGCTGGAATCCGGACGACGGGCTGAAGCCGCGGCTCGATACTTATCAGATCGATCTCGACCAGTGCGGGCCGATGGTCTTGGACGCGTTGATCAAGATCAAGAACGAGATCGACACCACGTTGACCTTCCGCCGTTCTTGCCGCGAAGGCATCTGCGGCTCGTGCGCGATGAACATCGACGGCACCAACACGCTCGCCTGCCTCAAGGCGATCGACGAGGTGAGGGGCGAGGTCAAAATCTACCCGCTGCCGCATATGGAAGTGGTCAAGGACCTGGTTCCCGACCTCGACCGCATCTACGCGCAGTACCGCATGATCGAGCCGTGGCTCAAGGCGGATTCGCCGCCGCCGCCCGATCGCGAGCGCCGGCAATCGGTCGAGGAGCGCGCCAAGCTCGACGGGCTCTGGGAATGCATCCTCTGCTTCTGCTGCTCGACGAGCTGCCCGAGCTATTGGTGGAACGGCGACCGCTATCTCGGCCCCGCGATCCTGCTGCAAGCCTATCGCTGGCTCGCCGACAGCCGTGACGAGCATACCGGCGAGCGGCTCGACGCGCTCGAAGACCCGTTCCGGCTCTATCGCTGCCATACGATCATGAATTGCACGCGCACTTGTCCTAAGGGCCTCAACCCCGCCAAGGCGATCGGCGAGATCAAGAAGATGATGGTCGAGCGCCGATGAGGCGCGTCGCGAG
The DNA here is from genome assembly GCA_036501365.1 of Allostellaceae bacterium. Lineage (GTDB taxonomy): Bacteria > Pseudomonadota > Alphaproteobacteria > ATCC43930 > CGMCC-115725 > CAIKMD01. The sequence goes on along the minus strand of DASYAL010000058.1, from coordinate 33,414 downwards.
ACTTTGACCGCGCCGGGCGCCGACGAGGACGCCGCCGAGGCCGGTCCGCTCGGCCTGTTCCATGCGCGGCTGACCGCCGGCGAACTCGCCACCGATCCCTATCAGGCGCGTGCCGCCGCGCGGCTGCAGCAGCTCTGGGAAGAGCTCCAGACCTATCATCCCGGCAATGGCGGCGGCTTGCTCGCGCGACTCGGCTTCGGCCAGCCGGCGCCACGTCCGCCCCAGGGCCTCTATATCTTCGGCCGCGTCGGCCGCGGCAAAAGCATGTTGATGGACGCGTTCTTCGCGACCGTCGTGAGCGAGAAGAAACGCCGCGTGCATTTCTTCGCCTTCATGGCCGATGTCCATGCCCGCATCCATGCGCGCCGCGAAGAGAAAGGCGATCCGATCGGTCCGGTGGCGAAAGATATCGCCGCCGAGACGGTGCTGCTCTGTTTCGACGAATTCCATGTCGTCGACATTGCTGACGCGATGCTCCTCGGCCGATTGTTCGCGGCGCTGTTCGCCGCGGGCGTCGTCGTGGTCGCGACCTCGAACCGCGCCCCCGATCATCTCTATGAAGGCGGCTTGCAACGCGAACGCTTCCTGCCGTTCATCGATCTTTTGAAAGAGCGGCTCGAGGTGATCGAGCTCGATGGGCCGCGCGACTATCGCCTCTCGCGCTTCAAGGGGCGCCAGGTCTATTTCACCCCGCCCGATGCCAAGGCGCAGCAGGCGCTGGCCGAAGCTTTTGCCGATCTGACCGATAACGCGACGCCGGTGCGCGAGGTGCTCACCGTGCTCGGCCACGAGGTCGAGGTGCCGCGCGCGGCGAAAAGCGTCGCCTGGTTGCGCTTCGGCGAGCTCTGCGAGCGTGCGCTCGGCCCCGCCGATTATCTCGCGCTCATCGCCCGCTATCACACCTTCGTCGTCGAGGGGATTCCATGGCTCGGCGCCGAGCAGCGCAACGAGGCCAAGCGCTTCAATATCTTCATCGACGCGCTCTACGACGCGCATGGCAATCTCGTCTGCTCGGCCGCGGCGCCGCCGCAGGCGCTCTACACCGAGGGCGACGGCGCTTTCGAGTTCCAGCGCACGGTCTCGCGCCTCATCGAGATGCAGTCCGATGCCTACATCGCCGCGCGGCGCGACAACGAGATCAACGGCAACGGCGGCTAGAGCTCGCGCCCGATCGCGCGGTCGAGGGAATAGGGCCCGCCGCCGCGTAAGGCGATGACGAACATCGCGACGCCCCACCACAGCGTATATTCGAAAGCGTGATAGCCGTGCGGCCAGAACACGGTGAAGGTGATGATCGCCAGCTCGATCGCGGCGGCGGCGGCGAAGAAGCGGGTGAAGAGGCCGAGCGCGATGCAGATGCCGCCGACGAATTCGAAGAAGGACAGGACGATATTCTGCGTCGGGCTGAATTGCGCGGGCAGCGCGGCGACGGTGCCGGCGGTGATCGCGTCGATGATGCGCGGCAGCCGCTCGACCTTCTCCCAGCCATGGATGGCGAGATCGATGCCGAAGCCGATCCGCAGGATGGCCGCCGAGAGCGGGATCGTCCGATTGTAGAACGGCTCGAGGACGGGCAGCAGCAGCTTTGGCTGCCGATCGGCCATGGCCATGGCATCACTCCTGGAAACATCGCGACTGACCGGATTTTAGGCGGCGCCGGCCCCGTCATCCCCGCCCGACGAACGGCATTTTGGTCGCCATCAACGTCATGGCGAGGATGTTGGCGTCGAGCGGCAGCGAGGCCATGGTGAGCACCGCCTTTGCCACATGCTCGAGATCGAGCACCGGCTCGGCCGCGATCCTGCCATCGGCCTGCACCACGCCTTGCTTGAACTTGTCGGCCCAGCCGGTATCGGCATTGCCGATGTCGATCTGGCCGCAGGCGATGTCGTATTGGCGGCCGTCGAGCGCGGTCGATTTGGTGAGGCCGAGCACCGCATGCTTCGCGGCGGTGTACGGCGCGGTGTTGGGCCGCGGTGTATGCGCGCCGATCGAGCCATTGTTGATGATCCGGCCGCCGCGCGGCTTCTGGTCTTTCATTAGCGCGAAAGCGGCGCGGGTGCAGAGGAAGACGCCGGTGACGTTGGCGGCGATCACCTCGTGCCATTTGGCGACCGGCAATTCCTCGATCGGGACCGCCGGCGCGTTGACGCCGGCATTGTTGAAAAGCAGATCGAGCCGCCCGAAGCGCTGCTCGATGGCGGCAAAGAGCGCCGCGACCGATACCGGATCGGTGACGTCGGCGGGCACGGCGAACCCGTTCTCGCTTTCGCGCGCGACCGCCTCGAGCGGCTCGCGCCGCCGTCCAGCCAGCACGACGCTGTAGCCGTCGTTCATCAGCGCCAGCGCCACCGCGCGGCCGATGCCGCTCCCCGCGCCGGTGACGAGCGCGATCTTCGCGCTGCTCATGCTCTGCTCCTTACCGGTATTTTGCGTAAGCTTTGCGCATCTCGCGCATCGCCGCCAGCCCTTGCCGATGCCAACAAATCGCGCTAAGACGCGGCGCATCAACGGAAAATTACGAGGGTCGAGATGGCACGCAGGAAGATCGCGCTGATCGGCGCGGGGCAGATCGGCGGCACGCTCGCTTTGCTTGCGGGCCTCAAGAACCTCGGCGACGTCGTCATGTGTGATGTCGTCGAAGGCGTCCCGCAAGGCAAGTCGCTCGATCTCGCCGAGGCCTCGCCGGTCGAGGGCTTCGATGCGTCCTATACCGGCTCCAACGACTATGCGGCGATCAAGGGCGCCGATGTCGTGATCGTCACCGCCGGCGTGCCGCGCAAGCCCGGCATGAGCCGCGACGATCTCATCGGCATCAACGCCAAGATCGTCTGGCAGGTGGGCGAGGCGATCAAGGCGCATGCGCCGGGTGCCTTCGTCATCTGCATCACCAATCCGCTCGACGTGATGGTGTGGGTGATGCGCGAGGCGACCGGGTTGCCGCATGAAAGGGTCGTCGGCATGGCCGGCGTGCTCGACAGCGCACGGTTCCGCTATTTCCTCGCCGAGGAGTTCAAGGTCTCGGTCGAGGACGTCACCGCTTTCGTGCTCGGCGGCCATGGCGACAGCATGGTGCCGCTGGTGCGCTATTCGGCGGTTGCCGGCATCCCGCTGCCCGACCTCGTCAAGATGGGTTGGACGACCCAGGACAAGCTCAACAAGATCGTCCAGCGCACCCGCGACGGCGGCGGCGAGATCGTGAACCTCTTGAAGACCGGCTCGGCTTTCTACGCGCCCGCCTCCTCGGCGATCGCGATGGCCGAATCCTTCCTTCTCGACAAGCGGCGCGTGCTGCCTTGCGCCGCCTATCTGACCGGCCAATACGGCGTCAAAGACCTCTATGTCGGCGTCCCGGTGATCATCGGCGCCAAGGGCATCGAGCGCATCGTCGAGGTTTCGCTCGATCCCCAGGACAAAGCCGCGTTCGACAAATCGGTCGCCGCCGTCCGCGATCTCTGCGAGGTCGGCAAGAAATTGCTGAAAGAGGGCGGGAAGCTCTGATCCCGGCCCCCTCGAAGGGGCCAAGCGACGAAATAACCCGCGGTTTTCCGGCCTTTTTGACGGCCGGTTAACCAAAAAGGTAACATTTATGGCCTAGGTATTGGGGCTTCGAATCCCAATCTTAAACCTGTCCCATCATCCCCCGAATCATCATGCCCGAGCGCCAGCACAGCAGCTTTCTGACCGGTCACAACGCCGACTACATCGCCGAGCTCCACGCCCGCTATCTCGAAGACCCGACCAGCGTCGATGAGAGCTGGCGCCAATTCTTCGCCGAGCTGAAAGACGAACCGGAAAGCGTCGAGAAAGAGCTGAAAGGGCCGGGCTGGGGACGGCCGGCGCCGATGCAGATCATCAACGGTCATGCGTCGCCCGTCGTCGCGCCTTTGACCAACGGCCATGCCGCGGCGGCCGCGGCCCTGCCAGAGGACGCGCAGCAGGCGGCGCTCGACTCGCTGCGCGCGATGAATTTGATCCGCGCCTATCGCACGCGCGGCCATATGATCGCCGATCTCGATCCGCTGGGCTTGCAGCGCCGCACCTATCACCCCGATCTCGATCCCGCGACCTACGGCTTCACCGAGGCCGATTACGACCGCCCGATCTTCGTCAATCGCCTGCTGGGCTTCACGACGGTAGGCCTGCGCGAGCTTCTGCCCGCGCTGCAGGCAACTTATTCCGGCAAGATCGGCGTCGAATACATGCATATCCAGGAGCTCGAGCAGCGCCAATGGATTCAGGCGCGCATCGAGGTCCCGCGTAATCACACCGAATTCACCGTGCTCGGCAAGCGCGCCATCCTGCAGCGCCTGACCGACGCCGAGATGTTCGAGCGCTTCTGCGACAAGCGCTACACCGGCACCAAGCGCTTCGGCATCGACGGCGGCGAGGCGCTGATCCCGGCGCTCGAACAGGTGATCAAGCGCGGCGGCCAGCTCGGCATGAAAGAGCTGGTGATCGGCATGCCGCATCGCGGCCGCTTGAACATCCTGACCAATATGATGGGCAAGTCGTTCTCGGCGGTGTTCTCGGAGTTCCAGGGCAACTCCGCCAATCCCGAGGACGTCCAGGGCTCGGGCGATGTGAAGTATCACCTCGGCACGTCGAGCGACCGGACCTTCGACGGCAATCCCGTCCATCTCTCGCTGCAGGCGAATCCGTCGCATCTCGAAGCGGTCAATCCGGTGGTCCTCGGCAAGGTCCGCGCCAAGCAGCAGCAGCGCCGGGATACCGAGCGCGACCAGGTGGTCGGTCTGTTGATGCATGGCGACGCGGCTTTCGCCGGCCAGGGCCTCGTCGCCGAATCGCTCGATCTCTCCGAGCTCAAGGGCTATCGCACCGGCGGCACGATCCATGTCGTCGTCAACAACCAGATCGGCTTCACGACCAGTCCCGCTTACGCGCGCACCGGTCCCTATTGCACCGAGGTCGCGAAGGAAATCCAGGCGCCGATCTTCCATGTCAACGGCGATGATCCGGAAGCGGTGGTGCATGTCTCGCGCATCGCCACCGAGTTCCGCCATCGCTTCAAGAAGGACGTGGTGATCGACATCTTCTGCTATCGCCGCCACGGCCATAACGAAGGCGACGAGCCGGCTTTCACCCAGCCGCTGATGTACAAGGCGATCGCCGCGCATCCCTCGACGCGCGAGATCTACGCCAAGCGCCTCGTTTCCGAAGGCGTCATCACCGAGGCCGAGGTCGAGCAATCGGCGAAGGAATTCACCGACAAGCTCGACGTCGAATACGAGGCGGCGAAGAGCTATCGCCCGAACAAGGCGGATTGGCTCGAAGGCGCCTGGACCGGCTTGCAGGCGGCGTCGGGCGACGACCGTCGCGGCGAGACCGCGGTACCGCTCGAACTGCTGAAAGAGGTCGGCGCGGCGCTGTCGACAGTGCCCGACGGCTTCAACCTCAACCGCAAGCTGGTACGCCAGCTCGAAGCGAAGAAACACGCGATCGACAGCGGCGAAGGCGTCGATTGGGCGACGGCCGAGGCGCTCGCTTTCGGCACGCTCTGCGCCGAAGGCACGCCAGTGCGGCTCTCGGGCCAGGATTCGGGCCGCGGCACCTTCTCGCAGCGCCACGCCGTCCTGGTCGATCAGGAGAACGAAAACCGCTACATCCCGCTGAATCATGTCCGCGACGGCCAGGCGCCGTTCGAGGTGATCGACAGCCCGCTCTCCGAAGCGGCGGTGCTCGGCTTCGAATACGGTTACAGCCTGGCCGATCCGCATGCGCTGGTGCTGTGGGAAGCGCAGTTTGGCGACTTCGCCAATGGCGCGCAGGTGATCATCGATCAGTTCATCGCCTCGGGCGAGGCGAAGTGGCTGCGCATGTCGGGCGTCGTGCTGCTGTTGCCGCATGGCTATGAAGGCCAGGGTCCGGAGCATTCCTCGGCGCGGCTCGAGCGCTATCTCCAGCTCTGCGGCGAAGACAACTGGCAGGTCTGCAATCTCACCACCTCGGCCAACTACTTCCACGCGCTGCGGCGCCAGGTGCGGCGCAATTTCCGCAAGCCGCTCATCCTGATGACGCCGAAATCGATGCTGCGCGCGCCGGAAGTGATGTCGAGCCTCAAGGCGATGGGGCCGGACACCTCCTTCCACCGCGTCTTCGGCGAGGTCGATCCCGCGATCGATCCGGCGAAGACGCGCCGCGTCGTGCTCGCGACCGGCAAGGTCTATTTCGATCTCGCGAGATATCGCGCCGAGAAGAAGATCACCGACGTCGCGCTGGTGCGGATCGAGCAGCTCTATCCGTTCCCGTTCAACACGCTCGCGACCGAGCTCGCCCCGTACAAGAATGCCGAGTTCGTGTGGTGCCAGGAAGAGCCCGAGAATATGGGCGCGTGGCATTTCGTCGATCGCAAGATCGAGCGCGTGCTTGGCGGGCTCGACAACACAGGCAAGCGCGTGCGTTTCGTCGGCCGGCCGGAAGCGGCGTCGACCGCGACCGGTTTGCTGCGCCGTCATACCGCCGAGCAGGCACGGCTCGTCGCCGAAGCCTTCGCGAGCTGACGGCAAGGCGTGCGGGCGAGGGGCAAGAGGGGAAGCGATGGCAACCGAAATCAAAGTCCCGACGCTCGGTGAATCGGTGACCGAAGCCACAATCGCGCGCTGGCTGAAGCAGCCTGGCGACACCGTCGCGATGGACGATCCGCTGGTCGAGCTCGAGACCGACAAGGTGACGCTCGAAGTCAACGCGCCCGCCGCCGGCACGCTGACCGAAGTGCTGGCTGCCGAAGGCAGCAACGTCGCGGTCGGCGCCGTGCTCGGCCGCATCGGCGATGGCGCCGCGAAACCGGCCCCCGCCGCGGCCAAATCCGCCGCGAAACCGGCCCCCGCCGCGCCCGCCGCGAAACCCGCTCCGGCGCCGGCAGCGCGCCCTCCATCTGCCGCGACCAATGGCGGCGCCGATCTCTTGGCGCGCTCCGGCCCGGCAGCGCGCAAGGCGGTCGCCGAAGCCGGCATCGATCCGACCAAGATCCAGGCGACCGGCAAGGAAGGCCGGCTGACCAAGAGCGACGTCGCGGGCGCGGCCGCGCGGCCCGCGCCAGCTCCGGTGATCGCGCGCGAGCCCTCTTCTCGGGATGTGGGACCGCGCGAAGAGCGCGTACGCATGACGCGGCTCCGGAAGCGCATCGCCGAGCGCTTGAAGGACGCGCAGAATACCGCGGCGATGCTCACCACCTTCAACGAGGTGGATATGACCGAGGTGATGGCGCTGCGCGAGCGCTATCGCGAGAGCTTCGAGAAGCAGCACGGCGTGCGGCTCGGCTTCATGTCGATCTTCGCCAAGGCCTGCATCACCGCGCTCAAGGAGATTCCCGCGGCGAATGCCGAGATCGACGGCGACGACATCATCTACAAGAATCATTACGACATCGGCGTCGCCGTCGGCACCGAGCAAGGCCTGGTCGTGCCGGTGGTGCGCGACGCCGATCAGCTGAGCTTCGCCGAGATCGAGAAGCGCGTCGCCGATCTCGGCCGCCGCGCGCGCGACGGCAAGCTGTCGCTCGATGAGCTCTCGGGCGGCACCTTCACCATCACCAATGGCGGCGTTTACGGCTCGCTGCTGTCGACGCCGATCCTCAACCCGCCGCAATCGGCGATTCTCGGCATGCACAAGATCCAGAAGCGACCGGTGGCGATCGGCGACAAGGTCGAGGTGCGGGCGATGATGTATCTCGCGCTCAGCTACGATCATCGCATGATCGACGGCCGCGAGGCGGTGACCTTCCTGGTGCGCGTCAAGGAATGCATCGAAGACCCGCAGCGCATGCTGTTCGGCGTGTGAAGACATGAACGGCGTGCAAGCTCATCCTGCGTCTCCTGAGCTTGTCGAAGGGCGACTTCGCTCATGATGAGGCAGAATTGAGGATGGCATTAAGAAAAAAGCCTCACCCTGAGCCGGCTGCGAAGCAGCCGTGTCGAAGGGCGCAGGATGCGTATCCAATGGATTCTTAGCCGATGGCCGATACCTACGACGTCATCGTGATCGGCAGCGGGCCGGGCGGCTATGTCGCGGCGATCCGCGCGGCGCAGCTCGGCATGAGCGTCGCCTGCGTCGACAAGCGCGCAACGCCCGGCGGCACCTGCCTCAACATCGGCTGCATCCCGTCGAAGGCGCTGCTGCAATCCTCCGAGAAATTCGAGGAAGCGAATCACGCCCTCGCCGTGCATGGCATCAAGGCCGGCAAGGTCGAGCTCGATCTCGCGGTTATGCTTGCGCGCAAGGACAAGGTCGTCGCCGTGAACACCGGCGGCGTCGAATTCCTTTTCCGCAAGAATAAGGTCGCCTTCATCAACGGCGCGGCAAGCTTTACGGCGAAGGACACGCTCGCCGTCAATAGCGGCAACGGCAAGGCGCAGGCGCTGAAAGCTTCCAAAGCGATCATCATCGCCACCGGCTCCGACAGCATGAGCCTCCCGGGCATTGCGATCGACGAAAAGATGGTCGTCAGCTCGACCGGCGCGCTGTCGCTGCCGGCGGTGCCGAAGCATCTCGTCGTGGTCGGCGGCGGCTATATCGGTCTCGAGATGGGTTCGGTGTGGCGGCGCCTCGGGTCACAGGTGACGGTGGTCGAATTCCTCGACCGCATCACGCCGACGATGGATGCGGAAGTCGGCAAGGCGCTGCAGGCCTCGCTGACCAAGCAGGGCTTCGCTTTCCGCCTTGGCACCAAGGTGACGGGTGCGAAGAAGGCGAATGGAGGCCTGACCTTGTCGCTCGAAGCCGCGGCCAATAGTTCAGGGGCCGGCGGCAAGGCCGAAGAGCTGGCTTGCGACGTCGTGCTGATCTCGGTCGGACGCCGGCCCTACACCGACGGGCTCGGCCTCGACACCGTCGGCGTCAAGCTCGACAACAAAGGCCGCGTCATGGTCGATCCGCATTTCGCGACCAACGTGCCGGGCATCTATGCGATCGGCGACGTGATCGCCGGGCCGATGCTGGCGCATAAGGCATCGGAAGAAGGCGTGGTGCTGGTCGAGACCCTCGCCGGTCAGCGGCCGTCGCTCGATTACGACGCGATCCCGGCGGTGATCTACACCCATCCCGAGGTTGCCTCGGTCGGCAAGACCGAGGAAGAGCTGAAGGCTGCCGGCGTCGCCTATCATGTCGGCAAGTTCCCGTTCTCGGCCAATGGCCGCGCGCGCGCCAATGCCGATATCGAGGGCTTCGTCAAAATCCTCGGCGACGCGACGAGCGACCGCGTGCTCGGCGTCCATATCATCGGCGCCGATGCCGGGACGATGATCGCCGAGGCGGCGCTCGCCATGGAATTCGGCGCCACCGCCGAGGACATCGCCCGCACTGTCCACGCCCATCCGACCCTGAACGAGGCCGTCAAGGAAGCGGCGCTCGCCGTCGACGGGCACGCGATTCACATCTAGGTTTAGGGCGCGTTATTTCGCTCGGGGATGCGCCTTGTCGTAGACTGCGGCGAGACGCGCGGCGTCGACCGCCGTGTAGCGTTGCGTCGTCGAGAGGCTCGCATGGCCGAGCAACTCCTGGATCGCGCGCAGATCGGCGCCCTCGCCGAGGAGATGCGTTGCGAAACTGTGGCGCAAGGCATGCGGCGTCGCGCGCTCGTCGAGATTGAGCATCAGCCGCAGCTTCGCCATCTCGGCCTGCACGGGACGCGGGCTCAGCGCCTTGCCGCGGGCGCCGACGAATAGCGCCGCGTCGCGCTTCAACTCATGCGGGCAGGCGGCGAGGTAATCGCCGATGGCGGCGGCAACCGCGGGCAGGATCGGCACCATGCGGCTCTTGCTGCCTTTGCCGATGATGGTGATCGCGCCCGCTTTCAACGGTGCCTCGCCGCGCTTCAGCGACAGCGCCTCGCCGATCCGCAAGCCGGCGCCGTACAGCAGCATCAGGATCGCGAGGCTGCGTTTGCCCTGCCAGTCCTGGCGCGCCAATTCCGGCGCGAGGTCGAGCGCGGCCTCGGCTTCGGCAACCGTCAGGGCTTTGGGCAACGATTTCGGTAGCTTCGGCGTCTTCACCGCGGCGAGCGCCGCATTCTTGGCGAAGCCGCGCCGGTCGAGGAAGCGGAAGAAGCCGCGCAGCACGGAGAGCGCCCGTGCCGAGGAGCTGTGCTTGATCTGCGCGAAAGCGCGCGAGGCGAGGAAGGCGCGGAAGTCGGCCGGCGCGAGGGTCTCGAGATCGCCGATGCCGCTGGCGCCACCGCGATGGCCGGTCAGAAAATCGAGGAATTGCGCGAGATCGCTGCCATAGGCGGCGACGGTATGCGGCGAAGCGCGCCGCTCGGCTTTGAGCCAGCCCTGCCATTCGGCGATGGCCCCAAGCAGATCGGGCTTGGCCGTGAAGCGGCTCGCTGACAGAGGTGCGGGCTTTACGCCGGCAGATCGAGCCATGCGGCGATGGTGATGCCGAGCGCCCGCGCGAGGAACGACAACAGCTCGGTGCCCTGAACTGTCTGGAATTTGCCGGGCTTGCGTCTTCCGACGCAGAGCATGCCGGCGGGCGCCGAGCGGCCAACCGGCAGCCGCACCAGCGCCGCGGAGTGGACAAGGCCGGCGCCGACCCCGAACAACCGCGGATCGCCGTGCGTATCGGTCTGGAAGACGACGTCGCGGTCGTCGCCGAGGACCTCGGCGACGGTGCCGGGCTCGAGGATCTCGATGCCGTGATGCGGCAGCTTGGCGCGCTGTCCGCCCTGACGCTCGACCGCGATGGTGACGACGTCGGCGTCGAGCAGGCCGGCGAGATCGGTGATGACGATCTGGATGAGCTGCTCGAAACTATGCGCACCGATGATCGCCAGCACTGCTTGGTGGACGCGCGCCTGGCCCATCAGATTGGCGCGCGTCGTCCCGATGAGGCTCTTGTTCTGCGCTTTGATGCGCGTGATCTCGCCGCGCTGGTGCTGGACCATGAAATGCTGCATGTCGACGACGCGCTCGCCGCGATCGTGCCGCGGCGGCGTCAGTACGCCGAGAAGGTCGGGATTCTCGACGAGGAAATCGGGATGGCGCCGCAGGAAGCTGGCGACCTCCGCTGCCGAGGGGCCGGGCGACGCCGGGTCGGCCGGCGCCGGAAGCGCGGGCAGCGCGTGCTTGTCTTTCGGCAGATCCATGCCCCGATCCTACTCGTCCTATTCCTATTCGGCTGCCGCTTTCTCGTCTTCGCCGAGGATGCTCTGGCCGGTCTTTTTCCAATCCGCGAGGAAGGCGGCCAAGCCTTTATCGGTCAGCGGATGCTGGAACATCTGCCGCAGTATCGCGGGCGGCATCGTCCCGACATGCGCGCCGAGCTTCGCCGCCTCGGTGACATGCAGCGGACTGCGGATCGAGGCGACCAGCACCTCGGTCTTGATGCCCGGATAATTGCGATACATGGTGACGATTTCGCGAATCAGCTCCATGCCGATCTGGCCGATATCGTCGAGCCGGCCGACGAAGGGCGAGATGAAGCTCGCGCCGGCCTTCGCCGCGAGCAGCGCCTGCGCCGCCGAGAAGCACAGCGTCACATTGACCATCGTGCCTTCCTGGCGCAGCGTGCGGCAGGTCTTGAGGCCGTCGGGCGTCAGCGGGACCTTCACCGCGATGTTCTTGGCGATTTTGGCGAGCTTGCGGCCCTCGGCCAGCATCGTCGCTCCGTCGGTCGCGGTGACTTCGGCGCTCACCGGGCCCGGCACGACGCCGCAAATCTCGCGCACGGCATCGATGAATTTGCGTCCGGACTTGGCGATGAGCGTCGGATTGGTGGTGACGCCGTCGACGAGGCCCGTCGCCGCAAGATCGCGAATCTCGCCGATGTCCGCCGTGTCGAGAAAGAACTTCATGTCGACGCCTTTCCTGCTTGCCATGGCGCGCCGCGGGCTTTCACTCTAAAAGTCTAGCCCATGCCCGAGCGCCACGCCAGTTCCGCCGAGAGCACGGAACGCCGCGTCAGCGTGTTGCTGCCGCTGCCCTTGGCGAGTGCCTATGATTACAGCGTTCCCCACGACTTAAACGTGACAGCGGGCGATTTCGTTGCGGTGCCGCTCGGCAAACGCCAGCTTGCCGGCGTGGTTTGGGGCGACGGATCGGGCGACGTCGCCAGCGCCAAGCTCAAAGCGGTCGAGGAAATCCTGCCGGCGCCGCCGCTGTCGGGCGAATTGCGCCGTTTCATCGATTGGGTCGCAAACTACACGCTTTCATCCGCGGGCGCGGTGCTGCGCATGGCGATGAGCGTGCCCGACGCGCTCGAGCCGGCGCGCGCGCTCGCCGGCTTCGTGTTGGCCGAAGCCGGGCGGGTGGCGCTCGCCGCCGGCGATGCGGCGCTGACCATGCCACGCCGGCGCGTGCTCGAAGCGGTCGGCGACGGCGCCGCGACCGCGGCCGATCTTGCCGAGCGCGCGGGCTGCGGTGCCGGGGTGGTGCGCGCGCTTGCCGCGCTCGGTCTCTTGCGCGCCGTCGATCTGCCCCGCCGCACGCCGCCGCCGGTGCCCGATTTTCGCCGCGCCGGTCCTGCGCTCTCGGCGGCGCAGCAGGAAGCGGCGTGCGAACTCGAGACGCTCGTCGCCGAGAACGGCTTTTCGGTCACGCTGCTCGATGGCGTCACCGGCTCGGGCAAGACCGAGGTCTATTTCGCCGCCATCGCCACCTGCCTGGCGCGCGGCAAACAGGCACTGGTGCTGCTGCCCGAGATCGCGCTCTCGGCACAATGGCTCGAGCGCTTCGCCGCGCGGTTCGGCGCGCCGCCGGCGCTCTGGCATTCGGAGCTACGCCACGCACAACGCCGCGACACCTGGCGCGAGATCGCCGAAGGCAAGGCGCCGGTCGTCGTCGGTGCACGCTCGGCTCTCTTCCTGCCGTTCCCGGATCTCGGCCTTATCGTCGTCGATGAAGAGCAGGACGGTTCCTACAAGCAGGAAGAGGGCGTCATTTATCACGCGCGCGACATGGCGGTGGTGCGGGCCTCGCTGGCGAAGCGCCCGGTGATCCTAGTCTCGGCGACACCCTCGCTCGAGACGCTGGTCAATGTCGAGCAGGGCCGCTATCGCCGCGTGCATCTGCCGTCCCGCTTCGGCGCCGCGCAATTGCCCGAGCTGCGTGTCGTCGATATGCGGCGCAACCAGCCCGAGCGGCAGCGCTTCCTGTCGCCCCCACTGGTCAAGGCACTGACCGAGACGCTCGAAGCCGGCGAACAGGCGATGCTGTTCCTCAATCGCCGCGGCTATGCGCCGCTAACGATCTGCCGCGCCTGCGGCCATCGTCTCGAATGTCCCAATTGCACCGCCTGGCTGGTCGAGCATCGCTTGCTCGGGCAATTGCAATGCCATCATTGCGGCCATGCCGAGGCGCTGCCGGCGCTCTGCCCGAATTGCGGCGAGGGCAAGAGCTTCGTTCCCTGCGGACCAGGAATCGAGCGGCTGTCGGAAGAAGTCGCGCTGCGCTTTCCCAAGGCGCGGCTCGGCGTCATGGCCTCGGACACGCTTACCGGGCCGCACGCCGCCGCCGAGCTCATCCGTGCGGTCGAGGCGCATGAGATCGATGTGCTGATCGGCACGCAGGTGGTGGCGAAGGGCCATCACTTTCCCTTGCTGACGCTGGTCGGCGTGGTCGATGCCGATCTCGGCCTCGAAGGCGGCGACCTGCGCGCCGCCGAGCGTACCTTTCAACTTCTGCATCAGGTCGCCGGCCGTGCCGGTCGCGCCGAGCGGCCCGGTATCGTCTATATCCAGACCTGGATGCCGGATCACGGCGTGATGGCGGCGCTGCTCGCCGATGACCGCGACCGCTTCTTTGCCCTCGAAGCCGAAAGCCGCAAGGCGCATGGCATGCCGCCTTTCGGGCGGCTCGCGGCGCTGGTCATCTCCGCCCCGAACGACGAGGCCGCTGATTTCACCGGCCGCGCCTTGGCGCGTGCCGCGCCGCATCTGCCGGGCATCGAGACCCTCGGCCCCGCGCCGGCGCCGCTGCGGCTGTTGCGCGGCCGCCATCGCCGCCGCTTCCTCGTGAAGGCGCGGCGCGACATCAATCTACAGGCGGTGGTGCGGCAATGGCTTGCTCGGGTGAAGGTCCCGGGCAATGTCCGGCTCCAGGTCGATATCGACCCGTATAGTTTTCTCTAGATTGGCTTCGCAAGACGCCGGGCGCTCGTCGTCCCGCTCCGCCGCTTTGCGGCGAGCCCTTCGGGGTCGCTCGCAAAGCCTCGAGCGCGTAGCCGGCCGAGCGCGGCGGTCGCCATCCGGCTCACGCTCGGGGAGTTTTTGCGAACAGGCGTAGGGGCCTGACCGGCTCGTTGAAAGCGAGTGCGATCGGGACGCCGGCGAGCCGCGCCAGGTGCGCTTTGGTCGTGCGGATTTCGCCGCGCCAGATCTTGTGCGCCAAGCGCCAGCTTATCCGGCCGTTGAACCAGGCGAGAATCACGAGCTCGCGGAGTTCCATCAACAGACGATCCAGAGCGCGACGATCGCGACCGCGCGGCACATGCGAGCGACCGGGGCGACCGGGCGCCAGCTTTGCATACGGTACGACGGCGAGTCTTAGACCAGCGCCTTTTCCTTCGGTGCCGGCGCCTTCTTCGCGTCGCGCTCGGCGTTGGTCTCGGCGCGCTCGAAACCGTGCTCGCTGAGGTCGAAGCCGTTGCCCTCGGTGTCGCAGCCGCGGAACTCGGCATAGGGCCGGTCGGCCGGGCGCTTCTTCGGCTCCTCGATCTCGGCATCGAAGGCGGCCATCTTCTTGGTGATGTCGCCGACGCTCTCGACATGGAAGCCGAAATGGTTGATGCCCAGCGAGCCGTCGTTCTCGAGCTTGTGCGGCAGGACGGCCATGGTGATGTAGCCGTCGGAGAGGAAGAAGGCGGTTCCGGCCGGATTCTTGTGGATGATCTCCATGTCGAAGACCTTGGTGTAGTAGTCGGCCATCTTCTTCGGATTGCGCGCGAGAATGGCGAGGTGACGGATCTTCGGGCGGGCCATGCGATGTACCTCGGGTTATGGGCGTTTCCAGGTCGGCGCATTGTCGCGCTCGCGCGATTGGCGTGCAATGGGGTCGTCGCGCCCGGCCGCTGCCTTGAATACACGTCGATAGCGTACTATATGTACGCTGCAATAACCGCGATGTAGATGGCTTCGAGGAGATACGAGCGCAGCATAAGCGTACGCGGCATCGAAAAGCTAAGTAGCGGGCCCGGCAGCGAAAAAACGAAAATTGCGAAACGAAGCCAATTCGGATCGCGGGGCGGCGCGGCATCGGCCGAGGCTGAGACAAACTGTCGAGCGGCCTCGGGTTGCGCTGCAATATTGCCTGTGTTAAAAACCGCGCGCTTTCCGGGCCGGTTATGAGCCGGGGATCGAACCCCGGAGACTTGCCGGAAAGCGCGTCATTTCAGGCACTTCCGGCGCAGTCCGCTTTCGTCCTGGAGCAAACGAGGGCTCTTTCACCGTGGCATCCGAAACCGCCGGCGCAACCGGTCTTGGTGAGCGCTACGCGAATGCGCTTTACGAACTGGCCGACGAGCAGAAAACGCTCGATCCGGTCGCCGCCGATCTGCGCGCGCTGCGCGGCCTGGTCGACGAGAGCGCCGATCTGAGACGGCTGATTCGCAGCCCGGTCGTGAGCCGCGCCGAGCAAGGCAAGGCCATTGCGGCCCTGGCCGAGCGTGCCGGCTTCCAGCCGCTGGTGCGCAATATCCTCGGCCTGCTCGCCAAGAACCGGCGGCTCTTCGTGCTGCCGCAGATGATCGCGGCATTTCTCGCCGAGCTCGCCGTGCGCCGCGGCGAGGTGACGGCGCAGGTCGTTTCGGCGCAGCCCTTGAGCGATGCGCAGCGCCAGTCGCTCGACGAGCGGCTGCGGCGCGCGGTCGGCGGCAAGGTCGCCATCGAAACACGGGTCGATCCGAGCCTGCTCGGCGGCCTCATCGTCAAGCTGGGCTCGCGCATGGTTGACGCGTCGCTCAGCAGCAAGCTGCAACGGCTGCAGCTCGCCATGAAGGGGGTTCGTTAAGATGGAAATCCGCGCGGCGGAAATCTCCGCCATCCTGAAACAGCAGATCGCCGGTTTCGGCACCGAGGCGGATGTCGCCGAGGTCGGCCAGGTGCTCTCGGTCGGCGACGGCATCGCCCGTGTCTA
Organism: Allostellaceae bacterium; assembly: GCA_036501365.1. Lineage (GTDB taxonomy): Bacteria > Pseudomonadota > Alphaproteobacteria > ATCC43930 > CGMCC-115725 > CAIKMD01. The sequence continues at coordinate 17,326 of DASYAL010000058.1, read as the reverse complement.
TGGGCTCGACAAGGTCCAGGCCGGCGAGCTGGTCGAGTTCCCGAACGGCGTCAAAGGCATGGCGCTCAACCTCGAGAGCGACAATGTCGGCGTCGTGATCTTCGGCGACGATAGCGGCATCAGCGAAGGCGCGACGGTGAAGCGCACCGGCGCCATCGTCGACGTGCCGGTCGGCAAGGGACTGTTGGGCCGCGTCGTCGACGCGCTCGGCAATCCGATCGACGGCAAAGGCCCGCTGAAAGACGTCACCCGCACCCGCGTCGAGGTCAAGGCGCCGGGCATCATTCCGCGCCGCTCGGTGCACGAGCCGGTGCAAACCGGCTTAAAGGCGATCGACGCGCTGGTGCCGGTCGGCCGGGGCCAGCGCGAGCTGATCATCGGCGACCGCCAGACCGGCAAGACCGCGGTCGCGATCGACACTTTCCTCAATCAGAAGGCGATCAACGAAGCCGGCGACGAATCGAAGAAGCTCTACTGCGTCTATGTCGCGGTCGGCCAGAAACGCTCCACCGTCGCTCAAATCGTCAAGACGCTGCAGGATTACGGCGCGCTCGACTATTCGATCGTCGTCGCCGCGACCGCGTCGGAGCCGGCGCCGCTGCAATTCCTCGCGCCCTATGCCGGCTGCGCCATGGGCGAGTATTTCCGCGATCACGGCATGCATGCCGTCATTGTCTATGACGATCTCTCCAAGCAGGCGGTCGCCTATCGCCAGATGTCGCTGCTGCTGCGCCGGCCGCCGGGCCGCGAAGCCTATCCGGGCGACGTGTTCTATCTCCATTCCCGCTTGCTCGAGCGCGCCGCGAAGATGAACGAAGAGCATGGCTCGGGCTCGCTGACGGCGCTGCCGATCATCGAGACCCAGGCCGGCGACGTCTCCGCCTATATCCCGACCAATGTGATCTCGATCACCGACGGGCAGATATTCCTCGAGACCGAGCTGTTCTATCGCGGCATCCGCCCGGCGATCAACGTCGGTCTCTCGGTAAGCCGCGTCGGCTCGGCGGCGCAGATCAAGGCGATGAAGCAAGTCGCCGGCCGCATCAAGCTCGAACTCGCGCAATACCGCGAGATGGCGGCCTTCGCGCAATTCGCGTCGGATCTCGATCCCGCGACGCAGCGCTTGCTTGCGCGCGGCGCGCGGCTGACCGAGCTGTTGAAGCAGCCGCAATTCAGCCCGATGCCGGTCGAAGAGCAGGTCGTCTCGATCTTCGCCGGCACGCGCGGCTACCTCGACAAGGTCGAGACCGCGGCGGTGACGCGCTTCGAGACTGCGATGCTCAACGAGCTCCGCGCCAAGAAGCCCGAGGTTCTGAAAGCCGTTCGCGAGAAGCGCGAGCTCGCCGCCGATACGGAAAAAGAGCTGACCGGCTTCCTCGACGGTTTCGCCAAGACCTTCGCCTAAGGACGGGACGACCCCGCGATGGCGACGCTCAAGGAATTGCGGCTGCGCATCCGCAGCGTGCGCTCGACGCAGAAGATCACGTCGGCGATGAAGATGGTCGCCGCTTCGCGTCTGAGGCGCGCGCAAGAGCAGGCCGAGGCCGCGCGGCCCTATTCGCAGCGGATGGAGCGGATGCTGGGCTCGCTCGCCGCCAATCTCCGCGGCATGGTCAACGCGCCGCCCCTTCTCGCCGGTACCGGCAAGGATGCGACGCATCTGATCGTCGTCGCGACCTCGGATCGTGGCCTTGCCGGCGGCTTCAACGCGACGATCCTGCGCGACGCCCGGCGGCTGATCCGCGAGCTCACCGCCGGCGGCAAGACGGTGAAGATTCTGACCATCGGCCGCAAGGGCCGCGACGCACTGCGCCGCGACCATGCGCGGCTGATCGTCGAGAGCCTGACCGAGATCGGCCGGCCGCGCCTCACTTTTGAGACGGCGCGCGAGATTGCCGAGCGGGTGCTGACGCGTTTCGCGGCGGGCGAATTCGACGGCTGCACCATCGTCTATAACCGCTTCCAGTCGGCGATGACGCAGATCGTGACCCGCCGGGCGCTGATCCCCTTCGCACCGCCCGAGACGGCCGCGCCCACGGCGCAGCAGGGCGTCTACGAATTTGAGCCCGAGGAGGCGGACATTCTCGCGGACTTGCTGCCGCGCAATCTTGCGGTCCAGATCTATACGGCGCTGCTCGAGAACGCGGCCTCGGAGCAGGGCGCGCGCATGACGGCGATGGATAATGCGACGCGCAACGCCGGCGACATGATCAACACGCTCAACATGACCTACAACCGTTCGCGTCAGGCCGCCATCACCAAGGAATTGATCGAGATCATTTCGGGCGCCGAGGCGCTCTAACAAGGAACGCGCGATCCATGGCAAAGAACAACATCGGCTCCATTACCCAGGTCATCGGCGCCGTCGTCGACGTGAAGTTCGACGGCGAGCTGCCGCCGATCCTCTCCGCGTTACACCTCCAGAACCAGGGCAAGACCCTCGTGCTCGAAGTGGCGCAGCATCTCGGCGAGAGCACGGTTCGCACCATTGCGATGGACACGACCGACGGCCTCGTGCGCGGCGCCGAAGTCGTCGACACCGGCGGTCCGATCTCGGTGCCGGTCGGGCCCGAGACGCTGGGCCGCATCATCAACGTCGTCGGCGAGCCGGTCGACGAGCGCGGTCCCTTGAAGACCAAGTTGACCTCGCCGATCCACAGGCCGGCGCCGGAATTCGTCGATCAGTCGACCGAGGCGGAAATTCTCGTCACCGGCATCAAGGTGGTCGATCTGCTCGCGCCCTATGCGCGCGGCGGCAAAGTCGGCCTCTTCGGCGGGGCCGGCGTCGGCAAGACCGTCATCATCATGGAGCTGATCAACAACATCGCCAAGGCGCATGGCGGCTACTCGGTCTTCGCCGGCGTCGGCGAGCGCACCCGCGAAGGCAACGACCTCTATCACGAGATGATGGAATCGGGCGTCATCAAGACCGACGGGCCGGGCTCCAAGGCCGCGCTGGTCTACGGCCAGATGAACGAGCCGCCGGGCGCCCGCGCGCGAGTCGGCCTCACGGGCTTGACGCTCGCCGAATATTTCCGCGACGAGGAAGGCCAGGACGTGCTGTTCTTCGTCGACAACATCTTCCGCTTCACCCAGGCGGGTTCGGAAGTCTCGGCGCTTTTGGGCCGCATTCCTTCGGCGGTCGGTTATCAGCCGACGCTCGCGACCGATATGGGCACGCTGCAAGAGCGCATCACCACGACCAAGAAGGGCTCGATCACCTCGGTGCAGGCGATCTACGTGCCTGCCGACGACCTGACCGACCCGGCGCCGGCGACCTCCTTCGCGCACCTCGACGCGACAACGGTGCTGTCGCGTCAAATCGCCGAGCTCGGCATCTATCCCGCGGTCGACCCGCTCGATTCGACCTCGCGCATGCTCGATCCGCGCGTCGTCGGCGACGAGCATTACAAGGTCGCGCGCGACGTGCAGCGCGTGCTGCAGACCTACAAGTCGCTGCAGGACATCATCGCCATTCTCGGCATGGACGAGCTCTCGGAAGAAGACAAGCTCACCGTCGCCCGCGCGCGCAAGATCCAGCGCTTCATGTCGCAGCCCTTTCACGTCGCCGAGGTCTTCACCGGCACGCCCGGCGTGTTCGTGAAGCTCGAAGACACGATCAAGGGCTTCAAGGGCATCGTTGCCGGCGAATACGACGAGCTGCCCGAGAGCGCCTTCTATATGGTCGGCACGATCGAGGAAGCGGTCGAAAAGGCGAGGAAGCTCGCCGCCGAGGCCGCGTAAGCCGCGATGGCCGAGAAGCTGCAATTCGAGCTGGTCTCGCCCGAGAAGCTCCTGCTCTCGGAAGCGGTCGGCATGGTGATCGTGCCCGGCACCGAAGGCAATTTCGGCGTGCTGCCGGGTCATGCGCTTTTCATCTCGACGGTGCGGCCGGGCGTCATCGACGTTTACGAGGATAAGACCGTGAGCGAGCGCATCTTCGTCTCCGGCGGCTTCGCCGAGGTGACGCCGGAGCGCTGCACGGTTCTCGCCGACGACGCAGTGCCGCTCTCCTCGCTCGATCGCGGCGCGATCGAGGCGGAAGCGAAGACGCTCGATTCGATACTTGCGGGTCTCAAGGACCAGGCCGCGCGGCTCTCGGGCGCCGAGCGCGAGGCCGCGCTCGCGAGATTGCGCGCCGCCGAGCGGCAACTCACGGTCGCGGCGGCGAAGCTCGCCGCCCTCGGCGCGGTGCATTAATTCTCTTACATCGTCATTGCGAGCGTCAGCGAAGCAATCCAGGAAGGCTCTGGATTGCTTCGTCGCTATCGCTCCTCGCAATGACGGTCTACCCCGGGTGCGCTATACTTCGCGTGATGCCGCATTGGACGCTCGACGATATTCCGTGGGCGCGTTTCGAGCCGCAAAAGCTCGATCCCGAGCTGTTGCGCATCGTCAAGGCGGCGAGCCTCGTCGAGCAGAACGGTGCCGATTACGCGCGCTATCTCTGCGGTGTCTTCGCCGACGATACCGCGTTTCAAGCCGCGGCGCGGCGTTGGGGCGCGGAAGAGATCCAGCACGGTCTCGCGCTCGGCCGCTATGCGATGCTCGCCGATCCGAGCTTCGACCACGAAGCGGCGCGTGCGCGGTTCACCGCCGGCTTCCGCGTCGATCTCGACGCGCGCGCCTCGGTGCGCGGCTCGCGCGCCGGCGAGCTGGTGGCGCGCTGCATCGTCGAAACCGGCACCAGCTCCTATTACGCGGCGCTCGCCGAAGCGACGGAAGAGCCGGTGCTCAAAGCGATCTGCCAGTGCGTCGCCGCCGACGAGCTGCGGCATTACAAACTCTTCCTCTCGCATCTGCGGCGCTATCTCGTTGCCGAAGGCCTCGGCACCTGGGGCCGGCTCAAAGTCGCGCTCGGCCGCATCCGCGAATCCGAGGATGACGAGCTCGCTTTCGCTTATCACGCCGCCAACGATCCCGGCGGGACCTACGACCGCAAGCAGGCGATCCGCGCTTATGCGCGCCGCGCTTACGCGGTCTATCGCCGCCACCATGTCGAGCGCGGCATCGCTATGGTGCTGAAGGCCGCGGGGCTGACGCCCAACGGCCGCATCAATCGCGTCGCGACCGGTCTCGCCTGGTGGGGGATGCGTAAACGCGTCGCGCGGTTGGCGCGCGAGGCGGCTTAGCCCGCCGCGAAGAGCGGCGCGAATTCCGCGAGCGCGGCCTCGTAGAGCGGGCGCTTGAAGGCGACGATGTCGCGGATGAGCTCCGTCGGCGTCACCCATTTCCAGGCATCGAACTCGGGCGTGTGCGCATCGAGGCGGATGTCGGAATCCTTCCCGCTGAAGCGCATCGCGAACCATTTCTGCTGCTGGCCGCGATAGCGCCCGCCCCAGGCCTGGAGATGAAGATCGCCGGGCAGCTCGTAGGTCAGCCAACCGGCGGTCTCGGCGAGGATTTCGGCCTTCTTGGTGCCGACCTCTTCATGGAGCTCGCGCAGGGCCGCCTCGCGCGGTGTCTCGTCCTTGTCGATGCCGCCTTGCGGCATCTGCCAGGCGCCGGGCGTGTCGATGCGACGGCCGACAAAAATCCGCCGCTCGGGATTCAGCAGCATGATGCCGACGCCGCGGCGATAGGGTTTTGCCGGGGCATCGCTCATCGGCGGCGACTCATGGCGACGGTTGTGCGGGCGATTGGCGATTGGCGACCGCGCTGGCAGGGGCGAGGGTGATACCCTTGCCGTCGAGCGTCTTCAGCCATGCGCCGAGATGGTCGAGCAGCGCCGGCGAGAGCGCCGCGATGCCGAGCGCCGCGCCGCGCGCCCGCGCCCGCGTTTCGAGATCGGCGAGCGCCTGATCGATCGACCCCGGATCGCTCTCGGCATCGATCACGTGATCGCCCGCCGCCCAGGGCAGCTTCATTTGCGTGGCGAGCTGAGCAGCAGTGCTCTGCTCCGGGGGCTTGTCGTCGGCAAACATCAGCCCGCGCTGCTTTAAGGTCTCCAGCACCGGTATCAGGCTCTGGGTTTCGACCTCGAAGCGCGAGCCGAGGATCGCAACCATGCCGACATAGCCGGTCGCTTCACCCATCAGCCGCGCGAGCCGCGCGCCGTTCTGCGTCGCATCGAGCGAGGTCAGCAGGGTCAGCGGCCCGGGATCCTGGCGCGGATAATCGAGCGGCTCCATCGGCATCCCGAGCAGCGCCTCGTGGCCGAGGTTGCGGGCATTGGCGAGCGCCGGCTTGACGGCGGCGGCGTAGGGATCGAAGCCGAAGGTCACCGCGCCGGGAAGCCGGTCGAGCGCGGCCTGGCTCAGCGTCTGGTCGAGACCGATGCCCGTCACGATGATGGCGATGCGCGGCCGCGTGTCCTTGGCATCGAAGGGGCGGGCATAGACCTGCCAGGATTGGCGGCCGTCCTTGCTGATGACCGGCAACGGGCCGTTGGGCGTGTCCTCGACCAAGCCGGGATCGGGTGCCGGCACCAATAGCATCGCCTTCGCTCCGCCGGGCGGCGGCGGCAGCGGCACGGCGACGCGCTCGCCGGCGGGTGGCGAGGAGCGGAAACTGCCGCGAAAAAAGGCGAGGCCCAGGCCAATCGCGATCAGCGCGATCGCGCCGCCGACCCAGATGAGCTGGAAACGGCTCCGCGCGCCGCCATCCTCGCTTGCCATCAGGGCGCGTCGCAAGCTTGCTTGAAGGACGATGCCGCCATACCGGAGCCGGGCAACAGCGGCCTCACGGGGTCGTCGGTGCGCGGTGGCCGAACAGCGCCACGCCGCGCAGCATGTCGATCGCTCGGGCGAGCTGATAGTCCTCGCTCGTGCCGATCACCGCGGCATCGACGGTGTTGGTCTGATCGGGCGGCGTCGCCTGGCCGGGCGCGGCATCGGGCTTGGCGGGCGCGGCCTGATTGTCCGCCGGCGCCGGCGGCTTGGCCTTGCCGGCCTGGCCCGGATCGGTGTTCTTCAAGGCGCCGCGGAGATCGGCCTCATGCTGGACTTGGCCTTCATTGATCTTCTCGATCTTCGCCGGCTCGACGACGATATCGGGCTCGATGCCCTCGGCCTGAATCGATCGCCCCGACGGCGTGTAGTAGCGCGCCGTGGTCAGCCGCATCGCGCCATGGCCCGGCAGCTGGATGATCGTCTGCACCGAACCTTTGCCGAAAGAGCGCGTGCCGAGGAGGATGGCACGATGATGATCTTGCAGCGCACCGGCGACGATTTCCGATGCCGATGCCGAGCCGCCGTTGATCAGCACGACCATCGGCAGCCCATGCGTCAGATCGCCCGGAGCCTTCGCGTCGTAGCGCTGCGCATCCTCGGCGCGCCGCCCGCGGGTCGAGACGATCTCGCCTTTGTCGACGAAATCGTTGACCACGGCGATCGCCTGGTCGAGCAGTCCGCCCGGATTGTTGCGCAGATCGAGCACGAGGCCGGAGAGCTTCGGCCCATCCTTGGCTTGCAGCGCCTTGATCGCGGCTTTGACGCCGCTGTCGGTCTGCTCGTTGAAGCTGCTGATGCGGAGATAGCCGATGTCGTCGCCTTCGGGCTGCGATTTCACCGACTGGATCTTCACCACGGCGCGTTTCAGCGTGACGTCGAAGGGGTCGCGGTTGTCGCGCTTGATCGTCAGCTTGATGGCGCTGTCGACCGGGCCGCGCATCTTCTCGACCGCGTCGGCGAGGGTCATGCCCTGCACCGGCTGACCGTCGATCGCGACGATGAGATCGTTCGGCTTCAGACCGGCATTCGCGGCGGGTGTGTCGTCGATCGGCGAGACCACCTTGACGACGCCGTTCTCCATCGTGACCTCGAGACCGAGGCCGCCGAACTGTCCCTCGACCTCGACTTGAAGGTCCTGGAAATTCTTCGCGTTCATGTAGCTCGAATGCGGATCGAGCGACGACAGCATGCCGGTGATGGCCGCTTCGATGAGTTGCTGGTCCGTGACCTCGTCGACGTAATCGGCGCGCACGCGCTCGAACACCTCGCCGAAAAGATCGAGCTGGCGGTAGGTATCGGAGCTCGTATCGGGCTTCGCCGCCGGCTGATCGGCCGCGCGCGATGCCGGCATCGGGACGAGCAGCAGGGCCACCATCGCGACCGAGGCCGCCGCCATCGAGAAACGCATCATCCTTTTACCTTTGCATCGCGCGTTGCCAGCCACGGCAACGGGTTGATCGGCTGCCCGTCATGTCGCAGCTCGAGATAAAGGCGCGGCTTCGCCTCGCGGGCAGGCATACGGCCGATCGGCTCGCCCGCGATCAGCCATTGGCCGGCGCTGCTGTCGATGCGGTCGAGTCCCGCCACCAGGGAATGATAGCCATCGCCATGTCCGATGATCAAGATTTGGCCATAGCCTTTGAACGCGCCGGCGAAGACGACGCGGCCGTCGAAAGGCGCGACGACCTCGGCGCCGGGCCGGGTCTCGAAAGTGATGCCTTTCGCCGAGTCGCCGGTGCCGGACGGGTCGCCGAACGCCAGCACGATGTCGCCCGAAGTCGGGGCATGCATCCGCCCCATCGCCTGCGCGAACGGCCGGATCGTCGCCGGCCTTGTCGGATCGGCCAAAGCGGGCGCGGTGGCGACGGCGGCATGCTCGGCACCACTTTGATCGGGGCCCGCCCGGATCGCAGGCGGCGCGCTGGCCGCCGCGGCGAGGCGGGCCGCCGCCTCGGCGCGCCGCTGCGCTTCGGCCTCGCGCGCGCGCTCGGCGGCTTCGGCGCGATCGATCAAATCTCTGAGATCGCTTGCTTGGGCAGCAAGCTTCTGCACCTGCTGCGCGGTTTCCGTCGCGCCCAGCGAGGCCTGCTGCTGTAAGGCCACTTTCTGGCTGGCGAGCGCGGCAAGCCGCGCCTGCTCCTTGCCGAGGCCGTCGGCCTCGATGCGGTGCTGTGCCTCGGCCTCTCTGAGCTGGCTCTGCAGATCGTTGAGCGTTTGCAGCTCGATGCCGAGACGTTCCGCCCGATCGACCAGCGGCGGCACGGCCGCGCCAAGAAGAATCCCGCCGCGCAGGCGATCGACCGGCGTGCCGTCGGCGAGCGCCAGCCCGATCGGCGGATTGCGCGCGAGATGGAGAAGCGCGGTCAAAACCGCCCGCTGCTCGGCGCGCCGTTTTTGCAGCTCGCCGGCTTTCGTCTTCATCTCGGCCGCAAGGGTCGCGAGTTGCGCATCGAGGCGGCTCAGCGCCGACTCATGCGCCTGTGCCGATTGCGCGGCGGCGACCTGCTGGCTGCGCAGCTGGTCGAGGTCGGCGGCGAGCGCGGCCGATTGCTGAGCCAGGTTTTGCTGCTGCGCCTTGCTTTGCTCGAGCTGCTTTTGCACCGCGTCGAGCTGGGCCTGCGGTGTGTCGGCGGCGTACGCGGCGGCAACGCCGAACGAACACCCGAGCAGCGCCGCAATGATCAGCGGCGACAGACGAAGGGGGAGATGGTCAGGCCGAGGCACGCTCGCGCAGTTTTACCAGCGCATGGCCGGTCATCGCCTTGGGCTGCTCGATGCCGAGGAGCCGCAGCAGCGTCGGCGCGATGTCGCTCAGCTTGCCATCGCTGATCCCGGCGACGCCCGGCGGTGGGTTGACCAAGATCAGCGGCACGGGATTGGTGGTGTGCGCGGTGTGCGGCTCGCCGGTCTTCGGATCGCGCATCAGCTCGGCATTGCCGTGATCGGCGGTGATGAGCAGCGTGCCGCCCGCGCGCTTCACCGCGTCGGCGAGGCGGCCGAGGCAGCGATCAACGGTCTCGACCGCTTTGATCGTCGCCTGGAGATCGCCGCTGTGGCCGACCATGTCGGTATTGGCGTAGTTGACCACGACGACGTCGAAGCGGCCGCTATCGATCGCCGCCACGAGCTTGTCGGTGACCTCGGGCGCTGACATCTCGGGCTTCAGGTCGTAGGTCGCGACCTTGGGCGAGGGCACGAGAATGCGGCTCTCGCCGGGAAATTCGGCTTCGCGCCCGCCATTGAAGAAGAAAGTGACATGCGCGTATTTCTCGGTCTCGGCGATGCGCAGCTGCTTGAGGCCGGCGCGCGACACCACCTCGCCGAAGGTATCGGTCAGCGCCTCGGGCGGGAACAGCGTCAGCATATGGTGCTTCAGCTCGTCGGAATATTCGGCCATGCCGGCGGCGCCGGAAAAGCGCGGCACCTGCGCGCGCGGGAAGTCCTTGAAATCGGCATCGAGCAGCGCGGTCAGGATCTCGCGCACCCGGTCGGCGCGGAAATTGGCGCAGATCACGCCGTCGCCGTCCTTCATTCCGGCATAATCGCCGATCACGGTCGGCAGCACGAACTCGTCGGTCTTGCCGGTGGCATAGGACTGCTCGATCGCGGTTTTCGCATCGGCCGCGCGGACGCCCTTGGCATCGACCAGCGCCTCATAGGCCTTGGCGACGCGGTCCCAGCGCTTGTCGCGGTCCATCGCGTAATAGCGGCCGCTGACCGTCGCGATGCGAGCGATGCGGGCCGGCGCTATATCGGCGCTGAATTTCGCGACATAGCCGGCGGCGCTTTTCGGCGGGGTGTCGCGGCCGTCGAGGAAAGCGTGGACCGCGACCTCGATGCCGGCGGCGGCGATCGCCTTGGCCAGCGCGGCGATATGATCCTGGTGCGCATGGACGCCGCCCGGGGATAGCAGACCCATCAGATGCGCGGTGCCATGGGCCTTCTTCACCCGGGCGATGAATTCCTGCAGTTCGAGATTATGGGCGAGCGAGCCTTCGGCGACCGCCTTGTCGATCCGCGGCAGATCTTGCACCACCACCCGGCCGGCGCCGAGATTCATGTGACCGACTTCGGAATTGCCCATCTGCCCGTCCGGCAGGCCAACGAAATGCTCGCTGGCCTGAAGCTGGGCATGCGGCGCGGTTTTCAGGAACTGGTGCCAGTTCGGCGTATCGGCATCGAGGATGGCATTGTCGGCTTTGTCGGCACGCTCGCCCCAGCCGTCGAGGATGCAGAGGACGACGGGGCGCGGAACGGTGCGATCGGACATGCCAGCCTTATAGAGGAACCGGCGCGCGAAGGGTACGGGCGAATCACATCCGCCGCGCCGACTCGGCGAGGTCAGCGCGTCGCGCGGCGGCCGCGGCGTACCGTTTTGCCCCGACTTGCGGCCGCAGCGATGCTGCGCCGCGCTTTGGCCGCGGGCCGCGCCGCCTTGCGCTTCAACGCGGCGGCGCCGGTCCGCCGCGACGCCTTGCGGCGCGGGCTGCTGACGGTGCCGCGCAGTTTACGATCGGCGGCCTTGACGCTCTGCAAGGCTACTACCAGTGCCTGATGCGCGGCGTTGAGCGCGCGGTCGCGGATAAGCTTGCCGGCTTCGGTGGTCAGCGCCGTCGCACCGCGGCGCAGATGGTTGATCGAAGGCTTCGTCGCCATGTGATGCTCCGCACAAAGAAGTTCCCGAAAGCAACGATTTCGGCGGCGCTTCGTTCCCCGGCGGCTATTCGCGGTGATAGGGATGCCCGGCCAGGATTTGCTGCCCGCGGTAGATCTGCTCGAGCAGCATGCCGCGCGCCAGAAGATGCGGCCAGGTCATGGCGCCAAGCGATAGGACGAGCTTGGCCTTGGCGATCACGCCGTCGGCGAGGCCGTCGGCGCCGCCGATCGCGAAAGCGAGGGCCGCGTCCGCATCGCGCCAGGCGCCAAGACGCCGCGCGAAATCGGCGCTCGAGAGGGCCTTGCCGCGGCCATCGAGCGCCACCAGCACAGCGTCTTTCGGCAAAGCGGCGAGGAGCAATTCGCCCTCGCGCGCTTTCAGCTCGGCCGGCGGCAGCTTGCGGCGCTCTTCGACCTGGCGGATGGTAAGCGGCCAGCGGATGCGCTCGGCGTAGAATTCCTCGAGCGCTTCGAGCGGTCCCGCCTTGTGGCGTCCGACCGCGACGATGGTGATGCGCATCAAGCGCGATCGGGCCTCAGGCGCTGTGTGCCGGAGCTTCGGCCAGCGCCTCGCCCCACATCTTCTCGAGATTGTAATAGGCGCGCGTCTCGGGCCGGAAAAGATGCACGACGACGTCGCCGGCGTCGATCAGCACCCATTCGCCGTGGCGCAAGCCTTCGACGGCGGGTTTAGGGCTGCCGGCGGCCTTGAAGCCTTCGCTCAGCCGTTGCGCCAGCGCCATCACCTGACGCTGCGAGCGTCCGGAGGCGATGACCATGAAATCGGCGATGTCGGTTTTTCCTTGGAGATCGATGACGGCGATATCTTCCGCCTTGCCGTCTTCGAGAAGCTTTTCCGCGACGGCGAGCAGCGCTTTCGCGGGAGACGGCTTCGCCTTGCGGCGGGATTTGGCTGAGCTTGTGGCGCGCGGGATGGGTATCACCTCCTTGAAAGTACTCCCGCTCCTAAGAGGGGCGGGGAGAGCGGATCGCCGTGGCCGAATGCGGATCGAGCTTGACCGGCAGGAAAATCCAAGCCGGCGGCTCGACCGCGCCGAAGCGCCGTCTCCCGGGCATAACCCGCGCCCGAGAAAAACGCTGCGCCGCAAGCCCGGCCAAGGCCTTGCGACAGTATGAGGGCCGCGCGAAAACCGCAATGGGAACGCGCGCGAAAATCGCCGGCCAATCTTTCCAATGGCGGATTTGCGCGAGGTTGTCCGCGCCCATCAGCCAGACGAAGCGCGTCTGCGGCGCACGTCGCTGCAGCGCCGCGAGCGTATCGGCGGTGAAATGTGTACCGAGTCGCGCTTCGAGATCGAGCACGCGGATGCGCTTGTCGTGACGGACCAGGGCTTTCGCCGCGGCGAGCCGGTCGGCGAGCTTGCCCATGCCGGCCGCGGCCTTGAGCGGATTCTGCGGCGCGACCAGCCACCATACTTCGTCGAGCCCCAGGCGCTTCAGCGCCTCGAGGCTGATATGGCGATGGCCTTCATGGGCGGGGTTGAAGGAGCCGCCCAGCAGCCCGATGCGGCGCCGCGGCAGATGGTCGAGGCCCGGCACTCGGCTCAGGGCCGCACCTGGCCGCTACCGCGCACGACGTATTTGAAGCTGGTCAGCTGCTCCGCGCCGACCGGGCCGCGCGGCGGCAGCCGGTTGGTCGAGATGCCGATCTCGGCGCCCATGCCGAATTCGCCGCCGTCGGCGAATTGGGTCGAAGCGTTCACCAGCACGATCGCGCTGTCGATCTCATCGAGGAAGCGCGCGGCGGCGGCGCGATCTTCGCTCACGATCGCATCGGTATGATGCGAGCCGTAGTGGTTGATATGCGCGATCGCCGCGGCGACATCGTCGACCACGCGCACCGCGAGGATCGCATCGAGATATTCGGTGAACCAGTCCTGCTCGGTCGCGGGCTTGGCTTGCGGGTCGAGCCGGCGCACCGTCTCGTCGCCGCGGATCTCGCAGCCGCCTTGATGAAGCGAGGCCAGAATCGGCGGCAAGGCCTGCTCGGCGATCGCGCGATCGATCAGCAAGGTCTCGGCGGCGCCGCAAACGCCGGTGCGGCGCAGCTTGGCGTTCATCACGATCGCCAGCGCCTTGTCGAAATCGGCGGCGCGGTCGACATAGACGTGGCAATTGCCTTCGAGATGCGCGATGACCGGAATCCGGCTCTCGCGCTGCACGCGGTCGATCAGCGACCTGCCGCCGCGCGGCACGATAATGTCGATGCACTCCGTCATGGTCAGCATCATGCCGACAGCGGCGCGGTCGATCGTCGGCACCAGCTGCACCGCGGCCGCTGGCAGGCCGGCGCCGGCGATCCCGGTTTGCAGCGCCGCCGCAATGGCGCGCGAGGAACGGAAGCTTTCCGAGCCGCCGCGCAGGATCGCGGCATTGCCGGCGCGCAAGCAGAGCCCGCCGGCATCGGCAGTGACGTTGGGCCGCGATTCGTAGATGATGCCGATCACGCCGAGCGGCACGCGCACCCGCGCGATGTCGAGCCCGTTGGGCCGCGTCCAGCGCGCGAGCTCGGTGCCGATCGGATCGGCCAGGGCGGCGACCTCGTCGAGGCCTTGCGCCATCGCGGCGACGCGCTTCTCGTCGAGCACCAGGCGATCGGTCATTGCCGGCGAAAGCTCCTTTGCCGCCGCCATATCCTGGCGGTTGGCGTCGAGGATCGCCTTCGCCTGATCGCGAATCGCCGCCGCGGCGCGCTGCAGCGCCTCGGTCTTGCGCGCCGGATCGGCGTGGGCGAGCACCGCCGCCGCTTGGCGCGCGGCCGCGCCGAGCCGCTTCATTTCGGCTTCGATGCCGGTTTCGATGCGCCCATCCGCGCTCATGTCACCACCAGATCGTCGCGATGGATCATCTCGTCGCGGCCACGGTAGCCGAGGATGGCCTCGATTTCACCGCTTTTATGGCCGGCGATGGCGCGCGCATCGGCGCTCGAATAGGCCGACAGGCCGCGCGCCACTTCGCGGCCGTCGCGGGTCTTGATGACGACCGCGTCGCCGCGCTCGAAGCTGCCTTCAATCTCGGCGACGCCGGCGGGCAAGAGGCTGGTGCCGCGCTTCAGCGCCGCCGCCGCGCCGGCATCGACGATCAGCACGCCCATCGGATTGAGGGTGCCGGCGATCCAGCGCTTGCGCGCGGTGCGCGGTTCGGCCGTGGGCAGGAACCACGTCACCCGCGCGCCATTCTCGATCGCCTGCAGCGGATGCAGCGCCTCGCCCTTGGCGATCGCCATGCGGCAGCCGGCGGCCATGCAGATGCGCGCCGCGGCAAGCTTCGTCACCATGCCGCCCGAGCTGTAGCCGGCCGGCGCTTCGCCCGCCATCGCCTCGATGGCCGGTGTGATTTCGCGCAGCTCGGGGATAAAGCGCGCCAGCGGATCGCGCCGCGGATCGGCGGTGTAGAGCCCGTCGATATCGGAGAGCAGCACCAGCGTGTCGGCGCTGATCATCTGCGCGACCCGTGCGCCGAGGCGGTCGTTGTCGCCGAAGCGGATTTCCTGGGTCGCGACGGTGTCGTTCTCGTTGATGATCGGCACCGCGCCCAACGCCAGGAGCTGCTCGATGGTGGCGCGCGCGTTCAAATGGCGGCGGCGCTCCTCGGTATCATCGGGCGTCAGCAAGATTTGCGCGACCGCGACGCCATGCTTGCCGAGCGCTTCCTGATAGGCATGGGCGAGCCGGATTTGGCCCGAGGCCGCCGCGGCCTGCTTTTCCTCGAGCTTCAGGTTGCGCCCGCCGAGGCCGAGATGCCGGCGGCCGACCGCGATCGCGCCTGAGGAGACGAGCAAAACCTCCTGCCCGCGCGCGCGGCAGCGCATGATGTCGTCGACCAGCGCATCGAGCCAGGCGCGGCGGATGTCGCCGCTGGCGTCATCGACCAGCAGCGCGGAGCCGATCTTCACGATCAGCCGCTTGGCGGGGGCGAGGGATTCACTCATCGGCGAGCACCGGCTCGGCCATCGCTTGTTGCGCTTTCTCGGCTTCGGCTTCGCGCGCGGCTTTCACCGCGTGCAAGAGCGCGGTCAACACCTCGTCGAGGCCGCGGCCGCTCGCGCCCGACATGACGAAGACCGGCCGCTTCGACGCGCGTTTCAGCTTCGCGCGCTTCTTCGTCAGCTCGTCCTCCGGCACCGCATCGGCCTTGTTGAGCGCGACGATCTCGGGCTTGTCGATAAGGTCGTGGCCATAGGCCTCGAGCTCGCCGCGGATGGTGCGCCAGTTGCCGACAACGTCGTCTTCGGTGGCGTCGACGAGATGCAGCAGCACCGCGCAACGCTCGACATGGCCGAGAAATCGGTGGCCCAAGCCGGCGCCTTCACTGGCGCCTTCAATAAGTCCCGGCAGATCGGCGAGCACGAATTCCTCGCCATGCGCCGAGACGACGCCGAGCTGCGGCCGCAGGGTGGTGAAGGGATAATCCGCGATCTTCGGCCGCGCCCGCGACAGCCGCGCCAGCAAGGTCGATTTCCCGGCATTGGGCAGGCCGACGAGGCCGGCATCGGCGATCAGCTTTAATCGCAGCCAGATCCAGCGTTCCTCGCCCGGCCAACCCTTGGTCGCCTTGCGCGGCGCGCGGTTGGTCGAGCTCTTGAAATGCGCATTGCCGAAGCCACCATCGCCGCCTTTCAAGAGGACATGGCGCTCGCCCGGCTTGGTCAAGTCGAGCAGCACGGTCGCGTTGTCCTCGTCGAGGATCTGCGTGCCGACCGGCACGCGCAACACAATAGTCTTGCCGGCGGCCCCGCTGCGATTGTCGCCCATACCGTGATGGCCGATCTCCGCCTTGAAATGCTGCTGATAGCGGTAGTCGATGAGAGTGTTGAGATTGGAGACCGCCTCGACGATGACGTCGCCGCCGCGGCCGCCATCGCCGCCCCAGGGACCGCCATGCTCGATGAATTTCTCGCGCCGAAACGCGACGACGCCGGCGCCGCCATCGCCGCTGCGCACATAGATCTTCGCCTGGTCGAGAAATTTCATCGCACGGATCGCTTAAGAGTCGCTGTCAAACAAAAAGGGGGAATGCGGCCATTCCCCCTCGGTGTTCGCGCGGCGAGGAACGGCGTTAATCGGCCGCGTCCGCCGGCAGCGGGTTGACCGATATATAAGTGCGGCCCTTGGTCGAGGCATGGAACCCGACCGTGCCGTCCGCCAGCGCGAAAAGCGTGTGGTCGCGGCCGAGGCCGACATTCTCGCCGGGGTGATAGGTGGTGCCGCGCTGGCGCACGAGGATATTGCCGGCGAGCACGATCTGGCCGCCGAACTTCTTCACGCCGAGACGCCGGCCCTTGGAATCGCGCCCGTTGCGCGAAGAGCCGCGTGCTTTCTTATGGGCCATGCCGTCGCTCCTTTGGCCAGGCTCAGCCGGTGATATCGGTGATGCGCAGCACGGTCAGCGCCTGGCGATGACCGTTCTTGCGGCGATAATTGTGCCGGCGCTTCTTCTTGAAGACGATCACCTTGTCGTCGAGCTTCTGCTCGAGCACGGTCGCGGTCACCTTGGCGCCGGCGAGACGCGGCTTGCCGGTCTTGGCTTCGGCGCCTTCGCCGATCATCAAGACGTCGTCGAGGGTCACGCTCGCGCCGGCCTCGGCATCGAGCTTTTCGACGAAAACGACCTCGTCCTTGGCGACCCGGTATTGCTTGCCGCCGGTGCGGATCACTGCATACATGGCTGGTTCTTTGCTGAATGGTCCCTCGGATGGGCTTTCCCGTCCAAGGCCGGCGCACTATAGCCACGACCCCGGCCTTGTCAAGCCCGAACCCGGTAAATCATTGGCCTGCCAAGGCCTTAGTGCCGGTTTTCGGGGCCCGAGGCGGCGCCCGGCCGGTTGAGCGGGACGCGGCGCTGCGCTAGTCTCCGCCGCCCCAGGCGACGGTTTGCCAGCGGAACGGAGAGGTGCCGGAGCGGTCGATCGGGGCGGTCTCGAAAACCGTTGTACCCTTTGCTGGGTACCGAGGGTTCGAATCCCTCCCTCTCCGCCA
>DASYAL010000057.1:0-2029 GCA_036501365.1 Allostellaceae bacterium | reverse complement strand
ATTGCTTCGCATACCCACTTTCACAAAACTGGCTCGTGATCATGCGAAAGGTCGCGACGTCGTCCTCCGCATGGACAAACACCGGCATGTGGCCGTTGAAGTACGCGATCTTGCCGTCCCGCCTTTCAAAGGCCAGTTCGTCGGTGATGTGGGTTACGCCAGCGGGAAACATCGGCAGATGACGTTGCGGCATAATACCGTCTCCCGTGTCGAGCCAACAGAACTTCGCTCCGCCCCGGGATCATTCCTGAATCCGCTCGATCGCGCCACCTATCGACCGTCGCGAACCCCATCTTTTGCACAACCAATTGACGCGAACCGCTATTTCGACGGTCCGAGCCTTCAACCCGAAAGCCGGAGATCAGGAGGTCTGAACGTATTGATAATATTGAATCCGCGCCCGAAAATGGTATGGTCTCGGAAGCCTCGGGGCCACAAGATGTGGTATACGGGCGCGCAACTCGCCGTGCGCACCAAGAGCCGAAGGATGACAGAATCGAACGTGACAAGAGTTGCAGAAAAAGGCGCCTAACGCCTTGAAGTCGCTCGATGCAGAACTGAAATCGGCGCCTGCTGCAATGTCCGCTCCTACCCCTCGAACTTGTTGTTCTTCGGGAACCCCTTCGGCGGCAGGCGACCGGCTTCAGCGCGGTTGCCGATCCATTCCCTCAGCTCCGCCTTGGCGACGGTGAAGGTGCGGCCCGCGGAGTCGCGCCAGGTCAGCCCGTCGGCAAGCGCGAATACGCGCGCGTCGGAAAGGCCGCCGTCCTTGTAGCGTTGCAGCCGTACGCCCTTGCCGCGCGCCATCTCCGCCACCTGCGCCAGCGGAAATGCCAGCAGCTTGCGGTTCTCGCCGATCGTGGCGACGTGATCGCCCGCCGCCGGCGTCGCGAGGCACGCGAGCGCCGGCGCGTCGACGACGAGCACCCCCCTGCCCTTCCGCGTCGAGGAAATCATTTCGTCCTGCCCGACGACGAAGCCGCGCCCGTCCGAGGCGGCGATCAGCATCTTCTCGCCCGGCGCATAGGGCCAGACCGCGACGATCGCGGCCGCTTCGTCGATGTCGGCCATCAGGCGCACCGGCTCGCCCTGCGAGCGCCCGCCCGGCAGTCTGGAGGCCTCCAGCGTGTAGACCTTGCCATCGCTCGCCAGCACCAGAATCTTCGAAGTCGTCTCGGCGAAAAACGAAGTCTGCAAGCCGTCGTCGCCCTTGAAGGTCGCGGTCGAGAGATCCGCGACATGCCCCTTCAGCGCGCGAATCCAGCCCTTCTTCGAAAGCAGGATCGTCACCGGCTCGCGGTCGATCAGCGATTCGGCGAGGTCGATCACGACATTCGGCGGCGCCTCGAAGGTGGTGCGCCGCTTGCCGATCTTGCTCTCCGGCCCGTATTTCTTCTTGGTGTCGCGGATCTCGTGGGCGATGATCTGCCACTGCTTCTTGTCGGAGGCGAGCATCGCCTCGATCTGGGCCTTCTCCTCGATCAGCTCGGCCTGCTCCTTGCGCAGCGCCATTTCCTCGAGCCGCCGCAAGGCGCGCAGCCGCGTGTCGAGGACGTAATTGGCCTGAACTTCGCTCAGCGCGAACCGCGCCATCAGCGCGCCCTTCGGCTCGTCGTGCTCGCGGATGATGCGGATCACCTCGTCGAGATTGAGGAAGACGACGATCATGCCGGCGACGAGTTCGAGCCGTCGCTCGATCGCCGCCAGCCGGTGCCGCGAGCGGCGCTGCAGCACGTCGCGCCGGTGGTCGAGCCATTGCTGCAGAGCTTCGACGAGCCCGATCACGCGCGGCGTGACGCCGTCGACCAGTACGTTCATGTTGACGGAAATGCGCGTCTCGAGCTCGCTGAGCTTGAAGAGCTGCTCCATCATCACAGCCGGCTCGACATTGCGCGCGCGCGGCTCGAGCACGATGCGGACGTCCTCGGTCGATTCGTCGCGGACGTCGCCCAGCAGCGGCGCCTTCTTCTCGTTGAACAGCTCGGCGAGTTGCTCGATCAGCCGCCCCTTCTGTACGCCGTACGGAATT
>DASYAL010000056.1:0-38794 GCA_036501365.1 Allostellaceae bacterium | reverse complement strand
AGCCAGCGCCTGGAGCACGTCGCGCTGGCCGTCGCCGACGAAAGCGGCGCCGCCGGTCAACGGCATGACGACGTTGATGGTGTAATCGTCGGCGCGCGCCGCCGCGGTTGCGAGCAGCGTGGCCGCGGCGAGCGCCAGCGCAATGGCGGATTTGGTCATTGTCTTTTTTCTCCCCGAGATTCCGCCCGCGACGCTAGCGTGAATCGGGGAGCATCGCCACTCCGGCGCGGCGACGGAGCTCGGCCTCGCGTGCATTGACGACCTTGCCGTTGAAATCTCCGGCATCGGGACCGATCAGAAAGGCGATGATCCGCGCCGTCTCCTCGGGCGGGCGCAGGTCGGCGACGTTGATGTTGCCGGCATCTCCCATGCGATGGGCGCGGTTGTAAGCGTTCATCTCGGTATCGACGAGCCCGGGCGAGAAGGCGATCACACGCAGGCGGCGCGATGCTTCCTCGGCGGCGAAGATGCGCGACGCAATCATCAGCCCGGCCTTGCTGGCGCAGTACGCGCTGCGGCCGATCTGCGGACGCTCCGCCGCGCCGGAGGTGATGTTGATCACGACGCCGCCCGCTCGCAGATGCGGCGCGGCGAAATGCATGACGTAGATGGGGCCGCTGAGGTTGACGTCCATGGCGCGCGCCCACTGCCGGACATCGGCGTCGGCGATCCGCGCGATCGGCTCGATGGTGCCCGCGTTATTGATGACGATGCCGAGAGCGCCGAGCTCGGCGACCGCGGCCGTGATCGCGCGCGCGACGGAGTCCGGTTCGCCGATATCGCAGGCCTGGGCGATGGCCGTGCCGCCCTTCGCCCTGATCTCCCGCGCAAGCGCCTCGATCTCGGCAGAACGCCGCGCAACCAGCGCCAACGGATGCCCGAGTGCGGCGAGATGTCGGGCCGTGGCCGCGCCGATGCCGCGGCTCGCGCCGGTGATGAAGACGGGCAGGGGTTGCTCGGCCATGATTGCTCCCTCAACGCGGAGGATATGGCCTTAGCAATCGGCGCCCGTCGGCGCCAGCGGCGGGCAGGCGTTCGCCGCGCGAGGATGCGGGTGAGGGATCGCCAGCTTCTCGCCGGTCTCGAGCAACGATTTCAGACCCGAGAGGATGAGCGGCCAGCCGCCGGAGACCGCCTCGATGAGTTTCGAGTCCGCGATCGATATTTCATGGGTCACGGTGAGCTTCACGGCAGGACCCGCCGGCTCAATATCGAAGGTCGCACGCGACCGACCTTCGGACTTGAGCTCGGGCTTCCATTCGTTGCACCAGGAGATGACGAGCCGCTTCGGCTTCTCGCTAACCACGATCGTGCCTTGGTCGGCGATGTGGCCGTCGGGGAACATCAGCTTCCAGGACGAACCTTCCTTGAAGTCGCTGTCCTGCCACATGTCGTACCAGTAGATGCGGTTGAATTCGGGCTTGGTGAGCGCATCCCACAGCTTCTCGGCGGTGGTGCGAATGAAGGTGACATAGACGAATTTGCTACCGGTTTTCGTCGGCTCATTCATGATCTGCCTCCAGGTTTTTCTTCAGCTCGGCGAGCGCCCGCAGCCGCGGCCGCTCGTATTTGCCGATCCAGCGCTCGGCAATCTCGTTGATCGGGACGGGATTGAGGTAATGGAGCTTCTCGCGCCCGCTGCGCGCGGTCGCGACGAGATTGGCTTCTTCCAGGATCGCGAGATGCTTGGTCACCGCCTGCCTCGTCATGTCGGCGCGCGCGCAGAGGTCGTTCAAGCTTTGGCCGTTGCGTGCGCGGAGCCGGTCCAACAGTCGCCGTCGCGTCGGATCCGCCAGCGCCTTGAAAACGGCGTCCATGCTCATGCCTGATAATACGCAACCATTTGGTTGCATGTCAAGCGCGCTTGACGCTGGGGCGATTGCCCGGAATGGTGACGAGAGAAGAACGAAGCGGAGGAAGGCCATGGCGGAGGACGCTGCACGGGCGCGCAACAACCGCGCGGGTCTGGGGCTGCGCGAGCCGCGCTGCCCGATCTACGGCAATCATGCGATGATCGTCTCGGGCCATGCCGCCGCGAGCCAAGCCGGCATCGCGATGCATCGCCGCGGCGGCAATGCGGTCGATGCGATGATCGCGGCATCGGCCGCGCTGACAGTGGTGCTCGGGCACGCCACCTCGCTCGGCGGCGATTGCTTCATCCTCTACCACGACGCGGCCAGCGGCCGGATCATCGGTCTCAACGCTTCGGGCGTCGCGCCGCAACTCGCCACACGGGATCGCTTTGCCGGCGGCCTGAAAGCCCAGGGCCCGCTGGCGCCGGTCGTGCCCGGACTCGTCGCCGCCTGGGAGACGATGCATCGCCGCTTCGGCAAGCTGCCGTGGCGCGAGCTTTTCACCGACGCGACCGCGCTTGCCGAGGCGCATCCGATCTCGGCGGTGCTGGCGCGCAATATCGGCTTGAGCCGCGCGACGCTTGCTTCCGATGCGGGCTGCGCCGCGCTTTATTTGCCCGGCGGCCGGCCGCTCAACCACGGCGACACGCTGCGCCAGCCGGAACTGGCGGCGATGTTGAGGCAGATCGCCGATGGCGGCGCCGCGTCCTTCTATCGCGGGCCGATCGCGGAGAAGATCGACGCTTTCATGACCGCGCGCGGCGGCTTGATGCGCGCATCGGACCTTGCCGCTTTTGCGCCGCTCTGGGTCGAGCCGGCATCGACCACCTATCGCGGCCATCGCGTCTCGGTGATGCCGCCGAATTCCTACGGCATGCTGCTCTTGATGCAGCTCAACGGGCTGAAGGCGCTGGAGCGCGGCGCGCTCACGGCCGATCCGGCGCGCCGCATCGGCTATCAGATGAATGCGATGAAGGCGGCCTTCGCCTATGGCGTGCCGCTGATCGCCGATCCCAGGATGGCGCCCGACGCGGTCGACCGGCTGTTGGCGCCCGACATGGTCGAGCGGCTGCAGCGCGCGGTGCTGGGCGAGGCGCCGTCGCCGCGCGTGCCGGATCGCAGCGGCACGTCATGCCTGTTGGTCGCCGACGCTTCGGGCAATGCGGTCTGCGTGGTGCAGAGCGTCTTCGCGGTCTTCGGCGGCTATTGCCGCGATCCCGCGACCGGCATCCTCTTCAACAATCGCATGTCGGGCTTCACGGCAAAGCCGGGCGAAGCCAACACCGTCGCGCCGGGCAAGCGGCCGGCGCATACGCTTTGTCCGGTGATGGTGCAGCGTGACGGGCGGCTGCGCTATCTCATCGCGAGTCCCGGCGGGCTCAGCCAGACCGTGACCAACACCCAGGTGCTCGGCCGCCTCATCGATGACGGCGTCGATGTCGCGGCCGCGGTCGAGGCGCCGCGCTGGTGCAACACCGCGCATGGCGACGATTTCCTCTTGGAGCGCGAGCTGCCAGAATCTTTCCTCGCCGCGCTCGCGGCCATGGGGCACAAGGTGCGGCGCGCCGAGGATCCGTTCTATTACGGCTCGGCCAAGGCGATCGAGATCCTGCCCTCGGGCAATTTTGCCGGCGCCGGCGATCACCGCCGCGAGGCGTTCGCGCTCGGCTATTGATCAGCCGAGCGCGGCGATCCCGGCATTCGCGACCTGCTCGTCCTCATGCGATTGGACGCCGGAGACGCCGATCGCGCCGACGCATTCGCCGCCGCTTAAGATCGGCACGCCGCCTTGGATCGGCAGGATGTCGGGAAAGAGCAGGAAGGCCGGCCGCTCCTTGATACGGTCTTCCATCATCTTGCTCGGCCGACCCATCATCGCCGCGGTGCGCGCCTTGCCGAGCGCGACATTCGCCGTGACGCGGCCGGCGCCTTCGAGGCGCTGCAATTGCCAGAGCTGGCCGGCATCGTCGACGATCGCGATCGCGACCCTCCAACTGTTCTTTTGCGCCTCGGCCACGCAGGCGGCCATCATCTTCTGTGCGTCGTCGGCGGTGAGCGTCGGTTTGTTGCGCATGCTTTACCTCCCGTTGTTTTGCGGTGACGATGGATTGAGCACGTAGCGGCCGTCCTCGAGCCGGCCGAGCTTGCCGGCGGTATAAAGCTTGTCGAGGATCGGCAGAATCTCGCGGCCGTCGCGCGTGCCGAGCGCCGCCATGAGGTCGAGATAGGTCGCGGGACCGTCGGCGAGCACCGCCTCGACGGTGCGGCGCGGCTGTTCGGGCAGCACCGGCGGCAGCGGCACGGTGAAGGCGAATTCGCTCTCCTTGCCCAGAGGCTTGGTGCAGTCGAAGCCGGCCTTGGCGCCGGTGCGCGCGCCGCCGAGCGAGGGATCGAGCGGCACGGCGCGGAAGCCCGAGGCGACGACGAGATCGCGATCGGCCTGGAAGCGCGTCGCGAAAGCCCAATCGACCTGCTCATCGGAGAAGACGTCGACATCCTCGTCGACGACAATGACGTGCTTCACATCGGCGGTCGAGCAGAACACCGCGGCGATGGCATTGCGCGCCTCGCCGGGATAGCGCTGCCGCAGCGACAGTCGCACATTGTACATGCCGCCCGAAGAGCCGGTGCAGCAGACCGCGACCGGTTCGCGGATCGCTTCGCGCAGCACGCTCCACACCGCGGCCTCGGTCTTCGCCGCGCCGAGCTGCGCCGTATCGGTGCGGCCGATCAGCTTGCCGCCGATGGTGACGGTCTGGAAAAGCGCGTCGCGCCGCTTGGTGATCGCGGTCAGGTGGAACACCGGATTGCGCTTCAGCATGCCGTAATAGCCGATGTATTCGCCATAAGGCCCTTCGGGCTCGACCAGGCCGCGCGGATCGAGATAGCCCTCGATAATGAGCTCGGCATCGGCCGGCACTTTGAGGTCGACGGTCGCGCCTTGCACCACCGGCACCGGCGCGCCCCGCACGCCGCCCATGACATGGAGCTCATCGAGCGGCGGGGTTATCGCGAGCGCGGCGAGGAAATCGGCGGGATGCGAGCCGATCGCGTAAGCCAGCGGCAGCTTCTCGCCGCGCGCGATCGCGCCTTGATAGATCGCGCGCAGATCGCTCGGCGCGTTGAGGTCGATGCCGGCGCTGTCGCGGCCGCGCAGCATGATGCGGCGGCAGCCGATATTGGTCATGCCGGTCTTGGGATCGCGCGCGAAATCGATCCCCGCCGAGATATAGGGCGCGCCGTCGAGGGCGTGTTGGAGATGCACCGGAAGCTTCGTGAAGTCGGCGTCGGCACCGGTAAGCACGATCTCCTGCACCGGCGCTTCCGAGCGGGCGACCTCGACCGGCGCCAGCGGATGCGCGATGCCGTCGCGCAGCCTGCCCGGAAAGCTTTCGGCATCGGTGCCGAGCGCCAGGGCGAGGCGCCGGCGCGAGCCCATGACATTGCCGACCACCTCGGCGCGCTCGGGCCCGGCGGCGCGGAACCAAACCGCCTTGGGGTTGCAATCGAGCACGGCGCCGAGATCGATAAGATCGATCGGCGCGTCGCGGGTCTCGCATTCTCCTGCCTCGACCAGCTCCGCGACGAAGCGGCGCAGACGGAAGGCTTCGGTGTCGGTGCGGTTCACCCGTTGTCTCCTTCAGCCGCGTGGCTGCTACAACATCTCGATCTCGCCGCCATCGAGGATGACGGTGGCGCCGTGCAGCCAGCGGCCGCGCGGCGACAGGATGAAAGCGGCAAGCGCCGCGACGTCGCCGGGCAGGCCGAGTCGCGGCACGTTGAGCTCGCGACGATAGGCCTCGAGTTGCGCCGCCATGTCGAGCCCGGTCTTCTCGATCCGCGCCTGCATCTGCCGCCGCAGCCGGTCGGTATCGATGTGGCCGGGATGGATCGTGTTGACCTGGATGCCGTCGCGTTTGCCGATGTCGCTGAGCGCCTTGTTGAAGGCGGCCACCGCGGCGTTGACCGAGCTGCCGATGGTGAAATCGGCCGTCGGTTTGGCGGCGCCGTTGCCGCCGATCGCTAGCACAGCGCCGCTCGCGGCTTTGAGCAGCGGCCAGGCGGCGCGCGCCAATCGCATATGCGCAAAGAATTTCAGCGCGAAGCCGTCCTGCCAGTCGGCATCGGTCAAAGCGAGGAAATCGCCGCGCTTGGTCGCGCCGGCATTGTTGACGAGGATGTCGAGCCGACCGAAATCGCGCTTCACCGCCTCGATGAGCGCCACCGGCGCCGCGGGCTCGCGCAGCTCGGCGAGCTGCGTCTTTGCCTGGCCGCCGCGCGCGGCGATCACGCGTTGGGTCTCGGCGAGCGCGGCCTCGTCGCGGCCGGTCAGCATGATCGCGCAGCCTTCGGCGGCGAGCAGTTCGGCGATCGCGCGGCCGATGCCGCGGCTCGATCCGGTGACCAGCGCCACCTTGCCGGCCAGCCCTAATTCCATCGGCCCCAGTCCATGATTCGTCTCCTGCCGGGCGCAGCTTAGCGCAAGCCCGCGCACCCGATCCATGGCGGGCGATCTATGGCGCGGCTAGCCTATCTGCGCTAAGACCGGCGCGGGAGAAATTTGCGTGCTGAAGGCTCGAAGCTTCGGGGGCGTCGCGCTCGTGCTGGCAACGGTGGCGTTCGCCGTGGCAGCCGGTCCGTCATCGGTGTCGGGGGCGACGCGCGCGGACATCTTCACCGTCTCGGTGCCGCTCGATGCGACCGCCGCGAATGCCGACGCTGCGCGCGATGCCGCGCGGGCGGACGGCGAGCGCCGCGCCTATGCCGCGCTGCTCGCGCGCCTGACTCTGCCGCGCGATCAGGGGCGCTTGCCGCCGCCGACCGACACGCTTCTCAACCAGGTGATCCAGGGCTTCGAGGTGGCGAACGAGCATCATTCGACCGTGCGCTATCTCGCCGATTACGCCTTCCATTTCCGTCCCGCCGCGGTCGAGCAGCTGCTGCGCGATCATGGCGTCCCGTTTGCCGAGACCGTGAGCAAGCCGGTGGTGGTGCTTCCGGTGCTCGAGACTCCCGGCCGGCCGATGCTGTGGGACGATCCCAATCCGTGGCGCGAGGCCTGGGCGGGCGCGCCGCCGCCGCAGGACCTGGTGCCGATGACTGTTCCTCTCGGCGAGGTCGAGGACGTGGCGGCGATCGACGCCGCGACCGCGGATGCCGGCGACGATACCCATCTGCAGGCGATTTCCGCCAACTACAGCCAAGCCGACGTGCTGGTGACGCGCGCGACCATCCACCACGCCGACAGCGGCGACAGCGTCGATGTCGGCTCCACGCGCTTCGTTCCCGGCTCGCCGGGCGGCGAACGGACCTGGGTCGCGAGCTACACCGCGGCGCAAGGCGAGAGCGACAAGGATCTGCTCGCCCGCGCCGTTGCCGGCACCGTGGCGCAGGTCGAGGACGCCTGGAAGCAGGCCAACATGCTCGATTACAGCCAGTCGGCGACACTGATCGCCAGCGTTCCGGTTGACGATCTTGATGCCTGGCTCGCGGTACGCCAGCGTCTCGCCGCCACCGCCGCTATCCAGAGCAGCGACCTGGTCTCGCTCGATCGCCATGGCGCGCGCGTTGCGCTGCATTACATTGGCAGCGCCGATCAGCTCCGTATCGCCCTCGCGCAGAACAACCTCGATCTCAGCGGCAGCGACCCCGATTGGGTGTTGCAGCGCACCGGCGCCGCGGCGGCTCCGCCCGCTGCGCCGGCGGCGCCTGCGCCCGAGACGCCCGCAGCGCCGCTCGCGGCATCCCCGGCGCCCGCAGCCGCTCCGGCACCGCCGCCCGCGGCCGCTCCGGCACCGCCGCCGCAATGAATCTCGCCAACCTCATCACCCTCGCGCGCTTGCTCGCCGTGCCGCTGGCGGTGTGGCTGATCCTCAGCGGTGATTACGGCGCGACCTTCTGGGTCTTCGCCGCGGCCAGCGTCTCCGATGCGGTCGACGGTTATGTCGCCAAGCATTTCGACCAGCGTTCCGATCTCGGCGCGCTGCTTGATCCGATCGCCGACAAGGCGCTGATCGTCAGCCTGTTCGTCACGCTCGGCCTCGCCGGCGACTTGCCGAACTGGCTGGTGATCCTCGTCGTGTTCCGCGATCTTCTGATCATCGGCGGCTTCCTTCTCGCCGCGGCACTGACCCAGCCGATCGCCTGGCGGCCGCTGATGGTGAGCAAGATCAACACCACATTGCAGCTCGTCCTGGTCGCGGTACTGCTGGCGCGGCTCGCTTTCGGCATCGTCGACAATGGCGCGATCATGGCGCTCGTCTATCTTGTCGGCGCGACAACGGTGGCCTCGGGCGCCGCCTATATCGTGCGTTGGGGCCGCGGAATCGCCGGCCCGGAAGTCGGGTCGTGAGCGCGACGCGCCAGGCGCTGTTCTGGTTGCTGGCGCTGGCGGTGTTCTTCCTGTTGTTGCACCTGCTGAGCCGCATGTTGCTGCCCTTCGTCGCGGGCTTCGGCATCGCCTATACGCTAGTGCCGCTGGTCGGGCTGTTGACGCGCTGGAGCCTGCCGCGCGGCATCGCCTCTCTCGTGGCGTTGCTTCTGTTCCTTTTGGTGCTGGTCGCGGTGATCGTGCTGATCGTTCCGGTGGTCGAGCTGCAGGCGGCGCAGCTCGTGCGTGCCGCGCCCGCGCTTGCGAGCTACGCGCGGGACGAAGCGCAGCACCTGCTCGAACTCGCGCAGAAGCAGATTCCGGCCGACGAGCTGCAGAAGGCCCAGGACATGATCGGCGGCTTGACCGGCGCCGCGCTCGGCTGGCTCGCCGGGCTGCTCGAGCGCGTGCTGACGAGCGGTCTCGTCATTGCCAATCTCCTGGCGCTGGTGCTGATCACGCCGCTGGTCGCGTTCTTCCTGCTGCGCGATTGGCCAAAGATCGTCGCCCGGCTCGATAGCTGGCTGCCGCGCCCTTACGCGCGAACGATCCGCGAGCAAGTGGCGCTGGTCGATGCGACCATCTCGGGCTACATCCACGGCCAGGCGCTGGTTAGCCTGATCAACGGCATTTATTACGCCGTTGCGCTCAGCATTCTCGGCCTCAATTTCGCGTTCATCATCGGGCTAGTCGTCGGCATCCTGAGCTTCGTCCCCTATGTCGGCGAGGCCACCGGCGTCATGCTGGCGATGGGGCTCGCGGCGGCCCAGTTCGGCACCTGGACGAAAGTGATCATCGTCGCTGCGATCTTTGTCGCCGGCAATCTGGTGTCGGGAAACTTGCTGCAGCCGAAGTTGATCGGACAGCGCATCCATCTGCATCAGGTCTGGGTGATTTTCGCGCTGCTCGCTTTCGGCGAGCTGTTCGGCTTCGTCGGCGTGCTGTTGGCGTTGCCGGCGGCGGCGGTCGTCGGCGTGTTGGTGCGTTTCGCGCTCAGCCGCTATCTCGCCAGCCCGCTTTACGATCCGAGCCGGGCGCGGGGCGGCGACACCTGAGCGCGGCGTGACGCAGCTGCCGCTCGACCTCGGTTTTCGGCCGGCGCTCGGCCGCGCCGATTTCCTGATCGCGCCGTGCAATGCCGCGGCGGTGGCGTGGCTCGACCGCTGGCCGCAATGGCCCGGCGCGGCGCTCGCCCTCTGGGGCCCGCCGGGCAGCGGCAAGACCCACCTCGTCGAGGTCTGGCGCGCGCGCTCCGGCGCGGCGGCGATCAAGCCGGGCGCGCTCGCCTCGGCGCGGGTGCCGCAGCTGCTCGGCACCGCACGCGCCGTCGCGGTCGACGATGCCGATGCCGCCGACGAAGAGGCGCTGCTGCATCTCTATAACCTGCTTGCCGAGCGGCAGGGACATCTGTTGCTCGCGGCGCGCGCGCCGCCGGCGCGCTGGACGGTTCGTCTCGCCGATCTGCGCTCGCGGCTTCTCGCCTCGCCCGCGGTCGCCGTGGAGGCGCCGGACGACGCTCTCCTCGCCGCAGTGCTGGTGAAGCTGTTCAACGACCGCCAACTGCGCGTCGGTGAGGAGGTCGTCGCTTATCTCTTGCCGCGGCTTGAGCGCTCCTTCGCGGCGTTGCGCGACATCGTTGCAGCGCTCGATGCGGCGGCGCTCGCCGGTCGGCGCGCAGTCACGGTAAGACTGGCGCGCGAGGTCCTCAATCGGGATCGGAATCCGGATCGCGGCTGAGCGATTTCGGCGTCCGATAGTCGATCAGCTTGGCCTGATGCGGCTGGAGCGCCGACCAAGCGCCGGCGATCCGCAGCACCGCGAGCGCCGCGGTGGGAAAGCCTTCGGCGAGATCGCCGCTGTCCTTGGCGAGGCCGGCGGCAAGCAGATGGAGGCCGGGATTGTGCCCGATCAGCAACACGCTCGCGGCGGATTCGGGCAAACACTGCAAGCGCTCGATCAGCTTGCCAGCGCCGGTGAGATAGAGTCCTTGCTCGTAAAGCGCCTGGGGCGCGGGGTCGAGCGCCGGAAGCACCTCGTCGAGGGTTTCGCGGGTACGCCGCGCGGTCGAGCACAGCACCAGGCGCGGCGGCGGCCGGAGCCCGGCGAGATAGTCGCCCATCATCGCCGCCGCCTTGCGCCCGCGCTTGGCGAGCGGCCGTTCCGCATCGCCGTCGCTGCCTTCGGGAACAGCCTTGGCGTGGCGAAGAATATATAGCGTTTTCAACAGCTTAGCTTTTCAAGCTGCCAGGCGCCGCGACTGCCGCGTGAAATGACACGTTCATATCGGCGTTATAGACTTGTGAGCCTCGTGTGAAAATGGAGCCGATGCCGTGGCGCAGGTGAAGACCGCTCGGGATGCAACGATCGATCAGGGTTCGCCGGAGCGCTTCATCAATCGCGAATTATCCTGGCTCGCGTTCAACGAGCGCGTCCTTGCCGAGGCCGACAGCCCGCGCCAGCCGCTGCTCGAGCGGCTGCGCTTCCTCTCGATCTCGGCCAACAACCTCGACGAGTTCTACATGGTGCGCGTCGCCGGGCTTAAGGGCCAGGTGCTCGCCGGCGTCGCGACGCCGAGCGAGGATGGGCTGACGCCGGCGCAACAGCTCGACGCCATCGGCAAGCGCGCCGGCAAGCTGATGCGCGATCAGGCCGAGACGCTGAAGACGTTGCGGGGCCAGCTCGCCGAGGCGGGGGTTTCGGTCGTGGGGCCGGACGAGCTTTCGAGCGAGGATCGCGCTTTCGTCACCGAGCGGTTCTGGGCTGAGATCTTTCCGGTGCTGACGCCGCTCGCCGTCGATCCCGCGCATCCGTTCCCCTTTATCGCGAATTGGGGCCTCGGCCTCGCGCTGCAGCTCGCGCGCGGCAGCGACGGCAACCGCATGGAAGGGCTGCTCCTGCTGCCGGCGAGCCTCACGCGTTTCGTGCGACTGCCGGGCAAGGCGCTGCGCTTCCTGCGCCTCGAGGAGCTCATCGGCCTGTTCCTCGATCATCTCTTCCCCGGCTTCTCCGTCACCGGCAAGGGGATGTTTCGCATCCTGCGCGACAGCGAGGTCGAAATCGAAGAGGAGGCTGAGGATCTCGTGCGCCTCTATGAGAGCGCGCTGAAGCGTCGCCGTCGCGGCAACGTCATCCTGCTCTGCGTCGAAGCGGCGATGCCGGAGGATCTGCGGCAATTCCTCGAAGAGCGGCTCAACGTCTCGGCCGACGACGTGATCGCGATCGACGGTCCGTTGGGCCTCTCGGATCTGCGCCGCGTCATCGTCGATGAGCGCCCCGACCTCGTCTACACGCCGTACAATCCGCGCTTCCCCGAGCGCATCCGCGACTACGGCGGCGACTGTTTCGCCGCGATCGGCGCCAAGGATATCATCGTCCATCATCCTTACGAGAGCTTCGACGTCGTCGTGCAGTTCATCCGCCAGGCGGCGCGCGATCCTTCGGTGGTCGCCGTCAAGCAGACGCTCTACCGCACCAGCGACGACAGTCCGATCGTCCGCGCCCTGATCGAGGCGGCCGAGGCCGGCAAATCGGTGACGGCGCTCGTCGAGCTCAAGGCGCGCTTCGACGAGGAAGCCAACATCCGCTGGGCGCGCGATCTGGAGCGCGTCGGCGTACAGGTGGTCTATGGCTTCATCTCCCTGAAGACGCACGCGAAAGTTTCGCTGGTGGTGCGGCGCGAAAGCGGCGGATTGCGCTCTTACGTGCATTTCGGCACCGGCAACTACCATCCGTATACGGCCAAAGTTTATACCGACCTCAGCTTCTTTACCTCCGATCCGGCGCTGTGCCGCGACGCGCAGCGGCTCTTCAACTACATGACCGGCTACGCCACGCCGGCGACGCTCGAGAAGATCGCGGTCGCGCCGCTGACCCTGCGGCAGAAGCTCTCCGAGCTCATCGACGACGAGATCGACCACGCCCGCGCCGGCAAGCCTGCACACATTTGGGTCAAGCTCAACTCGCTGGTCGATCCGGCGATGATCGATCACCTCTATCGCGCCTCCAACGCCGGGGTAAAGGTCGAGCTGATCGTCCGCGGGATTTGCTGCCTGAGGCCCGGCGTTCCGGGCCTCTCGGACAACATCCACGTAAAAAGCATCATCGGCCGCTTCCTCGAGCACGGTCGCATCATCTGCTTCGGCAACGGCCATGCACTGCCTTCGCCCGAGGCCAAGGTTTTCATCTCCTCCGCCGACTGGATGCCGCGCAATCTTGATTGGCGAGTCGAGGCGCTGGTGCCGATCGAGAACGAGACCGTTCATCGCCAGGTCCTCGAAGAGATCATGGTACATTCGCTGCAGGACGAGGCGCAGAGCTGGGATCTCGACTCGGAGGGGGTCTATCATCGGGTCAGCGACGATCCCGCGGCTTTCAGCGCGCATAATTATTTCATGACCAATCCGAGTCTCTCCGGCCGCGGCAGCGCGCTGCAGCACCGACGGGCCACGCCGCGTCTCGTCGCCGAAAGGAACACGCGCTAGGCAGTCTTGTCTTGTCGGCGCAAGAAACGCGCGCTAGTTATTGAGGATGACGAACCGCCGCCCCGCTACGGCGATCGAAGCGACGACCCAGCCGGATTGCGTCGCCGTCATCGATATCGGTTCGAACTCCTTGCGTCTCGTCGTCTACGATGCGCCCCGCCGCGCGGCGCGGACCTTGCTCAACGAGAAGGTCATGTGCGGTCTTGGCCGCGGCCTCGAGAAGACCGACCGGCTCAACGCCGATGGCGTCGCCTTGGCCAAAGCCAATCTCCAGCGCTTCATCGCCCTGGCGCGTGCCGCCGGCGCGTCGCGAATCGACGTGCTGGCGACAGCGGCGGTGCGCGACGCCGAGGACGGTGCCGAATTCGTCAACGACATCGAGAAACGGTTTTCGATTCGCGTGCGCGTGCTGCCCGGTGCGGAGGAGGGACGGCTCTCGGCCCTCGGCGTGCTCGCCGGCATTCCGACGGCGTCGGGCGTCGCCGGCGATCTCGGCGGCGGCAGCGTCGAGCTGGCGGCGCTCGGCAATGGACGAGTCGGTACTGTCACGACGCTGCCGATCGGGCCGCTGCGCCTCCTGGAGGAAGCCCACGACGAGCGCGAGCTCAAGGACATCATCGATCGCCATCTCGAAAACGCCAGCTGGCTCGGACGACTCGATGAGCCGCGCTTTTACGCCGTCGGCGGCGCGTGGCGCGCGATCGCCCGCATCCATATGGAGCAGCACAACTATCCGCTCCACATCATCCAGGGCTATACGCTGCAGCGCGGCGAGGCGCAGAGCTTCCTCGAGATTATGGCGCGGCAGTCGCGCAAGTCGCTCGAGAAGATCTCGACCATCTCGCGCAAGCGCCTCGAAGTGGTGCCGCTCGCGGCGCGCATCCTGAGCCGAATTCTGCGCCGCACCGGCGCGCTCGAGCTGGTTTTCTCGGCGGCCGGACTGCGTGAAGGGCATCTCTACAGCCTGCTGGGCGCCGAGCAGCAGCGCGCCGATCCGCTGCTTGCCGCCTGCACCGAGGAGGCGCGCGCCAATCCGCGCTTCGGCGAGGACGCCGAGGCGCTGGTCGACTGGACCGGTCCGCTCTTTCCCAAGGAGCCGGCGAACCGGCTGCGGCTGCGACGCGCGGCGGCGCTGCTCGGCGACATCGCCTGGCATCACCATCCGGATTACCGCGCCGATCTCGCGATGCGGCATGTCCTCTACATGCCGGTCGGCGGTCTCGATCATCCCGAGCGCGTGTTCCTCAGCGCCGCCTTGGCGACACGCTATGGCAACACGGCGACGATTGAATCGCTGGCGCCGTTGCGCCTCGTCGACGAGGAGGGGCGCGAGGCAGCGCGTGTAATCGGCTTGGCGCTGCGCCTGGCCTATACCCTGACCGGCGGCGTGCCCGGCCTCTTGCGCGGCAGCTCGCTCCGCCTCACCGACACGAAGCTCGTGCTCAATCTCATGTCGGATCATGCGCTGCTGCTCGGCGAGGCGGTGCAGCGCCGGCTCGATGCGCTCGGCCGCGCGCTCGGCCGCCCGACCGAGATCCGCCGCGCTTAAGCTTCTCTAGGAGACCGGCTGCGTTGCCGGCGTCTCGCTGCGCACCAGCTTGATGCGCTTGCCGGCGGCGGTAAGCGCGAGCCGGCCGTGTTTCAGATCGAGCGCGTCGTGGCCGAAGATATCGTGGCGCCACCCGGTCAAGGCGCGGATATCGGCTTGGTCGTCGGCGGCGAGCAGCTCCAAATCCTCGGCATCGGCGATCAGCCGAGGCGCCACGTCGTTCTCTTCGGCGCGCAGCTTCAACAGCACGCGCAAAAGGTCGGTCAGCGGCCCGATGCCCTGTGGCGGGTCGCGCCGCGGCTCGGGCCTCGGATAGTCGCTTTCCGGCATCAGCATGACGCCCTCGATCACGGCGAGGATTTCGCCGCCGAACTTGCTCTCGGCGAAGCCCTTGCCGAGGCCGCGGGCGCGCGCGAGTTCATCGACGGTTTGCGGCGCGTGAGCGGCGATCTCCAAGAGCGACTCGTCGCGCAGGACACGGCTGCGCGGCAGGTCGCGCTTCTGCGCCGCGCTTTCGCGCCAAGTGGCGAGCGCATGCGCCAGCGCCAGCATACGGCGATTGTTCGAGCGCAGCTTCAGCCGTTTCCACGCCGTCGCCGGATCGAGGCGGTAGAGCTCGGGATTGGTCAGCGCCGCCATCTCCTCGTCGAGCCACGAGGCGCGCCCGGTCTTGCTCAGCCGCGCGGCGAGCTTTTCGTAGACGAGACGCAGCGGCCCGACATCGGCGAGCGCATAGCGGAGCTGGCGCTCGCTCAGCGGCCGGTGCGACCAGTCGGTGAAGCGCGCCGATTTGTCGATATGCGCATCGCCGAGCTTGCTGGCGAGGGTCTCGTAGCTCGCGGCCTCGCCGAAGCCGCAGACCATCGCGGCGACCTGGGTGTCGAAGATTGGCGCCGGCACCTTACCGGTGAGGTTGACGAAAATCTCGATGTCCTGGCGCGCCGCATGGAAGACTTTCAGGACGCGCGGATTCGCGATCAGCTCGAAGAGCGGCGACAGATCGATTCCTTCGGCGAGCGGGTCGATTGCCACCGCCTCGTCCGACCCTGCCACCTGCACCAGGCATAGCACCGGCCAATAGGTGCGATCGCGCATGAACTCCGTGTCGACGGTGACGAACTCCGCTTCCGCGTGGCGCCGGCAAAAGGCGTCAAGCGCGGCCGAATCGGCAATCAAAGTCATAGGGCTGCTATACACCGCGCCCGCCCGCTTGACAAAGCCTCGGTCGTCCCGGCTTTTTCACGCCCATGCACACATATCGCACCACCACCTGCGGCGCGCTGCGGCTCGCCGCGGCCGGCAGCGAGGTCCGTCTCGCCGGCTGGGTCCACCGCAAGCGCGACCACGGTCAGCTTCTCTTCGTCGATCTGCGCGACCATTACGGCGTCACGCAATGCGTGATCGACGTATCTTCACCGCTGTTCGCCAAGGTCGACGCGCGGCGGCTCGAAAGCGTGATCTCGGTCAGCGGCACCGTCGTTCGTCGCTCGGATGAAACCGTCAACCCGAAGCTGCCGACCGGCGAGGTCGAGCTGCAGATCAAGACCATCGATGTGCTCTCCGAGGCGGAGCCGCTGCCGTTTCCGGTCAATACCGATGCCGATTATCCCGAAGAGATGCGGCTGCGCTATCGCTTCCTCGACCTGCGGCGCGAGCAGATCCACGTCAACATCATTCTGCGCGCGCAGGTCATCGCCTCGATCCGCCGCCGCATGATCGAGCAGGGCTTCACCGAGTTCCAGACGCCCATCCTTACCGCAAGCTCGCCCGAGGGCGCGCGCGACTATCTGGTGCCGAGCCGGCTCCATCCCGGCAAGTTCTATGCGCTGCCGCAGGCGCCGCAGCAATTCAAGCAGCTGCTGATGGTCGCGGGCTTCGATCGCTATTTCCAGATCGCGCCGTGCTTTCGCGACGAGGCGAGCCGCGCCGACCGCTCGCCCGGCGAGTTCTATCAGCTCGATCTCGAGATGTCGTTCGTCACTCAGGACGACGTCTTTGCCGCGATCGAGCCGGTGATGACCGGCATCTTCGAGGAATTCGGCAAGGGCCGCGCGGTCAGCCCGGCGCCGTTCCGGCGCATCCCCTATGCCGAAGCGCTGGCGACCTACGGCTCCGACAAGCCCGATCTGCGCAACCCGATCAAGATGAGCAACGTCACCGCGACTTTCCGCGGCTCGGGCTTCAAGATCTTCGCCTCGCAGATCGAGGCCGATCCCAAAGTCGAGGTCTGGGCGATCCCCGGTCCGACCGGCGGCAACCGCGCCTTCTGCGACCGCATGAATTCCTGGGCCCAGGGCGAGGGCCAGCCGGGCATGGGCTATATCTTCTTCCGCGAGGGCGAGGAGGGCGGCGCGGGCCCGGTCGCGCGCAATCTCGGTGCCGAACGGACCGAGAAATTACGCGCCGCGCTCGGCCTCAAGAACGGCGACGCGGTGTTCTTCGTCTGCGGCGTGCCCGACACGTTCCGGCCTTTTGCCGCGGCGGCGCGCTTGAAGATCGGCAGCGAGCTCGGCCTGTCGCGCAGCGGCGTCTTCGAGTTCTGCTGGATCACCGATTTCCCGATGTACGAGCTCGACGAGGAAACGAAGCAGATCGCCTTCAGCCACAATCCGTTCTCGATGCCCCAAGGCGGGCTTGAGGCGCTCGAGACACAGGACCCGCTGACCATCAAGGCGTTCCAATACGACATCGTCTGCAACGGCGTCGAGCTTTCCTCGGGCGCGATCCGCAATCATCGCCCCGACATCATGTACAAGGCCTTCGCGATCGCCGGCTACAAGGCGGAGGAGGTCGAGGCGCGCTTCGGCGGCATGCTCAACGCGTTCAATTACGGCGCGCCGCCGCATGGCGGCTCGGCGCCGGGCATCGATCGCATCGTGATGCTGCTGGCGGATACGGTGAACATCCGCGAGATCATCGCCTTCCCGATGAATCAGCAGGCGCAGGATCTGCTGATGCAGGCGCCGGCCGAGGTCCCGCCCGAGCGGCTGCGCGAGCTGCACATTCGCTTGGCCTTGCCGCCGGAAAAGAAAGCCTAGTCGCTGACAGCGGAGACTGTCGCCGCGTTGCGGCGTTTTTCCTCGTACATCGCCATGTCGGCGCGATGGAGGACGGTCTCCTCGCTGTCATCGCCGTCGAAGGCGGCGATGCCGAAGCTCGCGCCGAGGCCGAGCCTGCCGATCAGGCGCCCGAGCCAGTGGCATTTGCGCCGTGCCGCTGCCGGCGTCACGCCGACCAGCATCAGGGCGAACTCGTCGCCGCCGAGCCGCGCCGCGGCATCCATCTTGCGGATCTCGTGACGCAGGATCGTGCCGACGCGGCGCAATACGTCGTCACCCTGGGCATGGCCCAGCAGATCGTTCACTTTCTTGAAGCCGTCGAGATCGCAGACCGCGATCACGCCGCCCGCTCCACCGCGTTTGGCGGCGGCGCTGACGCGCCCGAAGACAGCGAGGAAGCCGCGCCGGTTCAGCAAGCCGGTCAGCTCGTCGCTGGCGATCTGGGTTTCGAGATAGGCGAGGCGCTCCTCGAGGGCCGCGACCCGCAGCTCGGCGGCCGCGGTCACCGCGCAAGCCCAATCGATCACCGCGGGCCGGCGGGCCGGCACCGGCGGGACAAGCGTCAAAGCGCGCGCGTGCTGCCGCGATGCGGACGCATCGTCATCGCTTTTGCGAAGCTTCAAGGCGGCGGCAGGCATGACCACAGAGTCCCCCGGCAGATATGGTCTTGGCCGAGCAATCGGCATGCCACGCCAATCGGTCGGAATCTTGCCGTTTTTTTGCCGCCGCGATCGGCAAAATTTGCCTGCAGCGGCAGGGCTTGCCGCGAAATGTGAGGCGCCGCGGCGGCTGCGCCCGCTATCGCAACCGCGAGAAGCATGACATACTATCGCGATGATTGTGGCCTCGAAGGCGGGCGGATTGATCGGGGAATGGTTGTCATGAGGCACGGTGCCCGCCACTTGAGTGGCTTGGTTGCTTTGGGATTGCTGGTCGCCGCCGTGCCGGCTGGCGCGGTCGATATCTCGCCCCATCGCGCGCTCTACAGCCTCACCCTCGACAGCACCAAGACCGCGAGCGGCGTCGCCGGAGCGAGCGGCGCCATGTATTACGAATGGGGCGAGGCTTGCGACGGCTGGACCGTCGACCAACGCTTCCGCCTGCGCCTCATCTATGCCGAGGAAGGCACCATCGACATCAATTCGACCCTGCTGACCTGGGAATCGAAGGATGGGCTCAAATACAGCTTCAACGAGAAGCGCCTGCGCAACGGCGACGTCGAGGACGACATCCACGGCGAAGCGCATCTCGATGGCAAGGACAAAGGCGGCGCCGCGCAGTTCGAGAAGCCGCAGGCGACGACCCTGACCTTGGCGCCGGGCGTTCTCTTTCCGACCGCGCACACGCTGGTCCTGATCCAGCACGCCCAGGCGGGCGATCAGTTCCTCGCGCGCAAGGTGTTCGATGGCGCCTCGGTCGAGAATGCCGGCGAGATCACTGCCGTGATCGGCCCGCAGCTCAAGCCCGATCCCCATCCGACGAAGCCGCTCGACAGCCCGCTGCTGCAGCGGCCGTCCTGGCGCATCAGCCTCGCCTTCTTCTCCGCCGATTCCGACAAGAGCGACGCCGATACACCGGATTACCAGCTCACCATGCGTCTGCT
Organism: Allostellaceae bacterium; assembly: GCA_036501365.1. Taxonomy (GTDB): domain Bacteria; phylum Pseudomonadota; class Alphaproteobacteria; order ATCC43930; family CGMCC-115725; genus CAIKMD01. The sequence goes on along the minus strand of DASYAL010000056.1, from coordinate 19,879 downwards.
CGACAACGGCGTGTCGCAGGATATGTCGCTCGATTACGGCGACTACGTGCTGAAAGCGAAGCTCGACGATATCGAGCCGCTGCCGAAGCCGACTTGCTGATCGCGTTCCCCTAGTCGAACGTCGTTTTGCCGGAATCCCGCAAGGTGCGCTCGACGCGCTCGGCGTCGTAGATCGCCAGGAGCGTGAACGGCGCGTCGCCGAGGCTGAGGAAGCGATGCCAAGTTCCCGCCTCGACCGACACGGTGTCGAAGGGCTTGAGAGGCGTTGGCGTGCCGCCGTCGATTTCGACCGCGCAATCGCCGGCAAGCACCACGATCATCTCGTTGCAGTTGTGGCGGTGGAATTCGACCGCGTGACCGGCCGGGAAGCTGACGGTGTTGGTCTTGATCCGGGCGCCGCAACTCTCCTTGTCGACCAGCGGCCGGATCACGGCGCCGTTCGGCATCCGCCGCTCGGGAATCTCGTCGAATTTCAGGACTCGCGTCATCGCCATGACTGATCTCCTTGCCGCATCGGCTCACCATAGCCAAGCGGCGCCGCGCACGCCGCTCGAATCGCCCCAACGCGGCGGCACCAGCTTGGTGATCACCGTGTCCGAAAAGATGTAATCGCCCCAGCGCTCCGGCACCGCGCGGTAAAGCGCGGCGATCTGGCCGAGGCCGCCGCCCAAGACGACGATCTCGGGGTCGATGAGGTTGATGACCGTCGCAAGGCCGCGCGCGAGGCGGTCGGCGTAATGCTCGATCGCGATGCGTGCCGCGGCCTCGCCGGCCTCGGCGCGTGCCGCGATGGCGATGGCGTCGTCGGGCCGGCCGGTAACGGCTTCGTAGGCGCGGCTCAGCCCCGCGCCCGAAAGAAAGGTCTCGATGCAGCCTTGCTTGCCGCAATAGCAGCGTGCGCCCGGGCGCTCGTCATCGCGCGGCCAGGGCAGGGGCGAATGGCCCCATTCGCCCGCGATCGCGTTGGGACCGGTGAGGCCCTTGCCGTCAACGACGATCCCGCCGCCGACGCCGGTGCCGAGGATGATCCCGAAGACCACCCGCGCGCCCTGGCCGGCGCCATCGATCGCCTCGCTCAAGGCAAAGCAATTCGCGTCATTGGCGAGGCGCACCGGCCGCTGCAGCGCCGCGGCGAGGTCGCGGTCGAAGGGTCGGCCGATGAGGCAGGTGGAATTGGCGTTTTTCACCAACCCCGTAGCCGGCGACAACGAGCCGGGAATGCCAAGGCCGAGGCTCGCGGCCGGGCCGAGCGCCATCTCGATCTCGGCGACCAGGGTCTGGATGGCGGCAAGGATGCCGTCATAATCGCCGGCCGGCGTCGCGACACGGCGGCGCAAGCGGATCGTCCCGTCGTCGCCGAGCGCTGCCGCCTCGATCTTGCTGCCGCCGACATCGATCCCGAGACGCATTGCTTCGCCCGGTTTGTTGGTTAACGTTTAACCGATTGTTAAGCTTCTTTAAGAAAGATACCAATGCATCCCTTTCCCCGGTAGGAGATCGGCCGGAAGGGCGCATTTAGCGTGATGCTCTTTTTAACGGTTGCACGCCTAAGATCGGTGGCCGTTTTGCTCCGATCGCAAGCGGCGGCGAGGAACTGACGATGGCCAAACGGGTACTCATTGTCGAAGACAATGATTTGAACATGAAGCTCTTCCATGACCTTCTTGAGGCCCATGGCTACGACATCCTGCAGACCAAGGATGGCATGGAGGCGCTGCAGCTCGCGCGCCAGCATCATCCCGATCTGATCCTGATGGATATCCAGCTTCCCGAGGTTTCGGGGCTGGAGGTGACCAAATGGATCAAGGAGGACGATGATCTGCGAACCATCCCGGTCGTCGCCGTGACCGCGTTCGCGATGAAAGGCGACGAGGAGAAGATCCGCGAAGGCGGTTGCGAAGCCTATATCGCGAAGCCGATCTCGGTGTCGAACTTCCTCGAGACGGTCGCGCGGTTTTGCGCCTGAGGAATTGAAGCATGTCCGCTCGCATTCTGGTGGTCGACGACGTCGATGTGAACGTCAAGGTGCTCGAGGCTAAGCTGACGAGCGAATATTTCAACGTGCTCAGCGCCAATGACGGCGTGACGGCGTTGTCGATCGCGCAGGCCGAGCATCCCGACCTCATCCTCCTCGACGTAATGATGCCGAAGATGGACGGGTTCGAGACCTGCCGCCGGCTGAAAGCCGATCAGCGCACCGCGGACACGCCGGTGGTGATGGTGACGGCGCTGTCGGAGCCGTCGGATCGCGTCCGCGGCCTCGAAGCCGGCGCCGATGACTTCCTGACGAAGCCGGTGAACGACATCGCGCTGTTCGCGCGCGTGCGCTCGCTGGTGCGCTTGCGGCGGACGATGGAGGAATGGCGCCACCGCGAGGAAATCTGCGGCCGGTTCAATTCCCCCTCCAAAGGAGCGCTCCAGGAGAATACCGAGCCCGCGCGGGCGATGCTGTGGGAAGAGAATTCCTTCGCGGCCGTGCGCATCGCCGAAATGCTCAATCCGCTGGTCGGCGAGACGGTACGGCCGGCGACGGTCGAAGAGCTCATCGCCGGCTGCGACGGCTCGATTGAGCTGGTGATCCTCAGCATGTCGGGCAAGGTCGATCCGCTGCGCGTCGTCTCGCAGCTCCGTGCCAACGAGACGAGCCGCCTCGTGCCGATCCTGCTGCTCGCCGATCCCGACGAGATGCCGCGCCTCGCCAAGGGACTCGATCTCGGCGCAACCGACTATCTCGTCCGCCCGCTCGACCGCAACGAGCTCATCGCCCGCTGCCGCACCCAGATCCGGCGCAAGCGGCTGCAGGACCGGCTGCAAGAAAGCTATCAGAAGAGCCTTGCTCTCGCGCTCACCGACAGCCTCACCGGCGTCTACAACCGCCGCTATCTCGAGGCCCATCTCGAGGGCCTGCTCGCGCGCGTCGGCGAGGGCGCCAAGGGCCCATCGCTGCTGATGTTCGACATCGATTTCTTCAAGCGCGTCAACGACGGTCACGGCCATCCGGCGGGCGATGCGGTGCTGAAGGAAGTCTGCGCCCGGGTCTCGCGTCATGTACGCGGCTTCGATCTCGTCGCGCGCTATGGCGGCGAGGAATTCGTCGTCGTGCTGCCCGAGACGCCGTTGCCGATCGCGATGGTCGTCGCCGAGCGCCTGCGCAGCGTCGTCGCCGACCCGCCGATCGCGGTCGGCGACGGGTCGCACAGCCTGCCGATCACCATCAGCATCGGCGTCTCGGTCACGCGCGACGCGACGGAAACGCCCGATAGCTTGCTGCAACGCGCCGATTCCGCGCTCTACGAGGCGAAGCACGGCGGCCGCAATTGCATCCGGGTCGCCGAAGTGGACGTACCGCGACCTGAAGAGATCGCCTCCGCCGCGCGCGGCGCGGCGGCGTAAGCCGTCTCAGCGCGCCGGCAGGACCGGCAGCAGCAGATAGGCATCGCGCCCGCCGCCGGTATGGATGGCGTGCGTGCCGTGGAAGATCGCCGGCGGTCGGTCGCGCGGATCGTCGTGATACATCCAGCCGACGCCTTTGGTCGGAGCCGTTTCGCCGGGCCGCTCGAAATCCTTGCCTTGGATGGTGAGCGTCAGCCGCGAGCCGGCGGGCAGATAAAGGCTCAGCGGCCAGATTTCCACCTCGACCTCATAGACCTCGCCGGCCTTTAAGGCCTGGCGCTCGTCATGCGGATGGAACGGCGCGTATGCGGTCGAATGCCGCGGATCGAGCTTGCGCTGCGAGACGCGCAGCCAGCCTTGGGTCGCGGGCGCCTTGGGCTCGCCGCCGGTACGGAAGGTCATCTCCTTTCCCTGCGGATCGACGGCACGCAGCGTCGCGAAGATGTCCATGTCCTCGGTGCTCGACGACACGAAGAGCTTGGCGGCGGCTGGGCCGGCGATCTCGGTGTCACGCGGCAACGGCGCCGAGCTGAAGGTTACGCCGTCGCTCAGCGCCGGATAGGATGCGGTCGCCGGCGGCGCGGCGGCGGGCGCGTCGCCGAGCGATTTCTTGTCGGCATCGAGGTGGTATTTCGTCCATTGCGTCTCAGGCAGCGGCCAAGCGGTCGCGCGATGCTGGCGCTTCACCGTATCGCCGGATCCGCGGATCGACAGCTCGACCTTGGGCTCCTTCTCCCAGCCATTATCGATGCCTTTGAGATAGTGGTCGTAGAACCGCTTCATCATCGCGACGTTCTGCGGCTGGAAATAGGTGTGGATGTAGGAGCCACTCTGGATCTTCAGCCATTTCTCGGGCGACGACACGCCGCTATAGCCGCCGATCGTGCCGCGGAGATGGAGCGCGAGCCCGCCCCAATTCGCGACGACGAGGATCGGCGTGTCGATCTTCGCGAGGTCGGGCGTCCGGTCCTGGTAGAAGGCGTCGTTCAGGGGATGGGCGAGGATCTCGCCCGGATAATCGGCGCGATTGGCGACGAGCTGCTCTTTGGTGAGGGCCTCCGCGCCGGTGGTTTTGCCGCCGGTGTAAAGATCGTGATAGGGGCTCTCGCCGTTGCCATGCTGGTTGCGCAAGACGCTGCGCGCCCACCAGCGCGAGATGAAGCCGCTGCCATAGATACCGTCCTGGCGCGTGCGGTCGCGGAAGAAATCATAGGTGCCCATCCACGGGCAGAGCGCGAAAAGATGCGGCGGCTTCAACGAGGCGACGCGCCACTGACCCGCGGCGTGGTAGGAGATGCCGGTCAGCCCGACCTTGCCGCTCGACCAGGGCTGCACGCCCGCCCATTCGATGGCGTCGTAGAAATCGCGGAATTCCTCGGGCGAGTTCGGCGCGAGGCGCCCGGGCGATTTGCCGCAGCCGCGGGCATCGACGCGGACGATAACGTAGCCGTCGGGTACCCAACTCTCGGGATCGGGCGTCTCCCACACCAGGTGCTTGCATGACGAGTTGGCGAGAATATCGGGATAGAATTTTTCGATCGCGTCCCAGGCCTCCTGCATGAATTCTTTGAGCGGGACATCCTTGCCATAAGGACCGAAGGTCATCAGCACCGGGAACTTGCCGTCGGCTTTGGGCCGGAAGACATCGCCGCGCAGCACTGCCCCATCGCGCATCGGGATGCCGGTATTGCGCTCCATCAACATTTCGTAGCGCTGGGCCATGTGGATACCCTCCCCAATTTCATTGCTTGATCTGCAATCGACCTTATCGCGAGCCTCCCAAAAGCAAAAGCCGCTCCCTGGGAGCGGCTTTTCGCCTCGGCAAGAACGACAAACCTATTTGATTTTGCCTTCCTTGAAGACGACGTGCTTGCGCGCGACCGGATCGTATTTCTTGAGTTCGAGCTTTTCCGTCTTCGCGCGCGGATTTTTTTTCGTCACGTAAAAGTATCCCGTGTCCGCCGTGCTCACGAGCTTGATCTGAATCGTATTGCTTTTCGCCATTGGTCGTCTGCCTTTTGGGAGTGTCGCCGAGCGTAGTGGTCGTGGCCGCGCTGTCAAGCCGCCAATCCGGCTCGCCAGCACGTGTCAGCACCGGGTAAGGTCTCTCCCAATCTTTACCGGCGGCGAACGGCGATCCTTGAAGCGACTTATTGTGACGGCGGATGATTTCGGCCTGACGATCCCCGTCAATGAGGCGGTGGAAGAGGGCCATCGTCACGGCATCCTCACGGCAGCGAGCTTAATGGTGAGGGGGGAAGCGGCCGCCGATGCGGTCGCGCGCGCCAACCGGCTGCCAAAGCTCGGCATCGGCCTGCATCTGGTGCTGGTCGACGGCGTCCCGGCGCTGCCGCCGGAGCAGATACCCGATCTCGTCGGCGGCGATGGCCGTTTCTCGACCAATGTGCTGGCGCAGGGCGTGCGGATTTTCTGTCTGCCATCGGCGCGCCGCCAGCTCGCCGCCGAGATGCGTGCACAGCTGGAGGCCTTCCGCGCCACGGGTCTCGCGCTCGATCACGTCAACGCGCATCACCATTTCCATCTTCATCCGACCATCCAGCAGGAATTGCTGCGCCTCGCGCCTGAATTCGGCATCCGCGCGGTGCGCCTGCCGCTCGAACCGCCGCGCGCCAGCGGCCGGCGCTTTGCCTGGCTCGGTGGCCTGTTGGAGGCGCGCCATGCGCGCCGCCTCAAGCGCCGGCTTGATGCCGCCGGTATTCGCCGCAACGATTGGATCTTCGGCCTCGCCGATAGCGGCGCGATGACGCCGGCGCGGGTACGGCGCTATCTCGAGCAGCTGCCGGACGGCGTCTCCGAGATTTATTTCCATCCGGCGACGCAGCGCCCGTCGGTCTGGCCAGAAAGTTACCGCTGCCGCGACGAATATGAGGCGTTGATCGATCCCGAGGCCGTCGCAGTGATCGCGCGGCGCGGGATCGACATGATACCGTTTGCCGCGCTCTAGCGCCGGCGTGCTCAGCCCTGCAACGTCGCCAGATAGTCGATCAGAGCCTTCCGGTCGTTCGCATCCTTGACGCCGGGGAAGATCATTTTCGTGCCTGGCACCATGGTCTGCGGGTCGGTTAGGTATTTGTCGAGCGTCGCCTTGTCCCAGGTGAGGCCGGCCTTCGTCATTGCCGGCGAATAGGAATAATCGCCGAGGCTTCCCGCTTTGCGACCCACCACGCCGGCGAGCGAGGGGCCGAGCTTGTTGGTTCCGGGATCGGTCGAATGGCATACCGCGCAGTTGTTCGTGAAGATATCGGCGCCGTCGGCGGCGGCTGCGGCGCTTGCCCCGGCGCCGAGCGCCAGCACAGCCGCCGCCAGGATGGCGGATGCCTTGGTCACAACATTCATTCGCAAACTCCCTTTCGATGACGCGGAACATTATGGAAGGAAGCGCGCCGCTTGTCTTCCCGTTCCGTGGATGAGGCGCGGCCGCCGGCGTGCTAGGATAAAGCGCTTCCGCGAGGAGACCGATTCATGCCCCGCTTTGCTTCGTTCGTTCCCGAAGGCGTCATTCCGGCCTGCCTGCTGCCGTTCAACGACGATCTCTCGATCGACGAGAAATCCTTCCGCCGCCATTTGAGCGACGTCGCCGCCGTGCAAGGCCTCGCCGCGATCACCATCAACGCCCACGCCTCCGAGGTCGCGTCCTGCAGCGTCGAGGAGCAGCACCGGGTGCTGGCGATCACCGAGGACGAGATCGGTGCCAGGCTGCCGATCGTCGACGGCATCTATGCCGAGGGTAGTATCGAGGCGGCAAAGCTCGCGCGCATGGCGCAAGAGGGCGGCGCCTCGGCGTTGCTCGTCTTCCCGCCGGGTCCCTTCACGATGGGCCAGCGACCCGAGATGGCGACCGCGCATTTCCAACGCATCGCCGACGCCTCGGATCTGCCGATCATCGTTTTCGAATATCCGCTCGCGATCGGCCAGGGTTATCCGCTCGACACGCTGTTGAAGCTTTGCGCTGCCGTACCGACGATCCGCGCGATCAAGGACTGGACGCCGCAAGTGCCGCTGCACGAGCGGAACATCCGGACCCTGCAGAGCCTCGACAAGCCGGTCAACGTGCTCAGCACCAACAGCGCGTGGCTGCTCTCCTCGCTGGTGCTGGGCTGCAAGGGCCTGCTCTCGGGCTCGGGCAGCGTCATCGCCGATCTCCAGGCGAAGCTCTTCCGCGCCGTGCAGGCGAACGACCTCGCCGAGGCGCGGCGCCTCAACGACCGCATCTACCCGACCGCCGAGGCGTTCTACGCCGATCCCTTCGTCGACATGCACAACCGCATGAAGGAAGCGCTTGTGCTGCTCGGCAAGCAGCCGCGCGCGGTGGTGCGCCCGCCGCTCGCCAAGCTCACGGCGGCCGAGATAGAGCGCATCCGCGCGGCGCTGGTGAAAGCAGGATTGCTGGAACGCGGCGCGCGCAGCGCGGCTTGAAGATCGCGCGGATCGTTTCCCGCCGCCAGACCGGCGTCGATCTGGCGCCGCTCGGCGCTGACGCTGGGCTTTCCTTGCGGCGGCTGGGTCCCGCAAGGCCGCTGCGTGCAGCGCGGTGGCTGAGTTATATCGCTTCGGCGGCGCGCGCGGCTTGTTTCGGCCTGGCGCTCCGCGCCATAAGCAGCGACAGCGCGGTGAAGCAGGCGGCGGCGATGAAGATCAGCCGCGGCTGATTGGTATCCATCAGCCAGCCATAAAGCAGGGGCGCCGCCACCGCCGCGACGTTGAAGCCGGTGGTGACGAAGCCGAAGACGACGCCGAAGGCGCCAGGAGGCGTCACGGCGCGCACGATGAGATCGCGCGACGGCATGATGATGCCGTTCAAGAGACCGGCGAGCGCCATCATTGCGACGAAAGCTGCCGTCGCGAAATTCGCATAGGCGAGAATCAGGATGGCCACGCCACTTGCCGCCAGGCCGATGGTCGCGATGCGCATCGGATGCTTGAAACGCTCGGCGATGATGCCGCCCGACAGCACCCCGAGGGCGTTGAAGATCAGAAAGGCCGTCAGCCCGGTGTTTGCCGCTGCCGTCGCCGTGCCGTTGAGGGCGCCAAAGCCGACGATCGTGTAATTCTGCAGCGCGCTGCCGGTCATCGTCAGGAAGGCAAAGAAGACGAAGCTCCTGACGATCGGTCCGCTGGTCAGCAGCCGCCACCGGCTTTCGCGCGCGATCGTCGCGGTCTGCTTGCGCGCGTCCTCCTCAGGGCGCGACAGATGCCGGTCCGACAACGCATCCTTTTGCACCAGCAGCAGGATCGCGACCGCATAGGACATCACCGCAATAGCGAGATAGCCGCTGCGCCAGCCGAAAAGCCCCGCCATCGCCAGCATGAAGGTCGGCGCGGCCGCCTGGCCGGCCATGCCAAGGAAGGTGTGGATCGAATAGGCGTGCGCCATGCGCGGGGTCGAGACGCCATGTGACAGGATCGCATAATCGGCCGGGTGATAGACCGTGTTGGCGACGCCCATCACCGCATAGCCGAGGATCAGCGCCCAATAGGCCGGGATCAGGCCCACGATCGCGACGCCGGTGCCACTCAACGCCAATCCCGCGATCAGCAGCGCGCTGGAGCCGAACCGGTCGACGATGAAACCGGCCGGTACCTGCAGCGCCGCCGAGCAGAAGCCGAACACCGCGATGGCGATGCCGAGTTGCTCGTAGCTCACGCCGTATTCCATGCGCGCGTAGAGGAAAAGCGGCGACAGCATCAGGACATAGACATGGCTCATGAAATGAGCCGCGCCGACGAGGCTGATGACGCGGAGATCGCGCTGTTTGGTGGCCGGCGCGGCGATATCGGTCATTTCCGCCATTATCTGTTGCCGATCATTCCTGGCAATTCCCTAGCATGGGACTCGGGTAAAATCGAGCGCCCCTTGGGCCCGGCAGCCATGCGACCTAGCATGGCAGCCATGGGCATATTCGACCTCACCGGCAAAATTGCGCTGATCACCGGATCCTCGCGGGGCATCGGCCGCGCGATCGCGGAAGCGATGGCCGGCCTCGGCGCGAAAGTCGTGATCTCGAGCCGCAAGGCCGAGGCTTGCGAGGACGTCGCGGCCGCGATCCGCGCCGCCGGCGGGCAGGCGACAGCAATTCCCTGTAACGTCGGCGACAAGGCGCAGCTCGAGGCGCTGGTCGGGAAGACTCGCGCTGCTTTCGGCGCCATCGACATCCTCGTCAACAATGTCGGCGCCAATCCGTCGCTCGGTCCGCTCGTCGAATTGAACGACGAGGCCTTCGATCGTGTCTTCGCCAATAACGTCAAGAGCGCGCTGCAGCTTTCGAGCCTCGTATTGCCCGAGATGGCGAAGCGCCGCGACGGTGCCGTGATCTTTATCTCGAGCATCGCCGCCTTGCGCGCCTCGGCCGGCATCAACGCCTATGGGGCGGCGAAAGCGGCGCTGATCCAACTGGCGCGTGGCCTTGCCGCCGAATGGGGCGCGCACAACATCCGCGTCAACGCGATCGCACCCGGCCTCATCAAGACCGATTTCGCCCGTGCGCTGTGGGAGGATGAGGCGTTGGCGCGGCGCCGCATCGCCGAGACGCCGCTCGGCCGGCTCGGCGAGCCTCATGACATCGCCGGCGTGGCGGTGCTGTTGGCATCGCCGGCGGGCAGCTTTATCACCGGCCAGACCATCGTCGTTGATGGCGGCGTCACCATCGCGGGCTAAGCGTCGCAGCCGGTTGAAGCTGAGGCGCAATCTCTTTAGTTTGCGGGTCTCATGAACCAATTGGTGATCTGCCGCACCGACGAGGTCGAAGGCGGCGAATTCGCGAGCCGCATCGTCGTCGATAACAAGGCCTATGCGGTCTACAAGCTTGGCAACGAGTATTTCGTCAGCAGCGACGAATGCACCCACGGTCCGGGCTCCCTCGGCGAGGGCACGATCGTGGGCGAGGAGATCGAATGCCCTTTTCACCAGGGCCGGTTCTTCATCCGCACCGGCCAGCCGTCCTTTCCGCCCTGCACCGAGCCGATACGAGTGTGGCCGGGGCATATCGAGGATGACCAAATCTGGATTGACCTCGACGAGAAGCCGCCCCATCGTTAAACGAAATCAGGCTTTCCGCCAGGATATGAGCAGGATACGACATGGCAACGTCGCGCGACGACAACAAGCTTTTGACCGAAGTGGGCCCCGGCACGCCGATGGGCGATTTGATGCGGTGCTACTGGTTTCCGGCGCTGCGTGCCGACGAATTGCCGGCGCCGGATTGCGCGCCGGTGCGGGTGCAACTCCTCGGCGAGAAGCTGGTCGCCTTCCGCGACAGCGAGGACCGCATCGGCCTGATCGACGAATTCTGCGCGCATCGCCGAGTGTCGCTGTGGTTCGGCCGCAACGAGGAATGCGGGCTGCGCTGCCCCTATCATGGCTGGAAATACGACGTCACCGGGCAATGCGTCGATCTGCCCTCGGAAGCGGAAGAGACCGGCATGCGCAGCCGGATCAAACTGAAATCCTATCCCTGCATCGAGCGCGGCGGCATCATCTGGACCTATATGGGCCCGCCCGAGCTGAAGCCGGCGCCGCCCGGCTTCGAATGGGCGCTGGTGCCGCCGGAGCAGCGCTACCTCTCGAAGCGCCTCCAGCAATGCAATTATCTGCAAGCGGTCGAGGGCGGCATCGACTCCAGCCACGTCTCGTTCCTGCATGACGCCGCGCTCAAAGGCGATCGGCTGTTCCAGGGCAGCAAGGGCAATCAATATAACCAAGCCGACAAGATGCCGATCTTCGACATCGCCGAGTTCGAGGGCGGGTTGTTGATCGCGGCGCGGCGCAACGCCGAAAGCGAGAGCTATTATTGGCGCATCACGCCCTGGGTGATGCCGTTCTACACCCTGATCCCGCCGCGCGGCGGGAATCCGATCGGCGGCCATGCCTGGGTCCCGATCGACGATAGCAACACCTGGTCCTGGAGCATCAGCTACCATCCGCGGCGCGCGCTCACCAAGGCCGAGGTCGCGGCGATGGATGACGGTGCCGGCATCCATGTGAAGGCGATCCCCGGCACGTTCATTCCGCTCGCCAACAAAACCAACGACTACCTGATGAACCGCAATGCGCAGGTGTCGGGCGCGAGCTTTTCCGGCATCGACGGCGTCGGTATGCAGGATGCCTCGCTGCAGGAGAGCATGGGGCCGATCATCGACCGCAACCTCGAGAACCTGGTCTCGACCGACAACGGCATCATCATGGCGCGGCGCGCGCTGCTCCGCGCGATGAAGGCCAACAAGGACGGCAAGAAGGTCCCTGGGCTGACGCCGGAATCGCAGCGCGTCCGCTCCTGCGCGATCGTCCTGCCTAAGACGGTGAAATTTGCCGAGGGCGCCAAGCACGGGCTCTTCTGCGAGCTCGGCACCGATCCCGTCACGGTCTAAAGCGAATCCTTGCCGTCGCGTCGGCCGCCAGCGAAAATGGCGGCAACGAGAGTGGCGACAAAGAAGCAGGCGGGCGGGGAGTGACATGACGATCGTCACGCACGAAGCGTGATCCAGGCAATCCAGATCGTCATCGGCGGCTTGCTCCAGGGCGCGGTCTTCGCCGTCCTCGCCCTTGGCTTCTCGCTGGTTTATCGCGTTACCGGGGTCATCAACCTCGCCCAGGGCGGCTTCTGCGTCCTCGGCGCGTTGCTGATGTATTCGCTGCAGGTCGCCTGGGGTTTGCCGATCCCGATCGCCTTGATCGGTGCGCTGGCTTTGACGGTCCTGGGCGGTGTGATCCTCGGCGTGACGACGTTCGTGCCCGCGGTCAATCGTCTGCCCATCAGCAACATCTTCGTTATGACCGCCGGACTGCTGACGCTCATCCAGGGCGTGCTGTTGATCGGCTGGTCGAGCCAGCCTTACGCCTTGCCGCCGATTTCGGGCGAGGCGCCGGTCGAGTTCCTCGGCATCCGCGTGCCGACCCAGGGATTCTGGATCGTCGGCGCGGCGGCGCTGATTATCGTCAGCCTGTGGTGGCTCCTGGCGAGGACGCGACTCGGCTTGGCGCTCCGCGCCTGCGCCGAGAACCGGCTCGCGGCGCGGTTGATGGGCATCGACGTGCCGCGGATGACGTTGCTGAGCTTCTGCCTTGCCGCGGTGATCGCGGGGCTGGGCGGCATCGCGGTCGCGCCGATCACCTCGCTCGAATTCGACACCGGCGGCTTCTTCACCAATTTCGGCTTCATCTCAGTAGCGGTCGGGGGGCTCGGCGCCTTCGCCGGCTCGGTCTTCGGCGGTCTTGTGCTCGGCGTTTCGGAGCAGCTCGCAGCGGGCTATGTCTCCTCGCTCTTCGCCAACGGCCTCGCGCTCGCATTGCTCCTGGCGGTGCTGTTGTGGCGGCCGAACGGGCTGTTCTCGGCGGGCCCGGCGCGGCGCCAGGACGTGCGCGACGACCAGCGCGTCCATCGCGCCATCATCCGGCTCCAAGGCCGCAACGGCGTGATCTTTGCGCTCGCCGCGGTCGCCTTCCTCGTCGTGCTTCCCTGGCTGCTGCCGGTCGGCGGCCTCCTCAATTCGCTGGTCATCACCGGGATCCTGTTCATCGCTGTGCTCGGCCTCGACGTGCTGATGGGTTTCGCCGGCCAGGTCAGCCTCGGCCATGCCGGCTTCATGGCGATCGGCGGCTACACCGCCGCAATCCTCGCAACGACCTATGGCTGGCCGCCGCTTGCCGGCATTCTCGCCGGCATCGCATTGTCGCTGCTTTGCGCCTTCGGCCTGTCGCTGGTGACGGCACGGTTGCGCGGCCATTTTCTCGCGCTGGCGACGCTCGCTTTCGGCCTCCTGGTCGATTCGCTGACGGTCGGATTGACTGACGTGACCGGCGGCCCATCGGGCCTTGTCGGCATCCCGTCCTTCTCGATCGCCGGCTATGTCTTCGCGGCGCCGCTGCAGATGTATTACCTGGTCGCGGCATTGATCGTCGTGTTGGTCCTGATGCTGCATGGCGGCTTGCGCTCGGGCTTCGGCCGCGCCCTCCAGGCGGTGCGCACCGACGAGACCGCGGCGGCGGCGCTCGGCGTCAACGTCGCGCGCTACAAGCTCGCCGCGGTCTGCGTCGCGGCGGCGCTCGCCTCGCTCTCGGGCAGCCTCTATGCCTTCTATTTCCATTTCCTCTCGCCCGACATGGTGGGCACGCCGCGCTCTTTCGAGATGATCGCGATGCTGGTCGCGGGCGGCGAGGGGACGCTGGTCGGGCCGATCCTCGGCGTCGCGCTGCTGACCCTGATCCCGACGGTTTTCCAGCCTTTCGCGCTCTATAAGACCTTCGCCGAAGGCGCGCTCTTGGTGCTGTGCTTCCTGTGGCTGCCCGAGGGCATGTTCGGCGCCGCGGCGAAAGGGCTGAGCCGGCTGCTGCCGAAGCGCGACGGCATCCGCACCGCGAAGGCGATGCCATGAGCGATATCGCGCTCGAGATCAGCGGCCTCGACAAGACCTTCGGCGGCTTGCACGCCGTCAACCGCGTCGGGCTCTCGGTGCCGCATGGCAGCCTCACCGCGGTCATCGGCCCCAACGGCGCCGGCAAGACCACGGTGTTCAATCTCGTCACCGGTCTCTATCGCGCCGATGGCGGCGAGGTGCGGTTCTACAGCGAATCCTTGCTCGACCTGTCGCCGATCGAAATCGCCGCGAAGGGGCTGATCCGCACCTTCCAGGCGGCGCGCATCTATCCCGGCATGACCGCGCTCGAGAACGTGCTCGCCGGCGCGCATCTCCATATGCGCGCGCCAGCTTGGCAGCAGATGCTGTGGCTCGGTGCCGCGCGGCGCGAAGAGCGCGCTATCGCCGCGCGCGCCGAGGCGCTGCTCGATCTCGTCGGCCTCAGCGGCTTCCGCGACACCGCAGCGACCGATCTGCCGATGGGTAGCCAGAAGCTGCTCGAGGTGGTGCGCGCACTGATGGCGCGGCCGCGGCTCTTGCTGCTCGACGAGCCCGCCGCCGGTCTCAACGATGCCGAGACCGCCGAACTCGCCGAGTTGCTGCGCGCGGTGCGCGATGCAGGCATCTCGGTAGTGGTGGTCGAGCACAACATGTCGCTGGTGATGGGCGTCGCCGACCAGGTGATCGTCTTGGACGCCGGCAGCGTCGTCGCCTCGGGCACGCCGCGCGAAATTCAGCGCGATGCGCGCGTGATCGCCGCCTATGTCGGCAGCGAGGCCGCAACGTGAATCTCGAGCTGAAGCGCATCTCGACCGGCTATGAGGCGGTCAACGTCATCCACGACGTCGATCTGAGCGTCGGCACCGGCGAGATCGTCGCACTGGTGGGCGCGAACGGCGCCGGCAAATCGACTCTGGTCAAGGCGATCTCGGGCATCATTCCGATCCGGCGCGGCGAGATCGCGTTCGACGGCAAGCGCATCGATCGCGAAAGCCCCCGCGCGCGGGTGCTGATGGGCATCGCGCAAGTGCCGGAGGGCCGGCAGGTCTTCGGCGGCCTGACTGTGCGCGAGAATCTGCGTCTCGGTGCTTACGCACGCGGCAAGGACGGCGACGCCGCGCAAACCGAGCGCAATCTCGCGCGAATCGGCGAGCTATTCCCGATCCTGCTGCAGCGGCTCGACGAGCCGGCGGCCAATCTCTCCGGCGGACAGCAGCAAATGCTCGCCATCGGCCGCGGCCTGATGGCCGAGCCGCGCATCCTGGTGCTCGACGAGCCGTCGCTGGGCCTGGCGCCGGTGCTGGTCGCGGAGATCTTTCGTTTGATCGCGAGCCTGCGCGGCGAGGGCCGGGGCATTCTGCTGTCCGAGCAGAACGCAAAACTGTCGCTGGCGATCGCCGACCGCGCCTACGTGATCGAGAACGGCCGTGTCGCGCTTTCCGGCACGGGGCAGGAATTGCTGCATAACAGCGAAGTCGCCGAACGCTATCTTGGCGTCGGCAAGGGCGTCGCGGTCGCGGATCCGGCGCGCCACGCGCAACTGACGGCGCGTCTCGGCGCGCTGCTCGGCCGCTGAAAAAGCAAGCGGCCGGCGCCGGCGCCTGGGGCGGATACCCCAAGGCCGGCCACCTTCGCAAATCAGCTTACTGCCAGTAGCCGCCGACCCAGGCCCAGCCGGTCGGGCTCTGGTCCCAATGGCCCGGGACCCAAGCGACCTGCGGCCGCGGCCGCGCGACATAGAGGCCGCTGGTCCAGACATATTGCGTCCCGGTCCACGACCAGTGGCCGGGCTGCCAGACGACGTCGGTCGACGGCGCCGGCGGAATGATTTCCGTGCGGACCGACGGCGGGGCCTGCGGCGCGATAACGACGGTCGATTGAGCAAACCGGATCGCCGGCGATGTATCCGACATCGGGGCGCTCGGCGGGATCGGCGCGGCAATCGCCGTCGCGCCCAAAGCCAGCAACGCCGGTAGAACGAGCAGTGACGTGCGCATGGATAAACCCTCCATTCAGGTGTCCTGCGCGGTTAAATGGGGAAGCCAAGGTTTCGTTCCCCCGCCGCGGCATGACCGGTGAGTAGCGGCGAAATTATGGCTGGGACTTGGCCATGACCCGGGCGATGCGGCGCGAATCGATGCCGTGATAAGCCGCTTATTAACAACCCGGCGGGTGTGAACGTGCCTGGACGTTAGCGCTCGCGCATCCCGTGGGATAACACGCGGCTCAAGGGCGCGAACACGTACTGCAAGAGCGTGCGCTCGCCTGTGGCGATGCTCGCATCGACCGGCATGCCGACATGCAGGCTGACACCGGGCAGCGCCTCGAGCGCTGCGGGGTCGGCGACAATACGTGCCAAGTAGTAAGAGGAATGCTGCTTGTCGTCGTCGATCCGGTCGGCCGAGACCCAGATCACCTTGCCGGGCACGGTCGGCGTGGTGCGCTGCTCGTAGCCGATGAGCCTGAGTTGCGCCGCCAGGCCGTCATGGACCTTGGTGACATCGTTCACGTCCACCTTTACCTCGACGACGGCACGATCGCTGACGGGAACGATATCCATCAGATCCTCGCCGGCGTGAATGACGCCGCCCGGCGTGTGGACCTTCTGTTCGACGACGATGCCGGCTTCGGGCGCCCGGATGATGGTCCGGTCCATGACGTCTTGCGCGGCGCGGGCGCGTTGCTCGGCATCGAACATATCCTTTTGCGCATCGCCGAGCTTGCCCGCTGCTTCGTTGATGAGCGCGGTCCGCAAATCCGCGATCTTGAGGCGATTTTCGCCGATGGTCTGCTCGGCGCGCGCGATCGACGCGACGTTTTCGGCGCGCTGGCCGCTGATGTCCGCCCGCATCCGCCGCTTCTCGAGGACCTGTGGCTTGGCCACGAGCTCTCGAGCCAGCAAGTAGTCGAGGTCTTTGATCTCGTCGCTGAGCAGGGTGATCTGCTGGTCCTGCGCCGCGATCTGAGCGTGCAGCCCGCCGATCTCGGCCTCGGCTTGCGCACTCTGCTGATCGAGAATGTCGGCCTGGCTGGCGAGCTCTTTGTGCCGCGCCTGAAAGGTATCGGATTGCTCGGCGATCATCTTCGCGGCGGCCGGATCGGTCTGCGCAGCGGCGACGAGATCGGGCGGAAAAGCGAGGGCAGCGGCCTGCGTCTGCTCGGCGGTCAACAGCGCGACCTGCGCTTCCGCGGCATGGTAATTGTCGATGGCGCGCTTGAGGGTCGCTTTCGCCTGCGTATCGTCGAGACGAACGAGGATTTGGCCAGCGGTGACCTGATCGCCGTTGTGGACGAGGATATCGCGGATGATGCCGTCTTCGAGATGCTGGACGGCTTTGTGATCGCCTTCGACGACCACCCGGCCATTGGCATCGACCGCGCTGCCAAGCGGCGCAAGCCATGACCACAGCGCAAAACCGAGAATAAGCGCCGCAATCACGGCATAGCCAGCGAGAATGGTCCCGCCCAGCCGCTCGGGGCGCGACGGAATCGTCTCGGTTCGCGCCGGCGGCAATCGCCGCCATGTGGTATCGATCACCTTCATGCGCGCGGCACTTCGATTGGCTGCCGCGGCATCGGCACGACGCGGGTCAATTGGCTGATGATCTGATCGCGCGGTCCGAATGCCTCGATCGCGCCCTTTCTCATCACCAGAATCTTGTCGGCGAGGCCGAGGATATTGAGGCGATGCGTGATCAGCACGATCGTCGCCTTGCCTTTGAGGCTGGTCAGTGTTTGCAGCAGCTGGTTCTCGGCGGCGGCGTCGAGGCTGGCGCTCGGCTCGTCGAGGACAAGAAGCTTGGGCGCACCGTAAAGCGCGCGCGCGAGCGCCAGGCGCTGCCGCTGTCCGCCCGAGAGCAAAAGGCCGTCGTCGCCGATCTGTGTATCGTAGCCCTGCGGCAGTTCGAGGATCGTATCATGCGCGCCCGCCGATTGCGCGGCGGCGACGACCGCTTGATCGTCGCCTGCTGTCATGCGGACAATGTTGTCGCGAACCGTGCCGGCGAACAGCTCGACATCCTGCGGCAGGTAGCCGATATGAGGTCCCAACTCTTCGGGTTCCCAGATCGCAAGATCGGCGCCATCGAGTCGGACATGGCCGCGCTGCGGCTGCCACGTGCCGACGAGAAGCCGCGCCAGGCTCGTCTTGCCCGAACCAGAAGGGCCGATGATGCCGAGAACGTCGCCGACGTCGAGGGCGAAAGAAATGCCTTTGAGGACCGGCTCTTGTGCGCCTGGCGGAATCCAAACCGCGCCCTCGACGGCGATCTGGCCGATGGGATCGGGAAGCCGTGTCGGCTTGACCTGTGCCGTTTCGGAGCGAAGCAATCCGATCAGCCGGGTGAAGGCGGTTCGCGCCGCGGCGAAGCTGCGCCATGCGCCGATCGACTGATCGACCGGCGCCAGGGCGCGGCTCAGAATGATGGATGCGCCGACCATCATGCCGCTGGTGAGCTGGTGATCGATCACCAGGAGCGCGCCGGCGCCAAGCGTCGCGACATAAACCGCGACGCGGATATAGCGCGATCCCGCCGCGATCAGACCGGCGCGATCGCTCGCGACCGCTTGGAGGGTCATCGCCTCCGCATTGCGCACCTGCCAGCGCGCGACCAAGGCCGGCAGCATGCCCATGGCGTCGGCGGCATGCGCGTTGCGCACGGCTTGATCGGCGCCGAGCTGGGTGCGGTGGGAGACCGCGCCCGCCTGCCGCAGCTGACTGCGCGTGACGAATTCGTTGGCCAGCGCCAGGGCGAACAGCACGATCGCGGCCGCCGTCGCGATCCAACCGAGCACGGGATGCAAGAGGAAGATGACGAAAATGTAGAGCGGCACCCAGGGCGCATCGAGCAGCGGGAACATGCTCGGCCCGGTGAGGAACGTCCGAAACGTCGTAAGATCGCGCAAGCCTTCGGCCGAACGCTCGCCGCCGCGGAGCACGGCCCGGATCGAGGTGGTAAGGACGGGGCCGCCCAGCCGCTTGTCGAGCCACAAACCGACGCGGACCATCAGCCTGCTGCGGACGAGCTCCAGCCCCGCCATGGCGAGCAGCGCGAGCAACGCCATCGCAGTGAGCATGGCGAGCGTGACCTCGTTGCGGCTCGCGAGAACGCGGTCGTAGACCTGCATCATGTAGAGTGATGAGGTGAGGGCGAGAAGGTTGATGGCGAAGCTGAACACGAAAAGCGCGATGAATGCGCTGCGGCAGGCCCCGAGCGCTTCGCGCAAAGCCGCCGGCCACGTTCTACTGCGGGCGCTCAGCATGCGCTGGCGCCGCGATCGACGTTAATTAATATCAAAATCCGGAATCCCCGCTCTCGTGGTACTCCGGGATTGCTCCCTCGGCAACTAAAAGATTCTGCGAATACTCGTAAAGCCTAGTTGCCGACACCGTGGCGGGTCAATGGGCATCCGGAGACAGGCATCGACGATAACAAGGCGCAAGCTTAACTGTATCAAGCGAAGGCTTGGCCGTAACAGCTGTTTGCACGGGAAGTTGATCGCCGTTGGCGCTTCTTTCTTGCCAACGCGCTAATCCAAGCCCCAGTATAAGCTTCCCAATAACGGCCACATTGTCGTCACGCCATTGCCGCTATTGGAATTGGGGGAAGTGGCCCGATGGCGGGCAGTATTACGTTCGACGACGAGTTCAATTCGCTTAGCTTATGGAATGGCACAACCGGCACCTGGGATACGACGGCTCCGTACGTCCCGCTGAACGGGAATGGCTATTCGCTGGCGAGCAACGGCGAGCAAGAGTGGTACATCAACTCGACCTACGCGCCGACCGCATCGGTGCAGCCCTGGACCGTCAATAACGGTGTTCTCACGCTGACGGCGGCACCGGCTTCGCCGGCAATCCAGTCGTTGATCGACGGCTATCAGTACACCTCCGGCCAGATCAACACTTACAACTCGTTCAGCCAGACCTACGGCTATTTCGAGATGAACGCCGAGTTGCCGGCGGGCCAAGGCTTGTGGCCGGCGTTCTGGCTGATGCCGGAGAACGGCTCCTGGCCGCCCGAACTCGATGTCATGGAGATGCTCGGCCAGAATCCGTCGACCTATTACACGACGGTCCACGACATGTCGCTCTCCGGCACGCAAGAGGCTGCCG